>NZ_KL647100.1:174787-493513 GCF_000725445.1 Pseudomonas sp. AAC | reverse complement strand
GTCATTGGTGCCGGTTACCGTGATGGTCAGGGTACTGCCACTGGTAGCCCCCTGGTCATCGGTAACAACTACCGGAATGCTGATGACCTGGGTTTGTCCCGCAGCCAAGTGCTGGTAAGCGGCATTGCTGGCATCGAAGGTCCATTTGCCGTCCTGGTCCAGGGTGAAGCCGGCGGGGAGGGGGCTGTCGGAGCCGAATTGCAGCTGGGCGCCCTGGTCGGCGTCGCTGGCCTGCAGTTGGCCGTTGATCTGACTGTCTTCGTTGACGGCGGCATTGGTGGCCTGGGCCACCGGCGCATCATTGCTGCCGGTCACGGTGATGGTGATGGTCTGCGGATCGCTCAGCGCACCGCTGTCATCCTTGGCCTGGTAAGTGAAGGTGACGTCACGGCTGACACCAGCCGGCAGGCTGTCGAAGTCCTGGCCCGGATCGAAGCGATAGCTGCCATCGGGGTTGAAGGTGAGTGTGCCGTTACCAGCGCCGACATCGTTGGTCAGCTGGTAGCCGACGATGCTTCCGTCGACATCGCTAGCAGCCGGAACCTGGCCATTCAGCACATCGTTCTCGGCGGTAGTCGCGCTGCCCGCCTGGGCGACCGGCGCGTCATTGGTGCCGGTGACGGTAATGGTCAGGGTGCTGGAGCTGCTGGCGCCCTGGTCGTCGGTCACCACCACCGGGACGACGATCACCTGGGTCTGGCCTTCGCCCAGGTGCTGATAGGCCGGGTCCTTGCCGTCGAAGCTCCAGTTGCCGTCGGGCTGCAGGGTGAAGCCGGCGGGGGCCTTGCCGTCGACGCTGAAGGTCAGGCTGCTGCCGGTGTCGGGGTCGCTGGCGGCGATCTGGCCGGTGAGTTGCCCGTCCTCGGTGACCTGGGCCTGGGCGTTGCTGGCCTGCGGCGTGTCGTTGGCGCCCTGGATGTCGATGTCGATCACCCGGGTATCGCTGGCTCCGGACGGGTCGCGGACGGTGACGGTGAAGCTGTCCTGCGGATGCTGGCCTGCCGGCAGGGCGTTCACCGCGGCGGCGTCGACCACGTAGACGTAGCTGCCGTCAGGACTGACCGTGAGCTGGCCGAAGGCGCCCTTGGCGCTGCCGCTCCAGGTCAACTGGTCGCCGTCGACGTCGCTGGCCTGCAGCTGGCCCTTGATGTCGGCGAAGCTGTCGTTGGCCGCTGTGTCGACCAGGGTGGCGCCGTAGCTGCCGCTGGCCACCGGGGCGTCGTTGACTGCGCTCACGCCGATGTCGACGGTCAGGCTGCTGGACGCGCCGCGGTTGTCGGTGACCGTCACCACGAAGCTGTCGGCGCCGTTGTAGTCGGGGTTGGGCAGGTACTGCCAGGTGCCGTCGGCATTGACGATCAGGCTGCCGTTGGCCGGGCCCCGGGCGAGGGAGTAGGTGAGGCTGTCGCCGTTCGGGTCGCGGGCCTGGAAGGCGCCTTGCAGCAGGGTGTCCTCGGCGGTGCTCAGCTGCAGGCCGGCGAGGGCGTTGCCCTGGTCGTCGACGAAGCTGGGCGCGAGGTTCGGCTCCTGCTCCTGCTGGCGTTCGCCGCCGCCCTGGCCGGCAGCGCCCGGGCCGCTGGTGGCGTAGCCGATGCTCGGGTCGACGTGGCCGCCGGTTTCCTCCAGCAGCACGAAGCTGTGGCCGCCGCCGGCCGGGCCGCTGCCACCGGCGCCGGCGCTCGGGCCGGCCGCGGTGGGGGCGAGGGTCTGGGTCGGGTCGGCGCCGGCGGCGATGGCTTTCTGCAGTTCCTCGGCGCTGGCCGTGACGGCGGGCTGGGCCGGCGCATGGGGTGCCAGTTCGCTGGCGCTCAGCTGGCTGTCGCGGCCCAGGTCGAGCACGCGGCCGTCGGGCAATTGCAGGGCCACCGCGCCGGCGTCGCCGGTCTGCACCAGGTCGCCTAGGAACAGGCGGTCGCCCTCGACCAGCACCCGCCGCTGCCCCTCGGCGGATACCACCAGCACTTGCCCGATGACGCTTTTCACCACTGCGACGACGCTGCTCATTGCACTTCTCCCCTGAGGCGGATGCTGGCGTGCCGGCCGGGTCGCGGCCGTGATTGCGGCGCGCCAGGTGGCATTCCCTTGTCGATTGGAGCTGTAAAACTGGCGTCAACTAATTGGCTTAATGAGTTTTCGCGATTAGGTTTATGCCAATCTATTGACCATTTCCGAGGCATCCTAAACAATTGGCAAAACGATGTCACTGTGATGTCAAAGAGCCCCGCGAAAAAATTTCCAACGGGGTTCCGGGCACCAGTGACCTCCTCACGTGCAGCGCATTCGCCGGTCCTCCGATGCCACCCCTGGGTACACGAATCGCTGTCCATATCCCTGCGATAAGGATGTTCAAACCATGCGTTTGCGTTTCGTGCCTCTGTTGCCTCTCGCGCTCTATTGCGCGGCCCCGGCCCATGCCACCACCCTGAACGAAGCCATGCAGCGCGCCATGGACGTGCACCCGGAGATCCAGGCCGGGGTGAACAGCCGCCTGGCCGCCGACCAGCAGCTGCGCGCCGCCCAGGGCGGCTACCTGCCTTCGGTCGACCTCACCGCCGGCTATGGCCGCGAGGGCGCCGACAACCCCACCACCCGCGGCGAGGGCGACCACTGGCGGACCATGAACCGCGGCGAGTCGGCGCTGAGCCTGCGGCAGATGGTGTTCGACGGCTTCGCCACCTCCAGCGAAGTGGGCCGCCAGAAGGCCACGGTGAACTCCCGCGCCTATGCGCTGCTGGGCACCGCCGAGCGCACCGGGCTGGAAGTGGCGCAGGTCTACACCGACGTGCTGCGCCGCCAGGAGATGGTCCGCCTGGCCGAGGAGAACCTGAAGAGCCACCAGCGCATCTACGACCAGATCAGCCTGCGCAGCGCCCGCGGCGTCGGCCGCCTGGCCGACCAGGACCAGGCCGAGGCGCGCCTGGCCCAGGCGCGCAACAACCTGCTCACCGAGCAGACCAACCTGGCCGATGCGCGCACCAACTACCTGAGCGTGGTCGGCGCCGAGCCGCTGGAGTTGAGCGAGCCGGCCGGCCTGCCGGGCCTGCTGCCGCAGGACCTGCAGGACGCGCGCCGGCAATTGCTGGAGAACAGCCCGATCCTGCGTTCGGCCGAGTCCGACGTGGCCGCCGCCGAGAAGCAGTACGAAGCGGCCAAGGCGCCGTTCTACCCGCGCTTCGACGCCGAGCTGTCGCGCAATGCCGACAACAACCTCTCCGGCGACCCGGGCCACAACAACGATTGGCAGGCCATGCTGCGCATGCGCTACAACCTGTTCGCCGGCGGCAGCAACAAGGCCGAGCTGCAGTCCAAGTCGTACCTGGCCAACCAGGCCCTGGACGTGCGCAACAACGCCCTGCGCCAGCTCAACGAGGAACTCGGCCTGGCCTGGAATGCCCTGGCCAACGCCCGCGATCAGCTGCCCATCGCCCGCCAGTACGTGGACTACAGCAGCCGCGTGCGCGAGGCCTACCAGAAGCAGTTCAGCATCGGCGAACGCACCCTGCTGGACCTGCTGGACAGCGAGAACGAACTGTTCAACGCCTCGCGCCGCCTGGTCGACCTGCGCTACACCGAGCTGTTCACCCAGTACCGGGTGAAGGCCACCCTGGGCGAGCTGCTCAAGAGCCAGGGCGTGGTCGCGCCCCTGGCCAGCGTGGCCAGCGAAGACGTCAAACCCCAGGTGCAGCTGCCCGGCCTCAACTGAGCCGGCCGCGCGCCCAACCCTCCCGGAGTAGCCCCGCGTGGATCAGGAAACCAGCCGAGTCCCCTTGAGTCGTGATCCGCGCGTCCTGCTGGACGACCCCCTGCTGGACAGCCTGCTGAGCCTCTGCGCGCTGCACCGCAAGCCGGCCAGCCGGGCCATGCTCACCAGCGGCCTGCCGCTGCCCGGGCAGCGCCTGTCCGCTGAGCTGCTGCCGCGCGCGGCGGCCCGCGCCGGCTTGCAGGGGCGCCTGCTGCAGCGGCCGCTGGAGCGGATCCCGGCCATCGCGCTGCCGGCCATGTTGCTGCTGCGCGAAGGCCGCTGCGCCGTGCTGCTGGGCTGGGACGCTGGCGGCGAGGCGCGCCTGCTGCTCAGCGAGAGCGACGGCGGCGAGGTGCGGGTGGCCCGCGAGCTGCTGGCCGAGGACTACGCCGGCCAGGCCTTCTTCGCCCAGCCGCAGCACCAGCACGACCTGCAGCACGGCGAGATGATCCCCCGCGCGCGGCGCTGGTTCCGCGACACGCTGCTGCGCTCGCGCTGGCTGTACGTCGACGCGGTGGCGGCCAGCCTGCTGATCAACCTCATCGCCCTGGCCGCGCCGCTGTTCGTGATGAACGTCTACGACCGCGTGGTGCCCAACCAGGCCGCCGCCACCCTGTGGGTGCTGGCCGTCGGCATCAGCGGCGCCTACCTGTTCGACCTGCTGCTCAAGACCTTGCGTGGCCTGTGCCTGGACCTGGCCGGCAAGAAGACCGACCTGATCATCAGCGCGACCCTCTTCGAGCGCATCGTCGGCATGGACCTGAAGCAGCGCCCGGCGCGGGTCGGCAGCTTCGCCCAGAACATCCACGAGTTCCAGACGCTGCGCGACTTCCTCGCCTCGCTGACGCTGACCAGCCTGATCGACCTGCCGTTCACCCTGCTGATCCTGCTGGTGATCGGCATCATCGGCGGGCCGCTGGTGTTCGTCCCGCTGTTGGCCTTCCCGCTGGCCGCCGGCATCGGCTGGCTGCTGCAGAAGCCGCTGGTGGAAACCATGAACCGCACCATGGCCCTGGCCGCCGAGCGCCAGTCGAGCCTGATTGAGACCCTCGCCGGGCTCGACGCGGTCAAGGTCAACAACGCCGAGAGCGAGCGCCAGTACCTGTGGGAGCAGACCATCGGCACCCTCGGCCGCCTGGAATTGCGCGTCAAGCTGCTGTCCAGCCTGGCGATGAACCTGACGTTGCTGATCCAGGCCCTGGCCGGGGTGGTGATGATCATCGGCGGCGTCTACCTGATCATCGCCGGCGACCTCAGCATGGGCGGCCTGATCGCCTGCTACATGCTTAACGGCCGCGCCCTCGGCCCGCTGACCCAGCTTTCCGGGCTGATCCAGCGCTACCAGCAGGCGCGCCTGACCATGCACAGCACCGACCAGATGATGGCCCTGGAACAGGAGCGCAACAGCAGCGAGCGCCCGCTGAGCCGCCAGCAACTGCGCGGCGGCATCGAGCTGCGCCAGCTGAACTTCGCTTACCCGAACCAGCAGGTCGAGGCGCTGCACGACATCAACCTGGTGATCCGCCCCGGCGAGAAGGTCGGCATCATCGGCCGCAGCGGCTCGGGCAAGAGCTCCCTGGCCAAGCTGATCGTCGGCCTGCACCGCGCCGACAGCGGCAGCCTGCTGGTGGACGGCGTCGACACCCGCCAGTTGGACGTCAGCGACCTGCGCCACAACATCGGCTACCTGCCCCAGGACATCAACCTGTTCAGCGGCAGCCTGCGCGACAACCTGGTGGCCGGCGCGCGCTACGTCGACGACGAGACGGCGCTGCGCGCCGCCGAACTGGCCGGGGTGCACGAGTTCGCCCGGCTACACCCGCAGGGCTATGAACTGCAGGTGGGCGAGCGCGGCCTGAACCTCTCCGGCGGCCAGCGGCAGAACGTCGCCCTGGCCCGCGCGCTGCTGCTGGACCCGCCGATCCTGCTGCTCGACGAGCCGACCAGCTCCATGGACAACGCCGGCGAAGAACTCCTGAAGCAGCGCCTGCAGCCGCTCATCGCCGACAAGACGCTGCTGCTGGTCACCCACCGCGCCTCCATGCTCAGCCTGGTGGAGCGCCTGGTGATCGTCGACCGCGGGCGGATCATCGCCGACGGGCCGAAGGACGTGGTGCTGGACGCATTGAAGAAGGGGCAGATCAGTGTCGCTTAATCCGTTCGGCCTCTTCGGCCAGTCCATCCGCGGCTATTTCCGCGGCAGCGAAGACCTTTCCGGGCAGCCGCTGCCGGAAGTCAGCAAGGCCCTGGTGGAGGACGCCCCGCGGGTGGTGCGCCTGACCATCTGGGCGCTGGTCGGCTTCGCCCTGTTCCTCGGCCTGTGGGCGCACTTCGCCGAGATCGACGAGGTGACCCGCGGCGAAGGCAAGGCGATTCCCTCGTCCAAGGTGCAGAAGATCCAGAACCTGGAAGGCGGCATCGTTTCGCAGATCTTCGTCCACGAAGGCCAGGTGGTGCAGGCCGGCGAATCGCTGATGCGCCTGGACCCGACGCGCTTCCAGTCCAACGTCGGCGAGACCGAGGCCGACCGCCTGGCCATGTTCCTGCGCGTGGAGCGCCTTTCCGCCGAGGTGGAGGACCGCGAGCTGCGCATCCCCGACGACGTCCGCGCCAAGGTCCCGGGCCAGGCCGGCAGCGAGGAGGCGCTGTTCCAGAGCCGCCAGCAGCAGCTCAAGGACGAGGTCGCCGGCCTGGAGCAGCAACTGGTGCAGAAGCAGCAGGAGCTGCGCGAGTTCGCCTCCAAGCAGGCGCAGTACCGCAACAGCCTGGAGCTGCTGCGCCAGGAGATCGCCATGTCCGCGCCGTTGGTGGGGCAGGGCGCCATGTCCCAGGTGGAGCTGCTGCGCCTCAAGCGCGCCGAGGTGGAGAACCGCGGCCAGCTGGACGCCACCAGCCTGGCCATCCCCCGCGCCGAGGCGGCGATCAAGGAAGTCGAGCGCAAGGTCGCCGAGACCCGCGCGCGCTTCCGCAGCGACGCGCTCAAGGAACTCAACGAGGCGCGCACCGACCTGAGCAAGGCCGAGGCTACCGGCAAGGCCCTGGAGGATCGCGTCAATCGCACCCTGGTCACCTCGCCGGTGCGCGGCATCGTCAAGCAGCTGCTGGTGAACACCATCGGCGGGGTGATCCAGCCGGGCAGCGACCTGGTGGAAATCGTCCCGCTGGACGACACCCTGCTGGTGGAAGCGCGCATCCGCCCGCAGGACATCGCCTTCCTGCACCCCGGGCAGAAGGCCATGGTCAAGTTCACCGCCTACGACTACACCATCTACGGTGGCCTGCCGGCGGAACTGGAGCAGATAGGCGCCGACACCGTCACCGACGAGGACGGCAACAGCTTCTACCTGATCAAGCTGCGCACCCGCAAAAGCCACCTGGGCAGCGACGAGAAACCGCTGCTGATCATCCCCGGGATGGTCGCCAGCGTGGACATCATGACCGGCAAGAAGAGCATCCTCAGCTACCTGCTCAAGCCCATCCTGCGGGCGCGGGCGGAGGCTTTGCGGGAGCGTTGAGGCATAACCGCTGGCGACGCCGGCATTTTCGTAGGAGCGAGCTTGCTCGCGAACGGAGTTCCCCGGTGGCTGCGGTGTATTGGGTTGACCCTGTTCCCTCTCCCCAACCCTCTCCCTGAAGGGAGAGGGGGCTAGTCCGTGCCGAGAGGATGCCTGGTTTCAGCCGGCAATTACGGTGCTAGCCGGCTGACTCCAGAACATTAGCGTCTGCCCAACGGTCCTTTCTCCCTTCAGGGAGAGGGCGCTCTTCGTGCTCTTCGAATGCTCCCGCCCTTCAACTCCCACATGACCTCAGCCCGGCTCCTGGCAAACATCCACCCAATCAGCCTCGACCAGGCTCGCCAGGCGCTCCGGGGCGATGCGCACGGCGCTGTGCAGGGCGCCGGCAGCCGGCAGCACTTCGTCGAAGGCGCGCAGCGACACGTCGCAGTACACCGGCAGCGGGCTGGCCAGGCCGAAGGGGCAGACGCCACCCACCGGGTGGCCGGTGAGTTCCACCACTTCCTCGGCGCCGAGCATCTTCGCCTTGCCGCCCAGGGCTTCCTTGAGCTTGCGGTTGTCCAGGCGGGCGTCGCCGCGGGCGACCACCAGCACGGTGCGCTCGCCCACCCGCAGCGACAGCGTCTTGGCGATGCGCCCCGGCTCCACGCCGTGGGCCTCGGCGGCCAGGGCGACGGTGGCGGTGCTGGTGTCCAGTTCGATGATGGCGATGTCGGGGGCCTTCTCGGCGAAGAAGGCGCGGACCGATTCCAGGCTCATGCTGGGGCTCCTTGCTCGGGGTTTCTCGGGAACCGGCCAATCTAGGGCCTCGGGCGGCGGGCGTCCAGCCTGGCGGGTGCGTTCGTCGCGCCGGCTTGCCCGGTCGCCGGGCCTGTCTATCGTTCTTCCTGTTTGCCGCCACCACCGCCCAGGCGCTGCCGACGAACGGTCTGCGCTGTTGTCGATTGCGCCCCGCGCGCATCGACTACCAGGCAGAGCGGGGCAGTGGGCCCACTCGACTTCACGAGAAGAGGAGAACCACCATGCGCTTCATGGCGATAGTCAAGGCCACCGCGGATTCGGAGGCCGGCGTCATGCCCTCGGAAGAGCTGCTGACGGCCATGGGCAAGTTCAACGAGGAGTTGGTCGCCGCCGGGGTGATGCTCGCCGGCGAAGGCCTGCAGCCCAGCTCGAAGGGCGCCCGGGTGCGTTTCGACGGCGCCTCGCGCACGGTCGTCGACGGCCCCTTCGCCGAGACCCGCGAGCTGATCGCCGGCTTCTGGCTGCTGCAGTGCGATTCGCTGCAGGAATGCATCGACTGGATCAAGCGCTGCCCCAGCCCCTTCGACGGCCCGTCGGAGATCGAGATCCGCCAGGTCTTCGAGGCCGAGGACTTCGGCGCCGAATTCACCGAGGAACTGCGCGAGCAGGAAGAACGCCTGCGCGCCCGCATCGCCGGCCAGGACTGAGCCGGCAGGAGACTCCAGATGAAAATCCAGGCCTACCTGATCTTCGACGGCAACTGCGAGCAAGCCTTCACCCGCTATGCCGAGGTGCTCGGCGGCAAGCTGCCGATGCTCATGCGCTTCAAGGACGCCCCGGACATGGGGCAGATTCCAGCCGACGCCGCCGACCGCGTGATGCACGTGCGCCTGGAGGTGGGCGACCAGGTGCTGATGGGCTCGGACAACTGCCCGCCGATGCCCTACGAGGGCACCAAGGGCGTGTCCGTCTCCCTGCAGGTGGACAGCAAGGCAGAAGCCCGGCGCATCTACGAGGCCCTGAGCGAAGGCGGCCAGGTCACCATGGAACTGCAGCAGACCTTCTGGGCCGCCGCCTTCGCCATGTTCACCGACCGCTTCGGGGTGCCCTGGATGATCAACTGCGAGCAGGACCGCTGATAGGCATATGCCTCCACCGTAGGAGCGCGCCATGCGCGATCGCGGGCATGGCCCGCTAGCGCACGAACGATCATGGCTTTTCGTAGGATGGTGTTGAGCGAAGCGATACCCATCAGCGCAACCGCATGGGTTTCGCAAGCTCAACCCATCCTACGAACAGCGCCTCGGCGCGGCCTGCAAGACAGTTTCTCCTGCGGGTCCCTGGTCATTTTCGTGGTTTGGGCGGTAGGGGCCTGTAGGTTGGAATTGTTCGATAACCGCACCGATAGTCGATAATCGCATTGTTTGGCCCCCGGCCCCGGCGCTACTGTCTTGCCCATCGGCATCCACGGATGCCCTGGACCCCAAGACGAGACCGACAATGGCTGAACTCCTGACCCTGCGCGAAGCGGTCGAGCGTTTCGTGAACGACGGCGATACCGTCGCCCTCGAAGGCTTCACCCACCTGATCCCCACCGCCGCTTCCCACGAACTCATCCGCCAGGGCAAGAAAGACCTGCACCTGGTGCGCATGACTCCCGACCTGGTCTACGACCTGCTGATCGGCGCCGGCAGCGCCCGCAAGCTGACCTTCTCCTGGGGCGGCAACCCCGGCGTGGGCTCGCTGCACCGCCTGCGCGACGCGGTGGAGAAGGGCTGGCCGCAGCCGCTGGAGATCGACGAGCACAGCCACGCCGACCTGGCCAACTCCTATGTGGCCGGCGCCTCCGGCCTGCCGTTCGCGGTGCTGCGCGCCTACGCCGGCTCCGACCTGCCGAAGGTCAACCCGAACATCAGGTTCATCAACTGCCCGTTCACCGGCGAGCAGCTGGCCGCCGTGCCCTCGGTGCGCCCGGACGTCACCGTGATCCACGCGCAGAAGGCCGACCGCAAGGGCAACGTGCTGCTGTGGGGCATCCTCGGCGTGCAGAAGGAAGCCGCCCTGGCCGCCAAGCGCTGCATCGTCACCGTGGAAGAGATCGTCGACGACCTCAACGCGCCGATGAACGCCTGCGTGCTGCCGACCTGGGCGCTGTCCGCCGTCTGCCACGTGCCCGGCGGCGCGCACCCGTCCTACGCCCACGGCTACTACGAGCGCGACAACCGCTTCTACCAGGCCTGGGACCCGATCGCCCGCGACCGCGAGACCTTCACCGCCTGGATCGACACCTACATCCGCGGCACTAAGGATTTCGCCGAGTTCCAGAAGAAAATCGCGGAGGGCAAATGATGAGCGCCTACAGCACCAATGAAATGATGACCGTGGCGGCCGCCCGCCGCCTGAAGAACGGCGCGGTCTGCTTCGTCGGCATCGGCTTGCCGTCCAAGGCCGCCAACCTGGCGCGCCTGACTTCCTCGCCGGACGTGGTCCTGATCTACGAATCCGGTCCCATCGGCGCCAAGCCCAGCGTGCTGCCGCTGTCCATCGGCGACGGCGAGCTGGCCGAAACCGCCGACACCGTGGTGCCCACCGGCGAAATCTTCCGCTACTGGCTGCAGGGCGGGCGCATCGACGTCGGCTTCCTCGGCGCCGCCCAGGTCGACCGCTTCGGCAACATCAACACCACCGTCATCGGCGACTACGACAAGCCGAAGGTGCGCCTGCCCGGCGCCGGCGGCGCCCCGGAGATCGCCGGTTCGGCCAAGGAAGTGCTGATCATCCTCAAGCAGTCGCACCGCACCTTCGTCGACAAGCTGGCCTTCATCACCTCGGTCGGCCATGGCGAGGGCGGCGACCACCGCCAGCAGCTCGGCCTGCCCGGCAAGGGCCCGGTGGCGATCATCACCGACCTGTGCATCATGGAGCCGGAGGCCGGCAGCAACGAATTCATCGTCACCTCGCTGCACCCGGGCGTGAGCCGCGAGCAGGTGATCGAGAACACCGGCTGGGCCATCCGCTTCGCCGAGCAGGTCGTCGAGACCGTGGCGCCCACCGAGGTCGAGCTGCAAGCCCTGCGCGCCCTGGAAGCCCGCACCGCGGCCGCCCACGGCCAGCAAGGAGGTGAGGAATGAGCCGCGAGGTCTACATCTGCGACGCCGTGCGCACGCCCATCGGCCGCTTCGGCGGCGCGCTCTCGGCGGTGCGCGCCGACGACCTGGCGGCCACCCCGATCAAGGCCCTGGTCGAGCGCAACCCGCAGGTCGACTGGGCGCAGCTGGACGAGGTCTACCTCGGCTGCGCCAACCAGGCCGGCGAGGACAACCGCAACGTCGCGCGCATGGCGCTGCTGCTGGCCGGCCTGCCGGAGAGCATCCCCGGCGTGACCCTCAACCGCCTCTGCGCCTCGGGCATGGACGCGGTGGGCACCGCCTTCCGCGCCATCGCCAGCGGCGAGATCGAGCTGGCCATCGCCGGCGGCGTGGAGTCCATGTCCCGCGCGCCCTACGTGATGGGCAAGGCGGACAGCGCCTTCGGCCGCGGCCAGAAGATCGAGGACACCACCATCGGCTGGCGCTTCATCAACCCGCTGATGAAGGCCCAGTACGGCGTCGATGCCATGCCGCAGACCGCTGACAACGTCGCCGACGACTATAAGGTCAGCCGCGCCGACCAGGACGCCTTCGCCCTGCGCAGCCAGCAACTGGCCGGGCGCGCCCATGCCGCCGGTTACTTCGCCGAGGAAATCGTCCCGGTGGTGATCAAGGGCAAGAAGGGCGAGACCGTCGTCGACACCGACGAGCACCCGCGCCCGGACACCACTCTCGAAGCCCTGGCCAAGCTCAAGCCGGTCAATGGCCCGGACAAGACCGTCACCGCCGGCAACGCCTCGGGCGTCAACGACGGCTCGGTGGCGCTGATCCTGGCTTCCGCCGAGGCGGTGAAGAAACATGGCCTGAAACCCCGCGCCAAGGTGCTGGGCATGGCCAGCGCCGGCGTCGCCCCGCGGGTGATGGGCATCGGCCCGGTGCCGGCGGTGCGCAAGCTGCTGGAGCGTCTGAACCTGGCGGTGAGCGACTTCGACGTCATCGAACTGAACGAGGCCTTCGCCGCCCAGGGCCTGGCGGTCACCCGCGAACTGGGCATCGCCGACGACGACGCGCGGGTCAACCCCAACGGCGGCGCCATCGCCCTCGGCCACCCGCTGGGCGCCAGCGGCGCCCGCCTGGTCCTGACTGCCGTGCACCAGTTGGAAAAAAGCGGCGGCAAGCGCGGCCTGTGCACCATGTGCGTGGGCGTGGGGCAGGGCGTTGCGCTGGCTGTCGAGCGCGTCTGAATGGTCGTCACTCCCGGTAGGATGGGTGGAGCGCAGCGATACCCATCTTCCTGGCAAAATCCCCGACGCCCGCCCCGAGCGGGCGTCGTTCCTGATTCAACGGAGTCCCCGATGCCTACCGTCAAGCTCGCCGACGGCGAACTGAACTACCTCCTCGAAGGCCCGGCCGGCGCGCCGGTGCTGGTGCTGTCCAACTCCCTGGGCACCGACCTGCACATGTGGGACGCGCAGATCCCGGCCTTCACCCGGCACTTCCAGGTGCTGCGCTACGACACCCGCGGCCACGGCGCCTCGCTGGTCAGCGCAGGCCCCTACAGCATCGAGCAGCTCGGCCGCGACGTGCTGGCCCTGCTGGACGCGCTGAACATCGCCAAGGCCAGCTTCTGCGGCCTGTCCATGGGCGGCCTGATCGGCCAGTGGCTGGCGATCAACGCCCCCGAGCGCATCGAGCGCCTGGTGCTGTGCAACACCGCCGCCAAGATCGGCACCCCGGAAGTCTGGAATCCGCGCATCGACACTGTGCTCTCCGGCGGCGCCCAGGCCATGCGCGACCTGCGCGACGCCTCCATCTCGCGCTGGTTCACCGCCGACTTCGCCGAGGCCCAGCCGGGCAAGGTCGAGCCCATCGTGGCCATGCTGGCGCAGACCTCGCCGGAAGGCTACGCGGCCAACTGCGCCGCGGTGCGCGACGCCGACTTCCGCGAACAGCTGGGCGCCATCCGCGCGCCGACCCTGGTCGTCTGCGGCAGCGGCGACCCGGTGACCACCACCGAGCACGGCCGCTTCATGCAGGAACGCATCCAGGGTGCCGAACTGGTGGAATTCCACGCCGCGCACCTGTCCAACGTCCAGGCCGGCGAGGCCTTCAGCGACAAGGTGCTGGCCTTCCTTCGCGCTTGATGCGCCTGTCTTGCCGACTGCACCGAGGTGCTTTCGTAGGATGGGTTGAGCTTGCGAAACCCATGCTGCCATGGTGATGGGTATCGCTTCGCTCAACCCATCCTACGGGGTGCCAACCGCGGTGTGTCCATGTAGGAGCGCGCCCTGCGCGCGATTCGCGGGCAGGGCCCGCTTACGTAGCAGGCGAGCATGGATTCTCGTAGGAGCGTCTTGGCGTAGCCGGCTTACGGCATCGGCTCGGATTTCTCGGCCACCTGACGCAGGGCCTTTTCGTAGTAGTCGGCCGATTGCGCGCCGGAGATCAGCTGGCGGCCGTTGATGATCACCGCCGGCACGGCGCGGATGCCGTGGCTGGTGAAGAATTCCTCTTCCTCGATCACTTCGCTGGCGTAGGCGTCGCTGTCGAGGATCTCGCGGGTGCGCACCGGGTCCAGGCCGATGCCGGTGGCCAAGTCCAGCAGTTCCTCGCTGTCGCTGACGTTGCGCCCTTCGCCGAAGTAGGCGTGCAGCAGCGCCTGTTTCAGCGCCAGGTCGCGGCCCTGTTCGGCGGCCCAGTGCAGCAGGCGGTGGGCGTCGAAGGTGTTGTAGATGCGCTGGCGCTTGTGCAGGTCGAAGTGGAAGCCGACTTCCTCGCCGAAGTCGCGGATGCGCTTGTGGTTGCTGGCGATGTCTTCGGCGCTGCTGCCGTACTTGCGCTGCAGGTGCTCGACCAGGTCCTCGCCTTCGGCGGGCATGTCGGCATTGAGTTCGAAGGGCTTGATCCGCAGCTCGACGTCGATCTCGCCGTCGACGCGCTGGATGGCTTCGAGCAATCCGCAAAGGCCGATGGCGCACCAGGGGCAGACCACGTCTGAGACGAAATCGAGGGTGATGGCTTCGCGCATACGGGCGATCTCCGCCTTGGGGTTTCGGTGTTCAAGCATGGACCTTTTTGCCCCGGGTGATCCAGTGCCGGTGGGGCGTGGCGTAGCTACTCCTCTCTGATGACTTTAGGTTTTATTTTTATCTATTTGATATATAAGGAATATTTCTATTCTAGAAATGACTTTAACTCAGGCGTGCTTCCAGCTGCCCGGGTACAGGCTACAGGCCTTGCCCTACCTGGGCTCCGGCGCGATGGCGGGATGCGGAGGAAGTGACTGGGCGTGAGGTTGTTTCTCTATATCAATCATAAGCTATTGATATTCAATAATTTATCATGCGAATGCGCAGGCTATTCCTGCCGGAAATTGTATGTTCGACATTAGAAATTGCATGCAACATACTGAAAATAAAGGAATTATTTTCGAGGTTTGCTAGCTGTCCCGCCCACGCCCCGGCAACCCGCCCTCACTCGATCGCCCGATCGAGGAAACCCAGGAATTCGACGATGGCGGCAGGCAGATGGCGCCCCTGCAGGGTGACGATCTGCAGCACGCTGGCCTGCATGGTGTCGTCTGCCACCGGCACCGCGACCACGCCTTCGGGCAGGTTGCCGCCCCGGCTGCCCAGGGAGCTGATGAACATCAGCGTCCCGGCCGCCAGGGCGAAGGCCTTCAGGCTTGCCATGGAGTTGGTGGCGAAGACCGGCTCCATGGACAGCCCCTGGGTGGCCAGCGCGGTGTCGACCAACTGGCGTTGCGTGCGCTGCTGGTCCGGCAGGGCCATGGGCTCGGACGCCAGGTCGGCCAGGGTGACCTGTTCCCGCGTGGCCAGTGGATGGTCGCGCGGCACCAGCACGTGCATCGGCCGGCGCACGATGCGTTCCACCTTCACCCCGGCCGGCGCGGAATAGCTGTAGGTGATGCCGATGTCGGCGCTGCCGTCGCCGACGCGCGCGCAGATGTCCGCCGAGTTGCCCACCCAGACGTGGAAGCGCACGCCCGGGTAGGTGCGGCGGTAGTCCGCGAGTATCCGCGGCAGCCAGTCGATGGCGAAGCCCTCGTAGGCCGCCAGGCGCACCAGGCCGCGGTGCGGGCCCTGCAGTTCGCGCACGTCCGCCAGGGCCCTTTCGGTGTCCAGGGCGATGCGCCGGGCGCGCTGCGCCAGCAGTTCGCCGGCCGGGCTGAGCAGCATGCCGCGCGGCCGCCGTTCGAACAGCTCGACGCCCAGCTCCTGCTCCAGGCGGGCGATTTGCCGGCTGATCGCCGAGCCGGAGACGTGCAACCGGGCCGAGGCCTCGGTGATGGAGCCGCTGCGGGCCACTTCCAGGAAGTAACGCAGGGCTAGATGCTGCATGGCGGTTGTGCTTTGCATAAAAGGCAAGGGTGGCTGCGAATTAATGAAATTGTGGCATCGCGCGCGGACTGCTAACAATCCTCGCCGACAGACCGGGCAGAACAACAACAACGAAACCCCTCTGGGAGATCATCGATGTCCGTATTCACCGGCGAGGCGATTGCCGAGGCCACCGCCATCCGCCAGCAACTGCACAGCCACCCCGAACTCAAGTACGAAGAGCACGCCACCGCCGACCTCGTCGCCGCCTTCCTGCGCCGCCATGGCTACGAAGTGCGCACCGGCGTGGCCGGGACCGGCGTCGTCGCGCTGCTCGACACCGGCCGCCCCGGCCCCACCATCGGCCTGCGCGCCGACATGGATGCCTTGCCGATCCTGGAGGACACCGAGCTGCCCTATGCCTCGCGCACGCCGGGCAAGATGCACGCCTGCGGCCACGACGGGCACACCGCCTCGCTGCTGCTGGCCGCCGGCCGGCTCGCCCGGCATCACGACCACCTTCGCGGGCGCATCAAGCTGCTGTTCCAGCCCGCGGAGGAAGGCGGCCTGGGCGCCGAACGGATGATCGAGGAGGGCGCGCTGGAGGGCGTCGAGGCCATCTTCGGCTACCACAACCGCCCGGGCTATCCGCTGGGCCGGGTGTTCGCCAAGGCCGGGCCGAGCATGGGCGGCAGCTCGCTGTACGAGGTCACCATCAGCGGCAAGGGCGGCCACGCCTCGCGCCCGGACCTGGCCATCGACCCGATCTTCGTCGGCGCGGCGGTGGTCCAGGCGCTGCAGGGCGTGGTCGGCCGCCGCCTGTCGCCGCTGGAGTCCGGCGTGGTGACGGTCACGCAGTTCCATGGCGGCAACAGCCAGAACGTCATCCCCGGCCAGGCGACGCTGATGATCAACACCCGCGACGGCTCGCCGCAAGCCGCCGCGGTGATCGACGAGACGCTGCGCCGCGTCGTCGCCCAGGTCTGCCAGGCCCATGGCGCCAGCGCCGAGCTGGTGCGGACGATGCGCATCCCGGCGCTGGTCAACGACGCCGACGAAACCGCGTTCGTGGTGGAAACCGCCATCGACGCCCTCGGCGCGGACAAGGCGGGCTACATGCACCAGCTTCCGACCATGGGGGCGGAAGATTTCGCTTTCTACCTGGAGAAAGTGCCGGGTTGCTATTTCTTCGTCGGCAACGGCGAGGACGGCGCCTACCTTCACCATCCGCACTACGACTATCGCGACGAAATCCTGCCCGTCGCGGCGGGGATGTTCGTCGCCATCGCCGAGCGGCGCCTCGGGACCAATCCCTGAGCGAAGGCACTCACGGGCCCGCGCCGCGCCGCCATCCTGCGGCGGCGCCGAGGCGGGCCATCCGGCAACCCGTGCAGGCCAGCTTCGCCGCGCCCCCGAGCGGCCGGCGGCTGGCAAAGGAAAATTCACCATGCAGCGTTTCTTCAACGCCATCGAGCGGGCGGGCAACAAGCTCCCGCATCCGGTCGTCCTGTTCGCCTGGCTGTGCCTGGGCGTCGTGCTCCTGTCCTGGGCGCTGGCGGCGTCCGGGGTGTCCGGCGTCCATCCCAAGACCGGCGACCTGGTCACGGTCAGGAGTCTGGTTTCCGGCGAGGGCCTGGTCTTCGCACTGACCTCGGTGGTCAGGAACTTCGTCAGCTTCCCGCCGCTAGGCGCGGTGCTGGTCATCCTGCTGACCATCGGCGTGGCCGACAAGACCGGGCTGGTCGGGGCGCTGATGCAGGTGAGCGTGATGAAGGCCCCGCGCTACCTGACCACCTTCGTCATCTTCCTCGTCGGCATGTGCAGCCACGTGGCCGCCGACGCGGCCTTCGTCATCCTCATCCCGCTGTCGGCGATGATCTTCCAGGCCACCGGGCGCAACCCCCTGGTCGGCGCGGTGACCGGCTTCGTCGCGGTGGGGGCGGGCTACGATGCCAGCCTGCTGATCACCCCGACCGACGTGATCCTCTCCGGGATCACCACCAGCGCCGCGCAGACGATCGACCCCGCGGCCTACGTCTCACCCATCGACAACTACTATTTCGTCGCCTGTTCCGCCGTGCTGCTGTCGGTGATCGGCGCCTTCATCATCGAGCGCATCGTCGAGCCCCTGGCCGGCCCGTACCGCGGCAGCGTGGTGGTCGACATCCAGCCGATCAGCGCGCGGGAGCTCAAGGGGCTGAAGCGCGCCGGCTGGGCGGCGCTGGTGCTGGCCGCCCTGGTCCTCGCCGCGGTGCTGCCGGCCGGCTCGCCGCTGCGCAACGCCGAGGGCGGGCTGGTGCCTTCGCCGTTCCTCACCAGCGCGGTGGCCGTTTTCGCCATCTTCTTCCTGGTCCTGGGCTGGGTCTACGGCCGCAGCGTGGGGAAGATCGGCGACGCCCGCGATGCCATCGGCTTCATGGCCGAGGCGATCAAGGAGCTGGCGCCGACCCTGGTGCTGTTCTTCGCCATCTCGCAGTTCCTCGCCTGGTTCAAGTGGACGCACCTGGGCGAGTGGATCGCCGTCGGCGGCTCGCACCTGCTCGACAGCAGCGGCTTCGGCGGCATCCCGCTGGTGCTGGCGTTCCTGGGCCTGGTGACGCTGATGAACCTGTTCATCACCTCGGGTTCGGCGCAGTGGTCGCTGATGGCCCCGATCTTCGTGCCGATGCTGATGCTGGTGGGCTTCGAGCCGGCCTTCGTGCAGGCGGCGTACCGCATCGCCGATTCCTCGACCAACATAGTCACGCCCATGAGCCCCTACTTCAGCCTGTGCCTGGCCTTCCTGCAGCGCTACCAGAAGGATGCCGGGATCGGCACCCTGGCGTCGATGACCATTCCGGTGGCCCTGGGCTTCCTGCTGTGCTGGACGCTGTTCCTCATCCTCTGGATGGAGCTGGGGCTGCCGATAGCCCCCGGTGTGGGCCTGTATCTCGACTGAACGAGGGCCGGGCGAGCGCGCGCCCGGCCCGCGGCTTCAGAAGTCGACGGTGGCGGACACCCGCAGGGTGCGCGGCTCGCCCTGGGTCAGGTAGCCGCCGATGGTGGAGGCCCAGTAGTCCTCGTTGGCGACGTTTTCCAGGTTGGCGCGCAGGGTCACCTCGCGCTGCTCGACCTTGAAGCGGTAGCGGGCGCCCAGGTCGACGCGGGTCCAGGCCGGGATGCTGAGGTTGTTGGCCTGGTCCAGGTACTGGCCGCCGGTGCGCAGCAGGCGGCCATTGAGCGCCAGGCCGTCGAGGCCGGGCACGTCCCAGTCGGCGCCGAGGTTGTACTGGAAGCGCGGCACGCCGATGGCGCGGTTGCTGTCGTTGGCGCCGCCGGCGGTGTTGCGCAGCTCGGTGTCGATCCAGGTGGCGCCGGCCAGCAGGCGCAGGCCTTGCAGCGGTTCGCCGAACAGGTTCAGCTCGACGCCGCGGTTGCGCTGTTCGCCGTCGACGCTGAAGACCTTGGTGTCCGGGTCGGTGATGCTGGTGGGCTGTTCGATGCGGTAGAACGCCAGGTTGCCGCCGTAGCTGCCGAAGTCCAGCTTGGCGCCCACTTCGATCTGCTTGGAACGCTGCGGGGCGAACACCTCGCCGACGTTGACTGCGGTGGAGGGCGCGGTGGGGCCGGCGGCCAGGCCTTCGATGCGGTTGGCATACAGCGACAGGTAGTCGGTGGGCTTGACCACGATGCCGTACACCGGCGTGGTGATGGACTCGCGGTAGTCGGCGTTGCGCACGCCGGCGTAGTTCCAGCCGTCGGTGCCGATGCTCTGGCGGCGCACGCCGAGGGTCAGCAGCACGCGGTCGTCGAGAAAGCCCAGGGTGTCGGAGGCGGCGGCGCTGCGGTTGCGCGTCTTGCCGACGATGCCGGGGTCGTTGTAATCGCCGCCGGAGTAGGTGGTGGCTGGCTTGGCAACCTGCACGGGGCGGTACAGGTTGGCCGGGTACTTGCTCAGGGCCATGCGGTAGGCGCTGCGCTGCTCGGCCCAGATGCCGGCCAGGCCGAGGTTCAGCTGGTGGCTCACCGCTCCGGTGTGGAAGCGGCCGTTGAGGCCGGCCATGGCGCTCTTGTTGTCCTCGTCGTGGGTGGCGTCCATGGTGCCGCCGCCGGCGGTTCCGGCGTTGTCGCTCAGGGTCAGCGAGGAGTAGCTGCCGTTCTCGCGGGTGTGCTTGGCACCGCCGGAGAGGTAGACCGTCCAGTTGTCGTTCAGGTCGTACTCGCCGCGGAACATGCCGTAAGTGTCTTCCAGCTGCGAGTAGCTCCAGGCCTGGCCGTAGTTGCTGTCGGCGTCGGGCGCGTGGGGGATGCTGGTGACGCCGCTGCCGACGTAGACCACCGGGCGGCCCTGGTTGATGCGCTGCTTCTGGTAGCCGAAGTCGCTGCTCAGGCGCAGGCGTTCGCCGCGGTAGTCGAGGTTGACGCTGGCCAGCTTGTAGCGCTGGGCGTTGTCGTCGATGGCGCTGTCGCCTTCGCGCTGGGCCAGGTTGAGCCGCGCGCCGAAGCGGTTGTCTTCGCCGAAGCGCTGGCCCAGGTCGAGGTGTTCGCCGACCTGGCTGTCGCTGCCGTAGTCCAGGGCGAAGCTGCGCGTGGGGACGTCCTCGGCGTGCTTGGTCTGCAGGTTCACCGCGCCGCCGATGCCGCTGCCGCTGGGCGTCACGCCGTTGATGAAGGCGTTGGGGCCCTTGAACAGCTCGACGCGCTCCAGCGACTCGGTGCCGATGATCTGCCGCGGCGTCACGCCGTACAGGCCGTTGAGCGAGACGTCGTCGGTGCTCAGCGGCAGGCCGCGGATGACGAAGATCTGCGAGAAGTTGCCGTAGCCGTTGCCCTGGCGCACCGCGGCGTCGTTGAGCAGCACGTCGCCGACGGTCTGCGCCTGCTGGTCCTTGATGGCCTGCGCGGTATAGCTGGAGAAGGCGAAGGGCACGTCCTGCATGTCCTGGTTGCCCAGCATGCCCAGCCGGGCGCCGCGGGCCACCTGGCCGCCGGCATAGGCCGGCGGCAGTTCGCCGGGGGCCTGGGCCACGGCGCTGACGGTGGTGGCGCCCATCTCCAGGGCCTCGCCGTCCTGGGCGATGGGCTCGACGCCGTAGCCGCTGGGCTTGCGCACCAGGCGGTAGCCGCTGCCTTCCAGCAGGCGCATCAGGCCGTCCTCGGCGTCGTAGCTGCCTTTCAGGCCGTCGCTGTGGCGAGCGTTCAGCGTGGCGGCCTCGAAGGCCAGGGGCACGCCGGCCTGGGCGGCGAAGCGGGCCAGCACCTCGCCCAGCGGGCCGGGGGCGATGTCGTACTGGCGCTGCACGCTGGCGGTTTCCGCGGCCAGGCCGGGCAGGGTGGCGCCCTGCAGGGCGAGGCCGATGGCCAGGGCGAGAGTGTGGGGCTTCAGGCGGAGGCGGGTGGTCATGCGGTGATCCTGTCGGCGCGAGGAGTGAATGGGGTGTTTCCTCCTTCACCGGACGAGCAGGAAAAAGGTGTCATGGCGGATGAAAAAATTTTCGGGGGTCGTTGGGGCGGCGTAGCGGCGGGGTTCAGGCGGGCTCCAGAGTCACCCAGTAGCGCGTCAGGCTGCTGACCTTCAGCGGCAGCATGTCGGCCAGCAGGCGCAGGCCGGCGTCGTCGTTGCCCAGGGGGATGGCGCCGCTGACGCGCAGCCCGGCCAGCTGGGGCGCGCAGCGCAGCACACCGTTGCGGTAGCGGCCCAGTTCGGCCAGCAGGGCATCCAGGCGCATGTCCTGGGCCAGCAGCATGCCGTTCTCCCAGCTGCTGGCATTGGCGTCCGCCGGCTGCACGGCTTGCAGGGTGCCGGCGCTGAACAGCAGTTGCTGGCCGGCCTCGACCTGGCGCCGCACGGCGGTAGCGAAGGGCTCCACGGCGACGCTGCCTTCCAGCACGGCCACCCGGCATGCCTCGCCCAGGTCGCGCACGGCGAAGCGCGCGCCGGCGGTGCGCAGCAGGCCCTGGCGGCTTTCCACCAGGAACGGCCGTGGCTCGGGCGCCGGGTCGGCGTGGGTGGCGACGAGGATTTCGCCATCGAGCAGGCGCAGGCGGCGTTCCCGCGGGCTGAAGCGGATGTCCACGGCGCTGCCGGTGTTGAGCGTCAGCAGGCTGCCGTCGGGCAGTTGCACGCGCTTGCGCTCGCCGGTGGCGGTGCGCTGGTCGGCGCTCCATTCGGCCCAGGGCAACTGGCGCGCGCCCAGCCAGGCCGCGGGCGCCACCGCCAGCAGCAGGCTCAGGCGGTTGAGCATCTGCCGCCGGCTCAGGCCGCGCTCGCCCAGGCGTTGCAGGCTCTGCCGGCCCATGCCCGGCGGCAGCTGCTGCAGGCCGCCGAGCAGGCTTTCGGCGCGGCGCCAGGCTTCGGCGTGCTGCGCGCTGCGTCCGCGCCATTGCTCGATGGATTGCTCGATGGCCCGCAGGTCGGCGGCGCTGGCCGGGCGTTCGCCCAGGCGCACCAGCCAGTCGGCGGCTTCGCCGAGAATGCGCGGGTCCAGCGTCTGCTCGTGCATCAGGCCAGGCTCAGGCAGGCGATGAAGGCCGCGCGCATGTAGCGCTTGACGGTCGCCAGGGACAGGCCCAGGCGCTCGGCGATGGCCGGGTAGGTGAGGCCGTCCAGCTGCGCGAGCAGGAAGGCTTCGCGGGTGAGTGCGGGCAGTTCGCCCAGCGCCGCATCGATGCGCTCCAGGGTTTCCAGGATCAGTTCGCGGGCTTCCGGGCCGGGGGCCAGTTCCTCGGGCAGCGCGGAGAGGGCTTCGAGGTAGGCGCGTTCCAGCTCCTGGCGGCGCCAGCGGTCCACCAGCAGGCCCTTGGCGATGTGGGTGAGCAGGGCGCGCGGGCGTTCGCCGACCTCGCTCAGCGGCCGGCGCAGCAGGCGCAGGAAGGTGTCCTGGGCCAGGTCGGCGGCATCCCAGGCGTTGCCCAGGCGGCCGCGCAGCCATTGCTGCAGCCAGCCGTGGTGGCGTTCGTAGAGGGTGTGCAGGTGCTGGTCGGCGGAGGGTTCGGCGAATGCCACGGTGTCGTGCGCCAGATGATCATTTGCGAATGACTCTCATTTTATGTCGGTTCCGCCGCACGGCGCAATGCCGCGATGCCGCAGCCGGTCGGCGCATGTGCCGGGCGCCGTCATCGGCACTGGAATTGCCGCGCAGACGCGCTACCTTGAGCCTGTCCCGAATGCATAATTCGAGGGTTTGCCTTCTTCGGCGGACGGCTTTGCCGTTCGCGGTCGAAACCTCAAGTCATCCAGCAGAAACGGAGCACATCATGGCTCGCACCACGCCCATCGAGCTTTATCGCAACATCGGCATAGTCGCGCACGTGGACGCCGGCAAGACCACCACCACCGAGCGCATCCTGTTCTACACCGGGGTCAACCACAAGATGGGCGAGGTGCACGACGGGGCGGCGACCATGGACTGGATGGTGCAGGAGCAGGAGCGCGGCATCACCATCACCTCGGCGGCCACCACCGCCTTCTGGCAGGGCTCGACCAAGCAGTACCCGCACAAGTACCGCTTCAACATCATCGACACCCCCGGCCACGTCGACTTCACCATCGAGGTGGAGCGCTCGCTGCGCGTGCTCGACGGCGCCGTGGTGGTGTTCAGCGGCGCCGACGGCGTCGAGCCGCAGTCCGAGACGGTGTGGCGCCAGGCCAACAAGTACCACGTGCCGCGCCTGGCCTACGTGAACAAGATGGACCGCCAGGGCGCCGACTTCCTGCGCGTGGTCGAGCAGATCAAGCGGCGCCTGGGCCACAACCCGGTGCCGATCCAGCTGGCCATCGGCGCGGAGGAGAACTTCAACGGGCAGATCGACCTGGTGAAGATGAAGGCCATCTACTGGAACGACGACGACCAGGGCACCAGCTACCGCGAGGAACCGATCCCCGCCGAGCTGCAGGCGCTGGCCGAGGAGTGGCGCGCGCACATGATCGAGGCCGCCGCCGAGGCCAACGATGAGCTGATGAACAAGTACCTCGAGGGCCAGGAGCTGAGCCTGGAGGAAATCAAGGCCGGCCTGCGCCAGCGCACCCTGGCCAACGAGATCGTCCCGGCGGTGCTGGGTTCCTCGTTCAAGAACAAGGGCGTGCCGCTGGTGCTGGACGCGGTGATCGACTACCTGCCGGCGCCCTCGGAAATCCCAGCGATCAAGGGCACCCACCCGGACGACGAGGAGAAGCACGACGAGCGCCACGCCGACGACAACGAGCCGTTCTCCTCGCTGGCCTTCAAGATCGCCACCGATCCCTTCGTCGGCACCCTGACCTTCACCCGCGTCTACTCCGGCGTGCTGAGCAGCGGCGACGCGGTGCTCAACTCGGTGAAGGGCAAGAAGGAGCGCGTCGGGCGGATGGTGCAGATGCACGCCAACCAGCGCGAAGAGATCAAGGAAGTGCGCGCCGGCGACATCGCCGCGCTGATCGGCATGAAGGACGTCACCACCGGCGACACCCTGTGCGCCATCGACAAGCCGATCATCCTCGAACGCATGGACTTCCCCGACCCGGTGATCTCGGTAGCGGTGGAGCCGAAGACCAAGGCCGACCAGGAGAAGATGGGCATCGCCCTGTCCAAGCTGGCCCAGGAGGACCCCTCGTTCCGCGTGAAGACCGACGAGGAGACCGGGCAGACCATCATCTCCGGCATGGGCGAGCTGCACCTGGACATCATCGTCGACCGCATGCGCCGCGAGTTCAACGTCGAGGCCAACATCGGCAAGCCGCAGGTGGCCTACCGCGAGGCGATCCGCCGCAAGTGCGAGATCGAGGGCAAGTTCGTCCGCCAGTCCGGCGGGCGCGGCCAGTTCGGCCATTGCTGGATCCGCTTCGAGCCGGGCGACGAGGGCAAGGACGGCCTGGAGTTCCACAACGAGGTGGTCGGCGGGGTGATCCCGCGGGAGTTCATCCCGGCGATCCAGAAGGGCATCGAGGAGCAGATGCAGAACGGCGTGCTCGCCGGCTACCCGCTGATCGGCCTGAAGGCCACGGTGTACGACGGCTCGTACCACGACGTCGACTCCAGCGAGATGGCCTTCAAGATCGCCGCCTCCATGGCCACCAAGCAGCTCTCGCAGAAGGGCGGCGCGGTGCTGCTGGAGCCGGTGATGAAGGTCGAGGTGGTGACCCCCGAGGACTACATGGGCGACGTGATGGGCGACCTGAACCGCCGCCGCGGCCTGATCCAGGGCATGGAAGACACCCCGGCGGGCAAGGTGATCCGCGCCGAGGTGCCGCTGGGCGAGATGTTCGGCTACGCCACCGACGTGCGCTCGATGTCCCAGGGGCGCGCCAGCTACTCGATGGAGTTCACCAAGTACGCCGAGGCGCCGGCGAATATCGCCGATGCCATTGTGAAGAAGAACAACGGGTGAGGTTTGCGGGGTGAAGAACGGCGCCCGAGGGCGCCGTTTTTCATTGGGGCGGGATGCGATGCCTCATGGTGACTGCGGTTCGCGAGCAAGCTTGCTCCTACGAGAAGCCGTGCCCCCAGGGGACTGTAGGAGCAGGCCCTGCCTGCGAATCGCGCGTAGGGCGCGCTCCTACAGGGCGTGGTGTGGGTGGGGCGGCGTAGGAGCGGATCTTATCCGCGATCCGCGCCGGAACGTCCGGCTATCGCGGACAAGGTCCTAGGTTCCAGGAAGCACGGCTTTTCGTAGGATGGCGTTGAGCGAAGCGATACCCATCGCCGCGACCGCATAGGTTTCGCAAGCTCAACCCATCCTACGAAGAGCGCCTCGGCGCAAGACAGTTGCTCCTATACCTTGCAGCCGCTCCATCAGGACCGATACAGCATCGGCCTGCGCAGCCGCAGGTAGCTGTAGCCCTCGCGGACCATGGCGATGCGTTCCGGCTCAAGGTCGGCGATCAGCAGTTCCCCGGCCTGTTTCGCCCGGGCCATCACCTGGCCGTCCGGGGCCACCACGCAGCTCAGGCCGCAGTATTCCAGTTCGCCTTCGCTGCCCTGGAAGTTGGCGTAGGCGAGGAACACCTGGTTCTCGTAGGCGCGGGTGGGCACCAGCACCTGGCAGACGAACTCGTAGGGGTGCATGTTGGCCGTCGGCACCAGCACCAGGTCGGCGCCGGCCAGGGCCAGGGTGCGCACGGCTTCGGGGAACTCGACGTCGAAGCAGATCAGCAGGCCGAGCTTCCAGCCGTCCAGCTCGACGATCGCCGGCGGCTCGTCCGAGGGGCTGAACTGGTCGCGGTCGAGGTCGCCGTACAGGTGCGTCTTGCGGTAGTTGGCGCGGCGCTCGCCGTGGCGGTCGATCAGTTGCACGCTGTTGAACGGCGCGCCGGCCGGGTTGCTTTCCGGGTAGCCGTAGAGGATGCCGACGTCGAACTCCCGGGCGATCCCCGCCACCGTCTCGGCGATGGCGCCGTCGGCGGCTTCGGCCAGGGCGGCGACGCGTTCGGCGCCGATGTTGTAGCCGCTGGCATACATTTCCGGGCAGACCAGCAGGTCCGCGCTCTGGGCGGCCGCGCGTTGCGCGGCCTCGCGCAGCCGGCGCAGGTTGCCGGCGAGGTCGTCGGGCCCCGGGGGGCACTGGTAGAGGGCGAGGCGCATGGCGCTTCCTCCTTGGTCAGTCGGGCAGGGCCACGGGGCCCAGTTCGGCATAGCGGTCGCCGGGGCCGGGGTTGTCCGGGTGGGTGGCGCCGCCGAAGTGGTGCAGGATGCCCCACACGGCGTTCAGCGAGGTCTGTACCGCGCCTTCGACCCAGGCCGGGGTCCAGGATACATCGTCGCCGGCGATGAAGATGCCGCGCTGCTCGGCGGGCAGGTCGTCCTGCATGAAGTGCGAGTACATGCGGTGGTTGTAGCGGTAGTGGCCAGGCAGGGCGCCCTTGAAGGCGCCGAGGAAATGCGGATCGGCCTCCCAGGACACGGTGATGGGGTTGCCGATCACGTGGCTGGCGATGTCCACCTTCGGGTAGACCTTCTTCAAGGCATCCAGCGCAAGCTGCACGCGCTTCTCCACCGGGTGCGGCAGCATCTTCATGGCGTCGCTCATCCAGGAGTAGGACAGGCAGATCACCCCGGGCTTGTCGTCGCCGTTGTCGAACAGGTAGGTGCCGCGGGTCAGGCGGTCGGTGAGGGTCATGCTCATGACGTCGCGGCCGGTCTGCGGGTCCTTGTCCTTCCAGAACGGCCGGTCGACCATGACGAAGGTCTTCGACGACTGCATGTAGCGGGTGCGGTCCAGGGCCATCCACATCTTCTGCGAGAACAGCGCTTCCTCGCATTCGATCTGGGTGGTCAGCAGCCAGCTCTGGCAGGTGGTCAGCACCGCGGCGTATTCGCGGGTGTCGCCCCAGTAGTCGGTGACCGCCAGGTTGCCGCTGGCGGCGCGGGCGATCTTCTTCACCCCCGGGCGCGGCGCGCCGTTGTGCAGTTTGGCCAGGGAGGTGCCGGCCGGCCAATGCGCGCAGCGCTCCGGCACGTGGTTCCAGATGCCGCGCGGCACCTGCTCGACGCCACCCACCACCAGGTGCTGGTGGTCGTCGCAGTTGGTCATCACCACGCGGAAGATTTCCAGCATGGAGTTGGGGAAGTCCGAGTCCCAGCCGCCGGTGCCGAAGCCGACCTGGCCGAAGATTTCGCGGTGGTGGAAGGACAGGCGCGAGAAGGCCTTGGAGGTGGCGACGAAGTCATAGAAGGTGCGGTCGTCCCACAGCGGCACCAGTTCGTCCCACAGCGCCTTGAGCTTGACGGTGTCGCGTGCGCGGATGGCGTCCTGGATCTCGGAGAAGCGCGCGCCGTCCTCCAGGGCGTCGGCCCAGGCCTGGGCGACTTCGCGGAAGATCTGCGGCAGGTCGTCGATCTTCTCCGCGTAGTGGCTGGTGCCTTCCAGTTCCACCACGGTGCTGCCGGAGGCCGGCGTCAGCGGGTTGGGGAAGGGCCTGGTCTCAAGGCCCAGCTTGTCCACGTAATGGTAGAAGGCCGTGCTGGAGACCGGGAAGCGCATGCCGCCGAGTTCTGCGATGACGCCCTCGGCGCCCTCGAAGGGCTCCGAGCGCAGCCGGCCGCCCAGCTTCGAGGCCTCGTAGACCACCGGCTTCAGGCCCAGCTTCATCAGTTCGTAGGCCGCCACCAGCCCGGCGATGCCCGCACCGACGATGGCCACTTCCTGGCCATGGTTGTGCGCCGGGATGCTGCCCAGGCCCGCCGGGTGCTCCAGCCAGTCGTCGAAGGCGAAGGGGAAGTCCGGGCCGAAGATGGTCACCGGTTGCTTGCCGGGGGTATGGGGGTGGCGGTTGTTGTGCATTTATCTCTCCCAAGGATTCTGGCGTGCCTGGCCCTTGTTCCAGCATTGCCCAGGCAGGTGTCTCTTGCACCGCCGCACGCGCTCCGCGGCGGGCCTTCCGATGGATGGCGCGAACGCGGAGAGGGCAAGCCTGGCCAGGCTTGTCGGCCGGCCCTGGCGGGCCGGCGCTGGTGCACATGGTGGCAAAGCCGGTCGTTGAAATGAATCCGCCAATCTGCAAAATGACGGAGCTATTCCAGGCAATTCAACCAATGGATTCGACAAAATGACGAGAAACGCCGATGCGGCCCTGCTCAGCCTCCTGCGCGCCAATGCCCGCGAGTCGGTTTCCGAACTGGCGCGCAAGCTCGGGGTGTCGCGCTCCACGGTGCAAAGCCGGATCGAGCGCCTGGAGCAGCAGGGCATCATCAGCGGCTATTCGATCAAGGTCGCCGACAGTTACGCGCAGTCGCTGGTGCGCGCCCACGTGCTGGTGACGGCGCTGCCCAAGCTGTCGCATCAGGTGGTGCAGGCGCTGGAGAAGATCCCCGAGGTGAAGACGCTGCACTCGGTGAGCGGCCAGTTCGACATGATCGCCATCGTCGAGGCCCTGTCGATCCGCGACCTGGATGCCTTGCTCGACCGCATCGGCGCACTGGACGGGGTGGAGCGCACCATGTCGTCGATCGTTCTCTCCACCCGCATCGACCGCTAGGGCCGCAATGGACTCCCGCTATTGCCCGGCATTGGCTATTCGGCGGCCCCGCAACGGCGGCTAAGGTATCTGCATTCCCGCAACCGGCGGGCCCCACTGGAGAGAGACATGAGTGCACGTATCGAATGGGCCGGGCAGTCCCCCAGCGCCTACAAGGCCATGCTCGGGCTGGAGCAGGCGCTGGAGAAGTCCGGCCTGGACAATGGCCTGCTGGAGCTGATCCGCCTGCGCGCCTCGCAGATCAACGGCTGCGCCTACTGCGTGAACATGCACGCCGACGACGCGCGCAAGGCCGGCGAGAGCGAGGCGCGCCTGCAGACCCTAAGCGTCTGGCGCGAGACCAACTTCTTCAGCGCCCGCGAGCGCGCCGTGCTGGCCTGGGTGGAAAGCCTCACCCTGCTGGCCGAGAAGCACGCCCCGCAGGCGCAGTTCGACGCCCTGCGCGAACACTTCAACGACACCGAGATCGTCGACCTGACCCTGGCCATCGCCACCATCAACGCCTGGAACCGCTTCGGCGTCGGCATGGCCATGGTGCCCTGAACAGCCGGCTGCGGGCCCTCGTCACCCGGAAAAGACGATTTTCCGACGCGAGGTGAGTGGAAAGGGCATGAAGGAGGGCTTTCCCAGAGGCTTTCGGCATAAGTCAATAGGCCGGAACGGGCTGCTGAGATCGTTTCGGCATCGGCCTTATAGGAAAACGGTCAATGGGCGCGTCAAGATATTGCTAGCTTTACAACTTGGAGCGCCAAGTTTCTGTTTTATAAAGTTTTTCAAAAAAATGGCGCCAAGGAAGGGAGCATGCTCGAAGTAGCGTCGAAACGGCGTCGCCTGCTGGTGGTCGATCCCTGCGATGACTGCCAGCGATTATTGCCCGGGCTCCGGGCAGCAGGGTGGGAGGTAGACAGTTGCGGGCTCGACGTGGCGAGCGAACGCAACTGCGACGTCGGCCTGCTGCGTCTGCATCCGCAACACCTGGAGCGCCCGGAGTCGGTGAAGGACCTCATCACCCGCAGCGGCACCGAGTGGATCGCGGTGCTCAGCCCGGACGCGTTGCCCATCCAGGAGGTGGGCGATTTCGTCTGCGAATGGTTCTTCGATTTCCATACCCTGCCGTTCGACGTGGCGCGGGTGCAGGTCACCCTCGGCCGCGCCTTCGGCATGGCGCGCCTGCGCGGGCGCGGCGGCACCTACCACAGCCTGGAGCACCAGCACGAGCTGCTCGGCGAGAGCCGCTCGATGCAGGAGCTGCGCCGCCTGCTGGCGAAGTTCGCGCCCACCGAGTCGCCGGTGCTGATCCGCGGCGAGAGCGGCACCGGCAAGGAGCTGGTGGCGCGTACCCTGCACCGCCAGTCGCGGCGGGCCAACCGGCCGTTCATCGCGATCAACTGCGGGGCCATTCCCGAGCATCTGATCCAGTCCGAGCTGTTCGGACACGAGAAGGGCGCCTTCACCGGCGCGCACCAGCGCAAGATCGGCCGCTTCGAGCAGGCCAACGGCGGCACCCTGTTCCTCGACGAGATCGGCGACCTGCCCCTGGAGTTGCAGGCCAACCTGCTGCGGGTGCTGCAGGAGAAGCAGATCGAGCGCGTCGGCGGCAGCCAGCCCATCGCCGTGGACGTGCGGGTGCTGGCGGCCACCCACCTGGACCTGGAGAACGCCATCCGCACCGGCAGCTTCCGCGAGGACTTGTACTACCGTCTGAACGTGCTGCAGGTGTCGACCCTGCCGCTGCGCGAGCGCAATGGCGACCTGGCGCTGCTGGCCAACCACTTCGCCCACCTCTATAGCGTCGAGACCGGCCGCCGCCCGCGGCGCTTCAGCGACGACGCCCTGGCGGCGATGGCCGAACACGCCTGGCCGGGCAACGTGCGCGAGCTGGCCAACCGCGTGCGCCGTGGCCTGGTGCTGGCCGAAGGCAGGCAGATCGAGGCCCGCGACCTGGGCCTGGAGCGCCAGCGCGGCGGCTCCGGCAAGGTGCCGCTGGTGACCCTGGAGGAGTACAAGCTGGGCGCCGAGCGCCAGGCCATGTGCGACGCCCTGGCCCGCCACGGCGACAACCTGAGCCTGGCGGCGCGCATGCTGGGCATCTCGCGGCCGACCTTCTACCGCCTGCTGCACAAGCACCAGCTGCGCTGAGCAGGGTGCAGAAACGACAACGGCCCCGAAAGGGGCCGTTGTCGTATGCGGGGTTCAGAAGTAGTAGGGGAATTTGACGCTGAAGCTGAAGTCCGGGGCATCGGGGCTGATGCCGATGGACAGGTTCGGCACTATGGTCAGGTTGTTGCTCCAGGCGTAGGTCAGGCCCCAGTTGAAGTAGGCCGCGTTGGCGTCGCTGTCGGTGATCGACTGCCAGTCGCCGCCGTCGGGCTTGAGCTTGCTCTTCTGCGAGATCAGGTCGGAGAAGGAGAACGACATGCTGGTCCTTTCGTTCAGCGCGAAGGCCACGCCGGCGCCGACCTGGAACCAGTCGCCCAGGTCCACCTTGCCGCCGAGCTTGGTGCCCTGCTGCGGGCTGATGTCGCTGAAGTCGCGCTCGAAGTTGTGGGTGTAGCTCAGGCTGGCGAAGAGCACCGCCGGGTCGACGGTCTTGACCAGCGAGATGCCCGGGGTGACGGACCAGACGCCGTTGCCGGTGGGCAGGTCGTCGGGCACGTTGAGGCTGTCGTTGTCCGGCGCGCGGACCAGCTTGATGCCGTAGGGGTCCTTGCCGGTGGGGGCTTTCACCCGCAGGCTGAACACCGCGTCCGGACGCGACTCGGTCTCGTCCATGAACTTGTAGGCGATGCCGAAGTTGACGTCGCCCAGGGTCGGGTCGCGGTCGACCTTCTCGTCGGTGGACTGCGCGGTGGAGTTGCCGGCGCCGGCCGAGGAGTAGGTGCTCTCGCGGTAGACCACGGGCACGTTGATGTCGAACTGCCAACGGTTGTTCCAGTTGTAGCGGCCGGTCAGGTCCAGGGTCCAGTTGTCGGCCTTGATGTTGTCCACGCCGATGTTGCCCAGGAAGATGGTGTCCAGCGCCAGGAAGCCGTTGAGGATCAGCTGCTTGGTGTCGTAGTGGGTGTAGGTCAGGCCGGTCTCGAAGCTGAAGGCGCCGTTGCCGAAGAAGCCGCTGGCCTCGTCGTAGAGGTTCTCCACGCTCTTGGGCGGGTTGTTGCTGTCGTCCTTGAGCGATTCGCCGTAGGAGCTTCCGGTGCCCGGCGGCGTCGGCTTGTTGGTGGCAGTGACCAGGCGCTTGGGCTGCGCCGGGGTCGCCGCCGGCTGTTCCTCTACCTGGCGAACCCGCTGCTCGAGCACCATGAGCGCTTTCTGTTGCGACTCGTAGCGTTGCTTGAGCTCGATGAGTTCCTGTTTCAGAGCCTCCACCTCGGCCTCCGTCGCAGCATGGACGAAGGCCGAGGGGAGCAAAGCGGATACACAGATTGCAGTGCGAAGCGTGAGCGATCGGTGCATGGCGCGCTATCCCTATCTTTATCGTTTGGGCACTACTTCCGCCACTGAGCGTAGATCACATTCCCATGGATCGCAGACCCTTGAGCTGGTCGAGATTGCAATCCAGCGCTCCGACGGAAGGTGCGTTGTTACGCAGGACCACGTTCAGCTGGGTAAGGTTGTTGACCAGGTTGCTGCTACCCAGCAGGTTGGTGGCCTGCACCAGGCCGCCGGCCCCCAGTTGCTGGAGGCTCGAGCCTTGGCCGTTGGCATTGATCGCCAACTGGATGTTCCCGTTGCCGGGGGACACGGTGACGGTGCCGGCGCCGTTGCTGGCGCTGACCGGGCCGTTCAGGGGCGTGCCCTGGTTGCTTGCGGCGGGCGCCTGGTCGGCTTCGCTCACGTTGATGCCGACATTGTTGTAGGCGGTGTTGTAGTCACCCGCCGAGCGTGCGCTCTGGGTGACACCCTGGGTCTGGTTGAGCCCCGCGCCACCGACGATGCTGCCGGTCGCGGCCGAGGGTGTGCCGCCGTTGCCGGTTTCCTTGGTGGTGGTGACGTAGAACTGCGGTTTGATGGTGGATTCCTGGATCTGCATGCTCACCTTGGCGCCGATGTTGTCGCCGACGGCGTTTTTCCAGGTACTGCTCATGACGATGCCGAAGCTGATGATGCGCCCGGGCATGACGTAGCGGCCGCGCAATTGGGCCAGCTCCTGGTCGTGCAGCTCGATCGGCCGGAAAATCTCGGAGGCCTGGATCGGCAGGCTGGCCACCAGGCAGGCGGTGGCGAGCAGCTGAATGGTTCTCATCGTTCGCTCCCCGAGAGGATCCCACCTCTCGTTATCGTTTGGCTCACAGGAAGTCGCTCTGGATGAATCCGAAATCCATGAGCTCCGCGTCCTTGACGGGGCGGAAGGTATCGAGGCGGTTCTTCGCGGTCAGGGGTTCCGGCGGGCTCATCAGGGCGTTGGCCCTGTCATAGCCGGGGCCGATGATGGCGAAGATGATGCCGTTCCAGCCCTTGAGAAAATCTTCTTCCGTGTAGCGCTTGTGGCCGAGCACGGGGTCGCCCACGTAGACATGGCCGTTGTGCGTGCGCTGCAGCACGACGAAATGCTTGTAGCCGCGCACGTCCAGCAGCACGATCACTGGAATGGTCAGCTTCTCCAGGGAGGAGACCGGGATGCGGTAGCCGCGGGCCCGCATGCCGATGCTTTCCAGGTAGGTCTTCATGTCCAGCATGGAGAAGCCCTGGGTACGCACCAGTTGGGGGTCGGCCTTGACCAGCATGCCGCGGATGACGAACTCCTCGTCGACGTCGAGGTTGTAGCCGGTGCGCAGGATGGTGGCCAGTGCGGCGGCGCCGCAGCTGAAGTCGGTCTTCTGCTCCACCAGGTTGCTGAAGCGACGTTCGCGGATGCTCTCCACGTGCTTATAGGCCAGCGTGCCCCCGGGCAGTATGGCGAAGGGCAGCTGCGCGGCCTGGAGCAGGCCGGAGCAGAGTGCGAGGAGCAGGAAAGCGAGCGTGCGCATGATCGTGACGCCTATGCCAGCGCTGAGAAAGGGGAGGCTCCGTTGCCGGAGCCTCCAGGTACAGCACGATGTCGCTTAGAAGCCAGTGACTGCGCCAGTGCTTACGCAAGCCTGGCAACCGGCGGCGATGGACAGCGAGTTGCTCTGTTGGTTGCCGACGCCGGCAGCAACGTTCACGCCTACGTTACCCGACACGCCGTTGAGCGAGCTGTTGATGGAAGCGTTGTTCACGACCGGGTCCTTCCAGCCGCTGGGAACCAGGACCTGATAGGTAGCCTGGCCACGCAGATCGATGGAGCCCGACTCGCTGAAGTACAGCGGATCCTTGTCCACTTTGTTGCGGTCGTTGTCTTTGTAGTCGTGATGACCACCTTTTTCCGGGTCATCCAGCACTACGCCCGAGCCATGGCCCTGATAGGTGCCATGAGCGTAGAAGCTGGACTTGAGGGTCTTGGTGTCGAAGGTGGCGATGCCCATGTTGGCTACGTTGTTGCCGCTGGAGGTCTGGCTGGCGCCGCTGTTGGCACCGGCCAGGCGCCCACCGGAAACGGCGGCGGCCATGTCGTTTTTCTGTTGGTTGTAGTTGCCGGCGGCGATGTTGATGCCGACGTTGCCCGAGGCGCCGTTGGCCGAGTTGTTCAGAGCGGCGTTGTTGGCGGTGGAGAAGTTCCAGGCAGTGTTGTTGGTGTTGGTCTGGGTCACCGAAGTGGACGCGTAGGCGGAGCCGAAGATGAAGTGTTCATCCGCGGTGGCCAGCGCGGCGGCATTGGCCTGCTGGTTCATGTCGCCAGCGGCGACGTTGGCCCCGACGTTGCCCGAAGCGCCACCCAGGGAGTTGCTGACACCTGCGGTGTTCTTGGTCCCCTGGTTGATGACGTTGTTGTCGTAGCTGTTCTGGCTATCGGTAACGGTAGCGCTGGCGCCGGCCTGAATCCGCGGGTCCTTGTACGGATCGTACTGCTGTTGGCCGTGATGGTTGTCGTGGTCATGGCCGTGGCGACGGTCACGATCATGGTCATTGCCTGCGTAAACACTTACAGCCATGACTGCCGTAACAGCGAAAACCAGAGGCTTGAGGGCCATTGTAGGTTTCATGGTGTATCTCCTTGCATTTAGTGTGCTTAGTGTTTCTGGTTGTTGGCGTGGGTCAATCTGCGACCCGGATGCTCAAGGTATTGGCAATGCGATTGCCGATACCGGCACTCTGGCTCACCTGGACCACCCCCCGGCTGCCGGCGAATGCCTGGTCGCTGGTGACGACCTGCCGACTGCCCATGGTGGAACCGGCTGGGCCGGAGTTCTGGGACAACGTGATGTTCTGCTGCGACAGCACGTTGTCGTCGACGCTCTGAGGCACCGCGGTGACGCTGATGCTCATGGCGTTGACCTGTTGGTTGGCGGTACCGGCGGCCTGGTTCACGCCCAGGGCGCCGCTGCCGTTGGAGAACGAGTTGCCGGTGATCGAGGCCTTGGCGGCCTGGCTCGGGTCGGCGGTGGTGATGACGGTCTGCTGGAACCGGGTGCTGGCGCCGCCGCTGGTGCCGATGGCGATGGCGCGGCCGTTGGCCTGTTGCTGTTCGTCGCCGGCGGCCTGGTTGACGCTGGCCACGCCGTTGTAGCCGCGCCCGGCGTTGTCGATGCTGGCGTTGTTCACCAGCTGCGGGTCGGCGGCGAAGGCGCTGGAGCAGCAGAGCAGGGCGAGAAGGGGCAGGCGTGCTTTCATGTCAGCGATCTCCCGTCAGCATGCGCAGCGGCGACAGGCCCTGCTGCACGGTGCGATTGACCGAGTTGGAGATGCCGGCGCCACTGCCGCCGCCGCCACCCAGGCTGCCGGACTGCAGCGTCTGGTTGACGCCGTTGTCCATGCCCACCAGGTTGCCGCCCGGGAGAATCCGCTGGGACAGGCTCGAACCGCTGGTGACGCGGGCGAACTCGGCGTCATCCAGTTCGGCGTTGCCGACCTGGCGGTTGATCTGGGCGGAGATGTTCGGATTGACGGTGATCGGATTCGGATCGGGCACCATGGTCGGGCGGGTGGCGACCCGTGGCTGTACGGTGCGCTGGATGACGATGGTGCCGTCACCCGCTTGAACCGTCGGCGGCAACGCAGCAGCGGTCATGCAGGCGAGGGAGGCGAGCAGTCCGACGATCCTTGAGTCGATGTTCCCCATGATGGCGATCCCTTCTGGTGCGCTGTGCCCTAAACAGCAGTACCGGGATGGAGCAGAAGCCGTGCCGCTTTTGCTTATCGCTTGAAATTCATGGGCTTACGAATTACTGACAGAAACCTCTGAGAGAAACCTGTTTCGCCGTTGAGACAGAAGGGCGGGTGGCCATCCCCACCAAAAGTGGGGCAAGTCCTCTGGAATGGGGCTTTGCGTGCAGGCGTATCATTGTTGAAACAGTTTTTCGTGATGCCATCGTTGTTTGCGTCATTCCTGAGGCTGAGCACTCTCGGGCTGTTTCAGGGCTGATACATGATGGCCACTCAGAGGGGCTTTTGGTACGAATGTGCACTTTTCATTTCAAGGGTTTAGCGACGGGAATGGAAGTGTTAAGGGAATGATCGCGAGCGCTGCCTGTCTCATTCCACCGCCTGTTCGCGGCCAGGGCCGAAGGATGGATTGCGCTGATGCGAGAAATTTTCGTTACACGCTGACCCGCGGCAGCGCAATGCAGTAGCATGCCCAGCCTTTCGTCGGGCCCACCAGCGGGGCCGGATGGCTGCACACAAAACAGAAGAAACACGAAAAATGCGCCTTCGGGGGAAGCAGTATGGAGTTTTGGAATGCCTTTCAGGCGTTCGTCCTGGGAGTGGTCGAGGGGCTGACCGAGTTCCTGCCGGTGTCCAGCACCGGGCACCAGATCATAGTCGCCGACCTGCTGGGCTTCGTCGGTGAGCGGGCCCAGGCCTTCAACATCATCATCCAGCTGGCCGCCATCCTGGCGGTGGTCTGGGAGTTCCGCGGCAAAATCCTCGAGGTCATCTGCGGCCTGCCCAGCCAGCCTCGCGCACAGCGTTTCACCGTCAACCTGCTGGTCGCCTTCTTCCCCGCCGTGGTGCTGGGCGTGGCCTTCGCCGACCTGATCCACCACTACCTGTTCAACCCCATCACGGTGGCGGCTGCGCTGGTGGTCGGCGGGGTAGTCATGCTCTGGGCCGAGAAGCGCGAGCACCGCATCCGCGCCGAGAGCGTCGACGACATGACCTGGAAGGACGCCCTGAAGGTCGGTTGCGCCCAGTGCCTGGCGCTGGTCCCCGGCACCTCGCGCTCCGGCGCCACCATCATCGGCGGCCTGCTGTTCGGCCTGTCGCGCAAGGCGGCCACGGAGTTCTCCTTCTTCCTGGCCATGCCGACCATGGTCGGCGCCGCCGTCTATTCCGGCTACAAGTACCGCGACCTGTTCCAGCCCAGCGACCTGCCGGTGTTCGCCGTGGGCTTCGTCACCTCCTTCATCTTCGCCATGATCGCCGTGCGCGGACTGCTGAAGTTCATCGCCAATCATAGCTACGCGATGTTCGCCTGGTACCGCATCGGCTTCGGCCTGCTGATCCTGGCGACCTGGCAGTTCAGCCTGATCGACTGGAGCAGCGCCGCTCCCTGAGGCCGCGCGGATGAACATGGAAAAGGACGGCGTCATCAGCCGCTGGGACGACGACAAGGGCTTCGGCTTCATCCGCCCGCGCGCCGGCGGCGAGGAATTCTTCCTGCACATCTCGGCATTCCGCGGCGACCGCCGGCCCCAGGCCGGCGATGCGGTGCGCTTCGTCGCGGGTTCCGATCGCCAGGGCCGCCCGCGCGCCGAACATGCGCGCCTGGCCGGGCTGGCCGTGGACCTGCCCGAGATCCGCCGCAAGCCGGCGGCGCCTGCGACCCGCGCCAAGGTCCGCAGCGGCCGGCAGATCGCCGAGCCGTCCCGGCCGAACGGCTGGGGCAGGGCGCTGGGCTGGCTCGCCGCCTTGCTGCTGTTGCCTGCGGTTGGCGCCGGCCGCCTGCTGCTCGCCGGCGCCGCGCCCTGGTGGCTGCTGGCCTACCCGCTGTTCAGCCTGGTCGCCTTCTTCGCCTACTGGCGCGACAAGCGCAGCGCCGAGCAGGGCGCCTGGCGCACGCCGGAACAGACCCTGCACCTGCTGGAACTGCTGGGCGGCTGGCCGGGCGCCTTCCTGGCCCAGCGCCTGCTGCGCCACAAGACGCGCAAGCCCAGCTACCAGTTGGTGTTCTGGGCGATAGTGCTGCTGCACCAGGTGTTCTGGCTGGACCGCCTGCTCGGTGGCGTGCTGCTGGCGCGGGTACTGCCGGCGTTCTGAGCCGCCTTACAGCGGTTCGTCGCTGCGGCCGAAGCCCTCGGCCAGGTAATCGATCAGCGCCCGCACCGCCGGCAGCAGGCCGCGCCGGTGCGGGTACACCGCCTGGATAAAGGCCGCCGGTTCCTGCCAGTCGGGCAGCACCCGCACCAGTTGGCCGCTGGCCAGTTCTTCCAGGCAGTAATAGAGGGGCAGGGTGGTGATGCCCAGGCCGGCCAGCGCCACGTTCTTGCGCAGGTTGAAGTCTTCCGCCGCCAGGCGCGCTTCCAGGGCCAGTTCACGGACTGCGCCGCCGGGGCCGTGCAACTGCAGGTGCACCTTGCGGTCGTTGCCGATGGCGCCCAGCACCGGCAGCCCGGCCAGGTCGTCCGGGCCCTGCAACCGGCGGCCGCGCAGCAGCTCCGGCGCGGCCACCAGCACCGCAGCGGCCGGGCGCAGGCGGCGGGTGACCAGCGACGGGTCCTCGTCGCTGGGGGCGCGCACGCGCAGCGCCACGTCCACGCCTTCGTTGACCAGGTCGACGCGCCTGTTGGTCAGCAGCAGCTCCAGGTTGACCTGCGGATAGCTGGCGAGAAAGCCCGGCAGCATGGCGTTGAGCGACGTCTCGGCCATCGCCACCGGGCAGGACAGGCGCACCCGCCCGCGGGGCTCGGCGCTGAGCTGGGCGACCACCTCGTCGGCCATCTCCGCCTCCACCAGCATCGCCTGGCAGTGCCGGTAGTAGCGCTCGCCGATGTCGGTGAGTGCCAGCTTGCGCGTGGTGCGCTGCAGCAAGCGCGCGTTCAGGCGCGCCTCCAGCTCGGCGACGCGCCGCGACAACCGCGACTTCGGCAGCCCCAGTTCGCGGCCCGCGGCGGCGAAGCCACCGGCTTCCACCACCTTGGCGAAATAGAAGAGATCGTTGAGGTCCTGCATGGGATTGTCCTGCTGGTGGGACGATTCATCGCATTTTTGCCGACTTATCGCTCATTGGCTACATGCGTAGCATCCGTCCCATCGCTTCCTACCCCCATTCACAGGAGCCACCCCATGAAACTTCTGCACATCGATTCCAGCATCCTCGGCGACGCCTCCGCCTCCCGCCAGCTCAGCCAGGAAGTGGTCCAGGCCTGGGCCGCCGCCGAGCCGGGCGTACAGGTGACCTACCGTGACCTGGCCGCCGACGCCATCAGCCACCTGTCCGCCGCCAGCCTGGTCGCCGCCGGCACCCCGGCGGAACTGCGCGATGCCGCGCAGAAGCACGAAGCCGCCCTGGGCGAGAACAGCATCGAGGAGTTCCTCGCCGCCGACGCCATCGTCATAGGCGCGCCCATGTACAACTTCACCGTGCCCAGCCAGCTGAAGGCCTGGATCGACCGCATCGCCGTGGCCGGCAAGACCTTCCGCTACACCGAGAACGGCCCGCAGGGCCTGGCTGGCGGCAAGAAGGTGATCATCGTCTCCACCGCCGGCGGCCTGCACGCCGGCCAGCCGAGCGGCGCCGCCCACGAGGACTACCTGAAGCTGGTGCTGGGCTTCCTCGGCATCACCGACATCGAAGTGATCCGCGCCGAGGGCCTGGCCTACGGCGAGGAACCGCGCGCCAACGCCATTAAGGGCGCCCGCGCCGAGATCGCCTCGGCCTTCGCCAGCGCCTGATCCGCTGCGAGTAGAGCGACGAAGCCCCGGCAGTGCCGGGGCTTCGTGCTTTCAGGGCGTGCGCGCCGGCCGCCACAGGCCGACCTTGCGCGCCTTCGCCTCCTGTTCCTCGAAGTTGTACTGGGCGCGCTCTTCCTCGCCCTGGGGATCGTCCACCCGCCAGCGCGCCATGCCCACGGCAAGCTGCGCCCGGCCGACGTCCAGGGTATGGCCGCAGCCCGGACAGTCCGCGGGCTCCACCCATACGGCGGCGCTGAGCGCACCGGCAGCTTCCTCGCGCGGCAGCACCAGGGTGGCGCTGCGGCCCTCGGCCAGGCGCCGCAGGTTGTCCAGGGAAGCCTGGGCATAGGGTTCGCCGGCCCTGGGCGCCTCGATGCCGCGCAGACGCACATCGACGCTGCGCTCGGCCAGGCGGCAGGTCAGGCGATCGCCGCTGGCGACGGCGGTGACCTGGCAGGGGCCGTCGGACTGGGCGAGAGCGGGGAGGGAGAGGGCGAGGAGCAGGGCGGGATAAAGCGGTCGCATGGAGCCTCCTGAGGGTGTGGTTGCAGGATAGCGTCGCAATGGGGCTGTGTCGTCGGATGGTCCGGTGCGGCTGGTGGGGTGATCGCGGACAGAGTCCGCTCCTGCCGCATGAGTGAGCATGGCTTTTCGTAGGATGGTGTTGAGCGAAGCGATACCCATCAGCGCAACCGCATGGGTTTCGCAAGCTCAACCCATCCTACGAAGAGCGCCCCGGTGCGGCCCGCAAGACAGTTGCTCCTACGACCGTGCTTTCCTGGAGCCGTTCGCCTGCGGTTTGCGCATTGTGGTTCAGGGAGCCTGGTGATTGCGCTTCATGCCGAACGGTTCCCTCTCCCGCTTGCGGGGGAGGGTTAGGGAGGGGGAGCGGAGTAGAGGTTTGGCAGAGTGTGTGGGCGAAGTCCGTTGCCCTCTCCCGGAGGGAGAGGGGGCTGTTCGGAGTGGGGGGAGAATCCTGAGTCATCCTGATACGCCTCACCTTACCCCGTCATTCCCGACAGATTCACTCGGACAAGTTCATGCTAGGATGACGCCCGGCCCCGAAATCCCCGGCCCCGCCGACCTCTCCGGCGGGGCCATCCCCTCGATAGAAGGAATACCGCAATGGCTCAAGTCACCCTCAAGGGCTCCCCGATCAACGTCGACGGCAAACTGCCGCAGAAAGGCGAAAAGGCCCCGGCCTTCAAGCTGGTCGGCGGCGACCTGGCCGACGTGACCCTGGAGAACTTCGCCGGCAAGCGCAAGGTGCTGAACATCTTCCCCAGCGTCGACACCCCCACCTGCGCCACCTCCGTGCGCAAGTTCAACGTCGAGGCCAGCAAACTGGCCAACACCGTGGTGCTGTGCATCTCCGCCGACCTGCCGTTCGCCCAGAAGCGCTTCTGCGGCGCCGAAGGCCTGGAGAACGTGGTCAACCTGTCGACCATGCGTGGCGCCGACTTCCTGGCCAACTACGGCGTGGCCATCGCCAGCGGCCCGCTGGCCGGCCTGGCCGCCCGTGCCGTAGTGGTGCTGGACGAGAACGACCAGGTGCTGCACAGCCAACTGGTCGGTGAGATCGCCGACGAGCCCGACTACGCCGCCGCCGTCGCCGCGCTGAGCTGATCGCCCGCCGCAGCCCCGGCTGCCGCAGGCCCCGGATGCCGCCCCGCCCAATGGCCGGGCGGCATCTTCGTTTTTGGCGTTGTGCGGGGAGCAGCAGCCCTGGCCCTGCTGCTGTGGCAACAGTTGCGGCGCAACCTCGCCCGGGCGCCGTAACTCTCGGTAAAACAAAGGTAAATAGCGGGTAAAGAGACTTTGCCCGGCGCCTTGCTGTGCTTATCGTTCGACCCTGAAGGTATAGAAGTGTGGGCGCCGCGTCGTGGATGCGGCGCTTTGCCTTGCGCCTCGTTATCATCCCAACCTTTGGCCGCCTGATGACCGCTATGACTCCAAGCAATGGAACGCCCTCGAAACTCCGCAAGCTGCGCCCCTGGCTGATCACCGCCGCCGTCTTCGCCGCCGTGGTGGGGCTGAGCATGTGGCTGCACAAGACCAGCTCGGCGCCGGAGCCCCAGGCCGGCGGCGGGCGCGGCGCTCGCGGGGCGGCCATGGCCGGGCGCGGGCCGGGCGGGCAGGGCGGCGGCACGGCCATCACCGTCAGCGTGGCGCCGGTGGCCAAGGGCGACCTGCCGGTGCACTACCACGCGCTGGGCACCGTCACCGCCTACAACACGGTGAACGTGCGGGCGCGGGTCAGCGGCCAGCTGGTCAAGGTGCCGTTCCAGGAAGGCCAGCAGGTCAAGGCCGGCGACGTCCTCGCGGTGATCGACCCGCGGCCCTTCCAGGCGGCGCTGGACCAGGCGGTGGGCACCCTGCAGCAGAACCAGGCGCAGCTGAAGAACGCGCAGATCGACCTGGCGCGCTACAAGGGGCTGTATGCCGAGGACTCCATTGCCAAGCAGACCCTCGACACCCAGGAAGCCCTGGTGCGCCAGTACGAAGGCACCCTGCGCACCAACCAGGGCCAGGTCGACGACGCCAAGCTCAACCTCGAGTTCACCCAGGTGCGCGCGCCCATCTCCGGCCGTGTCGGCCTGCGCCAGGTGGACGTCGGCAACCTGGTCACCTCCGGCGACACCACGCCGCTGGTGGTGATCACCCAGGTCAAGCCGATCTCCGTGGTGTTCAGCCTGCCGCAGCAGCAGCTGGGCACCGTCGCCCGCCAGCTGTCCGGCAGCCAGCCGGTGCCGGTGGAGGCGCTGGACCGCAACCAGAACCTGACCCTCGCCAGCGGCGTGCTCAAGACCCTCGACAACCAGATCGACACCACCACCGGCACGGTCAAGCTCAAGGCCGTCTTCGAGAACGCCGACCAGAAGCTGTTCCCCAACCAGTTCGTCAACGTGCGGCTGCTCGCCGAGACACTGCATGGCGTGCTGACCATCCCGGCCAACGCCGTGCAGCGCGGCAACGACGGCACCTACGTGTACATCGCCGACGCCGGGAACAAGGCCAAGCGCCAGCTGGTCAGCCTGGGCACCAGCGAGAACGAGCGGGTGGTCATCACCGAGGGCCTGAAGGAAGGCCAGCGCGTGGTGGTGGAAGGCACCGACCGCCTGCGCGACGGCACCCTCCTGCACATAGTCGCCAGCGACGAACAGGCCCGCGCCGCCGCCACCGAGGAGGGCGAGGCGGCCTCGCCGAAACCCTTCGGCTCGGGCTCCCCGGCCCAGGACAGCGGTAAGAGCGAATGAACCCGTCGCGCCTGTTCATCCTGCGGCCGGTCGCCACCACGCTGTTGATGGTGGCGATCCTGCTGTCGGGCATCATCGCCTACCGCTTCCTGCCGATCTCGGCGCTGCCGGAGGTGGACTACCCGACCATCCAGGTGGTCACCCTGTACCCCGGCGCCAGCCCGGACATCATGACCTCCTCGGTCACCGCGCCGCTGGAGAACCAGCTGGGGCAGATCCCCGGGCTCAACGAGATGTCCTCCACCAGCTCCGGCGGCGCCTCGGTGATCACCCTGCAGTTTAGCCTGCAGGTCGACCTGGACGTAGCCGAGCAGGAAGTGCAGGCGGCGATCAACACCGCGCAGAGCCTGCTGCCCAAGGACCTGCCCAACCAGCCGGTGTACAGCAAGGTCAACCCGGCCGACGCGCCCATCCTGACCCTGGCGGTGATGTCCCCGGACATGCCGCTGCCGAAGATCCAGGACCTGGTCGATACGCGCCTGGCGCAGAAAATCTCGCAGATCTCCGGCGTCGGCCTGGTCAGCATCAGTGGCGGCCAGCGCCCGGCCGTGCGCATCCGCGCCAACCCCGCGGCCCTGGCCGCCGCCGGCTTGAGCCTGGAGGACCTGCAGAGCACCATCACCAGCAACAACCTCAACGGGCCCAAGGGCAGCTTCGACGGCCCGACGCGCTCCTCGACCCTCGACGCCAACGACCAGCTCAAGTCCGCCGACGCCTACCGCGACCTGATCATCGCCTACAAGAACGGCTCGCCGCTGCGCGTGCGCGACGTCGCCAGCGTCGAGGACGATGCCGAGAACGTGCGCCTGGCCGCCTGGGCCAACGACACCCCGGCGGTGGTGCTGAACATCCAGCGCCAGCCGGGGGCCAACGTCATCGAGGTGGTGGACAGCGTCAAGAAGATGCTGCCGCAGCTGCAGGCGACCCTGCCGGGCAACCTGGAAGTCACGGTGCTCACCGACCGCACCACCACCATCCGCGCCTCGGTGGCCGACGTGCAGTTCGAGCTGTTCCTCGCCGTGTGCCTGGTGGTGATGGTCACCTTCCTGTTCCTGCGCAACCTCTCGGCCACCCTGATCCCCAGCTTCGCCGTGCCGCTGTCGCTGATCGGCACCTTCGGCGTCATGTACCTGGCCGGCTTCTCCATCAACAACCTGACGCTGATGGCGCTGACCATCGCCACCGGCTTCGTGGTGGACGACGCCATCGTCATGGTGGAGAACATCGCCCGCTACCTGGAGCAGGGCGACAGCCCCCTGGAAGCGGCGCTCAAGGGCTCCAGGCAGATCGGCTTCACCATCATCTCGCTGACCTTCTCGCTGATCGCCGTGCTCATCCCGCTGCTGTTCATGGGCGACGTGGCCGGGCGGCTGTTCCGCGAGTTCGCCGTGACCCTGGCGGTGGCCATCCTGATTTCCGGCTTCGTCTCCCTGACCCTCACGCCGATGCTCGCCGCCAAGCTGCTCAAGCACATCGAGCCGGAGCAGGAAGGCCGCTTCGCCCGCGCCGCCGGGCGCTTCATCGAACGCATGATCGAGCGCTACGCCGCCGCCCTGCGCGTGGTGCTGCGCCACCAGGGGCTGACCCTGCTGGTGGCCATCGGCACCCTGCTGCTGACCGCCGCGCTCTACCTGTTCATGCCCAAGGGCTTCTTCCCGGTGCAGGACACCGGGGTGATCCAGGGCATCGCCGAGGCGCCGCAGTCGATCTCCTTCCAGGCCATGGCCAGCCGCCAGCAGGAACTGGCCAAGGTAGTCCTGGCCGACCCGGACGTGGAGAGCCTGTCGTCGTTCATCGGCGTCGACGGCAGCAACGCCACCCTCAACACCGGGCGCATGCTGATCAACCTCAAGCCCCACAGCGAGCGCGACCTCACCGCCAGCGAGGTGATCCGCCGCCTGCAGCCGGAGCTGGACAAGGTCGCCGGCATCAAGCTGTACCTGCAGCCGGTGCAGGACCTCACCATCGAGGACCGCATCGCCCGCACCCAGTACCAGTTCACCCTGCAGGACGCCGACCCCGAGGTGCTCGCCGAGTGGGTGCCCAAGCTGGTTGAGCGCCTGCAGCAGCTGCCGCAGCTGGCCGACGTGGCCAGCGACTGGCAGGACAAGGGCCTGCAGGCCTACATCGACATCGACCGCGACACCGCCTCGCGCCTGGGCGTGAGCCTGTCGAGCATCGACAGCGTGCTCTACAGCGCCTTCGGCCAGCGGCTGATCTCCACCATCTTCACCCAGGCCACCCAGTACCGCGTGGTGCTGGAGGTGGCGCCGGACTTCCAGCTCGGCCCGCAGTCGCTGGAGAACCTCTACGTGCCGGCCAGCGACGGCACCCAGGTGCGTCTGTCGAGCCTGGCGAAGGTGGAGGAGCGCCACACCCTGCTGGCGGTCAACCACATCGCCCAGTTCCCCTCGGCGACGCTGTCCTTCAACCTGGCCAAGGGCGTGGCCCTGGGCGAGGCGGTGCAGGCCATCCGCGACGTCGAGGCGCAGATGCAGATGCCGGCCAGCCTGGAAGGCAGCTTCCGCGGCGCCGCCGAGGCCTTCGAGGCGTCGCTGTCCAACACCCTGCTGCTGGTGCTGGCGTCCATCGTCACCATGTACATCGTGCTGGGCATCCTCTACGAGAGCTTCATCCACCCGATCACCATCCTCTCCACGCTGCCCTCGGCCGGCGTGGGCGCGCTGCTGGCGCTGATGCTGGCCGGGCAGGACATCGGCATCGTGGCGATCATCGGCATCATCCTGCTGATCGGCATCGTCAAGAAGAACGCGATCATGATGATCGACTTCGCCCTGGATGCCGAACGCAACGAGGGCAAGCCGCCCCATGAGGCCATCTACCAGGCCTGCCTGCTGCGCTTCCGGCCGATCCTGATGACCACCATGGCCGCGCTGCTGGGCGCGCTGCCGCTGATGCTCGCCGGCGGCGCCGGCGCCGAGTTGCGCCAGCCGCTGGGCGTGACCATGGTCGGCGGCCTGCTGCTGAGCCAGCTGCTGACGCTGTTCACCACCCCGGTGATCTACCTCTACTTCGACCGCCTGGCGCTGCGCTGGGCCAACTGGCGCAAGCGCCACGGGCTGGACGTGAACAGCCCCGACGAAGGCCTGGAGCAGGGCTGATGAACATCTCCCGCCCGTTCATCCTGCGGCCGGTGGCGACCTTGCTGCTGACCCTGGCGCTGCTGCTGGCCGGGGCGCTGTCCTTCGGCCTGCTGCCGGTGGCGCCGCTGCCCAACGTCGATTTCCCGACCATCGTGGTGCAGGCGGCGCTGCCCGGCGCCAGCCCGGAGACCATGGCCAGCACCGTGGCCACGCCGCTGGAGCGCTCGCTGGGGCGCATCGCCGGGGTCACCGACATGACCTCCACCAGTTCCCTGGGCAACACCACCGTCATCGTCCAGTTCGACCTGTCCAAGGACATCGACGGCGCCGCCCGCGAGGTGCAGTCGGCGATCAACGCGGCCATGAGCCTGCTGCCCACCGGCATGCCGAACAACCCGACGTACCGCAAGGCGAACCCGTCGGACCAGCCGATCATGATCCTCACCCTGACCTCGGACACCTACACCCGCGGGCAGATGTACGACCTGGCCTCGACCATCGTCTCGCCCAAGCTGTCCCAGGTGAAGGGCGTGGGCCAGGTGAGCATCGGCGGCTCCTCGCTGCCGGCGGTGCGGGTGGACGTCAACCCGGACCAGCTCAGCCACTACGGCATTTCCCTGGACACGGTGCGCACCGCCATCGACAACACCAACGCCACCGGGCCCAAGGGCGCCCTGGAGTTCGGCGAGCGGCACTGGCAGGTGGACGCCAACGACCAGCTGCGCAAGGCCAGCGAGTACGCGCCGCTGATCATCCACTACAACGCCGAGACCAACGCCGCGGTGCGCCTGCGCGACGTGGCCAAGGTCAGCGACTCGGTGGAGGACGTGCGCAACGCCGGCTTCTCCGACAACCTGCCGGCGGTGCTGCTGATCGTCACCCGCCAGCCCGGCGCCAACATCATCGAGGCCACCGACGCCATCCACGCGCAGTTGCCGATCATCCAGGACGTGCTCGGCCCGCAGGTCAAGCTCAGCGTCATGGACGACCGCAGCCCGTCGATCCGCTCCTCCCTGGAGGAGGCCGAGCTGACCCTGGTGATCTCGGTGCTGCTGGTGATCCTGGTGGTCTACCTGTTCCTGCGCAACGGCCGCGCCACGCTGATCCCCAGCCTGGCGGTGCCGGTGTCGCTGGTGGGCACCTTCGCCGTCATGTACCTGTGCGGCTTCTCGCTGAACAACCTGTCGCTGATGGCGCTGATCATCGCCACCGGCTTCGTGGTGGACGACGCCATCGTCGTGGTGGAGAACATCGCCCGGCGCATCGAGGAGGGCGACCACCCGATCCGGGCGGCCATCCGCGGCGCCCGCGAGGTGAGCTTCACGGTGCTGTCGATGACCCTCTCGCTGGTGGCGGTGTTCATCCCGCTGCTGCTCATGGGCGGCATCACCGGGCGGCTGTTCCGCGAGTTCTCGGTGACCCTGGCGGCGGCCATCCTGGTTTCGCTGGTGGTTTCCCTGACGCTCACGCCCATGCTCTGCGCGCGCTTGCTGCGCCGCGCCGAGCGGCCGCAGAAGGCCTCGGTGGCGCGGCAGAGCAACCGCTACTTCGTCGCCTTCATGCTGCGCTACCGCGCCAGCCTCGCCTGGGCGCTGGAGCACTCGCGGCTGATGGTGGTGATCATGTTCGGCTGCATCGCGCTGAACCTCTACCTGTTCGCCATCGTGCCCAAGGGCTTCCTGCCGCAACAGGACTCCGGGCGCCTGCGCGGCTTCGCGGTGGCCGACCAGAGCATTTCCTTCCAGGCCCTGGACAAGAAGATGGCGGAGTTCCGCAACATCCTCTCCCGGGACCCGGGGGTGGAGAACGTGGTCGGCTTCGTCGGCGGCGGCAGGTGGCAGTCGAGCAACACCGGCTCCTTCTTCGTCACCCTCAAGCCCATCACCGAGCGCGACTCCGCCGAGGCCATAGTCGCGCGGCTGCGCAAGAAGCTGGCGGAAATCCCCGGCGCCAACCTCTACCTCACCGCCGGCCAGGACGTGCGCATCGGCGGCCGGCAGAGCAACGCGCAGTACGAGTTCACCCTGCGCAGCGACGACCTCACCCTGCTGCGCGACTGGGCGCCGAAGGTCGAGGCGGTGCTGAACAAGGTCCCGCAACTGGTGGACGTCAACAGCGACGCCCAGGACAAGGGCGTGCAGAGCCGCCTGGTTATCGACCGCGATCGCGCGGCCAGCCTCGGCATCGACGTGGCGGCGGTGGACGCGGTGCTGAACAACGCCTACGGCCAGCGCCAGGTGTCGACCATCTTCAACCCGCTGAACCAGTACCACGTGGTGATGGAGGTGGACCAGCCGTTCCAGCAGACCCCCGAAGAGCTGCGCCAGGTCTACGTGATCGGCAGCGACGGCCAGCAGGTGCCGCTGTCGGCCTTCACCCACGTGGAGCCCAGCCGCGCGCCGCTGGCGGTCAACCACCAGGGGCAGTTCGCCGCCACCACCTTCTCCTTCAACCTGGCCCCCGGCGCGCTCATCGGCCCGGCCCGCGACGCGGTGATGGCGGCGCTGGAGCCGCTGCACCTGCCGCTGGAAATCCAGGCCACCTTCGAAGGCAACGCCGGCGCCGTGCAGGACACCCAGAACGACATGCCCTGGCTGATCCTGCTGGCGCTGGTGGCGGTCTACATCGTCCTGGGCATCCTCTACGAAAGCTACGTGCACCCGCTGACCATCCTCTCCACGCTGCCCTCGGCGGGCGTGGGCGCGCTGCTGACGCTGTTGCTGTTCCGCACCGAGCTGTCGCTGATCGCGCTGATCGGGGTGATCCTGCTGATCGGCATCGTCAAGAAGAACGCGATCATGATGATCGACTTCGCCCTGGACGCCGAACGCACCCTCGGCCTGTCGCCGCGCGAGGCCATCCTCGAAGCCTGCATGAAGCGCTTCCGGCCGATCATGATGACCACCCTGGCCGCCATCCTCGGCGCGCTGCCGCTGATCTTCGGCATCGGCGGCGACGCCGCGCTGCGCCGCCCGCTGGGCATGACCATCGTCGGCGGCCTGATCGGCAGCCAGCTGCTCACCCTCTACACCACCCCCGTGGTCTACCTCTACCTCGACCGCCTGCGCCACTGGGTCAACCAGAAGCGCGGCGTGCGCACCGACGGCGCCCTGGAGACTCCGCTATGAACCGCCCGAACCCATCCCGCAGCCTGCTCGCCCTGGCGCTGTGCGCGGCGCTCGCCGGCTGCGCGGTCGGCCCCGACTACAAGCGCCCCGAGCTGAGCGTGCCGGCCGCCTTCAAGGAAGGCGAGGGCTGGCGCCTGGCGCAGCCGGCCGACCCGGGCGGCCACGGCCAGTGGTGGACGCTGTACGCCGACCCGGTCCTGGACGACCTGCAGCAGCGCCTGCTCAAGGCCAACCAGACCCTGGCGCAGTCCGAGGCCTCCTACCGCCAGGCCGCCGCCCTGGTGAAGGGCTCGCGCGCCTCCTTCTTCCCGACCATCAGCGCCGACGTTGGCAAGACCCGCTCCGGCCAGGGCGGCAGTGGCAGCGGCAGCGTGCGCCTGCCCGATGGCTCCACGGTCAGCAGTGGCGGCAGCGGCGGCATCAGCAACAGCTACAGCGCGAGCCTGGGCGTGAGCTGGGAACTGGACCTGTGGGGCAAGCTGCGCCGCCAGCTGGAAGCCGACACCGCCAGCCGCGACGCCAGCGCCGCGGACCTGGCCGCCTCGCGCCTGTCGCTGCAGTCGCAACTGGCGCAGAACTACCTGCAGCTGCGCGTCATGGACCAGCAGATCAAGCTGCTCAACGACACGGTCGAGGCCTACGAGCGCGCGCTCAAGCTGACCACCAACCAGTACAACGCCGGCATCGTCACCAAGGCCGACGTGGCCCAGGCGCGCACCCAGCTCAAGAGCACCGAGGCCCAGGCCATCGACCTCAAGTACCAGCGCGCGCAGTTGGAGCACGCCATCGCCGTGCTGGTGGGCCAGGCTCCGGCCAACTTCGGCCTGGCCGCCACCGGCCAGGTGCCGAAGCTGCCGGCGATCCCGGCGCTGGTACCCTCGCAGCTGCTGGAGCGGCGCCCGGACATCGCCGCCGCCGAGCGCCAGGTGATCTCGGCCAACGCCAAGATCGGCGTGGCCAAGGCCGCCTGGTACCCCGACCTGACCCTCAGCGCCGCCGGCGGCTACCGCAGCGGCAGCTTCCACGACTGGATCGAGACGCCCAACCGCTACTGGTCCATCGGCCCGCAGTTCGCCATGACGCTGTTCGACGGCGGCCTGATTTCCTCCCAGGTGGAACAGGCCGAGGCCAGCTACGACCAGACCGTGGCCAGCTACCGCCAGACCGTGCTCGACGGCATGCGCGAGGTGGAGGACTACATGGTCCAGCTCAAGGTGCTGGAAGAGGAGAGCGGGGCGCAGAACGAAGCCCTGGACGCCGCCCGCGAAGCCCTGCGCCTGACCAGCAACCAGTACAAGGCCGGCACCGTGGACTACAACAGCGTGGTCACCACCCAGACCACCGCGCTGTCCAACGAGCGCAACGTCCTGAGCCTCTACGGCAACCGCCTGGTGGCCAGCGTGCAACTGATAGCCGCCATGGGCGGCGGCTGGGACGCCGGCCAGATCGCCACCGAAGGCGAGAAGGCGGCCAAGGCCGATTGACCCCGCCCCTCTCCGTAGGGCGCATAACGCCTACGGCGTTATCCGCCGTTTGACCTCGGTTCCCGGCGGCTCCGGGGTTGACCTGGGCGTTGGCTGTGGCCCCGGTGTATCGGCGGATAACCGCGAACGGTTATACGCCCTACGTCACGGTTCGGCGTAGGGCGCATAACGCCTATGGCGTTATCCGCCGTTTGGCCTCGGTTCCCGGCGGCTCCGGGGCTGACCTGGGCGTTGGCTGTGGCCCCGGTGTATCGGCGGATAACCGCGAACTTCAGTGCCTGAACCGCCGCGCCGTGGTGAAATTACGATCCCAATAATTGTTGCTCAACGAATCGATGCGCACCGACTTGCCGCTGCGCGGCGCGTGAATGAAGCGGTCGTCGCCCAGGTACAGCCCGACATGGCTGACCCGCGCGCCGCCATTGTGGCTGAAGAACACCGCATCCCCCGGCTTGAGCGCGTGGCGCGGCACCTGGCGGTGCTTCTGGCGGATCATTGAACGGGTGGTGCGCGGCAGTTCCAGGCCGATCTCCTTGCGGAACAGGTAGACCAGCAGGCCGCTGCAATCGAAGCCGGTTTTCGCCGAGGTACCTCCCCAGCGGTACGGCGTGCCCACCAGTTCCTGCGCGCTCTGCAGCAGGCGGTGCATGTCGCCGTCCGGGGCGCCGGGCTTCAGGCCGGGCTGCGCGCCGGGGCGGAAGAACTGCGTCAGGGCGCCTTCCTGCGCCTGGTAGCTGCGCCAGGTCGGCGCGTCCAGCAGGTCGGCCGATGTGGCCAGGGGAAACAGGCAGAACAACGACAGCAGGAAGATACGCACGACAGGGACCGCAAGGAGGTAGTGGGAGCTGCAGCCATCCTAGGTATCGGCCTACGAACGGTCAGTCGGAAAATTCATCTACTCCAGGCGGAAAGTGCCTAACACTTTCCAATGCGCCACTGGCAAGTGCGCAAGAACGTTCAAGACGGGCGACGAAGGTTTCTGCCAAGCTGGGCGCCTTACTGCCTCGAAAGCGTCATCCATGTCAGAACAACTACTTCCCTCCCGCGCCTTCCTCAAGGGCGCCATTGCCATCCTGCCGCTGTCCATCGCGGTGCTGCCCTGGGGCCTGCTGGCCGGCTCGCTGGCCATCGAGGCCGGCCTCTCGCCGCTGCACGGCCAGGGCCTGTCGGCCATCGTCTTCGCCGGCGCCGCGCAACTGGTGGCCATCGGCATGCTCAAGGGCGGCGCCGGGTTCTTCTCGATCATGATCACCACGCTGCTGCTGACCTCGCAGCACCTGCTCTACGGCATGAGCATGCGCCCGGTGATCGCCGGCCTGCCCGGGCGCTGGCGCCTGGGCCTGGGCTTCCTGCTCACCGACGAATTCTTCGCCCTGACCAGCCAGCACGACCGCGAGACCTTCAACCGCTGGTACGCCCTGGGCGTGGGCCTGACCTTCTACGTGGCCTGGAACCTCTTCACCCTGGCCGGCGTGCTGCTGGGCAGCAGCATCCCGGGCCTGGAGCACCTGGGCCTGGACTTCTCCGTGGCCGCCACCTTCGTGGCGCTGATCGCGCCGGTGGTGCGCAGCGTGCCGACGGTGGTCTGCGTGGCGGTGTCGCTGTTCTGCTCGGTGCTGTTCAGCTACTGGCAACTGGGCTCGGCCCTGGTGCTCGCGGGCCTGGCGGGCATGACCGCGGGCTTTGTCTGCAACAAGTTCGGCGGGAGGTCGGCATGATGGTGTGGGCCGTGATCATCGGCATGGGGCTGATCGTCTTCTTCAACCGCTACGTGTTCCTCGAACCGCGCCTGCCCATCCGCCTGGGCAGCAACGTCCGGCAGTTCCTCGGCTTCGCCGTGCCGGGGATGCTCACGGCCATCTGCGGGCCCATCGTGTTCCTGCCCGAGCACCAACTGAACCTGCGCCTGGACAACCCCTACCTGCTGGGCTCGCTGGTGGCGGTGGGGCTGGTGCTGTGGACGCGCAACACGCTGCTCAGCGTGCTGCTGAGCATGGGGGTGTTCTTCCTGTTGCGCTGGTGGTTGTAGCGAATCGCGGACGGAGTCCGCTCCTACATGGCGGCGTCTTTCGTAGGATGGTGTTGAGCGAAGCGATACCCATCGCCGTGGCAGCATGGGTTTCGCAGGTCACCCCATCCTACGACCGTGCGCCCCTGGATCCGTAGGGCGAATAACCGTTCGCGGTTATCCGCCGATACACCGACGCCATGGCCAACGCCCAGGTCTCCCCTGGAGTCGCCGGGGCTAAAGGCTAAACGGCGGATAACGCCGTAGGCGTTATGCGCCCTACGGGCAGTGGCGTTCGAACCCATAGGCCCGCTCGACCCTCGCCACCCGCACGCGAAAACGCTCGTACCAATCCCGCCGTCCACCTTCACGCGCCAGCTTGTGCTCGGCATTCTCCCGCCACCGGCGAATGCTGTCTTCGTCCTGCCAGTACGACACCGTGATACCCAGCCCGTCCGCCCCGCGCGCCGACTCCACCCCCAGGAACCCCGGCTGTTCCGCAGCCAGCTCGAGCATGCGCTCGGCCGCCTCGCCATAGCCGGCCTCCACCGGCGTGCGCAGCGAAGTGAAGATCACCGCGTAGTAGGGCGGTTCGGGCGTCATGGCGATCATGCTGCGTTCCTCGCGTACTGGTTGGCGGCGCGCAGGAAGGCTTCGGCCAGGGGCACGCCGATTCCGGCCAGGGCCTTGCGCTCGGGTTGGAACAGGGTGGCGACGAAGAACGGGTGGTCGCTGGCCTCCAGGGCACGGATGCTGCCGTCCTCGCCGTGGGCGCTGGCGTGCAGGCCGCTGTCGAACAGCGCCTGCTGGTAGTCCGGGTTGACGCCGTAGCTGCAGCGGTAGCCTTCGCGGATGCTCGGCTTGCCGTAGACGCTGGCCAGGCGCGAGCCGGGCTGCAGGCGGATGTCCTCGCGCACCTCGATCAGCGAGCAGGGCAGGGCGTGGATCACCCGCCGCGCCGCGCGGGGCTCGATCTCGCCGTGGGCGGCGTCGTCCCAGCCCAGGACGTTGCGGGCGCGCTCCAGCAGGGCGTGCTGGAAGCCGGCGCAGGTGCCCAGGTAGGGCACGCCGCGGGTGCGCGCGTGACGGATGGCGCGCAGCGCGCCCTCGGTGCTGCGGTAGGGGCTGCCGGGGGTGCACCAGAAGCCGGAGTAGGCGTCCAGCGCCAGGCCGCTGGCCAGGCGCTCGGTATCCAGCCACTCCAGGCGCAGGGCGCCGGCGTGGGGCAGCAGCGCCTGCTGCAGCGCCAGGGGAATGGCCCAGTGCGCGGTGACCCGGCTGTCGCGGTCGCCGATCAGGCCGATCCGCAGTACTTTCCGCACCTTTCGCATCGTTCGTGTCCCCTGCGCTGGCGCCCGTTGGCGGGCTTCGCTGGGCAATTTATAGTTGCGCCGATGCAATCGAAATGGGCGGTTGCGCAATTCAAGAGTGCGCTCATGCAATATCGACTGGAATATGCCGACCTTTCCCTGGTACTGGCCCTGGTGCGCGGCGGCAACCTGGCGCGGGCCGCCGAACTGCTGGCGGTGGACGTGTCCACGGTGTTCCGCGCGGTGCGCCGGCTGGAGAAGGCCCTGGGCATGGCGTTGTTCGAGAAGGGCCGCGCCGGCTACCTGCCCAGCGCCACCGCGCAACAGCTGGCGCGCCAGGCGGAACTGGCCGAGCAGGCCCTGGAGGCGGCGCGGGTGGGCCTGGAGCAGGGCCGCGAAGTGCTCAGCGGCACGGTGCGCCTGACCTGTACCGACGCCGTGCTGCACGGCCTGCTGCTGCCGGCGCTGGGCCGCTTCATGGGCGGCTATCCCGGCCTGCACCTGGAGCTGTCCACCTCCAATGCCTTCGCCAACCTCAGCCGGCGCGACGCCGACGTCGCCCTGCGCCTGACCACCGCGCCGCCGGAATACCTGGTGGGCCGCTGCCTGGGCGAGGTGCGCTACGCCCTGTGCGCCCACGAGGACTACCTGGCCGCCCAGGCCGGGCGTGACTGGAGCGAGCTGAGCTGGATCGCCCCGGACGAATTCATGCCCGACCACCCCAGCGTCGCCTGGCGCCGCCAGCTGTACCCGGCGCTCACCCCGGCCTACCGCTGCGGCAGCATCCTCTCGGTGCTCGAGCTGTGCCGCGCCGGCCTGGGCCTGGCGGCGCTGCCGGACTACCTGCTGCGCGAAGGCGACGGCCTGCGCGTGCTGCAATATGACCTGCCGGGCTGCGCCACCGCGCTGTGGCTGCTGACGCGGCCGGATTGCCGGGCCCTGCGCACCGTGGTCACGCTGTTCGAGGAGCTGGCGCGGCACATCCGCCTGCCGCAAGCCGACGGGCGTTGAACGGCCATCCGACGAAAAGAACGAACCTGCGCCCGCCGCCGTCCCTCCAATGGCCATCGCCGCATCGACCGGAGGTCGTCATGAACCCGACTCTGCACAAATGGCTGGGCAGCCCCTGGCCGCAACGCGATGGCGAAAACGCCGCCCGCGGCCTGCCGGGCTACCCGCGGGACGCCGAGCAGGACGCGGAAATTGTCAGGAGCCTGGGCTTCGACCCCGACTCGCCGGACCTGGCCGACCCGCAGATCGACCCGCCGCAGCCACCTCACCCACCCCGCGAAGGCCCCAGCCCGCAGCGCCACAAACGCGCGCCGGGCGAGCAGTACCCGCCTTATGGCGACTGAGGCCGGACCAGCCAACGGCAGGGCTGCATCGTCCGTGCACATCCCCTAGACTGGCGTCTTTCATGGATAGGGGAGCAAGGCATGTACCGGGGAAGCTGTCTGTGCGGCGCCATCGCCTTCGTGCTCGAAGGCGAGCTGGCGCCCATCCAGGTCTGCCACTGCGGGCAGTGCCGCAAGGCCCAGGGCGGGCCTTTCGCCACCAACATCCCGGTGCGCCGCGAGGCCCTGCGCCTGCTGGCGGGCCAGGAACAGCTGCGCACCTTCGAGTCCTCGCCGGGCAAGCGCCGCTGGTTCTGCGCGCGCTGCGGCTCGCCGATCTACAGCGAGCGCGACGCCTTGCCCGGCATCCTGCGGCTGCGTGCCGGCGCCCTCGACGGGGAGTTGCCGAGCCGTCCGGAGGCTCATTACTACGTGGCCTCGGCGGCCAACTGGTGGCCGCTGGACGACGACCTGCCGCGCCATCCCGCCGGCAAGCCCGGTTGAGCGCGGCGGCGAGGTTGTCATGTTCGTTGCGTTCACCGCGCGTTACCCTGTGGGCCGTTTGAGTGGCTGATCGTCAAGGAGAAACGATGTCGGCATCACCCGGCCATTTTCGCGTCATGGTGCTCGGCGGCTATGGCAATTTCGGCAGCCTGATCGTCCGCCGCCTGGCCGGCATCGACGGCATGCGCGTGCTGGTCGCCGGGCGCGACCGCAAGCGCGCCGGCCTGCTGGCCGCGGAGGTGGGCGGCGAGGCGGTGTGCCTGGACATGAACCAGCCGACCCTCGCCGGGCGCCTGCGCGAGCTGGGGGTGGACCTGCTGATTTCCACCGCCGGCCCGTTCCAGGCCCAGGACTACCGGGCGGCGCGCGCCGCGGTAGCGGCGGGGGCGCACTACGTCGACCTGGCCGACGCCCGCGAATTCGTCTGCGCCATCGGCGAGCTGGACCGCGCGGCGCGCAGCGCCGGGGTGCTGGTGTGCGCCGGCGCCAGTTCGGTGCCGGCGCTCAGCGCCGCGGTGGTCGATGAACTGCTGCCGCGCTTCGCCCGCCTGGACGTCATCCACCACGGCATCAGCTCGTCGGCGAAGATTCCCGGCCAGGCCACCCTGGCGGCCGTGCTCGGCTACTGCGGCAAGCCGCTGCGCCAGTTGCGCGACGGCCGCTGGCAGGCGGTGTACGGCTGGCAGGACCTGGTCGCCCACCGCTTCCCGGCGCCCCTGGGGCGGCGCTGGCTGGCCAACTGCGACGTGCCCGATCTGGAACTCTTCCCGCAGCGCTACCCAACGGTGCGCGAAGTGCGCTTCGGCGCCGGCCTGGGCCTGCGCAGCACGCATTTCGGCACCTGGGCGCTGTCCTGGCTGGTGCGCCTGGGCGTGCTGCGCGACGCCAGCCGCCTGAGCCCCTGGCTGCAACGCCTGGCCCAGGGCCTGGAGCCGCTGGGCGACGGGCGCAGCGGCATGTTCGTGCGCCTGGAAGGCGAGGGCGCCGACGGCCGGCCCCTGCGCCTGTGCTGGGAGCTGCAGGCGGCCGACGACCACGGGCCGAACATCCCCTGCATGGCGGCAGTGGCCCTGGCCCGCAAGCTGGCGGCCGGGCGCCTGGACAAGCGCGGCGCCACGCCCTGCGTCGGCCTGCTGGGCCTGGACGACTACCTCGCCGAGCTGGAAGGCCTGAGCGTGCGCCATGGCCTGCGCGAGCTGGGGTCGGAGAGCGCCCGCGGCTGATACCCCGCAAGCGGTATGCGCGCCGGCGCCGCAGGCCCGTCCGCCGCCGGCTACTGATCCACGACAAGAAACGCGCCGGGCGCCCGCCCTAGACTCCGTGGCCGCCCATCCCGCGAGAGGAGTCACCCATGAACGTGGATATCGCCATCGTCGGCGCCGGCCCCGCCGGGCTCTGCCTGGCCCGCGCCCTGTCCGGCCATGGCCTGTCGATCCTGCTGATCGAGCGCCAGGCCCGCGCCGCCCTGGCCGAGCCGGCGGAAGACGGCCGTGAGATCGCCCTGACGCACGCCTCGCGCAACCAACTGCAACGGCTCGGTATCTGGCCGCGGCTGGCCGCCCAGGACATCGCGCCGCTGCGCGATGCCCAGGTGCTCAACGGCCCCTCTCTATTCGCCCTGCGCATCGATGCCGGCCTGGCCGGCGCCGGCCAGCTCGGCCACCTGGTGCCGAACCGGGCGATCCGCCGCGCCGCCTTCGAGGAGGTGCAGGACTGCGCCGACGTGACCCTGCTCGACGGCCGCGCACTGCAATCGGCCAGGGTCGCCGGCGACCGCGCCCGGCTCACCCTCGACGACGGCGAGCAACTGACCGCCGACCTGCTGGTGGCCGCCGACAGCCGCTTCTCGGAAACCCGCCGCATGCTCGGCATAGGCGCGCGCATGGAAGACTTCGGCAAGACCATGCTGGTCTGCCGCATGGCCCACGCCAAGCCCCACCAGCAGGTGGCCTGGGAATGGTTCGGCTACGGCCAGACCCTGGCCCTGCTGCCGCTCAACGGCGACGTCTCGTCGGTGGTGCTGACCCTGCCGCAGCACGAGATGGCCCAGGTAATGGCGCTGGACGAAGCAGCCTTCGCCCGCGACATCGAGCGCCGCTTCGAACACCGCCTGGGCAGCATGGCCCTGCTCGGGCAGCGCCATTGCTACCCGCTGGTGGGCGTCTACGCCGACCGCTTCGCCGGCCCGCGCTGCGCGCTGCTGGGTGACGCGGCGGTGGGCATGCACCCGGTCACCGCCCACGGCTTCAACTTCGGCCTGCAGAGCGCCCGGCGCCTGGCCGCCGAAGTGCTGGCGGCCAAACGCAAGGGCGGCGACCCGGGCGCCGCCGGTCCGCTGCGCCGCTACGCCCTGGCGCACCGCCTGGCGACCTGGCCGCTGTACCAGGCCACCAGCCTGATCGCCGGGCTGTACAACGACCCGCGCCCGCCGGCGCGCCTGCTGCGCAACGCCGGCCTGCGCCTGGCCCAGGGCCTGCCGCCGCTGCGCCAGGCCATCGCCCGGCACCTGACGCAGAACGCCTGACACACCGGCCTGGCCCGGGGGAGGGCGCGGGCCGCGATCCGAGAAAGAACGGGAGGAAAGACCATGGCCCTGACATCCGCCGACATCTGCGCCGCCGCCGATCGCCTGAAGGGCTTCGTCGGCTTCAACCGCAAGACCGGCAAGTACCTGGTGCGCTTCAGCGAGGACTCCTTCGGCCTCGACGTGGACGAGGACAGCATCGTCCCGGCCTGCGAGTTCGTCTGGGCGCAGAAGACCGGCGAGCTGATGACCCTCAGCCGCGAATGCCTGCAGATCCTCCAGGCGCAGAACATCGCCGAGCGCCTGGAATTCGGCGAGGCGCTGCAGACCTACCTGCGGCGCACCGACCTGCCGGAAATCTGCGCCCAGCGCCAGCTGAAGTAGCCGGCGCCGCCTGGAAGCGTCGGCCAATGCATTGGGGCGCCAGGTGTGGCCGGTGAGTCCAATCGCGGACGGAGTCCGCTCCTACGACCGAGCTTCCCTGCCGGCTGCGCCGAGGCGCTTTTCGTAGGATGGGTTGAGCCTTGGCGAAACCCATGCGGTCGTGGCGATGGGTATCGCTTCGCTCAACGCCATCCTACGCGGCGTCGTGTTTGCCGGTGGGGTAGGAGCGGACTCCGCCCGCGATTCGGCGGATAACGCCGTTGCCCAAGGGCGCCAGGATGGCCGGCAGGCTCAGAGGAACATGCCGCCGGAGGCCTCCACCCGCTGGCCGTTGATCCAGCGGCTGTTGTCGGCCAGCAGCGCGACCACGGCGCCGCCGATGTCGTCCGGCAGACCGGTGCGGCCCAGCGCGGTGTTGCCGGCGATCTGCCGGTTGACCTCGGCATTGTCGCGCACCAGGCCACCGCTGAAGTCGGTCTCGATGGCGCCAGGGGCGAGGATATTCACCGAGATGCCGCGCCCGCCCAGTTCCTTGGCCTGGTAGCGGGTCAGCACCTCCATGGCACCCTTCATGGCCGCGTAGGCGGCATGGCCGGGCAGGGTGAAGCGGGTGAGGCCGGTGGAGACGTTGAGGATGCGCCCGCCATCGGCGAGCAGCGGCAGCAGCTTCTGGGTGAGGAAGAAGGGGCCCTTGAGGTGGATGTTCAGCAACTGGTCGAACTGCGCCTCGGTGGTCTCGGCGAAGGCCGCGTGGATGCCGATGCCGGCGTTGTTCACCAGGTAGTCGAACTGCGGGCGGCCGAAGTGCTCCTTCAGCACGCTCTCCACGTGCTGGGCGAAGTCGGAGAAGCCGGCGCTGTCGGCGACGTCCAGGGGCAGCATCCGCACCCGGGCGCCGTGCTGTTCGATCTCGTCGGCGACGATGCGGGCTTCGTCGGCCTGGCTGCGGTAGGTACCGATGATGTCGACGCCGGCTTCGGCCAGGTGCAGTGCGGCGTTGCGGCCCAGACCGCGGCTGGCGCCGGTGATGAGGGCGATCTTGCGGGACATGGCGTGGCTCCTGTGGGGTTGGCTTCGGGGACAAGGTTATTGTCCTGCTGGTTGCTGATAAACCTGGCGGAATCGGAAATACTGATCGTAATAGCCGAACAATCCGCAGGCCCCGCCGCCCATGATCAAGCCCGAACTGTTGCGCACCTTCGTGCGCGTCACCGAACTCTCCAGCTTCACCCAGGCCGGCGAGCAGCTGGGGCTGCCGCGCTCCAGCGTTTCCGAGCAGGTCCAGGCGCTGGAGGAACTGCTCGGCACCCGCCTGTTGCAGCGCACCACGCGCAAGGTCCGGGCGACCCAGGACGGCCTGGTGTTCTACGAGCGTAGCAAGGAGCTGCTGGCGCAGATGGACGAGCTGCAGGGGCTGTTCCGCCGCGACGGCGAGGTGCTCGCCGGGCGCCTGCGGGTGGACATGCCGACCATAGTGGCGCGCAAGGTGGTGATGCCGCGCCTGGGCGAATTCACCGCCCGCCATCCGCAGCTGGAACTGGAAGTGAGCAGCACCGACCGCCGCGTCGACCTGGTGCGCGAAGGCTTCGACTGCGTGCTGCGCGTGGGCGGCGCCGCGGACGCCTCGCTGGTGGCGCGCCCGCTGGGCGGCTTCGAGCAGGTGAATTGCGCCAGCCCCGCCTACCTGCAGGCCTTCGGCATTCCACGCAGCCTGGACGACCTGGCCGGGCACCGCTTGGTTCACTACGTCCCCGTGCTGGGCACGCGACCGGCGGGCTTCGAATACTGCCGCGAGGGCAGGACGCACTTTCTGCCGATGGCCGGCAGCGTGACGGTGAACAACGCCGAGGCCTACGAGGGCGCCTGCCTCGGCGGGCTGGGCATCATCCAGGCGCCGCGCCACGGCCTGCGCGACTACCTGGCCGACGGTCGCCTGCTGGAGGTGCTGCCGGACCTGCGCCCGGCGCCGCTGGAGGTGACGCTGCTCTACGCGCACCGCCGCCAGCCGCCGCGGGTGCGGCTGTTCATGCAGTGGCTGCAGGGCCTGGTGGAGGAGGCGGCCGGCCTCTGAGCCGGCCGCGGACAACCTCAGCTCGGCCAGTCCGAGTCGAGGATGATCCGGCAGAAGTCGGCGCGTTCGAACTGCGCGTCCTTCAGGGCCAGGACGTCGGCCTTGACGTTGCCGAAGGTGGTCTGCGGCTTGTCCTTGATGCCTTGGTAGAAGGCTTCGATGATGTCGTTCTTGAAGTCGCCGCCGCGCGGGTGGGCGGCCACCACGGCGTCGCGCACGGCTTCGGGGAACTCGGCGTAGTCGATGCCCAGCACGTCCATCTCCACCCCGGCAGTGACCAGGGCGATCTCCGCGCGCATGTGCTGCGGGATGCCCGGCGTGGTGTGCAGGGCGATGGCGGTCCAGACGGTCTCCACGTCGCGCTCGGCGATGCCGTGGCTGCGCAGGAACTCGGCGGCGCAGTCGGCGCCGTCCACCTCGAAGCGCTCGCACTTGCTGCAGTAGCGCGGCAGCAGGCCCATGTCGTGGAACATGGCGCCGGCGTAGAGCAGCTCGGCGTCGTACTGCAGGCCCCGGCGGGCGCCGGCCAGCGCGCCCCAGTAGTACACCCGCGAGGAGTGGTGGAACAGCAGCGGGGTGGCGGTGTCGCGCACCAGTTCGGTGATCTCGCGGGCGAGCTGGCTGTCGGGGACTTTCACCCCTTGGATGTCGAGGGTCATGGCGGCCTCCTGGTGAGTGGTTGCGGCGCTGTGCTGCCGTGCCCTCATTGGAAGCCCGCGCCGCGTTGGCAGCAATCGATTCAGAGAGACAAATCCTGCCAAGTGAAGCCGATGCGCTGCCAACTGCTGGTAAGACTCCGCTGAAAATGACGTCATAAAACTGACGAAACTTGTTCCAGGTCAAGCTAAAAGTCAGTTCTACGTCACATTCCTGCCGCAATCCATTAAGATGCCGCGCGTGCTGTCGCCGTATTGGTACTCGCCGAGCCGTCATCGTGTCCTTCGTTTTTCCCTCCCTTCGTCCCGCACTGCTGCAGCGTGCCCTGGTACTCACCCTGTGGGTGCTGGCGGCGCCCCTGTGCCTGGCGGCTTCCGGCGCCGCGGACGGCGATGGCGCAGCCCTGCGCGGCATGCTGCTGGGCATCCTCAGCTACGTGCGCTGGCCGCGGGAGCCGCAGACCCTGGAGCTGTGCGTGCTGGGCGAAAGCGAATACGCCGAGGACCTGCTGCGCCGGGGCAGCCTGCTGCAGGCCAACGGCCGCCGCGTCGAGGTGCGCCGCGCGCAGGTGGACGACCCCGCCCTGGGCGAGCGCTGCAACGTCCTCTATCTCGGCCTTCTGGATGAGGCGCAGCGCCGGCGCGCGTTCGCCGGGGTCGCCGGGCACCCGGTGCTGTCGCTCAGCGAGCACGACCCCGACTGCAGCGTCGGCAGCGTGTTCTGCCTGGACTTCAGCGCCACGCCGCCGTCCTTCGCGGTGAACCTGGATTCGGTGGCGCACAGCGGCGTGCGGGTGCACCCCAACGTGCTCAACCTCGGCCGGCGGAGGGGCCAGCCATGAACCTGCCGCGCCTGACCGAGCGCCGCAGCACCCGGCGCAAGTCGCTGGGCCGCCTGCTGTACCGTGCGCACCTGGGGGTGGCCCTGGCCTCGGTGTGCATGGCCGGGCTGGCGGTGGCGGTGGTCGGCCTGCTCACCCTGCGCGCCTATGCCGAGCACAACCTGCACCTGATCGGCCGTTCGATGGCCTACACCGTTGAGGCCGCGGTGGTGTTCAACGACAGCGCCGCCGCCGAGGAAGCCCTGCGCCTGGTGGCCAGCACCGAGGAAGTGCGCCGCTGCGCCGTGTACGACGCCCAGGGCCGCCTGCTGGCGACCTGGGAGCGCGGCCACGGAGTGAGCGCGCTGCGGCATTTCGTCGGGCGCTGGTGGCTCAACCACGAGGAAGTGCAGCCCATCGTCCACGACGGCCGGCAGATCGGCGAAATCCGCCTGACCGGCACCGGCGGGCGCCTGCTGACCTTCCTGATCACCGGCCTGGGCGGCATGCTCGGCTGCCTGGCGCTGACCGCCCTGGGCGCCTTCTACCTGTCGCGGCGCATGGTCAGCCGCATCGTCACGCCGCTCGACCGCCTGGCTCGGGTGGCCCACGCGGTGCGCCGCGACCGCCAGTTCTCGCGGCGCGTGCCCTCGGCGCGCATCGCCGAGCTGGACGAGCTGGGCGGCGACTTCAACGCGCTGCTCGACGAGTTGGAAGCCTGGCAGCAGCACCTGGAGCGCGAGAATGCCTCCCTGGCGCACCAGGCCAACCACGACAGCCTCACCCACCTGCCCAACCGCGCTTTCTTCGAGGGCCGCCTGAGCCGCACCCTGCGCGAGCTGGCCCAGCGCGGCGAGCAGGCGGCGGTGCTGTACATCGACTCCGACCGCTTCAAGGCGATCAACGACGAACTCGGCCACGCGGCCGGCGACCGGGTGCTGGTGGCCATCGCCGAGCGCATCCGCGGCCAGCTGCGCGACAGCGACCTGGTGGCGCGCCTGGGTGGCGACGAATTCGCCGTGCTGCTGGCGCCGCTGCCGGACAGCCGCGCGGCGCTGCGCGTCGCCGACGACATCCTGGCCAGCATGGCGGCGCCCATCGCCCTGCCGGACGGCAGCAGCATCAGCACCTCGCTGAGCGTCGGCGTGGCGCTCTACCCGCGCCACGGGCGCACCCTGGCCGAGCTGCTGCACCGCGCCGACGGCGCCATGTACCAGGCCAAGCGCCGCGGCCGGGGCATGCGCAGCCTGGCCGGCGAGGACACGGATTCCAACACCGAGGACTACAAGGAGATAGCCCGTGATAGCCAAGCCCCTGAAACCTAGCCGTCTGTTCATCGGCCTGCTGCTGACGCTGCTGCTGGCCGGCTGCCAGACGCCGCCGACGCCGCAGAAGGGGCTGAGCGCCGAACAGGTCGCAGCCCTCCAGCAGCAGGGCTTCCAGCTGGGCGACGAGGGCTGGGAACTGGGGTTGTCGAGCAAGGTGCTGTTCGGCAACAACGTCGACAGCATCGACCCGTCCAGCCGCGGCGAGGTCGAGCGCATCGGCCATGCGTTGCTGGCGGTGGGCATCGACAAGCTGCGCCTGGAAGGCCATACCGATTCCTACGGCGATGCGGGTTACAATCAGCAGCTCTCGGTGCGCCGGGCACAGTCTGTGGCCCAGGTGCTGGCCGGCATCGGCATGCCCCGGGACAACCTCGAAGTCATCGGCCGCGGCATGCAGCGCCCGGTGGCGGACAACAGTAGCGCCGCCGGGCGCATGGAGAACCGCCGGGTCTCCATCATCGTCCCGGCCGAGTAAGGAGTCGCCGTGGAGCGGTCTTCGCCATTGGCTGCCTACCGCCTCGCTGTGAGCGAGCGGGGGTTCGTCGAGGATGCCGCGCAATGGCACGCGGCACAGCGCCTGGAGGAATGCCAGGCGGCCCTGCACCGTGGCGAGCGGCCGTTGGGCGTGTACCTGTGGGGCCCGGTGGGGCGCGGCAAGACCTGGCTGCTGGACCGCTTCCACGCCAGCCTGCGGGTGCCCGCGCGGCGCCAGCATTTCCATCATTTCATGCAGTGGGTGCACCGCCGCCTGTTCCAGCTGTCCGGCACCGCCTCGCCCTTGCAGGCGCTGGCTGCCGAGCTGGCGGGCGAGGTGCGGGTGCTGTGCTTCGACGAACTCTTCGTCAGCGACATCGGCGACGCCATGCTGCTGGGCGGCCTGCTGCAGGCCATGTTCGAGCAGGGCGTGGTGGTGGTCGCCACCTCCAACCAGCCGCCCCGGGGGCTGTACGCCGACGGCTTCAACCGCGAGCGCTTCCTCCCGGCCATCGCCGCCCTGGAGCGCCACATGCAGGTGCTGGCCACCGACGGCGGCCAGGACCACCGCCTGCACCCGGGCGCGCCGGTGCAGCGCTACTGGCTGTGCCGCGCCGGCGTGCCCAGCGCCCTGGGCTACGTGTTCGCCGCGCTGGCCGGCAGCGGTAGCGCGGCGCCGCTGGCGCTGGGCCACCGCGAGCTGGCCGTGGTGCGCCACGGCCGCGGGGTGCTCTGGTGCCGCTATGCCGACCTCTGCGAGCGGCCCTGGTCGGCCCAGGATTTCATCGGCCTGTGCGACCGCTTCCACGCCATCCTGCTCGGCGACATCCCCAAGCTGGGCGGCGAGCGCCGCGAGGCGCGCATCGCCCGCGGCACCGAGGACGGCGCCCGGCGTGTGGCCGCCGGCGACCGCCAGTTGCCGGCGCTGTCGGCCCGGGACGACGGCGTGCGCCGCTTCATCGCCCTGGTCGACGAATGCTACGACCGTGGCGTGCCGCTGTACCTGGAGGCCGAGGTGGTGCTGGAGGCGCTCTACACCCGGGGCGGCCTGGAATTCCCGTTCCGCCGCACCCTGAGCCGCCTGCGCGAGATGCAGACCAGCCGCTTCGGCCGCTGAGCGGCCCGCGGGCGCATTCGTCGGAGCTGTTCCAGACTTGTCGATTCCGCGTCCCGCCGGACGACCAGGAACAGGGCGCGGCCACGGTGGCCGCGCGCCCAGACGAGGAGACAGCCCATGTCCCGCATCCAGCGCATCACCCCCTGCCTGTGGTTCGACGACCAGGCGGAGCAGGCCGCGGCCTTCTACACGGCCATCTTCCCCAACTCGCGCATCGGCGCCGTCAGCCATTACGGCGAGGCCGGCCAGGAAATCCACGGCCGCTCGCCGGGCTCGGTGATGACCGTGGCCTTCGAGCTGGACGGCGTCGCCTTCACCGCGCTCAACGGCGGGCCGCTGTTCAAGTTCAGCGAGGCGCTGTCGCTGCAGGTGAATTGCGACAGCCAGGCGGAGATCGACCACTACTGGGAACGCCTGTCCGCCGGCGGCCCGGTGGAAGCGCAGCAGTGTGGCTGGCTGAAGGACAGGTTCGGCCTGTCGTGGCAGATAGTGCCGGCCATGCTCACGGACTTGATAGCCGGCCCGGCGACGGCGGCGTCGCAACGCCTGATGCAGGCGCTGCTGGGGATGAAGAAGCTGGATATCGCGGCGTTGCGCAGGGCCTACGACGGGGCGTGAGCTACGTACCTGTGCGCCGAGGTGCTTTTCGTAGGATGGGTTGAGCTTGCGATGCCCATCGGACCATGGTGATGGGTATCGCTTCGCTCAACCCATCCTACAGGGGAATGGCGTGGGTGGGGGCGTAAGCGGATCTCATCCGCGAAACGCGCTGGGGCGTCCGGCCATCGCGGACACGGGGAAGAAATACCGTGCCTCCCGGCAACCTGTAGGAGCGGGCCCTGCCCGCGATTTCGCGCGCAGGGCGCGCTCCTACAGGGGAATGGTGTGGGCTTACCAGGCGTACTTGACGCTGGTCAGCACCGTGCGGCCTTCGCCCGGGTAGCACTCGGCGATGTCGTCGCAGGTGGTCACGTACTTCTCGTCGAGCAGGTTCTGCGCGGCGAAGGAGAGGGTGACGTTCTTGTTCACCGGGTAGCTCACGCCGGCGTCGTACAGGGTGTAGTTGTCGACGTGGAAGGTGTTGCCGTTGTCGCCGTACACCGAGCCGGTGTAGCGCACACCGCCGCCGACGCTGAGGCCGTTGGCCATGCCCTCGCGGACGGTGTAGTTGAGCCAGGCCGAGGCCATGTGCTCGGGCACGTTGGCGAAGCGGTTGCCCTCGTCGCCGTTGTTGCTCTTGAGGATCTTGGTCTTGGTGTAGGTGTAGGAGCCCAGCAGGTCCCAGTGCTCGTCGAGCTGAGCCTTCACCTCGGCCTCGATGCCGCGCGAGCGCACCTTGCCGGTGGCCTTCTGGAAGCCGGTGCTGACGCCGTTGAGCACCTCGTTGGTGAGCACGTTGGTCTTCTCGATCTCGAAGCCGGCGAGGGTCAGCAGGAGCTTATCGGTGGGCTGGTACTTCACCCCGGTCTCCCACTGGTGCGCGGTGCTCGGGTCGAAGGTGTTGCCGTTGCCGTCGATGCCGCTGTTGGGCACGAAGGACTCGGAGTAGGCCACGTAGGGCGCCAGGCCGAAGTCGGTCAGGTAGGTCAGGCCGACGCGGCCGGTGAAGGCGTCGTCCTTGGCCAGGGTGTGGCTGCCGGCGAAGTGGTCGTCGGTGCTGCTGCGCACGTTGTCGTAGCGCCCGCCGAGGGTCAGCAGCCAGTTGTCGTCGAACCTGATCTGGTCCTGGGCGTAGTAGCCGACGGCGTCGATGTCCTGGTCGTAGTTGACCTGGATGGTGCTCGGGCGGTTGATGTTCAGGCCGTATTTCGGATTGCTCGGGTCCAGCAGCAGCGGCAGGAAGTACGACAGGTTGGCCAGGCTCAGGCTCTCGAAGTAGCGCTTGACGTCGGATTCGGTGCGCGAATAGTCGATGCCGGTCAGCAGGGTGTGCTGGATGCCCGCGGTGTCGAAGTCGAACTGCAGCTGGTTGTCGACGGTGAAGGCGTTCATGTGCTCGTCCCAGCGCCGCGGCGAGCGCAGGACGTCGTTGGCCAGGGACGGGACCAGCGCGGCCAGGGCCGGCACGGCGCTCTGCACGGTGCCCAGCGGCAGCATGTTGTTGAGGATGAAGTCGACCTGGCCGTAGCGCAGGTTCTGGCGGAATTCGACGCTGTCGTTGAAGCGGTGGCGGAACTGGTAGCCCAGGGTGAACTGGTCCTGGTACGAGTGGTTGAAGCTGTGGTCGCCCAGCAGGGTGTTGTCGGTATGGCCGTATTGCGGGGTGTTGACCGCGATGGTGCCGCCGCTGTCGTCCTTCATGAAGCTGCTGAGAAAGGTGAAGCTGGTGTCTTCGTCCGGCGCCCAGGTGAAGGAGGGCGCGACGTAGTAGCGATCGTCCTTGACCTCGTGGCCGTCGTCGTACTCGAACTCGGTGTTGGACTTGCGCACCACGCCGACCACGCGGTACAGCAGGCTGCCGTCGTCCACCAGGCGGTCGCCGATGTCGAAGCGGCCCTGGATGCGGTCGTGGTTGCCGAAGCCCAGTTCCACCTCGTGCACGCCGGCGGCGGTGGGCAGCTTGCTGACGCGGTTGATGATGCCGCCGGCGTCGCCCAGGCCGAACAGCGTGGAGGAGGGGCCGCGGACCACGTCGATGCGCTCCAGCGCATAGGGCTCGGTGCGGAAGAAGGTGTAGCTGTTGTTCAACTGGCGCAGGCCGTCGAGGTAGTCGCTGGTGGTCTGGCCGTTGAAGCCGCGGATGAACAGCCAGTCATAGCCCTTGGGGTCCTGGCCGTAGGTCTCCACGCGCACGCCGGGCACGTAGCGCAGCGCCTGGCTGACGTTCTGCACGCCCTGGGCGTCCATCTGCTTGCGGGTGATCACCGAGACCGACTGCGGGATTTCCAGCAATGGGGTATCGGTCTTGCTCGCGCTGGTGCTGGTACGCGGTACGTAGCTGTCGGTGCCTTCCGGGGCGGCGGTGACCACCTGGGCCGGCATCGCCAGGGTGTCGTTGCCGGCGGCGTCGGCGCCCAGCAGGGTCACGCGGCTGCCGTCGACCTGGTAGCGGATGCCGGTGCCGCGCAGCAGTTGCTCCAGCGCCCGCGCCGGCTCCATCTCGCCGTGCACGCCGGGGCTGCGCAGGTTCTGCACCTGGGCCTGGTTGAAGATGATCTGCAGGTGCGCCTGGCTGCCGAGGTTGGTCAGCGCCGAGGCCAGCGGTTGCGCCGGGATATCGATGCGCACCGGCGCGGCGAAGATGCTGGTGGCGCTCAGGGTCAGGCCGAGCGCGGCGGCGCCGACCAGGCGGGCCAGGGGGCTGCGCTTGCTGTGCAGGGGCTTGCGGTTCACTGGGACACTCCTATCCATGCAGTTTTGTTATTAATGCGAATGATTAGCCTTCTATGACGCAGCTACCGGAAAAAACCGGAAGACTTTTTTCGCGGGCATGGATTGGAGGGGGGATGTCACGCAGGGGCGATGGCTTTTCGTAGGATGGGTTGAGCTTGCGAAACCCATGCGGTTGGGGGTGATCGCTCAACCCATCCTACGACGCGCGCCTTGTAGGCGCGGGCCCTGCCCGCGATTCGTGCGCAGGGCGCGCTCCTACAATGGGAATGGCGCGGGTGGGGCGGCGTAGGAGCGGATCTCATCCGCGATTCGCGCCGGGATGGCCGGCCATCGCGGATAAGGTCCGCTCCTACGGGGGGATTTGTCAGAGAGGCACGTACCTGCTGGCCAGGGTGATGCTGCCGTCGTCGTGGCGGCGCATTTCCAGCGGCAGCACTTTGGGCAGGGAGTCGACCAGCGCCTGCAGGTCGCTGGTGTCGTAGATGCCGCCGATGCGCATGGCCGCCACCACCGGGTCGTCCAGGCGCACCGGGTGCGCCAGGTAGCGGTTGATCTGCGGGATGGCCGCCTGCAGCGGCTGGTCCTGCAGCACCAGGCGGCCGTCGAGCCAGGCGATGGCGTCGCCCGGGGCCACCTGGGCCAGTTCGAACTGCCCGGTGGCGCTGCTGTAGCGGGCCTGCATGCCCGGGGTCAGCTGGGCGGCGTTGCTGTCCACGCCGGGCGGTGGGGTGACCACCACCGAGCCTTCCAGCAGGGTGACGAGCATCTGGTTGGCGTCGGTCCAGACGTTGAAGCGGGTGCCGGTGACGCGCACGCTGCCGTTGTCGGTGCGTACCGTGAACGGCTGCAGGGCGTTGTGGCTGACGCTGAAGTAGGCCTCGCCGCCGCTGCCCAGGCGGGCGTCGCGGCGGTCGCGGTAGAGGGCGAAGAACAGGCTGGAGTGGGCGTTCAGGCGCACCTGCGAATCATCCGCCAGGCGCACTTCGCGCGGCGCGTCCGTGGCGCTGTAGTAGCCGATGCGCGACGGCAGCCAGCCGGCGGACCAGCCCGTCGACCAGACCGCGCCCAGCACCAGGCAGGCGACGGCCGCGGCGGTGGCGAAACGCTTGATGCGCGAGCGCCGTGGCCGCGCAGTGGTGCGTGGAGGATGCGACAGGGGCGCTCGCGCCGGGGCCTGCAGGCGATCGGCCAGGCGCCAGATCTCCAGCATCGCCAGGTATTCGTCGCGGTGCCGCGGGTCTTCCGCGCACCAGGCGTCGAAGGCGTCGCGCTCGGCCCGGGTGCAGTCCGCCTCGTGCAGGCGCGAGCACCAGCGCGCGGCTTCGGCGCTCAGGCTCTGGTCGTCATGCTCGGCGGGGGGCTGGTTCATCGAAGGCTTCCACGGCTGGGCGGCGAAGTGCGCCCAGATCACGCTTTCTTTTCGGCTTGATGCGAGTGATTATAATTACCTCCGACGCGGGCTGTCAGCCAGCGTCGGCTGCGAGAGCCGATCTTACCCGCAAGCCCCTAACGGGCGGAGCGCTTTTTTCTTGATTCGCTACTACCAGGAACTGACCGCCTTCCTCAGTCGCACCCTGGGGGACCGCCATGCCGCCGCGGACCTGACCCAGGAGACTTTCCTGCGCCTGCTCGACCGCAAGGCCGAGGAGCGCATCGAGCAGCCACGGGCGTTCCTCTTCAAGACTGCCGTCAACCTCAGCATCGACTTGCGCCGGCGGGCGCGTATCCGTCGCAACGAGGACCTGGAGGCGCTGGACCGTGAAGGTTGTCTCGATGAGCGTTGTCCGCAGACCGAGGCTATCCAGCAACAGCAGTTGCTGATGTTGCGTCGGGCTTTGGCGCAGTTGCCGGAGAACTGTCGGGAGGCTTTCCTGTTGCGCAAGGTCGAGGGTTGTTCCCATGCCGAGATCGCTGAGCGTCTGGGGATTTCGCGGGATATGGTGGAGAAGCATATCGTCAATGCCATGCGGCATTGTCGGCAGCGGTTGCAGCAGTGGGGTGGGCAGGCGTAGGGGGAACCATGGGTCTCACGCCCCGCGTCATGCCCGCGAACGCGGGCAACTGCCTTGGTCTGGGTGTTTCTGCGCCGCTCCGAGTTTGCCCGACCTGCTGAAGGGGCGTTTCGCTGCGCTCGGAGGTTTCTCTGGAAGTCCGAATCGCGGACAGAGTCCGCTCCTACGCCCGGTTTCCCTGGAACGTAAAAGCCACTCTTCGAGGCGCTCTTCGTAGGATGGGTTGAGCCTGCGAAACCCATGCGGCTGCGGTGATGGGTATCGCTTCGCTCAACACCATCCTACGGGGTGGTTTGCCGGCGGGTGTGGAGCGGACTCAACGCCTCCGCCGCAGGCCCTCTCTCCCTCCGGGAGAGGGCTGGGGTGAGGGTGCTCTGGAGCGCCAACCCTGAATCGCAGACGAAAAAAAAGGCCGTTACCGAGTCGCGGGGGAAGCGGGGGTGGTAACGGCCTTGATGCTTCAAAACCAGGCGAGCAACACCTGATGGGGTAATAAGCTAGCAAATTGTTCGCAGGCTAATGATGAATGCGCTTGATAGTGCATATGGGCCGGGACGATGGTTCGCCGCGGGCCCGGGGCATCAGAGGATGCTCAGCGGGTACTCAATGAAGGCGCGCACCTCGTTGAGGTCCGGGCCGACGTCGTTGTCCGCGCGGTAGATGGAGTTGCGCAGCTTGAACGACAGGTCCTTGGCCGGGCCGCTCTGGATCACGTACTTGACCTGGTTGAACAGCTCGCGCTCGGTGCCGTCGGAGTCGCCGCCGGTGTCGATGTTGTCGCCGCGCACGTAGGCGATCTTGTAGGTCAGCCCGGGCACGCCGTAGCCGCCGAAGTCCAGCTCGTAGCTGGCCTGCCAGGAGCGTTCGTCCTTGAGGTTGAAGTCGGCGTAGTAGGAGTTGGCCAGGTAGATGGTGCCGCCGCCGTCGCCGTAGTCGTAGGCGTAGCCGGCATCGCCGCTGCTGCGCTGGTGGGCGAGGATGAAGGCGTGCGGGCCGACGCTGTACTTGGCCGCCAGGCTCCAGATGGTGTTGCGGTCGTTGTCGCCGTCGCCGCCGAAGTCCAGCGCGGCCTGGGAGCCGTCGTCGTACTTGGTGCGGTAGATGTTGAAGTCGAAGTTCAGCGCCTGCTCGGCGGCCAGCGGCAGGCTGTAGTTGACGTTGGCGTAGGTCTTGGCGAAGACGTCGCGCACGTCGCTGTGGTAGAGCGCCACGCTGAGGTCGTCGGTGACCGCGTAGCTGCCGCCGTAGAGGTAGATCTCGTCCAGGTGGTTGGGGTCGCGCGCCGGGCTGCCCATGGGGCTGTCGGCGGTGAACTTGCCGACGTTCAGCTGCAGGCCCTTGATCTCCTCGCTGGTCAGCAGGGTGCCGGTGAAGGATTGCGGCAGCATGCGCGAGTCGTCGCGGGAGAGCACCGGCAGGTCGGGGAACTGGTTGCCGTACTTGAGCACGGTGTTGGAGAAGCGCAGCTTCACCGCGCCGCCGGCCTCGGACAGGCTGTCCACCGGCTTGCCGTCGTCGTGTTCGTTGAAGATGCCGGTGTAGTTGCGCCCGCGGCCGCTGTCGAGCTTGAGGCCGAGCAGGCCGTAGGCGTCGACGCCGAAGCCCACGGTGCCCTGGGTGAAGCCGGACTCGAAGGTGCCGATGAAGCCCTGGCCCCAGACCTTGGCGTCGTTGGTGTGGTCCTTGTAGTCGCGGTTCCAGTAGACGTTGCGCAGCAGCAGGTCGAGCCTGGCGTCCTCGATGAATCCCTTCGCCTCGTCCTGGGCGCTGGCCTGGGCCAGTTGGGTGCCCGCGGCCATCACGGCGAAGGCCAGCGCGTGGCGTTTCATGATCCTCATGGATATAGCTCCTTTGGTTTCCAACTTTCAGGTTTTAGCAGTTTTTCGTGCTATCACCAGTGACCGGGTTGTCATTCGTCGGAAATTTCCTACGGCTGGAAACCGCGTGCTAGAGCCTGTCGCTGAGAATCGTGTGATAGCTATCTAATGGCGCTTGGCTGGCGGAAGGGGCGCAAGGCCCCTTCTTCGAGGGCGGTCAGTAGCTGAAGAAGCCCTGGCCGCTCTTGCGGCCCAGGCGGCCGGCCGCGACCATTTCCTTGAGCAGCGGGGCGGGGCGGTACTTGGAGTCGTCGAAGCCGTCGTAGAGCACCTGCATGATCGCCAGCAGGGTGTCCAGGCCGATCAGGTCGGCCAGGGCCAGCGGGCCGATCGGGTGGTTGCAGCCCAGCTGCATGCCGGCGTCGATGTCGGCGGCGCTGGCCAGGCCTTCCTGGAGCACGAAGATGGCCTCGTTGATCATCGGCACCAGGATGCGGTTGACCGCGAAGCCCGGGGCGTTCTTCACGCTCACCGCGGTCTTGCCGACCAGGCCGGCGAAGGCCATGGCGCGGGCGTGGGTCTCGTCGGCGGTCTGCAGGCCGCGGATCACTTCCAGCAGGCCCATCACCGGCACCGGGTTGAAGAAGTGCAGGCCGATGAAGCGCTGCGGGTTGCGCACCACCACCGCCAGCTGGGTGATGGAGATGGACGAGGTGTTGCTGGCGATCACGCACTCGGGGCCGACCAGCTCGTCGACCTGGCGCAGGATGCGCAGCTTGAGTTCGAGATTCTCGGTGGCGGCCTCGATCACCAGGTCGGCGTCCTTCAGCGCGGCGTAGTCGGTTCCGCCGTGGATGCGCGCGAGGATGCCCGGCTTGTCGGCGGCGACCAGCCTGTCCTTCTTGATCAGCCGTTCGAGGTTGCCGTCGATGGTCTTCAGGCCGCGTTCGACGGCGGCGTCGGACACGTCGATCATCGCCACCTGGAGCCCGGCGGCGGCGCACACCTGGGCGATGCCGTTGCCCATGGTGCCGGCGCCGATCACGCCGATCTTGCGGATGCCGGGAGTGGTGTCTGCTGTACTCATGCCTGTTGTTCCTCTGCGATGAATGAAGCGCCCCGCGGCGCCGGCGGCGACGATAGCGCAGGCGCCGGCCCAGGGCGAGCCTCCTGCGGGACGGGGGGCTGGCAGCTGTGACTTTGCCGAGGGCATATGCGCCATTTCATGGCGGGTTAGTCTATGTGGGTGGGGTTGGGGACGAGTCTTTGGCACAGTATTGTCGTGGGCGTCCGGCGTGGCCGGTGAGTCCAATCGCGGACGAAGTTCGCTCCTACGCCTGTGCTTCCCTGGTGCTGTAGGAGCAACTGTCTCGCCGACTGCGCCGAGCTGCTTTTCGTAGGATGGGTTGAGCTTGCGAAACCCATGCGGCCGAAGTGATGGGTATCGCTTCGCTCAACACCATCCTACGAAAAGCCATGCTCGCTCATGCCGTAGGAGCGGACTCCGTCCGCGATTCGGACTTCCAGAGAAATCTCCGCGCGCACCGGAACGCCCCTTCGGCATGAATAACCCAGGCAACCCCATGAAATCCGAACGCATCCCCCTGGACTACCCCTGCGGCCCCGCTCCGGACCCCGGCGCCAGCCGCGAGATCGCTCCGGGCGTGCACTGGCTGCGCATGCCCCTGCCGCTGAGCCTCGACCACATCAACCTGTGGGCCGTGGAAGACGGCGACGGCTGGGCGCTGTTCGACACCGGCATGCACACCCAGGCCACCCTCGACGCCTGGCGCGCGCTGCTGGCCCCCGGCGGCGCGCTGGGCGGGCGGCGGCCGACGCGGCTGTTCGTCACCCACATGCACCCGGACCACGTCGGCCTGGCCGGCTGGCTCACCCGCGAGTACGGCTGCGAACTCTGGATGACCTTCGGCGAATACATGAACTGCCGCGTGCTGGCCGCCGACAGCGGCCGCGAGGCGCCGCCGGAAGGCGTGCGCTTCTACCGCCGCGCTGGTTGGGACGAGGCGGCCATCTCCCATTACCGGGCGCGCTTCGGCGGCTTCGGCAAGTTCATCTGGCCGCTGCCGGAAAGCTACCGGCGCCTGCGCGACGGCGAGCGCATCCGCATCGGCGCGCACGACTGGCGGGTGGTGGTGGGTTCAGGACACTCACCCGAGCATGCCAGCTTCCATTGCCCCGATCTGCGCCTGCTGGTCGCCGGCGACCAGGTGCTGCCGCGCATCTCGCCGAACGTCTCGGTGTTCCCCACGGAGCCTGCGGCCGACCCGCTGGGCCAGTGGCTGGAATCCCTGGCCAAGGTGCGCCGCGAGGTGCCCGACGACGTGCTGGTGCTGCCGGCCCACAACGAACCCTTCCAGCCCCTGCACGCACGCCTGGAGCACCTGGAACGCGGCCACCAGCGCGGCCTGGAACGCCTGCAGGAACTACTGGGTGAAGGCCCGAAGCGCGCCATCGACCTGTTCGGCGCGCTCTTCGCCCGGCGCATCGACCAGGACCTGCTGGCCCTGGCCAGCGGCGAGTGCCTGGCCAACCTCAACTACCTAGTGCAGCGCGGCCGGGTGACGGCCAGCGAGGACGGGCAGGGCGTGGCCTGGTACAGCCTGGCCTGAGGCGGGCTCAGACCCACACGTCGTTGGGCGCGGTGCGCTCGCCGCCCTGGTCGCCGGTGTTGAGCACGCCGCGCGGCTCGATCAGCAGCACCTGCACCTCCTGCGCGGCGAAGGGCTTGTGCTCCACGCCGCGGGGCACCACGTACATCTCCCCGGCGCGCAGTTGCACGGCGCCGTCGCGGAAGTCGATGCGCAGCTCGCCGTCGAGCACGATGAAGGTCTCGTCGGTGTCGGCGTGGCTGTGCCAGACGAACTCGCCTTCCAGCTTCACCAGCTTGAACTGGTAGTCGTTCATCTCGGCCACCACCCGCGGCTGCCACTGCTCGTGGATGGCCGCCAGCTTGGCGGCGAGGTTGACCGGCTGGTAGGGGCGTATGGATGTTTGCGGCATGTTTCAGCTCCTGGATCATCGAGTGGCCAGGGTAGGGCGCCCAGGGCGCGGGCGTCTTGCATATTCCTGCGCATGGGTGCGGTGGCGGGGCGGATTTTCCGCCTAAGGAAATCCCCAATGCCTACGGGAGCCTACCCCCATGCCGAGGCCGTTTCCCCGTATGGTCCGCCCCGGGGCCCATCCCCTAAGGTGCCCCTGGCCCCGCCCTTCGAGGGCGAGGGCGCCTTGCAGCGACACGCCTGCCCATAACGACAAGAGACCTCGCCATGAACCCTTCCTCCTCGTGCCGCGCCCCGCGCACGGCTCCAGCCGCCATCGACGCCTGCGCGGCGCGCCCGGCGCGCAAGCGCTACGCCTACGAGTGGTACGTCGTCAGCCTGTGCATGGTGGCGTACATCTTCTCCTTCGTGGACCGGCAGATCCTGGCGCTGATGATCGAGCCCATCAAGGCCGACCTGCAGCTCAGCGACACCCAGTTCAGCCTGCTGCACGGGCTGGCCTTCTCGCTGTTCTACGCGGTGATGGGCTGGCCCATCGCCTACCTGGCCGACCGTTTCTCGCGGCCGCGGATCATCGCCGTCGGCGTGGTCTTCTGGAGCCTGGCCACCGCCGCCTGCGGGCTGTCGAAGAACTTCCTGCAGATGTTCCTGGCGCGCATCGGCGTCGGCGTAGGGGAGGCGGCGCTGTCGCCGGCGGCCTACTCGATGTTCAGCGACCTGTTTCCGCGGGAGAAGCTGGGCCGCGCGGTGGGCATCTACTCCATCGGTTCCTTCCTCGGCGGCGGCCTGGCCTTCCTGGTCGGCGGCTACGTCATCGACCTGCTCAAGGACACCCAGGCGCTGGTGCTGCCAGTGCTGGGCGAGGTCAAGGCCTGGCAGCTGACCTTCTTCATCGTCGGCCTGCCCGGGGTGCTGGTGGGCCTGCTGATCTGGCTGACCGTGCGCGACCCGCAGCGCCAGGGCCTGAGCCGCGACGCCAGCGGCCAGGCCAAGGCCGTGGCGCCGGGCGACGGCGTGCGTTTCCTCGGCCGCCACCGGCTGACCTTCACCTGCCTGTACCTGGGCTTCTCCTGCTACGCCATGGCCCTGTATGCCATGCTCAGCTGGACCCCGGCGCTGTACATGCGCAAGCACGGCCTGGACCCGGTGAGCACCGGCTACACCCTGGGCGTGGTGCTGCTGCTGGCCAACACCGCCGGCGTGTACTGCGGCGGCTGGCTGACCGACCTGCTGGCCCGCCGCGGCCACGGCGACGCGGCCATGCGCACGGGTGTGATCGGCGCCATCGGCATGCTCGTGCCGGTGGCCCTGTTCGCCGTGGTCGAACCGCTGTGGCTTTCCCTGGCGCTGCTGGTGCCGGCGATGTTCTTTGCCTCCTTCCCCCTGCCGACCTCCACCACGGCCATGCAGAACCTGGCGCCGAACCAGGTGCGCGCGCAGGTCTCGGCGATCTTCCTGCTGGTCAGCAACCTGCTGGCGGTGGGCCTGGGCACCACCCTGGTGGCGCTGATCACCGACCGGGTGTTCGGCGACCCGGCGGCGGTGGGGGCGTCCATCGCCATCGTTTCCGCGGTGGCTGCGTTGCTGACCATCGGGCTGCTGTGGAAGGGCTGCGGCAGTTATCGCGCGAGCCTGGTGCGTGAACAGGCGGAGTGTGCCTGAGCGGACTCCGTCCGCGCTTCGTGCCACAGGGAATGGCGTGGGTGGGGCAGCGTAGGAGCGGATCTTATCCGCGGACCGCGCTGGTGGCTCCGGCTATTGCGGACAAGGTCCGCTACGGGGACATGCCGTGCCTCCCGGAAACCTGTAGGAGCGGGCCCTGCCCGCGAAATCGCGCGCAGGGCGCGCTCCTACAGGGGAATGGCGTGGGTGGGATTCATCCGCGCTACGCCGGCACCACTTCCCGGCCCGGCAGGAAGCGTCCGAAGCCGCGTTCCTTGCCCAGCTCCTCGGCGAAGCCGCTTTCCCGCCGGTACGCCACGCGCCCGTTGATCACGGTGGCGTCCACCGCCGCATCGTTGCGTTTCACCAGGCGCACCAGCCCGAGGTTTTCCATGGGCGCTTCGCTCACTTCGTCCAGCTCGTCGGTCAGCCCCTCGGGGTTGACGATCACCAGGTCGGCGCGGTCGCCCACGCGCAGGTAGCCGGCGTCCAGCCCGGCGAAGTCGGCCAGTTCGCCGGTCAGGCGCTGCACCGCGCGGCCGACGTCCATGAACGGTTGGCCGGCCAGTTCGGCGTCGCGCACGTACTTGAGCAGGCGCAGCGGGAAGTTGTATTGCGCGTGGGACGCCAGGTGCGCGCCGGAGTCGGCGAAGCCCGGCTGCGTCCAGGGGCTGGCCAGCAGCCTGGCCATGACCTGCGGGCGGTGGTTGCCGTAGCAGGTGGTCCACTTCAGCGCGTTGCGGTACTGGCTGGCCAGATCGAAGAAGGCGTCCACCGCATCCTTGCCCTGCTGCTGGCCGATGTCCTCGAAGTTGCGGCCGATCAGGCTCGCGTCCGGGCATTCGCGCACCCAGCAGTCGGAAAGGCGGCGGTGCCACAGGCCCAGGCTGAGGGTGGCCTTGATGTCCTTGCGGAAGCGCTCGCGGAAGGCCGGGTCCTGGATGCGTGCGTACAACTCCTCCGGGTCCTTGATGTCGCGGAGGATTTCGCCGGCGCCGAACTCCTCGAAGCCGTTCATGTTCAGCCCCTCGATGCGCACGTTGAACGGCGCCGGCAGCGTCTGCCAGCGGAAGCGCCCGCGCAGCACGCGGTTGGCCAGCCAGCCGGAGGCGCGGGTGATGCGGTGCATGAAGGGCTGCGACTTGAGGTCCAGGGCGGTGAGCATGCTGCACTTGAGCGGCCGGCGGAACCAGCCGTGGGCCTGCCAGAGGAAGGCGAACACGTTGATCTTGGTCACCGCGTTGGGCGCGCCCTGCATCAGCGCGCCGCGCCGGCGCAGCACGGCGAACAGGCGGGAGAATTCCTTCCAGCTGGCGAAAGTGGAGGGCAACGGGCTGGACCAGGCGCGCTCGCCGTCCATCTTGTCCAGCCGCGTGGTCATCACCGAGAGGCCGAAGCAGCCGGCGTCCAGCGCCTCGTTGAGCAACTGCTCCATGCGCTGCAGCTCGGCCTCGGTGGGCTTGGCGCCGCTGGTGGCGCGCTGCAGGCCCATCACTGCCACGCGCAGCTCGGAGTGGCCGAGGAAGGAGCACAGGTTCGGCCCCAGCGGCAGTTGCTCGTAGAAGGCGCGGTAGCCGGCGGCGTCGCGCCAGGTGCGTTTCTCCCGCAGGATCGGCAGCACCACCTCGCGCGGCACCGCCTCGACGCGGGTGAACAGGTCGGAGCAGTCCTCCGCCTCGCCCAGCACCATGCTGATGGAGCAGGAGCCCAGGGCCACCGTGGTCACGCCGTGGCGCACCGATTCCTTCAGCGCCGGCGCGGCTATCACCTCGGCGTCGTAGTGCGAGTGGATTTCCAGGAAGCCCGGGGTCACCCACTTGCCGGCGGCGTCCAGCACCTGCGGGCAGCCGGCCTCGTCCAGCGGCGAGGCGCTGAGGGTGTCGATGCGCCCGGCGCGGATGCCCAGGTGGCGCAGCGCGCCGGGGGCGCCGCTGCCGTCGAAGTAGAGGCCGTTCTTGACGATGATGTCGTAGCTCACAGGAGGCTCCAGGGAGACAGCAGCAGGACCCCGCTGACCAGCAGCAGGAGGTGGATGGCCAGGCGGAAGTGGCGTTCCGGGCAGCGCCGGTGCAGGTATTCGCCCAGCCACAGGCCCAGCGGCAGCAGCGGCGCGTAGGCCAGCACCTGGGGCAGCGCCGGGCGCAGCCGGCCGTCGACCAGGAAGGCCAGGGTGAGCAGGCCGTTGAGGCTGAACCAGACGCACACCAGGGTGGCGCGCAGGCGCGACTTGTCCAGCTGCTGGCCGGCCAGGGCGTAGACCAGCAGCGGCCCGCCGGAGGCGAACAGGCCCTGGCAGACGCCGGCTGCGCCGGTGGCCAGGCGCATCGCCCAGGCCGGCACCTGGCCCCTGGGCGTGCCCCTGGCGCTGCGGTGCAATTCGCGGGCGGCGAACCACAGGATGAGCAGGCCGAGACCGCGCTTGAGCAGTTGCGGGTCCAGCCAGGGCAGCAGCAGGTAGCCGGCCACCATGCCCAGCAGCATGCCCGGCAGCAGGGTGGCCAGCAGCAGCCGCCACTGCACCAGGCGCCGGTGGCGCCAGGCCAGGTAGCTGGTCAGGCCGACGTTCAGCGGCACCAGCACCGGCAGCAGCTGTTCGATGGGCAGCAGCAGGGCGCCGAGGGACAGCGCCAGCACCACGCTGCCGAAGCCGGTGACCGCCTCCAGGGTGTAGGCCAGCAGGATGAAGCTGCCCAGGGCAGGGGCCACGTAGCTCATGGCGTTCTCCCCCCGGCAGCGGCAGCAAGCTTGGCCAGCGGCGCGCGGCGCGACCAGAACAGCGCCAGGCCCAGCCCGGTGAGCAGTTGCCAGCAGCCCCAGAAGGCGGCGATCAGCAGCATGCCGCCGGCCTCGGGGAAGAAGGTGAGGATCAGCGCCATGCCCAGCGCCGAATTGTGGATGCCGCTTTCCAGCGTCACCGCGCGCACGTCGGCCTCGCCCAGCCGGCAGGCCCGCGCGCACAGGTAGCCCAGGCCCAGGGCGGCGCCGTTGAGCAGCGCCACCAGCCAGAAGAACAGGTGGAAGTAGGCGACGAACTGCGCGTAGTTCTTGATGAAGGCCATCACCACGAAGGCCGCCAGCACCAGCAGCGAGAATACCCGCATGGGCTTCTCCAGGCGCCGCGCCAGCTGCGGGCGACGGCGGCCCAGGGCCATGCCGGCGAGCATCGGCGCCACCAGCACCAGCAGCACCGTGGCCAGCAGCTCCAGCGGGTCGATGCGGATCTGCGTGAGCAGCGCGCGGGTCTCCGGCGCCAGGCTGGCGTAGAGGGCGAAGTTGAACGGCGTGAAGAACCCGGCGGACAACCCGGACACCGCGGTGACGCTGGCCGACACCGCGACGTTGCCGCGCGCGAGCCAGGTCATGACGTTGGAGAAGCTGCCGCTGGGGCAGGTGGCCACCAGCAGCATGCCCAGGGCCAGCTGCGGGTCGATCGGCAGCAGGTTGGCCAGCAGGCAGGCGCTGGCCGGCAGCAGCAGGAACTGGATGAACATGCCGATCAGCGGCGCCTTGGGCGCGCGGACGATGCGGGCGAAGTCCTCGCGGCGCAGTTCCAGGGAGACGCCGAACATCATCAGCGCGATGATCGCGTTCAGGGCCAGCATCGAGGCGCCGGCGAATTCCAGGTGGACGGTGGGCATCAGCGCGCCTCCCTAAGGGGCGCGGGGCACGGTTTGCAAGGCATGCGCGGCTCGTTTGTGTTTCTCGTTGTAATGGGCAAGGATACCCGCCCCGTGCCGCGCTTTGCTGGCTCAATCAGGACTTTTTCCGGTTATTTCGGGACCATGCCCAACAGCCCCTCGATCACCGTGCATTACGCCCAGGGCATCCTCCAGGCCGCTACGCGCCTGGGCCTGCAACTGCCCGCCGACCTGCGCGAGCTGGGCCGCCAGGCGCGCATCCCGCTGGCGCGCCAGGACGAGCTGTGGGAGGGCCTGTGCGCCGCCAGCGCCGAGCCGCTGCTGGGCCTGCGCCTGGGCAGCGCCCTGCAGGTCGGCCACCTGGACATGGTCGGCGCCCTGCTGATGAGCTGCGAGACCTTCGGCGAAGCCCTGGAAGCGCTGCTGGAGTACTACCCGATCATCGCCGAGGGCAGCGAGTTCGCCCTACGCCGCGAGGCCGGTGGCGTGGCCCTGGTCTATCGCCCCAGCTACCGCGTGCGCCGCGAGGCGCGGGTGGAGGCGGTGCTGGCCAGCCTGGTGCGGCTGAGCGCCTGGATCACCGGCGAGCGCGTGCATCCGCTGGCGCTGCGCATGAACCACGCCGCCCGCGGCGAAGCGGGCAGTTACCGCGAACTGCTGGGCCTGCTGCCCGACTTCAGCGCCGGCGAGGATGGCCTGCTGTTCGCCGAAAACGACCTGCAGGTGCCGCTGATCCAGGCCAACGCCCTGATGCGCGAACACCTGCGCCAGCTCGCCGACGCCCAGTTGCAGCGCCTGGGCGCGCAGAGCCTGGCGGCGCAGGTGCAGGGCCTGCTGCGCGAGCACCCGCAGTGGGGCAAGGAGCGCATCGCCGAACGCCTGGGCCTCAGCGGCCGGCACCTGAACCGGCGCCTGGCCGAGGAGGGCAGCAGCTTCAAGCTGTTGCGCGAGCGGGTGCTGCACGCCATGGCCGAGCAACTGCTGCACGGCCCCGCGCGGCTGGCGGAAGTGGCCGAGCGCCTGGGCTTTTCCGACGAAAGCGCCTTCGCCAAGGCCTTCCGCCGCTGGAGCGGCATGACCCCCGGGCAGTTCCGCCAGGGCGCGGACTGACTCAGGCGTGGGCCGCCAGGGCGCGCAGGCGCTCGCCGGCCACCACGATCTTGCGCTGGCGGTGGCGGCCCTGGCCGGGGTTGAAGGTCTGCAGTTCGATGCGCTTGCGGAAGCAGTCCACCTCGTCTTCCTGCAGGGGGCGGCCCTCGGCGGTCAGCAGGTCGCGGCGGATGCGTTCGATGAAGTTGTTCAGGCGCGTCGGGTCGCGCCATTCGCTGGCCGGGATCGCCCAGGTGGTCAGCAGGCGCCGGTTCTCGTGGTCACGCAGCCTCAGCAGCAGGCCACCGTCCGGGCGCTGCTGGAGGTCGACGCGGTAGTCGCTGAACTGTTCGCCGAGGAGTTGCGGGGCTTGGCTACGATCGTTGTGCATGACGCTCTCCCTTGGTATCCGTGAAGCCGATGGGAGAGCCGTTGCAGCATGCGTTCCAGCTTCGCTTGAAAATTTTCTCTTTTTAAATCAGCTGGTTATTCGATAGCGATAGAGACGCGCCCGTGCATTTCGCACGATTGCACGAAGCCTGCACGGCAGAATGCAAGCTCCACGGCGCTCAGTGCTGCTCGTCGATCACGCCTTCCTGGTGGGCAGCGGACAGGTGCGGTTCCTGGCCGCTGTCGACCGGGTCCAGCTCCACCAGTTCTTCCAGTTCGTCGGCTTCCCTGGTCACCACCGGATCGGGGTGCGGGGTATCCACGGGGCTTTTCATAGGGGCACTCCTGCAAGGGGCATCGCGGCCCTTACCTTTGCTCGGACCGCACGCGGGCGGGCGCGTGCGATCCATTTCATGCGCACAGTGTCGCGCGAAAACCCGCCCGCGCGAGGCGAGGCGAGGAACGGCAGGCAAGGCAAAAGGGGGCGGCTGCTAGAAGCCGCTGACTCGTCGGTGCCCCGGCTCGTCCAGGTGCATGCCGAAGGCCAGCTGGAAGAACTCGGCGAGCTGTTCGTCGAGCACCTCGCCGTCCAGCGAGTCCAGTTGCGCGCCCAGGCGGCGCATGCGCTGGCCATGGGTGGCGTACTGCTCGTGGACCAGGCCCTGGAGTTCGGTATCGGCGACGATGCGGTAGAAGCTCGGCTGCTGGCTGCCGCCCAGGCGGGCGAACAGGCACAGTTGCAGGTGGTCGTCCTCGTCCACGAGCAGTTCGACCTGGCAATCCAGGCCGCGGTCGCGGGCGAAGCGGCTGGCTTCCTCGAAGGCGGGCAGGGCCTTCTGCAGGACGTGGGTCTCGAAGGTGAAGAGGAAATCTTCCTCCGCGGGCCCCGAGGCCCTGGGTGCAGAGTCGTACATGCCGGCGGCTCCTGTGCGGGGGATAAGGAAACACGCAAACGGACCACGCAATCCCGGCGCCACACCTCGACCGCGCCGGACGACAACGCCCATGACACTTGCCTGGCGCCAATCTGTCAATGAGTTCCCTGGCATATGCGCGGCGCTGCAAATAGCCAGGGGTTCGAAGCAGGCCCGCTCAAGGCGCCGGCGCGCCGGCCAGGGCGGGAAAATCCTCCGGGGTGAGGGTTTCCCGCTCCAGCAGCAGTTGCGCGCCGGCCTCCAGGTCGCTGCGGCGTTGCTCCAGCAGGGCCCGGGCGCGGCGGAAGGCTTCGTCGATCAGCTCGCGCACGCACAGGTCCACCTCGCGGGCGGTCTGCTCCGAGTAGTCCTTCTCGCGCAGCCCCGCCAGGTGACCGTTGTCGCCCGCGAGATAAGGCGCGTTCTGCCGCTCCAGCACGGCCTGGCCGAGCTGCTCGCTCATGCCGAAGCGCGTCACCAGTTGGCGGGCGATGTCGGTGGCCTTGGCCAGGTCGTCGGCGGCGCCGGTGGAAATCTCGTCGAACACCAGGGCCTCGGCGGCGCGCCCGGCCAGCAGCACTACCATGCGGTCCTTGAGCTCCTGGCGGCCGATCAGGAAGCGGTCCTCGGTGGGCCGTTGCAGGGTGAAGCCCAGGGCACCGATGGCGTGGGGAACGATGGAGACCTTGTGCACCGGGTCCATGCGCGGCAGCGAGGCCGCGGCCAGGGCATGGCCCATCTCGTGGTAGGCCACCACCTTGCGCTCCTGCGGCAGCAGCAGCCGGCTGCGCCGCTCGGCGCCGGCGACGATACGCTCCACCGCGGCGGTGAAGTCGGCCATGCCCACCGCCTCGGCGCCGCGCCGGGTGGCGCCGATGGCGGCTTCGTTGACCAGGTTGGCCAGGTCCGCGCCGGTGAAGCCGGTGGTGATGGCGGCGATCTGCCCGCAATCGAGGTCGGCGGCGGCGCTGACGCGTTTCAGGTGCACCCGCAGGATGGCCTCGCGGCCCCGGCGGTCCGGGCGGTCGATAAGAATCTGGCGGTCGAAGCGGCCGGCGCGCAGCAGGGCCGGGTCGAGCACTTCCGGGCGGTTGGTGGCGGCCAGCAGCACCACGCCTTCGCGCGGGTCGAAGCCGTCCAGCTCGGCGAGCAGTTGGTTGAGGGTCTGCTCCTTCTCGTCGTTGCCGCCGAAGGCGCCCAGCCCGCGCATCTTGCCCAGGGCGTCCAGCTCGTCGATGAAGATGATGCAGGGCGCGGCCTTGCGCGCCTGCTCGAAGAGGTCGCGCACCCGCGCAGCACCCACGCCGACGAACAGCTCGACGAACTCCGAGCCGGAGATGGAGAAGAACGGCACCCCGGCCTGGCCGGCCACCGCCTTGGCCACCAGCGTCTTGCCGGTGCCGGGCGGGCCCACCAGCAGGATGCCCTTGGGAATCCGTGCGCCCAGGCGGCTGTAGGTGGGGCGATCCTTGAGGAAGGACACCACCTCCTGCAGCTCGGCCTTGGCTTCGTCGATGCCGGCCACGTCGTCGAAGGTCACCCCGGTGTCGCGCTCGACGAACACCCGCGCCTTCGACTTGCCGACGCTGACCATGCCGCCGAAGCCCTGTTTCTCGGCCAGCCCGCGGAAGAAGAACACCCACAGGCCGAAGAACAGCAGCACCGGCAGCAGCCAGCCCAGCAGCTTGGCCAGGCCGCTCTGGGTGACGCCGGAGAAGTCGACCTGGGCTTTCTCCAGCTCCGCCGCCAGCTGCGGCTCGACGCGGTTGGTGGTGAAGCGCGTGCGGCCCTGGATCGGCTCCTTGAGGGTGCCGCTGATGCGCTCCTGGTCGACGCGCAGGTCGCTGACCTTGCCGGCGTCCAGCAGGCGCTGGAACTCGCTGTAGGGAATCGGCGCCTCGGCCGAGTACTCGCCCAGCCAGTTCTGCACCAGCAGCATGGCCACGAAGGCCACGACGAAATAGCCGAGGTTCCATTGATGGTGCTTTTCCATGGCCATGCTCGCTCCCGTGCCGGCAGAGGGGGATGGATGCACGCCGGGCTCCGGCGTTGGCGCCATTGAGGCACGAACCGCGGCGCGGGAACTTGGCCGGGATCAAACAAAGGCGGAGGCGGCGTGTGCGAAGGATAGCCGCCGGGCTCAGTGGCCGCCGCGTTGCAGCTGGAAGCGGCAGACCTGGCCGCCGCGCAGCAGGCTCCAGGGTGGCCCGAAGAGTGGCTAGCCGGGCGCCAGGCTCAGGGGCTTGGCTGGCCGCTGCTGTTCCGACAGCGCCATGTCCAGCGCCTGGCGCAGCTCCAGCGCCAGTTTCGCCACGGCGCGCAGGCTGTCCCAGTCGTGGCGGGGGATCTGCGGGATGGTCAGTTCCACGTCGCAGCTGTTGGGCGCGAGCAGTTGCACGGTCATCGAACCGTCCGCTTCGAGGGTGCACTGGCAGCGGTAGGGCGTGAAGCTGTCTTCGAGAATGCGTTTGGCCTGCAAATAGGTTTGCATCGGGTGGCTCCCGAGTTATCGACTTGATTGAAGCGGGTCCGCAGGGTACGGCGAAGCTGGGATCGGTCGTCCGATCACGCCGAAAAGCCGACGTCAGGAAATGAACAGTAGCTTGCTAGCGAGTTGCCGTTATAACGATTTCTCATCTGCAACCAGCGAACGCTCCTTTCGGCAACCGCCTCGCCGCCCGGCAGCGCCGTGGCGGCAGGGGCAGGGCGGGCCTGGCGACGGACCCGGGGGAACGCGGTGAGCGTCTGGCCTTGCGCGGCGGGGACGATCCCTGGGCCACCTGGCGCGACACCCGCCAACACAGCGGATGTGGCGGCAGTTGGGGGAGGCGCGCTAGGTGCCTATGTGCGATTCACCCGGTTGTTTCTGTGGAGGTTTCAACGATGGATAATCGCGGACGGAGTCCGCTCCTACGGTTCCAGGAAGCACGGCTTTTCGTAGGATGGCGTTGAGCGAAGCGATACCCATCAGCGCAACCGCATGGGTTTCGCAAGCTCAACCCATCCTACGAAAAGCGCCTCGGTGCAGTCGGCAAGACAGTTGCTCCTACATTGTTTTCCGGGTTATTCCCGCGAACGCGGGACGCGGCTCCATCGCGAACAGCGCTTGCGCTGGCCCGAAGGGGAATAACCCAATAGACAGTTGCTTATAAGCGCATCCGGATATCGCAGCGGCAGGTATGTTCCAGGACTCCAGATAAAGAGCGGCTATCCACGGGCGGATATACGATATCGCCGTATAGAATTACCGGGCCTGGAATGACCGTTGAAAACGAGGTGAACTCCATGGAGGTCTGCCTTATGGTTCGAAAGACCTTTGCGGATGTATGGCTTCAGGACTTTGGGCGTTTGGATTCGCAGAAATTGTCCGGTATATTCATCGGTTGGAAAAACTTTTGCTGAAGGAGTTTCCCATGTCCAAGCTGGCAGAGTTTCGCGCTGTCGAGAAAGCGCTCGCAGAACAGATGGCCCACCTGGAGTCGCTGAAGAACGATGTCAATCTGCAGAAGGAAATCGAGTTCGAGCAGAAACTGAATGAACTCATGCAGGCATACGGCAAGTCCCTGGGCGACGTGACCGCCATCCTCGATCCCCGGGCCCACGGCGAAGCGCCTGCGCGCGCGGGGCGGGGCGTGCGCGCCAAGCGGCGCGCGCGGGCGGTCAAGGTCTACCGCAACCCGCACAGTGGCGAGGTCGTTGAAACCAAGGGCGGCAACCATAAAGTTCTGAAGGCCTGGAAGGCGGAATATGGCAGCGATGTCGTGGACTCCTGGCTGCAGAAGAAGTAACCACTTTACGCAGAGTTAGCCAAAGCGCCGCGCTCGATCACCGATTCGGTGCCCGCCACTGAGTTTCCGCGCGTTCTTATTCCAGAATTTCGGCGGTATTTCCCCGCTGTGCCATTAGTGTGCGCGCAGGGAACTGCCGTCCGTCCGTATGGCTCAAGTATTTCAATTGGCTGACGATTCATTGCGGTAGAAATTTTTGCCAGGGGTTGTGTCTTGCAGATTAGTCAGGAAAGTCTGGTTCGCCATCTTCGTCATCAGTTCAATGCACTTCTGGGCGTATCACTGTTCTCCTGGGCGACGATGGCCGGGCTATTGATATTCATCTGGCTACATGGCCAGGCCCTGGGCGTGAAGTCATTCGCCTGTTTCGTTCTGGGAGCCTGCCTGAGTTCGGTGCAACTGTTCTTTCTGGTACTGGTCGCGGTGCGCATGCACCGCACCATGAAAACCCGTTCGAAACTCTTGTCGAGCCTTGAATACGAGTCCGGCCACGATGTACTGACCGGCGTGCTCAACCGCCGTGGTTTCGACCTGTCGCTGCGCCAGGCGATGTCGGCGGCGGGGCACCAGAAGAAGTCGCTGACCCTGCTCTACCTCGACCTGGATGGCTTCAAGCAGGTCAACGACCTGCATAGCCACGCCGTGGGCGACCGCCTGCTGCGGGTGGTGGCGAACAAGTGGAGCAGGACCATACGCGGCGGCGACCTGCTGGCGCGGCTGGGCGGGGATGAGTTCGCGCTGATCACCGGCGCCACCGGCGCGGAGGTCGAAGCGCTCTGCGAACGCTTGCTGGGGGTGGCGAAAGCCAGCCTGCTGGAAGAGTTCCCGGCCCTGCAGATCGGCGTCAGCATCGGTGTCGCCGAGTTTCCCCGCGACGGCCGGCAGGCCGACGAACTGGTCCTGGCCGCGGATTCGGCCATGCTGGTCGCCAAGGCCCTGGGCAAGTCCTGCTTCCAGTGGGCGCTGCCGTCCTCGGAGCGGGGCAGGGGCGTGGCGTCCCCGGTTGCCTAGACCGGCTGGCCGAAACCGGCAGGGGTCGCCTGCCGGTTCGCATTCCATCCCATGCCGCCACCCGTTGCTCAGTGGTGGTAGCCCTCGCCGACCTTGACCTTGCCGCGGAACACGTAATAGCTCCAGGACGTGTACATCAGGATGAAGGGCAGGATGAACAGCGCGCCGATCAGGGCGAACAACTGGCTCTGCACTGGTGAGGCCGCCTGCCAGATGGAGACCGCCGGCGGGATGATGTTCGGCCACACGCTGATGCCCAGCCCGCTGTAGCCCAGGAAGATGACCAGCAGCGTGAGCATGAAGGGCGTCACCGTGGCCCGGTGGGCGAGGGTGATCAGGGTGGCGAAGAAGCTGAACAGCAGCAGCGCCGGAACCGGCAGGAAGTAGATCAGGTTCGGCAGGCTGAACCAGCGCTGGGCGATCTGCGGGTGCGACAGGGGCGTCCAGATGCTGATGATCGCGATGGCGAACAGCAGTATCCAGATGAAGTAGGAGGAATAGCGGTACATCTCCGCCTGCAGCTGCCCTTCGGTCTTCATGATCAGCCAGGTGCTGCCCAGCTGCGCGTAGGCCACCAGCAGGGCGAAGCCGCAGAAGATCGGGAAGGGGCTCAGCCAGTCGAGGCTACCGCCGGCATAGGCGTTGTTGGCCACCGGGATGCCGTCGATGAAGGCGCCCAGCGCCACGCCCTGGGCGAAGGTCGCCACGATGGAGCCGCCGATGAAGGCCTTGTCCCACCAGTGGCGGTTCCTGTCGCTGGCCTTGAAGCGGAACTCGAAGGCCACGCCGCGGAAGATCAGCCCCAGCAGCATGAGCACCAGGGGCAGGTAGAGCGCGCTGAGCAATACCGAATAGGCCAGGGGAAAGGCGCCGAACAATCCCGCGCCGCCCAATACCAGCCATGTTTCGTTACCGTCCCATACAGGGGCGACGGTATTCATCATGACGTCGCGTTCTTCCTTGTTCTTTATTGCAAGGAAAAGAATGCCGATGCCCAGGTCGAAGCCATCCATGATGACGTACATCATGATGCCGAAGATGATGATCAATGCCCAGATGAGTGTGAGATCGACGCCCATGTTATTCGCTCCTCAAGTTTGCAGTGCTTGCGCTTAACGGTCGTCGGATGCCGACAATGGACGTGCGGGCGTACGCATCTGGCCTGCACCGCCTTCGATGGGATGTTCCGCATCGTGGGGTTGCGGCCCCTTATGTACGAGTTTCAGCATATAGGCGATGCCGGTGCCGAAGAGTGCGAAGTAGACAAGAACGAAAAGTACCAGGCTGATGGTCATTTGCGCGGTGGTTTGCGCCGAGGCGGCATCGACGGTACGCATGTATCCGTAGACCACCCAGGGCTGCCGGCCCATTTCGGTAGTTACCCAGCCGGCCAGCAGGGCAATGAGTCCCGAAGGGCCCATGCAGAGCACGAACTTGAGGAAAAAGCGGGAATCGTAGAGTTTTCCGCGCCATCTAAGATATAGACTCCAGAGGCCGGTAAGTATCATCAGGAGTCCCATGGCTACCATTATCCGGAACGTCCAGAAGATAACCGTGGAGTTTGGCCTGTCTTCCGGCGGGAATGATTTGAGTGCGGGAATCTGGCGATCCAGACTGTGGGTGAGAATAAGACTTCCCAGCAGAGGAACTTCTATGGCGAAGTGGGTTTTTTCCGCCTTCATGTCGGGCCAGCCGGCCAATATCAGCGGTGAAGGTTCGCCCGGAACATTCTCCCAGTGCCCTTCGATGGCCGCGATCTTCGCCGGCTGGTGTTCCAGCGTGTTGAGCCCATGGGCATCGCCGACCACGGCCTGGATGGGCGCGACCAGCAGCGCCATCCAGGCCGCCATGGAGAGCATGGTGCGCGCGGCCTCGTCGTTGCTCCGGCGCAGCAGGTGCCAGGCCCCGGAGGCCCCGACGAAGAAGGCGGTGGCGAGGAACGCGGCGATGGCCATGTGCGCGAGCCGGAAGGGGAACGACGGGTTGAAGATGACGGCCAGCCAGTCGACCGGCACCGCCCGGCCATCGACGATCTCGAAGCCTTGCGGCGTATGCATCCAACTGTTGGAAGACAATATCCAGAAGGTGGAAATCAATGTGCCCAGCGCGACCATGGCTGTGGCGAAGAAGTGCAGGCCCCGGCCTACGCGCTCCCAGCCGAACAACATCACGCCGAGAAAGCCCGCCTCGAGAAAGAACGCGGTCAGAACTTCATAAGTCAATAAGGGTCCGGTAATACCGCCGGCAAAGTATGAAAAGCGGCTCCAGTTGGTGCCGAACTGATAGGCCATTACCAATCCGGAAACGACACCCATGCCGAAGTTGATGGCGAAAATCTTCACCCAAAAGCTGTAAAGATCCTGGTAGACATCTCTTCCGGTTCTAAGCCAAAGACCTTCGAGTACCGTCAGGAAACTGGCGAGACCAATGGTGATGGCCGGAAAGACTATATGGACGCCAACGGTGAAGGCAAACTGCAGACGAGCCAGATCACTTGCGGTCGAGCTGTATGTGTCCATGCTTTCTCTGCCTTGTGGAGTGGAGGGAAAGTTCGCCGGAGAGTGTCGGGCACAAAGCAAGCTAACTAAGTGACCGCTTGCGCCTGTGCAACTCTCGTTCTTTGCCTTGACATCTCGGAAGTGCGCCGCTTAGATTCTAGAACACGATCGAGCGGCATGAGCAAGCTATTTTTTCTCGCAACTTCCTGTTGATCTCATCCGGCAAGTCATGTAACAGGCGCCAGTTTTTCGTTGGCTGGCGACGATGGTCTCTTCTTGAAAGAAAGAAGTTTTGTTTTTTCGGGAGGGTAGAGCGCAAGGCAATATCGCTATAGCGGAGAAAGATAATCGCTATAGCGTCTGAACATATAAAACTGTCGAGCCACGCCCAACTATCGGCCTGCTCGTATATATGGAGCGATCATGACTATTCGACGCAAGGTACCTGGTGTTCGTAAATACGATGGTCCCGCTGGTGGTTGGGGCGCTCTCAAGGCGACGGCCACGGCCGTCCGGGAACAGATGGATACCCTCAAGGCGCCCATCACCCTGATGCGCACCAACCAGCCCGACGGCTTCGACTGCCCCGGCTGCGCCTGGCCGGACAAGGAGCACAGGTCCACCTTCCAGTTCTGCGAGAACGGCGCCAAGGCGGTGACCTGGGAGGCCACCAGCAAGCGCGTCACCCCCGAGTTCTTCGCCAGCCACCCGGTGGCTTCCCTGCTGCACCGCAGCGACTACGAGCTGGAAGACCTCGGGCGCATCACCCACCCGCTGGTGTACGACCGCGCCTCGGACACCTACCAGCCCATCGAGTGGGAAACCGCCTTCGCCCGCATCGGCGAGATTCTCCGTGGCCTGAAGCCCGACGAGGTGGAGTTCTACACCTCCGGGCGGGCCTCCAACGAGGCGGCCTACCTCTACCAGCTGTTCGCCCGGGAATACGGCACGAACAACTTCCCGGACTGCTCGAACATGTGCCACGAGCCCACCAGCGTCGGCCTGCCGCGTTCGATCGGCATCGGCAAGGGCACGGTATCGCTGGATGACTTCGAGGCCTGCGAGCTGATCATCTCCATCGGCCACAACCCCGGCACCAACCACCCGCGGATGATGGGCACGCTGCACGAGGCGTCGCGGCGCAAGGTGCCGATCATGGTGTTCAACCCGCTGCGCGAGCGCGCGCTGGAGCGTTTCGCCGACCCGCAGGACATGATCGAGATGGCCACCTACGGCTCCACCCGCATCGCGTCCTCCTACTTCATGGTCAAGGCAGGCGGCGACGCGGCGGCGATCAAGGGCATCATGAAGGCGCTGCTGGAGATCGAGGACAGCCTGGGCGGCGCGCTCGACTACGAGTTCATCAAGCAGCACACCGTCGGCTTCGATGCGCTGGTCGCCGACCTGCACGCCACCCAGTGGCCGGACATCGAAGCCGCCAGCGGCCTGAAGAAATCCGACCTGGAAATGGTCGCGGCGGCCTACGCGAAGTCCAACGCCACCATCGTGACCTACGGGATGGGCATCACCCAGCACAACGAGGGCACCGCCAACGTCCGGCTCATCTGCGACCTGCTGATGCTGCGCGGCAACTTCGGCAAGCCCGGGGCCGGCATCTGCCCGCTGCGCGGCCACTCCAACGTCCAGGGCAACCGCACGGTGGGCATCACCGAGAAGCCGTCGAGCGCCTTCCTCGGCAAGATCGAACAGGTGCTGGGCTTCAAGCCGCCGGCGCAGCATGGCCACGATGCCGTGCAGGCGATGCAGGCGATGATCGACGGCACGGCCAAGGCGCTGATCTGCCTGGGCGGCAACTTCGCCGTGGCGCTGCCCGACCCCGGCCAGTGCTTCCCGGCCATGGGCAAGCTGGAGCTGAGCGTGCACATCGGCACCAAGCTGAACCGCACGCACCTGCTGGTGGGCAAGCACAGCTTCCTGTTCCCCTGCCTGGGGCGGACCGAGCTGGACGTGCAGGAAACCGGGCCGCAATCGGTGACCGTGGAAGACTCCATGTCGATGGTCCATGCCTCGGCCGGCAAGCTGAAGCCCGCTTCCGACGTCCTGCTCTCCGAGCCGGCCATCGTCGCCGGCATGGCCAACGCCACCCTGCCGGACAGCAAGGTGCCCTGGCTGGAGCTGGTCGCCGACTACGACCGCATCCGCGACCTGATCGAGAAGACGGTGCCCGGCTTCGACGACTTCAACGCCCGCATCCGCGTCCCGGGCGGCTTCCGCATGCCGCTGCCGCCGACCGAGCGCAAGTGGGACACGCCCTCGGGCAAGGCCGAGTTCTTCGTCTTCCCCGGCCTGCACGAAGACAAGGTGGTGGAGGGCGAAGACGTCCTGCGCCTGGTGACCATCCGCAGCCACGACCAGTACAACACCACCATCTATGCGCTGGACGATCGCTACCGCGGCGTATTCGGGCGGCGCGACGTGCTCTTCATGAACCCGGACGACCTGGCGGCCAGGGGTTTGGAACATGGCGACCTGGTGGATATAGAAACAATTACCGCGGGGCGCAAACTGCGTTACGAGAAGATCACCGCCATTGAATACAAGATCGCCGCGGGTTCGGTCGCCGCCTACTATCCCGAAGCCAATAGACTGGTGCCGCTGGACTACATAGACGTCGACAGCGGAACGCCCTCCTATAAATCCGTGCCGGTTCGGGTGATGCGCTCGGAAGTCAACTGAACCAAGTTGCCCAACATATAACCGGGGTGCCAATGGAACCCCTTTCTTTTTCAGCCTTACTTGCAGTTCGGAATAGAACCATTCGGCACGCGCGATGACGATTGTCATGCGCCCGCTATTATCTGGTAGTCTCGAACGCCCAACCGTGATGGTAGTTGCCAAGCAAAATGACAGAAGAACTCCCCAATCCCCAGGCAATCGACAGTCCGATCACCAGTAGCGCGATCTTTCTCGTGATGACGCTGGTTTCCGGCGAGGAAAACCGCGATGCCGTGCGCGCATTGTGCGGGGATATCGCCGCCCTGGTGCGTTCGGTCGGCAAACGGGCGCCGGCGGGCAATCTTTCCTGCGTCGTAGGCTTCGGCTCCGAGGCCTGGGACAGGCTGTTCGGCGCGCCTCGCCCGGCGGCGTTGCACACCTTCCGCGAAGTGGGTTCCGGCGAGCGCGTGGCCGTTTCCACGCCGGGCGACATCCTGCTGCACATCCGCGCGGACCAGATGGACCTGTGCTTCGAACTGGCGACCCAGGTGGTCACCCGGCTGGGCAAGGCGGTGGAAGTGGTCGACGAAGTCCAGGGCTTCCGCTACTTCGACATGCGCAGCATGGTCGGCTTCGTCGACGGCACCGAGAACCCTGCGGGCCGCGAGGCGGCCCACTTCACCCTGATCGGCGACGAAGACCCCGGCTTCACCGGCGGCAGCTACGTCATCGTGCAGAAGTACCTGCACGACATGGCCGGCTGGAACCAGCTGTCCATCGAGGCCCAGGAGCGCATCATCGGGCGCACCAAGCTGTCCGACATCGAGCTGGACGAATCAGTCAAGCCGAGTTGCTCGCACAGCTCCCTCACCACCCTGGTCAAGGATGGCAAGGAAGTGAAGATCCTGCGCGACAATATGCCTTTCGGCCGGCCGGGGGCGGGGGAGTTCGGCACCTATTTCATCGGTTATGCCCGCTCTCCCGAGCCCATCGAGGAAATGCTGCAGAACATGTTCGTCGGGCGCCCGGCGGGCAACTACGACCGCCTGCTGGATTACAGCCGCGCGGTGACCGGCAGCCTGTTCTTCGTGCCTTCCGCCGACCTGCTGGAACAGCTCGGCGAATAACTTTCCCTATCCGAGCGATTTTCCCGGCAACTTCCCTGGACTATTGCGGCGACTCACTTTGCCGCAATAGTTTCGCAGCAACTCTGAAGTTGCTCCGGCATGTTCCGCTGAGTTTCCGCCGTTTCATTGTTTTGTAACTATAGCGTCGCTGCTTATCATCTTTCGTTGCTTGGCTGTCGTCGATTTCGTCTGGCGCTCTTCCACTTCCCGGACTATGGTGAACGGACGGTGTAATAGCCGTTCCTGCTTTTCGAGTTCTTCTGTCTCTTTCGTTTCGAAAAAAACAGTGCATGTCCAGGCTTCGGGTTCGTTATTGAACTCATCCACGGGTATGCGCTGCTGGAGATGCGGCCGCTCGATTACAAGCGCCCACTTGTTGCGTGGAGAAAGTTCATCATGGCGACTCTCTGTGAAATCTGTAATGCGCGACCCGCCGTTGCCCGCGTGACCGTCGTACAGAATGGCGAGCGCAAGTCGATGTCGATCTGCGACCACGACTACCGTCAGTTGATGCGGCACCAGAGCATGCTCAATCCGTTCGACTCGCTGCTGGGGGGCGGCGGGCTTTCACGCTTCTTCGACAGGTTCGGCGGCGCGGGCGAGGAGGGCGATGGCTTCGGCATGGCCGCCGAAGTGCCCCGCGAGTCGGTCGATGCCACCGACGCCTTCAGCGCCCAGACCCTGGAGATACTCCAGCGCGCCGCGGAAAAGGCCCACGAGCTCAGGCGCAACGAGCTGGACACCGAGCACCTGCTGTACGTGCTGGCCGACACCGACGTGGTGGTCGCCCTGCTCAAGGAGATGAAGCTGTCCCCGCAGGACATCAAGGGCTACATCGACCAGCACGCGCAGACCGGCAACGCCTCCGCCGACGCGCCGGTGGACCGCATGACCATCTCGCCGCGCCTGAAGAAGGCCTTCCAGCTGGCCTTCCAGGCCTCGCGGGACCTGGGGCATTCCTACGTCGGCCCGGAGCACCTGCTGATCGGCCTGGCCTCGGTGCCCGAGAGCCTGGCCGGCACGCTGCTGAAGAAGTACGGCGTGACCCCCGAGACGCTGCGCCAGAAGGTGGTCAAGATCGTCGGCAAGGGCGCCGAAGACGGCCGCGTGGATACCCCCAGCGGCACGCCGACGCTGGACAAGTTCGGCCGTGACCTCACCCAGCTGGCGCGCCAGGGCAAGCTGGACCCGGTGCTGGGGCGGGCCCAGGAGATCGAGAACGCCATCGAGGTGCTGGCCCGGCGCAAGAAGAACAACCCGGTGCTGATCGGCGAGCCCGGCGTCGGCAAGACGGCGATCGTCGAAGGGCTGGCCCAGCGCATCGTCAACGGCGACGTGCCGGAAGTGCTGCGCGGCAAGCGCCTGGTGGAGGTGAACCTGAACTCGATGGTCGCCGGCGCCAAGTACCGCGGCGAGTTCGAGGAGCGGGCCAAGCAGCTGATCGACGAAGTCACCGCCAAGCACGACGAGCTGGTGCTGTTCATCGACGAGTTGCACACCATCGTCGGTGCCGGGCAGGGCGGCGAGGAGGGCGGGCTGGACATCGCCAACGTGCTCAAGCCGGCCCTGGCCCGCGGCGAGCTGAGCCTGATCGGCGCCACCACGCTCAACGAGTACCAGAAGTACATCGAGAAGGACGCCGCGCTGGAACGCCGCTTCCAGCCGGTGTTCGTCCCCGAGCCGACGGTGGAGCAGACCATCGTCATCCTCCGGGGCCTGCGCGACAAGCTCGAGGCCCACCACCAGGTGACCTTCGCCGACGATGCCTTCGTCGCCGCCGCGGAACTCGCCGACCGCTACATCACCAACCGCTTTCTGCCGGACAAGGCCATCGACCTGATCGACCAGGCCGCCGCCCGCGTGCGCATCGGCGCCACCTCGCGGCCGGCGGACATCCAGGAGCTGGAGGCGGAGATCGCCCAGCTCAAGCGCGAGCAGGACTACGCGACCTCGCGCAAGCGCTTCGACGAGGCTAAGAGCTTCGAGGAGCTGATCGGCGAGAAACAGACGCAGCTGGAGGAACGCTCCGAGGCCTGGGAACGCAAGACCGGTTCCGAGACCCTGGAGGTCACCACCTCGTCCATCGCCGAGGTGGTCTCGCGGCTGACCGGCATCCCGGTGGCGGAGCTGACCCAGGAAGAACGCCAGAAGCTGCTGAAGATGGAAGAGACGCTGCGCGAGCGGCTGATCGGCCAGGAGCACGCGGTGGTGGCGGTCAGCGATGCGGTGCGCCTGTCCCGCGCGGGCCTCGGCCAGGCCCACAGGCCCATCGCCACCTTCCTGTTCCTCGGCCCGACCGGGGTGGGCAAGACCGAGCTGGCCAAGGCGCTGGCGGAGAGCGTGTTCGGCGACGAGCAGGCGATCATCCGCATCGACATGTCCGAGTACATGGAGCGCCATGCCGTGGCCCGGCTGATCGGCGCGCCGCCCGGCTACGTCGGCTACGACGAGGGCGGTCAGCTGACCGAGCGCGTGCGCCGGCGGCCGTACAGCGTGATCCTGCTGGACGAGATCGAGAAGGCCCACCCCGACGTCAACAACGTGCTGCTGCAGGTCTTCGACGACGGCCGGCTCACCGACGGCAAGGGCCGGGTGGTGGACTTCAGCAACACCATCATCATCGCCACCAGCAACCTCGGCGCCTCGATCATCATGGACAACCTCGAACGCCCCGAGGCCGAGCGCATGGACGACAAGGCGCTGCGCGACGAGCTGATGGGCGTACTCAAGGGGCATTTCCGTCCGGAGTTCCTCAACCGCGTCGACGACATCATCGTGTTCCATGCGCTGTCCCGCGACGACATCCGCGCCATCGTCCGCATCCAGCTGCAGCGGGTAGTGCGCACGGCCGCCGCGCAGGACATCACCCTGACGGTCGATGAGTCCCTGGTCGATCACCTGGTCGACGTGGGCTACCAGCCCGAGTTCGGCGCCCGCGAGCTGAAACGGCAGATACGCCAGGAAGTGGAGACGCGCCTGGCGCGGGAAATCCTCGGGGACAAGGTGGTTTCCGGAGACAGCATCGCCCTGGGCTACGACAAGGAGGCCGGCAAGGTGACGCTGGAGAAGGGCGGCGCCCAGCCCCCGGCGGCTGAGCCGCCCGCGCCGCCGGCCGACGCGGAGCAGACCGGAACCTGAAGACGGGCGGACGGGTAGCGCTCACCGCGGGCGCTACCCGTGCCCTCACCAGCGCGCGGCGGCCTGGCTGTCCGTCTCGCGGGCCGCCACCCATTGCCAGCCGTGGGGCGTGCGTTCGCGCTTCCAGAACGGGGCGCGGGTCTTCAACTGGTCCATGATGTATTCGCAGGCTTCGAAGGCGTCCCGCCGGTGCCGGCTGGTGACGCCGACGAAGACGATCGGCTCGGCCGCCGCGAGGGCGCCGACGCGGTGCAGCACTTCGAGGTCGAGCAGCGCCCAGCGCTCCCGCGCCGCCGCGGCGATCTGCTCCAGGCTCCTTTGCGTCATGCCCGGGTAGTGCTCCAGGAACAGCTCGCTGACTTCGGCGCCGCCGTCCAGGTCGCGCACGTAGCCGACGAAGCTCACCAGGGCGCCGGCGCCGCCGGAGCGCCCGCGCAGCCGCTCGATGAGTTCACCGGCATCGAAGCCCTGCTGTTGCACGCAGATGCTCATTCAGCCTCCCGTCACCGGCGGGAAGAACGCCACTTCGTCGCCATCGGCGAGGGGCTCGTCCAGGCTGCATAACTCCTGGTTGCGCGCGCACATCAGGTTGCCCTGGCTGAACACCTCGGCCCAGGCGCCGCCGCGGCTGGCCAGGTGGTCGCGGAGGTCGCCCAGCGTGGCCAGGGCCGGCTGCCAGGGCAGGGGCTCGCCCTCGCTGCCGAGCAGTTCGCGGTAGCGGGCGAAGTACTGCAGGCGGATCATCGCGCATCCTCCACCTGGTACAGGCCCGAGCGGCCGCCGACCTTGCGCAGCAGCCGCACCCAGTCGATCTGCATGCCGCGGTCGATCGCCTTGCACATGTCGTAGAGCGTCAGGGCCGCGACGCTGGCCGCTGTCAGGGCTTCCATCTCCACGCCCGTCGCGCCTTTCAGGCGGCAGCTCGCGACGATGCGCACCGAGTCCGGCAGCACCGGCTTGAGCTCGACGCTGACCGCGCTGAGCAGCAGCGGGTGGCACAGCGGGATGAGTTCGTGGGTGCGCTTGGCCGCCATGATCCCGGCGATCCGCGCGGTGGCGAAGACATCGCCCTTGGGGTGGCCCTGTTCGAGGATCAGGTCGAGGGTTTCAGGTTTCATCCTGATCCAGGCTTCGGCCACGGCTTCGCGCTGGCTGTCCTGCTTCGCGGTGACGTCGACCATGCGGGCATGGCCGCGATTGTCCAGGTGGGTCAGCGTCGCCGCGGACTCATGGGCTTGCTTCATCGGGACTCCGGGGCGCGCGGGTCAGGGCGCCGGGCTGTAGAGCCTGGGCAGGCTGTGGTGGGGAAGGTGGATGAGGTTGAGCTGGTTGCGGCGCGCCCATTCCACGGTCAGGGCGGTGGGCGCCGAGAGGCTGACCAGGGTGCCGATGCGCGCCCGCACCGCCTTGTGAATGAGTTCCAGGCCGCAGCGGCTGGTGACGACGACGAAGCCCTCGGCGGGCTCGAAGCGCGCCTGGGCCATGGCGCCGATCAGCTTGTCCAGGGCGTTGTGCCGGCCGATGTCCTCGCGGCACAGGCGCACCTCGCCCTGGGCGTCGAGGTACAGGGCGGCGTGCAGGGCGCCGCTGTCGCGGGCGACCGTCTGGGCGGCGTTGATGCGCTCGCGCAGGCCCTCCAGCAGGCGCGCTTCCGGCAGTGGCGCGAGGCGCAGCGGGGTCAGCGCCGGCAGCGCCTGGTCCAGCGCCTCGACCCCGCAGATGCCGCAGCCGCTGGTGCCGGCCAGTTGCCGGCGGTGGTCCTTCAGCGCCCAGAAGGCGCGGTTGGTTATTTCGACCTGGGCCAGGTACGACTCGCCGGAACCGGTGATTTTTATATCGCGGATTTCATCCGGGGAAGTGACGATTTCATTGGTCAGGCTGAACCCCCTGACGAAGTCTTCCATATTACCTGGCGATATCATCATCACCGCTTGGTTGATGCCGTTATAACTGATGGCCAATGCCGTTTCCCGGGCAAGTACGGCCTCGCCGATTATCCAGCTCTCGCCCAACTCGACATAACTATAGGTTTGCGCGGGCGCGGGCGGCGCATTGATATCGGATATATCGGTTCGAGCTTCGTCGATCAGCTCCATCACGGCACCTTGTGTCTTATTGCCTGTTTTCAGGTTACGCAGGCGATCAAATAACGTCCAATCGCTTGTTCCGATCCGTCAATAAGACTCCTCTATGACGGAAACAACGCATTCGATGCAGGCCGGAAGTTGCTTTCACGGCCGGGTTTCGATGGCGCCGCTCTGCGCCGCCAGCAGCACTTCGGGGCTGTTCAGGTTCTGCAGGCGCAGGTCCTGGCAGGAGCACGGCAGACCCTTGGCCCGGGCGGCCAGGAGTAGCCGCAGAAGACTTCGCTCGCCCGCCGCCCAGGCCGCCTCCAGGGTCGGCAACAGGGCCTTGGGCAGCAGGCTGAACATCGGCTGCCATTGGCTGCCCTGGCGCAGCATCAGCGGGTAGCCGAGGCCCTTGCCGAGGTGCGCCAGCATGGCGCGGACGAGCGCCCGGTCGACCAGCGGCGCATCGCAGGGCAGCACCAGCATCCATTCGTGCCTGGCCTGTTCCAGGCCCGCGATCACACCCGCCAGGGGGCCCGGATAGCCGTCGACCGAATCGCTCACGCAGCGGTCCGAATAGGTCGCGTAGAGAGCCTGGTTGCGGTTGCAGGAAATGATCAGGTCGTCGGTCAGTTCGCGCACCACGGCATGGATATGCGCGATGAACGGCTTGCCGCGGAAGAGCATCAGTCCCTTGTCCTTTCCTCCCATTCTCTGGCCCTTTCCACCGGCGAGCAGAAGTATGGAACAGGGTATTTCGATAGTGCTCATGCTCGTTGTATCCGAAGGCTCGGAATCGAAGGCGGAAAACTACAGAACTTCCAGCGGGTGAGTCCAATTGCAAATGCTTACCGGAAGATAGATGCGCCTTATCGGGAACACTCTTCTTGTCGATAGAAGACTCCGATCGGAGGGTTTGCCATATCGATTGGACGACGCCGGTCTTTGTCTCTAGTTTCCACGGAAACTTCCAACTGGAGCGATGCCCCGTGAGTGTCAAACCGAATACGGAATTCATTCCGCTGAACATCGCGGTATTGACCGTCAGCGATACGCGAACTTTCGAAAACGATAGGTCGGGCGAGTTGCTGGCGAGCCGCTGCGTCGAGATCGGCCACCGCCTGGTGGCGCGCGTGCTGCTCAAGGACGACCTCTACCGGATACGCGCGCAGGTCGCCGCCTGGATCGCCGACGATGACGTGCAGGTGGTGCTGATCACCGGCGGCACCGGCTTCACCGGCCGCGACAGCACTCCGGAGGCCGTCGCCTGCCTGCTGGACAAGCAGGTCGAGGGCTTCGGCGAGCTGTTCCGCGCGCTGTCGATCCTCGACATCGGCAGCTCCACCGTGCAGTCCCGCGCCCTGGCCGGCCTGGCCAACGGCACCCTGGTGTGCTGCCTGCCGGGCTCCACCGGGGCCTGCCGGACGGCCTGGGAGGGCATCCTGGTCGAGCAGCTCGATTCGCGGCACCGCCCCTGCAACTTCGTCGCGCACCTCAAGCCCGGCAACGCCTGCGGGCCGCGCCAATGAAGGGCGCGGCGCTGATGCCGGTCGACGAGGCCCTGGGCCGCCTGCTCGACCTGGCGCAAGGCTCGCCCATCGCCGATATCGAGGAACTGGCGCTGGCCCTGGCCGACGGCCGCGTGCTGGCGCGCGACCTGTTCGCGCGGACCGACTCGCCGCCCTGGGCCAACAGCGCCATGGATGGCTATGCCTTCAGGCTTGCGGACCTGGACGGGCGGGCGCTGCGCATCTCCCAGACGATCTTCGCCGGCCAGGCGCCGGCGCCGCTGGAGCCCGGCACCTGCGCGCGCATCTACACGGGCGCGCCGCTGCCGGAAGGGGCCGACTGCGTGCAGATCCAGGAGAACTGCAGGCTGCTCGACGACCAGCGGGTGCTGATCGAAGGCCAGCCGCGGGCCGGCGCCAACGTTCGGCCGCGGGCGGACGAGATCGCCGCCGGCGAACCTCTGCTCGAAGCCGGCCGGGTATTGGGGCCGGTATCCCTGGGGGTTCTGGCTTCCCAGGGCTATGAGCGCGCGCCGGTCGTGCGGCGCCCCCGGGTCGCGCTGCTTTCCACCGGCGATGAACTGGTCGCCGCGGGCCAGGCGCTGGCGCCCGGGCAGATCTACGACAGCAACCGCACGCTGCTGCGGGTGCTGCTCCAGCGCCTGGGTTGCGAGGTCGTGGAGCTGGGCCGCGTGGGAGACGACCCCGAGGCGATCCGCGCGGCCCTCGCCGCCGGCCGCGCGAACGACCTGATCCTCAGTTCCGGCGGCGTCTCGGTGGGCGAGGCCGATTTCATCGGCCAGCTCCTGCGCGAGCAGGGCGAGGTGCTGCTCTGGAAGCTGGCCATCAAGCCGGGCAAGCCGTTCACCTTCGGCCAACTGGACGCAACGCCCTTCATCGGGCTACCGGGGAACCCCGGCTCGTCCCTGGTGACCTTCCTGCTACTGGTGCGGCCCTACCTGCTGCGGCGGATGGGCGTGGCCGCGGTCCGGCCCAGGCGCTACCCGCTGCCGGCGGGCTTCGACTGGCCTTCGGCGGGTACCCGCCAGGAATACCTGCGGGTGCGCATCGAGAACGGTGTCGCCCGGCTGCTGCCGGGGCAGAGCTCCGGCACCCTGCTGAGCGCGGCAGTGGCCGACGGCCTGCTGGAAGTCCCGGCGGGCAGGACTTTCGCGGCGGGGGAATGGCTGGACTTCCTGCCGTTCGACGGGCTCTGGGGCGCGGCGAATGACGTGCGCTGAGCATTACATCGTCATCGGCGACAACGCCCTGGCCTACAACGCCTGGCGGGAACTGAGCGCAAGGGGCCAGGCCGCGATCCGCCTGCTGCCCAGCCGAACCTCGACGGCAGCCCCGGACGCCGTGCTGGGCGATCCTCAGGACGCGGAAGTGCTCCGGCGGGCGGGCGCGGAGAGGGCGGTGGCCATACTGGCGATGCTCGACGACGATTCGCACAACCTGGCCGTGCTGCGGGCATTGCAGGCGCTCGCCTGCAGTGCGCTCACGGTGGTGACGGTCAATGACTCGCGGAACCTTCCGCGTATCCGCCAGCTGCGGCCCGGCGCTGTCATAGCGCCGGTGATGGAGGATGGGGGAGTGGCTGCGCGTATCGTTCAGGGTGGGCAGATACCTTTGGACCTGCTGCCGCACTGTGTGCTCCAGCAAGAGAGCGCTGCAGGCGAGCACGGCTTCTCGTAGGAGCGAGCTTGCTCGCGAACAAATACGGTGCCATGCGGTTCGCGAGCAAGCTCGCTCCTACGAAGAACACCTCCGGCGCGGCCCGGTGGCTTTCGTGCCTTGGGTTGGCTCCGCTCCCTCTCCCTGAAGGGAGAGGGAGCTTGTCCGTGCCGGCGGATAGGAATGGTTTCAACCTGAACCGTCATCTCCGGCTGACGCCGAAACATCCACTCACTCCGAACGGTCCCCTCTCCCTTCAGGGAGAGGGTTAGGGAGAGGGGCTCTTGGCTCCAACAACCCCCAACCTGACCTAGAACAACGGCAACGTATAACTCACGATCAACCGGTTCTCATCCTGGTCCCGCTGCGTCGCCGTGCCCGAGCCGCTGACCGGCAGGCCGCTGCGCATGGTGGCGTTCTTCCAGGCCAGGCCCAGGCCTTTGAAGGTGCTTTCGGGGACCACGTAGCCCACCGCGATGTCGCGTTCCCATTCGCCCTGGTCGCCGCGGCCGGTCCGGATGTCGTCGGCGTTGAGGTAGAGCACGCTGAAGGTCAGGCCCGGCACGCCGAGCTTGGCGAAGTCGTAGGCGTAGCGGCCGATCCAGGTGCGTTCGCCGGCGTGGTTGAATTTCAGCAGCTGGGCGTCGGTGTGCAGGTAGGTGCTGGTGCCTTCGCCGTCGCCGCGGTTCAGGTAGGGGAAGTCGCTGTCGCCGGTGAGCACCTGGTAGCCGGCGCCGATGCTGTGGCCGGCGAGGCTGTAGGTGAGCAGGCCGCTGTAGACGTTGTTGTCCACCTCGCCCTTGGTCAGGTTGTTGCCGTAGTAGCCGCTGCTGACGTAGCCGTCGGCGCGGCCGGAGGCGCTGCCGTTCTTGCCGTCGGAATCGCTGATGAACACCCGCCGGTCGGTCTTCAGGGTGCCCGGGCCGACCGCCCAGTTGTGCGTCAGGCCGAGGAAGTGCTGCTGGTAGAAGTCGGTCAGCTGGCCGTAGTAGTACTGCAGCGTCAGGTCCTTGGTGGCCTTGTAGTCGCCGCCGGTGAAGTAGAACTTGTTGCTGTCGCGGGAGCTGGCGCTGCTGCCGTTGGCACCGGCGATGGACATGCTGCGCCAGTCGGTGGAGTTGCGGCCCTTGGTGTGGGTCAGCTGGCCGCCGATCAGCATCAGATCCTTGAACTCGTTTCCGTTATTTATTTTTTTATATAGCGATATTTGTAAAAAACGCCATGAATATGGCGTTGATAGAAAACAAGGGCGCTTCTTCTTGCTACGTAAGGCGCTGGCTATGACGCCAAACTGCAAGGGAAGTGTCAAGCGATATTTGATTTTCCTAGAGAATGAAAGGCGAAGTGCATTGGCGGGTACTCGGGATCGATCTTGCAAGATATGGACTTTCCTGATTGGGCAAGTACCGGCTTATTGTTTTTCGAAAAGCGCCGCACCCAGTGGAAGTTCCAACTATACACTTCAGCGAATGCCCGGGCGCCGAGGGCTGCGGCGTCAACCGGCCCTCGGCGGAAGTTTCAGGTGAATTTTTCGGGGATGTTCTCTTTCATTCCCGGGCGAAACATTCGAACTTGCAGGTAACGCTCATCAGGAAGGGGACGGATAGTTCGAATATTTCATCAGCGCCGGAATACCACTGCGGGCGTTGGCGGTCGCGGCCAGTTGGCGTTCTTCGGCGCTCGCGTATTCGCGGTCCCAGGCCAGCACCTTGGGCGTCATCAACTTGTGCCAGAGCGGCGGGAGCATGGCGACGATGATGGTGGTCAGGTAGCCGCCAACCATCATCGGCGCATCGGGGAAGGGCTTCAGGTCCTGGTAGGGCACCTCGCCCTGGGCGTGGTGGTGGGAGTGGCGGGTCAGGTTGAACATGGTCCAGGAGCTGATGCGCTTGTTGGTGTTCCAGGAATGCCGCGGCTGCACGGGGGTGGCCGGGTTGCGCACCATGCCGTAGTGCTCCATGTAGTTGACGATCTCCAGCAGGGCCTTGCCCCACAGCGCGCAGGCGATGAAGAACAACGCGGCGGGCCACTGGCCGATGGCGTAGGCCGCGGCCACCAGCAGCAGGCTCATGCCGTGCCCGCGCAGCACCGCGTTACGCCAGCCGAGCAGCCAGTAGCCCTTGCGCGCCAGGCGCTGCTTCTCGATGTGCCAGGCGCTGAGGTTGCCGCGTAGGGTCGAGATCAGCACGTGGGCGTAGACGTTGCGCCCGCGCGGCGCGGTGGCCGGGTCCTCGGTGGTGGAGACGTAGCGGTGGTGGCCGTAGACGTGCTCGATGGAGAAGGTGGTGTCGAAGCTGAACGCCAGCAGCCAGCGGCCGATGAGCATGGAGACCGGGTCCCAGGTGCGGTGCGTCAGCTCATGGGCGGTGATGGTGCCGATGGTGCCGATCATCAGGCCGGTGAGGACCCAGGCGCAGAGGTGCTGGCCAAGGTTGGTGGTGTCCCGGGCGGCGATCAGGTCGTAGCCCGTCGCCTGGCCCAGGGCGGCGCCGAAGCCGAGGAAGTCGCCGTCGCTGACGCCCCAGAGCGCCGCGAAGACGATGAAGCACAGCAGCGGCAGGGCCAGCCACAGCTGGAAGGTGAGGATGCCCGGGTGATGGAACTCGGGCGTGCTGGTGTCGTCGCCGCAGACCAGGTCGCCGACCACGTAGAGCGTCAGCACGGCGGCCAGGCCATAGGCGATCCAGGGACCGCCGGCGAGCAGGGCGGCAGCCGAGCACAGGCCGACGGCGTGGAACAGGAAGTACTTGAGGTAGTGCAGCGCTTTCATGGGCATCTGTCTCTCTTGTTATTGGGTTTCGGGTTACAGGCTTGCGGGTTGCGTGGCTGCGCTTTCCGGGGCGGCATGGGGAGCCTGTTGCAGCGTGAAGCGGTCGGCATGGATGTTTTCGCGGGCCACGCCATGCCGTTGCAGCAGGGCGCTGGCGCTGTCGATCATCCCCGGCGGCCCGCACAGGTAGGCGTGGCTGCCGGCCTGCAGCAGCACCGGTATCTGTTCGCTGACCAGGCCCCGCGCGCCCTCCCAGGCGGCGTGGCGGTCCGCTTCGGAAAGCACCGGGACGAAGTGGAAGGGCCCGGGCCACTGCCGGGCGAGCGCCTGGATTTCCTCCAGGGCGTAGAGGTCGTGCTCCTGCCGGGCGCCGAACAGCAGGGTGACCGGGCGCCGCACGTTGCCGGCCAGCGCGTCCTGGAGGATGGCCAGCAGCGGGGCCAGGCCGCTGCCGCCGGCCACCAGCAGCAGCGGGGCGTCGGCCGGGCGCAGGTGGAACTGGCCCAGCGGGCCCTTGAGGCTCGCGCCCTGGCCGACCAGCGAGTGGCTATCGACCAGCGTGGTGAGCCGGCCGCCGGGCACCTTGCGGATGAAGAAGCTGACCTTGGCATCGGCCCGCGGAGGCGAGGCGAAGGAGAAGCTCCGGGCGTGATTGGGCAGGCAGTCGAGGCTGAGCTCGGCGTACTGCCCGGCCTGGTAGGGCAGGCCCGTTTCGAGCTGGAGGGTCAGGCGGGTGATGTCGTGGGTGAGGCGCTCCTGCGCCACTACCTTGCCGCGGACCTGGCGGGCCTCCTGCTGCGCGCTGTCGACCTCGATGCTCACGTCGCCGCGCGGCACGCTCTGGCAGGCCAGGATGTAGCCCTGGTCGAGTTCCTCGGCGCTGAGGATGTAGCCGGTCTCGGTCAGTTCCCTGACCTTGCCCTGCAGCAGCCGGCACTTGCAACTGGCGCAACCGCCGACGCGGCAGCTGTGGGGGAAGTCGATGCCGCTGCGCAAGGCGGCTTGCAGCAGGGTCTCGCCGGGCTCGACACGGATGCTGGCGCCGTTGATCGAGGCGTTTGCCGCACGGTTTCTGTTCAGGAAGGCAAACATGCGTCCTCCGTTCTAATCGTTGTGGGTCGGGACGCTTCAATGCTAGGGACGGCGGCGGGCGGCGGAGAGGTTCCCGATTGACATTCCAGGGGTCATTTGTTGACATCTTCGCGCCCCCCGGAACCCTGTGAGGTCGAGCCCTTGTCGGACTTCGTATTGCCAATGCCCTACCTGCGACAGATCGCCGAGCAGCTGCGGGCCATGCAGAAGGACGCGCAGGCCTGGTTCGCCCGCAGCGGCCTGGACGAGCGCCAGCTCGACGAGCCGGGCTTCCAGCTCGGTTTCCCGCAGTTCCAGCAACTGCTGCGCGACGCCATCGCGCTGACGGCGGAACCGGCGCTGGGGCTGCTGATCGGCGAGCGCCTGGTGGTCAACACCCACGGCATCCTCGGTTATGCGGCGATGCAGAGCGGCACCCTGCGCCAGGCCCTGGAGTTGCTGCAGCGCTACCTGGCGCTGCGCACCACGCTGTTCAGCCTGAGCTACGAATGCGATGAGCGGGCAGGGCAGGTACAGGTGCGCTTCCAGCCCGGCTATGCCCTGGGCGACATCGAGCGCACGGTGCTGGAGGCAGTGATGCTGGCGGTCAGCAACATCTTCGCGGCGATGACCCTCGGCAGTTGCCCGCTGCTCCAGGTTAGGCTGCCGTTCGCGGAGCAGCCCTACGCCGCGCTGGCCGAGGAGCTGTTCCGCTGCCCGGTGGCCTACGGGCAGCCCTGGGCCGGCTTCAGCCTGGACCTGGCGGTGATCGACCAGCCGCTGAAGCTGGCCGACCCCGCGGCCTTCCGCGAGGCCGAAGCCATATGCCGGCGGGAGCTGGAGCGGCTGGGCGAAACCGCCTCCATGGGCGCCCGGGTGCGGCGCGCCATGCTGGAGAAGCACAACGGCTTCCCCAGCCTGAAGGTCACCGCGCGCCTGTTCCACATGACGCCGCGCACCCTGCACCGCCACCTGCTGGCGGAGGGGACGTCATTCAAGCTGATCCTCGAGGACGTGCGCCGCACCCTGGCCATCGAGCACCTGAAGGCCGGCCACCTGAGCATCGAGGAAATCGCCTACACCCTGGGCTACACCGACCTGGCCAACTTCCGCCGCGCCTTCAAGCGCTGGGAGGGCATGCCGCCCTCGGCGTACCGAGCCAGCCTCGGCGCTCAGCTGAGGACGTAGTCCACCGGCTGCAGGGGCGGCGGCAGGTCCTTGCAGCCCAGGGCGCCGAGGATGTCGCGCTCGATGACGCGGACCATGGCGTCGGTGGGCAGGTCGTTCTCTTCGCGGCCGAAGGGGTCTTCCAGCTCGTTGCTGATGGCGTCCAGGCCGAAGAAGGTGTAGCTGACGATGGTGGTGAAGATGGGTGCCATCCAGCCCAGCGGCTCGGCCATGGCGAAGGGCAGCAGGATGCAGAAGATGTAGATGGTGCGGTGCAGCAGCAGGGTGTAGGGGAAGGGGATGGGCGTCGCCTTGATCCGCTCGCACACGCCCTGGGCATCGGTGAAGGCGGCCAGGCGCTGCTCCAGCGTCACGTAGCGCCATTCGCTGATGCGTTTTTCTTCGGCCAGCTGCGAGCAGACGCTGCCGATGTGCTGGAGGATGCCGTCGGTGACGTTGTGCGCGGCGATCGGCGTGTCGCTGGCGAGCCAGGGGCGGGCGGCCTTCAGCTCGTCCTCGTTGCGCAGCCGCGCGTTGAGCGCGTGGGCGTAGCCGCAGAGCGCGCGCAGCAGGCGTTCGCGCAGGGCGGCGTCGCTGATGGCGACGCTCTCGCGGATGAACGAGCGCATGTCGATGATCACCTTGCCCCAGGTCTTGCGGCCTTCCCACCAGCGATCGTAGCAGGCGTTGTTGCGGAAGCTCATGAAGATCGACAGCGACAGCCCCAGCAGGGTGAAGGGCGTGGCGTTGACCCGCGCGAAGAACGCCGGGTGGTGTTCCTCCACCAGCACGATCAGCGCCGCCAGGATGGTGACCATCAGGCTGCGGAAGGCGATGCGCTTGGCGATGGAGCCCTTGAGCGTGAACAGCACGCGCAGCATGTCGGGTTGCGGTTGGACGATCATGGCGATTCCGAAGGGGCGGCTAGCCGCCGGTCATGTTCATGAAGCGCAGGATCTGCACTTCGCCGCCGACCTCGAAGTGGTGGCGCTGGGGCTTGAGCCGCATGGCCTGGCGGATCGCCTTGTCCAGCCGTTCGGCGTCGCCGGGGTGGGCGCGCAGCACCTGCTTGAGGTCGGCCGAATGCTCGTTGCCCAGGCACAGCAGCAGGCGGCCCTCGACGGTCAGGCGCACGCGGTTGCAGCTGCCGCAGAAGTTGTGGCTGTGCGGCGAGATGAAACCGATGCGGATTTCCGGCGCCTCGGCCAGGCGGCAGTAGCGCGACGGGCCCTGGGTGGATTCGGCGGATTCGATGAGGGTGAACCGCTCGCCGATGCGCTGGCGCACCTCGTCGCTGGAGCAGTAGGACTCGTCGCGCTGGTGCTCGTCGATCACGCCCAGGGGCATTTCCTCGATGAAGGAGATGTCCAGCTGGCGGTCGATGGCGAAGCGCACCAGGTCGACCACCTCGTGGTCGTTGCGGCCCTTGAGCACCACGCAGTTGAGCTTGGTGTGGCGGAAGCCGGCGCGGCGCGCGGCGTCGATGCCGGCGATCACCTGCTGCAGGTCGCCGGTGCGGGTGAGCGCCTTGAAGCGCTGCGCATCCAGGCTGTCGAGGCTGATGTTCAGGCGCGCCAGGCCGGCATCGTGCAACGGCTGCGCCAGGCGCTGCAGCTGCGAGCCGTTGCTGGTCATGCACAGCTCGCGCAGGCCGGGCAGGGCGGCGATGCGCGCGCACAGCTCGACGATGCCCTGGCGCACCAGGGGCTCGCCGCCGGTGAGGCGGATCTTGCGCGTGCCCAGGGCGACGAAGCGCTCCGCCACGCGGTACAGCTCGTCGAGGGTGAGGATGCGCTGGCGCGGCAGGAACTGCATGTTCTCGGCCATGCAGTACACGCAGCGGAAGTCGCAGCGGTCGGTCACCGACATGCGCAGGTAATCGATCTTCCGATTGAAACCGTCGATGAGTTCGCCAGTATTGTCATTCAATTCCGAGTTGCCTCTCGAAGTGATCGTTCATTGCTCTTTGCACGCAGGCGTTGGCATCTTTTTATTAATGCTCTGGCGATCTTCGAGGTGAGGCTAGTCAGTTCGCCCAGGGGCGTCAAATTGCTTTTGATTACCGGTTGATAAGAGTGGTCTATCAAGCGCCTTAATTGTCCATTCCACCCTTCTACTGCGGGCATTCCAGGCCTGATAGACGGTTCTGATCAGGGTTTAATTTATTTCGATTGGACGCAATCTCCGCTTCTCAATAGCCTGATGTCACAAGGCGAACCAATGTCTTTCCAGCTTTCAGGCCGATTGTTCGAAAAAAGGCCCTGGAACTTGGACCTGAGCACAACTCACCCGGTGTTGCGAACAGCAAGTTTCGCGCAAGGAAGTTGCTCGCTCAGCGTTCCGATATTGGCGTGCTCTTAGCGTCGCCTTTTTCTGCCTGAGAACTTTCATTCTCTGCGTGTAATCGAGGAATGCCTGAATGAGCCAAGACGAACATATAAGGCGCTACACCGGACCGGCCGCCGGCTGGGGCGCGCTCAAGAGCGTGACCAAGAGCTGGCTGGGCAGCGAGAACGCGGTCAAGAACCTGCGGGCGATGCTCAAGACCAACCAGAACAGCGGCTTCGACTGCCCCGGCTGCGCCTGGGGCGAGTCGCCCGAGAACGGCCTGGTGAAGTTCTGCGAGAACGGCGCCAAGGCGGTCAACTGGGAATCCACCGGGCGCTCCGTCGACCCCGACTTCTTCGCCAAGTACAGCGTCAGCGCGCTGGCCGGGCAGAGCGACTACTGGCTCGAATACCAGGGCCGCCTGACCCATCCCATGCGCTATGACGCGGCGACCGACCACTACGTGGAAACCACCTGGGACGAGGCCTTCGCCCTGATCGCCCGGCACCTGAAGGCGCTGAAGTCGCCGGACGAGGCGGAGTTCTACACCTCCGGCCGGGCCAGCAACGAGGCGGCCTTCCTCTACCAGCTGTTCGTCCGCGCCTTCGGCACCAACAACTTCCCCGACTGCTCGAACATGTGCCACGAGGCCAGCGGCCTGGGCATGGCGGAAACCCTCGGGGTGGGCAAGGGCACCGTGGTCTTCGACGACCTGGAGAAGGCCGACGCCATCTTCGTCATCGGCCAGAACCCCGGCACCAACCACCCGCGCATGCTCGAACCGCTGCGCGAGGCCGTGCACCGCGGCGCCCAGGTGATCTGCATCAACCCGCTGAAGGAACGTGGCCTGGAGCGTTTCCAGCACCCGCAGCACCCCTTCGAGATGCTCAGCAACGGCTCGGAGCCGACCAACACCGCCTACTTCCGCCCGGCCCTGGGCGGCGATATGGCGATGTTCCGCGGCATGGCCAAGTTCCTCCTGCAGTGGGAGCGCGAGGCCCAGGCCAACGGCGAGCCGCCGGTGTTCGACCACGCCTTCATCCGCGAGCACACCAGCGGCCTGGACGACTACCTGGCGGCGGTGGACGCCACCAGCTGGGCGCACATCGTCGGCCAGTCCGGCCTGAGCCTGGCCGAGATCGAGCTGGCGGCGCGCATGTACCGCCGCGCCGAGCGCGTGATCATGTGCTGGGCCATGGGCCTGACGCAGCACCGCCACTCGGTGCCGACCATCCAGGAGGTGGTCAACCTGCAACTGCTGCGCGGCAACGTCGGCAAGCCCGGCGCCGGCCTGTCGCCGGTGCGCGGCCACAGCAACGTGCAGGGCGACCGCACCATGGGCATCGACGAGAAGCCGCCGACCTGGCTGCTGGACGCCCTGGAGAAACGCTTCAGGTTCCAGGCGCCGCGTGGCCACGGCGACAACGCCGTGCTGGCCATCCAGGCCATGGAAGCCAGGCGCGCCAAGGTGTTCCTGGCCCTGGGCGGCAACTTCGCCCAGGCCACCCCGGACACCCCGCGCACCCACGCCGCGCTGCGCAACTGCGAGCTGACCGTGCACATCGCCACCAAGCTCAACCGCTCGCACCTGGTCACCGGCCGCGACGCGCTGATCCTGCCGTGCCTGGGCCGCACCGAGGTCGACATGCAGGCCGAAGGGCCCCAGGGCGTCACCGTGGAAGACACCTTCAGCATGGTGCACATCTCCCACGGCCAGCTGAAGCCGCGCTCGCCGCACCTGCGCTCGGAACCGGCGATCATCGCCGGCATCGCCAAGGCCACCCTGGGCAACCGCCCGATCGACTGGGACTGGGCCATCGCCGACTACGGGCACATCCGCGACCTGATCGCCGACGTCATCCCCGGCTTCGCCGACTTCAACGCGCGGCTGCAGCACCCCGGCGGCTTCCACCTGGGCAACGACGCGGCCGAGCGGGTCTGGAAGACCGCCAGCGGCAAGGCCGGCTTCACCCCCAGCGAACTGCCGCTGGAACTGGTCAACCAGGCGGTGCTGGCCCGCGGCGAGCGGCCCGACCTGATCCTCCAGACGCTGCGTTCCCACGACCAGTACAACACCACCCTGTACGGCCTGGACGACCGCTACCGCGGGGTGTTCGGCCTGCGCGAGGTGGTCTTCGCCAACGAGCGGGACATCCGCCGCCTGGGCTTCGAGCCGGGCGAGAAGGTCGACCTGGTGTCGCTCTGGGAAGACGGCATCGAGCGCCGCGTCCACGGCTTCCAGCTGGTGGCCTACGACCTGCCGGCCGGGCAGGCCGCGGCCTACTACCCGGAGACCAACCCGCTGGTGCCGCTGGAAAGCTATGGCGAGCGCACCTTCACGCCAACTTCCAAGTTCATCGCGATCAGGCTGGAGAAGGCCCGGGAAGACAATCGGATCCATTCGACTGTCGCCTGAGGCGGACTCCCGTGCGGCAGCCGGAGGACGGCTGCCGGCATTTCATGAATGAGCGATCAATAAGGGTTTCGCCATGTTGAACCTACAGGCGTTGGACCTGGCGCGGATTCAATTCGCGTTCACGGTCTCCTTCCACATCATCTTCCCGGCCATCACCATCGGCCTGGCCAGCTTCCTGGCCGTGCTCGAAGGGCTCTGGCTGAAGTCCGGCAACGCGGTCTACAAGGACCTCTACAAGTTCTGGTCGAAGATATTCGCGGTGAACTTCGGCATGGGCGTGGTCTCCGGCCTGGTCATGGCCTACGAGTTCGGCACCAACTGGGCGCGCTTCTCCGACTACGCCGGCAGCATCACCGGGCCGCTGCTGACCTACGAGGTGCTGACGGCGTTCTTCCTGGAGGCCGGCTTCCTCGGCGTGATGCTCTTCGGCTGGGACCGGGTGGGGCGCCGCCTGCACTTCTTCGCCACGGTGATGGTGGCCATCGGCACCATGATCTCGATGTTCTGGATCCTCTCGTCCAACAGCTGGATGCAGACGCCCCAGGGCATCGACATCGTCGATGGGCGCGTGGTGCCGCTGGACTGGCTGAAGATCGTGTTCAACCCGTCCTTCCCCTACCGCCTGGTGCACATGGCGCTGGCCGCCTACCTGTCCACCGCCTTCTTCGTCGGCGCCTCGGCCGCCTGGCACCTGCTGCGCGGGCGCGACAACCCGGCCACGCGGACCATGCTGTCGATGGCCATGTGGATGGTCCTGGGCGTGGCGCCGCTGCAGGTGCTGGTGGGCGACGCCCATGGCCTGAACACCCTGGAGCACCAGCCGGCGAAGATCGCCGCCATCGAGGGGCACTGGGAGAACGTGCCGGGCGAGCCGACGCCGCTGATCCTCTTCGGAATCCCGGACATGCAGGCCGAGCGGACCCGCTACAGCCTGGAAGTGCCGTACCTGGGCAGCCTGATCCTGACCCACAGCCTGGACAAGCAGATCCCGGCGCTGAAGAGCTTCGCCCCGCAGGACCGGCCCAACTCCACCGTGGTGTTCTGGAGCTTCCGCCTGATGGCCGGGCTGGGGATGCTGATGATCCTCTGCGCCCTGGCCGCCCTGGTGCTGCGCCGCGGTGGCGCGCTGTACCGCAACCGCGCCTTCCTGGGCCTGGTGCTGGTGATGGGTCCCTCCGGGCTGATCGCGCTGCTGGCCGGCTGGTTCACCACCGAGATGGGCCGCCAGCCCTGGGTGGTCTACGGGATGCTGCGCACCAGCCAGGCGGTCTCCAACCACAACGTCGCGCAGATGAGCCTGACCCTGGCGCTGTTCGTGGTCATCTACTTCTCGGTGTTCACCGTCGGCCTGGGCTACATGATGCGCCTGGTGCGCAAGGGGCCTGGCCAGCAGCACCTGATCGATCCGCTGGACAGCGAGCCCGCCGGGCCTTCCAGCATCCGCAGACCTATGTCGGTTGCCGGCTGAGGAGGTTGCAACATGGGTATTCAAGGTATCGACCTGTCGGTCATCTGGGGCGTGATCATCGCCTTCGGGCTGATGATGTACGTGATCATGGACGGCTTCGACCTGGGGCTGGGGATTCTCTTCCCGCTGGTGTCCGACTCCAGTGAACGCGACGTGATGATGAACACCGTCGCCCCGGTGTGGGACGGCAACGAAACCTGGGCCGTGCTGGGCGCCGCCGCGCTCTACGGCGCCTTCCCGCTGGCCTATTCGGTGATCCTGGAGGCGCTGTACCTGCCGCTGGTGCTGGTGCTGGCCGGGCTGATCTTCCGTGGCGTGGCCTTCGAGTTCCGCTTCAAGGCCAAGCCGCAGAAGCGCCACATCTGGGACAAGGCGTTCATCGCCGGCTCCTTCCTGGCGACCTTCTTCCAGGGCGTGGCCATCGGCACCTACATCAACGGCATCCCGGTGGTGGACCGGCAGTTCGCCGGCGGCCCGCTGGACTGGCTGTCGCCGTTCCCGCTGTTCTGCGGCCTGGGCCTGGTGGTGGCCTACGCGCTGCTGGGCAGCACCTGGCTGCTGGTGAAGACCGAGGGCATGCTGGAGTCGCGCATGCGCCACTACAGCCGGCCGCTGACCTACCTGCTGGCGGCGGTGATCGTGGTGATCTGCGCCTGGACCGCCTGGCTGCACCCGAACATCGCCCAGCTGTGGTTCTCCGGGCGCCACTGGGTGCTCTTCGCGGTGATCGCCGTGCTGGCGGTGGCGTCGATGTGCCTGGTCCAGTCGAACCTGCGCAAGCGCCATTCGCACCTGCCGTTCATCAGCGTGCTGGCCCTGATGTTCCTCGGCTACCTCGCCCTGGCGGTGAGCATCTGGCCGAAGATCATCCCGCCGGCCATCGACCTCTGGCAGGCCGCCTCGCCGCCGTCCAGCCAGCTGTTCGCCCTGATCGGCGCGCTGTTCATCATCCCGATCATCCTCATGTACACCTTCTGGAGCTACCACGTGTTCCGCGGCAAGGTCACCGCCGCAGACGCCTACCACTAACTCCCCACGAGCCACACGACAGCTGGCGGTGGCCGCGCCCGAGCGCGGCCGCCCCCGGCGCGGGGACGCTTTTTTCCGAATTCCAGCGGGCCGCCCGTGCCGGCCCGTACAGATACCGATAACGGAGCCTTGCGATGAAAGACGATAAAGATTCAGTCCGTGACGACGCCGCCCAGGAAAACGACGCCGAACTCGACAACCAGGCATTCGTGGAATCGCTCCGCGAGCTGATGGGCGAGTACGACAAGACCCTGGAGGACGTCATCGAAATCCTCGAGACCGATGCCGACTGGATCGCCAACGGCGACCAGGCCAAGGGCGCGAAATACCAGAAGATCCGCGCCCGCAAGGTCTACCGCAACCCGCACACCGGCGAGACGGTGCGGACCAACAACCGCGACCACAAGACGCTGCTGGGCTGGAAGGACGCCTATGGCGAGGAGGTCGTGGAGTCCTGGATTCTCAGCTAGCTCGCATTGATGGGTATCGCTTCGCTCAACCCATCCTACGAAGAGCGGGCCACGCAGCCCCATACCTACGCTACTCCATGCAGGGGCGCGCCCTGCGCGCGAAATCGCGGGCAGGGCCCGCTCCTACAGGTGGGTTCGGTGGGAACATGTGTAGGGCGCATAACCGTTCGCGGTTATGCGCCGCCGTCCGTGCCACCGAGGTGTCCGGCGTGGGCGATTATCCTTTTTTCCCCGGCGTCAACACCACGCTGGCCTCGCTGGTGAGCACCCGGAAGGTGAAGGTCTCCAGGAAGTACAGCTCCACGCTCGTCGCGCTGTGGCTGGCATAGCCGATGGAAATGTCCTGGCCGATGTCCAGCTCGAAATCACCGCCGCGCGTGCTGAGCACGAAGCCGCCTTCCAGGGCGGGGGCCCAGATGATGCCGCCGTCCACCTGCTGCTCCATGTGGTGGAAGACCGGGTAGCCCTCGTCGCTGCCGCCGCTGGCCGCGGTGTAGGCGTCCGCCCCCAACACCAGGGCATAGGGGCCGTTGACGCCGGCCAGGCGCAGCTGGCTCAGCGCCTGCGCCACGGCGCCGGAGTAGCCGCGCACGTTGGTCGGCAGCACCACGCCGGCGTTGCTGCTGGCCTGGCGGATGCCCTGGATGCCGGCCGCGGCGTAGCCATCGAACACCGCGCGGTCCTCGGCGAAGGCCAGCTTGCGGGCGGCATCCTTCAGCGGGTCCCAGTCCGAATCGTCCGAACCGCGCTCCACGTCGTCGATGGCCTGGCGGCTCAGCTCGAAGGGCACGCGCAACTCGACGATCGCCCGGGCATCGCGCTGGGCGGCCTGGATGCCCTCCGCGGGGGCCTGCAGCGCATGCAGGTGGCCGGTGCCCACCGCAGACAGGCCGAGGCCGCCCGGCGGCGGCACGTCGACCACGCGGCGGGCCGCGAGGTGGCGCTTGAGGGTGCGCGTGGCCTCTTCGTCGATCTGGGCCCAGGCCTTGTCGGAGATGGGGGCGAGTTCACGGTGCAGGTTATTCATTGCCTGATTCCTTTAGTGAGCCAATGCCGAGGGAGCCGTCGCGGGGCGCCAGCGGAGGCACGCCGTCCTGCGCGGGGAGGGCAGGGGCGGCAGCTACGCTGGCGTCCGGGGTTACCTGTTCGAGAAAACTGGCCGAAGGCACGAAGAACAGGCTGCCGGTCACCGCGCGGCTGAAGTCCAGCAGGCGGTCGTAGTTGCCCGGGGGCAGGCCGATGAACATGTTCTCGAGCATCCGTTCGATGCGCCGCGGCGAACGGGCGTAGCCGATGAAATAGGTGCCGAACTCGCCCTTGGCGATATCGCCGAAGGGCATGTTGTCGCGCAGGATTTCCAGTTGTTCGCCGTCTTCGACGATCGTGGTCAGGGCGTTGTGCGCGTTGCTCGGCTTGACGGCGTCGTCCAGCTCTATGTCGGAGAGCTTGTGCCGGCCGATGATCCGTTCCTGCTCGGCCACCGGCAGCGCGTTCCACCGGGCCAGGTCGTGCAGGTACTTCTGCACGATGACGTAGCTGCCGGCGACGAAGTTCTCGTCCTCGCCGGCGATCAGGGTGGCGTCCAGCGCGGCCTGGCCCGCCGGGTTCTCCGTGCCGTCGACGAAGCCCAGCAGGTCGCGGGCATCGAAGTAGCTGAAGCCCTGCACCTCGTCGGCGGTGGCCACGGCGTCGCCGAGGCGGGCCATGATCTGCGTTTCCAGTTCGAAGCACAGGTCCATGCGCTCGGCGCGGATGTGGAACAGCAGGTCGCCCGGGGTGGACACGGCGTGGTGCGCGCCCTGGATTTCGCGGAAGGGGTGCAGCTCCCGCGGCCTGGGCTGGCCGAAGAGGCGGGCCCAGGCCGCCGAGCCGAAGCCCATGACGCAGGACAGCAGTCCCTGCGGGGCGCGGAACCCGATGGCCCGCAACAGGCCCGGCAGGTCGGCGCACAACGCGCGCACGGCGGTTTCGCCGGCCTGGCCGGGGTTGATCGTCAGCACCAGGAAGATGGCGGCCCGGCTCAGCGGGGCGGTGACCGACTGGGGAACGGCTGTGGACACGCGGTGCTCCTCTTGCAGGCTCATTTCAACGGGTAGGACCGGGCGCCGGGCGTGAAGCCGGTCGACGACTATCGGCTTGCGACACCGAGGAAGATGCTTCAGTAAAGTTCATGTTGCTTTTGCAGGCCAATGCAGCATCTCCGGCAGACTCCGAGCACATTGGCCAGCCTCGGCCGTTCGCCAGTTGTAAATCAGCCTGACGAAACGTCCATAAAGCTCACTTGTTCCCTTCCCGGAAGCCCCTCAACCTGTCGACCCGTTTCCCAGGGGAGCCAACCCGATGAACCCTCGTGTGCTCTGTCCGTCCATGTCGTCGCTGCTGGCGTTCGAGGCTTCCGCCAGGAACCGCAGTTTCACGCGTTCTGCAAAAGAGTTGTGCCTGAGCCAAAGCGCGGTGAGCCGGCAGATACAGGTGTTGGAAGAGTCGCTCGGGGTGACGCTGTTCGAGCGGACGGGGAGGCATATCCTGCTGACCGAGGCCGGCAAGCGCTATGCCGAGGATGTCGCCGCCGCGCTGGCTGCCATACGCCAGGCGACGGAGCGGGTGATCCGCCTGGGGCGCCACGCGGCGACGCTGAACCTGGCGGTGCTGCCGGCGTTCGGCTCCAAGTGGCTGCTGCCGCGGCTGCCGCGCTTCTATTCGGCAAATCCCGGCATCCAGGTGCATATCCACTCGCGGGTCGGCCCCGTCGATTTCGACGGCGAGCTGGATGCGGCGATAGTGGTGGGCGAGGGGCGCTGGCAGGGCCTCGCCGCCTACCCACTGTTCGAGGAGGAACTGGTGCCGGTGGTCAGCGGGCGGGCCCGCCTGCCGGAACCCCTCCGGCAGCCCGCCGACCTCGCCGCGCTGCAGCTCTTGCGGGTGGTGGCCAGGCCCGACCTGTGGCGCGACTGGTTCCGGGCACAGGGCCTGGGCGGTGAAGCGCTGAGGCTCGGGCCGCAGTTCGAACTCACCGCCCACCTGCTCCAGGCGGTCTGCGCCGGCCTCGGCGCCGGGCTGGTGCCGCGCTTCCTGGTGGAGGACGAACTGGCCAGCGGAGCGCTGAGGATTCCGCTCGACTCGGCGCGGCTGCGCGGCACCGGCTATTACCTCGTCGCACCGGGCCACAGGGTCCACGACGAGGCTTTCCTGGCATTCAGGGACTGGCTGCTCGGCGAGCTGTAGCCCTCAGCGCGGTTCCAGGGCGGCGCGGGAGTCGCGCCGGGCCAGCCGGGCTAGCAGCGTCTCGACTTCCTCTGTCGCCTGCTCCGACAGCGGTGTGAACGGGCGCCGCTGGCGATCGCTGCGCAGCAGGCCACGGCGCATCAGCACGTACTTGCGCACGGCGAGCCCTACGCCGGGCTGCTGTTCGTAGCGCAGCAGCGGCAGATGCGCATCGAAAAGGTCCAGGCCCTGCTCGATGTTGCCGGCGCGGATCGTGGCGAGCATCTCGCAGAGCATGTCCGGGAAGCAGTAACCGGTGTTGGCCCCGTCCGCCCCGCGTCGAAGCTCCTGGTCCAGGAACAGGGCATTGTTGCCGCAGAGGATGGAGATGCGCCGCATGCTGCCTTCGGCTTCGAAGCGGCGCAGCGCGCTGATCTTCTCCAGGCCCGGCCAGTCCTCGTGCTTGAGCATCACGCAAGTGTCGAGTTCGTTGACGATGCGCCGGATGACGCCCGGCGACATCTGCACCGAGAAGGTCAGCGGGTAGTCCTGCAGCACGAACGGGACGTCGCTGCCGATGGCCTCCACGGCCTGGTGGTAGTAGCCGACGATCTGGTCGTCGGTCCGCAGCGTATTGGGCGGGGCGATCATCACCCCGGCGGCGCCGCGCTCCATGACTTCCCGGGTGAGCGCGCGCATCGCCGCGAAGCCCGGCGCCGTCACGCCCACCACTACCGGCAGGTCGCCGGCGCGGCGGATCATCCGCGTGGCCACCTCCAGCGATTCGCCGTGTTCCAGCTTCGCCGCTTCCCCCAGTTGCCCGAGCACGGTGATGCCGCTGGCGCCGGAGGACAGGTAGAAGTCGATCAGTCGGTCGATGGAGGCGTGGTCGACGCTGCCATTCTCGAGAAACGGCGTCGGGGCTATCGGATAAACGCCTTGGGCATGGGCGGTCAGTCGCATCGGGTGCTCCTTGGAGGCTTGGGTTGCAGGGCGAACCCAGACTAGGCCGCGCCCGGGGTTTTTCCAAAACGGGCAAAACTCATGGAACCCATGCGTTTCGCGAAGGCGGGCGAGGGCGCGAACGGCCTCTTCGGAACAGCCCAGAAGCCGCACGGCCATGGGCCTGCGCGGGCTTTGCCGGAACCGTTCATGGCGTTTACAGGTGGCCAAAAAAAGTGACTTGTTGGGCCCCGTCCTCGGGGGCATTGTGAGTCCACGGCGGTCGCTCCTGTAATCCGTTTTTACCGGAGCGGCCATTGCTGAACCGAAGTGAAGAACAAGAACGAATTCCTGCCGTACCCATGACCACTGCCCAATCCTCCAAGAACAATTCATCGAGGGCGTTCGAGTATGAAGAATCGTAAGTCAGGCCAGTTGATCATCAGCATGCTGGCGTTGCTGGGAGCCTCCATCGCCACGGTCCAGGCGGCCGTTCCCGAGGTGGCCGAACCGGTGAAGATCTCGTTCATCAACTCATCGGATTCGGACTTCATCGCCGCCGTGTACGGCCAGGCGCTCAAGCAGGCGGGCTACGAGGTCAAATACGTCACCGTGGACTCCGCCGCGCAGTACACCGCGGTGCAGACGGGCGATATCGACGTGACCCTGGGCGCATGGCAGACCACGGGTGTGGAGATGACCAAGGCCGCCCTGGCCTCCGGCAAGGTCAACAACTACGGGCCTACCGGCGTGAAGGTCACCGAGGGCTGGTGGTATCCGCAGTACCTGGTGGAGGTCTGCCCGGGCTTGCCCTCGTGGGAAGCGCTCAAGCAGCCGAAGTGCGCGGCGGCCCTCGCCACCGCCGGTACCGCGCCCAAGGGGCGCTTCGTCGATGCGCCGGCGGACTGGGGTTCGCGCTCGGATGAGCGCATCAGCCACTTCGAACTGCCCTTCGCCCTGGTGAACTCGGGTTCCCCGGCCGCGCTGCTGGCGACCTTCCAGGGCGCGATCGATCGCAAGCAACCCATCCTGGGCTGGATGTACACGCCCAACTGGTTCACCGAGAAGAACCCCGGCGCCTTCGTGCAATTCCCCGACTCGCGCCCGGAGGTGGACGTCCTGAAGCTGGGCAACAAGGCCGCGTTCGCGCGAATACCGGTGGCGGAGAAGATCCTGCAGAAGTTCACCCTGGACAAGGGCGCCGTCGCCAAGGCGATGGACCAGATCGACAACGAAGGAAGTTCCCCCGAGGAGGAGGCCGACACCTGGATATCCGCGCACGCGGACCTGGTGCAAGGCTGGGCGAAATAGCGGTCGGCCGTTCAACGGGCATTGCCCTGGGGCAATCGTCGAACAGCCGAACATCGGGTTTCGTGGGAGTAATGATTGTGTCGACTTCTGTACAGAACAACGAGTCTCTTGCCCTCAAGGCCGTCGACGTCTGGAAGGTATTCGGGACCGACTGCGAGCGCTATCTCAGCAATGCAAGCCAGCCGCGCGACGCGCAAACACTCGGCAGGCTCGGCTACATCACCGGCGTGCGCGAAGCCAGCTTCGAAGTGCGCGAGGGTGAGATCTTCATCCTCATGGGGCTCTCCGGCTCGGGCAAGTCCACGCTGCTGCGCTGCCTGACCGGGCTCTACCCGCTCAGCTGTGGCGAGGTGATGATCGCCAATCAGTCGCTGGCCAGCGCCACCAGCCAGCAGCTCAGGGACATCCGCCGGCGCAAGATCAGCATGGTCTTCCAGAACTTCGGCCTGCTGCCGCACCTCACGGTGCTGGAGAACATCGCCTTCCCGCTGCGCATGAACGGAATGCCGCGCGAACAGCGCCTGCAGGAGGCCCGGCGGGTTCTCGAGCTCGTCGGCCTGGCCGGCCGCGAATCCTTCTACCCTCACGAGCTGTCCGGCGGCCAGCAGCAGCGCGTGGGCATCGCCCGGAGCCTGGTCACCGACCCGGCGATCTGGTTCCTCGACGAACCGTTCTCCGCGCTCGACCCGCTGATCCGCAAGGAGATGCAGAACGAGTTCATCCGCCTGCAGTCGAGCCTGCGCAAGACCATCGTCTTCGTCACCCACGACTTCGACGAGGCCGTGCGCCTGGGCGACCGGATCGCGATCATGCAGCACGGCGAGATCCTCCAGATCGGCACCGCGGAGGACCTGGTGCTGCGGCCGGCCAACGACTACGTGAAGGCGTTCGTGCAGGACATCCCGCGGGAGAAGGTGGTTTCGCTGCGGGCGCTGCTGGAACCCGCCAGCGCCGACATGGACGGCGAAGCGCCGTTCAGCCTGGAGATGAAGGTCGGCCAGGCGGCCCAGCGCCTGATCGAAGCGGACCGCCCCATCGCCGTGGTGGACGCCGACGGCGCCGTCGTCGGCCAGGTTTCCCGGGTCTCCTACTCGAAGTGGTTGAAGAAATGACGAGTCCTGCCATGACGAACCTGCTCGCAGAGCCGGCCACCCCGGACAACAACGCTTCCGCCGGCAAGCCGCGCACGGGCAAGGCCCTGCGCCCGCTGCTGAGTGTCGCCCTGACGGCGCTTGCCCTCGGCCTGCTGGCCTTGCTCAACCAACTGGAGTGGGCGCGCACTTTCCCGCAGGCCTGGGCGGTCGATGCCGGCAGCTACGTCACCCGCTTTCTCGGCGCGGTCACCGCGCTCAGCGTCGGGCCCTGGACCCTCGTCGATCTCACCCGGGCAATAGCGTCGCTGCTATCGTGGCCGGAGCGCCTACTCACCGGCGTGCTGACCCAAGGCTTCAGGTTCAGCCTGTTCGGCGGCGGCCCGCTGTGGATTCCCGCCATCCCGTGGTTCTCCGTGGCCCTGGTGTGCCTGCTGACCAGCCTGCGTTTCGGTGGCAAGCGCCTGGCCCTGCTGGTGGGCGCGTGCCTGGCGTACTTCCTGTTCACCGGCCTGTGGGACTCCGCGCTGCAGACACTGGTGACGGTGATGGTCGCCATTCCCATCGGCTGCGGGCTGGGGCTGCTGCTGGGCATCCTGGCGTACCGGCACCCGCTGGCCGAGGCGATCCTGGAGCCGTTCTACGACACCATGCAGACGCTGCCGATCTTCTCCTACCTGGTGCTGATCGTGGTGTTCTTCGGCTTCGGTCCGGTCGCCGGCCTGGTGGCGCTGGTGGTGTACGCGATGCCGCCGATGGCGCGCATCACCACCTTCGCCCTGCGTCGCACCCCGCGCTCGATCATCGAGTTGGCCGAGATCACCGGCTGCACCCCGCGCCAGCGCTGCTGGAGCGTGCAGGTCCCGGCGGCCAGGGCGACGCTGCTCACGGGCCTGAACCAGGTCATCATGCTGACGTTCTCCACCGTAATCATCTGCGCGATCATCGGCGGTGAAGGCCTGGGCGCCGAGGTACTCAAGGGCCTGAAGTCCATGCGCCTGGGTGGCGCCCTGGTGGCTGGCGTGGCGATCACCCTGATGGCCATCATGCTCGATCGCGCCTGCCGTACCTGGGTCATGCGCCGCCCCGAGCAGGGTCAGGCGCGCAGCAGGCTGCCGCTGCTGCCGCTGTGTCTGGCCATCGTGCTGCTGGGCGTGGTTGCCGTGTGGTTCTTCCCGGCGGCCGCGCACTTCCCCAGCGCGCTGGAGTTCCAGCCGGGCAAGTTCCTCAACCAGCAGTTGCGGGTGTTCAACCTCGCCTACCAGGCCGAGCTGTCGGCCTTGCGTGACGGCATGATTTCCTGGCTGCTGCGCCCGGCCCGCGAGCTGTTCGGCGCCTTCGGCTGGCTCACCACCCTGCTGGGCATGGGCGCCCTGGCGCTGGCGGTCGGCGGGCGCAGGCTGGCGGCGATGGTGGTGCTGCTGCTCGGCGCCGTGGCGCTGTTCGGCCTGTGGCCCAAGGCGATGCTGTCGCTGTACCTGGTGATGGTCTCGACCCTCACCGCCATCGCCCTGGGCCTGCCGCTGGGCATCCTGGCCGGCCTCAACCGCCGGGCCTACGCGGTGCTGGAGGTATTCGCCGACACCCTGCAGACCTTGCCGGCCTTCGTCTACCTGATTCCGGTGGTGGTGCTCTTCGAGGTGGGCGACTTCGCCGCCTTCGTCGCCATCGTCCTGTTCGGCCTCGCGCCGGTAAGCCGCTACGTCGCCGCGAGCCTCCAGCAGGTGGGCGGCGAGTACAAGGAAGTCGCCCGCATGAACGGCTGCACGCCGCTGCAGGAGTTCTTCCACGTGCAACTGCCGCTGGCGTTCCCGCAGATGCTGCTGGGGGTCAACCAGACCATCATGCTGTCCTTCGGCATGCTGATCGTGGTCGCCCTGGTGGGCGCGCAGGGGCTGGAGGCGGAAACACTCTCGGCCATCGGCCGCGTGCAGCCGGGCCAGGGCCTGATCGCGGGCCTGGGCATCGCGGCGCTGGCAATCTCGGTCGACCGCATCGTGCGGGCGGCCGTCAACAAGCTAACACCCGGCGAGAAGCGGGTTTCGGGGAAGAAAGCATGAGTGGCTCCAAGCAATACGACTACATCATCGTCGGCGCCGGATCGGCGGGCTGCGCCCTGGCGGGCCGACTTTCGGAGGACCCGGCGGTCTCGGTGCTGCTGCTGGAGGCCGGGCCGAAGGACTGGGACCCACGCTTCTCCTTCCCCCTGGGGGAGGCCGTCACCGTGGGCACCCGCTACGACTGGTCGTTCAAGTCCGAGCCGGAGCCCGAGCTGCAGGGCCAGCGCTTCGACCTGCCGCGCGGGCGGGTGCTGGGCGGCAGTTCGTCGATCAACGGCAAGCTCTACGTGCGCGGCAACGCCCTGGACTACGACGAGTGGGAAGCGCTGGGCAACCCGGGCTGGGGCTTCGACTCGGTCCTGCCGTGCTTCATGCGCTCCGAGCGCTGGGAGGCGGGGCCGAGCCCGCTGCGCGGCGACAGCGGGCCGCTGGAAACCTCGTTCGGGCATTACCAGCACAGCGTCTACCAGGCCTTCATCGACGCCGGCACGCGCATGGGCTTCGCCGCCAACCCGGACTACAACGGCCCCAGCCAGGAAGGCTTCGCCTGGTCGCAGTACACACACACCCATGAATCGGTGGCCCGCTGCTCGTCGGCGCGCGCCTACCTGCGGCCGGCGAAGGACCGCGGCAACCTCACCATCCTGACCGGCGCCGTCGCCTGTCGCCTGCTGCTCGACGGCGACGTCTGCGAGGGCGTGGTGGTGCGCCACAAGGGCAGGGAGGCGACCTTCCGCGCGCGAATGGACACGGTGCTGTCCGCCGGCGCCTACCAGTCCCCGCAACTGCTGATGCTTTCCGGCGTCGGCGATCCCGAGCTGCTCGCCGAGCACGGCATCGCCACCCGCCACGTGCTGCCCGGCGTGGGGCGGAACCTGCAGGACCACTTCGGTTCCACCATCCAGTACGAAAGCCGCACCTCGGACACCTACTACCGCCTGATGAACCCGGTGAACGCCGTGTCCGCGCTGCTGCAGTACGTGGTGCGCCGCGAGGGGCCGTTCTCGGTATTCCCGATGAACGCCCTGGCCTTCGTCAAGACGCTGCCGGAGCTTGCCCGGCCCGACGTGCAGTTCCTGATGTTCCCCAGCGCGGTCAACCCCAACAGCGCCAACGACCCCTGGCCGCGCCGCCATGCCCTGGCGATCCAGTGGGCGGTCTGCCGCCCCCGGAGCCGCGGCGAGGTCACGCTCAATTCCGCCGATCCGCTGGACCCGCCGCGGATCAGCCACCGCTTCCTCAGCGACGAGGCCGACAAGGCCACCAACCGCCGCGCGTTCCGCCTGGCTCGCGAACTGTTCCGCCAGGAGCCGCTGCGGGCCCTGGTGGGCGAAGAGTTCGCGCAAAGCCGGAACTGCACCACCGACGCCCAGATCGACCAGTACATGAGCTACCTCTCCGGCAGCCATTACCACCCGGTGGGGACCTGCAAGATGGGTAGCGACGATATGGCCGTGGTCGATGCCCGGTTGCGCGTCCATGGCATCCGCGGGCTACGGGTGGTGGATGCGTCGATCATGCCGACCATCGTCGGCGGCAATACCAACGCGCCCTCGATCATGATCGGCGAGCGCGCTGCGGAACTCATCGTCGAAGAGCGTCGCAACGGCCTGAAGATCCCGGCCTGAGGCTCGACGACAGCTGTCCAGCAACAACACCGAAGAAGGCAACGATGCAGAATCTCAACTTTATCAATGGGCGCTGGTGCCAGAGCCTGTCCGGCGAAACGCTGCCGGTGACCGACCCGGCCAGCGAAGAAAACTTCGCGGAAATCCCGCGCAGCGGCGCGGCGGAGGTCGACGCCGCGGTGCAGGCCGCCGAAGCCGCCCTGGCCGCCGGCTGGCGCCGCACCACCGGCGCGCAGCGGGCCCGTCTGCTGCGGGCGATCGCCGCCGGCATCCAGCAACAGGCCGGCGCCCTGGCCGAGCTGGAAGTGCGCGACTGCGGCAAGCCCATCACCGAGGCGCGCTACGACATGAGCGACGCCGTGGCCTGCTTCGAATACTACGCGGGACTTGCCGAAGCGCTGGACGGCCAGCAGGGCACGCCGGTAGAAGTGTCCGACCCGCGTTTCGAAGTGAAGCTGCGCCATGAGCCGGCGGGCGTCGTCGGGCTGATCGTGCCGTGGAACTTCCCCCTGGTGAACGCCGCCTGGAAGGTGGCGCCGGCTCTGGCAGCGGGCTGTACGGTGGTGCTCAAGCCCTCCGAGCTAGCCTCCCTGACCACCCTGCGCCTGGCGCGCATCGCCGAAGAAGCGGGGCTGCCGGCCGGCGTGCTGAACGTGGTGTGCGGGCTGGGCAGCGAATGCGGTGCCGCCGTGGCCGCGCACCCGGGCATTGCCAAGGTGTCCTTCACCGGCGGCACGGAGTCGGGCCGCAAGGTCATGCAGGCGCGCGCCAATCTGATCGGCGACCTGGCGCTGGAGCTGGGCGGCAAGTCGGCGATGATTGTCTTCGACGACGTCGACCTGGACCATGCGGTCGAGTGGATTCTGATGGGCTCGATGTACAACCAGGGGCAGGTCTGCGCCGCCACCAGCCGCGTGCTGGTGCAGGACTCGATCTTCGACGCGCTGCTGGAGAAGCTGCGGCACGCGGTGCAGGGCCTGCGCGTCGGAGCGGGGCTGGACGACTCGACCCAGGTCGGCCCGCTAATCAGCGCGGCCCAGCGCGAGCGCGTCGCCGCCCTGGTCCGCCAGGGCGTGGAGCAGGGCGCCCGGCTGCTGTGCGGCGGCGAGGCTCCCGGGCAACTGGACAAGGGCTATTTCTACCTACCGACGGTGGCGCTGGATGTCTCCCGCGACAACGTGCTGTGGCGCGAGGAAGTCTTCGGCCCGGTGCTCTGCGTCGCCCGCTTCGGCAACGAGGCGCAGGCCATTGAACTGGCCAACGACAGCCGCTACGGCCTGGCTGCGGCGGTGCTCTCCGACGACGGCGAACGCCGCGAGCGGGTCGCCGCGCAACTGGTCGCCGGCATCGTCTGGGCCAACTGCTCGGGGCCGGCCTTCATCCAGGCGCCCTGGGGCGGGGTGAAGCAGAGCGGGTTCCGTCGCGGGCTGGGCGAGTGGGGCATGCACGAGTTCCTCGAACTCAAGCAGGTCACCACCTACACCAGCGCGGATGCCTGGGGCCATTTCAACGCCCGCTGAGGCGCCTCGAAACACCCGTTTGCCACGCTTTCTGCCGCCGCGCCCACCCGGTGCGGCGGCAGTTTTTTATGCCCGACCGCCGGCCGGCGAGGCGCGTCCTTGCAGGGCCCGGGCTCGTGTAAGCCCAGCTTACAGGTACGCAAATTTAATCAATTGAGCCCCCGTGCGGGAGACCGTTAACTGGCTCCAGCGGCCGGGACGAGCCCCCGTGGATGCTCCCGCCGTACCGATCATGCTCGCCGCCCGCGCCGACGCGGGAGCGACACTCACTGCCCTGGAGAAGGTTTCATGAGCGACATCGACAACACCCTGCTTCTCGATCTGTCCCGCCGGCTGATCCAACTGGTCACCTTCGATCCGCCGGGCAACGAGCTGCCGGCCGCCCAGTTGGTCGCCTCGGTACTCGCCGACTTCGGCATCGAAAGCGAACTGCAATCCATCGGCGAGAACCGCGCCAACGTGGTCGCCCGGATCAAGGGCAAGGGCCAGCGCCCGGCACTGATCTTCTCCGCCCACCTGGACACCATCAGTGTCAACGAGGCCGAGTGGAGCGTGCCGCCTTTCGGCGCGCTGGTGAAGGATGGCCGCCTCTACGGCCGCGGCGCCACCGACATGAAGGCCGCGCTGGCCGCCATGGTGGTGGCCGGCATCGCCATGCAGCAGCGCAAGGACGAACTCCAGGGCGACCTGATCCTCGCCTTCAGCGCGGCGGAGAACTCCAGCTGCCTGGGCGCCAAGCACCTGGTGGAAAGTGGCGCGCTGGCCGGCGCCGGTGCGCTGCTGGTGAGCGAGCCGACTTCCCTCGACGTCTTCACCGCCGAGAAGGGCGCCCTGTGGATTCGCGCCACCGCCAAGGGCGAGTACGGCCACAACGCCTTCTCCGCGGACCGCACTGGCGATCGCGGCAGCGCGATCCTGCGCATGGCCGAGTTCCTCTGCCGGGTGCGCGACCTGAAGCTGCAGGCCCCGGTGCATCCGATGCTGGGCTCGCCGACCGTCAATGTCGGCATGATCGAGGGCGGCATTTCCTGGCCGCTGATCGCCCCCGAGTGCCACGCCTGCATCGACATCCGCACCGTGCCGGGCCTCACCGCGGACGACGTGGTCCAGCAGTTCCAGGCCATCGCCGGCCCCCACGTCAGCCTGGAAGTCGTCGACGAGAAGCCGCCGATCGACACTCCGCTGGAGCACCCCTTCGTCTCGCTGTGCGTTTCCTCGGTGACCGCCGAGCGCGGCGCCGAGCCGGTGGTGACCGGGGTTTCCTACTACTCCGACGCCGCGGTGATAGCGCCCGCGCTCAACGTCCCCATGGTCATCATCGGCCCCGGCGAAGTGGGCAAAAGCGGCTCGGTGGACGAGTACGTCGAGCTCGACAAGCTCGAAGCCTCCGCGCGCATCTTCGCCGACATCGCCCTGCGCTACCTGGCATGACGGGCCGCGCGATGAACGACATCGAGCCGAAACTGCCCGCCGCCTTCGAGCGGGCCATGCAGGCACTGGATGCGCAGCCGGTCGACGGCACCTGCAAGGGCCTGCCGCCGACACTGGCGCCCATCGCGTTCCGCGAGATCGGCCAGCAGGGCTGGAACCTGCTGAACCAGGATCTGGCGTTCCCCGTCGCGGTGCTCAAGCGCAGCGCCGTGCAGAACAACCGCGAATGGATGAAAGCGTTCCTGCGCCATACCGGCGCGCGGATCGCGCCCCACGTCAAGACCAGCATGTCGCCGCAGCTGTTCCAGGCCCAGCTGGAAGACGGCGCCTGGGCGCTGACGGCTGCCACCGCGAACCAGGTGGCGGTCCTGCGCCGCTTCGGTGTGCCGCGCATCCTCATCGCCAATCAGGTGCTCGGCCGGCAGAACGTCGCCCTGCTGTTCGATGAGCTGGCGCGAGAGGAGGGTGCCGAGCTGCTGGTGATAGTCGACTCCGCGTCGTCCCTGGAGGCGCTGCTCGAAGGCGGGCGGGGCAGGGCGCTGAAACGCCGCCTCGGCGTGCTGCTGGAAGTCGGCGCGCCGGGTGGCCGCACGGGCCTGCGCGATGCAGCCGAAGCGCGCGCATTGGCGCAGCGCATCGCTGGCAGCGATATCGTCGAGCTGCGTGGCCTGGAGTCCTACGAAAGCGTGTTCCCCGGGCTGCCGGAGGAAGACAAGCTGCCGCGCATCGAGCGCATGCTCCAGGCCATGCTCGGGCTCGCCAGCGACTGCCTGGCGGCGGGGTGGTTCGCGGCAGGGGAGATCGTGTTGTCCAGCGGCGGGTCGGAATACTTCGACATCGTCGTGAAGCGGCTGAGCGAGTGGCGCGCGCCGCAAGGGCAGGTGGTGGTGATCCGCAGCGGCTGCTACCTCGCCCACGACCACCTGGCCTATGCGCGGGCCTTCGACCGCCTGCTCGCGCGCCAGCCGGAACTGGATGGCATCGCCCCGCACCTGGCGGGGGCGCTGGAGGTGTGGGGCATCGTCCAGTCCCGCCCGGAGCCGGGGACCTTCATCGTCACCGTGGGCAAGCGCGACATCAGCTTCGACTTCGAGATGCCGGTGGCGCGCCTGCATTACCGGCCGGCCTTCGGCCCCCGGCCCAGGGCGCTGGATGCGCAGTACCGGGTGACCCGCCTCAACGACCAGCACGCATTCGTGCAGTGCGACGCGCAGGCCGACGTGCAGGTCGGCGACCTGATCGGCTTCGGCATTTCCCATCCCTGCACCACCTTCGACAAGTGGCAACTGATCCCCGTGGTGGACGATGTCTACGACGTCCGCTCGGCCATACGTACCTTCTTCTGAGCTGGAGCAACGATGAGCGCTGAAATCAACGAAATCCGCATTCCCACCCCCGCCGGCCCCGCCTATGGCGAACAGCTGCGCGTCGGCCTGATCGCGCTGTCCGCCGATGTCGCCATCGAGCGTGACTTCCACCGCATGGCGAATACCGACGAGGTGGCCGTGTTCACCACCCGGATACGGCTTCGCGAGCCGAACACCGAGGAGACCTTCCGCGAACTGGAGCGCGAGCTGCCCAACATCGCGCAGCTCATCCTGCCGCGTTCACGGCTGGACGTGGCGGTGTTCGGTTGCACCGCCGCCTCGATGCTGATCGGCACGCCGGAAGTGGAGGCCGCCGTGCAGCTTGGCCGCGAGGGCATCGCGGTGACCAATCCGGCGATCGCGGTAGTGGAGGCCCTGCGCGCGGTCGGTGCGAAGCGCGTGGCCATGCTGACGCCCTATACGCTGTCGGTGACCGAGGCGGCCGTGGCGTTCTTCGAATCCAATGGCTTGGAGCTAAGCAGCGTGGCGTGCCTGGGCGTCGACCTGGACGACAACCATGCGCGAATCAGCGAGGAGCTGTTGCTGCAACAGGCGCTTGCGCTGGATTGGCAAAGCGCGGACGCGATCTTCCTGTCGTGCACCGCCATCCGTTCGTTGAACGTGATCGAAAGGCTCGAACGGGAAACCGGCAAGTTCGTCATCTCAAGCAACCAGGCCACCTTCTGGCATGCCCTGCGCCTGGGCAAGGCTGCTGCGCCGGTGAAGGGCTTCGGCCGGCTGTTCGAGCACTGAGCCGGAGCCCTGGGCGGCGCAAGTCAGTCGCGAGCCGGCTTGCCTGCGTCGCGCTTCACTTCCTTGAGCATCCAGTCGCGGAAGGTCAGCACGGTGTTGCTCGGTACCTTGCGGTGCAACAGCAGGTAGTTGCCATCGCATTTGACGCCGATGTCGGACAGCACCACCAGGTTGTTCTGGGCGATGTCTTCGCGCACCAGCTCCACCGGGCACAGGGCCACGCCGTGGCCGGCGATGGCGGCGGTGCTCATCAGGTTGAAATCTTCGTAGACGATGCCGGCCAGCGGGGCGTTGAGCTCGACGCCGGCGGACTTGAACCAGGAGGCCCAGACCTCGCGGTCGTTGTCGTGCAGCAGCGGTACGCGGGCGATCTTCTCCGGCGTCGAGAGGTCGCCGTAGCGGGCCACGAAGGCGGGGCTGCACAGGGGGCGGGATTCACCGGAAAAGAGTTCGACGCCCACTTCATTGGCCGCGACGGGGTGTGCCTGGTAACGGATCACGACATCGCAGTCACTGCGCATCTCGAATATTTCATGGGGCGCGTAAATGACCCGGATATCGATATCCGGATGGGCCGCCATGAACTTCGGCAGTCGCGGAATGAGCCAGCGTGAAGCGAATGAGGCAACCGAGGCGACGGACAGTGTCTTGCCTTTCTTGGAGCGGATTATTTCATCGCAGAAGTTCTCGATCTGCTGGAATGAATCCGTTAGTAGATTTGAGAGTTGTTCGCCAATCGGCGTGGGCACTATCCCGCGTCCGACGCGCTGCACCATCTGCACGCCGAAGTGGTCCTCGAGCTGCTTGATCTGGTGGCTGATGGCCGGATGCGTGACGTTCAGCTCGGCCGCGGCCTTGGTGACGCTGCGCAGGCGCGCCGCGGCCTCGAAGGCGCGGAGGCTGGCGAGCGGAGGAATGCTGGGCATTTCGGAGTCCCTCTTGCACGAGGCTGAGATGTTAGTTTGATTTACAGGTTAGATGAAAAGAGTAACTTGTATCAAGCCTCGGATTGAAAGAATCTAGCGTCGAAAGTTCAGCTGTTAGTGTCGCTCTAAAGTTTGAGTTTTATTGCTGCTTATAATATTCCGAGAGAGTCGAAATGAGTGATTCGAATTCCATTTACGGACGCATCGAAGAAGCCGGTATCGTATTGAGCCCGCCGGGTATTCCGGTGGCCGCTTATGTGCCTTTCGTGGAATCGGGAAAGTTGCTGTTCCTGTCCGGGCATATCGCCAAGCAGAAGGGCCAGCCCTGGGTGGGCCAGTTGGGCACGGACATGGACACCGAAACCGGCATCCGCGCGGCGCGTAACATCGCCATCGACGTGCTGGGCACCCTGCAGGCGGCGACCGGGGACCTCAACCGCATCGCGCGTATCGTCAAGGTACTCTGCCTGGTCAATAGCGGTTCGCAGTATCGGGAACACCACATCGTCGCCAACGGCTTCTCGGAAACCCTCGAACACATCCTCGGCGCGCCGGGCAAGCATGCCCGCAGCGCCTTCGGCGTGGCGCAGATCCCCAGCGGCGCCTGCGTCGAGGTGGAGTTGGTCGCAGAACTGCGCTAGGCGCATTCCGGTACCCGGTCTGAAGGAAGTCGAGGAACCCATGGCTACGTTGGCAGAAACATCCCGCGCCCTCGAACGGGGCGAAACGACGGCGCTGGCGCTGGTGACTGCGGCGCTGGAAAGGGCCCGCAGCAGCGCTCACGTGTTCACCGAGCTCTTCGCCGCGGAGGCCCTGGCGCAGGCCAGCGCCGCCGATGCCCGGCGCGCCCGGGGCCAGGCGCTGAGCGCGCTGGACGGCATACCGCTGGCGATCAAGGACATCTTCGACGTGCGCGGCAGCCGGACGCTCGCCGGCTCCCTGACCCGCCGCGAGGTGCCGCCGGCGCAGGCCGATGCCGCGGTGGTGGCTGCCCTCAGGGCCAACGGCATGATTGCCCTGGGCAAGACCAACCTGAGCGAGCTGGCGTTCTCCGGGCTGGGCCTCAACCCGCACTTCGGCACGCCCACCCCGGATTTCCCGGGCGTCGAGCCCAGGGCCCCCGGCGGTTCGTCGGCGGGCTCGGCGGTGGCGGTGCAGCGCGGCATCGTCAGCGCCGCGCTGGGCAGCGACACCGGCGGATCGGTGCGGGTGCCGGCGGCCTTCAACGGGCTGGCGGGGTTCAAGAGTTCGCCAGAACGTTACCCGATGGTGGGCGTGCATCCGCTGGCCCGCAGCCTCGACAGCCTTGGCCCCATCGCGCGTACCGTGGGCGACTGCGTACTGCTCGACGCCGCGATGCGCGGGCTGCGTGCGCCGTTGATCGAGGCGGCGCCCCTCGCGGGCAGCCGGCTGGTCATCGAGGCGGGCATTCTCGACGACGGCGGCATCGAGCCGGCGGTGCGCTGCAATTTTCTAACGCTGATGCGGCACCTGCAAGCGCAGGGCGCCAGGCTCGAATGGCGGCGGCTCGCGGCGGTGGCGGAGGTGCGCCAGCTGATTCCACGCGATGGCTGGCTGGGCGCCATCGAAGGCTGGGATTTCCTCAAGGACCTGGTCAGCGGTCCGCAGGGCGGCGTCATCGACCATCGGGTCAGCAGCCGCCTGCGCAGCGCGGCGGACATTCCCGCGCAGCGGGTGGCGGCGATCCGCGCGGCCCGCCAGCGCCTGCTGCAAGCCATCGCCGCCGAGCTGGACGGCGCCTTCCTGGCGATGCCGACGGTCAGGCACGTCGCGCCGCCACTGGCACCGCTGGAACGGGACGACGCGCTGTTCGCCACGACGAACATGGCCACGCTGTCCCTGACCATGATCGGCAGCTTCCTCAACATGCCGGGCGTGGCCATCCCCTCCGGCGTCGATCCCCAGGGGCTGCCGACCTCGGCGCTGATCTCCGCGGTCCAGGGCCGCGACGACGAGGTTCTGGCCCTGGGCCTGGCGGTGGAAGCGGCCTTCGCCGAGCACCGCTGAAACAGGGTTTTTCCGATTCACGCCCGGGCCTGCGGCCCTGGCGCAGGCGTGCGGCTGCCCGCGGTTCGGGGCGGCCGGCGTCCACCCATTACCCAAGGCGCCCGCAGGGCGCGCGAACCAGAAAGAGGGCAAGGCATGGATCTTCAATTGAAAGGCAGGACCGCGTTGGTACTGGGCGCCGGAGGAGGGCTGGGCGGCGCCATCGCACGCACCCTGGCTGCGGAAGGGGCGAACCTGGTGGTCGCCGACATCGACCCGCAGGCGGCCAGGGCCACCCTGGATGCGCTGCTGTCCGCTGGCGCCCAGGGCATGGCGCTCACCTGGGACCTCGGCGACCTCGCCCAGGTGGAAGGCCATGCCGCAGCGATCGAGGCGCGCTTCGGTGGTGTCGACATCCTCGTCAACAATACCGGCGGCCCGCCGCCGACGCCGGTCGCCGGCCAGGATCCGGTGCTGTGGCAGAAGCAGTTCCAGGCCATGGTGCTGTCGGTGATCGCCATCACCGACCGGCTGCTGCCGGGCATGCGCGAGCGCCAGTGGGGGCGGATCATCACCAGCGCCTCGTCGGGCGTGGTGTCGCCGATTCCCAACCTGGGCATTTCCAATGCCCTGCGCCTATCGCTGCTGGGCTGGTCGAAGACCCTCGCCCGGGAAGTCGCCCGCGACGGCATCACCAGCAACATCATCCTGCCGGGAAGGATCGCCACCGACCGCATCCGCTTCCTCGACCAGAAGAAGGCCGAGCGGGAAGGGCGCAGCGTGGAAGAAGTATCCCGCGAGAGCACCGACTCCATCCCCGTGGGCCGCTACGGCGAACCCCAGGAATACGCCGACACGGTGGCCTTCCTCGCCAGCGCTCGCGCTTCCTACATCACCGGTTCCGTCATCCGTGTGGATGGCGGGCTGATCTCCAGCATCTGAGGACATGGCGATGACACTCGATCCTTCCATCCGCGAGATTCTCAGCGGCATCTCCACCGCGACGCTGACCACCGTACTGCTGAAGAAGGGGCTGCGTAACGTCTGGCTGCGCGGCACCCGGCCAATCCGCCCGGGCCAGCCGCGCCTGGTCGGGCGGGCCTTCACCCTGCGCTTCGTGCCGGCCCGCGAAGACCTGGCGACGCCCGAATCCTGGTCCTCGCCGATCTCCACCCGCGCGGCGATCGAAGCCATGCCGGAGGGCTGCATCGCCGTGGTCGACGCCATGGGCGTCACCGATGCCGGCATCTTCGGCGACATCCTCTGCGCGCGCATGCACAAGCGCGGTGTGGCCGCCTTGATCACCGATGGCGTGGTGCGCGACGTCGCCGGTGTGCTCGGCACCGGCCTGCCGGTCTGGTGCCAGGGCGTGGCGGCGCCGCCGTCGGTGGCCGGGCTGACCTTCGTCAACTGGCAGGAGGCGATCGCCTGCGGCGGTGTCGCGGTATTCCCGGACGACGTGATAGTCGTCGACGACGACGGCGCGGTGCTCATTCCCAAGGGGCTGCTGGAAGAGGTGGTGGAAATCGCCGCCGAACAGGAGCGCCTGGAGGGCTGGATCATGCAACAGGTGGATGCCGGCGCCTCGCTGCCGGGCCTGTACCCACCGAACGCGGAAAACCGCGCGCGCTACGAAGCCGAGAGATAATCCGCCGCCTGTCTCGCCGGCTCGCCCGGCGGGGTTCCACCCGGGGCGCCCACAAGGCGGCCCGGCGTTTGCCTTCATCCCATCCGCGGCCATTCGCTGCCCGGCTATCCGCCGGCTTGGCGTCCGGCCCGCCGGGCAGAGTAGATTCCTCCCGGTGATCCAGGGGGCCGTCATCGCGGCCCCTTTTCCGCTTCGAACCTCCTTTCCAACGGGTTGCTCAGAACAATGACAATACGCAACGACACCGGAATCGCGCGCAGGATCCGCCATGCGCGCCTGGCCACCATCCTGGGCTTCATGATGATCGGCGGCATGATGTACATCTGGTCCACAGGCGTCAGCGCCTTGCGCCACCAGCTAGGTCTGGCGGGCAGCGCCGGCGACCTGAACTACGGCATGATCGCCTTCGGCATCGGGGCCGGGGCGGCGGCGGGCGCGCTGTTCACCGGCCGCCTGCTGGACCGCTTCGGCGCGCGCAAGGTCGTGCGCGTCGCGGTGATCCTCTATCCGCTTTCGATCATTCCCCTGGGCTTCGCCAGCGAATTCTGCTTCGCACTGTCCGTCGGCGTGCTGCTAGGCGTATTCCGCGGTGCCACCGAGACGGCGCTGAACGCCCATGGCGTGCAGGTCGAGCGCTTCTACGGCCGGCCCATCATGTCCAACTTCCACGCCTGTTTCTCCCTCGGAGGCTTCCTGTTCGGCATGCTGGGCAGCTATTTCGCTGGCCTGCAGCCACAGAGCGCCCTGTACCCGTTCGCGATCACGGGGACGCTGCTGTTGCTGCTCAGCCTCGCGTTCAGCGGTTTCATGCTGGAGAAGGACGAGGTGCTGGCGCAAACCCAAAGCGGGCACGCTACAGCGCTGCCCGCCGAGCCTGGCGAAGGGCGCCCGTTCCTGCTGATGCTCGGCTTCGGCCTGCTGCTGCTTGCGGTCATGGTGGGAGAGGGCGCGGTGGGCGACTGGGGCCAGGAGTTCATCCACCGCGAACTGGGTGCGACCACGGCCTTCGCCGGACTGGCCATCAGTTGCTTCACCGGCGCCGAATTCATCGGGCGGCTGATCGGCGACCGCCTCACCCAGCGTTTCGGCGCCGCACGGGTGGTCATGGCCAGCGGCGCGGTGTCGCTGGCCGGCCTGGTTCTCGCGCAACTCGGCGACGCCCTGCTCGCCCTGGCCGGGTTCGCGTTGTTCGGGCTGGGCATGTCCTGCCTGGCCCCGCTGTTACTGTCCAGCGCCGGCCGCAAGAACCCGCGCAACGCCGGCCGGAATATCGGCATCGTCAACTGCGTGGGCTTCTCCGGCATGCTGGTCGGGCCGGCCGGCATCTCGCTGGCGGTCGATCACTATGGCCTGGACGTGCTGCTGTTCTTCCCTATGGCGCTCATGCTGCTGATGACGCTCGTCGGCCCCAGGCTGGTCGGGAGCCGCACGCCCCCGGCAGCGGAGCCGGTGCCCCGGGGCCGCACCCGCCTAACAGGCGCTAACAGCATATAACGGGCGACTTTGGCACTCCTGCCCCATTCTCATGAGCAGTCCCTGTCCTCGCGCCGACGCGCGGGACAGTCAATGCAGGGCTGCTTGGGAAAGGGAGGTTGGGCGGATGACTGAAGGTATCGGCTGCATGAGCCTGGCAGGGCGCTGCAGCAATGCGGAATTCGGTGCATTGCTGGTCCAGGCGCAACAGGGCGGCGGCGAGGCGTCGCCGCGCCTGCTCAAGGCGTTGGTTCCGCTGCTCGTGGCGTTCTTCGAAGGGCAGGTACAGGCCGGGCGGATGCGCGGGGAAGACCTCGGCGAGGTCCTGCGGGCTACGTTGAAGGCCGTGGATTCACAGCGTGCCAGCTATGACCCCGCGGGCCCTTTCCGTGCCTGGCTGCTGGATATCGCCCGGCAGGAGCTGGGCGAATACCAGCGGCGCTCAGCGGCGCAGGTGGTGTTGCCCCAGGCCGACGCCAGGCAACGCCTTTCCCGCACCAGTCGCAAGTGCGCGCGGGTGCTCTGAATCGCCGGGCCCGCCGGTCATCGTTCGTCAGGAAGTACCGATGCAGTCGATCGAGAAGGTTCTCTACACCGCGCACACCCGCACCCTCGGCGGCCGCGACGGCATCGCGCGCAGCGACGATGGCCGCCTGGACCTGCGCTTTTCGCCGCCGGGCGCGCCGGGGCAGGGCACCAACCCGGAGCAGCTCCTGGCCGTCGGCTGGTCGGCCAGTTTCATCGGTGCGCTGCGGCATGCCGCCAACGCCCGGAAAGTCCCGTTTCCCCCCGATGCCACGGTGGAGGCGGACGTGGACCTGGTGCATGGCGAGCACGGCTTTTTCCTGCGGGCGCACCTGGCCATCTCGCTGCCCGGCGTCGAGGCGGAGCTGGCCCGCTGCCTGCTGGACGCCGCCCGGCAGAGCTGCCCGTTCACCAAGGCCACCCGCGGCAACATTCCGCTGCTGCTGAGCCTGCAGTAGACAGGTGCGCATCCTGTGGCGGCGTCCACACGGCCGCTACAGGATGTGCTTGATTGCCCGAGCAAAACGCCTATCCTCGTAGGATTTCCGAGCCCGAGAGAATTTCCCGTGGAGTCCGTAACGGACGCATTGCACGATTCCTTTGACCCGTCCCTCGAGTTCGGTCCCTTCCGCGTCATGCCCGGCAAGCGCCTGCTCAGCCGCGATGGCGAGCCGGTGGAGATCGGCGGCCGCGCCCTCGACCTGCTCATCGCCCTGCTGGAGAAGCCGGGCCAGGTGCTGTCCAAGCGCGAGCTGATCAAGCGCGTCTGGCCCGATGTAGTGGTGGAAGAGGGCAGCCTGCGCTTTCATATGAACAGCCTGCGCCGCGCGCTCGGCGACGGCGAGCAGGGCGCGCGCTACATCGCCACCCAGGTCGGCGTCGGCTATGCCTTCGTCGCCCCGGTGAACCGGCGCCCGGCCCTGGACGCAGCGCCTTCGGCCGCCCCCGTGGCGCCGCTCGGCGAAAGCGTGGGCGGCCTGCCGCCGCGGGCTAGATTGTTCGGCCGCGAGGCGGACGTGGCCCTGGTGCTGGAGCGCCTGGCGCAGCCGCGGCTGTTCACCATCGTCGGCACCGGCGGCGTCGGCAAAACCAGCCTGGCCGTCGAAGTGGGCCACCGCGCCGCCGGCGAGCGCCTGGAGCCGGTGCGCTTCGTCGACCTGGCGCAGGTCGAGGACGCGGCGCTGGTGCCTTCCGCCCTGGCCGCCTCGCTGGGCATTCCCGTGCAGGTCGAGGACCCGCTGTTCGTGCTGCTCGCCCACCTGCGCGGGCAGCGGCTGCTGCTGATCATCGACAACTGCGAGCACCTGGTGGACGCGGTGTCCGCCGTTGCCGAGCGCATCGGCGAGGCCGCGCCCGGCGTCGCGCTGCTGGCCACCAGCCGCGAGCCGCTGCGGGTGCGCGGCGAGCAGGTGCACTGGCTGGGGCCGCTGGGCTTTCCAGCCGACAGTGAGGGATTGAGCCTGGAGCAACTGCTGGCATTCCCGGCGCTGCGGCTGTTCGTCGAACGGGCGAAGGCCGGCAACGCCTCGCTGGCGCTGGAGGAGGGCGACGCCCAGCTGGTCGCCGACATGTGCCGGCGCCTGGACGGCATGGCGCTGCCGATCGAGCTGGCGGCGATGCGCGCTGCCAGCCACGGCGTCAAGGCCACCCACGCCCTGCTGGGCGAACGTTTCTCGCTCGGCTGGGCCGGCTGGCGCACCGCGCAGCCGCGCCACCAGACGCTGCGAGCGATGCTCGACTGGAGCTACGACCTGCTCAGCGCCCCGCAGCGCCTGGTGTTCGACCGCCTGGCGGTGTTCGTCGGGCCGTTCTCGCTGCAGGCGGCCTCGCAGATCGTCGCCGATGCCCGGATCGACGAGCTGGAAGCCGCCGCCACCCTGGACGAACTCGCCGCCAAGGGGCTGGTGACGGTCGACCGCAGCGAAACGACGGTCACCTACCGCCTGCTGGAGATGACCCGCGCCTACGTGCGCGACAAGCTGCCGGCCCACGGCGCGGCCGAGATGCACAGCCTCGGCTTCCGCCATGCGCTTTTCTACCTGAAGCTGCTGGAGGGCCTGGGCAGCTCGCCGGAAGACATCTTCGACGGTTGCGCGCGCCTGGCCAGCCAGCTCGGCAACATTCGCAGCGCCCTGGAATGGAGCTTCGGCCCCCAGGGCGACCCCGGCCTGGCGCTGCCCCTGGCGGCGGCCAGCGCGCCGCTGTTCCTGCACTTCTCGCTGCAGGTGGAATGCCGCACCTGGTGCGCGCGGGCCACCGAACTGCTGGAGCTGGGCTACCACGGCACGCCCACGGAAATGGAACTGCAGGCCGCGCTGGGCCTGGTGCTGATGTTCACCCGCGGCAACAGCGGCGCGGCGGAAACCGCCTTGCTGCGGGCCCTGGACATCGCCGTGGCGCTGGACGACCGCTGGGCGCAGCTGCGCCTGCTGGGCCGCCTGCAGATTTTCTACGAGCGCATCGGCGACTTCGCCTCGTCGCTGGCCTGGGCCGAGCGCGCGCTGGCGATCGGCGACAGCCTGGGCGAGCCGGAGGCCATCGCCGTCGCCGCCTCGCTGGCGGGGATTTCCCACCACCTGCTGGGCGACCAGCGCCTGGCGCGCCAGGAACTGGAGCGCTCCCTGCGCAACAGCCTGCCCTCCGAGCGCAGCCGGACCCTGCACTACGGCTTCGACCACTACAACCGCACCGGCCTGGCGCTGGCGCGTACGCTGTGGCTGCTGGGCTTCCCGGACCAGGCGCGGCGCCTCGCCACGCAAGTGGAGGCGGAGGCCGCGGAGCTGAAGCACCCAGCCACCTACTGCATCGCCCTGGTGTGGACGCTGTGCATCCACATCTGGAACGGCGACCTGGCGCAGGCCGAGGCGAGCCTGCAGGCCTTCAGCCAGATCGCCCACGCCAATGCCTTCGCCCCGTACGTGGCGGCCTCGCTGGGCCTGCGCGGGGCCATCGCCATCCGCCGCGAGCAGCCCGGCGACGCGGTGCCGCTGCTGGAGGAGAGCCTGTCGCGGCTGCAGGGCATGCGCTACGAGCTGCTGACCACCTCGTTCGAGATTTCCCTGGCCGAAGGCCTGATCCTCGATGGGCAATACGCGCGGGCCCTGGCGGTGATCCAGCGCAGCGTCCAGCACTGCCGGCGCAGCGGCGATGCCTTCGCCCTGCCGGAACTGCTGCGCTTGCAGGCCCAGGTGCTCAAGGCGCTGGGCGAGGGCGCCGCGGCGGTCGATGCAGTGCTCGACGAATCGCTGACCCTGGCGCGCCAGCAAGGCGCGCGGGCCTGGGAGCTGCGCGCGGGCATGGACCGCGCGAAGCTGCACCTGGAGCAGGGGCGCAACGCGGAAGCGGCGCAGTTGCTCGATGCCTGCGCGCTCAGCGAAGGCTTCGACAGCCTGGACATGCGCCAATTGGCGCAGTTGCGCCAGCGGCTGGGCTGAGGCGGGTAGGGCGCACACTTCTGCACGTTGCAGAAGAGTGCGCCCTATATAACGAAACAGAACTGTTTACCTTAACTGGCCACTGTATTCATATCCCGCCTGTTTATTCTTTTTTATCCGGCACCGGAAGGCTTCGCACAACTTTCCTATTACCGGGCGACACCTTCGTATCATGGTTGGCGGTTGCATAACTTGGTTTGATGGGTTGGCGTTTCCCATTGTTTGTTCATTGCGCCAATCATCCAGGACAAAACCATGAAAAAGCTCACGACAGCCGCTGGTGCGCCGGTGGTCGACAACAACAATTCGCAGACCGCAGGCCCCAGGGGCCCGGTGCTGCTGCAGGACGTCTGGCTGCTGGAAAAGCTCGCGCACTTCGACCGCGAGGTGATTCCCGAGCGGCGCATGCACGCCAAGGGCTCGGGCGCCTATGGAACCTTCACCGTCACCCACGATATAAGCCGTTATACCAAGGCCCGGCTGTTTTCCGAGATCGGCAAGAACACCGAAGTTTTCGTGCGCTTTTCCACCGTGGCCGGGGAACGCGGCGCCGCCGATGCCGAGCGCGACATTCGCGGGTTCGCCATAAAGTTCTATACCGAACAGGGCAACTGGGACCTGGTGGGCAATAACACGCCGGTATTCTTCCTGCGCGATCCGTTGAAGTTCCCCGACCTCAATCATGCGGTCAAGCGCGACCCACGCACCCATCTGCGCAGCGCCGAAAACAACTGGGACTTCTGGACCCTGCTGCCCGAAGCCCTGCACCAGGTCACCATCGTCATGAGCGACCGCGGGCTGCCCCGCTCGTACCGGCACATGCACGGCTTCGGCAGCCACACCTTCAGCTTCATAAGTCCGCGGAACGAGCGCTCCTGGGTGAAGTTCACCTGGAAGACCCAGCAGGGCATCGAGAACCTCACCGACCAGCAGGCCGAAGCCCTGGTCGGCCGCGATCGCGAAAGCGCCCAGCGCGACCTGTATGGCAGCATCGAGGAAGGCCGCTTCCCGCGCTGGACGCTGTATGTGCAGATCATGCCGGAGGCGGACGCGGCGACCTGCCCGATCAACCCCTTCGACCTGACCAAGGTCTGGCCGCACGGCGATTACCCGCTGATCGAAGTCGGCGTCCTCGAACTCAACCGCAACCCCGCGAACTACTTCGCCGAGGTGGAGCAGGCGGCCTTCAGCCCGGCCAACGTGGTGCCCGGCATCGGCTTCTCGCCGGACAAGATGCTGCAGGCGCGGCTGTTCTCCTATGGCGATGCGCAGCGCTACCGCCTGGGCGTCAACCATCACCAGATTCCGGTGAACGCGCCGAAGTGTCCGTTCCACAGCTATCACCGAGACGGGCAGATGCGCACCGACGGCAACGCCGGCAGCACCCTGGGCTACGAGCCCAACAGCTATGGGCAATGGCAGGAGCAGCCGGACTTCAGCGAACCACCGCTGGCGCTGCAAGGCAGCGCGGGCCACTGGGACCATCGCGAAGACCAGGACTATTTCTCCCAGCCCGGCGCGCTGTTCCGCCTGATGACTTTCGAGCAGCAACAGGCGCTGTTCGACAACACCGCGCGCTCGATCCAGGGCGCCTCGGCGCAGACCAAGCAGCGGCATATCGATAACTGCAGCAAGGCGGATCCGGCGTACGGCGCGGGCGTGGCAAGCGCCATCGAACGGCTGGGCCGGGCCTAGTGCCCGGGGCAGAAGCGGCAGCGGCCGCTTCTGCTTCCCATAGAAAAGGCCGCGCGCCCATCCATGGGCGCGCGGCCGGTTCGCAGCGGATCTAGCCCGGAATCGACTCGTCGCCGAAGGCCTGGACTTCTTGCACCAGGCCCTGGGCGGCCAGGGCCACCAGTTGCCGGCCCTTTTCGATGGAGGCTTGCGCCGGGTCCGAGCCCATGCGGCCGTCCGGGTGGCGCGCGCGGAAGTCGAGCGCTTCGCGGATGGGGCCCCAGTTGGCGATCCGTGGCGAATACTCGGCGGACTTGATGAAGTCCGGATAGGCCCACTGGGTCACGGCGACCTCGGTGGGCGTGGCATGGATGCCGTGGCCCGTGGGGAACTGCTCCCGCGCCAGGGCATCGACGCCTTCCAGGTCCCACCAGTTGCACAGCTTCAGGGCGAAGCCGGCGCGGCGCCGGGCGAAACTCGCTTCGGCATAGAGTTCCGAGAAGGCCGCTTCGATCGAGGCGATGTTGCCGCCGTGGCCGTTGAGAAAGAAGATTTTCTCGAAGCCGTGGCCGGCCAGCGAGCGCACCCAGTCGCCGATGGCGGCCATGAAGGTCGAGGGCCGCAGCGAGATGGTGCCGGGGAAGCCCAGGTGGTGCTGGGCCATGCCGATGTTGAAGGTCGGGGCGATGAGGATGTCCGCCAGTTTCTGCGCCTCGCCGGCGATGATCTCCGGGCACATCCAGTCGGTGCCCAGCAGGCCGGTGGGGCCGTGCTGTTCGTTGGAGCCGATGGGGATGACGATGGTGCGGCTGCGTTCGAGAAACTGGCCGATCTCGGCCCAGGTCGATAGATGCAGGAACATCTGGGGGCTCTCCTTGGAAAGGTTCCTGGCGGAACCCGGTGGGTGGGGTTCGAGGCGCGGGGCCCTGTCTGTAGCGGCCGGGACGTAATATGCTTCCGGCCCTGCATTCGGCGCCGCTTGCGCAGGTCGATCAAAGCACCCGGATGCCGCTTCGGCGATTGCACGATGGTGTCGGTCGATACTTAGGTATGCACGCAAGGGCATGGCCGAGCAGCGCTTCGAACCGCGCGTCAAAAAGGAAACAGGCTGCGTGCCCAAGGCTATGAACAACAATGCTGCAATGGCCCCGTCCCCGTGGGGCGTCGTCTGCCTGTGCATGCTCTTCAACGTGATCGACGGGCTGGACGCGATGGCCATGGCCTTCACCGGCGGCAGCGTTTCGGCGGAGTGGGGGCTGAGTGCGACCCAGCTCGGCGCGCTGCTCAGCGCCAGCCTGGTGGGCATGGCCTGCGGCTCCTTCATCAGCCCCCGGGCGGACCGCTACGGGCGCCGGCCCTTGCTGCTGGCGGGCCTTTCGCTCAGCGGCATCAGCATGCTGCTGTCGTTCTGCAGCCCGAACCACCAGGTGCTGATGCTTCTGCGCATGCTGACCGGCGTCGGCACCGGCGCGGTGCTGGTGGGCGCCAATGTGCTGGCCCATGAGTACACCGGGGCGCATCGGCGTAGCCTGGCCATCGCCCTGCAATCCCTCGCCTTCGCGCTGGGCGTGAGCCTGGGCGGCCTGCTGGCCCACCTGTTCAACGAGTGGCTCGGCTGGCGCTACGTGTTTCTAGCCGGCGGCGTGGCCACGCTCGCGGCCGTGGCCGCGGGTGCGCGCTGGCTGCGCGAGTCGCCGGAATTCCTGGCGCTCGACCAGCAAGCCCGGTTGCGGCCAGCGCGAGGCGTGGAATACCGGCAGCTGTTCGCGCCCGGCCAGTGGCAACTGACCGCTTCGCTGGCCCTGGCGCTGTTGCTGCTGATGTTCGGCTACTACTTCGTGATGAGCTGGACGCCGACGCTGATGCTGCACAACGGCTTTTCCGAAAAGCAGGGCTCCACCGGCGGGCTATTGCTGGGCCTCGGCGGCATGCTCGGCGCCTTGCTGGTGGGCCTGGCGGCGAATCGCGCAGGGGGCCGCCAGCTGTTGCTGGGCCCGCTGCTGCTCAATGCCGTGCTGATGACGCTGCTGGTGCCGGCCACCCGCGTCTCGCCGCTGGCCATCGCCGTGGGCTTCGGCGCGGGGCTGTCGCTCAATGGCGCCATCGCGGCGCTCTTCATCCTCGCGCCCCAGGCCTTCTTCACCGCGATTCGCACCAGCGGCGTGGGCCTGGTGCTGGCGACCGGGCGCCTGGGGGCGATCCTGTCACCGGCCATCGCGGGGGTGCTGCTCGATGCCCAGTGGAGCACGCAGGACCTGTTCGACTTCTTCGCCGGCAGCCAGCTGCTGGCGGCCCTGCTGGTCTGGCTGGGCTGCCGGCGGCCGCTGTCGGTCCCGGCCTGAGCCCGGGCGGCGAGGGCGCCTCAGCGCTCGCCGTCGGGGGCGATCTCCAGCAGCGCCGCCATCTTCACCAGGTCCGGCAGCGAGCGCGCCTTCATCTTGCGCATGGCCCGGCCGCGATGGGCCTTGACGGTGATCTCGCTGATGCCCAGGTCGGCGGCCACCTGCTTGTTCAGGCGCCCGGCGACCACCATGCGCAGCACGTCCCGTTCGCGCGGCGTGAGGCTGGCGTAGGCGGCGCGCAGGGTGCGCAGCCTTTCCTGCTGCTGCAGGGCCACGCGGCTGTGCGCCAGGGCCTCGGCGATGGCGAGCAGCAGGGTGTCGTCGTCGAAGGGCTTGGTGAGGAATTCCACCGCGCCGGCCTTCATGGCGCGCACTGTCAGCGGGACGTCGCCGTAGCCGGTGATGAAGATGATCGGCATGGCCGGGCGCTCGCCGGCCACGCTGCGCTGCAGGTCCAGCCCATTGAGGTCGGGTAGGTTGACGTCCAGCACCAGGCAGCTGGGCACCAGGGCCGCGGGCTGGTCGAGGAAGGCCCGGGCGGAGTCGAACAGCACCGGTTGCCAGCCGGCGAAGCGGATCAGCAGCTCCAGCGACTCGCGCACCGAGACGTCGTCGTCGACCACGTAGACCAGCGGCGTGGCGTCGGCCTGTGGCCGGGTTCCCCCCTGGGGGGCAGGGACAGCGTTCAACATGCCTGGTTCTCCTGGTGGCCTGCGGCGTCAGCCGACCGGCAGCGCGGCGCTGAGCGCCTTGAGCAGTTCCGCCTCGCTGAAGGGCTTCAGCAGGCAATCCACGGCGCCCTGGGCGATCAGGCGCGGGCGGGTGGCCGCGTCGCCATGGGCGGTGATGAAGATGATGGGGATGCGCCAGCCGCGCCGGGCCAGCTCCTTCTGCAGCTCCGGCCCGGACATTTCCGGCATGGCCACGTCGAGGATCAGGCAGCGCGTCTGCGCGAGGCAGCCCGAGTCGAGGAAGGCCAGTGCCGAGGCGAAGGCCTGCACGGCGAAGCCGAACTCGCGCAGCAGGTCCGGCAGCGATTCGCGCACGGACTCGTCGTCATCCACCAGCGACACGAGCAAAGGCGTGGTCATCGGGCGTTCCCCCTGGCGTGGTCGTCGTCGGCGTCGGCGGCCGGCAGCGGGATGGAAAAGATGAAGGTCGCGCCGGGGCCGTCGTGAGCCGTGGCCCAGATCCGCCCGGCATGGTGTTCGATGATGGAGCGGCTGACCAGCAGGCCGATGCCCATGCCGGCGCGCTTGGTGGTGTAGAAGGCGTCGAACAGCCGGTGGGCGTCCTGCGGGGGGAAGCCGTTGCCGTTGTCGCGCACTGCCAGGAACACGCTGGAGTCCAGGTCGTAGCCGCTGCTGATGCGCAACTGCCGCGGGCGGCCGTGCACCTCGGCCAGGGCGTCCATGGCGTTGATGATCAGGTTGAGGATCACCTGCTGCAGTTGCACGCGGTCGCCGGGCACGGGCGGCAGTTGCTCGTTGAACTGCGGCAGCACGGCCACGCCGTTGCGCTGCAGTTCGTTCTGCAGCATGGCGAGCACTTCCCGGGCCGCCGCGTTGAGGTCCACCGGCTCGCTGGCCACCCCGTCCTTGGCGAACAGCGCGCGCAGGCGCTTGATCACGTCGGCCGCGCGGTTGCCGTCGCGGATGGTGCGCCGCGCGGTCTCGCGGGCGCCGTCGACGTTGGGCGGAGTGGCGCCGAGCATGCGCAGGCAGGTGCTGGCGTTGGTGATGATGCCGGCCAGCGGCTGGTTGACTTCATGGGCGATGGACGCGGTGAGCGCCCCCAGGCTGGCGACCCGGGCCACGTGCGCCAGCTCGGCGCGGACCCGGCCCAGGGCCTCGTCGGCGAGGCGGCGCTGGGTGACGTCCTGCACGGCGGCGATGTATTCCAGGGCGCCGTCGGCGTCGCGTATCGCCTGGGCCACTATGTGCACGTGGCGGACCACGCCGCCGGGCAGCAGCAGCCGGTGCTCGTGTTCGAAGTCGCGGGCGGCGTGGCGCTGGCGCTGGAACACCTCGTCGAGGCGGGAGAGGTCGTCGGGGTGGACGCGCGAGTAGACCAGCTCGAAGCTCGGCGTCAGGCCCGGGTCCAGGTCGAGCAGGCGGTAGATCTCGTCGGACCAGGCGATCTCGTCGTTGTCCACGTGCCAGGAGAAGGTGCCGGTCAGGCTGATGCGCTGGGCCTTGGCGAGGAAGGCCTCGCTCTGCTTGAGCGCGGCCTCGCCGCGGGCACGCTCGATGGCGATGCTGGCCAGCTGGCTGAACTGCGCGATGCGGTTGCGCTGCGCCTCGTCGGGCTGCCAGGCGTGGCGGAAGAACAGCGAGAGGACGCCGCTCACTTCGCCGCCGGTGGCGATCACCGGCGTCGCCCAGCTCGCCCGCAGGCCGTGGGCCAGGGCGGCGGCGCACCAGGCGGGCCAGCGCGTTTCGGCGGAGAGGTCGGCCACCACCAGAGTTTCGCCGCCGAGCACTACCAGGGATTCAGGGCTGCTGCCGGCGTCCACCGCCTGGCCGTCGCTGGCCATGAGGCCCGGCGGCAGCCCGGGGCCGGCGCCGGGTTGCAGGCGCAGCTCGCCCGGTGCCTGCACGGCGCGGCGGCTGCGGCGGGGCGCGACCAGGGTGATGCCGCACAGGCAGTCGTCGAGGCTGGCTTCCACCAGTTGGCACAGCGCTTCGAGCACCAGGGGCAGGGCGGCGGCGCCGGCCATCAGGCTGTGCAGGCGTTTCTCGCCGGCCAGCAGCAGCTCGGCGCGCTTGCGTGCGTCGATGTCGGTGTTGCCGCCGTACCACTTGAGCACGTGGCCGGCTTCGTCGCGCTGCGGCACGGCGTGGATCAGGAACCAGCGGTAGCTGCCGTCGAAGCGCCGCAGGCGGGCCTCGAACTCGCCCGCAAGCCCGGCGGCCAGCAGGCCCTGCCAGTAGGCGCCCAGCGCCGGCGCGTCGCCCGGGTGCACGGCGTTCATCCAGCCGGTGCCGCGGGCCTCGTCGGGAGTCATGCCGGTGTAGTCGAACCAGCGCTGGTTGAGGAACTCGACGCTGCCGTCGGGCGCGGTGCGCCAGACGAAGCCGGGGATGCTGTCGATGAGCGCGTCCAGGGCCGGGGTGCTGGTGGTCGCCGGGCCCGGGCCGAGGTCCTCGATGTCGATGGCCAGGCCGCACCAGGTGCCGGCGGCGGCGTCGAGGCGCTCGACGCGCAGCAGGAAGCGCCGGTAGGCGCCGTCGAAACGCCGCAGGCGCGCCTGCATGTCCTGCGCCTGGCCTGTGTGAAGGATGGCGGTCCAGCGTTGGATCAGCGCCGGCAGGTCGTCGGGGTGCACCACCGACTGCCAGCCATCGCCCAGCGCCGCGTCGGCGCAGTGGCCGGTGTACGCGCACCAGGGGCGGTTGACGGAGTCGACCCGGCCGTCGGCAGCGGCGGTCCAGGCCAGGCCGGGCAGCCTGTCGACGACAGGGCCGGGTTCGTTGTGCATACCGATCCTCTCTCGGCGGTAGCCGTTTCGCGAGCATGCGCCACCTTGGCGGAGCTGCCCATCATACCTTGGTGTCGGCTGGGCGAAAGCGCCGTCGTTGACGGGGCAGGGGGTTGCGTGGGGGCGCTCGATACCTTCGTGCAATCGTCCCCGGCGGCCAGCCTCTGCTCTGATCGGCGGCACATACCGAATCCGGTATGCACGAGCACATGCCAGGAGGCAGCCATGACCACCGAAACCGTTCTCTACACCGCCAGGGTCCACACCACCGGGGCCCGCGACGGCGGCACCTCGCGCAGCGACGACGGGCGCCTGGACATCCGCCATTCGCTGCCCGGCACGCCGGGCACCGGCACCAATCCGGAGCAGTTGTTCGCCGCCGGCTGGTCGGCCTGCTTCGAAGGCGCGCTGGGCCTCGCCGCGCGGCGGAAGAAGATCGCCCTGCCGGCCAACCTGGCCATCGACGCCGAAGTGGAGCTGTGCCAGGGCGGCGAAGGCTACTTCCTGCGGGCGCGCCTGCAGGTCAGCCTGCCGGGGCTGGAGCGGGACGCCGCCCTGGACCTGATCGAGACGGCCCACCAGACCTGCCCCTATTCGAAAGCCACCCGCGGCAACATCGACGTCGCGCTCTCGCTCGCCTGAGCGAGCCCGCTGCGGCCACGCCAGGCCGGCGTGGCCGCAGCGTCCCGGCGCCGGCGGGCGAACGATACGAAGGTATCGACCGACACCTTCGTGCAATCCCCAGGCCCGCCGACCTTTGTTCTGATCGATGCCACAGGTTGCGCAGCGCCTCCGAAGCGGGGCGGGCGCGACCGACAGTGGCCAGGTTCGCGCTTCGCCGAGGGCGAACGATTGCGTCCACGCCCCGGCCCCCACTCAAGGAGATCGACCATGCTCGCAGCATCGCACCCACGGAAGACTCAGCACCTGTTCACCCGTTCGCTCCTGGCCGGCGCCGTCGGCCTGTTCCTCCTCGGCGGCAGCCACGCGCACCTGGCGCCGCTGGCCCTGGTCGCGTCCGCCAACGCCACGGCGAGCGAGGACGACAGCGTCCGGCCGTACCGCATCGAGGTGCCCCAGGCGCAACTGGACGACCTGCGCCGGCGCATCGCCGCCACCCGCTGGCCGGACAAGGAAACCGTCGCCGATGCCTCCCAGGGCGTGCAGCTGGCCAGGCTGAAGGCGCTGGTCGACTACTGGGGCAACGGCTACGACTGGCGCAAGGCCGAGGCGAAGCTCAACGCCCTGCCGCAGTTCGTCACCCGCATCGACGGCGTGGACATCCAGTTCATCCACGTGCGCTCCCGCCAGCCCCACGCCATGCCGCTGATCCTCACCCACGGCTGGCCCGGCTCGCCGCTAGAGTTCCTCAAGACCATCGGCCCGCTGACCGACCCCACCGCCTACGGCGGCAAGGCCGAGGACGCCTTCGACGTGGTGATCCCGGCGATCCCCGGGCACGGCTTCTCCGGCAAGCCGACCGAGCTGGGCTGGAACCCCGACCGGGTGGCCCGGGCCTGGGACGTGCTGATGAAGCGCCTGGGCTACCGGCAGTACGTATCCCAGGGCGGCGACCACGGCTCGGTGATCTCCGACGCCCTGGGCCGCCTGGCGCCGCCCGGGTTGCTGGCCATCCACCTGAACATGCCGGCGACCATCCCGGCGGAGCTGGTCAAGCCGATCAACAGCGGCGACCCGGCGCCCAGCGGCCTGTCCGCCGACGAGCGCGCCGCCTACCAGGCGCTGAGCACCTTCTTCGGCCGTAACGCCGCCTACGGCGCGATGATGGTGACGCGCCCGCAGACCATCGGCTACTCCCTGGCCGACTCGCCGGCCGGCATGGCCGCCTGGATGTACGAGAAGTTCGCCGCCTGGACCGACAGCGGCGGCGAGCCGGAGCGCGTGCTCAGCCGCGACGAGATGCTCGACGACATATCCCTCTACTGGCTGACCAACACCGGCGCCTCGTCCTCGCGCTTCTACTGGGAAAACAACAACAACAATTTCAGCGCCGCCGCGCAGAAGACCGCGCAGATCAAGGTGCCGGTGGCCATCAGCGTGTTCCCCGGCGAAATCTACCGCGCGCCGAAGAGCTGGGCGCAGCGCGCCTATCCCTCGCTGGACTACTTCCACGCGGTGGACAAGGGCGGCCACTTCGCCGCCTGGGAGCAACCGCAGCTGTTCAGCGAGGAGCTGCGCGAGGCCTTCCGCCCGCAGCGCGCCTCGCTGGCCGAGCGCTAGACCGAAGCCCCGCCGATTCCCGGCACACAGCAAGGGAGAACCCCTGATGAACCCGTTCAAGTACAAAGCCCTGGGCGCCTCGGTGCTCGCATTCGCCCTGGCGAACCTCGCCGCCCCGCTGGCGCAGGCCGCGGACGACGCGTTCGGCGCGCTGCGCCACGTGGATGCGGGGCTGCTGAAGGTGGCCTACGCCGAAGCCGGCCCCGCCGACGGCCCGGCGGTCATCCTGCTGCATGGCTGGCCCTACGACATCCACAGCTACAGCGAAGTGGCGCCGCAGCTGGCGGCCAAGGGCTACCACGTGCTCATCCCCTATGCCCGCGGCTATGGCGACACCCGCTTCCTCTCCGCCAAAACGCCGCGCAACGGCGAGCCGGCAGCCCTGGCGGTGGACGTCGTCGACTTCATGGATGCGCTGAAGATCAAGCGCGCGGTGCTCGCCGGCTACGACTGGGGCGCGCGCTCGGCCGACATAGTCGCGGCGCTGTGGCCGGAGCGGGTGAAGGCCCTGGTCTCGGTCAGCGGCTACCTGATCGGCAGCCAGGCGGCGGGCAAGGCGCCGCTGCCGCCCAGCGCCGAACTGCAGTGGTGGTACCAGTTCTACTTCGCCACCGAGCGCGGCCGCGAAGGCTACGACAAGTACCGCCACGAGTTCGCCAAACTGATCTGGCAGCTGGCCTCGCCCAAGTGGAACTTCGACGACGCCACCTTCGAGCGCAGCGCGGCGGCGCTGGACAACCCTGACCAGGGCCCCATCGCCATCCACAACTACCGCTGGCGCCTGGGCCTGGCCGAGGGCGAGGCACGCTACGCGGAACTGGAGAAACGCCTGGCGGCCTTCCCCACGATCGGCGTGCCGACCATCACCCTCGAAGGCGACGCCAACGGCGCGCCGCACCCGCCGGTCGAGGCCTACGCCAAGCGCTTCAGCGGCAAGTACGAGTACCGCCTGATCAAGGGCGGCATCGGCCACAACCTGCCGCAGGAAGCGCCCCAGGCCTTCGTCCAGGCGGTGGTCGACGCCGACCACCTGTGAGCGGAGCGCAGCCATGACACCCAGACTCACCGCACTCGCCGCGACGCTCCTGGCGCTTGCCCTGGCCAGCGGCGCCAGCGCCGACCCGGCGCCCGCCGCGGACGCCTCGCCGATCTACGGCGTGCGCATGCCCGAGGGCTACCGCAACTGGCAGTTGGTGGCCCCGGCGCAGGAAGCGGCGCCGCTGAACGAGCTGCGCGCCGTGCTCGGCAACGACATCGCCATGCGGGCCTACCGCGAGGGCAAGCTGCCGTTCCCCGACGGCAGCGTGCTCGCCAAGCTGGCCTGGAAGCACGTGCAGTCGCCGGAGTTCGAGCCGGCCTCGATCCCCGGCGCGGCCACCACCGTGCAGTTCATGGTCAAGGACTCGAAAAAGTACGCGGCCACCGGCGGCTGGGGCTTCGCCCGCTTCATCGACGGCAAGCCGGCCGACGAGGCGCAGCACCAGACCTGCTACGCCTGCCACCAGGCGCGGGTGAAGAACCATGACCTGGTGTTCACCCGCTACGCGCCCTAGCGCCGATTCCCCATCACCGGCCGGGGCCGCGCGCCCCGGCCTCATTCCCCTGCAAGGAGAATCTCCGATGAAAAGAACCCTCGGTGCCCTGGCCTGCGCCGCCGGCCTGCTCATGGCCGCCGGCGCGTCCGCCGCCGCGAAACCCACCGTGGTGCTGGTCCACGGTGCCTTCGCCGACGCCTCCAGCTGGAACGGCGTGACGCGCATCCTAGAACACGACGGCTACACCGTGGTGGCCGCCGCCAACCCGCTGCGCGGCGTCGCCAACGACGGCGCCTACGTCGCCAACATCCTCGCCAGCCTGAAGACGCCGGTGGTGCTGGTCGGGCACTCCTACGGCGGCAACGTCATCAGCGCCGCGGCCAGCGACGCCGGCAACGTCAAGGCGCTGGTCTACGTCGCCGCCTTCGCCCCGGAGGCGGGGGAGAGCGCCGCCGACCTGGCCGGCAAGTTCCCCGGCAGCACCCTCGGCCCGACCCTGGCGCCGCCGGTTGCGCTCAGCGGCGGCGGCAAGGACCTGTACATCCAGCAGGACAAGTTCCACGCCCAGTTCGCCGCCGACGTGCCCGCTGCGCAGGCCAAGCTGATGGCCGCCGCCCAGCGCCCGGTCACCGAGGCCGCGCTGAACGAGAAGGCCGGCGCCGCCGCCTGGCAGCGCATCCCCTCGTGGTTCGTCTACGGCGACCAGGACCGCAACATCCCCCCGCAGGCCCTGGCCTTCATGGCCCAGCGGGCCCACGCGAAAGACGTCGAAGTGGTCCGCGGCGCCTCCCACGTGGTGATGGTCTCGCATCCCGATGCGGTGGCGCGCTCGATCGAGAAGGCTGCGGCTTCGCTGTAAAGGTTCGCTCGGCCGGTGACGGCGCTGGCCACTCCTTGCGGAGCGGCCAGCGACACCCAGATTCGCTGGCCCCTGGTCTTTCCCGCGCAGGCTCCGGGAAACGGCGTCGCTATGAGATGCAGGGAAAAGGAGATAGCGGGGAGACCGGCCTCGCCGAGGTTTCATGGCGAGCCGGTCGGATCGTCAAGGCTGGCTTGCGAGAACGATCTTGCCGATATGCAGGCCCGAGTCCATCAACTCATGGGCTGCACTTGCCTGCGTCAGGCCGAAGACCTTGAAAACCAGGGGCTTGACCTCGCCCTTGCGGACATGGGGCCAGACCTGGCTCTCGAGCTCATCGATGATCGCCTTTTTCTCGTCGTGGCTTCGAGAACGCAGGGTCGAGCCGATATGCGTCAGGCGCTTCACCAGCATCTGGAAGTAATTGACGGTAGCCGCGGGCCCCTTGACCAGCCCGATCTGAACGATCCGGCCGTTCATGGCCGCTGCCTGGAAGTTTCGATCGACGTAGTCCCCGCCGATGATGTCGACCACCACGTCGACGCCGCGCCCCCCGGTCTCGCGCAGGACCTCTGCCACGAAATCCTGCCGGGTGTAGTCGATGGGGTGATCCGAGCCCAGGGACCGGCTGGCAGCCTGCTGTTCCTCGTTCTTCACTGTGGTGAAAATCTGCGAGGCGCCGAAAGCCCTGGCCAGCATGGTGGCCGTTGTGCCAATGCCGGAAGCGCCACCATGGATCAGCACCGCTTCCCCGGCCTTGAACTGCCCTCGCTGGAACAGGTTGGTCCAGACGGTCATGAAGGTTTCCGGCAAGGCCGCCGCTTCTTCCAGGCTCAAGCCTTCGGGCAGGTGGAGGGTGGTGCGCTCGTCTGCAGCGGCGTACTGGGCATAGCCGCCACCGGGAACCAGGGCCATCACCTTGTCACCAATGGCGAAATTGCTTACCTCGGCGCCCAGCGCCACGATTTCGCCGGATATTTCCAGCCCGGGAATATCCGAGGCGCCAGGCGGCGGAGCATAGAGGCCTTTGCGCTGGAGGACGTCGGGCCCATTCACGCCGGCGGCATGCACCTTGATCAGCACTTCCCTTTCGCTCGGGCGGGGAGTGGGCCGCTGGACCGGGACCAGAACATCCGGTCCTCCCGGGTGGCTGATCTCAATGGCTGTCATGTGGGAGGGAATGTTGGGCGCGTTCATATTGCGAACCTCGGTATAAGCATTGACGCAGCGTGGAAATGGCCGATCTGATCGGCCAGGAAAGAAGTGGAGCCAGGATAAGCGCACCTGGCTCCCGGGCTCGTCAGCCGCGGATGAAGGCGAGCAGGTCGGCGTTGATCGTATCGGCTTCGGTGGTCGGCATCCCGTGGGGGAAGCCTGAGTAGGTCTTCAGCGTGCCGTTGCGAAGCAGCTTCGCCGAGAGCAGGCCCGAATCCTCATAGGGGACGATCTGGTCGTCGTCGCCATGCATCACCAGGACCGGGATGGTGATTTTCTTCAGGTCCTCGGTGAAGTCCGTTTGCGAGAACGCGACTATGCCGTCGTAGTGGGCCTTGGCGCAGCCCATCATGCCCTGGCGCCACCAGTTCCAGATGATGCCTTGCGAAGGCTGCGCGCCTGGACGGTTGTAGCCGTAGAAGGGGCCTGCGGGCACGTCGTAGTAGAACTGTGCGCGGTTGGCCGCGAGCTGGGCCTGGAGGTCGTCGAAAACCGCCTTGGGCAGGCCGCCGGGGTTGCTGTCGGTCTTCACCATCAGCGGTGGGACGGCGCTGATGATGGCGGCCTTGGAAACACGGTCCTCGCCATGGCGGGCGATGTAGTGGACGACCTCGCCGCCGCCGGTGGAGTGGCCGACGTGAACCGCGCCCCGGGTGCCGAGATGATCGACCACCGCGGCCACGTCGTCGGCGTAGTGGTCCATGTCGTGGCCGTCCCACACCTGGCTCGAACGCCCGTGCCCACGGCGATCATGGGCGACGACACGGAAGCCGTTGGCCAGGAAGAAGAGCATCTGGGCATCCCAATCGTCGGCGCTGAGCGGCCACCCATGGTGGAAGTGGATCACCTGGGCATCGCGGGGGCCCCAGTCTTTGTAGAAGATCTCGACGCGAATGGCACTTACTTAACCCTTTTCGGATGACCGTGTTTCTTGATCGCTGCCCGAGCAGATTGACGTGTGCAGGTCAGTAATGGGTAGGGCTTTGGCCTTCGCTTGAGGGCTCTGGGTTCAACTCGCCCGGAGCGATTGCCGACACGCTGTTGCGCGACCAGAACCAGCAGGCCGCGAAGAGTCGTACCTCCGTCAGGATCATCGTCGAATTGCCGCCACGCCAGCCATAGCTGGAGGCTGTGCTTGAAGCTCAATTGACGGGGTAGGCAGTCAGCCATCGAGGCCGATTGCGCCATGATCAGGCGAATCAGGTTGTGTGCCAGCAGGTAAATCCAGAGTTCCTTGATAGCCATCGCGGGAGCTTTACAGCTCAGCATTTCGAGCCCCATCGTGGTTTTGAGATTGCGCAGATCCAACTCTACGTGCCAGCGGCTTTTGAACAGCGCTTTCAAGGCAGCCTTGGGTGTTTGACTCGTGCAGCGCAGCGTCGTGACCAGAATCTTGTCGCCCGCTTTCAACTCCCGAACCTCCAACCTGTCAGGCACTTGCTCGTAGTAAGCCTGACTCATCCAGGATGGGCGTTTCCGGGGCTTTTCCAGACCGATCAGATGATCGCGCGTCCCCAGGCGCTTACCTCGCCGAAAGTCGGTACTACGCCGACGCGCGCCATATTGCTCAAACACACCATCGATGCCCCTGCGTTGCAATTCGCACAGCAGGAAATAGGTCGCATAGTAGGCATCTCCCAGCAAAACATCGCCAGCGTTCAACGTATCGAGCATCGACCGCAACAGGGTTTGCTCATCGCCACCCTTGCCGCGAAAACGACCCAATGCCGCATTCAGCACTGCACCGCTGGAGAGGCAGACGATGCCAACCAGCCGACAAATCGGAAAGCCCAATCCCGGCTTTTGCCTGCGCGACTGCGGATAGGCGGCCTGATTAGCCGTTGTATCCGGCATCGACACCGTCGTGCCATCCACCAGCCGAACCGGCCTACCCATCCACTGCCCTGTCTTGGCTGAAGAGTGACTGATCAGGCTGCCAGTGTTGCGCACCAGCGTGGAAACCATCTCCACCGGCAACCGCTGACGAGCACGGCAGTAGCCGCCGGTGTGCGTGCTGCACGGCTTCAAACCCGCTAACAGTTGTTTGACGGCCATCTCATTGACCGCCTTCTGGCAGGAACGGTCGGCACTCAAGGCCTGGGCCATGAACATGGACAACGTCTCTGTCGGCGGGAACAAGCGCTCCCGATGAACCGGCAGCAACGACTCGACATGCTCGAATAATTCAGGGCCGGTTAGCAGGTTGAAGAAGGCGTAAGCGTCCGTATTCGATGTATGCCGACGGGCGCGCTGCTGTTGATGAATGACGGCTTGGCGCCTAGGATTCATCTGGGCTGCTCCTTGGGCTCGGTGTGTGTTCGCAACTATCACCGTAGACCAAGAGCAGCCTTTCTTTTCTGAATCAATCGCTTAGCGCTTAAGTAAGTGCCATTCGATCTCGACGCCATCCTTCGTGGTGACATATCCCATGTTCGCATCTCCTGTGTGAGGTGGAGTTCGGTGACCAGCGATGCGACACCGCGTGAACGCCCCATCGCTTGGCCGTCCAATCACTGTAGGTTTAAAGTAAGCTTTAAGGTCAACGCTTTTTCGAGGGTGCAGCATGAGAATTGGAGAGCTGGCGAAGCTCAGTGGGCTGGCGCCTTCGCGCATTCGTTTCTACGAGGCCAGCGGCCTGATCAACTCGGTCGAGCGCAAGGCCAATGGCTACCGCGACTACGCGCCGGAGACGCTGGTGATCCTGGAGATCATCACCGGCGCCCAGAGCGCAGGCTTCTCGCTGGAGGAGATCCGCCCCTTGCTGCCGTTGAACGCCAGTGGCTGGCAGCATGGCGAACTGCTGGAGGGCCTCAGGCGCAAGGTGGGCGAGATCGAGGTGCTGCAGAAGCGCCTGGAGCAGAACAAGGCGCAGTTGCTGGTGGCCATCGAGAGCATCGAGAGCAAGCCGGAAGGGATGCAGTGCGCAGACAACACCCAGCGGGTGCTGGAGCGGCTGCGGGAGGAGGGCAGTGTGGCAATGCCGGTCCGTAGGCAGGCCAAGGTCGGTAGCGTTTCTGCCGAGTGAGCCATCGGAGCTCCCGGTTGTTTCTCCGCCTACGGCGTTATTCGCCGAATCGCGGACAGAGTCCGCTTACGTTCCAGGAAGCACGGTTTTTCGTAGGATGGCGTTGAGCGAAGCGATACCCATCAGCGCAACCGCATGGGTTTCGCAAGCTCAACCCATCCTACGAAGAGCACCTCGGCGCAAGACAGTTGCTCCTACGTTGCAGGCGAGCACGGCTTTTCGTAGGAGCGGACCTTGTCCGCGATCGCGGATGGAATCCGCGGCGCGCCGGGGGGCAAGGTCAAACGGCGGATAACCGCGAACGGTTATCCGCCCTACGCCTGGTCAGTCCTTGCCGACAAGCGCGCCCAGCGGCTTGGGCGCATAGAGCGCGCTCTGGAACTGCGGGACGTACTCGTACTTCAGCATCTTTCCGAGCTTCAGCGACTTGATGTAGCTGGAAAGCTCGCCGTCGCCGAGGATCAGCCGCGCCGAATCCCCGTCGCGGCTGGAGGCATGGCTGAGCTGGCGCGACACCGCGTAGCCATAGGTCAGCTCGCCGTTCCGGTCGGTATTGGTGAAGCTGTTGGTCACCAACTCGTCCTTCTGCGAAAGCTCGGCAAGCTTGGCCGCCTGGAACACCACATCCACCTTGCCTGTCCGGCTATCGACGATGTCGTAGGTCACCTTGTGCGCATCCTCCGTGACGTCGATGCCGGTCAGCCACTTCGGCAGGTTGTAGCCAACCACGCCACGAACCCTTGCGAGTTCGGTGTTCACCGGGAGCTTGAGCACGTACCCCCAATAATCCTTGGACAGCGACTGGCCAACCAGCGTGAGGGGGCCGAGGTTCGAGCGACCAGGCTTGTTGGTGATGATGGAGAGGGCGACTTCGTTGTAGCTGTCGTTGTCGCAGTAGTGGTAGGAGTAGGCGGTGAATGCCACCAGGCCGCGCCCCGGCCAGACCTGCAGGGGCTGCACCTTTTCCAGGACCTTGGCGGGTATCAGCTCCCTCAGTTTGTCGATGTCCGCCGTGTAGACGGCGGTGACCCGGCTGTTCTTGTAGTAGAAGTTCGGCGAGTAGGATTCGAAGCCTATGTCCACCTTCGTCTTGGCGAGCCCCTTGAACCAGCTCAGGTCGACGTCCGGCGCCTCGGCGGCGATCACCGAGAGGGGCGGGTTCGAACGGTAGCGGTCGTACAACCCGCCTTTCACCACAGGCACTTCATGGCCGGCGATGTCGATCATCGTGCTTTCGGTCGCTGGAACCTCGGCCCATGCGGAGGCTGCAAGGGCATTGACGAAAAGTCCGGCTATCGCGGCAACACTTCCGAGTTTCACTGTTCACTCTCTCCAGGGTTAGGCGTGGGGCTTGCGGCACGCTGGCCAGCAGCTTGCCGGCGAACCCTAACCTTTAACTGAACTTTAAGGTCAAGCCCCTGAAATCCCGGATTCCGAGTGGTTGGCGCGACACGCGAAAACACCCTTGACATTAAAGTTGACTTAAAGGTTACGGTGCGGCAGTCGCCAATCCTGGAGCCTGTGATGACAGTGTTCACTGCGTTGACCCTGCCCAATGGGGCCGTCATTTCCAACCGTCTCGCCAAAGCCGCCATGGAAGAAAACATGGCGGACAAGGACCATGCGCCCTCGGACGCCCTGATCCGCCTCTACCGCACCTGGGCCGAAGGGGAGGTCGGGCTGATGATCACCGGCAACGTCATGATCGACCGCCGCGCCATGACCGGACCGGGCGGGGTGGTGCTGGAGTCCGAGCGCTTCGGCGAGCGCTTCCGGGCCTGGGCGCAAGCCGCCCGCTCCCATGGCGGGCAGGTGTGGATGCAGATCAACCATCCGGGCCGGCAGATGCCCGCGGCCCTGAAGCAGGACACCATCGCGCCCTCGGAAGTCCCCATGGACCTGGGCAACTTCTCCAAACAGTTCATACCGCCGCGGGCGATGACCGAGGCGGACATCGCTGACGTCAAGGCGCGCTTCGTCAGGACGGCCGTGCTCGCCGAACGCTTCGGCTTCACCGGCGTGCAGATCCATGCCGCACACGGCTACCTGATCAGCCAGTTCCTCTCGCCGATCACCAACAAGCGCACGGACCAGTGGGGCGGGGCGCTGGAGAACCGCGCCCGGCTGCTGCTCGAGGTGGTCAGGGAAGTCCGCTCAGCCGTGGGCCCCGGGTTCGCCGTGTCGGTGAAGCTCAACTCGGCCGATTTCCAGCGCGGCGGGTTCAGCACGGACGATGCGAAGCAGGTGGTCGCGCTGCTCAACCCGCTGGGCGTGGACCTGATCGAGCTGTCCGGCGGCAGCTACGAAGCGCCGGCGATGCACGGCCAGGCCCGCGACGGCCGCACCCTGGCCCGGGAGGCCTACTTCCTGGAGTTCGCCAAGGACATCTCGTCCGTTGCAAAGATGCCGGTCATGGTCACCGGCGGCGTGCGCCGGCTGCCGGTGGCCGAGCAGGTCCTGGACAGCGGCATCGACATGGTCGGCATGGGCACCGCGCTGGCCATCGACCCCAACCTGCCCAGGGACTGGCGGGCGGGGCAGGCAAGCGCGCCCATGCTCAGGCCCATCACCTGGAAGAACAAGGTGCTGGCGTCGATCGGCTACATGGCGATGGTGAAGCACCAGCTGCGCCGCCTGAGCCTCGGCAAGCTGGCCAACCCGAATGTCGCGCCGGCGCTGGCGCTGCTGGAGCAGCAGCTGGATACGCAGGTTTGCACCTGGCGCTATCGGCGCTGGGTGAGGGGGCTTGCCGGCTGATCATTTGCCGGGGGGCTCCTCGGAGATACGGCTGGATTAGGCGCTCCCATGAATAGGCCAGAGTAGCCAGAATGGGGAGAACTACCATGCACCGCCGCTCGTAACTGCTGATCATGAACGCCCTGGCGATCATGGCCTGCGGCCTGGTGTGCTGCGTGGTCAACGGCTACCTGTTCTATGTCCCGCAGTGGATTCCGTTGAAGGAGCGACTGATCGATGATCGACGAGCTGCTGGAATTTTCCCGCAGCGACCTGCAGCAACTGGAATTGCTCCTGGCGCCCGGCTAGTTCCACGGCTGCGGGAAATCGAGGACGAAGGGCGCTTTATTAAATTCGTCGTGGAACGCTTGGACGCCGACGAGAGCGGCATGAAAGACGCAAGAGCGGCTCAACGACCATTCAGCCCGGAATGGTTGTTGCTGGTAGAAGTCGATAGTCAGGCATTGCCTTTGTGGCAAGAAGAAGCGAAAGAGCTTGCGAGGAGGAGACCTTGCCAGGATTGGCTCAGGACTCCATGAACAGATATTTAATTTAACATAATATACATTATGCGAAGCCTAGGGTTCATCCCGAAGGGGCCGCCCCAAGGAATCGAAGCTCTCGCCCCAGGACTGCTCAAAACGCGCCCTGCAGTCATCGCACCAGTCCGAGCCATCGGACCGAGGATCACACTCGCAGACATACCAGCCATCAGCTGGAGCCTCGATCACCACACCATCAGGCGCGACCAACTGAACATCCGCACGATCCATCATTCCTGATTCCTCCAGGGCCGCGAGGCATATTCAGTGTCCGGAACGACGGTTACGACTGTCGCTGTAGCGTGCGGCGTCGAGGCCTGCTGAACGGATGCAGAAACCGGCCTGGCATCGGCTGATCGCAGGTCGCTCCGCTCGCTGCTCACAGCCGATTGCCGGGCCTGCACAGAGGCCTCCGGATCCACGACCTTCGTCACCGCGCCGCGACCGGTCCAGGGCGTCACTCGTTCGCCGTCCACATCGCACAGCACGTACAGATCGCGTTCGATCCACTGGCACTGATCCATGCGGACGATGCGCCTGGACGAGCCATCAGTCAGCACAACGCTGGACGTGCGGCTGACCGAGCCGGCACCGGTCACAGAAGCCCCGCAGGGCTTCACCCTGGACGGATCGCCCTCGACCGGCACCGAACAACCAAGCCAGCCGGCGACGCGCCAGGTCGCGCTCATAGGCGCCGCGCCACTGACCGAAACACCGGTCACCGCCTGAACGACGCGATCGGCAGACGCCCTCGCCTGCTGTACCGGCGCTGCAGAAGCCGGCGGCGGGTTTACCAGCTCGCTCTGCGCGTGTAGGCCACGCGCCTCCGGATCGAAGAACCGATGCACGCCCCAGACGCCAGGCAGAACCAACACCGGAATGGCTACCACCAGGCCCCACAGGGCCGGCGAACGCCAGATGTTGCCGCGGTTGTCGGCCTTCGATTCATCGCCCACGTCGCCCGTTTCGCTTTGCGTGGCGGACTTGTAGTAACGGTAAACCTCGGGCTTATACGTGCCGAACGACTGCCGCTGCATCTGACTCTTAGGCGGACGATCACCCGTCGCCGCACCGCTGTAGATATCAACGCGGTACGCCTTCTTAGTCTTCTTTACCACACGGTAAGTCTGCTCAATCAGTGCTCTGGCAAAAGATGCAATCTGACTCAGGTCCTGAGTGACCAACACAATACGCATCGACTTATTATTCTTATCGACACGATGCCGGTGCTCAGCCAGCAGCGCCTTATCTTGCTCGCGCACAGCAGTTGCCTTTAACCCGGACGGCCAGCGCCGCCAAAGCTCATCGAGCACCAGAACAGAACCCGGCGGCGCCAGGTCCGCCAGGTCGTCACGCTTGTCCCAGTCAGCCGGCAATTGATCAATAGAGCCCTGCGGGAAGTCTTCCAGCAGCATATCCACCTGCAGCGGGATATTCGTAACCACATGCCGCCCCTGTTTGAGCGACGGAATAATCACATGCTGGACAACACCATAACTTTTACCGTGGCCAGGCTTGCCAACATACGCATCAATAGGCATGGCGTCACCCTATGAACGGAATGCGGCGCAGGATAAACCGAGCCAGTAATGCAGCCAGACACACCTTGATGCCGAAACTCAATTCAAACGTCGAAGCGAACCATATTACCGACGAAGGAATACCCGCAAACGCGCTACCAGCTTGCGACATAAAGTCAGGCACCGGAATCGCACTCAGGAACTTGCCGATACCTTCCATGGCGACCGAGTAAATCTTTTTCGGTATCCACTCCGCCCAATCAACAAACCACTTCAGAATGTCGTTAAGCCAACTTTTCAGCCAATCCAACATATCAATCACCTCACGCCATGAGAAAAATCATGACCGCCACGAAACACCAGAAGGCTCTCATAGTCGGCTGCAGAACATCGTCAATCGTGGACTTCAGGTCGCGAATAATTCCGTAGTCCAATGAAGCCCCGCCCAGAGCCTGCAGTGCGGGCGTAGTTAATGACGGTGCCGTTCCAGTATCAGGCGCCGATATATTGCCGACCGCCGTTGCAATCGGACTTGACTTAACCGTGTCATAGAACTTCTGAGTCGTGGTCTGGTAATCATCCACGTCATCGAGCTTCGGAGTATCCGGACTGGAGCCGTCGCTACATTCCTCGGCCGTTACGCAGTCACCGCCGCCCTCGCCCTCCCCTGTACCGCCAGAGCCCGTCCCGGAACCGTTGGAGGCCGAGCCAGTACCACAGGCGGCGCCGCTGCAGGTCGATTGCGTAGAGGTCACCACGCCCGTGCCATCCTTCGTCGTCGTGGTCTTGGTGGTCGTCGTGGAGCTGGTGCACACGTTCATATCGGTGCACACAGTCTTAGTCGAAACATCCGTCTTCACAGACGTGGTAGAGCCATCGGCATTCGTCGTCGTGCTGATGTTCGTTGCAATATCAATACCCTTAGAGGTAGGCGATTTCCAATCGCAACTAAACACACCATTGGCTGTACCGCAGTTCTGCGAGCCGGATGTTTTAGTCTCTTGCTTCGACGTGCAGGACTGAGAGCCATCAGAGCCGGCCGAATAGTTGCACGGCTGATTATTGGTATCAGTCTTTGGCGTTAAATCGGGCGCCTCACAACCGCCAAGTGCATGACAGTCCTGATCCTTAGGGTTATCAGTGCCGCCACCAACGCCGCCAGTGTAAACACCATCAACGATGCACTCCGAACCATTGCCATCAGCATTAACCGTGCATTGTGACGACTTGACATTAATTGAACATCCGATATTCGGATATGCAACAGTCTGCCCATTAATAGGCCCCTTCTCAGCCGTATCAAGATGGATAGAAAGCTTTGAGACAGAACCGCCATCGCGTGAAGAAAACGCCTTACACATAACGACAGGCGGAGTCCTGTAAACACTAATACACTCACCAGAAGACCAAACAAAAGGTTCAGCAGACTGCCAAGTGGTACCACCACAAAGGGCTGCATCCTCGCCGACGGGGGCCTTGCAAGAGCCGTCGGTGGCATCGTAATTAGTTCCCGAGGGACAAGAACCGCCGTAACGAGTCATGTACGCATCAAAATACCAAGTACCCTGATAAAGCCCTTCGCATTTAAATTTAGATGCATTGACAGCCGTAACGCGAAATTGAGAATACCCTTTGCCTGCATAATATCCCTGGCAAGCAGCAAGCGGTGTCTTATACGTGGTAATACTGGAGGTCCCCCAGTACCAGTAATAGTCTTGCGCAAAAGCACCACCGCAAAACAAAAGAAACAGAAGAGGAATTATCCGGCGCATATCAAAGACTCCAGAAGAAACATAGGGCCGACATGCCGCCGAAAAAGAACGATACGAAGTAATAAAGATCAGCCATGCTTTCGCCCTCCCCAAAGAAAAGGGCGGCCGAAGCCGCCCCCTTGTACACGCGGCCCGGTCAGGCGCTTTTGATCATGCCGAGCAGCATCTTGGCGCCACGGACAGCGACGTAGACCGCAGCAGCCAGGGCAGCCACAGCCAGGATGCCGGTCACGACAGTGGACCAGTCCACGCCGGACGTGATGGCCGAGAAATCCGGGCCGGCAGCAGCAGCCAGGCCGGAACCAGCAGCAGCCATGAGCGAACCCAGGGCGACGACACCATTTTTGTTCAGTTTCATAGACTTAACTCCGAATCATCTTGAGGATTGCTCGGGCTCCGAACACGACGGCTAGCGGTACGCCGACGAAGACGAAGCCGACCCCGAACGCCTGGGCGAGTGCCACAGGGTCGAGCGTGGAGGGGTCGAAATCTTGGTGCGACTCAACAAGCACCCAGGGGGTGGAGCAGCTGGGCGCGCCGGTACTGAGCACCTGAATCTCGCCATCGCAGGCGACCGTGTACGTAGTCACGAGCGAACCCAGCGGCCAAGGCCGTGAACAACGACACCGGCAGCGACGTACCAGGCGAGAAGCTCAGCAATCAGCATCCAGGCGCCCTCCCCGATCAGCTGGCGGCGCGCACAGGCGCTTTCTGCAGCGGCACCAGGCGCAGGCGCATCTGCAGGTCCTCGAAGCGCCCCACGTAGAAGCTGTCCGGGCCGACGGTGTAGAGACCAGGCGCGTACGGAGCCGCGTTGTCGTCCAGGGTGACCTTGATGTGCTGCGGGTACTTCTGCCCCGGCAGGGTGACGTAGGCCTTCTGCTCGCGGATCTGGTAGGGCTTGCCGGTCTTGGCCGAATTGCCCGACTTGACCACCACCTCGGCGCTCTCAATCTCAACCTGAATATCCATCGTCTTTCCTCTCTCAACGTGTGCCCGGATGGGCGTTAGAAGCCGAAGGCATCACCCACCCAGGGCGTGCCGTCAGACCAAATTTCGATACGGGCATAGCGCTTGAACTCGGCCACGATTTCCCAGTAACGCCGGCGTTCTCGATCCTCGCGAGACTCATACGGCGCAGGCTGCAGAACGGGCATATCGAGCAAGGCAGGGTTGGCCACGATGGAGCTGCGCAACGAAGCCTGCAGGGCCGCGCGGGCACGCTCAGACGGCGACAGCTGAGTGCCCTGGAAGCTAACGGTCCGCATGGCACACCTGCTCAGCAGTGGCGCGGAAAGAGGCCTCAATCTGCGGCCCCATCTGGCGAAGCTGCCAGGCGCAGACCGAGAGACCGAACATCGAGCCCAGGACGAAGGGGAGCGACCAGTGCCATAGCAAGACGAAGAAGTAACGCGGGCGAAGGCGCATCAGGAAACACCCCGATACTTGCGCGCAGAAATCTCGCCAGACAGGTAGCGGCGATACTCGGCCTCGCAGAAATCGAACCAGTCCGCAGGATCACGACGACCAGGGAAGCGGACGAAGAAAGCCTTGAGCAGCAACGGCCGGCAGCGAGCTTTCCAGGCGACGAAGGCCAGGCGACGAGACGGGCCCATATCAAGCCACCAGGCGCAACTGGGTGCGCGGTGCCTGGGCATGCCGGTAGAAGGCCGGCAGCACCAGGTTGTCGTTGGTGACGATTTCGGTCGCACGACGGACCAGCACAGCGGTATGCCGAGTGACGTCGTAGGGCATGCGGATGTTGATGCCAATCTTGTTTAGGCGCGCCGCATAGACTTCCATCTGAGTCTTCTTGAAATCGAACTGGATACCCGGGCAGTGCATCCACTGCATGGCGATGTTGGCGGTCGCGTTGGCGGCCTGGGTGGAGGCAACAATGCCCTTCTCTTTCAGCGTCTGCGCAATCGTGCTGTAGTCCATACCCATCACCTCAAGCTTCTGATCTATCGCCAAAAATTCCGCGTGGATGTCGCGGAAACGGGACTCATCGAAGAGCCCCCACCACTCCAGGCGCTCCCGTTGCAGGTATTCCGCTTTCAGTTCCTGCTCCATCCGCACCACGCCATGCTCATCGCAGTAATTGGCCAGCGACTGCAGGTAGCGAAATTCGGGTGAGTCCTCGCCGAAATTCCGTTTGCACTTTGGGAACAAGAACTTACGAATGGCGTACGCCTTCTGGTACGCCTTCTCGTAGTGGTCGCGAGCCTTCCAGTCGACGGTTCGCCCGTCCTCATAGAGGTGCCCCACCTTGCGCTTCCACAACTGGGTTGAAAGCGCCCGGATATAGGCCAGGTCGTTGCCCTTACCTACTGTCCGATTCGTGGTCAGATCGATACGGCGGATGCGGGCGCCATTGCCGACCATGCTGGACTTCGTACCGTCCTCGCCCTGGCGCAGGCCCCACTCGGTGCACTTGGTGAAGCGCGGTAGCCGGCGGAAGCCATACTCATCGGTGTACGACGTGACGATCTCGTTGAAGACCGCCATGCACTCGTCCAGGGTGCGGAACCCGTCGAGGTTATCCAGCCGGTTGACCGCACTCGGGTTGCCCTTCACCACCAGCTTGTTGCCGTCAGCACGGATAGAGATCGACGTGGAGTAGCTGCCCTCATGCTTCCAGCCAGGCTCAGTGACCTTCAGGCGCTCGCCGGTGCGCTTGTCGTAGTAACAAATGCGGGTGTCCGACACCTGCGGCAGTTCAAACGGAAAGACCTGCTCGACCGAGAGGTAGTCGTAGAACATCCGAGAGTGCTGATTGGTCGAAGCGTCCATGAGATGCATGCACACACGTTACATTTGCGCGAAATGTAGACGTGCACATGCACACACGTCAACACTTATAACGTGCACACATGAATATCTGTGGAGGTGTCAACCGATGAGAGACCACATGCCGACGAATATCCGACTGTCGCAAGCCGAGCAGGAGGCCTTGCGGAAAAAGGCCGTTGAAGTGAACAAGGAGCTAGTAAAGCGAGGACTGCAGCCGCTGAAAGACTCCGAAATCGTCCACTCATTCCTTGAACAGGCAATCAGCAGCCTGGAGGTAAGTGCCTCCGGGAAGCTTGTAATTCAGTCAGAGTGAAACATCAGCTCGACCTAAGGAGAGCAGGATGCAGGCATGGGTCATGATCGCAATGATCGCGGGCTTCAACGAACCAGTAGTAGTACCGTTCGAAAGCGAGGAACGCTGCAGAACCGCCCAGGTAGCAATAACCTTGGAAAACAACAGGTTAGGTCGGAAAATAGAGACCGGGTGCTACGTGCTAACCCCAACGCCAGAGTCCGTAACCCACCCCAAAGCAAGGTTGGTGAAGTAACAGAGCACCCCGGAAGTCCGGGGTGAATTGGGGGTGTTACAGCACCCCCACCCGGCCTAGCGCAGCCGGAGACCAAAAGCGGGCCCGCTTCGCTTCGCTCCGCAAAGGAGCTGGATGACGATGAAGCCGTCACCCTACGGGCTGCGCTGCGCTTGTCGACGCTCTTTGCGAAGCGGGCCCGAAAAGCCCGCGCGTAGGGCGCATGGCAGCGCTGCTCGCTGGGCAAGAGGGCCTGAACATTCCGCGGAGATCTGTGAGCACCAGGTGCGCGTCAGCATCGTGCTCTGTGATGGGCCGCGATACGCGCCGCAGGGGTAATCATGGCGCGGGGTGGGCTTGTGCCGAGGCGAGCCCGGCGCCTCGCGAGCCAGCAGCCGAGCGAGGCGAACTCAGTTATCGTTACGTAACGAATATTACCGACGAACGGTCGATTTATCGTTACGTTACGCTAGCCTAATTACCGTTACGTAACTATAATTACTCCATGCCAACCAGCACGGAGCGCAGCACCATGAAACAGCCAGGCGACAACGACACCCTGGAACTGGACCTCGGCGAAGCCAGGCGCCGTCGCGGCCGGCCGAGCACCGGCAAGGCAATGACCAACGCCGAGCGGCAGCGCGCTTACCGCGAACGAGCAAAAGCGCAACGTAACGAAAAAGACGATGCTGCCCTGATCAGCGCACTCAACAGATGCGACGAACTAGCATCGAAACTCGGTCGAGCCAACGACAGAATCAAACACCTGGAAGGCGAAGTCAAAAGGCTGAAATCCGAGATGACGTCACGTAACGAAAAATCAGAAAAGCCAGGAAAGGCCTGGACACTGCAGGGCCGCAGCGGATCCGGAAAATGGTCAAACCTGGCATGCGGAATGGACCGCGAAGAGGCTAGCCGTCAACTAGACCGGGTGATCGACAACAAGATCCTAGGCGCTACGAAAGGCCGCCAATACCGCATCGTCGAAGAATAACGCAACGTAACGGGAAATAAGCCATGAAAACTCAGATCACGATAGGACTAGTCGCCACCATCCTAGCCGTCATCATCCTGGCCGGCTCATTCATGGCCATCGTCGGCTACGGCTTCATACGCCACTGGCTGCGCACCGGCGAGACCTGGGAAGCCACTCAGGAGCGCAAGAAACGCGAATCCAAGGGCAAGCAGCCCTAAAGGTCCAAGATCGCACGACAGGCCGCCTGCAGGGCGGCCAAGCGGTCATCCAGCAAAGCCCCTTCACGATCCAACTGGGCAACCCGGCGCCTCAGTTGTCGAATCTCACCCGCCAGGCGCGGGTAATCCTCGAGCATGCAGCAAACCGAGTCCAGGGCATCGCGCCCGGGAAACCAGAGTTTTGCGTCACGTAACAGATATTCGGGGATGTCTAGGACGGGCATCGCATAATGGACATTACGCTAAATCGGCCCCGGAGCTTATCAGCATTGTCCGGAGCCGACTTAACGTAACGTCACGACATTATGCGAAGTCATGGATAAGCGCAGCTGCAGATGGCCCCTGCAGAATTCACCAGGGAAAACCGCTCGCTTGCCCGTCTCGGCATCTTTCCTGAGTCGATCCGTCGATCTGCCTTGGCAGCTCCGCTCGATCGGCATTCATGTCCGCACCTGGCCTCGCTCCCGGTTACGAACCGACTTCGTATTCCCAGTCCGCCAATCTGAAGCTCGATCTCTGCGGAACTCAAGCGACGGCTCGAAAGGCTCCGGCTAGGCCGCCAGCGTGTCCAGCCAGGCCTGTTCCACCTCACGCCAGCGCCACAGGTCGATGCACATCCCGCGGGCCATCGTGCGCAGGTAGGCACGCGCATCCACCGGGCTGGAGACCGCGCGAGGCAGGCTTGAGCAGCAGGCGCAAAACACATTTACAGCCTGGCTGACGCCCGCAAAACAAGCCTGCCAGGCAGGCATCCCCTCTTCCGTGCCAGCCTTGCCGGACGCCTGGCGAAAATCATAAGATGGTAATAAGTCTCAATTTCACAACCCGGGCTATCCATGTCGGCATCGCGTACCAGGGAATTGGTGAGTCACCTCTATCAAGACAATCACCGCTGGCTGCTCGGCTGGTTGCGGCCGCGGGTCAACTGCACCGAGCTTGCCCGGGACTTGGTGCAGGATGTGTTCATCCGCATCCTGACCGCGCAGGACGCCCCGGATCGCCTGCAGGCAGTACGCGAGCCCCGGGGCTACCTGGCCACCATCGCGCGTAGGCTGATGATCGACCACTATCGGCGCGACCGCCTGGAGCGCGCCTGGCTCGCGGAGCTGGCCGGCCAGCCCGAGGCGCTGGAAATCAGCGAAGAGGACCGGGCCATCCTGCTCGAAACGCTCTGCGAGCTGGACCGTATGCTGGCCGGGCTGGGCCCGAAAGTGCGGCGCGCTTTCCTGCTCTCCCAACTCGAGGGCATGACCTACCGGAAGATCGCCGAAGCCGAGGACCTCAGCGAGGTCACCATCACCCGCTACATCGCCAAGGCCACCCATCACTGCATGCTCTTCCGCCTGGGAGCCCTGCCCTGAGCCTCCTGGACCGCCTCGACCGGCAGCAGCGCGAAGCACTGGAGCAGGCCGCCACCTGGCACAGCCTGCTGCAGAGCGAACGCGCCACCGAGCACGACCGCAACGCCTGGCAGCGCTGGCTGGAAGAGCGCGGCGAGAACGCCTGGGCCTGGCGCCAGGTGGAGCTGACGCTCGGCCAGTTCGGCCGCCTGCCCGCTTCGCTCGCGCCCCGGGCCCTGCTCCAGGCCGAGCGGAACGGACGCCTGAACCGGCGCACGCTGCTCAAGGGCTTCGTGCTCGTCGCGGGCGGCACGGCGCTGGGCTATGGCGGCCTGCGCTACAGCAGGACGGCGGGCTGGGATGCGGACCTGCGCAGCCCGCTGGGCGAACGGTTCAGCGCCACCCTGCCGGACGGCACCCGCGTGCAGCTCAACAGCGACAGCGCGGTGGATGTCGCCTATGACGCCCACCAGCGCCAGTTGATCCTGCGTCGCGGCGAGCTGCTGGTGACCACGGCCCCCGACAGCCTGAACCGCCCCTTCCTGGTCCAGGTGCCGCAAGGAACAGTGCAGGCGCTGGGCACCCGCTTCGCCGTGCGCCTGCAGGACGACAGCGCCCAGGTCGCGGTCTTCGAGCACCGTGTCCGCCTCACGCCGGCCCACGGCCAGCCGCTGTTGCTCGAGGCCGGCCAGCAGTGCTCGCTCAGTGCCGATGCTGCCGGCAGGCCTTTCCCCGTTTCTCCGGGCCAGGATGCCTGGAGCAGCGGGCTGCTGGTCGCCAACCGGCAGCGGCTGGATGAGTTCCTGACCGAGCTGGCTCGCTATCGCAGCGGCTGGCTGCACTGCGACCCCGCCATCGCGGGGCTCAGGATCAGCGGCACCTTCTCCCTGGACGACACCGACAAGGCCCTGCGGGCGGTGGCCTCCAGCCTGCCGGTGCGGGTCGTCCAGCGCACCCGCTATTGGGTCAAGGTCGTGCCTCGCTGAAAATTTCTGCGGGCCGCTGATAGGTTTCCCCGTGCTCCTTCGACTCATCAAGCAGAGGGCAAACGCCCCACTGCCAACCTGGAAGAGCACGATACCACCATGAGAGCACCCTTCGCCCCACGTCCCCTCCCCCTGGCGCTGGCCCAGGCTCTGCTGTTTTCCGCCGTACTGGGCCTGGGCGTCCCCGCCCAGGCCGAGCCCGATGGCGCCGACGTGCGCGAATACCACATCGGCAAAGGCGACCTGGGCGCAGTGCTGACGCGCTTCGCCACCGAAGCCAAGGTCCTGATCTCCTTCGACCCGGCGCTGACCGACGGCCGCGTGAGCCACGGCCTGGACGGCCGCTACAACGTGCAGCAAGCCCTGCAACGGCTCCTCGATGGCTCCGGCCTGCAGGCCGTGCAGGACAGCGACGGCCGCTACACCATGAAGCCGGTCTCGGAAGAGCCGGTGAACCTGGGCGTTACCCAGGTCATCTCCAGCCCCCTGGGCACCACCACCGAAGGCACCGGCTCCTACACCACCGGCGCCACCGCCGCCGCCACCGGGCTGCCGCTGTCGACGCGCGAGACGCCGCAGTCGGTGAGCGTCATCACCCGCCAGCGGATGGACGACCAGAACATGACCACCCTCGGCGACGTGCTGGCCAACGCGCCGGGCATCTCCGCGCCGCAACTGGATAGCGAGCGCACCGTCTTCGCCTCGCGCGGCTTCTTCATCAACGACCTGCAGTACGACGGCATCTCCAGCTACTACAAGAGCAACTACGCCGCGGGCGAGTCCGAGCTGGACGCCATCATCTACGACCGTATCGAGATCGTCCGCGGCGCCACCGGCCTGCTCACCGGCGCCGGCGAGCCCTCGGCTTCGGTCAACCTGGTGCGCAAGCGCGCCGACAGCAAGGAGTTCCGCGGCGAGGCGCAGGTCAGCGCCGGCTCCTGGGACAACTACCGCAGCACCCTGGACCTGTCCGGCCCGCTGACGCCCACCGGCAACGTGCGCGGCCGCCTGGTGGGCGCCTACCAGGACAAGAAGAACTTCTTCGACCGCTATTCCCGCGAGGGCCACGTGATCTACGGCGTGGTCGACGTGGACCTGACCGACGCCACCACCCTGAGCCTGGGCGCCAGCTACCAGAAGTCCGACGCCGACGGCCTGACCTACGGCGGCGTGCCGCTGTGGAACAGCGACGGCTCGAAGACTCACTACAGCCGCTCGTTCAGCATCGCGCCGAAGTGGAACACCGAGGAAGTCGAGGTCAAGAACTTCTTCGCCAACCTCGAGCACCGCTTCGATAACGACTGGCAGGCGCAGTTCCGCGTCATGCACAACCGCAACGAAGTGGACAACGCGCGTATCTTCAACTGGGGCTTTCCCGACCCCGAGACCGGCCTGATCGACGCCGAACCCTCGCAGTCGCGCTTCCCCGGCGAGCGCAAGCAGCAGAGCACCGACCTGCGCCTGTCCGGCCCGTTCGAACTGTTCGGGCGCACCCACGAGGCCGTGGTCGGCGCCACCTACTTCGACCACAAGTACTCGTTCGACTGGATCGGCAACAAGACGCCCTGGCAATCCCCGGTCAGCGTGTACGACTTCGGCCACGTGGCGGAACCGGAGTGGGACTACGAGAACCGCGAACTCTCCGAGCGCAACCACACCAAGCAGAAGGCCGGCTACGCCGCCCTGCGCCTGTCCCTGGCCGACCCGCTGAAGCTGATCCTCGGCGGCCGCTTCACCCAGTACGACCGCGAAGGCGCCGGTTGGGCCTCCTCGGGCGAGTACGACTACAGCGACCACAAGTTCATCCCCTACGCCGGCCTGGTCTACGACCTGAACCAGAATTACTCGCTGTACGCCAGCTACACCAGCATCTTCAACTTCCAGGACTACCGCGACCGCAACGGCGCCTGGCTCGACCCGGTCACCGGCGACGCCTACGAGGCCGGCATCAAGGGCGAGTTCCTCGACGGCAGGCTGAACGCATCCCTGGCCGCCTTCCGTATCGTCCAGGACAACCTCGGCCAGCAGGACGTCGGCTACTCCGTGCCCGGCAACCCCGACAGCCCGGCCTACTACGCCACCGACGGCGCCACCTCCAAGGGCGTGGAGTTCGAACTGTCCGGCGCGCTCACCGAGAACTGGAACGCCTTCTTCTTCGCCACCCACTACAGCGCCAAGGACTCCGACGACAACGACGTGAACACCCAGCTGCCGCGCACCATGGCACGCCTGTTCACCACCTACCGCCTGCCGGGGCAATGGAAGCAACTGACGGTGGGCGGCGGCGCCAACTGGCAGAGCCGCATCTACTACGACGGCGTAGGGCCCCAAGGCCAGCGCCAGGAACAGTCCGACTACCTGGTCGCCAACCTGATGGCCCGCTACGACATCACCCCGCAGATCTCGGCGCAGCTGAACGTCAACAACCTGTTCGACGAGAAGTATCAGACCGCGGTGAACTGGTACGGCCAGGGCGTCTGGGGTACCCCCCGCAACGTCCTGGCCACCTTGAACTACAAGTTCTGAGCGGCGAACGACAAAGCCCTGGGCGCTGTTCAGTCAAGGAAGAATGCCGTTTCTCTTTATGAGGGGAACGGCATTTTCATGTGGGGTGGGGTTGGGGGCTTGGTGTAGCGCGCCGCTCCGAGTGCTCGGATGTTTCTCTGGAAATCCGTAGGGCGCATAACGCCTACGGCGTTATCCGCCGAATCGCGGACAGAGTCCGCTCCTACGGTTCCAGGAAGCACGGGCGTAGGAGCAACTGTCTTGCCGGCTGCGCCAAGGCGCGCCTCAACGGATGGGTTGAGCCTTGGCGAAACCCATGCGGTCGTGGTGATGGGTATCGCTTCGCTCAACGCCATCCTACGGGTCTGATGTTTGCCGGAGGGCGTAGGAGCGGACTTTGTCCGCGATTGGATTCAACGCCCCCGCCGGACACCCCGGTGGCACGAATGGTCCCCTCTCCCGCTTGCGGGAGAGGGCTGGGGTGAGGGTGCGCTTTAACCTCTGCCTCAACACCGTCGCAAACCCGTAGCCCCGTAGAAAAGCAGGCCCCCGCCTGGAGCGCCCTTGGGCGGCGCCGGTCAGCGCAGCGCGCAGCGCTCGAAGAAGTTCTCCCGGCTCTGCACCATCAGCGCCGCGCGCTTGTGCGGGAAGTCGAATTCCTTTTCCCGCCAGAAGCCCAGGCGCTGCATGTGGCCGATCATGCGCGCGTTGTCCGCGCGGGGCTCGGCAACGATGCGCTGGGTGCGCGGTTCGTCCAGCAGCAGGTAGTGGACCAGGGCATCCAGCCAGCTCTGTACCTTGTGCGGGCCGCGCTGGTTGTCTTCGCCCACCAGCATGTGGATGCCGCGGTCGTAGTCGTCCGCTGCGTAGAACGGCGCGATGCGGTCTTCCTTGGCCCAGTAGGCTTCGAAATAGGCGAAGGGCTGGTCGTCGAAGCAGCCGATCAGCGTCAGCGCGTGAGGGTCGAGCGCGAGCTTTTCCAGGTAGGCCCGGTGCTGCACCGGGCTTCCGCCCTCCTGCCAGAATTCCAGCACGCGCGGGTGGTTCTGCCAGCGGTTGAAGCGGTCCAGGTCGGCGTCGATATCCAGGGTGCGCAAGGATATCCAGCTTCCCAGGCGGGCATCGAAGCGCCGGTAGACCTCGCCTTCGGGCTTGAGCGGGCGCAGCGGGTGGCGCTTGCCGGCGTCGATGCGGAACACCTGGGGGAACGCCACCTCGCGGGGCTGGCGCAGCCAAGGCTGCGGCAGTTGCCAGAAGGCGCTGCGCTCCACTTGCGCCAAGCCGTCGCCATTGCGGCTGAGCAGCCCTTCGGCGTAGGCCGGCGCCGGGCAGCCGGCGCCTTGCAGGAGGATTACCTGGCGCTGTTCGTCATGGGCGAAGCACCAGTAGGCGAAGGCCCAGAGCGCGAAGGATGACACCTCGGACAACAGCTGCCAGGTATGGCCATCGCTTTCCAGGGCGAGCAGCGCCGCGCCATCGAGGGACAGCGTCAGGCGTCGCCCATGCGTCTCGGCACTCAATTGGCGGCCGTCGGGCAGTGGCAGGATGGATTCGGGAAGCGGACTGGACATGCGGATACTCTCGCTTGCAGGCGCCGCCCCGACGGGGGCGGCAACGGGCCCATGGGCTCAGGCGGTCTCGGCGGCGACTGTGCGAGCTGCCGGCTGCACCTGCAGGTGCCGGAACAGCGACGCGGAAATCTCCTCGGCACGGGCCGGCAGGACCGACAGCAGGGTGTCGCTGAGGCCGTGGCTGGCCTGGCTGAAGCCCTGCAGGTAGATGGGCGTGCGCAGTTGCGCGTCGGTCTGCAGGCGGTAGTCGCGGTCGACGCGGAAGTCGCCCAGGTGCGCCTGCAGCGGCGCCAGCAGTTCGCGGTGCGAATTGCGCTCGTAGCCGGTGGCCAGGATCACCGCGTCGTACTGCTTCTGTTCCACCTCGCCGGTGGCGCTGTCGCGCAGGCTCAGGTGCACGCCGGCGGCGTCGGCGCGCACGCCTTCGACGTGGCGGCGGCAGAGGAAGCCGTGGCGGGCCTGCCCGGAAACCTTCTGGCGGTAGAAGATGGCGTAGATGCGCTCGATCAGGTCGAGGTCCACCACCGAATAGTTGGTGTTGTGGTACTCGGCGATCAGCTTCTCGCGCTCGCTTTCCGGCTCCTGGAACACCAGGTCGGTGTAGTTGGGCGCGAAGATTTCGTTGACGAAGGGGCTGTCGTCGGCCGGCTTGAGCACGGCGGCGCGCAGGATCATGTCGACCTGCACCGAGGGATAGCTGTCGTTGAGGTCGATGAAGGCCTCGGCGGCGCTCTGCCCGCCGCCGACCACGGCGATGCGCATCGGCTCGTGGCGCACGCAGGGCTGTTCGGCCATGCGCTCCAGGTAGCGCGCATGGTGGAACACCCGCGCATCGCCGCGCAGGCTGGCGAAGGCCTGCGGGATGCGCGGCGTGCCGCCGGTGCTAAGGACGATGGAGCGCGCCAGGCGGAAGTTCTCGTGGCCTTCTGCATCACGCGAGACCACCTTGAGCAGGTCGATGCCGTGGGCGCCGGCGACCGGCTCCACGCGCTGCACCTCCTCGCCGTAGCGGGCCTGCTCGGCGAAGTGCCGGGCGACCCAGCGCAGGTAGTCGTTGAACTCCATGCGGCACGGGTAGAAGGTGCCGAGGTTGATGAAGTCCGCCAGGCGCCCCTGGCTGTGCAAGTAGTTGACGAAGCTGTAGGGGCTGGTGGGGTTGCGCAGGCTCACCAGGTCCTTGAGGAAGGAGATCTGCAGTTCGCTTTGCGCCACCAGGGTGTTGCCGTGCCAGCGGTAGTCGCCCTGCTTGTCGAGGAACAGCGCGTGGTAGTCGAGGCCCTCGCGTTGCGCCTGCTCCTGCAGCGCGATCGCCAGCGCCAGGTTGGAAGGCCCGAAACCGATGCCGAGAACGTCGTAGGTGGGGGTGATCATCTGGTTCATGCTGCCAATATCCTTAGCCCGTTTGCCAGGAGGCGCGACGGCGGTTCGCCGGCCCATGGAGACGCCGCATCGGCGCCTTGTTTCAGAAAGACGAGACCGCTTTGCGGAAATTTAGAATGCGTCTCATTGGCATTTTATGTAGGAATTCCAGCGGCGCAGACGCATCACTGCAGGCGGCGACGCTCGCCCTCTTCGTCCAGCGCCATCGAGAACGAGGGCGCCAGGCGGTAGCGGCGCTGCGCATCGCGCACCAGCACGCCGCTGCGCCCCAGGCTGCGCAGGGTGCTCTGCACGCAGGCCTGGGTGATGGAGTTGGTCGGCTCGCGCAGGCGCTGGTAGAGCTCTTCCACCGTATAGGCGTCCTGCTCGTGGAAGGCGCTCAACACCACCAGCCGCGGCAGACTGGTGCGCAGGCCGGCATGGGCCAGAATCCGCCGGGCGGGCTCGCTGGCTCTGGATTGGGTCATTGGCTTCTCCTTGTCCCCCTGGGCCGGGCGCAGCCAGTGCTGCGGGTGCGCCGCCCTCCTCTTGCATGCTCGAATCCGTTGCGCAGGTGCCTGAAGCTCATTGGAAATCATGGGAGTACGCCTCCTTTCATTGCGCCAGGCGCACCACCCGGAGTGTCGGGTCCGCGTCGATCTGCGCCTCGGTGAAGGGCAGCGGCGACCAGGCCTGGCGCGAGAACAGCCGGGTCTGGTCGGCATGGTGCGGCGAACGCGGTTCGCTGGCCTGGGAGAAGGCCAGCAGCCCCTTGGCCTGCGGGCCCTCGGCGGTGAAGCTGACCAGTTGGATGTAGCTGCTGCCGCTCACCACCTCCAGGTGGTCGCCCTGGGGCACGCTCTGCATGGCATTGTAGATGCCCAGGTGGCCGTCGCCGCCGGGGATCGGAATCGGCGGCTTGGCCGTGCTGCTGACCTGCACTTCGCCCCAGCGTTGGCGCTGGTCGAGCCCCAGCTCATGCACCTCTTTCGTCGCGGCCAGCAGCGCTTCGCGCACCTGTTTCGCCACTTCGGGCTTGTCCAGGGCGATGCCGCTGGGCGTCTGCAGCGGCCGCGCGGGGTCGAACGGCACCTTCCAGGCGCCCTCCAGCGCGTCGAAGTGGGTCATGAAGCGCTGGAAGTAGACGAAGCCCGGGCCGGCGTCGAGGTTGGCGCTGCGGTCCCACTTGGCGAGGCTGCCACAAGCGGACGACAGCGCTGCTTCCTGCGCCTGGCGGCACAGTTGCAGCAGGTCGGGCAGCACCAGGTCGGCGGCGTAGACGTGGTTGCCGGTGACCAGCCGCTGCAGCAGCGGTTCGTCGATAGCGCCCTTGCCCTGCAGGGCCTGCAGCGCGAAGCGGGCGCGCAGGCCCAGGGGCTGGTCCTGACGGCTGGCCAGCGGCGAGAAGCCTTCCAGCGGCGCCGCCGGGTTGGTCATCCAGGCGCTGTCGTTGGAGTTCTGCACGAAGTCGCGGCGCACCAGCGCCGGCAGTTGCGTGGCCGGCTGGATGCCGGGCTGCGCCGCGCCGGGGTCGCGGCTCCAGCCGCAACGCCCGAGGTTGCCCTGCAGCGCCGGCAGGCCCTCGGCGACCAGCGCGGGAATGGCGCAGGCCTGCAGCTGCCCCGGGGTCAGGTTGGGCACCACGGACTGGTTCAGGTAGAGCACGTCGCCGTGCTCGTCGGCGGCCAGGGTATTCACCCAGGGAATGCCCTGCAGGGATTCCACGCGGTGGCGCAGGTCCGCCACGTCGCGTGCCTGGTTGATCGAGTACCACTGCTGCAGCACCCGGGTGTTGCCCAGGTTGGCGTCGCGCAGGGCGTAGGCTTCGCCGGCGCTCCAGTCGAGCTTGCCGGGCCAGACCAGCACCGGGCCGTAGACCGACTCGTAGACGTTGTGCTCGACCGTCTGCAACTGGCCGTCGGCGCCGCGTACCTGGACCTCCACCACGCGCTTCTCCAGCGGCTGCCAGCGTCCGTCCAGGCGGTAGTGCAGCGGGTTCTGTGGGTCCAGTTCCAGGCGGTAGAGGGTGAAGTGGCTGGAGGTGTCCACCGTGTGCGTCCAGGCCAGGTGCCGGTTGAAGCCGATGTTCACCATCGGCAGCCCGGGCAGCGCCGCGCCCATGACGTCCAGCTTGCCGGGGATGCTCAGGTGCAGCTGGTAGAAGCGCATGGCGCCCTGCCAGGGGAAGTGCGGGTTGGCCAGCAACAGGGCGCGGCCGCTGGCCGAGCGCTCCGCGCCGACGGCGATGGCGTTGCTGCCGCGTTCCAGGCGGAAGCGCTCGCGGCGCTGCTCGGCCAGGCGGAAGCCCTCCGCGCCGGTCAGGGCTGCACTGGCAGCGCCCGGCGGCGCCGCGGCTACCACAGCCTGGGCGAACTGGCCGACACCGCCCTCCACCAGCAGGCGACGGGTCAGGCGCACCAGGTCGCCGCTGTCGATCGGCTTCAGCCAGGGCTGGCCCAGGCAACTGGTGGTGTCGGCGCTGGCCTCGCGCAGGAAGCGGTTGAAGCCCGCGGCGTAGCCTTCCAGCAGTTGTGTCACCTCCGCGGACTGGGCCTTGCGGAAGGCCTCCACCGATTCCGGGCGGTTGAGCCAGGTGAAGAAGACGTCCGAGGCGAGGTTGCCGACCTGCGCCGAGGACTCGCCCTCGGCGCCGAAATAGCGCGAACGCTCGCCGCGAGCGGTGACGATCTCGTCGGCCAGCAGGCAGGCGTTGTCGCGAGCGTAGGCGTAGCCGATGCCGAAGCCCAGGCCGCCTTCGTCGGTGGCGCGGATGTGCGGTACGCCGTAGGCGGTCCAGCGGATGTCGGCGGCCAGGGCGGCCGGGCGGGCGATGTCGGCCTGGGCCTGGGGCAGCAGGCCGAGCAAGGCGCCGGCGAGGCCGGCCACGAGGGTGCGCTTTTGCATCGATTCATCTCTGTACGAGCGCGCCGCGGATGGCGCAGGACGACGGGAAGTCGCGGCCTTCGGTGGCATGAATGCTCCGCCCCGAACGCCGGCATTCAGGGAACGAAGCGCACCCGGGAAACTTTACCGACGCCCGCCGTAGGCGCCCCGGCAAGGCTGGATCGGGGTGGCTGGCGCCCGGCCGCGGCTTTCCGTAGGATGCGAGCTCTCCTATAATTGCGCCCATCATCCCTCCGCCATGGCGGCGCCGGATCCAGGCGCGGCAAGGTTCAACCGGCCCCCTCATGACTACCCCCCCTTCCCCTTCGAGCGATCCCGTGGCGCAGGCCGCCGCGCACTGGTGCATGCGCCTGCACGAGCCGGACTGCAGCGATGCCGAGCGTGCGCAGTTCCAGCAATGGCTGGAAAGCGACTCGCGACATGCGGCCAAGTACGCCGAAGTGGAGAAGATCTGGAAGCTCAGCGCGCACCTGCTGGAAGTCCGCCCCACCCCGCGCACTACCGGCCGCCGCCCACCGTTGCCACGCCCACCGGCTCAGGCGGGCCGCCGCCGGCGTTCCTGGCGCAAGCAACTGCGCGCCGCCGCCCTCGCCCTGCTGGTACTGCCGGCCGCCGGCTACCTGGGCTGGCTGCAGGGCTGGGTGCCGGACAGCTACCACCGCTACCAGGCCGACGCCACCCTGCGCAAAGTGGTGCTGCCCGACGGCAGCGAGGTCGAGCTGAACCTCAATACCCGCCTGTCCTATGCCAATTTCCGCGACGTGCGCCGGGTGGTGCTGGACCAGGGCGAGGCCTACTTCCACGTCAGCCACGACGCCAGCCACCCCTTCGTGGTGCGCGCCGCCAAGGGCAGCATCACCGTCACCGGCACGCGCTTCGACGTGTGGAAGTACCAGGACCAGGTCACCGTGACCGTCACCGAAGGCTCGGTGCGGGTGCGCAGCGAGAAGGACGGCAACGACAGCAGTCTGACCCCCGGCATGCAGGCCAGCTACCGCGCCGGCATGCTCCAGCCCCTGGTGGCCAGCGCCGACCCCGTCCAGGTCCTGGCCTGGCGCGACGGCCGCCTGGTGCTCGACGACCTGTCGCTGGGCGCCGCCCTGCCGCTGATCAACCGCTACCTGGACGCCCCGCTGGTGCTGGCCGACCAGACGGTGGCCAACCTGCGCATCGGCGGCACCTACCGCACGCGCAACCTGCAGGAACTGGTCAACGCCCTGCCCCGTGTACTGCCGGTCGAACTGCAGCGCCTGGACAACGGCAGCATCCGCATCAGCAGCCGCTACGCGCAGTTGTAACAGCGCGCGAATAAAGCTCCGCGAGCCCTGTCGGCGCTAAATTTCCTTGGGCATCATCCGTCTTCCCGAAAGCGCATGCCTGGCCGCGCCCCCGCGGCGGCATGCCTTCCAAGCCCTGGCCGGAACCCCGAATGAAACGCCCCCGTCGTACTGGTCGCATACTGCTGATCGCAGCCCTTCTCGTCTCCCTGCTCGCCGTCGCCGCCTGGCAGACCCACCCCTTCGGCGGCGATGACCTGATCACCGCCCCCGTCGCCCGTGGCGACATCGAAAGCAGCGTCACCGCGCTCGGTACCTTGCAACCACGGCGCTACGTGGACGTCGGCGCCCAGGCATCGGGGCAGATACTCAAACTGCACGTGGAGCCCGGCGACGAGGTCAAGGAAGGCCAGCTGCTGGTGGAGATAGACCCCTCCACCCAGCAGGCGCGGGTCGACGCCGGCCGCTACTCCATCGAAGTGCTCAAGGCGCAGCTGGCCGAGCAGCGCGCCCAGCACCTGCTGGCGCGCCAGCAGTACCAGCGCCAGCAGCGCCTGGCCGCCGCCAGCGCCACCCGCGAGGAAGACGTGCAGACCGCCTACGCGCAGGTGCAGGCGACCCAGGCGCGGATAGACATGTACCAGGCGCAGATCCACCAGGCCAAGGCCACCCTGCGCAGCGACGAGGCCGAGCTGGGCTACACGCGCATCTATGCCCCCATGTCCGGCACCGTGGTGGCGGTGGACGCCCGCGAAGGCCAGACGCTCAACGCCCAGCAGCAGACGCCGCTGATCCTGCGCATCGCCAAGCTCTCGCCGATGACCGTCTGGGCCCAGGTCTCGGAGGCCGACATCGGCCGCGTCAAGCCGGGCATGCCGGCCTACTTCACCACCCTCGCCGGCGAGCGGCGGCGCTGGAGCGGCACGGTGCGGCAGATCCTCCCGGTGCCGCCCAAGCCGCTGGACCCGAACAACCAGGAAAGCACCGTCAGCAGCTCCGCCGGCGGCTCCAGCGGCAGCGGCCGGGTGGTGCTGTACACGGTGCTGGTGGACGTGGACAACAGCGACCACCAACTGATGGCGGAAATGACCGCCCAGGTGTTCTTCGTCGCCGCCACCGCCCAGGGCACCCTCACCGCGCCCGTGGCCGCGCTGCATGAAGATGGCCAGGGCGGCCGCCGCGTCTGGGTGGTGGGGCGCAACGGCAAGCCGGAGAGCCGCAAGGTCGAGACCGGCATCAGCGACCGCCTGCACGTCCAGGTGCTGTCCGGCCTGCAGGAAGGCGAACGCCTGCTGATGGCCGCCCCGGACAATGGCGAGGGCTGAATGAGCGAAACCCTCCAGGACATCCCGCTGATCGAACTGCGCGACGTACGCAAGCGCTACGGCGGCAACGGCAGCCCCGAGGTCGAGGTGCTGCGCGGCATCTCCCTGAGCATCCACCCCGGCGAGTTCGTCGCCATCGTCGGCGCCTCCGGCTCCGGCAAGTCGACGCTGATGAACATTCTCGGCTGCCTCGACCGCCCCAGCAGCGGCCGCTACCTGTTCGCCGGGCGCGACGTCGCCGAGCTGGACAGCGACGAGCAGGCCTGGCTGCGCCGCGAGGCCTTCGGCTTCGTGTTCCAGGGCTACCACCTGATCCCCTCGGCCTCGGCCCAGGAAAACGTCGAGATGCCGGCCATCTATGCCGGCACCCCGGCCCTGCAACGCCACGGCCGCGCCCGCCAACTGCTCGAGCGCCTGGGCCTGGGCGAGCGCACCGGCAACCGCCCGCAGCAGCTTTCCGGCGGCCAGCAGCAGCGCGTCTCCATCGCCCGCGCCCTGATGAACGGCGGCCACATCATCCTCGCCGACGAACCCACCGGCGCCCTCGACAGCCACAGCGGCGCCGAGGTCATGGCGCTGCTCGACGAGCTGGCCGCCCTGGGCCACGTGGTGATCCTGATCACCCACGACCGCGACGTCGCCGCCCGCGCCAAGCGCGTCATCGAGGTGCTCGACGGCGAGATCGTCAGCGACAGCGCCAATGGCGCGCCGTCGCAACCGGCCACCCCCGGCCTGCGCGCCGAGGAGCTGCGCGAGCGCCTGCAGCAGGGCAGCGCCGAGCCCGCCGGGGCCTGGCGCGCCGAACTGCTGGAAGCCATCCGCGCGGCCTGGCGGGTAATGTGGCTGAACCGCTTCCGCACCGCCCTCACCCTGCTGGGCATCGTCATCGGCGTGGCTTCGGTGGTGGTGATGCTCGCCGTGGGCGAAGGCAGCAAGCGCCAGGTGATGGCGCAGATGGGCGCCTTCGGCTCCAACATCATCTACCTCAGCGGCTACTCGCCCAACCCGCGCACGCCCATGGGCATCGTCAGCCTGGACGACGTCGCGGCCATCGCCACCCTGCCCCAGGTGAAGATGGCCATGCCGGTGAACGGCGGCGAACTGGTGGTGCGCCACGGCAGCCTCGACTACCACGCCTACGTCGGCGGCAACAACACCGACTTCCCGGCCATCCTCAACTGGCCGGTGAGCGAAGGCAGCTACTTCACCGAGCGCGACGAGGCCAACGCCGCCACGGTCGCGGTGATCGGCGCCAAGGTGCGCGAGAAGCTGTTCGGCAGCGCCAGCCCTATCGGCCGCTACATCCTCATCGAGAACGTGCCCTTCCAGGTGGTCGGCGTGCTGCAGGCCAAGGGCTCCAGCTCCGGCGACCAGGACGCCGACAACCGCATCGCCGTGCCCTACTCCGCCGCCAGCATCCGCCTGTTCGGCACGCGCAACCCGGAATACGTGATCATCGCCGCCGCCGACGCGCGCCGTGTGCACGAGACGGAAAAGGCCATCGACCGCCTGATGCAGCGCCTGCACCGCGGCCAGCGCGACTACGAGCTGACCAACAACGCCGCGCTGATCCAGGCCGAGGCGCACACCCAGAACACCCTGTCGCTGATGCTCGGCTCTATCGCCGCCATCTCGCTGCTGGTGGGCGGCATCGGGGTGATGAACGTGATGCTCATGACCGTGCGCGAGCGCACCCGCGAGATCGGCATCCGCATGGCCACCGGCGCGCGGCAGAGCGACATCCTGCGCCAGTTCCTCACCGAGGCCACGCTGCTCTCGGTGGTCGGCGGCCTGGCCGGCGTCGGCATCGCCCTGGGCATCGGCGGTGCGTTGCTGCTGGGCAAGGTGGCGGTGGCCTTCTCCCCGGCTGCCATCCTCGGCGCCTTCGCCTGCGCCCTGGCCACCGGCCTGGTGTTCGGCTTCATGCCGGCGCGCAAGGCCGCCCGCCTCGACCCGGTGGCCGCCCTGGCCAGCCAATGACGGACACCCGAATGAAAGCCCTGAGCCTACTGCCCGCCTGCCTGCTGCTGGGCGCCTGCGCCGGCGCCCCGCAACCCCTCGACAGCGGCATCGCCGCCCCGCCCGCCTGGCAGTACGGCGCCGGCGACACCCGCCGCGGCGAACTGCAGCGCTGGTGGACGCGCTTCGGCGCCGGCGAGCTGGACGGCCTGGTCCAGCGTGCCCTGGACAACAGCCAGGACCTGGCGGCGGCCATCGCCCGCGTCGACCAGGCCCGCGCCAGCGCGGTGATCGCCGGCGCGCCGCTGCTGCCGGAAGTCAACGCGCAACTGGGCGCTACCCGCGAGAAGCTGCTGCACGGCGCCGGCTACAGCGGCATCGACGCCAGCGAGGACGACAAAGCGGTGGATACCTTCAGCGCCGGCCTCAGCGCCAGCTACGAAGTGGACTTCTGGGGCGGCCGCCGCGCCGCCTACCGCAGCGCATTGCAGAGCCTCAAGGCCAGCGAGTACGACCGCGCCACCGTGGAACTGACATTGGTGGCCGGGGTCGCCGACGCCTACCTGCAGGTGCTCGCCCTGCGCGAACAGCAGCGCATCGCCCGGCTCAACCTGGAGAACGCCGAGCAGGTCCTGGGCCTGGTGCGCAGCCGCCGCGAGGCCGGCTCCGCCACCGAGCTGGAAGTCGCCCAGCAGAGCGGCCTGGTGGCCGCCCAGCAGCGCCAGTTGCCGCTGCTGCAACAGCAGGAGCGCGATGCCCAGGTCACCCTGGCCACCCTGATCGGCGAACCGCTGCCGGCCCTGAAACTGGGCGGCCAGCCGTTCGACAGCGTGCAGTGGCCGCAGGTCGGCGCCGGCCTGCCCAGCGAACTGCTCACCCGCCGCCCGGACATCGCCCGCGCCGAAGCGCAACTGGCGGCGGCCCAGGCCGACGTGCAGGTGGCCCGCGCCGCCATGCTGCCCAGCCTGACGCTGACGGCCAACCTGTCCTCCGGCGCCAACCACGCCTCCGACCTGCTGCGCACCTCCTACTACGACCTGGGCGCCAACCTGCTCGCGCCCATTTTCAACCACGGCCGCCTGGGCGCCGAGCGCGACCGCCGCCTGGCGCTGCAACGCGAGCTGCTGGAGAACTACCGCAAGGCCATCCTCGGCGCCTTCGCCGACACCGAGCGCTCGCTCAACGGCATCGACGGCATCGACCGCCAGCTGCACTGGCAGCAGCAGGAACTGGAACAGGCGCAGCGCGCCTTCGAACTCTCCGACAGCCGCTACCAGGCCGGCGCGGAAACCCTGCTCACGGTGCTGGACACCCAGCGCACCCTCTACCAGGCGCAGGACGCCGCGGTGCAGCTGCGCCTGGCGCGCCTGCAGGCGGCGGTGGGGTTGTTCAAGGCTCTGGGAGGCGGCTGGGAAGAGAGCGGCAGCCTCGCCCGGCGGCCCTGACGCCGCGCTCTTCACACCCAGGCACTGGCACTCCTGCCTTCTTCAGCCGATTCATCCTCCGTTGACGGATACCCCCTACAGGCCTGCCTAGTGCGGACCTGCTGTGATAGCGGCTTTCCTTGGAAAGGAAGCCAGCCATGTTCTCCCCCGCCAACCAGCCCCATTTCAGCCTGAATATCGACGGCCTCGACAGCGACCTGCAGGTGCTCGAATTCCATGGCCGCGAAGCCCTGAACCAGCCCTACCGCTTCGACATCGAGCTGGTCAGCGAACGTCCCGACCTGGACCTGGAAAGCCTGCTGCACAAGGGCGCCTACCTGGACCTGGGGCAGGGCCACGGCATCCATGGCCAGTTGCACCGGGTGGCCCAGGGCGAATCCGGCAAGCGCCTGACCCGCTACCAGGTGAGCCTGATGCCGCGCCTGGCCTACCTCGCGCATCGGCATAACCAGCGCATTTTCCAGCAGCTGACGGTGCCGCAGATCATCACCCGGGTGCTGGAGGAGCACGGCATCCTCGCCGACGCCCAGCGCTTCCAGCTCGGCCCCACCGTCTACCCGCCGCGCGACTACTGCACCCAGTACGACGAGAGCGACCTGCACTTCGTCCAGCGCCTGTGCGAAGAGGAAGGTCTCCACTACCACTTCGAGCACAGCCCCGACGGGCACCTGCTGGTGTTCGGCGACGATCAGACGGCCTTTCCCAAGCTGACGCCGGTGGCCTACCAGCAGGACTCCGGCCTGGTCGCCGACCTGCCGGTGATCAAGCGCTTCGGCCAGCGTCTGGATACCCGTACCGCCCGCGTCAGCCGCCGCGACTACGACTTCGAGAAGCCCAGGCTGCAACTGGAAAGCACGGCGCGCAGCGACAGTCGCCCGGACCTCGAGGACTACGATTACCCCGGTCGCTTCACCGACCGCGAGCGCGGCAAGCTGCTGAGCCAGCGCAGCCTGGAAAGGCACTGCGCCGACTACCGCCAGGCCGAGGGCCGCAGCGACCAGCCGAGCCTGCGCAGCGGCCATTTCCTGCCCCTGCGCGAGCACCCGCGCGGCGAGTGGAACGACCTCTGGCTGCTCACCGAAGTGCGGCACGAAGGCAAGCAGCCGCAAGTGCTGGAAGAGTCGATCACCAGCGACGCCCGCGACGGCAAGGACGACTTCCAGCAGGGCTACCGCAACCGCTTCCTCGCCACGCCCTGGGACGTGCCCTACCGCCCGCCGCTGGCGCATCCCAAGCCGCGCGTGCTGGGCAGCCAGACCGCCGTGGTGACGGGGCCAAAGGGCGAGGAAATCCACTGCGACCGCTACGGCAGGGTCAAGGTGCAGTTCCACTGGGACCGCGAGGGCCAGGCCGACGACAAGACCAGCTGCTGGCTGCGCGTGGCCTCCAGCTGGGCCGGCAAGCAGTACGGCGCTATCGCCATCCCGCGCATCGGCATGGAAGTGCTGGTGACCTTCCTCGAAGGCGACCCGGACCAGCCGCTGATCAGCGGCTGCCTGTACCACGCCGAGCACCTGCCGGCCTACGAGCTGCCGGCGAACAAGACCCGCAGCCTGTTCAAGAGCCTCTCTAGCCCCGGCGGCGGTGGCTACAACGAACTGCGCATCGAGGACCGCAAGGGCCAGGAACAGATCTACCTGCATGCCCAGCGCGACTGGGACGAGAACATCGAGCACGACCAGAAGATCCGCGTCGGCCACGAACGCCACGACACCGTGGAAGCCAACGCCTACAGCGAGTTCAAAGCCGAGGAACACCGCACCACCCATGGCGACCGCAAGGTCGAGGTGCGCGCCGACGACCACCTGACGGTGGGCAACGACCAGCACCTGAAGCTCGGCAGTGGCCAGTTCATCGAGGCCGGCAACGAAATCCACTACTACGCCGGCGAGAAGGTGACGATCGACGCGGGCCAGGAACTGACGCTCAAGGCCGGCGGCAGCTTCGTCAGGCTGGACGGCGGTGGCGTCACCTTCAGCGGCGCCACGGTAAGGACCAACAGTGGCGGCAGCCCCGGCACCGGCACACCGGCTGCACCCCTGCTGCCCGGGCCGCAGCAACAGGTGGACCAGTCCCAGCCGGGACTGCCGCTCAGCGCCCTGGTCAAGCAACACGTGCTGTTCAAGGAAGCCAAAGGCGGCCTCTGCGAAGTCTGCGAAGCAGCCAGGCAGGAGCAGGAGGCCCGATGAACGAGCAAGGCGCATTGCTGCTCGACGGGGCAGCCTTCGACGATCCCGGCGGCTGGCTGCGCCGTCACTATCCGGGCCAGGCCCCGCTTCCCCTGTTGCGCGGCACGCCCTATGCGCCGATCGAGAGCGCCGGGCCATTTCTCCTCGATGCCCCGGCAGGGGGCGTGCTCCAGCAGGCCTGGGCGCAAGCGGCGCCGGGTCTGGAGCGGGCGGTCTGGCTGGAGAGAACGGTGCCACTAAAGGTGCTGTGCGTCAGCCTGCAACGCCGCCTGCGCATCCGCGCCCCGGATGGCCGCGAGTTCTGGCTGAGGCTCGCGGACGCCAACCCCCTGCGCAACGCCTGGGCGAATGCCGAGGCCTGGCCGGACGGCTTCTGGCACGGCGTGGCGGCGGTCTGGCTGCCGGGCGCCGACGGGCCGATCCGGGCCTGGAGCAATCCCGCGCCGGAACTCGACTGCGCCCCCGCTACGACGGCCCTGGAAGCGCGAATCGTACTGGGCTGGCCATTGCTGGCAAGCCTGGCCCAGGAACCCCACGACGAACAGGAAAGCCAGGCATGACTCACACCCCAAGCGCCGCCGAGCAACTCAAGCCCGCGGCCTGCCCGCTGCTGGCCGCCGTACTGCCCGTGCGCTATGCCATCGGCCCCCTCGATCCCCGCCATCCATCCAGCCTGGAAGCCGAGGCACTGGGCCTGCCGGCGCTGGCCGGGGCCATCCCGGACCTGGGGCCGGAGCACCCGCAGTTGCAGGACCGCACGCTGGGCTACGTGCCGCGGCTGCTGCGGGACGGCTGGCTGTACGTGTGGGAGGAGGCCCGGCAGACGCTCAACGAATATCAGGTCGAGGGAGCGCTGCTCAAGGCGACTCGGCGCAACCCGGCCACCTTGCAACATGATGCCCTGCACTACCTGATGCTCGTCGCCGGCAGCCCGGCTAGCCTGGCCTGGTCGCCCATCCGTTGGAGCGATGCCCGCTTCCAGGCCGCCAGGGAACAGGCCGACCTGCGCCAGCGCTGCATGCGCAAAATCACCCCCGGACTGGCGCCGGCCAGCGGCCCGCTGCTCGCATTCCACCCGCAGATCGCCGACAACGCGCCCGAGAACTTCCGCTGGAGCTGTGCCCGCGAGCCGGCCTACTGGGCGCTCAGCGAGCGGGAATTGCGGCGGCTCCGCGAATGCGAACAACAGCATTACGCCGTGGTCGACGACCCCTGGGCGGTGCTGATCGACCTGGCCGGCCTGCTGCGCGCCCGCAACCAGGCGTTCGACAAGCTCACCCGGCACCGCAATGACGACTGGGCCGTGGCCTCCGTGATAAGAGCGGTCGGCGACAGCGACAAGGGCATTCGCCTGCCCGACATGGTCGACTACCCGCGCCTGCAAGCGACCCTGTACGAGCAGGAAAGGGAGTTCGAAGCCCTGGAACAGGACCGGCGGCGCATCGCCGAGTGCTGGAGCCACTGGTTCGACACCCTTGAGGCGAACACCTGCCACAGCCTGGCAAGCGCCTGCGGCCATTTCGACATCGGCGACCCCGCCGCCCGCGACGGCCTCGAAGCCAGCTTCGCCGCCGCCATCCTCGGCCCCTCGGCCACCGCGCCGGGCATCAAGGCAATCGAGCGAGCACTGCGCCCCGGCGCCCAGGACGAACCCTGGCTGCTATGGGCGGTGCTGGGCGTTGCCCAACGCATCGGTGGCGCCGAACTCAAGCAACTGCTGCACATTCCCGAAACCCTGGAAACGCTCACCGGCGACCTGGCGGAGGCCGGCGCCAACATGGCCCGGGCCCTTGCCCTGAGCACCGCCCTCAACCACAGCGCCGGACAACTCGAACGCCTGGCCGTGGCGGCAGCCAGCGAACCCCTGCCGGCAGCGCTGGCGCCGGTCCTGGGCGGCCACCTGCGCAACCTCGCCGAGCAGACCGACGAGACCGCCTACGTCCTGATGGCAGCCATGCTCGCTCGCAGCCAGCAACGCCTGGAAGCGGACCCCCTGACCCCGCGCCAGGCCCTGCAATGGCTCAGCCTGCAGATGGGCCAGGAGCACGGCGAAGGCCGTCGCCGCAACCTGCAGAACCAAATGGAGGAACTGGCGCGCCAGGAAGGGCGCGCCGTGCCACACCTGAAACTCCTGCCCAGCCCCCGGCCCAGCCATGCTGCTCCGCTGCCTCCGGCCGAGACGGCCGCGCTGCTCAGGGGTCAAGGAGTATCGCTGGAATTACCCAGAAGCATTGGCGAGATAATCGAAGAGGCGCCGCTGAAGTCGCTGATTCTCTTGGTGGCGGCCTGGAACATGTGGAAAGCTGGAACTGATTGGCATGAAAAGGATTCAATCCCAAATCGACTTGCTTTGTTTAGTGCAGGTATAGCTACGGGAACCGCTTTCGCAGCAATCGTTCAGCAAATTGCTGAGACTCAATGGGAACGTTATGTAGCCCAGGTTGGTACAAGCTCTCAGGTAGCTCGGCACTTGTTACAAAGTGCCCTGGGGCTCGGCGCTACCACCATGTTCTCTCAAGCACTGACTGCCGGCCTTGACGCTTTCCTCTTTGGCTGGAAGGCCCTGGACACCTACCGCGCCGGCGACCTGGATAGTAGCGCCACCTATGCTGGCCTGTCGGGGACCAGTGCAGCCTATGCCAGTGTCTCGTGGCAGGCCATGCAGACATATCGGGCAGCGCGCGCCGCGGTGCTGGCCGGCGAGGCCGAAGCCCTGGCCACCGGCGTTCGCGTGCTCTCGCTACCCCTGCGCCTGAGCCTGCTGGGGCTGACGGTGACCATGCTGGCCGGCCTGGTATCGCTGCTCTTCACCCAGGACACGTCGCTGGAGCGCTGGATCAAGGGCACCCGCTTCGGCATCCGCCCGGCCGACTGGGCCGGCAGCTACCTCGCCACCCTGCAGGCTTTCTACCAGGTGGTGGTGCCGGTGCGCATGAGCCTGGAACGACTCGACGAAATAAACCCCTACACCGGCGCCCTGAGCAGCCTCTACCTGTTTATCCGCCTGCCCGGCCAGCGCCAGTACCGCCAGGGCATGCTCAGCTTCGACGGCCAGGAGGAATGGCAGCAGGGCGGCCTGTTCGGCTTAGGCAGCGAGCCGGCCGGCTGCCGCCCCCTGGCCTGGGGCGAGAACGACCCCATCCCCTTCCAGCTGGACCAGGGTTCCCGCGCCCTGCCGCCAGAACCGGACGGCAGTCTGCGCCTGCGCCGGGTCTACCACGAGGAAGACGACACCCGGGCGCTCAAGCGCATCCGTGGGACGCTGGTGTACCAACCCATCGACGGCCTGAGCCTGCCGCCCATCGATATCGACCTGGATTGATTCATGACCGAACTCTACTCGCATCCACTCAAACCCCGCTTGCGCGGAGCATCCGACAGTTGCCTGCTACATGCCGACCAGCCAACCGGTGCGTCCCTGATGAGCCTGCCGGATGTGGAGGAACATACAGAAAGCTATATCGCCATCAAACATGGGGATAGCTCGTTCAAAGGCATTCCAACCGGAGCACTGGGAGGTCTAGGTAGTATCTTCGGGCTGGTAACAGCTTGGGCTGCCTATTTGGATCGAGACTGGGAGTGGGTCACCTACTGTCTACTGGTAGGTTTGATATCCTTTATCGGCCCTTTCCTCTGGGAAGTTTTACGCCCCCTCCCCCTTCCTCTGGTTATCAACCGCCGAACCCGTGAGCTGTATTACGAGCAGGACGGCAAGCTGTACCACACCCCCTGGGATGGCATTACGGCGGCGGCCTACGAGTTCGCCACCGTGGGTCTCTACTATGGCCGGATGCGCCATGCTGCGCTTGAAGTCCTGATGCATCGCTATGACCACCCGCAGGAACGGGTCATCGTTCCCCTGGGTCTGCCCATCGGCAAGCGCCTGTCGATGCAGCAAGGCTTCTGGGAATACCTGCGGGCCTTCATGGACAACGGTCCCTGGTTCGATGCGCGGGGCCGACATAGCGAGTTGCCTGAGTTCAACCTCAGCCTGGTCATCAACAAGAGAAGAACTTCCCTCAGCCTGGACTGGATGCTGCTGAAAGAAGAATACAAGGCCAACAATGGAAAGAATTTCCTGAGTGCGACCCGCTTCCTACTGCTGCTCTCCGGCCCGCTGATGTTTCCCATAGAGATAATCCAGTATTTCACTTACGACGTCGCCAAGTGCCGCTCCCACCGCCAATGGCCAGAACTGGTCCGCGAACGCCTGCGCCCCGATGGTCCCACCACCCGGCTGATCGATCTGGAGCGGGAGCAAGGGCCAAATGTCTGAGGGATTCCCCGACAAACCCAACTCGGGCCAGTCCATGACCGAACCCCGTCCACACCCCTTCGAACCTCGCTTGCGCGGTGCATCCGACAGTTGCCTGTTGCATGCCGACCAGCCTACCGGCGTTCCCCTGATGAGCCTGCCGGATGTGGAGGAACATACGGAAAGCTATATCGCCATCAAACATGGAGACAGTTCATTTCGAGGCATCCCGACGGGAGCATTAGGCGGAATTCTAAGTATTTTATCTTGTGGAATGGCTTTAGTTAGATTTTCCCAAGGAAACACTATGGATGGATTAGAGTTATTGCTAATTGCAGTTGTTATTTTCCTTATTCCCTTTCTCTGGGAAGTTTTACGCCCCCTCCCCCTCCCCCTGGTTATCAACCGCCGAACCCGTGAGCTGTATTACGAGCAGGACGGCAAGCTGTATCACTCCCCCTGGGATGGCATTACGGCGGCAGCCTACGAGTTCGCCACCGTGGGCCCTAACTATGGCCGGATGCGCCATGCTGCGCTGGAAGTGCTGATGCACCGCTACGGCCACCCACAGGAGCGAGTCATCGTTCCCGTGGGCCTACCCATCGGCAAGCGCCTGTCGATGCAGCAAGGCTTCTGGGAATACCTGCGGGCCTTCATGGACAACGGGCCCTGGTTCGATGAACAGGGACGACACAGCGAGTCGGATGCGTTGATACGAAGCCTGACTGACACGAACTCATCCGGTCAGCTCATAGGCGCCTTTTGGGCAGTGCTCGTCGAAAAATACAAGGCCAACAAGGGGCGTAACTATCTCGAATACAGCGATGTTGTAGGCATAGTGGGCGGCGCTTTTTTTGCGCCCATGTTCGCCATCCAGAAGTTTACCTACAACATCGCCAAGCGCCGCTCCCGCCGCCAATGGCCAGAACTGATCCGCGAACGCCTGCGCCCCGACGGCCCCAGCACCCGGCTGATCGATCTGGAGCGGGAACAGGGGCTGGACGTCTGAGCCACCCACCTGGCAACGACACTCCCCTTGCGTGCCAGCGACTCGCCGCCCGGCTCAGCGCTCCGCCAGCTTCAGGTTGCGTGCATACCACGGCCGCCGCGGCGCGCGCTTTAGCCAGCCCTTGCGCTCGTCGTCTTCGGTGAGGATGACGCGCAGCGCCAGTTTCATGGTCTCCACGTCCAGGGCCAGGTCGCTGCTGCTCGCCTGCAGGTCGGAGAGGCCGCAGCCGTGGGTGGATGGGCCCAGCCAGGGGTCGTCGATCTCCACCCAGCGGCCGCGGGCGAACCAGGGCATGCCCAGCACCTCGGCGCGGCGCACCTCGCCCGGGTGGAAGCGCTCGTGGGCGCGGAACCAGTCCTCGATGCGGTCGTCGATCCAGCCGTGGAAGCACCAGAACACCGGGTTCACGTGGGACGAGAAGGGGTCGCCGAGGAAGTCGTTCTCGCGCAGGAACCAGCGCGGCGCGAAGTCGGCGTAGTTGCGGTCGGTCATCAGCGGCGCGCCGTTGGACGGGTCGCGCGTCACGCTGGCCCAGCGCATGTGCAGCCAGTCGTGCAGGCCCAGTTCCAGCTCCGAGCCGAACTGGCCCAGGGTGAGCTTCGCTAGGTAGGCCGGGTCCTGGTACTGCGACTCCCAGACCTGGAAATTGCCGTGGTAGGCGTCGGCGCTCTTCAGGCCGCGCAGCCACTGGCTGTATTCGTCATCGTCCACCGCCACCCAGGCCGGCGGCACCGAGCAGCCGTCGGCGTTCTCGAAGTAGCGGATGAAGCCGGCGCGGTCGTATTCCAACGGCACCGCCGGCGGCGGCAGGCGCTGCCAGGACGGCAGGTCCTGCAGCGAACGGGCCTTGGCCAGCATGCGGCGGTGCATGAAGAGGAAGTCGATGCCCGAGGCGTTGCGGTCCTTGTGCCGGCCGCGCGCGTCGCGTTCGGCATCCAGCGGCCCGGGCTGCCAGCCCACGCCGCGCAGGGCGTTGCGCTGGGCCTCGTCGAGGTGGTGCCACTTGTCCCGCGAGGCATGCCAGAGCTGGTGGAACAGGCGGTGCTGCGGCGACACCAGCCAGGCCAACAGCGCCTCGTTGAGCGGCAGGCGCTCGCGGGCCAGGGGAAAGGGCTGCTTTTTGGCGACGAAGCGGCAGTCCTGCTGCGGCAGGGACAAGTCTCGGTCCAGACGCTGGAGGCGGCCGCTGAGGGTGCCGTCGCCGGCATTCGCGAAGTTGTCCCACACCTCGTCGAACACGGCGCTGCATTCGTGGCTGGGCGCGCTGCCTTCGCCCAGCAGGCGCCAGCGGATGTTCGCCGAGCTGGCGCCGACCAGGTCGCCGAGCACCCGGTAGCGCGGCGGTTCCGTGCCGCGCAGGCGCTCCGGGGTGTCCAGCCAGCCGATCAGCCCGCGCCCGCGTGGGCCGCAGTCGAGGACCAGTTGCAGGCCTTCGGCGGGCAGGCCCGGCAGGCCGAGCCCAGGGTCAAGCAGGCGCAGATCCCAGATGCCGCGCAGGCGGTCGGCCAGGCGCAGCTCGGCACCGGCGCTGGTTTCCAGGCTGGCTTCGCCGGGCGTCTCCGGCTCCCGCGCGTCCAGCTCGCGGCGCTGCAGTTCGCGGTAGCCGAAGTAAGCCGCCGTCGGCAACGCCGCCGCCCCCGTCACCGCCAGGGCCGCCATGAAACCGCGTCGAGAAACCGTCATCGTCCGTCCTGTGTCCGTCGCCAAGCAGGCTGTACCGAGGCTAGAACGGTCGGCCCGGCGGCAAATTTAGCGGCGCGCCGGCGCTAAATTTCCGCCCGCACGCCTCGTCCTCCCCCACAGGCGATGCCCTGCCCCGGGCTGCCATCCGACTCCAACGCTGACTGGGACGGCAATGACTAGCACCCGCACGAAAAAGATCCTCTGGCTCACCCTGCCCCTGCTCGTACTGGCCCTCGTGGCGGGCGCCGCGGCCTGGCTGCTGCTGGCCCGCGCCCAGCCCTACCCGCGCGAGGTGATGGCCCACGCCGAGGCGCTGCACGAGCGCATCCTGTCCTTCGACAGCCGGGTGACCGTGCCCCTGGACTTCGGCACCGAGGGCCACGAGGCCGACCGCGACGGCCCCTCGCAGCTGGACCTGGTCAAGGCCGGGCGTGGCCGCCTGTCCGGCGCGGCCCTGGCGATCTTCGGCTGGCCGGAGATGTGGAGCGGCCCGGACGCCCCGCACAAGCCCACGCCGGGCTTCGTCGACGAGGCGCGGCACCAGCAGGAAATCCGCTACAGGATTCTCACCGGCATGGTCCGCGACTTCCCCGAGCGGGTGGGCATCGCCTACACGCCGGAGGATTTCCGCCGCCTGGCCATGGAAGGCAAGTTCGCCATCGTCATGAGCATGCTCAACGCCTACCCGCTGGGCGACGACCTGTCCCAGCTGGACCTGTGGGCCGCCCGTGGCGTGCGCATGTTCGGCTTCAACTACGTGGGCAACAACAGTTGGTCCGATTCCTCCCGCCCCCTGCCCTTCTTCAACGATTCGCCCGACGCCTTGGGCGGCCTCTCGCCCCTGGGTAAGCAGGCGGTGCAACGGCTCAATGACCTGGGGGTGATCATCGACGTCTCGCAGATGTCGACCAAGGCCCTGGAGCAGGTCGCCGCCCTCAGCCGCGCGCCCATCGTCGCCTCGCACTCGGCGCCGCGCGCGCTGGTGGACATCCGCCGCAACCTCAGCGACCACGAGATGCAGCTGATCAAGGACAGCGGCGGGGTCATCCAGGTGGTCGGCTTCCCGGCCTACCTGCGCCCGCTGAGCAAGCCCACCCTGGAGAAGCTCGACGCCCTGCGCGCACGCTTCGACCTGCCGCCGCTGGCCGGCCTGGACTACGCCCTGATGCCCGGCGACCCGGTGATCGCCATCTGGCCGGAGAAGAAGTTCGGCGAATACGCCAGCAGCCTCTACGGCATCCTCGACGAGGAGCCCAAGGCCGGCCTGGCGGACTTCGTCAACGCCATCGACTACACGGTGAAGAAGGTCGGCATCGACCACGTCGGCATCAGCTCCGACTTCAACGACGGCGGCGGCCTGGACGGCTGGAAGGACGAGAGCGAAATCCGCAACGTCACCGCCGAACTGATCACCCGCGGCTACTCCGACGCCGACATCGCCAAGCTCTGGGGCGGCAACTTCCTGCGCGTATGGGGCGAGGTGCAGAAGCGCGCCAAGCCACCCGTCGCCACCCGCTGAACCGCGCCAAGGACACTCCATGAACGACCGCCGTACCTTCCTCAAGCAGGCCGGGCTGCTCGCCGCCGGCCTGCCCCTGCTGCAGACCTCCGACCTGGCCCTGGCCGCCGCCGCGCCGGCCGGCGCGGACAAGTGGCAGGCCCTGCGCCGGCAATTCGACCTCGACCCGGACTACCTGCACTTCGCCAACTTCCTATTGGCCTCGCACCCACGCCCGGTGCAACAGGCCATAGACGCGCTGCGCGCGCGCTTCAACGCCAACCCCGGCGAGGCGGTGGACTGGGACCGCGAGGAAGTCTGGAAATACGAGGACCAGGCGCGCGCCTGGGCCGGCCGCTACTTCGGCGTCAAGCCGGCCCAGGTGGCCCTCACCGGCAGCACCACCGACGGCCTCGCCGCCATCTACGGCGGCCTGCTGGTGGCGCCGGGCAAGGAAATCCTCACATCCAGCCACGAGCACTATTCCACCTACACCACCCTGGAATACCGCCACAAGCGCATGGGCACACAGGTGCGCGAGTTCCCCCTGTTCAAGGACCCGCACCGGGCCTCGGCCGACGAAATCCTCGCCAGCATCCGCCGCAACATCCGCCCCGAGACACGGGTGCTGGGCATGACCTGGGTGCAGTCGGGCAGCGGCGTGAAACTGCCGGTGCGCGAGATCGGCCAACTGGTGGCCGAGGCCAACCGCAACCGCGACGCCGCCGAGCGGATCATCTACGTGGTCGACGGCGTGCACGGCTTCGGCGTGGAGGACGCGAACTTCGCCGACTTCGGCTGCGACTACTTCATCGCCGGCACCCACAAGTGGCTGTTCGGCCCGCGCGGCACCGGCGTCATCATCGCCCGCGAGGAGCAGCTGCAGGACCACCTGGTGCCGAGCATCCCCACCTTCACCCGCGCCGAAAGCTTCGGCACCCTGATGACCCCCGGCGGCTACCACGCCTTCGAACACCGCCTGGCATTGGGCAAGGCCTTCGAGCTGCACCTGCAGCTGGGCAAGGCCGACGTCCAGGCGCGCATCCACCAGCTCAACGGCTACCTCAAGCAGCGCCTGGCCGAGCACGCGAAAGTGCGCCTGGTCACGCCGACCAGCCCGGAACTGTCCTCCGGCTTCACCTTCTTCCGCGTCGACGGCCGCGACTGCGACGCCGTGGCCCGGCACCTGATGGCGCACAAGGTGATCAGCGACGCCGTGGACCGCGACGTCGGCCCGGTGGTGCGCCTGGCGCCCAGCCTGCTCAACGACGAGGCGCAGATCGACCGGGTGCTGGACATCCTCGCCCCGCAGCTCGCCTGACCCGCTTCCCACTTCACGAGAACCGCCATGCACGCATTACCGCCCCTGGCCCTGGCCACCCTGCTCCTGGCCGCCCCGGCCGCTTTCGCCGCCGAGGCGCACAAGCCGGGCGCCGTGTTCAAGGACTGCAAGGACTGCCCCGAGATGGTGGTGCTGCCCGCCGGCAGCTTCACCATGGGCACCCCGGACGACGAGACGGGCCGCCAGCCGGACGAAGGCCCATTGCACACCGTGACCTTCGCCCGGCCCTTCGCCATCAGCCGCTACCAGGTCACCGCCGCCGAGCTGGACGCCTACCTGAAGGCCACAGGCGTGCGCCTGGCCAACGGCGACACCCGCCCCGGCCGCGAATGCATCGCCGGCAAGCCGCGCTACAAGCAGGGCCCGCGCCAGCCGGCGGTGTGCGTCGACTACGAGGACGTGAAGGGCTACGCGGCCTGGCTGTCGAAGAAGACCGGCCAGCATTACCGGATGATCAGCGAAGCCGAACGCGAATATGCCGCCCGCGCCGGCAGCGCCGGGCCCTTCCCGTTCCCCTTCGACGAGGGCAAGGAGTACAGCATCGCCAAGCACGCCAACACCTACGGCGCCGCCGACGGCTACAACTTCACCTCGCCGGCGGGCAGCTTCCCGCCCAACGCCTTCGGCGTGTACGACATGCACGGCAACGTCTACGAATGGGTCGCCGACTGCTGGCACGACAACTACGACGGCGCCCCCAGCGACGGCAGCGCCTGGATCGACAGCGACTGCAAGCTGGTGCAGATCCGCGGCAACGACTGGGGCGAGGCGCCGATCTTCTCCCGCTCGGGCAACCGCAACAACGCCTACAAGAGCGACCGCGGCGACTGGATAGGTTTCCGCGTCGCCCGCGAACTCTGAGCGCGGCCTCGGCGGCCGACCGGCTAATTTTCCCGCGCCCGCGCTCGTTACCGGGGTGGGCGCCACTTCAACCTTCGCATCCCGTGCGTCGCGCCCCGACGCGCCGAGGTAACCCCATGTCCGCAACGCAGCGCAGCGCCACCCGGGAACTCCTGGGTATCCTCAAGCCCTTCTGGGCGACCCTCGCCCTGTCCATCGCCCTGGGCGTGGTCGGCGGCATCAGCATCACCGCCCTGCTCACCGCCATCAATCGCGTGCTGAACGCCAAAGGCGGCATGACCCAGGGCATGATGTTCGCCTTCGCCGCCATCTGCGCCCTGGCCCTGCTCAGCTCGATCCTGTCGAACGTCGGCACCAACTACGTCGGCCAGAAGGTGATCGCGCGGCTGCGCAAGGACCTCGGCGGCCGGGTGCTCTCGGCGCCCATCGAGCAACTCGAACGCTACCGCAGCCACCGCCTGATCCCGGTGCTCACCCACGACATCGACACCGTCAGCGACCTGGCCTTCGGCCTGCCACAGCTGATCATCTCGCTGACCGTCACCCTCGGGTGCCTTGGCTACCTGGCGACCCTGTCCCTGCCGATGTTCCTCGTCGCCGCCGGCGCCGTGGTCCTCGGCACCATCGCCCAGTACATCGCCCGCGGCCGCGGCCTGGCCGGCTTCGAACAGGCGCGAGAACAGGAAGACCTGCTGCAGAAGCACTACCGGGGCATGGCCGAAGGCGCCAAGGAACTGCGCATCCACCGCCCGCGCCGGCAACGCCTGCACCGCCACCAGCTGGGCGAGACCGCCGACAACATCTGCCGCCTGCAGGTACGCTCGGTGAACATCTTCCTCGCCGCCAGCACCTTCGGCTCGCTGCTGTTCTTCGTGGTGATAGGCGCCACCCTCGCCGTGCAGACCTGGTGGCCGACCAGCGATCGCAGCGTGCTCAGCGGCTTCATCATGACCCTGCTGTTCATGAAGGGCCCGCTGGAAAGCGTGCTCGGCCTGCTGCCGCTGCTCGGCCGCAACCGCATCGCCCTGCGCCGCATCGCCGAGCTCAATGAGCGCTTCTCCAACCCCGAGCCCTACCTGCTGCTGGAGGGCGACGCGCGGGAGCCGGCCATGGAGCCCCTGCGCACCCTGGAGCTGCGCGACGTGCGCTACGCCTACCCGGCGGTGGGCGACGCCCCGCCCTTCGTCATGGGTCCGCTGAACCTGAAGATCGAGGCCGGCGAGATGCTCTTCGTCGTCGGCGAGAACGGCGGCGGCAAGACCACCCTGATCAAGCTGCTGCTGGGCCTGTACACGCCCCACAGCGGCGAGGTGCTGGTCAACGGCAAGGTCGTCGAGGCCAGCAGCCGCGACGATTACCGGCAACTGTTCACCACCATTTTCGCCGACTTCTTCCTTTTCGAGGAGCTGATGGACGGGCAGCGCGACATACCCGCCGAAGCCGCGCGCTACCTGGAGCGCCTGGAGATCGCACACAAGGTCGGGGTGGCCGACGGCGCCTTCACCACCACCGACCTCTCCACCGGCCAGCGCAAGCGCCTGGCCCTGGTGCATGCCTGGCTGGACCAGCGGCCGATCCTGGTGTTCGACGAATGGGCCGCCGACCAGGACCCAACCTTCCGCCGCATCTTCTACACCGAGCTGCTGCCCGACCTGAAGCGCCAGGGCCGGACACTCATCGTCATCTCCCACGACGACCGCTATTTCGACGTTGCCGACCAGTTGGTGCGCATGGAGCAGGGGCAACTGGTCAGCGAGCGGGCCCTGGCCTGAGGGCCGGGCCACAGCCCTCCCCGGCCGGATGCCTCGGGCGCCAAGGCGGCGCCCGAGGCATCCGATGGCAGAGCGCCACTTTTTTCTAAATTCCGCTGCGCCTGGTTCGTTATCAGGGCGAATGCCGTCAGAGCAACTGCATCTTCATAAAAATAATGCTTCTCATCAGCATATAGATTCTGCATCTACCATAAGGAGTCCGTCCCCCATGTCCCGCCCCCGCATCAGCCGAAGCCGGCTGGCCAAGGCCATCCACCCCGTTGCCCCCCAGCGCCGGCTGTTGCCCGGCGCCCTGCTCGCCGCCCTGCTGAGCGCCGGCGTGGCCCACGCCGAGCCGGTGAAGCTGGACATTCCCGCCCAGTCGCTGGCCAGCGCCCTGCGCGAGTTCGGCAAGCAGGCCGGCCTGGAAGTCCTCTACAGCCCGGACGTGGTCAAGGGCGTGAAGTCCAGGGGAGTCAGCGGCTCGCTGGAGCCCGAGGAGGCTCTGGACACGCTGCTGCAGGGCAGTGGCATCTCCTATCACCGCGAAGGCAACACCATCACCCTCAGCGCGGTCACCTCCGACCTGCTGCAGATGGGCGCGGTGACCATCGAGGGCCGAGGGCTGGGCGCCACCACCGACGGCACCGGCTCCTATACCACCGGCCTGGTGTCGAGCATCACCAAGCTGCCGCTGACGCCGCGGGAAACCCCGCAGACGGTCACCGTGATGAGCCGCCAGCAGATGGACGACTTCGGCCTCAACAGCATCGACGACGTCATGAAGCACACCCCGGGCGTCACCGTGCAGAAGCTCGACAGCGAGCGTAGCGCCTACTGGGCGCGCGGCTCGCAGATCACCAACTTCCAGTACGACGGCATCCCCTCCTACCTGGATACCGCCTACGCCGACGGCAAGACCCTCAGCGACATGGCCATCTACGACCGCATCGAGGTGATCAAGGGCGCCACCGGCCTGCTCACCGGCAGCGGCCAGCCCGGCGCGGCCCTGAACCTGATCCGCAAGCGCCCGACCCGCAGCTTCGCCGGCCACGTGTCGCTGGGCGCCGGCTCCTGGGACAACTACCGCGGCGAGCTGGACGTCGGCGGCCCGCTGACCGACGAAGGCAACATCCGCGGACGCTTCGTCACGGCCTACCAGGACAAGAACTCCTACATGGACCGTTACGAGCAGAAGAACTCCACCTACTACGGCATCCTCGAAGCCGACCTGACGCCGAGCACCCTGTTCAGCATCGGCATGGACTACCAGGACACCACCCCCACCGCCTCCAACTGGGCCGGGGTGCCGCTGTTCTACTCCGACGGTTCCAAGACCGACTTCTCGCGATCCTTCAACCCCGGCGCCAACTGGAGCTCCTGGGAACAGTACAACCGCACGGTCTTCGCCACCCTCGAGCACACGCTGGAGAACAACTGGACGCTCAAGCTGCACCTGAACCACCAGGAAAGCGGCTACCACGCCCCGCTGGGCTCCGCCGGCGGCGGCTACCCGGACCCGGTCACCGGCGAAGGCGGCATCCTCTTCCACGGCAAGTACACCGGCGACACCCGCCGCGACTCGGTGGACATGTATGCCTCCGGCCCCTTCGAACTGTTCGGCCGCGAGCACGAGGCGGTGTTCGGCTACAACGCCTCGCGCTCGGTGACCAAGGGCAACGGCTACTGGGACTACCCCACCCCCTACGACTCCAGCATCCCCAACATCTTCACCTGGAACGGCAAGTTCCCCGAGCCGGACTGGGGCTCCAAGGCCAACCTGAAGAACTACTCGCAGCTGCACCAGTCTGGCTACTACGGCACCGTGCGCCTGAAGCCGACCGACGACCTGGCGCTGATCGCCGGCGCCCGCGTGGCCGACTACCACGACAGCGCCGAGCAGATCTCCGACAGCCAGTACGGCTACTACGTCACCCCGCAGAGCACCCGCAAGAGCGGCGTGGTGGTGCCCTATCTCGGCGCGGTGTACGACCTGAACGACAACTACTCGGTGTACGCCAGCTACACGGGCATCTTCCAGCCGCAGCAACTGCGCGACATCAACGACAAGCCGCTGGAGCCCGAAGAAGGCAAGAGCTACGAGCTGGGCGTGAAGGGCGAGTTCTACGACGGCCTGCTCAACGCCAGCTTCGCGGTGTTCGAGTCGCAGCAGGACAACCTCGCAGTCGAGACCAGCGACGTCACCCCTTCCGGCGGCATCGCCTACGAAAGCGTCGACGGCACCAAGACCCGCGGCTTCGAGGCGGAGGTTTCCGGCGAGCTCCTGCCGGGCTGGCAGCTGCAGGCCGGCTACACCCACGCGGTCAGCCGCGACAAGGACGGCCACCGCATCCGCACCCTCAACCCGGACCAGCTGTTCCGCCTGTACACCACCTACCAGCTGCCGGGCGAGCTGAACCAGTTCACCGTCGGCGGCGGCGCCAGCTACCAGAGCAAGATCTGGACGAACGTCAGCGACCAGAACTACGAAACGGTGAAATACACCCAGGGCAGCTACTGGCTGGTGGACCTGATGACGCGCTACCAGGTCACCGACAACCTGTCGGCCACGCTCAACCTGAACAACGTGTTCGACAAGAAGTACTTCAGCAACCTCGGGTTCTACAACACCGGCTACTACGGCGAGCCGCGCAACCTGATGCTCACCACCCGCTGGGACTTCTGAGCGAACCGCAGGCCGTCGGCCTGAACGACAACGCCGTTTCCCTTCGCGGGGAAACGGCGTTTTCGTGTCTGCGCGACAGGTGATGATGGGTATCGCTTCGCTCAACCCATCCTACGCAGGATGACTCCGGACTCACCGCCTGTCCCTTCAGGGAGAGGGCTGGGCTGAGGGTTGCGGACTGTCTTGCCGGCTGCGCCGAGGCGCTTTCCGTAGGATGGGTTGAGCCTTGGCGAAACCCATGCGGCCACGGTGATGGGTATCGCTTCGCTCAACGCCATCCTACGGGTTGTGTTTGCCGGGGGGCGTAGGAGCGGACTCTGTCCGCGATTGGACTCGCCGCCCGCTCCGAGGGCACCCTCTCCCTCCGGGAGAGGGCTGGGGTGAGGGAAGCAACCGGCAAAACGCTCACCCCACCAGCCAACGATCCAGCCAGGCAGCCTGGCTGGCATGGATGGCGGCCACCTCTCCCACCAGCCCGTGCATGCGCATGAAGTCGTGGGTCAGGTCCGGGCGCAGGTCCAGGGTGAGGTCGTTGCCTGCTTCGCGCAGGCGCTCGGCCAGCGCCAGGCCTTCGTCGTACAGCGGGTCGTGGCCGGCCAGCGCCAGGTGGACCGGCGGCAGGCCGTCCAGGCTCGGCGCCAGCAGTGGCGAGAAGCGCCAGTCGAGGCGGTCCTGCGGGTTGCGCGCGTAGCTGTCGTAGAACCATTCCAGGGTCGCGCTCTCCAGCAGATAGCCGCTGGCGTAGCGCTGGTGCGAGGGGCGCTGGCGGCTGGCGTCGGCCACCGGGTAGGCCAGCAGCAGCGCGCGCGGTCGCAGCGCCGCGGTTTCGGGCGCGGCGGCGGCCTGCAAGGCCAGCACCAGGGCCAGGCTGGCACCCACGCTGTCGCCGCCGAAGGCCACCCGCGCGGGGTCCAGGCCCAGGGTCGCGCCCTGCTCGCGCAGCCAGACCAGGGCGTCCGCCACGTCCTCCAGCGCCGTGGGGAAGCGCCAGGCCGGCGCCAGGCGGTAATCCACCGCCAGCACCGCGCAGCGGCTCGCCAGTGCCAGACGCCGGCAGAGGGCGTCGTGGGAGTCCAGGCTGCCGACCACGTAGCCGCCGCCGTGCAGGTACAGCAGCACCGGCGCCGGGCGTGGCGCACCGCTGCGCCGGTAGAGACGGGCCGCGAGTTCCTGGCCGTCGCGGCTGGGGTAGTTCAGCCGCTCGACCTCCAGGCCGGCGGCGACGGGGCTGTCGAGCGACAGCGAGGCCGCCTCGAAATCGCGCCGCGCGCGTTCTGCGCCGAGGTCCTGGAAGGCCTGGCTCTTGCCGCTCAGGCGGCCCAGTTCGACCAGCTCGAGAAAGGCCTCGAGATCCGGATGTAGGGACATGCAATCACTCCGCAGGAAGACCGGCGCCAGCCAGGAGGTACCCTGGCCGGCGCGTTGGGGAAGGTTTCAGGCCAGCGCCGTGCGGCTCGCCAGCGCCTGGCGCAGGGCGGCGATGAAGCGCGGGTGGCGCGGCAGCTCGAAGTGGCCGGCGTCGATCGCCTCGTGCAGCGCCTGGCGCCCCGGCAGCAGCGGTATTTGGCGCTGCGCGGCCCACCAGCAGTGCGTGGCGACGCGGGTGGCCGGCAGCGACGGCAGCGCCAGGGACAACTGCTTCAGCCGCCAGGCGACGAGGAAGACTCGCGCCAGCTCGTCCGCCCCCAGGGCCGCGTAGGCGCTGTCGCCATTGGCGCGGGCCAGGGCCGCGGCCGTCCGCCGCGCCACCTCGGCGGCTTGCGGCGCGGCGCTCGGCGCTTCGTCCTCCGCCGCCCCCGGCGGCAGGCCCAGGACCACGCCGAGGAAGGCCTCGAGGTCGTCCTGCCAGCTGCCGTCGGCCACGCCCTCCTCGCCCGGCACGTAGCTGTCGAGCAGGCCGAGGAAGGCCACTTCCTGGCCCTGGCGCTCCAGCTCCGCGGCCACCAGCGTCGCCAGGGTGCCGCCCAGCGACCAACCGAACAGGTGGTACGGGCCCCGGGGCTGCTGCTGGCGGATGTACTGGGCGTAGTCGATGGCCATGCCCTCCAGCGAATCGTCCGTCCACTCGCCGCTCAGCAGCATGCGGCACTGCACCGCCTGCACCGGGTGGCTGCCCTCCAGCGCGCGGGCCAGGGGTTCGTAGTCGAACACGGTGCCGAAGCCCGCATGCAGGCAGAACAGAGTCGCCTCGGCGCCGGCGCCGTTGAGCGCTAGCAGCGGGTTCAAGTCCTGTTCCCCCGCCTCGCCGCAGAGGGCGCCGATGCTGGGTTTCTGCATCAGGTCGCGCAGGCGCAGCTCCAGGCCCAGCTCCGGCGCCTGGCGGACCCTGGCGATGACCTTGAGCGCCTGCAGCGAATCGCCGCCCAGCTCGAAGAAGTTGTCGTCCAGGCCCACCCGCTCGACGCCCAGGATTTCCGCCCAGATGGCCGCCAGGCGCCGCTCCCGGTCGTTGCGCGGGGCCAGGTAGGCGCGCTCGCTGGCCGCCTCCGGCGCCGGCAGGGCCTGGCGATCGAGCTTGCCGTTGGGCAGCAGCGGCAGGCGCTCCAGGCACAACAGGCGCGCCGGCAGCATGTACTCCGGCAGGCGCTGGCGCAGCGCCGCCAGCAGCCCGGCCTCGCTGCCCGCGGGGGCCACCGCGTAGCCCAGCAGTTGCCGGCCCTGCTCGCCGTCGCGGGCGATCACCGCGGCGTCGCGCACCGTCTCCAGGGCGCGCAGGGCGGCTTCGATCTCGCCCAGCTCGATGCGGAAGCCGCGGATCTTCACCTGGTGGTCGAGGCGGCCGAGGTAGTCGTGCAGGCCGTCGTCACGCTCGCGCACCAGGTCGCCGCTGCGGTACAGGCGCTCGCCGTTGCCGAAGGGGTCGGGAACGAAGCGCTCGGCGGTGAGGGCGGGACGGCCGAGGTAGCCGCGCGCCAGGTAAGCGCCGCCGAGATACAGCTCGCCGGCCACGCCGGCAGGCAGCGCGTTCAGGTCGCCATCCAGCAGGCGCAGGCGGCGCGGGCCCACGCCCCTGCCGATGGGGGCGTAGGCGGCGTCGCAATGGGCGTCGCCGTCGGCGCGCCAGAGCAGCGGCGTGACCACCGTCTCGGTCGGGCCATAGCCGTTCACCAGGCGCCGCGGTCGCAAGGCGCGCTTGGCCCGTTCGAAGCTGGCCTCGGCGACGGCGTCGCCGCCGAAGCAGTAGGTGCCCACCCGCGGCGCCCAGCCCTGGCGCTCGGCCTCCTCGGCCAGTTGCAGCAGGTAGGCCGGCGGGAAGCAGGCCACGTCCACCCGGTGTTCGCGCATGGCCTCCAGGGTCTGCGCGGGAGTCCACAGCTCCTCGTCGCGCAGCAGCAGGCTGCCGCCGTGGCCGAGCACGCTGAGCCAGCGTTCGTGGGCGCCGTCGAAGGCGAAGGAGAGGAAATGCAGTTCGCAGGTCCGCTCGTCCAGCTCGTACAGCGCGCCTATGGCGCGGCAGTGCCGGGCGATGGGGCCGTGGGCCACGGCCACGCCCTTGGGCGTGCCGGTGGAGCCGGAGGTGTAGATCAGGTAGGCCAGGTTGTCCTCGTGCAGCTGGACGGCCGGCGCCCGCGCCGGCAGCGCGTCGAGCTCCGCCTGCAACGCGTCCAGGTCGGCGCGGGCCAGCCCCTCGGGCAGGCCGAGCCGTTCGCCCAGGGCCTGGCGCGTCAGCAGCAGCGCCATGGCCGAGTCGCGTACCAGGAAGGCCAGGCGCTCGGCCGGGTAGCCGAGGTCCAGCGGCACGTAGGCCGCGCCGGCCTTGAGCACCGCCAGCAGGCCCACCAGCAGTTCGCAGGAGCGCTCCAGCGCCACCCCCACCCGCGCCTCGGGGCCGATGCCCTGGGCGCGCAACCAGTGCGCCAGTTGGCTGGAGCGGCGGTCCAGTTCGGCGTAGCTCATGCGCTGGCCGGCGCAGACCAGCGCGGTGGCCTGCGGCTGGCGCGCCGCCCAGTCGCCGATGCGCTGTGGCAGCAGCGCGGCCGGCGTCTCCTGCGGCAAGGCGCGGATGCCGGGCGGCGGCTCCAGGCCGAGGCAGCCCAGGGCGCGCCCGGCGTCCTCCAGCAGGGCCAGCAGCAGGTGCTCGAAATGCCGGCGGATGGCCAGAACGCCTGCGTCGGCGAACGACTGGCGCAGGTAGAGGAATTCGATGCTGAGGGTCTCGCCCAGGTGCACCGCCAGGTCCATGGGGAAGTGCGTGACGTCGCGCATGTTCGACTCGCCGAAGCGCAGCCCGCCGCCGGCGGCCTCCTGCAGGCGGCGGTCCAGCGGGTAGTTCTCGAACACCACCAGGCTGTCGAACAGCGGTTGCCCGCCCTGCCCGGCCCAGCGCTGGATGTCGTGCAAGGGCGCCTGCTCGTGCTCGCGGGCCTCGACGTTATAGTGCTGCAGTTGCCGCAGCCAGTCGCCCACCCGCTGCGTCGGCTCGATGCGTTGGATCACCGGCACCGTATTGATGAACAGCCCCAGCAGGTTCTCCGCGCCGGGCAGCGCCGCCGGGCGCCCGGCCACGGTGGCGCCGAAGGCCACGCTGGCCTGGCCGGTGTGGCGCTGCAGCAGCAACAGCCAGGCCGCCTGCACCAGGGTGTTGGCCGTCACCCGCTGGGCCTGGGCGAAGGCCTGCAGGCGGCGCGTGGTCGGCGCATCGAAGGTGGAGTAGATGGCCGCGTGGCCGCTGCGCCCGCCTTCGGGCCGCGGCGCCATGCCGGGCGCCAGGTAGCAGGGTTCGTCCAGCTGCGCCAGGCGTTCGCGCCAGAAGCGCTGCAGCTGCTCGCCATCGAGCCGCTGCAGCCAGCCGATGTAGTCGGCATAGCGCCCCCGCGGCGCCGGCAGCGTCTCGCCGGCATACAGCCCGAGCACCTCGCCGACCAGCTGCGAGCTGCTCCAGCCGTCCAGCAGGATGTGGTGGCTGGTCCAGATCAGTTGCCAGGCATCGTCCTCCAACCGCGCCAGGGTGATGCGCTGCAGCGGCGGCGCGGCGAAATCGAAGCCCTGGGCGCAGTCCTGCGCCGCCAGCTCGGCCACCTGCGCCGCAGCGTCCGCCGCGGCGCGGCAGTCCACCTCGCGGATCGGCACCGGCGCCTGGCGCAGCACGAACTGCAGGGGCTCGCCGAGCCCCGCCTGCCAGAGGAAACCGCTGCGCAGTATCGCGTGGCGCGCGCAGGCCTGCTGCCAGCAGGCAGCGAAGCGCGCCGGGTCGAGGCCGTCGACGCGGATGCTCAACTGGTTGACGTACAGCCCCGGCTCGCTGTCTTCGAGGCTGTGGAAGAGCATGCCCTTCTGCATCGGCGACAGCGGGTAGATGTCCTCCACCCGTGCCAGCTCCAGCGGCAGGGCGTCCAGCGCGGCCTGGTCGAGGCCGGCCAGGGGGAAGTCCTCCGGGCGCGCCTGGCCGCGGGCGCCCAGGCAATGCTCCAGCAGGGCGCGCAGTTCGTCCTCCAGGGACGCGGCCAGGCCCTCCACCACGCCGGCGTCGAACAGCGCGCTGCTGTAGGTCCAGTACAGGTGCAGCTCGCCGCCGTACACCTGGCCGTTGATCGCCAGCCAGTTGTCCAGCGGCGAACCTTCGGCGCGCTCGGCGCCGGGCGATTCGCCCGCCGGCTGCAGCGGGCCCTGGGCGGCGAGGCTGCGGTCGAGTTGGCCGAGGTAGTTGAAGGTGATGCGCGGCGCCGGCAGAGCGGCCAGCTCGGCCTGCGCGCGGGCATCGCCCAGGTAGCGCAGCGCGCCGAAGCCCAGGCCCTTGTCCGGCACTGCGCGCAATTGGTCGCGCACCGCGCGGATGGCCGCGCCGGGCTCGGCGGGCACGCTCAGACACAGCGGGAACAGGCTGGTGAACCAGCCGAGGCTGCGGGTCAGGTCGATGCCGTCGAACAGGTCCTCGCGGCCATGCCCTTCCAGCTGCACCAGCATGGACGGCTCGCCGCTCCAGCGCGTCACCACACGCGCCAGGGCGCACAGCAGCAGGTCGTTGACCTGGGTGCGGTAGGCGCCGGGAGCATCCTGCAGCAGTTGGCGGGTCGCCTCGGCGTCCAGCCGCGTACAGGCACTGGCGGCCAGGCGGCCGTCGAGGGCGTCTGGCGGAAGCTCGGCGGGCACGCCGGGCAGCCCCGCGGGGGCGCCATCGAGCTGGGCGCGCCAGTAGTCCAGTTGCTCGCGGGCGGCGCCGCTGGCATAGCCTTGCAGGGCGGCGTGCCAGTCCTGCAGGGAGCTGGTACGCGGCGGCAGCTGCGCCGGCTGGCCCTCCAGTTGCTGCTGGTAGAGCCCCTGCAGGTCTTCCAGCAGGATGCGCCAGGACACGCCATCCACCAGCAGGTGGTGGATGGCCAGCAACAGGCGCTGGCTGCCGTCGGCCATGTCCACCAGCAGCGCGCGCAGCAGCTGGCCGTCCAGGCGCAGGCTGGCCTGGGCCGCCGTGCACAGTGCTTCCAGCTCGGCGGCGTCGCGTGCCTGCCGGCGCCACAGCAGCGGGTCCTGTCGCTGCAACTGCCGTTGGCTTGCCGCGTCGCGGTAGACGCCATGCCACTGGGGATGCGCCACGAAGCCCAGGCGCAGGGCGTCGTGCTGTTCCACCAGGGCCGCCAGGGCGCGCTCCAGCGCCTGGCCGTCCAGCGCGGATTCGGCGCGCAGCAGCAGCGACTGGTTCCAGTGCGCGGCCACGGGCAGCGGCAGCTCGAAGAACCAGCGCTGGATCGGCAGCAGCGGCAGCTCGCCCTCGGCCACCGCCCGCGGTGCTGTTTCGGCGCCAGCCCGGGCGACCTCGGCCAGGGCGCGCACGCTCTGGTGCCTGAACAGGTCGCGGGGCGTGAAGTGCAGCCCGGCCTGGCGGGCGCGGCTGACCACCTGGATGGAAATGATGGAATCGCCGCCCAGTTCGAAGAAGTTGTCGTCCAGCCCCACCTGCTCCAGGCCCAGCACGTTGGCCCAGATCTGCGCCAGGCGCGCCTGCGCCTCGTTCTGCGGGGCCGCCCAGGCCTGGCGCAGCTCGCCGCCGCCCGTGCTGGGCAGGGCCTTGCGGTCGAGCTTGCCGTTGGTGGTCAACGGCAATACCGGCAACAGGTGCATCTGCGCCGGCACCATGTATTCCGGCAGGGTTTCCAGCAGGTGCGCCTTCAATGCCTGGCGCAGGGCCTGGCGGGCTTCTTCGGCGCCCTCCTGCACCAGGCTCGCATCCCGGGGGACCAGGTAGGCGGCCAGTTGCTTGCCGTGGGCCGCATCCAGCGCCAGCACCACCGCTTCGCGCAGCGCCGGGTGATCGAGCAGGCGCGCCTCGATCTCGCCCAGTTCGATGCGGAAGCCGCGGATCTTCACCTGGTGGTCGATCCGCCCGACGTAGTCGAGCACGCCATCGGCGCGGTAGCGCGCCAGGTCGCCGGAGCGGTACAGGCGGCTGCCGTCGCCGGCAAAGGGATTGGGCACGAAGCGCTCGGCGGTCAGCGCCGCGCGCTGGTGGTAGCCGCGCGCCAGGCCCGCATGGCCGACGTGCAGCTCGCCGATGCAGCCGCGCGGCACCGGGTTGAGGTCGGCGTCCAGCACGTAGCCGCCCAGGTCCGGGATCATCTCGCCGATCGGGCTGCTGGCGCCGCCTTCCAGGTCGGCCAGGCCGAGCGGGCGATAGGTGACGTGCACCGTGGTCTCGGTGATGCCGTACATGTTCACCAGTTGCGGGCGGCGCTCGCCGAAACGTTCGAACCAGGGCCGCAGGCTGGCGATCTCCAGCGCCTCGCCGCCGAACACCACGTAGCGCAGCGCCAGGTCGTCGCCGCCGGCGCAGGCCAGCGGCAGCAACTGGCGGAACGCCGACGGCGTCTGGTTGAGCACGCTGACGCGCTCGCGCCGCAGCAGGGCCAGGAACTCCTCGGGCGAACGGCTGACTTCGAAGGGCACCAGCACCAGGCGCCCGCCGTGCAGCAGCGCGCCGAAGATTTCCCAGACGGAGAAGTCGAAGGCGTAGGAGTGGAACATCGTCCAGACGTCGCCGGCGTCGAAGCCGAACCAGTCCCGGGTGGCGCTGAACAGGCGCAATACGTTGCGCTGGCTGAGCAACGCGCCCTTCGGCTTGCCGGTGGAGCCGGAGGTGTAGATGACGTAGGCCAGGTTGTCGGGCGTGGAACGTGGCGGCAGGTTGTCCGTGGAGTATTGCGCCAGGTTCGCTTCCAGCTCGTCCAGGCGCAGCAGGCGGACGCCGGCCGGCCAGGGCAGCGCCGCGGCCGCCGCGTCGCCGAGCACCAGGCCGATGCCGCTGTCCTGGGCGAGGTAGGCCAGGCGCTCTGCCGGGTAGTCCGGGTCCAGCGGCACGTAGGCGCCGCCGGCCTTGAGCGTGGCCAGCAGCGCCACCAGCATGTCCAGGGTGCGCGGCAGGGCGATGCCCACCCGCACTTCCGCGGTCACCCCCAGCGTCGCCAGGTGGCGCGCCAGCCGGTTGGCGCGGGCGTTCAGCTCGGCGTAGGTCAGCCGCGCATCGCCCAGGCTGGCCGCCACCGCGTCCGGGGTGCGCGCCGCCCAGCCGGCGACGATCGTCGCCAGGCCATCGGCGACCGGGTATTCGCGAAGGCCGCCGTTCCAGCGCTGCAAGGTGGCCTGGCGTTCCTCGGCGGCCAGCAGCGGCAGCTCGCCGATGCGTACCTGCGGGTCCGCGGCGGCCGCTTCCAGCAGGCGCTGCCAGTCGCCGGCCAGGCGTTCGATGGTCGCCTCGTCGAACAGCTCGCGGGGGTAGATCAGCGAGGCCACCAGGCCGCCGTCGGCGGTGCTCTCGGTATTCAGGGTGAGGTCGAACTGGGCGCTGACGTTCTCCCATTCGAGCATCTCCAGGCGCAGCCCGCCGGGAGCCGCGCCGGGCGCTGCGAGCGAGGTCGCGGCCTGCTGGTGGTTGAACATCACCTGGAACAGCGGGTTGCGCTCCAGGCTGCGCTCGGCCTGCAGCGCCTCCACCACCTGTTCGAACGGCAGGTCCTGGTGGGCCTGGGCGCCCACCACGCTGTCGCGCACCTGGGCCAGCAACTGGCGGAAGCCCAGCGAGCCCTGCACCTGGGCGCGCAGCACCAGGGTGTTGACGAAGAAGCCGAGCACGCCCTCGACTTCCACCCGGCTGCGGTTGGCCACCGGCACGCCGACGCGGATGTCCTCCTGGCCGCTGTAGCGGTAGAGCAGCGCCTGGAAGCTGGCCAGCAACAGGGCGAACAGCGTGGCGCCCTCGGCGCGCGCCAGGCGCTCCAGGGCCTGGACCAGCTCCGGCGGCAGTTGGAAGCCTAGGCGCCGCCCCTCGCCTTGCAACTCGCGGGGCCGCGGGCGGTCCAGCGGCAGCTCCAGTGCCTGGCCGGCCTCGCCCAGGCGTTCGCGCCAGTAGTCCAGTTGCCGCTGCCCTTCCCCCGCCTCCATCCAGCGGCGTTGCCAGGCCGCGTAGTCGGCGTAGCGGATCGGCGGCTCGGCCAGCTCCGGCAGCCTGCCGGCGGCGAAGGCGGCGTAGCTCTCCAGCAGTTCGTCCACCAGCAGGCGCATCGACCAGCCGTCGGAGACGATGTGATGCTGGGTGATGACCAGGACGTGCTCCTGCTCTTCCAGGCGCAGCAGGCGGGTGCGCAGCAGCGGCCCTTCCTGCAGGTCGAAGGGCCGCGCGGTCTCGTGTTCGACGGCGGCGCGCAGCTGCGCCTCGTCGGCCACCGCCTGCACGGCCAGGTCCACCGCGACGTCCTCGCGCAGCACCTGCCGGGGCCCCGCCTCGCCCATGCGGAACACGCTGCGCAGCACCGCGTGGCGCTGCAGCAACGCGGCGAACGCCGAGCGCAGCGCGGGCAGTTGCAGCGGCCCGTGCAGGCGCAGCGCCAGGGGCATGTTGTAGGCGCTGCCCTGCGGTTCCAGCTGCCAGAGGAACCACAGCCGCTGCTGCGCATAGGACAGCGGCTCGCCCTCCGCCACCGGCTCCCCCGGCGGTATCGGCAGTTGCTCGAAGCTCACCCCCTGCGCCTGCATCTTGTCCAGGAACTGCCGGCGCTGCTGCGGGCCCAGTCCGGCAAAGCGCTGGGCGATCCGCAAGGCGGTGGTCTTGTCCATCACACGTTCTCCAACTCGTCGAGGAAGGCTTCCAGTTCCCCCAGGTCGGCATCGGCCGCGGGGGACTGCAACGTGGCCACCTGGCGCGCGAACGCGTCGAGATCGGCGGCCTCGAACAGCCATTTCAGGGGAACCTTGCGACCTTGCTGCTGCAGCCGGGCGATCACCTGGGAGGCCAGCAGGGAGTGTCCGCCGAGGTCGAAGAAGTTGTCGTCCAGCCCTACTTCATCGACCTGCAGGACTTCCCGCCAGACCTCCGCCAGTTCCTGCTCCAGCGCGCTCTCGGGCGCCCTGTGGTTCCGGTGTGTCTGTTGAACGTTCGGCGCCGGCAGCGATTTACGCTCCAGCTTGCCGTTGGGCGACAGCGGCATGCGCTCCAGCAGGCAATAGTGCGCCGGCACCATGTACTCCGGCAGCGTCTCGCGCAGGGCCTGGCGCACTGCCTGGCGCGCGGCCTCGGCCTGCTGCGGGTCGTCCAGCCAGCGCCGCTCGTCCGGCACCAGGTAGGCCACCAGTTGCTTGCCGGTGCGCCCGTCCAGGGCCAGCACCACGGCCTCGGCGATGCCCGGCAGTTGCTGCAGGCGCGCCTCGATCTCGCCCAGTTCGATGCGCAGCCCGCGGATCTTCACCTGGTGGTCGATGCGCCCCTGGTAGTCGAGCACGCCGTCGGCGCCGCAGCGCACCAGGTCGCCGCTGCGGTACAGGCGCTCACCGTTGCCGCGCGGGTCGGGCACGAAGCGCTCGGCGGTCAGCGCCGGGCGGCGGTGGTAGCCGCGCGCCAGGCCGGTGCCGCCCAGATAGAGCTCGCCGGTCACCCCGCCGGGCGCCAGTTCCAGTTCGGCGTCGAGCACGTGGCAGCCGAGGTTGGCGATGGGCTGGCCGATCGGCACCGAGTGGCCGGCGCGCTCGCGGCAGGTCCAGTGGCTGACGTCGATGGCCGCCTCGGTGGGGCCATAGAGGTTGTACAGGGCCGCCGCCGGCAGCCTGGCGAACACCTGCTGCTGGGCTTCCAGCGGCAGCGCCTCGCCGCTGCAGATAATGCGCCGCAGGCTCTCGCACTGCCCGGCATGCGGATGCTGGAGGAAGGCCTGCAGCATGGAGGGCACGAAATGCAGCGTGCTGATGCCCTGCTCGCGGATGGTCTCGATCAGCTGCTGCGCATCGCGATGCTCGCCGGGCCGCGCCACCACCAGGCGCGCGCCGGTCATCAGCGGCCAGAAGAATTCCCACACAGAGACGTCGAAGCTGAACGGCGTCTTCTGCAGCACGCTGTCGCCCGCGCCCAGGCCGTAGGCCTCCTGCATCCAGGCCAGGCGGTTGTGCAGGGCCAGGTGGCGGTTGCCGGCGCCCTTGGGCCGGCCGGTGGAGCCGGAGGTGTAGATGACGTAGGCAAGGTTCTCGCCCTGGCAGAGGTTCTCCAGGTCCGAATCCTCCTGCGCCGCCAGCTCGTGCGCCAGGTGCTCCAGCGCCAGGGCCTCGACGCCGGCGACCGGCGGCAGCGACGGCAGCAGCCCGGCCTGGGTCAGCAGCAGGCCGATGCCGCTGTCCTCCAGCATGTAGGCCAGGCGCTCTGCCGGGTAGTCGGGGTCCAGCGGCACGTAGGCGCCGCCTGCCTTGAGAATCGCCAGCAGGCTGATGGGCATCTCCAGCGAGCGCTGCATGCACACGCCGACCAGCACTTCCGGCCCGACCCCGCGCTGGCGCAACAGGCGCGCCAGCTGGTTGGCCCGGCGGTTCGCCTGGGCATAGCTCAGGCGTTCGCCAGCGAAGTACAGCGCTTCCGCCTCGGGCGTGCGGCGCACCTGTTCCTCGATCAACTGGTGCACGCACAGCTGCAACGGGTAGTCGCGCCGCGGCCCCTGGCCCTCGGCCGCGCGCGCGGCGCGCTGTGCCTCGTCCAGCAGCGGCAGTTCGGCGACGCGTCGCTGCGGGTCCTCGGCCAGCGCCTGCAGCAGGCAGGTCCACTGGCGGGCCAGGCGCTCGATGCTCGACGCATCGAAGAGGTCGGTGGAGTACACCAGGGTGGCGGCGATTGCGCCCTGGTGCTCGGCGGTGTCGAGCAGCAGGTCGAACTGGGCGCCGGGCGCGCCGTCCTCGAGCATCTCCAGCTGCAGGCCGTCCAGCGCCGCCCCGGCCTGCGGGCCCGCCTCGCCCTGGTGGTTGAACAGCACCTGGAACAGCGGGCTGTGGCTCAGGCTGCGCTCCGGCTGCAGCGCCTCCACCAGTTGCTCGAAGGGCAGTTCCTGGTGGGCCTGTGCCTCCAGCATGCGCTGGCGGACCTGGCCCAGCAGCGCCGGGAAGGCCTGGTCGTCGGCGAAGTCGGCGCGCAGCACCAGGGTGTTGATGAAGAAGCCCAGCAGGCCCTCGGTTTCCTGGCGGGTGCGGTTGGCCACCGGCACCCCGACGCGGATTTCCTCCTGGCCGCTGAGGCGATGCAACAAGGCCTGGAAGGCAGCCAGCAGGAGCATGAACAGCGTGCTGTCATGGGCGCTGGCCAGGGCCCGCAGGCGGCTGACCAGCGCCGCCGGCAGCTGCAGCGCCAGGCTGGCGCCGCGCTGGCTGCGCTGGGCCGGCCGCGGCCGGTCGGCGGGCAGTTCCAGCACCGGGTGCTGGCTGCCCAGGCAGGCGCGCCAGTAGGCCAGTTGCCGCTCGCCCTCGCCGCTGTCCATCCACTGCCGCTGCCACTGTGCGTAGTCGGCGTACTGCAGCGGCAACGGCTGCAGCCCCGCCGCCCGCGCATCGCCGCCAGCGGCGTAGAGAGCGCTCAGCTCGGCGACCATGACGCGCATCGACCAGGCGTCGGAGACGATGTGGTGCAGCACCAGCCCCAGGCGGTGCCGGCGGGTGCCCAGGCGCACCAGGTCGATGCGCAGCAGCGGCCCCTGCTCCAGGTCGAAGGGCTGTGCCCGGGCCGCCGCGAAGATGGCCATGGCGCGGCCCTCGCGCTCGCCCTCGGGCAGCTCGCCGAGGTCGTGGAAGGCCAACTCCGGCGCCTGGCTGTCGAGGATGCGCTGGCGCACCTCGCCGTCCTGCCGGACGAAGCGCGTGCGCAAGCTCTCATGGCGCTGCACCAGGGCGGAAAAGGCCCGGCCCAGGCGTGCCACGTCCAGCTCGCCGCGCAGTTCCAGGGCCAGCGGCATGTTGTAGGCGCAGCCTTGCGGGTCGAGTTCCCAGAGGAACCACTGGCGCTGCTGCGCGTAGGACAGCGGCAGGTCGCCGCTGCGCGGCAGGGCCTGCAGCGGCGGTGCCTGGTCGGCCCCGGCGCGGGCCGCCAGGGCGGCGAAGGCGGCCAGGACCGGCTGTTCGAACAGGCTGCGCAGCGGCAGCTCCAGGCCCAGTTCGCGGCGTACCCGCGAGACCACCTGGGTCGCCAGCAGCGAATGCCCGCCGAGTTCGAAGAAGTGGTCGTCCAGGCCCACCTCCGGCAGTTGCAGCAGCTGCGCCCATATCGCCGCCAGGGCCCGCTGCAGCGGCGTCATCGGGCGCGCGCCGGCGCCGCCGGCGCGTTCCTGGGCCGGGCGCGGCAGGGCCTTGCGGTCCACCTTGCCATTGGGCGACAGCGGCATGGCGGCCAGCTGCATCAGGTGAGCCGGCACCATGTAGTCGGGCAGCGTTTCGCGCAGCGCCGCCTTCAGCGCCTCTTCATCCAGGGCCTCCGAGCGTCCCGGCGCGGCCACCAGGTAGCCGACCAGTTGCGCGCCAGTGGGGCCTTCCACGGCCATCACCAGGGCTTCGCCGACCTCTTCGCGTTCGAGCAGGCGCGCCTCGATCTCGCCCAGTTCGATGCGGAAGCCACGGATCTTCACCTGGTGGTCCACCCGGCCGAGGTACTCCACTACCCCGTCCTCGCGATAGCGCGCCAGGTCGCCGGTGCGGTACAGCCGGCCGCCCGGCTGGCCGAACGGGTCGGGCACGAAGCGTTCGGCGGTCAGTTCCGCGCGGCCCTGGTAGCCGCGGGCCAGGCCGCTGCCGCCGACGTACAGCTCGCCGACCAGGCCCAGCGGCAGCGGCCGCAGCTGCTCGTCGAGGATGTATGCGCTGCGCTCGCCCACCGGCTGGCCGATGGGCATGTACTGGGCGCTGAAGCCGTCGCCGCGGTAGGCGCGCCAGATCAGCGGGGTGACCACGGTTTCGGTGGGCCCGTAGCCGTTGATGATGCGCTCGGGCGCCAGCACTTGCTGGATACGCTCGAAAGTGTGCCGCGAGGTGCCTTCGCCGCCGACGGTGAAGGAGCGGATCGGCAGTTGGCCGATGCCGTCCTGCTCGACGTGGTCGACCATCTGCTGCAGGTAGCTCGGCGTGAAGCAGGCGATGGTGATGCCGTGCCGGCGGATTTCCTCGACGCTGCGCTCCACGCTCCACGGCTCGTTGTCGCGGGGCATCAGCGCCGAACCGTGGATCAGCGGCACCAGCCAGCGCTCGTGGGCGCCGTCGAAGTTGATCGAGGCGAACTGCAGCTCGCGGTCCTGCGGGGTCATGCCGTAGAGCGCGCCTATGGCCAGGCAGTGCATGGCCAGCGGGCCATGCTCCACCGCCACGCCCTTGGGCCGGCCGGTGGAGCCGGAGGTGTAGATCACGTAGGCCAGGTGCTGCGGCCGGCTGAGGTTCGGCAGATCATCGTCCGGCTCGGCGTCCAGCGCCAGGGTGTCCAGGCTCAGGCTCGGCACGCCCGCGGGCAGCGCCAGGCGCCCCTGCAGGTGCGACTGCGTCAGCAACAGCGCGATGCGGCTTTCCTCGACCATGAAGGCCAGGCGTTCGGCCGGGTAGTCGGGGTCCAGCGGCACGTAGGCGGCGCCCGCCTTGAGGGTGGCCAGCAGGCCGACGACCATTTCCACCGAACGCTGCAGCGAGATGCCTACCAGCGTCTCGGGGCCGGCGCCAAGGCCGCGCAGGTGGTGCGCCAGGCGGTTGGCGCGGGCGTTGAGCTGCGCGTAGCTGAGCTGCAGGTCGCCAAAGATCAGCGCCGTCGCCTGCGGGCGCAGGCGCGCCTGTTCCTCGATCAGTTGGTGCACGCAGCGCTTGTCGGCCACTGGCAGGCAGGGGTTCCAGGTATCCAGCAGCAGCCGGCGCTCGTCGGCGCCGAGCATGTCGAGGCTGGCCAGCCTGGCCTCGGGCGCCGCGACGAAGGCTTCCAGCAGTTGCGCCAGGTGCCCCGCGATGGCCGCCACCCGCGCCGCGCCGAACAGCCGGCGCTGGTAGCGGAACTCCAGGCGCAGCTCGCCTTCGAGCAGGGCCGCGATGCTCAGCGGGTAGTGGGTCTGGTCGAAGGCCTGCACGTTCTCGGCCCGCAGGCCGCCGGGCAGGCCGCGCTGCAGGGTCTCGGCCACCGGGTAGTTCTCGAACACCAGCAGGGTGTCGAACAGCGCCTCGCCGCCGTGCCCGCTCCAGCGCTGGATGTCGTACAGCGGGGTGTGTTCCCACTCGCGGGCGGCGCTGGCCGCGTCCTGCACCTGGGCCACCCAGTCGGCGACGCTGCACTGCGGCGCCGGGCTGGCGATCAGGGGCACGGTGTTGATGAACAGCCCCAGTTGCTGTTCGATGCCGGCAAGCTCGCCGGGCCGGCCGGACACGGTGGCGCCGAAGGCCACGCAGTCCTGCCCGGTGTAGCGTTGCAGCAACAGCAGCCAGGCCGCCTGCAGCACGCTGTTGAGCGTCACCCGCTGCTGCCGGGCGAAGCCGTTCAGGGCCTGGACCAGCGCCTGGGGCAGGCGCAGCACGTGGTCGCCGTGCCCCTCCTCGCCTGCCGGCGCCTCGGCGCCCAGCACGCTGGCCAGGCGCGTGGGCACCTGCAGCGGCGCCAGGCGCTGCCGCCAGAAGGCCTCGGCCGCCGCCGCGTCGCGCTCGCCCAGCCAGCGGATGTAGTCGCGGTAGGCGCCGATGGCGGGCTGCGGCGACTCGCCGGCATAGGCCTGCAGCACCTCGCCGAGCAGGCGCGCGGTGCTCCAGCCGTCGAGCAGGATGTGGTGATGGGTGAACAGGCAGTGGTAGTGCTCCGCGCCCAGGCGCACCAGGTGCAGGCGCAGCAGCGGTGCCTCGTCTAGGGCGAAGCCGCGTTGCAGCTGCGCCTGCGCCAGGGCTTGCAGCGCCGCCGGGGCATCGGCGCGCTCGCGCCAGTCGAGCATTTCCAAGGGCAGTTCCGCGGCCGCGGGTATGGCCTGCAGCGGCTGGTCGTCGACGAAGACGAAGGCCGCGCGCAGGTTCGGGTGCAGGTCCAGCGCGCGCTGCCAGGCGCTTGCCAGGCGTTGCGGGTCGACGCCGTGCAGGTCCATGCGCAGCTGGTTTACGTAGGCCGTCTGGTCCGTCTCGTACAGACTGTGGAACAGCATGCCCTGCTGCATCGGCGACAGCGGGTAGAGGTCTTCGACTGTCGCCAGCGCCGCCGGCAGCGCATCCAGCTGCGCCTGGGCCAGCCCGGCCAGGGGGACGTCCGAGGGCGTGAGGGTGCGTTGCCGGGGTTGCAGGCAATGCTCCACCAGCGCGGCCAGTTCGCGTTCGTAGTCCTCGGCCAGGCGCTGGAGGGTCGTTTGCGCGAACTGCTCACGGCTGAAGCTCCAGTCCAGGCTGAACTCGCCGTCGTAGACCCGGCCGTTGAGGCTCAGCCAGTTGTCCAGCGGCGCGTCGGCGTCCACCTCGGCGCCGGCGCGCTCGGCGGCGGGCCGTAGCAGCGCCGCCTCGTCGAACTGGGCGTCGAACTGGCCCAGGTAGTTGAAGGTCACCCGCGCCTGGGGCAGCGCGGCCAGGGCCGCGGCGCTCTGCGGATCGGCCAGGTAGCGCAGCAGGCCATGGCCCAGCCCCTTGTTCGGCACGCCGCGCAGTTGCTCCTTGATCGCCTTCAGCGACTCGCCGAGGTCCTCGGCGGGTTCCAGGCGCACCGGGAACAGGCTGGTGAACCAGCCCACGCTGCGGCTCAGGTCGAGGTCGTCGAACAACGCCTCGCGGCCGTGGCCTTCCAACTGCACCAGGCTGGCGCGCCGGCCGGTCCAGCGCCACAGCACGCGCGCCAGGGCGGTCAGCAGCAGGTCGTTGACCTGGGTGCGGTAGGTGGCCGGGGCCTGCTTCAGCAGCGCCTCGGTCAGCGGCCGCGACAGGCGGCTCTGCACGTGGGCGGCGTGGCGCTGGCTGAGGCTGCCGGCGGGGTTGTCGCAAGGCAGGTCGGCCTCGATGCCGCCGAGGCTGTCCTGCCAGTACTGCCGCTCGGCCTGCAGCGCCGGGCCGCGGGCGTATTCCGCCAGGCGCCCGGCCCAGGCCTTGAAGGCGCTGGTCTTGGCCGGCAATTGCGGTGCCAGGCCGGCGAGGCGCTGTTCGTAGGCGCGCTGCAGGTCGTCCAGCAGGATGCGCCAGGACACCCCGTCCACCACCAGGTGGTGGATGGCCAGCAGCAGGCGCTGGCTGCCGTCGGCCAGTCTCACCAAGAGCGCGCGGATCAGCGGCCCGCGAGCCAGGTCCAGGCTGCGCTGGGCGTCGTCGCACAGGGCCTCTACGACCTCGCTGTTCTCGGCCTCGGCTTGCCACAGCAGAGGTTCGCCGGTGACTCCGGCGTGTTCGGCACGCCACTGGCCATCGACCTCGGTGAAGCGCAGGCGCAGGGCGTCGTGGTGCTCGACCAGGGCCTGCAGGGCCGCTTCCAGCGCCTGGGCATCCAGCGCCTGGCGCGGCTGCAGCAGCAGAGACTGGTTCCAGTGCTGGCGGTTGGGAATGGCCTGTTCGAAGAACAGCCGCTGGAACGGCAGCAGCGGCGTCTCGCCGGTCACCGGCCCCTGGTCCGCCTGGGCCGCGGCGCCACTGCGGGCGACTCGGGCCAGGGCCTGCACCGTCTGGTGCTGGAACAGTTCCTTCGGAGTGAAGTGGATGCCCGCCGCGCGGGCACGGCTGACCGCCTGGATGGAGACGATGGAATCGCCGCCCAGGGCGAAGAAGTTGTCGGTGGCGCCCACGTCGTCGAGCTTCAGCAGCTCGGCCCAGATGGCGGCGATGCGCCGTTCCATCTCGTTCTGTGGCGCGACGCGTTCCTGCTGCGGGTCCTGTTGCGGCTTGGGTAGCGCCTTGCGGTCGAGCTTTCCGTTGGGGCTCAGGGGCATGTTTTCCAGCGCCAGCCACTGGGTCGGCACCATGTATTCCGGGAGGCTGGCGGCCAGGTGCGCAGACAAGGATTCGCGCCACAGGGGCATCTCCTCGGTCAGCACCACGTAGCCCACCAGTTGCTTGCCATCCACGGCCAGCACCGCCGCTTTGCGCACCGATTCGTGCTCCAGCAGGCGCGCCTCGATCTCGCCCAGTTCGATACGCAGGCCGCGCAGCTTCACCTGGTGATCGATACGCCCGGCGTACTCGATCACGCCGTCGGCGCGGTAGCGGGCCAGGTCGCCGGTGCGGTACATGCGTGCACCAGCTACGAAGGGGCTGGCGACGAAGCGTTCGGCAGTCAGGGACGGGCGCTGGTGGTAGCCGCGAGCCAGGCCTTCCCCGGCCAGGTACAGTTCGCCCAGGACGCCTACCGGAACAGGTTCCAGGCTGTCGTCGAGGATGTAGCAACCCAGGTTGGCGATAGGCTGGCCGATTGGAACGGCGTCCTTGCCTTCCTCCACGCAAGTCCAGTGGGTGACGTCGATGGCCGCTTCGGTCGGGCCGTAGAGGTTGTACAGGCCGGACTGCGGCAGCTTGGCGAAGACCTGCTGCTGGGCATCCACCGGCAGCGCTTCGCCGCTGCAGATGATGCGTTTCAGGCTGGCGCAGGACGGTACGTTTTCATCCTGCAGGAAGGCCTGCAGCATCGAGGGCACGAAGTGCAGCGTGGTGACGCCTTCGCGGTTGATCAGCTCCACCAGCTTCGCCGGGTCGCGGTGATCGCCCGGTGCTGCGACCACCAGACGAGCGCCGGTCATCAGCGGCCAGAAGAACTCCCAGACCGAGACGTCGAAGCTGAAGGGCGTTTTCTGCAATACCGTGTCGCCGGCGTTGAGACCATAGGCCTCCTGCATCCAGCACAAGCGGTTGGTCAGCGCGCGATGGCGGTTGCCCGCGCCTTTCGGCTTGCCGGTGGAGCCGGAGGTGTAGATCACGTAGGCGAGGTTCTCGCCGTCCAGAACCACATCGGGGTTGGTGTCGCTGTAGCCTTCCAGCCAGTCGCCATCCTGATCCAGATCGATACGCTGCACGCCCTCGGCCAGCGGCAGGTCGAGGTGCGACTGGCTCAGCAGCAGCTTCACGCCGCTGTCTTCCAGCATGTAGGCCAGGCGCTCGGCGGGGTATTCCGGGTCCAGCGGCACATAGGCGCCACCGGCTTTCAGGATGGCCATCAGGCCGACGACCATCTCGATGGAGCGCTCCACCGCGATGCCGACCAGGCTATCCGGCCCCACACCCCGCTCGATCAGCGCGTGGGCCAGGCGGTTAGCACGCGCATTCAGCTCGGCATAGCTCAAGCGCTGCTCACGGAAGGCCAACGCCGGTGCATCCGGATGACGCTCGGCCTGCTCCTCGAACAGCTGGTGCACGCCCCGCTGCAGCGGGTATTCAGCAGCCGTGGCATTCCAGCGCTCGACGATCAGCTCACGCTCGCCAGCCTCCAGCATCGGCAGTTCGCCGACCGTGCGCTGCGGGTCGTCGATCATCGCCCGCAGCAGGTTCTGCCAGTGCCGCGCCATGCGCTCGATGCTGGCCGCCTCGAACAGGTCGGTGGCGTAGGTCAGCGCCGCCCCGAGGCCGGCCGGGCTTTCCCAGGTGTCGAGGGCCAGGTCGAACTGCGCCGTGGCGCCTTCCCAGGGGAAGCTGCCGATGCGCAGGCCTTCGACTTCCGCGCCCTGGCGCTCGTCGCTCTGGTGGTTGTACAGCACCTGGAACAGCGGGCTGTGGCTGAGGCTGCGTTCGGGCTGCAGGGCGTCCACCAGTTGCTCGAACGGCAGGTCCTGGTGCGCCTGGGCGCCCAGGGCAGCCTCGCGCACCTGGCCGAGCAGGCCGCGGACGTCCCGGCGGCCGTCGATCTCGCTGCGCAGCACCTGGGTGTTGACGAAGAAGCCGATCAGCCGCTCGGTCCCGGCATGGTTGCGGTTGGCGATGGGCACGCCGACGCGGATGTCTGACTGGCCGCTGTAGCGCTGCAGCAGCACCTGGAAGGACGCCAACAGCAGCATGAACGGCGTGACGCCTTCGCGGCGCGCGCAAGCCTGCAGCGCCTCGCCCAGTTCGCCGGGCAGCGCCAGTTCCAGGCGCCGGCCGCGGCCGCTGGCCTGGGCCGGGCGCGGGTGGTCGGCCGGCAATTCCAGCAGCGGCTGTTCGGCGCCCAGGCGCTGGCGCCAGTAGGCCAGCTGCCGCTCGCCTTCGCCGCCGTCCAGCCAGGCGCGCTGCCAGGCCGCGTAGTCGGCGTAGTGCAGCGCCAGCGGCGCCAGGCCCGGCTGCTCGCCGCGGCGCAAGGCGGCGTAGGCCTGCAGCAGCTCGTCGACCATGACCTGCATCGACCAGCCATCGGAAACGATATGGTGCAGAACGACCACCAGTACGGCCTCGTCCCCGCCGCGATCCAGCAGGCACACCCGCAGCAGCGGGCCGCTGGCCAGGTCGAAGGGCTGGCGGATGGTTTCCGCCACCCGCTGGCGCAGGGCGTCGTCGTCCAGGCCGGCGCAGTCGCGGCTCGCAATGGGCAGCGGCAGTGCCGGCGAGACCCGCTGCACGGCGCGGCCCTCCACGGCCTCGAAGCGGGTGCGCAGGCTCTCGTGGCGCTGCACCAGCCAGTCGAAGGCCCCTTGCAGCGCCTCCCGGTCCAGCGCGCCGCGAATGTGCAGCACGCTGGGCAGGTGGTAGGCGGCGCTGTCCGGCTCCAGTTGCCAGAGGAACCACATACGCTGCTGGGCGTGGGACAGCGGCAGCTCGCCGTCCCTGGGCAGCGGCCGCAGGCTCGGCGCGGCCTGCGCCTCCAGGCGCTGCAGGGCGGCGCAGAAGGCGGCCAGTGTCGGCTGCTCGAACAGGTTGCGCAGCGGCACCTCCAGCCCCAGTTCCTGGCGCAGGCGCGAGATCACCCGGTTGGCGCTGAGGGAATGGCCGCCCAGCTCGAAGAAGTGCTCGTCGCGGGTGATGCCCTCGACGCCCAGCAGTTCCGCCCAGATGCCCGCCACGCGCTGCTCCAGGGCGCCCTGCGGCGCTTCGCCGGCAGTGCGGCCGGCCGCCAGGTCCGGCCTGGGCAGGGCCTGGCGGTCGAGCTTGCCGTTGGCGTTCAGCGGCAGGCCGGCGAGCACCTGCCAGGCTGTCGGCAGCATGTGCGCCGGCAGGCGCTGCGCCGCCCACTGGCGCACCTCGGCCAGCCAGGCGTCGCCCGCCTCGCCGGCGGCCACCAGGTAGGCCGCCAGTTGCGGCCCGCTGGCGGCGTCCAGCGCCAGCACGGCCGCCTCGGCCACCCGCGGGTGGGCCAGCAGGCAGCTCTCGATTTCACCGACCTCGATGCGGAAGCCGCGGATCTTCACCTGCTGGTCGATGCGCCCGAGGTATTCGATCTGCCCGTCGGCGCGGTAGCGCGCCAGGTCGCCGGTGCGGTACAGGCGGGCGCCGTCGCAGGCGAAGGGGTCGGCGACGAAGCGTTCGGCCGTTTGCCCGGCCCGCCCGAGGTAGCCGCGCGCCAGGCACTCGCCGCCGATGTACAGCTCGCCGACCATGCCCGCCGCGCAAGGTTGCAGGGCGGCGTCGAGGATGCATGCGCGGCGCGCGCCCAGGGCCCGGCCGATGGCCGGGCTCGCCGCCAGCGGCAGTTGGCAGCGCCAGGCCAGGGGCGTGACCACCGCCTCGGTGGGGCCGTAGGCGTTGTACCACTGCCGCGCCCGCAGCGCGCCCTGCTCCGGCAGGCTCGCGTCCCAGGCCTCGCCGCCGAGGATGCAGGCGCGCACGGCGATGCTGCGACCGCTGCGCAGCAGCTCCTGGGACTGTTGTTGCAGGTAGGCCGGGGGCAGGTCGAGTACGCTCACCCCGTGGCGCTCCACCTCATCGGCCAGGCGCTGGGCGCTCCACTGCCCGGCCGCGCCGAGCAGCACCCTGGCGCCCGCCAGCAGCGGCATGAAGAGCTGCTCGGCGGCGGCATCGAAGCTGATGGAGGCAAACTGCAGCACGCAGTCTGCCGGCTCCATCTCGTAGGCCCGGGCCGCCGCCAGGCAGTGCCCGGCCAGCGCCGCCTGGCTCACCGCCACGCCCTTGGGCCGGCCGGTGGAGCCGGAGGTGTAGATCACATAGGCCAGTTGCCCGCCGTTCACCGGCGGCAGCGCCCCGGCCGGGGCCTGGGCCTGCCAGCCGGCATCGTCCAGGGCCAGGCGCTCTATGCCTTCCAGCTGCGCCAGGCGGGCCGCCGCGGCGGCGTCGTGCAGCAGCCAGGCCGCGCGGCTGTCGCGCAGCATGTAGGCCAGGCGTTCGGCCGGGTAGTCCGGGTCCAGAGGCAGGTAGCCGGCGCCAGCCTTGAGGATGCCCAGCAGGCCCGCCACCAGCGCGAAGGAGCGCTCGGCGGCGATCGCCACCAGGCTCTCGGCGCCCACGCCGCGGGCGCGCAGGCCCCGGGCGATGGCCTCGGCGCGGGCCGCAAGCTCGGCGTAGGTCAGTTGCGCATCGCCCTGGACCAATGCCACGGCATCGGGCGTCGCGGCAGCCTGGCGGTCGAACAGCGCGGCCATGCCCTCCCCCGGCAGCCCTTGCAGCGGCTGCTGCCAGTCGGCCAACGCCGCGCGACGCTGGCCGACGTCCAGCAAGGCCAGTTCGCCCAGGCGCTGCTGCGGCGCCTCGGCCATCTGCAGCAGCACCCGGCGCAGCTGTTGCTCCAGGCTGGCGATCGCAACGGCGTCGAAGGCGCTGCGGGCGTAGACGAACTGCAGCGCCAGGCGCTCGCCCAGGGTGACGCCGAGGGTCAGCGGGTAGTTGGTCTGCTCGTGGTTGGCCGCCATGCGCAGGCTCAGGCCAGCGGGCGCGCGGTCCAGGGCCTGCTCCACCGGGAAGTTCTCGAACACCAGGATGCTGTCGAACAGCGCCTCGCCGCCCTGCCCGGCCCAGCGCTGGACGTCGTACAGCGGTGTGTGCTCGAACTCGCGCAAGGCCAGGTTCGCCGCCTGCAACCCCTGCAGGTAGTCCGCCACGCTCTGGTGCGGCTGCGGCGTGGCGATCACCGGCAGGGTGTTGATGAACAGGCCGACCTGCCCTTCGATGCCCCGCAGCTCGGCGGGACGGCCGGCGACGGTGGCGCCGAAGGCCACCGTCGACTGGCCGGCGTGGCGTTGCAGCAGCACCGACCAGGCAGCCTGCACCAGGGTGTTGAGGGTGACGCGCTGGGCCTGGGCGAAGGCCGTCAGGCGCTGTGTCGTGGCGGCATCCAGTTCGTGCAGGTGCTCGCCCTGGCCAGAGTCCTGGGCATGCTCCCGGTTGCCCAGGCGGGTGGGCGCCGGCAGCGCGGCCAGCTGTTCGCGCCAGAAGGCCTCGGCGGCGCCGAGGTCGCGCTGCTGCAGCCAGGCGATGTAGTCGCGGTAGCGCCCCGGCGCCACCTCGGGCGCCTGGCCGGCATAGCGCTGCAGCACTTCGGCGAGGAGCCGGGCGTTGCTCCAGCCGTCCATGAGGATGTGGTGGTAGGTGTAGACCAGGTGCAGGCCGCCGTCGGCCAGGGGCACCAGCAGCAGGCGCTGCAGGGGCGCGCGGGCCAGGTCGAAGCCGGCGGCGCGCTCGGCCTCGGCCAGGGCCTGCGGGTCGCTGCCGGCCGGCGCCAGGCGCAGGTCCAGTTCCACGTGGCCGAGCACGGCCTGCAGCGGCTGGACCCAGCCGTCGGCCCAGAGGAAGGCGCTGCGCAGGCTGTCGTGGGCATCCAGCGCGGCCTGCCAGGCGGCGCGGAAACGCGCCAGGTCCAGCCCGCCGATATCCATGCGCAGCTGGTTCACGTAGTCGCCGGCCTGGCCGTGCAGGCTGTGGAACAGCATGCCCTGCTGCATGGGCGACAGCGGGTAGAGGTCCTGTACGGCGGCCAGGTCCAGCGGCAGCGCGTCCAGTTGCGCCTGGTCCAGGCCGGCCAGGGGGAAGTCCGAGGGCGTCGCCCCGGCGTGGCGCGGGTCGCGGCAGTGGTCGATGAGCGCTTGCAGCTCGCGCGCGTAGTCGTCCACCAGGCGCTGCACGCTGGCCGCTGCGAACATCTCCTGGCTGAACGCCCAGCTCAGGTTCAGCTCGCCGCCGTAGACCTGGCCTTCGATGCTCAGCCAGTTGGCCAGCGGCGCGCGGGGGTCCTGGGCCTGGCCGGCGCTTTCCGCAGCCGGCACCAGCAGCGCGCTTTCGTCGAACTGGCGGTCGAACTGGCCCAGGTAGTTGAAGGTGATGCGCGGCTGCGGCAGCGCCGCCAGGGCCTGGGCACTTTCGGCGCCGGCCAGGTAGCGCAGCAGGCCGTAGCCGACGCCCTTGTCCGGCACGCCGCGCAGCTGTTCCTTGACCGCCTTGATCGAGGCGCCGAGTTCGGCGGCCGGGGCCAGGCGCAGCGGGAACAGGCTGGTGAACCAGCCGACGCTGCGGCTCAGGTCCAGCCCGCCGCCCAGGTCCTCGCGGCCGTGGCCTTCCAGTTGCACCAGCACGCTGGCCTCGCCGCTCCAGCGGCAGATCACCCGGGCCAGGGCGGTCAGCAGCAGGTCGTTGACCTGGGTGCGGTAGGCCGCCGGGGCTTCCTGCAGCAATTGGCGGGTGCGTTCGGCGTCGAGGGTCAGGGTGAGTTTGCGTTCGTGACGGTTCTCCAGCGCGCCTTGCGGGTTGTCGCATGGCAGGGTGCGCGGGGCGTCGGCCAGTTGCGCCTGCCAGTAGGCCAGCTCGCCTTGGCGTTGTCGGGCCTGTTCCTGCAATTGGCGGGTCCAGGCCTGGTAGGCGCTGCTGCGCGGCGGCAGCTCGGCGTCCGGCTGTGCGTACAGGTGCTGCAGGTCTTCCAGCAGGATGCGCCAGGACACGCCATCCACCACCAGGTGGTGGATCACCAGCAGCAGGCGCTGGCTGCCGTCGGCCAGGTCCACCAGCAACGCGCGCAGCAGCGGACCCTGTTGCAGGTCCAGGCTGCGCTGGGCTTCTTCGCAGAGTGCGGTAAGCACCTCGGGCGATGTGGCCCGGCGGCGCCACAGCGGGCTTTCGGCCTGTTCGGCGTAAGCCTGGTGCCACACGCCGTCTTCTTCACGGAAACGCAGGCGCAGGGCGTCGTGGTGCGCCAGCAGGCGCAGCAGCGCCCGCTCCAGGCGTTCGCCATCCAGCGGCTGGCGGGCTTGCAGCAGCAGCGACTGGTTCCAGTGCTGGCGCTCGGGGATGGCCTGCTCGAAGAACCAGTGCTGCACCGGCGCCAGCGCCGCCTCGCCCTGGGCGGGGCCCTGCTCCACCGCGGCGGCCGCCAGCGGCTGGGCGACCTGGGCCAGGCCGCGCACGCTCTGGTGCTGGAACAGGTCGCGCGGGCTCAGCTGCAGCCCGGCCTGGCGCGCCCGGCTGACCACCTGGATGGCGATGATGGAATCGCCGCCCAGGGCGAAGAAGTTGTCGTCCAGGCCGACCTGGGGGGTGCCCAGCAGGTCCTGCCAGATGGCCGCCAGGCGCCGCTCCACCTCGTTGCGCGGTGCCACGTAGTCGGTCTGGGCCACGGTCGCATCGGGCTTGGGCAGTGCCTTGCGGTCGAGCTTGCCGTTGGGGCTCAGGGGCATGCCCTCCAGGGCCAGCCACTGCGCCGGGACCATGTATTCCGGCAGGCTGGCGGCCAGATGCGCGGCCAGGATTTCGCGCCAGTCGTCCTGCTCGGCATCGAGCACGACGTAGCCGACCAGTTGCTTGCCATCCACGGCCAGCACCGCCGCTTCGCGCACCGATTCGTGCTCCAGCAGCCGCGCCTCGATCTCGCCCAGTTCGATGCGCAGGCCACGCAGCTTCACCTGGTGGTCGATGCGCCCGGCGTACTCGATCACCCCGTCGGCACGGTAGCGGGCCAGGTCGCCGGTGCGGTACATGCGCTCGCCGGCCACGAAGGGGCTGGCGACGAAGCGTTCGGCGGTCAGCGCCGGGCGCTGGTGGTAGCCGCGGGCCAGGCCTTCGCCGGCCAGGTAGAGTTCGCCCAGGACGCCTACCGGCACGGGTTCCAGATTGCCGTCGAGGATATGGCAGCCCAGGTTGGCGATGGGCTGGCCGATCGGGACGGCGTCCTTGCCCTCCTCCACGCAGGTCCAGTGGGTGACGTCGATGGCCGCTTCGGTTGGGCCGTAGAGGTTGTACAGGCCGGCCTGCGGCAGCTTGGCGAAGACCTGCTGCTGTGCATCCACCGGCAGCGCTTCACCGCTGCAGATGATGCGTTTCAGGCTGGAGCAACTGGTGACTGCGGCGTCCTGCAGGAAGGCCTGCAGCATCGAAGGCACGAAGTGCAGCGTGGTGACGCCTTCACGGTTGATCAGCTCCACCAGCTTCGCCGGGTCGCGGTGATCGCCCGGCGCCGCGACGACCAGGCGAGCGCCGGTCATCAGCGGCCAGAAGAACTCCCAGACCGAGACGTCGAAGCTGAACGGCGTCTTCTGCAATACCGTGTCGCCGGCGTTGAGACCATAGGCCTCCTGCATCCAGCACAGCCGGTTGGTCAGCGCGCGATGGCGGTTGCCCGCGCCTTTCGGCTTGCCGGTGGAACCGGAGGTGTAGATCACGTAGGCGAGGTTCTCACCGTCCAGAACCACATCGGGGTTGGTGTCGCTGTAGCCTTCCAGCCAGTCGCCGTCCTGATCCAGATCGATACGCTGCACGCCCTCGGCCAGCGGCAGGTCGAGGTGCGACTGGCTCAGCAGCAGCTTCACGCCGCTGTCTTCCAGCATGTAGGCCAGGCGCTCGGCGGGGTATTCCGGGTCCAGCGGCACGTAGGCGCCGCCGGCCTTGAGGATCGCCATCAGGCCGACGACCATCTCGATGGAACGCTCCACGGCGATGCCGACCAGGCTATCCGGGCCGACGCCGCGTTCGATCAGCGCATGGGCCAGGCGGTTGGCGCGGGCATTTAGCTCGGCATAGCTCAGGCGTTGTTCGCCAAAGGCCAGCGCCGGCACATCCGGATGGCGCTCGGCCTGTACCTCGAACAGCTGGTGCACGCCGCGTTGCAGCGGGTATTCGGCGGCCGTGGCGTTCCACTGCTGCAGGATCATTTCGCGCTCGCCGACATCCAGCATCGGCAGCTCGCCGACCGCGCGTTGCGGGTCGTCGATCATCGCCCGCAGCAGGTTCTGCCAGTGCCGCGCCATGCGCTCGATGCTGGCTGGCTCGAACAGGTCGGTGGCGTAGGTCAGCGCGGCGTACAAGCGGCCGCCCTTCTCGTAGGTGTCCAGGGAAAGGTCGAACTGGGTGGTGCGGCTCTGCCAGTCCAGGCGGCTCAGGCGCAGGCCGGCCACGTCGTCCAGGGCCTCGATGTCGGCCACCTGCGGCTGGTGGTTGTACATCACCTGGAACAGCGGGCTGTGGCTGAGGCTGCGCTCCACCTGGAAGGCGTCCAGCAGGCGTTCGAACGGCAGGTCCTGGTGGGCCTGGGCGCCCAGTACGCTGTCGCGCACCTGGGCCAGCAGGTCCCGCACCGGCGTCTGCGCATCGAATACCGCGCGCAGCACCTGGGTGTTGACGAACAGGCCGATCAGCCCTTCCACCTCGGCGCGGTTGCGGTTGGCGATGGGCACGCCGACGCGCAGGTCGCCCTCGCCGCTGTAGCGTTGCAGCAGCACGTCGAAGCCGCCCAGCAGCAGCATGAACAGCGTCAGCCCCTGCTGCCGCGCGGCGGCGCGCAGCGCTTCGGCCAGCGCCGGTTCCACGGCGAATTCGTAGCGGGCGCCGCGGTAGCTGGCCTGGGCCGGGCGCGGGTGGTCGGCCGGCAGTTCCAGCACCGGGTGATGCTCGCCAAGCTGCTTGCGCCAGTAGTCCAGCTGGCGTTCCTGCTCGCCGGCCTCCAGCCAGCTACGCTGCCACAGGGCGTAGTCGGCGTACTGCACCGGCAGCGCCGACAGCTGCGCCTCGCGGCCCTCGGCATAGGCGCTGTAGAAGCGGCCGAACTCCTCGATCAGCAGGTTCATCGACCAGCCGTCGGAGACGATGTGGTGCAGCGTCAGCAGCAGCACGTGTTCCTGCTCGCCCAGGCGGATCAGGCGCACCCGCAGCAGCGGGCCGCGGCCCAGGTCGAAGCTCTGCAGCGACTCGCGCTGGGCTTCCTCGCGCACGCGCGCTTCCCGCTCGTCCGCGGCCAGGGCGCTGAAGTCCTCGTAGGCCACCTGCAGCTCGCCGGGCATGGGCGCCAGCAACGGGGTGCCGTCCGCATCCGGGACGAAGACGCTGCGCAGGGTTTCGTGGCGCTCCAGCAGGCTGGCGAAGGCGCGCTCCAGGGCCTGGCGGTCCAGCGCCCCTTGCAGGCGCACGGCGCCGGGCAGGTTGTAGGCGCCGCTGTGCGGGTCCAGCTGCCAGAGCAGCCACATGCGCTGCTGGGCGTAGGAAGGCCGCTTGCGCTCGACGCTCTCCACCCCGGCCGGAATCGGGAACAGCGAGAAGTCGACGCCTTCCGCGGCCAGGCTGTCCAGGAACATCCGGCGTTTTTCCAGGGGCAGCTCTATGAAGCGGCGGGCGAGTTTCAGGGACTGTTCTGCGTTCATCTGTCTTCTTCCGTGCACGTGGGCAACGAGCGCCAGGGCTCGAGTGGGCTCATGGGGAACGGACAGGAACGGCGGAAAATTAGCTTCGCGGCGCTGATCGGGACGGCCGGCAGGAAATAATTTCTACCTAAATATCAAATAGTTATAAGAAGGAAGCGGCGAAAGCCGGGTGCCGTCGCCAGCACCCGGCCCGCGCGTTGCCGATGGGCTCAGAAGGTCGCGGCTTGCGCCAGCGGAGCGAGCGAACCCTCGCCCGCGCGCCAGCGTTGCAGGCGCCGCTCGATGCAGGGAAGCACGGCGGCCTCCTGCTCATGGATGAAGAAGTGCCCGCCGTCGAACAGTTGCAGTTCGAAGTCGGCGCAGGTTTCCTCGCCCCAGGCCAGCAGCTGTTCCTCGCTGGCCTTGTCGGCGCGCCCGCCGAGCACCTGGATAGGGCAGGCCAGCGGCGCGCGGCGCTGATGGCGGTAGCTGCCGCAGAGCAGGAAGTCGGCGCGCAGGATGGGCAGCGTCAGGCTCATCAGCTCGGCGTTGGCCAGCACTTCCTCGGGGGTGCCCTGCAGGTCGCGCAGGTCGGCGATCAGTTCGGCGTCGCTCTTCGGCTCGGCGAAGCCGCGGTCGTATTCCGCGCGCCGCGACGGCGCCGCCGTGCCCGAGGCGAACAGCCCCAGGGGCGTCGGGCTGCCCAGCTCGCGCAGGGCGTAGAGCAGCTCGCAGGCGAGCAGCGCGCCCAGGCTGTGGCCGAACAGCGCGTAGGGGCCCTGGCGCACTTCGTCGTGCAGCTCGCGGGCCAGCTGCCGGGCCAGGCCGGCCAGCTCGGTGTGCAGCGGCTCGGCCATGCGCGCGCCGCGCCCCGGCAGCTCCACCGGGCGCAGCTGCAGCCAGGCCGGCAGCTTGCGCCGCCAGCGGCTGTAGACCATGGCGCTGGCGCCGGAGTACGGCAGGCAGAAGAGTCGCAGCGCCACTCAGCCGGCCGCCTTGTCCATGTGCTGGCGCAGGCTCAGCGGGCGCATGTCGGTCCAGACCTGCTCGATATAGGCCAGGCAGTCCTTCTTCAGCCCACTCTTGCCCACGGCGCGCCAGCCGGCGGGGATTTCCTTGTACTGCGGCCAGATGGAGTACTGCTCCTCGTGGTTCACCACCACTTCGAATGGGATGTCTTCGCGGTCGAATACAGAAGTCATTGCGCTTTCCTCAACTGGATGGGCCGGCCGCCCCAGGGGTGGCCGCTATGGGTTAACGAAGTGGGTGGCGGGAAAATTAGGTGGTGAAGCTCTTCGTCTTCGTAGGAGCGGACCTTGTCCGCGATAGCCGGGGGTTCCGGCGCGATTCGCGGATAAGATCCGCTCCTACGCTGCCCCACCCGCGCCATTCCCATGTAGGAGCGCGCCCTGCCCGCGAAATCGCGCGCAGGGCGCGCTCCTACAATTTGCCGGCAGGCACCGCCGCAGCCAGCGCGCGGGCGAAGCGGCGGGCCACTTCGTCGATCTGCTCGGCGCTGATGATCAGCGGCGGCAGGAAGCGCACCACCGCGCCGTGGCGGCCGCCCAGTTCGAGGATCAGCCCGCGGCGCAGGCATTCGCGCTGGATGCGCGAGGCCAGCGCGGGGTTGGCCGGCGGGTGGCCGAGGCTGTCGGCGGCGCCTTCGGCGTCGACCACTTCCACCCCGAGCATCAGCCCGCGGCCGCGGATGTCGCCCAGCTGCGGGTAGCTGCGCTGGAGGATGCGCAGGTGCTCGGCCAGGCGCTCGCCCATGGCCGCGGCGTGGCCGGGCACGTCGTGTTCCTTCAGGTAGCGCATCACCGCGGAGCCGGCGGCCATGGCCATCTGGTTGCCGCGGAAGGTGCCGGCGTGGGCGCCGGGCTGCCAGGTGTCCAGCCAGTCGCGGTAGACCACCACCGCCAGCGGCAGGCTGCCGCCGATGGCCTTGGACAGCAGCACCACGTCGGGGACGATGCCGGCGTGCTCGAAGGCGAACATGCGCCCGGTGCGGCCGAAGCCGGTCTGGATCTCGTCGATCACCAGCGCCACCCCGGCCTTCTCGGTGATCCGGCGCAGGCCGCGCAGCCACTGCAGGTCGGCGGGCACCACGCCGCCCTCGCCCTGCACCACTTCCACCACCACCGCCGCCGGCAGCGGCACGCCGCTTTCCGGGTCGCTCAGCACGCTCTCCAGGTAGTGCAGGTTGGCGCGCACCCCGGCCTCGCCGCCGAGGCCGAAGGGGCAGCGGTAGTCGTAGGGGTACGGCAGGAACTGCACGCCGTTGCCCAGCACCGCGCCCAGGGCCTTCTTCGGCCCGAGGTTGCCCATCAGCCCCAGGGCGCCCTGGGTCATGCCGTGGTAGCCGCCCTGGAACGACAACACGGTGCTGCGCCCGGTGGCGGTGCGCACCAGCTTGAGCGCAGCTTCCGCGGCGTCGGCGCCGGTGGGCCCGCAGAACTGGATCTTCGCCTCGCGCGCCAGCTGTGGCGGCAGCAGGCCGAACAGGTCCTGGACGAAGGCGTCCTTCACCGGGGTGGTCAGGTCCAGGGTGTGCAGCGGCAGTTCGTCGGCCAGCACCTGCTGGATCGCCTCGATCACCACCGGGTGGTTGTGGCCCAGGGCCAGGGTGCCGGCGCCGGCCAGGCAGTCGATGAAGCGGCGGCCCTCGACGTCCTCGACGTACAGCCCGCGGGCCTTCTTCAGCGCCAGGGGGATGCGCCGCGGGTAGCTGCGCGCGTTGGATTCCTGGTGGCGCTGGCGCGCCAGCAACGGCGACTCGCTGAATTCGTAGAGGGTTTCGCCCGCGGCCGGTTCGGCATGGGCAGGCTGGTCATCGATGACGCTGGTAGCGACTTGCATGTCTTCAACCTCGAGACGTGGTGGTGTGCCACGGTTGACGGGTGCCCCGCGATGGCGGAGCGGCTGTAGTGGATAACGCAGCGCGGCGCTCGGGATTTACTGCCGGCCGCGCCCTGCCCCGGCGCCCTTTCCGCGGGCGCGGGGCGGCCTGCGCGCGGCGAACCGCGCGTGGGCTGCAGGTGTTTCGCGATACCCCCGCGGGGCCTCGGCTGCCCCGCGGGAAGTGCCGGGCTAGAGCATTTCCAGCTGCGACATCAGGTCGTCCAGGCGCGCCGCCTTGCGCTCGTCGATGGCGCTGGCGGCCTGGGCCTCGATGTAGCTGGCCAGTTCTTCCACCGTGCTGCACTCGAACATGGCCCGCAGCGGCACGTTGCGTTGCAGGGCCTTCTGCACCCGCGAGGCGATCTGCGTGGCCAGCAGCGAGTGCCCGCCCAGTTCGAAGAAGTTGTCCAGCACGCCGACGCGCTCGACCTTGAGCACCTCGGCCCAGATCTGCGCCAGGGTGCCTTCCAGCTCGGTGCGCGGCGCCTGGTAGGCGTGCGCCAGGGCCTGGCCGATGTCCAGCGCCGGCAGGGCCTTGCGGTCGAGCTTGCCGTTGGCGTTGAGCGGCATGCGCGCCAGCACCTGCCAGTGCAGCGGCACCATGTAGTCCGGCAGGTCGGCGCGCAGGTGCTGGCGCACCTGTTCGAGCCAGGCGCCCTCCTCTACTACCGTCGCAGCGGGCACCAGGTAGCCGACCAGGTACTTGCCGGTGGCGCTTTCCTGCACAGCCACGGCGGCCTCGCGCACCTCCGGCAGCTCGTGCAGGCGCGCCTCGATCTCGCCAAGCTCGATGCGGAAGCCGCGGATCTTCACCTGGTGGTCGACGCGCCCGACGTACTCCAGCACGCCGTCGGCGCGGCGCCGCGCCAGGTCGCCGGTGCGGTACAGGCGCTCGCCCGGCGCCCCGAACGGGTGCGGGACGAAGGCCTGGGCCGTGCGCAGCGGGTCGCCGACGTAGCCGCGGCCGACGCCGGTGCCGGCCACGCACAGCTCGCCCACGGCGCCCAGGGGCACCAGCTCGAAGTCGCCTTCGGCATCCAGCAGGTACAGCTGGTTGTTGTCGGTGGGGCTGCCGATGGGCAGATAGGTGGCCTCGGTGGAGGCCGCGTCGACGCGGAAGAAGGCCACGTCGTCCGAGCATTCCGCCGGGCCGTAGGCGTTGACCAGGCCCACCTGCGGGTAGCGCTGCAGCCAGTGCCGCGCCAGTTCCGGCGGCATGGCCTCGCCGGTGGGCAGCATCCAGCGCAGGCCGGGCAATGCCTTGTGCTCCTCGGCGAGCATGCCCTGGATCAGCGAGGGCACGCTTTCCAGCACGCTCACGCCCTGCTCCACCACGTGTTCCAGCAGGGCCTGCGGGTCCTGGGCGATGGCGTTCGGCACTATGGCCACGCGGCCGCCGAACAGCGGTGCGGCGAGGAACTGCCAGACCGAGATGTCGAAGCTCTGCGAGGCGGTCTGGGCGATCACGTCGCCCTCGCCGAGCGCCAGATACGGCACCTTGCTCAGTTGGTTGTTGAGCATGCCGGCCTGTTCCACCATCACGCCCTTGGGCAGGCCGGTGGAGCCGGAGGTGTAGATCACGTAGGCCAGGTTGCGCGGCCCGCTGTAGCGCTGCGGGTCGTGCTCGGCGACCGCGCCGTGCTGCACCTCGTCCCACACCAACAGGCGCGGGCGGCTGCCGCAGCCCAGTTCGGCGAGCAGCGCCAGGGCCTGTTCGTGGCAGGCGGCGCTGCACACCAGCACCGGCGTGCGGCTGAGTTCGAGGATGCGCGTCAGGCGCTGCGTTGGGTGCGCCGGGTCCAGCGGCAGGTAGCCGGCGCCGGCCTTGAAGCTGCCGACGATCATGCCCAGCAGGTCCAGGCCGCGCTCGCCGAGCAGGGCCACCGGCTGGTCGAAGCCGACGCCGGCGGCCAGCAGCGCGTGGCCCAGGCGGTTGGCGCGGCGGTTCAGCTCGGCGTAGCTCCACTGCTGGTCCAGGCAGCTGGCGGCGATGCGCTGCGGGTGCGCGGCCACCCGCGCTTCGAACAGGCGCACGTAGCCCTGCTCCAGCGGGTAGGCGTGCTCGCTGCGGTTGCAGTCTTCCAGCAGGAAGCGCCGTTCCTCGGCCCCCAGCAGCGGCAACTCGGCCACGTCGCCATGGAAACCGTCGGCCAGGGCCAGCAGCAGGCGCTTGAACTCGCCGAGCAGGCGCTCGATGGTCGGCGCCTCGAAGTAGCGCTGGTCGTAGGACAGGTGCAGGCCCAGGTCGTCGCCGGGGTAACAGACCACGGTGAGCGGGAAGTTGGTGTGGGTGCGCCCGGAATCGGAGCTGGCCTTCAGGCTCTGCGCGCGGTCCAGCACCGCCACTTCCACCGGGGCGTTCTCGAACACGAAGAGGCTGTCGAACAGCGGCTGGCCCTTGGGCAGTTCGCTGGCTTCCTGGATGCTCACCAGCGGCAGGTGCTCATGCTCGCGCAGTTCCAGGTTGCGTTCGAACAGCCCGGTCAGCCAGTCGCGCACCGTCTGCCGCGCGCCGGGCGCCGGCAGTTGCACGCGCAGTGGGATGCTGTTGATGAACAGCCCCACGGTGCGCTGCATCTGCGGCAGGCCCACCGGGCGCCCGGCCACGGTGACGCCGAACAGCAGGTCGCGTTCGCCGCTGTAGCGCCGCAGCACCAGGGCCCAGGCCGCCTGGGCGAAGGTGTTGACGGTGAGCTGGTAACGCTGCGCCAGTTCGCGCAGGCGCGCGCCGTCGGCGGCGTCCAGGCGGGTGTAGCGGTCGCCGACGATCATCCCGCCGCTCTCCCCCGCGCGCTCGTGGAGGATCGGCCGGTCGCTGGGGATGTAGGTGGCGCGCTCGAAACCGCGCAGGTTGCCGTGCCACCAGCGGCGCGAGTGCTCCAGGTCCTGGCGCTGCAGCCAGGCGATGTAGTCGCGGTAGCGCGGCGCGGCCGGCAGCTGCGGCGCGCGGCCCTCGCCCAGGGCAGCGTAGATCTCGAAGAAGTCGCTCATCAGCAGGCCGCGGCACCAGGCGTCGATGAGGATGTGGTGGTTGCTCATCATGAACCAGTAGCGCGCCGCGCCCAGGCGGATCAGGCGCAGGTGGAAGGGCGGCTCCTCGAGCAGGTCGAAGCCGGCTTCGCGTTCCTTCTTGTGCAGGGCCTGCAGGCGTTCCTCGTGGCCGTCGGCGGGCAGTTCGCTCCAGTCGAGGAACTCGATGCGCAGCCGGCCGGGTTTGTGGATCACCTGCAGCATGGCCTCGCCGGCATTCCACGCGAAGGACGCGCGCAGCGCCTCGTGGCGCGCCACCACGGCCTGCCAGGCGGCGGCGAAGCGTTCGCGGTCCAGCTCGCTGTCGATGCGGTAACGGTCCTGCATGTAGTAGATGCCGGTGCCCGGCTCCAGCAGGGTGTGCAGCAGCAGGCCCTCCTGCATGGGCGTCAGCGGGTAGACGTCGTCGATCTGCGCCGCCGGCACCGCCAGGGCGTCCAGCTGCGCCTGGCTCAGGCGCGCCAGGGGGAAGTCGGAAGGCGTCAGGCCGCCGGCGTTATCGTCCAGGCAGTGGGCGATCAGCGCCTGCAGTTCGCCGAGGTAGGCGTTGGCCAGCTCGGCGATGGTCTGCTCTTCGTAGCGCTCGGCGCTGTAGGTCCAGCGCAGCACCAGTTCGCCGCCGTAGACCTGGCCGTCCACGCTCAGCTCATTGGGCAGTGGCGCGGCGGCGTCGTGGATGGCCCCGGTGGGCTCGTCCAGCGGGTGGAACAGGGCGTCGTCGGTGAAGCTCTGGTCGAATTGGCCCAGGTAGTTGAAGGTGATGCGCGGCTGCGGCAGCTCGGCCAGGGCGCGGCGCCCGGCCTCGTCGCCCAGGTGGCGCAGCACGCCGTGGCCCAGGCCCTTGTGCGGCACGGCGCGCAGCTGTTCCTTGATCGCCTTGATCGAAGCCGCCAGCCCCGCCTCGCCCGGCTCGCCGGCGGGCGCCAGGCGCAGCGGGAAGGCACTGGTGAACCAGCCGACCGTGCGGCTGAGGTCGATGTCGTCGAACAGCGCCTCGCGGCCGTGGCCTTCCAGTTGCACCAGCACCGAGGCCTCGCCGCTGACACGGCAGAGTACCCGGGCCAGGGCGGTCAGCAGCAGGTCGTTGACCTGGGTGCGGTAGGCCGCCGGGGCCTGTTGCAGCAGCTGGCGGGTGCGCTCGCGGTCCAGGCGCAGGCTCAGGCTGCGGGCCAGGGCCTCGTCGTTGCGGCCTTGCGGGTTGTCGCAGAACCAGGCGCCGGGGGCGCCGTCCAGCTGGCCGCGCCACCAGTGCAGTTCCTCGCGCAGCGGCTCGCTGCCGGCGTAGGCCTGCAGGCGCGCGGTCCAGTCGCGGAAGGCGCTGGTCTTGGCCGGCAGTTGCGGCGCTTCGCCGGCGGCGAGTTGGCGATAAACCTGCTGCAGGTCTTCCAGCAGCACGCGCCAGGACACGCCGTCCACCACCAGGTGGTGGATCGCCAGCAGCAGACGCTGGGCGCCGGGGCCGTCCACCAGCACCGCGCGCAGCAGCGGGCCGTCCAGGGCCAGGCTGCGCTGGGCGCGCTCGAACACTTCGGCGCAGTCGTCGAAGCTCGCCACCTGCGCCTGCCATAGCAGCCAGGCGCCATCGTCCGCAGCCCGGTGTTCGGCGTGCCAGCGGCCGCCTTCCTGGCGGAACGTCAGGCGCAGGGCGTCGTGGTGTTTGACCAGCTGCAGCAGGGCCTGGCGCAGCAGCTCGGCGTCCAGCGCCTGGCGCGGCTCCAGCAGCAGCGACTGGTTCCAGTGCGCGCGGTTCTCCAGGGGCAGTTCGAAGAACCACTGCTGGATCGGCGTCAGCGCACTCTCGCCCTGCACTTCGCCCTGCTCGGCGAGGCTGGCGCCGGCGCTGCGGGCGACGCCGGCCAGGCTGCGCACGCTCTGGTGCTGGAACAGGTCGCGCGGGCTGAACTGGATGCCCTGCTGGCGGGCGCGGCTGACCACCTGGATGGAGAGGATGGAGTCGCCGCCCAGTTCGAAGAAGTTGTCGTCCAGGCCGACCTGGGCGAGGTTCAGCACCTCGCCCCAGACAGCCGCCAGCTGGCGTTCCAGCTCGCTGCGCGGGGCCTCGTAGGCGCGCTGGCCGAGGCTGGCGTCCGGCGCCGGCAGCGCGCGGCGGTCGAGCTTGCCGTTGGCGGTCAGAGGCAGGCCCTCCAGCAGCACCAGGTGCGCCGGCACCATGTAGTCCGGCAGTTGCTGCTTGAGGTGCGCCTTGAGCGCCTCAAGCAGGTCGGCCTGGGCCGCCTCGTCGGCGCCCGCCTCTGCGCAGCCCACGTAGCCCACCAGTTGCTTGCCGCTCGGCCCGTCGATGGCCAGTACGGCCGCCTCGCGCACCCGCGGGTGTTCCTGCAGGCGCGCCTCGATCTCGCCCAGCTCGATGCGGAAGCCGCGGATCTTCACCTGCTGGTCGATGCGCCCGAGGTATTCCACCTGGCCGTCGGCGCGCTGGCGCACGCGGTCGCCGGTGCGGTACAGGCGCCCGCCGGGCGCGCCGAAGGGGTCGGGCACGAAGCGCTCGGCGGTCAGCGCCGGGCGCTCGTGGTAGCCGCGGGCCAGGCCGGCGCCGCCGACGTACAGCTCGCCGCCGGCGCCCTGGGGCACCAGGGCCAGGTCGGCGTCGAGGAGGCAGGCGCTGCGCTCGCCCACCAGGCTGCCGATGGGTACGCCGGCGCCGGCTTCCACCTGCTCCGGGGCCAGGGCCGCCAGGGGCATGACCACCGTCTCGGTGGGGCCGTAGGCGTTGAAGAAGTAGCGCGGCGCGAAGGCCTGGCGGATGCGTTGCAGATGCTCGGCGGTCAGCGCCTCGCCGCCGGTGATGCACAGGCGCACCGGCAGCTGCCGGCCCTGGGTCTGCAGCCACTGGGCCAGTTGGCTGCCGTAGCTGGGGGTGAAGCCGAGGATGCTCACGCGGTGCTCGGCGATCAGTTGGCAGATGTCCTCGGCGCCCCACTGGCCCTGGGCCCGCAGCACCACGTGGGCGCCGCACAGCAGCGGCGTCAGCAGGCGCTCGCTGGCGGCGTCGAAGTTGATGGAATAGAAGTGCAGCTCGCAGTCGTCGGCGCGCATGCCGAAGCGCTCGATCACCGCGCGGCAGTGCATGGCGATCTCGCCGTGGCACACCGCCACGCCCTTGGGCTTGCCGGTGGAGCCGGAGGTGTAGATCAGGTAGGCCAGGTGCTGCGGCTGGGCGAAGGCCGGCAGCGGGCCGTCGTCCAGTGCCGCCAGGGCCGCGCCCTCCTGCGCCGGGCAGCAGCGGCCAACGCCTTCGGGCAGCGCGCCCAGGGCCTCGAACAGCGCCGGCTGGCCGAGCAGCAGGCGCACGCCGCTGTCCTCGATCATGTAGTACAGGCGTTCCAGCGGGTATTCCGGGTCCAGCGGCACGTAGGCGCCGCCGGCCTTGAGGATAGCCAGCAGGCCGACGACCATTTCCAGCGAGCGTTCCAGGGCCAGGCCGACGCGCACTTCCGGGCCCACGCCGCGTTCGCGCAGCAGGCGCGCCAGGCGGTTGGCGCGGGCGTCCAGTTCGGTGTAGCTCAGGCTCTGGCCGGCGAAGGTCAGCGCCGGGGCCTGCGGCGTGGCCGCGGCCTGGGCGGCGAACAGGCCGTGCAGGGTGTCGCTCAGTTGCGGCCCGCGGCAGGTCAGCAGCGCATCCTGCTCGCCGGCATCCAGCATCGGCAGCTCGCCCAGGCGCTGCTGCGGGTCGGCGATCATCGCCGCCAGCAGGTTCTGCCAGTGGCGCGCCATGCGGGCGATGCGCGGCTCGTCGAAGAGGTCGCGGCTGTAGGTCAGGCAGCAGCCCAGGCGCTGGTCGAGGTCGGTGACTTCCAGGTTGAGGTCGAACTTGGTGGCGCGGGCGTCGTTGACGCAGTATTCCAGTGTCATCCCGGCCAACTGGCGGGTCTGCTGGAACTCCCAGCGCTGGACGTTGCACATCACCTGGAACAGCGGGTTGTAGGCGGCGCTGCGCGGCGGCTGCAGGGCCTCTACCAGGTGGTCGAAGGGCAGGTCCTGGTGCGACTGGCCGTCGATCACCGTCTGCCGCACCTGCTCCAGCAGCCCGGCCACGCTCATCTGCCCGTCGAGGCGGCAGCGCAGCACCTGGGTGTTGAGGAAGGCGCCGATCAGCCCTTCGCTCTCCGGGCGGATGCGGTTGGCCACCGGCGCGCCGATGCGCAGGTCCTGCTGGCCGCTGTAGCGGTACAGCAGCGCGGCCAGGGCGGCGGTCATGGTCATGAACTGGGTCAGGCCGTTGCCGGCGTTGAAGCAGCGCACCCGCTCGGCCAGCTGCGGCGCCAGGTCGAAGCGGTAGAGGTCGCCGCGGTGGCTCTGCACTGGCGGCCGCGGGCGGTCGCCGGGCAGTTCCAGCACCGGGTGCTCGTCGCCCAGCTGGGCGGTCCAGTAGTCCAGCTGGCGCTGGCGTTCGCCGGCTTCCAGCCAGTCGCGCTGCCACAGGCTGTAGTCCAGGTATTGCACCGGCAGCGGCGCCAGGGGCGATTCGCGGCCGGCCAGGAAGGCCTCGTAGAGCGCGCTCAGCTCGCGGGCGAAGATGTCCATGGCCCAGCCTTCGGTGACGATGTGGTGGAGGGTCACCATCAGGTAGTGCTCGTCCTCGGCCAGGCGGACCATGTACACCCGCAGCAGCGGGCCCTGTTCGAGGTCGAAGGGCTTGTGCGCCTCGTCGTCGGCCAGTTGCTGCAGGGCCTGCTGGCGGGCGTCGGTGTCGAGGTGGGTGAAGTCCAGGCGCTGCATGCGTAGCTCGCTGTCCGCCTGCACCTGCTGGTGCGGCACGCCGTCGACGCTGGGGAAGCGGGTGCGCAGGGTCTCGTGGCGCTGCACCAGGGCCTGCAGGGCGCGCTCGAAGCAGTCCAGGTCCAGCGCGCCGCGCAGCCGCGCCATGCCGCCGACGTTGTAGGCCGGGCTGTCCGGCTCCAGTTGCCAGAGGAACCACATGCGCTGCTGCGAGTAGGACAGCGGCACGCGCTGGCTGCGGTCCACGGGGCGGATCGCGCCCTGGCTGTCGCGGCTGCCGGCGGCGCGCAGCTGGCGCACCCGCTCGGCGAAGGCGCCCAGGCGGCTGGCGTCGAACAGCTCGCGCAGCGGCAGCTCGATGGCGAAAGCCTGGCGCGCCCGGGAGACGATCCGGGTGGCCAGCAGCGAGTGGCCGCCCAGTTCGAAGAAGTCGTCGTCCAGGCCCACTTGCGGCAGGCCCAGCACTTCGCTCCAGATGCTGGCCAGGCGCTGTTCCAGCTCGTCGCGCGGGGGGACGTGCTCGCGCTGCTGCCCGCTCGGTTCGGGTAGGGCCTTGAGGTCCAGCTTGCCGCTGGGGCCCAGGGGCATGCTGTCCAGGCGCATGAGTTGCGCCGGGACCATGTATTCCGGCAACGCTGCCTGCAATGCAGTGCGCAGGGCCTGGTTGTGTTCGGTCTCGGCCGGGGCATCGGCGGTCGCGGTGTAGTAGCCCAGCAGTTGGCTGCCGAGGTTGCCGGCCTGGCGGATCAGCACCACGGCCTGGGCCAAGCCGGGCTGGGCCAGCAGGCGCGCGCGGATTTCGTCCAGCTCGATGCGGAAGCCGCGCAGCTTCACCTGGCCGTCCTGGCGGCCGAGGTATTCCAGCACGCCCTGCTCGCTCCAGCGCGCGCGGTCGCCGGTGCGGTACAGGCGCGCGCCGGGCGCGCCCAGCGGGTCGGCGACGAAGCGTTCGGCGCTCAGCCCCGGGCGGCCCAGGTAGCCGCGGGCCAGGCCGGCGCCGCCGATGCACAGCTCGCCGGCGGCGCCCGGCGGCAGCGGATTGAGTTCGCTGTCGAGGACGCGGCAGACCACGTTGCCCAGCGGCCGGCCGATGGGCGAGCGCGCGCCATCCTCCAGCGAGCAGTGCCAGTGGGTGACGTTGATCGCGGTTTCCGTCGGGCCGTAGCGGTTGTGCAGGGCCACGCCGGGCAGGCGTTGCAGCACGCGGTCGCGCAGCTGCGTCGGCAGCGCCTCGCCGCCGGAGAACAGGCGGCGCAGGCTGGTGCATTCCTCCACGCCGGGCTCGTCGATGAACAGTTGCAGCAGCGGCGGCACGAAGTGCAGCGTGGTCACGCCGAACTGCCGCACCAACTGGGCGATGCGCTCCGGGTCGCGGTGCTCGCCGGGGCCGGCCAGCACCAGGCGGCAGCCCGCCAGCAGCGGCCAGAAGCATTCCCACACCGAAACGTCGAAGCTCACCGGGGCCTTCTGCATCAGCACGTCGTCGGCCTGCAGCGCATAGGTGGCCTGCATCCATTGCAGGCGCTCGGCCAGGGCCGCGTGGGTGTTGCCCACGCCCTTGGGCTGGCCGGTGGAGCCGGAGGTGTAGATGACGTAGGCCAGGTTGTCGCCGTGCAGGTGCAGGCCCGGCGCGCCGCTCGGCCAGCCGTCCAGCTTGAGGCCGTCGAAGCACAGGGTGGCGACGCCCTCCAGGCTCGGCAGGCGCTCCAGCAGGTGGGACTGGGTCAGCAGCAGGCTGGCGCCGCAGTCGTCGAGCATGTAGGCCAGGCGTTCTGCGGGATAGTCCGCATCCAGCGGCACGTAGGCGCCGCCGGCCTTGAGGATGGCCAGCAGGCCCACCAGCAGCTGCGGCGAGCGTTCGGCGCAGATGGCCACCGGCACGTCGGGGCCCACGCCTTTGTCGCGCAGGTAGTGGGCCAGGCGGTTGGCCTGGGCGTGCAGTTCGGCGTGGCTGAGTTCACCGCCGTCCCATTGCAGCGCCACGCGTTCGGCATGGGCCGGCAATTCGCGTTCCAGTTGTTCCGGCAGCCAGCTGCGCGCCGGCTCGCAGGGCGCGCTGCCCCACTGCTCCAGGCGCGCCAGTTCCGCGTCCGTCGCCAGGGCGATGTCGCCCAGGCACAGTTGCGGTTGCGCCACCACCTGGCGCAGCAGCGCCACGTACTGGTCGGCCAGGCGCTGGATGCTGGCGGCGTCGAACAGTTCGGCGGCGTAGTCGAAGTTCAGGCGCAGGCGGCCGCGGGCGTCTTCCTCGGTCTGCAATTGCAGGTCGAACTTGGCCTCGCGGCTGTGCCAGGGCAGTTCCTCGGCCAGCAGGCCAGGCAGCCGGCGCAGGGCGGAAAGGTCGCGCTGCTGGTGGTTGAACAGCACCTGGAACGGCTGGCCGCCGTGGCCCGGCAGGGCTTCCAGCAGGCTGTCGAAGGGCAGGTCCTGGTGTTCCTGGGCGCCCAGGGTGGCTTCGCGCACCTGGGCCAGCAACTGCCCGAAGGCCTGCCGCGGGGCGGGCGTGGCGCGCAGCACCAGGGTGTTGATGAAGAAACCCACCAGCCCCTGGACTTCCTGGCGCTGGCGGTTGGCGCTGGGCACGCCGACGCGGATGTCGGTCTGCCCGCTGTGGCGGTGCAGCAGGGCCTGGAAGGCCGCCAGCAACCACATGAAGACGCTGGCCTGGTTGGCCTGGGCCGCTTCGCGCAGGGCCTGGCCGAGCTTGTCGTCCAGGCGCAGGCTCAGGCGCGCCGCCGGCGAGGCGGCGTTGCCGCGCGGGTGGTCGGTGGGCAGCTCCAGCACCGGGGCTTCCTCGCCCAGCTGTTCGCGCCAGTAGCCCAGCTGGCGGGCGCCCTCGCCCGCCTCCAGCCACTGGCGCTGCCAGCTGGCGAACTCGGCATAGCCGACCGGCAGCGGCGCCAGCTCGGCGGCCTGGCCGCCCAGGGCCTCGGCGTACAGGCGGGCGAATTCGTCCAGCAGCAGGTTCAGCGACCAGCCGTCGGCCACGATGTGGTGCAGGGTCACCCACAGCTGGTGCAGGTCGTCGTCCAGGCGCACCAGGCTCACCCGCAGCAGCGGGCCCTTTTCCAGGTCGAACGGCTCGCGGGCCTCGGCCTCGCGGCGTTGTTCGGCTTCGCCGGCGTCCAGTTGCAGCACCTGCCAGTGGAACTCGCCGCGCGGCTCGATGCGTTGCAGCGCCTGGCCGTCGCGTTCGAGGAAGCGCGTGCGCAGCGACTCGTGGCGCTGCACCAGGCGGGCGAAGCTGTCGTAGACCGCGTCTTCGTCCAGTTCGCCGCGCAGCAGCAGGCCGCCGGGGATGTTGTAGGCGCAGCCCTGGGGTTCGATCTGCCAGTTCAGCCACAGGCGGCGCTGGGCCGCGGATTGCGGCAGGTCGCCGCCGCGCGGCAGCTGGGCCATGGGCGCTTGCGCCGCGGCGCCATTGGCCAGGCGATCGGCCACGGCGGCGCTGAAGGCGGCCAGGCTCGGCGCCTCGAACAGCAGGCGCAGGTTCAGGTTGACGCCCAGGGCCTCGCGCAGCGCAGCCATGACCTGGGCGGCGGCGATGGAGTTGCCGCCCAGCAGGAAGAAGTTGTCGTCCGCGCCTATGCGCTCGACGCCCAGGTGCTCGCGCCAGACTTCGGCGATGCGCGCCTGCAAGGCATCGGCGCTTTGCTCCGGCGCGGCTCCGGCCGGGGATGCCTGGCCGGGGTAGACGGCGTAGGCGCCCAGGCTGCCGTCGGCCAGGCGCGTGCGGCAGGCCGAGCGTTGCAGCTTGCCGCTGGAGGTGCGCGGCAGCGCGCCGGGGTTGAGCAGCGCCACCACCTTCGGCGCCTCCTGGCAGGCCTCGGCTACCGTCTGGCGGATCGCGTCGATCAGGGCGTCGGCCGGGATGCGCTTCTGCAGCGCGCGGCCGACCTCGGCAGCGATGCCGATGCCCTCCTCGCCATCGACCTGCACGGCGAAGGCGGCCACGCGGCCCTTGCGCACCGCGTCCACCTCGGCTTCCACGGCGCGTTCGATGTCCTGCGGGTAGAGGTTGTGGCCGCGGATGATGAGCATGTCCTTCAGGCGCCCGGTGACGTACAGTTCGCCGTCGCGCAGGCAGCCCAGGTCGCCGGTGCGCAGCCAGGTGCGGCCGTCGCGCTCGACGAAGGTCTTGGCGCTGGCCTCGGGGTTGCGCCAGTAGCCGTGGGCGATGCTCGGCCCGGCGGCCCAGACCTCGCCCACCCGGTTCTCGCCGAGGGTTGCGCCGCCCTGCGGGTCGACGATCATCACCGCGTGTTCCGGCTGGCTGCGGCCGCAGCACATGAGCACGCTGTCGCTGCCCGCTTCGATGCGGTTCTGCGCCAGGGCCGCCTCGTCCACGCCCAGGGCGGCGATGCCCTGGCCGCGCTGGCCGCCGCTGACGAACAGGGTGGCCTCGGCCAGGCCGTAGCAGGCGAAGAAGCTGGAGGCCTCGAAGCGGCTGGCGGCGAACTTGGCGGCGAAGGCGTCCAGGCTGTCATGGCGGATCGGCTCGGAGCCGGAGAAGGCCACGCGCCAGCGGCTCAGGTCCAGCCCGGCCAGGGCCGACTCGCTGACGCGCTCGGTGCACAGGCGGTAGGCGAAATCCGGCCCGCCGCTGACGGTGCCGCCGTGCTGGCTGATGGCTTCCAGCCAGCGCAGCGGGCGTTCGAGGAAGTAGCGCGGCGACATCAGCACGCAGGGCACGCCGCTGTAGACCGGCTGCAGCAGGCCGCCGATCAGGCCCATGTCGTGGTACAGCGGCAGCCAGCTGACGATCACATCGTCAGCGCCGATGCCGAAGCCGCCGCGGATCAGCCGCTCGTTGGCCACCAGGTTACCGTGGCTGACCTGCACGCCCTTGGGCAGCGCGGTGGAGCCGGAGGTGTACTGCAGGAAGGCGATGTGTTCGGGGCGGACCTCGGTTTCCACCCAGGCCTCGGCACCGGCCAGGTCCAGTTCGTCGACGCACAGCAGCTGCGGCGCGGCGGCGCCGGACAGCGCCGGGCAGCCTTCCAGCAACGCCCCGCGCAGTTCGGCCTGGGTCAGCACCAGGCGCGGTGCGCAGTCGTCGATGATCGACAGCAGGCGTTCCTGGTGGTGGCGGCGCGCCGACTCCGGCGGGTAGGCGGGCACCGCGACCATGCCGGCGTACAGGCAGCCGAAGAAGGCGGCGACGTAGTCCGGGCCGCTGGGGAACAGCAGCACCGCGCGCTCGCCCTGCCCCGCCCGGGCCTGCAGGGCGGCGGCGATGCAGCGGGCGCGGCGGTCCAGCTCGGCATAGCTGAGCACCAGGTCGCCGGCGCCGTCTTCGGCCAGGAAGCGCAAGGCCAGCCGGTCGGGTTGGGTGCCGGCACGCTGGCGCAGGGCCTGGGCCATTGAGGAGGGATGTTCGAACGCGTCCATTTGGATTTCCTGCTGAGTGCAACCGCGACTGGTCATCGACCGGAAAAGTCCCACTTGGGCCTTCAGCCGGTTCTCTCAGAGGTGTACGGACGATCATTCGAAATAATTAGTGTTCTCAGCTAGGCCGGCGAGCCCGCCCGGATGGCACAAAGCCAGTCTGCACGGGGCTTTCCGGCCAGCAAGAACATTCATTTACAATTGTTGACAATGATTCTCATTTCAAATACTTTCCGGCTCGGCTCGCTGGATGCGTACCTGACTAGCGATTTGCCCACCCACACTGCCGCTAGGTGATTCTCATGCTGGATGAACTGCCCACCTCCCGTTATGCCTCCCCGTTGGTCGCGACCTTCATCGAGAATCGTTCCATCCTGGTCAAGTTCGCCTCGCGCTTCCTCGGCTGCCGTTCCCATGCCGAGGACGTGGTGCAGGACACCTTCTTCCGCCTGCAGAACGCCTCCGGCGCCTCCATTCCGCTGAAGGCGCAGATGAGCTACCTGTTCCAGGTGGTGCGCAACCTGGCCATCGACCACTACCGCAAGCAGGCGCTGGAGCAGCGCCACACCGGCGCGCCGCAGGAGCTGATGGAGGCCGAGGCGGCCTACGGCGCCACGCCGGAAACCCTGCACATCAACTTCGACACCCTCGAACAGATCGACGAGGCCCTGAGCCAGTTGCCCGAGCGTACCCGCTACGCCTTCGAGATGTACCGCCTGCACGGCGTGCAGCAGAAGGAGATCGCCCGCGAGCTGGGGGTTTCCCCGACCCTGGTCAACTTCATGATCCGCGATGCCCTGCTGCATTGCTGCGCCAGCGTGGCCAAGGACGAACAGCCCGCCCGCCGCGCCTGAAGCCCCTTGCGCCCCGGTGCCGGATGCCATGCATCGCCGGGGCAAGGGGCAGCCGCCCCCGACCTGTCCCATATTCCCGACGGAATCTTCCTGCTTTACAGCCCCCGCCCCTGAATCTCCGCCAATACCCCCGGCGCGGCGCCCGGCCTTGTCCATAATGGCGCCCTGGCGTCTGCCATCCACCCGCCTCCAGCCACGGCGTCGAGCCCCTCGAAAGCGCGCTCGCGCCAGGCATGTCCGGCCCGGGTGGATGGCGCGGCGATCTCCACAGTATCGACGGAATCCACCATGTCCTTGGGGCCCATGCCCAGGCTCAACCTGCGCACCTTGATCCTTCTGTTCGCCTCCCTGGCGGCCATCGCGACCCTGGCCAACGACCTGTTCGCCACCTACCGGATCCAGCGGGAGACGCTGGTCCTCAGTGCGCTGGAACACAACCGGGCCTATGCGGCCAAGGTTGCGCTGAGCATCAACCAGAGCCTCGCCTCGTCCCTGGACCGCCTGGCCTACAGCGCGACTGTCCTCGGGCGTGATTTCGCCGATGCGGCGGTCCGCGGCGCCGAGGTGGAACGCCTGGCCCGCCAGGACGGCAGCTTCAATACAGTGGTCATCGTCGACGCGACCGGGCGGATCCTCAGCGCCCTGCCCCAGTGGCTCAGCGCCAATGGCCGCAAGATCCTCTCCAAGCGCCCCCTGGAAATGCGCCAGGCGATGATCAGCCCGGCCTTCCATTCGCAGTCCGGCGAGCGGGTGGTGTTCGTCTCCCATCCGGTGTGGAACGCCCGCGGCGACTACCTCGGCCTGGTCGGCGGGACCATCTACCTGAACCGCGCCAATTCGCTGAACCACATCGTCAGCCGGCACTTCCAGAAGGACACCTCCTTCGTCTACCTGGTGGACGAGCAGCGCCAGTTGCTCTACCACCCCGAGCGCGAGCGCATCGGCCAGACGATCGGCGTCAACGCCGCGGTGGATGCCGCGCTGCGCGGCGAAAGCGGCGCCATGCAGGTCACCAGTCAAGAGGGCCTGGAGATGCTCGCCGGCTACGCGGCGGTGCCGGACAGCGGCTGGGGCGTGGTTTCGCAGCAGCCGCTGAGCGTCACCCTCGGCGCCGTGCGCGCGCTGATGCTGCAGGTGCTGGCGGGAATAGTGCCGATGATCCTGCTCGGCTTCCCGCTGCTGTGGTGGATAGCCGCGCGGATCAGCCACCCCCTGCGCCGGCTGGCCGACTACGCGGCGCAGCTGGACAACACCGAGCGCATCGAGGGGGTGCGCGCCTGGTACTTCGAGGCCTGGCGCATCCGCCGGGCGCTGATCATCGGCGGACAGATGACCCAGGAGCGCATCGGCCAGCTCAACCGCCAGGCCCAGAGCGACCCGCTGACCGGCCTGGCGAACCGCCGCGCGCTGGAGGCCACCCTGGCGAGCTGGGTGGCGCGCGGCGAGCCCTTCGCGGTGATCAGCATGGACATCGACCATTTCAAGCAGGTCAACGACACCTTCGGCCATGCCGCCGGCGACCAGGTGCTGCAAGCCTTCGCCGAGGTACTGCGGTGCAACTCGCGCAGCGGCGACCTGCCGTGCCGCGCCGGCGGCGAGGAGTTCATCCTGCTGCTGCCGGCCACCTCGCTCGGCGTGGCGGCGGAAGTCGCCGAACGCATCCGCCTGACGACGGAACGCACGGACTTCCCGCAGGTGGGCCGGGTGACCCTGTCGCTGGGCGTGGCCTTCAGCAGCGAGGGACGGACGGACGTCGGCGCGGTGCTAGCGACCGCCGACGCCCTGCTCTACCAGGCAAAGCAGGCCGGCCGCAACCGCGTCATGGTGGCGGACGAGCGGCCGGTTGGCGTGGCGCAGCCTCATCCGTCCTGAGGGCCCGGCCCGGAGCATCCGGCGGTAGCGCGCCAGAACGTAGGGCGCATAACCGTTCGCGGTTATGCGCCGTTGCCCATTGGCTATTTCAGGCGGGTTCGTGGTTGAGCATCACACCGAACAGTCCCCTCTCCCGCTTGCGGGGGAGGGTTAGGGTGTGGGGGCGGAGTTACAGGTTTTGGTAGCGGAGTGTTGGTGGAGTCCGTTGCCCTCACCCCAGCCCTCTCCCGGAGGGAGAGGGGGCTGTTCGGCGTGGGTGGATAACGCAGTGTCAGCCGGCAGGTTCGTAGGGCGTATAACCGTTCGCGGTTATACGCCGTTGGCCGATACACCGATGCCATCATGACTGTAGGAGCGAGCTTGCTCGCGAACGGGGTTTGCCGGTGGCGTAGGCGCTGGCTTCAAGAGCGCCCTCTCCCCAACCCTCTCCCTGAAGGGAGAGGGGCTGTCCTCAGCGAAGGGAGAATCCAGAGTTATCCTGAAACACCTATCTATCCCCGTCATTCCCGCGAACGCGGGAACCCAGTGACTGCGGGGTTCGCGAGCAAGCTCGCTCCTACGAAGAGCAGGATTTCCAGAGGAATATCCGAGCGCACCGGAGTGCCCCTTCAGAAGGCCGAACGAAACCCGCGCTCAGGAGGTCATGCGACATGGATGTCGCGAGAGCCCCGATGGGCTACAGGGACGTCCCCTCGGGGCGGGCCTCCGTGGCGGGGGAATTCGCGAGGGTAGCCCGGCTCCATCGGGCCCGTATGTCGGGGCAAGCCTTTTTGGTTCCTTTTGTGGCGATTTACAAAAGGGACTCGCCCGAGGGGGCGAAACGAGAAATGTCCGCAGACTCGGAGCGGCGCGTTATACCGAGCAAGAAGGCAACTGGGTTATTCCCCTTCGGGCCAGCGCAAGCGCTGTTCGCGATGGAGCCGCGTCCCGCGTTCGCGGGAATGACGAGTTAAAAATCGAAGCCCTAGCCCCACCCCACATGAAAATGCCGTTTCCCCAATGAAGAGAAACGGCATTCTCTCTTAAGTGAACAGCCTCGTTACGCGAACCTCAGGCAGGCTGCTTGGCATAGCGCGCCAGCGTCGGATCACGCTGCATCACCGCCAAGGTGTTGGCATAGACCTGCTCCCCGGTCGCATCCTTACTGGCGAAGATCTCCCCAAAGTGCCGCTGAGTAACCTGCGCGAAATGCGCACGATCCTGAGCCTGCACCCCCAGCAGGGTGGCATAGGCATCCAGCGCATCTCCATGCCCCTTGGCCATATCCTCGGCAATGTTGTCGAGCATGCCGTTCATGGCAAAGATCGAACGACCGCCATACCCCAGCCGCGCATCGGAGTTACAGCCGTTGGTGCCGGAAGTCAGGCCGAAGGTGGCGTTGCCCGAAGTCCCGTTGGTGGTGGTAGCCAGCAGGTGCGGGAACAACCCGCGCTGCCCTTCGAACAGCATGTTGCCCCAACCGCAGCCGTTGCCCCCGGCCTGGTCCGCCTGGGCGAACAGGCTGGCGGCGCCGAGAACCGCGAAGATCGCACTCTTGCCGAGCAGTTTGCTTGTCATGGATGTCGTTCCTTGGTCGTTTGACGTATTTGGCGTGCCCTACTCCCCGGCTGCGCAGCATCGCTGCAACAGTCTGGCTCGCCTTTAGGTGTAGGCAAGGAATCGCCAGGTTTCAAACCTACCGGCGGCAGGATTCGCACAATGAATACAGGAACACCCCTCGCATGGATTGCCACGGGTCAAGGCCGCAGCGTTTCCAGGCACATCGGCGTCGAATCCAGGCAACTCCGGCGTGGCCGTTGCCCCTATGGTGGCGGGCCACATCCCACCGACCTGGAGCTGTCATGTCCGACTTCATCACCGTACTGCGCGAAACCTGCCCCACCCCCGTGCTGGATGCCACCAAGTGGAAGCGCATCGGCGGCGACCCGCACACCGTCAACCTCAATGCCTACACCTCGGCGGACGGCAGCAAGATCATGGGCACCTGGATCTGCACCCCCGGCAAGTTCGAGGTGAACTACGAGAAGTGGGAGTACTGCCACTTCCTCGACGGCTACTGCATCATCACCCCCGAGGGCGAGCAGCCGGTGCACCTGAAGGCCGGCGACGTGTTCGTCATCGAGCCGGGGCTGAAAGGCACCTGGGAAGTGGTGGAGACGGTGCGCAAGTATTTCGTGTTCGCCTGATTCGCTTACGGCACCGAAGCGCTCTTCGTAGGATGGGTTGAGCTTGCGAAACCCATGCGGCCGTGGCGATGGGTATCGCTTCGCTCAACACCATCCTACGGGGCATTGCCGGAAGGTGTAGGACTTTGTACGCCCTACGGTTCGCCCGCGTTGGCCAGCAGGCGGCGGGCGCGGGCCAGGACCGGGGCGTCGACCATCTGGCCGTCCACCTGGAAGGCCGCCGCGCCGCTTTCGGCCGCGGCCAGCACCCGGCGCGCCCAGGCCAGTTCCTCGGCGCTGGGGGCTAGCGCGGCATGGAGCACGGCGACCTGCTTCGGGTGGATGCACAGCGCGCCCACCAGGCCCAGGTCGCGGCCGTGGCGGAGGGTGGCGGCGAAGCCTTCGGCGTCGTCGAAGGCCGGGTAGACGGTGTCCAGCGGCGCCTGCAGGCCGTTGACCCGCGAATGCAGCAGCAGGCTCAGGCGCACCTGGTCGTAGACGCTGGCGGCCGCCGCGGTGCCGCTGCTCATGCCGATGTCCAGGGCCAGGTCGAGGCCGCCGAAGGTCAGGCGCTCGACGCCGGCGCAGGCGGCTATTTCCCCCACGGCCAGCAACCCACGGGCGCTTTCGATCAACGGCCAGATCGGCTTGCCGCAGGCTGACGCGGCACGCAGGTCGCCGACGCATTCGACCTTGGGCAGAAGAATGCCTGCCACTCCGGGCAGGCGCCGGCACAGTTCCAGGTCCGCGGCGTGCTCGGGGTGCCCGACGGCGTTCACCCGCACTCGCACGCGGGCCTGCGGGTTGACTTCGAGGAAGGCCGCCAGGTCGTTGCGGGCGCGGGCCTTGAGCGAGGCCTCGACGGCGTCTTCCAGGTCGACGATCACGGCGTCGGCGCCGCTGGCCAGGGCCTTGGCGAAGCGCTCCGGGCGGCTGCCGGGGACGAACAGGGCGGAACGGACGATGGGGCTCATGCGGGGTCCTTGGTCAGGTTCGGCTCACACTGCGCCCTGCTCGTGCAGGCGCTGGATGTCGGCGGCGCTGTAGCCCAGCTCGGCGAGCAGGCTGTCGGTATGCTCGCCCAGCCCCGGCACGGCGTCCATGCGCGGCGCATAGGCGTTGCTGCGGGCCGGCGGCAGCAGCGCCGGCAGGCGGCCCACCGGGCTGTCGATCTCGCGCCAGGCGTCACGGGCCTGCAGTTGCGGGTGGTTCCACAGGCCCTGCATGTCGTTGACGTGGGCGTTGGCGATCTGCGCCTGTTCCAGGCGCTCCACCACTTGCGCCGCGCTCAGCCCGGCGAAGGCCTCGATGATCAGAGCGCGCAGGGCGTCGCGGTTGGCCACCCGCAGGCTGGTGGCGGTGAAGCGCGGGTCTTCCGCCAGTTCCGGGCGCCGCAGCACCATTTCGCAGAAGACCTTCCACTCGCGTTCGTTCTGCACGCCGAGCATCACGTTCTTGCCGTCGCCGGCGGGGAATGGTCCATAGGGGTAGATGGTGGCGTGGGCGGCGCCGGCGCGCGGCGGCTGCGCCTGGCCCTCGAAGGCGTAGTACATGGGGAAGCCCATCCACTCGGCCATGCCTTCGAGCATGGAGACCTCCACCCGGCTGCCCTCCCCCGTGCGCCCGCGCAGCAGCAGCGCCGAGAGGATGCCGCTGTAGGCGTACATGCCGGCGGAGATGTCGGCGATGGAGCAGCCGGCCTTGGCCATTTCGTCCGGGCCGGGGCCGCCGGTGACCGAGAGGAAGCCGCTCTCGCTCTGGATCAGCAGGTCGTAGGCCTTCTTCTGCTCGTAGGGGCCGCCTTCGCCATAGCCGGAGATGTCGCAGACGATCAGGCGCGGGAAGCGTTCGTGCAGCGCCTCGAACGACAGCCCCAGGCGCGCGGCGGCGCCGGGCGCGAGGTTCTGCACCAGCACGTCGGCCTGTTCCAGCAGTTGCTCCAGCACGGCGTGGGCCTCGCCCTGCTTGAGGTCCAGGGCCAGGCTCTGCTTGGAACGGTTGGTCCAGACGAAATGCGAGGCCATGCCGCGCACGCGCTCGTCATAGCCGCGGGCAAAGTCGCCGACGCCGGGGCGCTCGACCTTGATGACGCGGGCGCCGAGGTCGGCCAGCTGGCGGGTGCAGAACGGCGCGGCGATGGCGTGTTCCAGGCTGATGACGGTGATGCCGTCGAGGGGACGCGGGTTCATGGGTGCTCCAGGTGTCTCGTGCGCCTCCGCCAGGGACGGCGCAGCGCTATCGGTGTGTATCCACGGTCCGGGCGGGCGGCGCCCCGCGCTCTGTGAACCCCCGGGTTCCGGAGGCCGCCCGCCCGGGCCGTGGGCTACTCAGGCAAAGGCTTCCAGGCTCGGCAGGTCGTGCAGGCGCCAGCTGGCGTCGATCAGCCGGCTGGCCTCGGCTTCGCCGCGGGCGCCGGCGAAGGCCAGCAGGCGGCGGAGCTTGTCTTCCAGCTCGGCGCGGCTGAGGCTGTTGCCCGGGTCGCCCTTGGGCTCGTCGATGCCGCCGTGCAACTGGCGGCCGTCGCTGGTGAGTACCTCGACGCGGCCCAGCCAGCGCTGCGGGTAGGCGCCGTCCACTTCGGCATCCAGCTGCATGCCCACCTTGTCGCGGAAGGCGGCCACGCGCGGGTCCTGCAGGGCGAACTGCTCGAACTCCACCAGCCCCGCCTTGCCATGTACGGCGATCAGGCCCAGCACCGTGCCCATGGAGAACTTCGCCTGGTGCACCGTCTGCGGCACCACCACACGGCCGAGCACGTCGATGGCGCCCTGGTGCACGCGGGTGGTGACGCGGGCGATGTCCTCGGCCTGCAGCCCTTCGCGCTGCATCAGCGCCAGCAGGGCGTCGGCCGCGGGATGGGTGTGGCGGCAGGAGGCGTGGAACTTGAACGAGGTCTCGACCAGCGCCCAGCGGCTGCCCAGGCCGTCCACCAGCCGGCGCGGGTCGGCGTCGCTGGACATGCCGGCGGCCATGCCCTGCTCGCCTTCGAGGATGTTCTGCGCGCCGCTCAGGCCATCGGCGGTCAGGTAGGCGGCGAGCAGGCCATCGGCGGCGGCCTTGGCGGTGTGCAGTTGCTTGGAGTCGGCGGCGTCGCGGAGGAATTCCCAGAGCCCGGCGGCCTGGGTCCCGGCGCTGCCCAGGCAGTTCACCAACTGGCGGCTGTCGAAGCCCAGCAGCTTGCCAACGGCTACGGCGGCGGCCAGGGTGCCGACCGTGGCGGTGGTGTGGAAGATGCGGTAGTGCGAGCGGCCGAGGAACTCGCCGATGCGGATGCCCGCCTCGTAGCCGGCGACCGCCGCGAGGATCAGTTCGCGGCCGGACTTGCCCAGGTCCTGGGCGGCGGCCAGGGCTGCCGGGAATACCACGGTAGCCGGGTGCAGCACCGAGCTGTTGTGCAGGTCGTCCTGTTCCACCAGATGCGAACTGGCGCCATTGACCAGCGCGGCGAAGTACGCCGAAGTCGATGAACCGTCGACCAGCACGCGGCTGCGTCCGTCCGCGGGGCCCATGCGTTGTGCATGGCGCTGGAACAGCGGGATCGGGTGGCGGCCCTGGCTGGCCAGGGCCGAGCCGAGCCAGTCGAGGAACAGGTCTTCGGTGCGCGCGACCACCGCGGCCGGCAGGTCTTCGTAGCGCAGGCCGGCGAGGAATTCGGCCAGGGCGTGGGTATTGTTCATCGCTTGTCGTCCTTGGGCTCGCAGGTCAGAAGGAGCGCGGCAGTTCGAGCAGGTGCTCGGCCACGTAGGACAGGATCAGGTTGGTGGAGATCGGCGCCACCTGGTACAGGCGCGTCTCGCGGAACTTGCGCTCGACGTCGTACTCGTTGGCGAAGCCGAAGCCGCCGTGGGTCTGCAGGCAGGCGTTGGCCGCCTCCCAGCTGGCCTTGGCCGCCAGGTACTTGGCCATGTTCGCCGCGGCCCCGGCGTTGCGCCCGGCGTCGTATTCCGCGCAGGCCTTCCAGCGCATCAGGTCGGCCGCCTCCATCTCGATGTGCGCCTCGGCGATGGGGAACTGCACGCCCTGGTTCTGCCCGATGGGGCGGCCGAACACCACGCGGTCGCGGGCGTACTGGCTGGCCTTCTCGATGAACCAGCGGCCGTCGCCGATGCACTCGGCGGCGATCAGCGTGCGCTCGGCGTTGAGCCCGTCGAGGATGTAGCGGAAACCCTTGCCTTCCTCGCCGATCAGGCTGCTGGCGGGGATTTCCAGGTTGTCGAAGAACAGCTCGTTGGTCTCGTGGTTGACCATGTTGGCGATCGGCTGCACGGTCAGGCCGTTGCCGATGGCCTCGCGCAGGTCGACCAGGAAGATCGACATGCCGTCGGCCTTCTTCTTCACCTCGGCCAGCGGCGTGGTGCGCGCCAGCAGGATCATCAGGTCGGAGTGCTGCACGCGGGAGATCCACACCTTCTGGCCGTTGATGACGTACTTGTCGCCCTGGCGCACGGCGGTGGTCTTGATCTTGGTGGTGTCGGTGCCGGTGGTCGGCTCGGTGACGCCCATGGACTGCAGGCGCAGCTCGCCGCTGGCCAGCTTCGGCAGGTAGTAGTGCTTCTGTTCCTCGCTGCCATTCCGCAGCAGGGTGAACATGTTGTACATCTGCCCGTGGATGGTCCCGGAGTTGCCGCCGCAGTGGTTCACTTCCTCGAGGATCACCGAGGCCTCGGCCAGGCCCAGGCCGGAGCCGCCGTATTCCTCGGGGATCATCGCCGACAGCCAGCCGGCCTCGGTCATGGCCTTGACGAAGGCTTCGGGGAAGCCCTTGCGCTCGTCGATCTCGCGCCAGTAGGCGCTGGGGAATTCCGCGCACAGGGCGCGCACGCCTTCGCGGATGGCCTGCAGTTCTTCCGGGGTGCTGCTCATGGGGGTTCCTCGATGGGGGTTCAGTCGAATTCCACTTCGCCGCGCTGGGCGATGCCGGCTGCGTTGCCGGCCCAGACCTCGGCCTTGCCGGGGCCGCTGGGGCGGCCGCCCAGCTCGAACGGCTCGGGGCAGATCAGCGGGCGCAGGCCGCGGTAGGCGAAACGGCGCAGGCGCGCCTGGGGGTTGGCGCGGCAGAAGGCGCGCAGGTTCAGGGTGGCGATCAGCGGGCCGTGCACCACCAGGCCGGGGTAGCCTTCGGTGCCGGTGACGTAGGGCCAGTCGTAGTGGATGCGGTGGCCGTTGAAGGTTACAGCCGAGTAGCGGAACAACAGCACCGGGCTGGGCTCGACCGCCTCGCGCCAGGCGCCTTCGGGCAGCGCCTCGGTGCCGCCGAGCTTGGGCGGGCTGGGTTCGCGGTAGACGATGTCCTGCTCCTCGCGCAGGGCCAGGCGGCCGTCCTGCAGGTAGTCGTGGCGCAGGGTGACGAACAGTAGCGCACCGGTGCGCCCGTGCTTTTCCTCGACCTTGAGGATGGTGGTCACCCGGCTGGCCTGCCGGCCGACCAGCAGCGGCTCGTGGAACTCCAGGCGGCCGCCGGCCCACATGCGGTTGCGCCCGTCCGCCGGCGGCAGGAAGCCGCCGCGCGCCGGGTGGCCGTCGGCGCCCAGGCCGGCCTCGGGCACGGCGTCCTGGAAGAATGCCCAGTGCCACAGCGGCGGCAGCGCCTCGCCGGCGGCGGGGGCCGGTTCGCCGAGGGTGGCGGCCAGGCGGCTGACCAGCAATGTGCTCAGTTCTTCCTGGCTTTCCTGGGTGCGGCCTATCCAGGCTGCGTAGGACATTTCACTCATGGTTTCTCTTCCGTGGAAGTTTCCGAACAGGATGCCGAGGGGCTTGCGTTCCGAGAATCCGCATTTCCATAATCCGGCGTTAATCGAAACCGAACGCCACCCGGATACCTTCACCATGCACTTCGACCTGGCCGACCTGCGCCTCTTCGTGCACATCGCCGAATCCCCCAGCCTGACCCAGGGCGCCCGCCGCGCACACCTCTCGGCGGCGGCCGCCAGCGCCCGCATCAAGGCCCTGGAAGGCCAGCTCGACAGCCGTCTGCTGTACCGCGACAACCGCGGCGTGGAGCTGACTCCCAGCGGCCAGCGCCTGCTGCAACACGCGCGCCTGATCCTGCGCCAGGTGGAACGGCTCAAGGACGACTTCGGCGAACAGGGCGGCGACCAGGCCGGGCACATCCGCATCTTCGCCAATACCACGGCGGTCACCGAGTTCCTCCCGGAGGTACTGGCCGGCTTCCTCGCCGAGCGCCCCGCCGTCACCGTGGACCTGCAGGAGCGCCTGAACCGCGACATCGTCCGCGCCATCCTCGACGGCTCGGCGGACCTGGGCATAGTCGCCGGCCCGGTGCGCGCCGAGGGCCTGGAGATCCTCCACTTCAGCACCGACCACCTGGTGCTGGTGGTGCCGCCGGGCCATGCCCTGGAACGCCTGGGCCGCCCTACCCTGGCCGACACCCTCGGCTATTTCCACGTCGGCCTGCACGAGGGCAGCACCCTGCAGAGCTTCCTGCGCGAGCAGGTGGAGCGCCTGGGCGGCACCCTCAACCTGCGCATCCAGGTGGCCAGCTTCGAGGCGGCCTGCCGGATGATCGAGGCCGGGGTGGGCATCGGCGTGCTCCCGGAAACCGCCGCGCGCCGCCACCAGCGCAGCATGGGGTTGAGCATCCTGCAGTTGGACGAGCCCTGGGTGGTGCGTGAGCGCAGTGTGTTGATGCGTGAGCGCGAGGCGCTGCCGGGGTGTGCGCGGACGTTGGTGGAGTTGCTGCGGCGGGTGGGGGATGGGGGTTGCGTTGTTTGTGAGTGAGGTTTGCCGGGAGCGTAGGTGTTGGGGTTAAGAGCGCCCTCACCCCAGCCCTCTCCCGCAAGCGGGAGAGGGTTACGGACTTTGCCCTCGAACCGCCGGCCGGGCGTCCCCAGCCGGCGGCCGATTGGAGCGCGCACCGCTGCACCGGTGCGCGCCGGGCTCACTTGCCAGCGGTCAGCGTGCTGTAGCTGGTGATCAGGTTGCGGTAGTCCGGGATGTGGCTGGAGAATAGTGCGGCCAGGCCGTCGATGTCGTTGCGCCAGTCGCGGTGCAGTTCGCAGGCCACGCCGAACCAGGTCATCAGTTGCGCGCCGGCGGCTTCCATGCGGCGCCAGGCGGCGTCGCGGGTGACTTCGTTGAAGGTGCCGGAGGCGTCGGCCACCACGAAGACGTCGAAGCCTTCCTCCAGGGCCGACAGCGCCGGGAAGGCCACGCAGACTTCGGTGACCACGCCGGCGATGATCAGCTGCTTCTTGCCGGTGGCCTTCACTGCCTTGACGAAGTCCTCGTTGTCCCAGGCGTTGATGTTGCCCGGGCGGGCGATGTACGGGGCGTCGGGGAAGAGCTCCTTCAGCTCCGGCACCAGCGGGCCGTTGGGGCCGCTCTCGAAGCTGGTGGTGAGGATGGTCGGCAGCTTGAAGTACTTGGCCAGGTCCGCCAGGGCCAGCACGTTGTTCTTGAACTTGTCCGGTTCGATGTCGCGCACCAGGGACAGCAGTCCGGCCTGGTGGTCGACCAGCAGCACGGCGGCCTGGGTCTTGTCGAGGCGAACATAGGGCTTGCTCATTGCGCTTTCCTCTTGCTGGGGGAAACGCCCGGCCCGCGCCGGGCAAGGGGTGTCGTCAGCGCTGCGAATCCAGCGTTTCGTGGTTGCTCACCACCGCCTGGGCCTTGGCATAGCTTTCGATCAGCAGGCGGTAGTGCGGGAAGATGTGGCTGTAGGCCTCGGCCCACTCGGCGGCGTCGGGGCGGTTCCAGGTGCGCTGGATTTCCGAGCACACCGCGGCGGTGTCCATGGGCACCACGCCGGCCTGCACCACGCGGGCCAGGGTGATTTCCTGGGCGGCCTTGGAGTAGGTGCCGGAGGCGTCGATCACCGCGAACACCCGGTAGCCGGCGTTGACCGCGGCGATCGCCGGGAAGGCCATGCACACGCTGGTGATGGTGCCGGCGATGACCAGGGTCTTCTTGCCGGTCTTCTCCACTGCGGCGACGAAGTCGGGGTTGTCCCAGGCGTTGATCTCGCCCTTGCGCGCCACGTACTGCGCATGCGGCGCGGCCTCGTGGATCTCGGGGATCAGCGGGCCATTGGGGCCCTGGGGCACCGAGGCTGTGGTGATCAGCGGAATCTTCGCCAGGCTGGTGATCTTCGCCAGGGTGATGGCGTTGGCGCGCAGTTCGGTCATGGGCATGTCCTTGACCGTCTGGAACAGCCCGCTCTGATGGTCGATCAGCAGCATGGCGGTGTCGTCGGGGTCGATCACCGGGCGCTGGCCGTCGAAGTTGGCGACGTTGCCGAAGTTATTCATTTCCGTTTCCTCGCAAATGGGCGTCCTGCCCGAACAGCCCGCGCGCTCCGGCGCGGGCATCCAACCAGACTAGGCGCTGGCCGAGTCCGGCACGTGACGCTCAGCCGGCCATCTGTCCGAAACGCCCGCGGCGGAAGTCGTCGAGGGCCTGCTCGATCTGCTCGCGGCTGTTCATGACGAAGGGGCCGTAGCCGACGATGGGTTCGTCCAGCGGCTCGCCGGACAGCAGCAGCGCCAGGGCGTCGCTTTCGGTCTCGATGTGGATGGCATCGCCTTGCCGCTCGAACAGCACCAGTTGGCCCTCCTCCGCCCGTTGCCCGCCGTTCAGCCGCAGGCTGCCGCGCAGCACCACCAGCGCCGTGTTGCGGCCTGGCTCGACGCGCAGCTCGAAGGCCTTGCCGGCGTTCAGGCGCAGGTCCCAGACATCCAGCGGGCTGAAGCTGTGGGCCGGGCCGCGGTGGCCGCGGTAGTCGCCGGCGATCACCCGCAGTTGGCCGGCGCCGCCGGGCAGCTCGACCTGGGGGATGCTGGCGTCCAGCAGGGTCTGGTAGGCCGGCGCGGTGAGCTTGTCGCGCGCCGGCAGGTTCACCCACAGCTGCACCATGTGCAGGGTGCCGCCGCTGCGGCTGAAGGCCGGAGCGTGGTACTCCTCGTGGAGGATGCCGGCGCCGGCGGTCATCCATTGCACGTCGCCGGGGCCGATGCGCCCGCCGGCGCCGCTGGAGTCGCGGTGCTCCAGCTCGCCCTGGTAGACCAGGGTGACGGTCTCGAAGCCTCGGTGCGGGTGCTGGCCGACGCCGCGGCGGGCGCCGTCGCCGGGGAAGTCCTGCGGTCCGGCGTGGTCGAGCAGCAGGAAGGGGCTGAGCTGGTCGCCCAGGCGGTCGTAGGAGAACAGGGTGCGGACCGGGAAGCCGTCGCCGACCCAGTGCGGGCGCGGGGCGCTGTAGATGCCGAGGATGTCTTTCATGGGGTGCCTCCTGAGAGTCTGGAGCCACCTTAGAACTGCAACGCTATAGCCGGTAGACTGCGAAAATCACCTTCAGCGTTCCATTTGGAGAACAGCGCCGTGGAAGACCTCAACGACCTCTACTACTTCGCCCAGGTGGTCGAGCACGGTGGCTTCGCCCCGGCCGGGCGCGCCCTGGGCGAGCCCAAGTCGAAGCTCAGCCGGCGCATCGCCGCCCTGGAGGAGCGCCTGGGCGTGCGCCTGATCCAGCGCTCCACCCGGCACTTCTCGGTGACCGAGATCGGCCAGGAATACCACCGCCACTGCCTGGCCATGCTGGTGGAGGCCGAGGGCGCCGCCGAGGTCATCGACCGCCACCGCGCCGAACCCCAGGGCCGGGTGCGGCTGAGCTGCCCCACGGCGCTGCTGAATTTCTGGGTCGGCCCGATGCTGGCCGAGTTCATGCTGCGCTATCCGCTGGTGGAGCTGCAGGTGGAGGCCACCAACCGTCAGGTGGACCTGATCCAGGAAGGCTTCGACATCGCCCTGCGCGTGCGCTTCCCGCCACTGGAAGGCAGCGAGCTGGTGATGAAGGTGCTGGGCGAGAGCCGGCAGATGGTGGTGGGCGCGCCGGCCCTGCGCCAGCGCCTGGGCCAGCGCCCCTCGCCCACCGAGGTGGCGGCGCTGCCGACGCTGCACTGGGGCTCGCCGCAGCGCGAGTACCAATGGCAGCTGGACGGCCCCGAGGGGGTACGCGCCCAGGCCCGCTACCAGCCGCGGCTGATCACCGACGACCTGATGGCGCTGCGCCAGGCGGCGGTGGCCGGCGTGGGCGCCGTGCACCTGCCCTCGGTGGTGGTGCGCGAGCAACTGGCCGGCGGCAGCCTGCTCAACCTGCTGCCGGACTGGGCGCCGCGCACCGGCATCGTGCATGCCGTCTACCCGTCCCGGCGCGGCCTGCTGCCGTCGGTGCGCGGCTTGCTGGACTTCCTCGGCCAGGGCTTCGCCCACAGCGACATGGCCTGAGACCGCTACCTAGCGGCGCAGGCGCCCGCCGCCGCCGAAGTGGCCGCCACCGCCCCACTGCCGCTGCGTCTGCCCGAAGCGCTGCTGGCCGACCACCCGCGACTGGCGCTGCTGCTCCAGCTGGCTGCGCAGCTCGCCGTTGCCGCCCTGCACCGGCTGCCAGCCGTTGTCGGTGTGTTTCTGCCAGCCGTCGTCGGTGCGCTGGTAGATGTTGCCGTCGTGCCCGGCGTAGACGTCGCCGTTGTTCCAGGCCACGCCGCTGCCGGTGCGCCGGTTGTAGGCCAGGCCGCGGCTGTCGGTGCTGCGGCTGCCGTCGTAGACGTTGCCGCTGACGCCCTTCTCGGCGATCACCGTGCGCCCGGTCTGCGCGTTGTGCCCGGCGACCTGGCGCCCGGCGGCATAGTCGCCGCTGTCGCGGTTGCCCACCACGGTGCTGCGCCCGGCGCCGGAGATGCCGGTGGCGGGGTTGGCGAAGGAACCCTGGCGGCCTGCGGCGAAGTTCTGCGAGTAGGGGTTGAAGCCGGCGCCGCGGCTGCCCTGGAAGTGCGCCCCGGTGAGCGCGTCGTAGCCGCGCGCGGCGCTGCCCTGCCATTGGGTGCCGGTCCAGGCGTTCCAGCCGTTGGCGTGGGTCACGCTGCCCTGCCCCCAGCGCCCGTAGAAGTTGGCCTGGTTGACGTTCACGTAGTTCCAGCCATGGCTCGGCCAGGGCCCCCAGTACGGCCCCCAGCAGGGGTATTCCGAGCCCCAGATGGCGCCCACGGCGAAACCGAAGGCGAAGCCCTCCAGGGTGCCCAGGGCGAAGCTGGCGCCGTAGCCGTAGGTGGGCGGGTAGCCGTAGTAGACGGTCTCGCTGACGTAGGCCGGGTAGGCGTAGCCGGTGCCGTAGACCACGGTGCCGGCGTCGTTGACCACCACGCCCAGGTAGCCGGGGGTGTAGCCGACCACCACGCTCTGCGGCGTCACCGAGTAGATGTGCACGTAGGTGACGTAGTACAGCGGCGAACTGGGCGGAATCGCGTAGATCGCCGCCGGCACCTCGGTGGCCACCTTCCAGGGCCCGGCGGCGCCGGTGGCGACGAACCACACGCCATTGCTGACCGCGTAGAACTGGTCGGAGCCGACCTCGATCACCGGCGTCGGGGTGTTCACCGCGTACTGCAGCGCGGTGCCTTCGACCGGCGAGAAGCGCGGCGCGCCGTCATAGGCGACCTTGAGGCTGGTCCTGCTGCGCGAGACGCTGGCGGTCTGCGGGATGTTGGCGGCGATGGCAGCCTCCTTGGCCTGGGGCGTGCCGGGCACCGAGACCAGCACGTTGGCCTTGGGGTCCTTCGGCGAGATTTTCGCGAAGTCCGCCGGCAGGTCCTTGCCCTCCACGTAGGTCCAGGGGCCCTTGTCGCCCGGCGCGCTGAACCAGCGCCCGGAGACCAGCACGTACCAGGTGTTGCTGGCCGGGTCGACGAACACCGCGTGGTCGGCGTTGCTCAGGGTCAGCAGCGCGACGCCGTCCACCGGGCTCATCTGCGCCGGTCCGTCGCTGATGATCAGTTCGCTGGGCTGGGTCGCCAGGACGATGGCCGGGGCCTTGGCGGCCTTCTTGCCGTCCTTGGGCAGCAGCGGGTCCGGCAGGTTGGCCTTGGCCGCCAGTCGGGCGGCGTCCAGCAGCGCCTTCGGCGGCTGGCCGAGCACCCGCCAGGTGCCCTCCAGGCCCTGGGCCAGGTACCAGTAGCCGGCGGCCTGCAGGTAGCAGTTGTTCTGTCCGTCGCGCAGGATCAGCGCGCGGCTGTTGAGCACGCGCTGGAAGTCGCTGCCTTCCACGGTGCGCCACTGCGGTTCGCCATCGATGCGCACCAGCACGCTGGGGCTGTCGGCGAAGAGGATGCGCGGCGCGTCGTTCTTCACCGCCACCCGGCGCAGCTTGTCCAGTTGCTGGGCCACGGCGTAGCTGGCCTGCAGCTCGTCCAGGGACATGGTCAGCTGCTTCGGTAGGCGCTGGGTCAGGGCCTGGCGGACCTTCTCGGCGCTGTCCGGCGCGGTGGGCACCTCGACCTTGTCGATGCGCAGGTCGGTCAACTGCACCAGGCCGCTGCTCTTGTCGATGTCCGCGGCGGCGGAGAACTGCGCCACGCCATAGGTCGGCGCGCCCTTGGCGGTGCCCAGGGCGATGGCGGCGCGGCCGCCCAGGCGGGTGCCGTCCCAGCTCTCGATCTGCGGCTGGAACACCTGCAGGTGCTGCTCGCCCAGGGGGTAGTCGCGCGGCCACTTCAGGCTCTCGCCGCTGGGCGGTTGCGGCGGCGCCTCGGCGGCTGGCGTCGGCAGGCTGGTGACCAGGGGGAGCAGCATCAGGCAGCAGAGCAGCAGGCGGCGAGCGGTCATGGTCAGTCTCGGGCACGCGCGGGTGGGCGCAAGCGATAACGATAGTGCATCGCCGGCGCCCTGCCGCCCGCCGCCCGCGCGGGACCGGAAAAGTTCGAGGCCCGGTTATTCGCAGAAGCGCCCTTGCCGCGCCTCGGGCATCAGCTCCAGGTACTGGCGGCCGCTCATGTGCACCACGGCGTTGTGGTCGCCGGCTTCGAAGTAGATGTCCGTCTGCTCGCCCAGGGACTCGTCGATCAGGGTTTCCAGGCCGAACAGGCTGCCCACCGCGGGGATGGCGCCGGGCGCGCAGTCCTCGAAGCGCGAGGAGAAGTCACCCTCGCGGGCCAGGCGCCAGTTGCGCCGGGTGAGCTTGTGCACCTTGTGCAGGTCGACCTGGCGGCTGGCCGGCACCACGGCCATCAGCCAGTGGCCCTGGAAGTCGTCGAGGATCACCGGCTTGGCCATCTGCTGCGGCGGCACGCCGGCGCGCCGGGCGGCCTCGCGGGTGGTCATGGACGTGGCGTGGGGCAGCAGATCGTAGCGGCTGCGGTGCTGCGACAGGCAATTCTGCAAGCGACTGGACATGCTCATGGCTCACCTCCGGGAAAGCGGCGCCGCCCCACTGCCCCGTGGCGCCGGCGCGGCCGGCTGCAGGGGGAGCCTCCCGCTCCCCGTTTGCTCCAGTCTAGCGCCGCCGCCCCGGGGCGGGCGGCGGGCCGACCAGGGGCGTCAGAGCAGCGAGAACGGGTAGTTGACGATCAGTCGGTACTCGTCGAAGGCGTTGCTGCTGAAGTCGCGGCGGATGCTGGCGTTGCGCAGGCGCAGGTTCAGGCGCTTGAACGGCCCGCTCTGCACCACGTAGCCCAGCTCGCTTTCACGCCCGCGCTCGCGGCCGTCGGAGGTGTCGCGGGTGTGCACGTTGCTGCCGCGGATGTAGCGCGTCATGAACGTCAGCCCGGGCACCCCGGCGGCGGCGAAGTCGTAGTCGTAGCGCAGCTGCCAGGAACGCTCGCGGGCCTGGTCGTAGCTGGAGTTGAAGCTGTCGTTGGCCAGGCTGCCGCCGGCCGTGCCGTTCACCCGCATCCAGCCGCTGTCGCCGGACAGCCGCTGCAGGCCCAGGTAGAAGGTGTGGCCGCCCTGCCCCGCCGAGAGCAGCAGCGACAGGGTGCGGTTGTCCAGCTCGCCGGCGCGGGCGGCGCCGTCGTCGCGGCCGACGAAGTAGCCGAGGTCGGCGCCCAGGCGCCTGTCGCCCAGCCCCTGGCTGTGGCGCAGGTTGAAGTACTGCTGGCGGTAGATGTCCTCCAGCCGCGCGTGCCACAGGCCCAGCTGCGTGGCCGCGCCGTTGAAGCGGTACTCGGCGCCGGCGAAGTCGAAGCGGTCGGAGGTGACGTCCGGGCGCCCGGTCATCGACAGGTCGTCCTGGCTGGCGTCGTTGCGCGGGCTGTTGCTGCGGAACTGCCCGGCGTACAGGCCCAGGCCGTCGATCTCCTGCACGCTGAGCTGGGCGCCGCTCAGGGTCTGCGGCAGCGAGCGGCCGTCGTCGGCGCGCAGCACCGGCAGGCTGGGCATCCATTCGCCGACCCTCAGTTCGCTGTTGGACAACCGCGCCTTGGCCGCCACCGCCAGGCGCCCGAAGTCGTCCGCCGGGCGGCCGTCGTCGTGCAGCGGCAGCAGCTGGGTATCGGCGGTGCCCTTGCCGCCGTCCAGCTTCAGCGAGTACAGGCCCAGCACGTCGACACCCAGGCCCAGGGTGCCCGGGGTGTAGCCGGAACGGGCATCGAGGATGAAGCTCTGCGTCCATTCCTCGGCCTTGGCGCGGGGAAAGTCGCCGTCGACGAAATTGCGGTTGATGTAGAAGTTGCGCAGGTTCAGCGAGGCCTCCGCGTCCTCGGCGAAGCCCTCGGCCAGGCTCTCGCCGCTGGCCAGCAGGCAGGCGGAAGCGAGGCCGAGCAGGCGGCAGCGTGGGGTGGACAGCGGGTTGGCAAGGATTGTCATTGTTGTTGTTTCCTTTTCTCGGGACGAAGGCCGCCGCCCGCTGCGAAGCAGCGGCGGGAAGCGGCCGGGGATGGAGGCGCGGCGGCCTCCGGGTGGCTCAGCCGGCCAGCGCGAGCAGCGCCGGCACGCTGAGGACGGCGCTGTAGAAGCCCATGAACTGCACGCCGATGTTGAAGCCCAGGAAGCGTCCGAGCAGGCCGCCGACCAGGCCCACGCTGAGGATCACCAGCAGGCCCAGCAGCCCGCCCTCCCACAGGCCGACCACCAGGACCAGGCCGACGAAGGTGGCGATCACCGCCTCGTGGCTGACGCGCCGCGCGACGAACGCGGCGGCGCGGTGGGCGAAGTTCATCGCGAAGGGATAGGCGACGAGCGCCGCCACCAGCACCGCCAGCAGGCCGACCACGAGGAATTCCCAGGGGCCCATCAGGCTGTGCAGGTTGTGCACCTGGCCGCTGGCGGCGTCCACGTGGAAGCGCGGCGGCGCGTTGAACAGCGGCGCCGCCGGGCCCGCAGCCACCGGGCTGAGCGGCAGGCCGAAGGCGATCAGCGGGATCATCGCCTCGGCGATGTAGGTAGATTCGGTCACCCCGTTGCGCACGGCCAGCACCGAGGTCAGGCGGTGGTAGGCGTGGCGGATGCGCGAACCGACGACCTCGCCGAGGATCACCGTCATGGCCACCGGGCTGAACACGAAGGTGGCGCTGGACAGCGCGGCGGCGCCGAGGGTCCAGCCGGTCTGGCGGCGGTCGAGCACCTTGAGCGGGTTGGGGAAGTAGCCGTCCCAGCCCTTCACGTCCGGCGCCAGGGCGAAGGTGCGCGGTTCGCTGCGGCGCATGCGCTGGCGCTCGGCGGGCGCCAGCAGGGCGAACAGCGAGACGATCAGCGGCCCCACGGCGATACCGAGGAAGTAGCTGACCGTAAGCTTCACCCCGTGTTGGGCGGTCAGCGCCTGCAGCGCCACGATCAGCAGCACGAAGGGCCCCAGGGCCAGCAGCGCGGCCCAGCGCCCGGCGGAGAACCAGGCGATGGCCAGGGCCGCGCAGAGGAACACCCAGGGCGCCGCCTGCTTGATGGCCGCGCCGAAGGGCGCCAGCAGCACCGCGAAGAGCACCGCCAGGGGCACCGCGAGGAACGCCGCCAGCACCGCGCCGGAGATCATCTTGCGCAGGGCGATGTGCGGCACGCCGAGGTTGCGCAGGAAGTTCGCTTCGCGCATCAGCGGCGTGGCCATGGTGTCGCCGGGGATGCCCAGCAGCGCCGTGGGCACCGCGTGGGTCATGTGCTTGGCCACCGCGCCGGCGAGGAAGAAGGCGAACACCCCGGCCGGCGCCACGCCCAGCAGCACCACCAGCAGCGTCAGCGGCGCCAGGGTGGTGGTTTCGTCGCTGCCGGAGACCAGGCCGATGGCGGCGAACAGCAGCGCACCGGTCACGGCCATCAGCAGGGCGATGGGCAACTGCTCGATGAAAAGCTCCATCAGGCCGCCCCTCCCGTTGCCGGCAGCCCGGCGGGCGCGGGCTTCTCCCGGGGCGTGCGCGCCTGGGCGAAGAGTTCGTACAGCTGGACTTCCTTCAGCTCCGCCAGTACCTCCGGCGGCAGGTCGTCCAGCTCGCCGAGGCCGCCGTATTCGGCCTCCAGCTCGCGCAGGGCGCGCTCGCGCCAGGCGGCGTCGGCCACGTGCTCGACCACCCGGCGCTTGGGCTTGAACAGCACGGCGCTGATCGCCCCGCCGGCCAGGCAGCCGAGGATGCCCACCAGCATGGCGTAGGCGCGGGCCATCTGCACGGATTCGACCAGGCCGAGGAACAGCCGCTCGGCGAGCAGGAAGGCGCCCAGGCTGACCAGCGCGCCTATGGCGATGGCGCCGGCCAGGTGGCGGCTGTCGACGGTGTCGCCCCAGACTTCGTAGAGGCGGGAATCGGGATGCGGGTTCGGCGCTGGCAGCGGCGCCCTGTCGCGGGTGTCCATGGTGAGTCTCCTGCCCTGCCGGGCTTCTTGTTGTCAGAGTGCGGGCGCGGTGCTGCGGCGCTCGGCGGCCACCAGGGCGCGGCCGGCGCGCGAGGCGTTGGGCCGGCCCAGGCGGCGGCTGATGAGGGTGCCCAGGCGGGCCACGGCCGGCAGGTCGATACCGGTGGCGTAACCCATGCCGTGCAGCAGGTGCAGCACGTCCTCGGTGGCGACGTTGCCGCCGGCGCCCGGCGAATAGGGGCAGCCGCCGAGGCCGGCAAGCGAGCTGTCGAAGGTACGCACCCCGGCCTGCAGCGCCGCGAGCAGGTTGGCCAGGGCCATGCCGAAGGTGTCGTGGAAGTGCCCGGCGAGCGCCGTCAGCGGCAGGCGCTGGGCGCAATGCTCCAGCAGCCGCGCGGTGGCATCCGGGGTGCCCTTGCCGAGGGTGTCGCCCAGGCTGATCTCGTAGCAGCCCAGGGCATGCAGGCGCTCGGCCACCTCGCCGGCCTGCTGCGGCGCCACCGGGCCGCTGTAGGGGCAGTCGAGCACGCAGGACACGTAGCCGCGCACCCGCACGCCCCGCTCGCGAGCCAGGGCCAGCACCGGCTCGAAGCGGAGCAGGCTGTCGTCGATGGAGCAGTTGATGTTGCGCTGGGAGAAGGCCTCGGAGGCGGCGGCGAACACCGCCACCTCCTCGCAGCCGGCCGCCAGCGCCGCCTCCAGGCCCACCAGGTTGGGCACCAGGGCGCTGAAGCGCACCCCGGGCCGGCGCCCGAGGCGCCGCAGCACCTCGTCGCTGCCGGCCATCTGCGGCACCCAGCGCGGCGAGACGAAGGCGCCGGCCTCGATGTGCCGCAGCCCGGCGTCCGCCAGTTGCCGGACCAGATCGATGCGCGCCTCCACCGGCAGCACCTGTGGCTCGTTCTGCAGGCCGTCGCGCGGGCCGACCTCGACGATCCTGACGAAGCCGCTCATGCGCCGCGCCTTTCGCGCAGCAGCTCCACGGCGCGGTCGGCGCGCACGTCGCCGGCTTCCACCAGGCGCCGGGCCAGCCAGTCCACTTCCTCGCCGCGGGCGCCGGCCACCAGGGCGATGTTGCGCGCGTGCAGGGCCATGTGGCCGCGCTGGATGCCTTCGCAGGCCAGGGCGCGCAGGGCCCCGAGGTTCTGCGCCAGGCCCACGGCCACGGCGATTTCGGCCAGTTCCTGGGCGCTGCGCACGGCGAGGATGCGCAGCGACAATTGCGCCAGCGGATGGGTGCGGGTGGCGCCGCCGACCAGGCCCACCGGCATGGGCATCTCGATGCTGCCCACCAGGTGTCCTTCGGCGTCCTTCTCCCAGGTGCTCAGCGAGCCGTAGTGGCCGCTGCGGCAGGCGTAGGCGTGGGCGCCCGCCTCCACGGCGCGCCAGTCGTTGCCGGTGGCGACGATCAGGGGGTCGATACCGTTCATGATGCCCTTGTTGTGTGTGGCCGCGCGGTAGGGGTCGACGGCGGCGAAGCAGTAGGCGTCGAGGATGCCCTCGATCACCGCTTCGCCGCTGTAGTCCGGCGACTGCAACTGCTGTGGGGCGATACGGACCTGGGCCCGGGCCAGGCGCAGGTCGGCGAGGTTGGAGAGGATGCGCAGGCGCGCCTGGCCGCCGCTGATGCGCTCCATCAGCGGGGCCACGGCCTCGGCCATGGTGTTCACCGTGTTGGCGCCCATGGCGTCGCGCACGTCGACGATCAGGTGCGCCACCAGCATCGGCCCGCGCGGGCTGTCGGCGAAGCAGTGCACTTCCAGGTCACGGCAGCCGCCGCCCAGGCTGTTGAGCAGCTGGTCCTTGCGGTTGGCCAGCTCGACGATCTCGTCCTTGTGCCGCAGCAGCGCCAGGCGCGCGTTGAACGGGTCGCCCAGGCCCACCAGTTGGACCTGGGCGCGCATCAGCGGCGCGCTGCTGGAGGTCTGGAAGCCGCCGCCGGCGCGGGCCAGCTTGGCCATGTAGGAGGCGGCGGCGACGATCGACGGCTCCTCCACCACCATTGGCACCAGCAGCTCGCGGCCGTTGACCACGAAGTTGCTGGCCACCGCGTAGGGCAGCTCGAAGGTGCCGAGCACGTTCTCGATCATGCCGTCGGCCACCTCCAGCGGCAGTGCGCCGGGTGTGGCCAGGTGCTGCAGTTCGGGCAGCTGCAGCAGGGCCTCGAGGTGGTCGAGGCGCTGGCGTGGAGACAGGTTGCGGAATGCGGGAAGGCGGGAATCGATGAGCATCGGGGCGTCCATTGTCATTCTTGTGTGGAGTGGGATGCGGGTGGCGCCGGGCCGCCCGAGGCCCCAAGGTGCTATGACTGGTCCCGCCGATGAAGGTACAGTTCGCCCCAACAGTACCCACACTGTACCCATGACACCCCGGAGACCGCCGTGCCCCGCCAGACCCTCGCCGAACAGGTCGCCCAGTCCCTCGCCCGGCAGATCCGCGAAGGCGCGCTGCAGCGCGGCGACCGCCTGCCCTCGCTGCGCGAATACATGCGCCTGCACGGCCATTCGAAGAACACCGTGATCACCGCCTACGAGCTGCTGGCCGCCCAGGGCCTGGTGGAGGCGCGCCACGGCAAGGGGTTCTTCGTCCGCGCCAGCGCCCCGCGCAGCAGCGAGGCCGAGGAGCCGCTGCCCTACACCCGCGCCCTGGACACCATCTGGATGATGCGCCAACAGTTCGTCCACGAGCCGGCCCGGGCGCCGCTGGGCGAAGGCTTCCCGCCGGTGGCCTGGCTGCAGGACATGCGCCTGGACCGCTTCACCCGCCAGGTGCTGCGCACCGACGCCAATTCGCTGTTCCGCTACGGCAACCGCCTGGGCAACCCGGCCCTGCGCCAGAGCCTGGTGCGCCGCCTGGCCGGCTACGCCATCGACGGCAACCCACGGCAGATCCTCACCACCCACGGCGCCAACCATGCGCTGGACCTGATCGTCCGGCGCTTCGTCGCCCCCGGCGACGCGGTGCTGGTGGAAAACCCCGGCTACTACCCGCTGTTCGGCAAGCTGCAACTGCAGGGCGCGCGCATGCTCAGCGTGCCGCGCCTGGCCGACGGGCCGGACCTGCAGGCGCTGGAGCAACTGCTGCGCCACGAGCGGCCGAAACTGTTCTTCCTGCAATCGGTGGGGCACAACCCCACCGGCTCGGACATCTCGCCGGTGAAGGCGCACCAGTTGCTGAAACTGGCCGACGAGCACGACCTGCTGCTGGTGGAGGACGACGCCATGGCCGACTTCAAGCCCAGCTCGGCGATCAAGGTCGCCACCCTCGACCAGCTACGCCGCACGCTCTACGTCGGCAGCTTCTCCAAGTCGATCTCGGCCTCGCTGCGGGTCGGCTTCATCGCCGGCAGCCGCGAGCGCATCGAGGAGCTGGCGGACCTGAAGATGCTGCTGCACACCAGTTGCTCGGAGCTGTGCGAGCGCACGGTGGACGTGGCGCTGGGCGAAGGCTACTTCCTGCGCCACCTCACCCGCCTGCAGGCCCAGGTCGCCGCCGCCACCCATGCCGGGCTCGCAGTGCTGGACGCGCTGGGCGCCGAAGTGCTGTGCCGCCCGCAGCAGAGCCTGTACCTGTGGGCGCGCTTCCCGCACATCGACGACGCCGAGACCTTCACCCGCGATGCGCTGCCCCAAGGCCTGGCCCTGGCGCCGGGGGCGATCTTCAGCACCGACCGCGGCCAGGCCAACCCCTGGATGCGCCTGAACGTGGCCTACCTGCAGGACCCGCTGTTCGCCGCCTGCGTGCGTCAGGCCCGTGGCTCACGACGGTAGATGAGGGTGTCCTGGGTGCCGTGCCAGGCATCGTTGCGCACCCCGCGCAGGGTGCGCACCAGGCGGAAGCCGGCGGCCTCGGCCAGGCGCTGGCTGCGCGGGTTGGCCGAGGACGTGGTGAGGTACAGCCGGGCCCGCGGCAACTGCCCGCAGACTTCGCGCAGCGCCGCGCTCAGGTAGCCCCGGCCGGCGAAGCGCGAACTGGCCCAGTAGCCGATCACGTAGCTCTCTCCCCTGCCCCGCGGCTGCAGGCCGATGCAGCCGATCACCTCGGCGCGGTCGGCGGACAGCAGGAACAGGCGCTTCTCCGCCAATGGCGCGGCGTAGTTGGCGATGGCGCCCTTGAGCGAACGCAGCACCTGCTCGGCGCTCACCTGCGGGGTCACCCAGTCGAGGAAGGGCGCGTGCTCCGCGTAGCTGTCCTGCAGCGCCCGGCGCAAGGGCTCGCAGAGCGCCAGGCTGGGGCGCACCAGCACGGCGTCGCGGGTCGTCAGGCGGTACTCCACGGGTGGCGTCGGCATGGCGGGGGTTCTTCGGGCGATGACGGTTCGCCAGCCTAGCGCAGCCTGGCGCTGTCGGCACCTGCGCTGACGGCAGCCCTGGCACCTGCTTTACTACGAGCAGGGCCGGCCCGCCGCTCCAGGGGGCTGCGGAACCATTGAAATATCCATGCGAGGAGACCGCGCGCAGTGACGGAGGCCAAGCCATGATCGACCTGGAACTGACCCGGCGCCTGCTCGACGGCGCCCTTCGCGCCGACGGCGGGCCCTTCCCGGTGGAGGCCATCGCCCGCCACTACCACGCCGAACTGCACCGCCGCCTGGGCGCGGAAACGCCGGATGCCGACGTGGTCATCGCCAACGCCCTGATCCTCACCGATCTGTTGCGCCGCCTGGGGTTGCTGGAGGGCATCTACCACGGCAACGAGGTCGGCACTCCCAGCGACGGCGAACGCCTGACCGAGGATGGTGAGCGTTTCCTGGCGCTGCTGGATGATCCGCGGTTCGTCGAATACCTGGGCAGGCAGCCCTTGCGTGGTGACCGCGAAACGGTGCTGGAGGCGATTCGCCGGTTCAGCGCGTAGGAGCGGGCCCTGCCCGCGAAATCGCGCGCAGGGCGCGCACCTACGAGAAGCCGTGCCAGCCGAAACCCCGGCGTAGGATGGGTTGAGCGGAGCGATACCCATCGCCATGACAGCATGGGTTTCGCAAACTCAACCCATCCTACGGAACGCGAGCGCGGTGCAGACCTTTCCGGCTGACTCAGGACTTCCCGTTCACACCGGACGGTCCCCTCTCCCGCTTGCGGGGGAGGGTTAGGGAGGGGGAAACACGGCGTCCGGAGAAACACCATGCCTCGGATCAAACTCCGTTCCCTCTCCCCAGCCCTCTCCCTGAAGGGAGAGGGGGCTGTCCGGAGTGGCCGGGAGGTTGGGCGTCATCCTGGCACCCCGACGCCCATCCCAGATCAGGCTCTGTCAGAACCCCACACTGGCCTGCACGAAGAACGTCCGCGGCTGACCAACATAGATGCCGGCGTTGTTGTCGCTGGAGCGGGTGAAGCTCTCCTTGTCGAAGAGGTTCTTCACCCCCGCGCCGAGCTTGAGGTTGGACAGTTGCGGGCCGAAGTCGTAGCCCACACGGGCGTTCCACAGGGCGTAGCCGGGGATGTCGCCATACTGGCCGTCGGCGGTCGGCTCGGTGATGTAGTCGTGGGTGAAGCTGCCGTCGGCGTTGGTGCTCGGGCCGGGGGCGCGTTGGGCGGACTGGGCGAAGGCGTCGACGTTGTAGGTCCAGCGGTCGCGCACGTAGCGCAGGCCCAGGGTCGCCACCTGGCGCGAGTAGAACGGCAGGTCGCGGCCCTTGAAGCCGGGGATCTCGCCTTCGTAGGTGGCGCGGGTGTAGGTCAGGGTGCCGTAGGCGGTCAGGCCTTCCAGGCGCGGGTCCAGCGCGGCCAGGTCGTAGTGCGCGGAGGTCTCGATGCCCTGGTGCCTGGTGGCGCCCAGGTTGGTCCAGCCCACGTCGTTACTGATGTACTGCAGCTCGTCGTCGAAGTCGATGTAGAACAGCGTCACCTCGCCGCCGAAGGCGCCGTCGTCGTAGCGCGTGCCGATCTCGTAGGTGCGCGCCTTCTCCGGCTCCAGGCCGTCGGCGGTCTGGTCGCCGCGGCCGCCCTGGCCGAGCTGGAAGTACTGCAGGCTGCCGAAGGAGGTCTCGTAGTTGGCGAACAGCTTCCAGGCGTCGGAGACGTGGTACATCACGCTCAGCGCCGGCAGCGGCTCGTTGTAGTCCTTGCTGCGGCTCTTGGCCTGCACCGGCTTGCCCTTGTTGTCCAGCACCGGGCGGTCCTGCCAGTCGGTGGAGATGCGCTCGAAGCGGATGCCGGGGGTGACCGTCCAGTTGCCGACGTCGATCTTGTCGTCGATGTACAGCGAGTTGGCCTCGGTGCCGCCGGTGCGGTCCTGGTAGATGTGGCCGTCGGCGCCGGGTTGCGGCGTCGGCACGTTGTTCACCAGGGCCACCTGGGAGGCGCGCTCTTCCATGTCTTCCTTCAGGTAGCGGTAGCCGATGCTCGCCTCCTGGGTGGTCGGGCCGACGAAGAAGATTCGCGAAACGCGCGGCTCGAAGCCGAAGGTGTGGTAGTTGCGCGGGTAGGACGCCAGGGTCTTGAGGTCGCGGTTGGCGATGTCGCTGCCGCGGAAGCTGTCGCTGTAGTAGGTCAGCACTTCCAGCTGGGTCAGCTCGTCGATCTTGCGCGTCCACTTGAACGAGCCGTCGCTGCGGCGGCCGCGGAAGTTGTCGTAGTCGCGCACCGACTGGTAGGGGTCGTGGTCGTACTGCGCCTGGGTCAGGCCGCCGGGCATGTCGGCGGTGCCATCGTAGTAGTGCAGGTTCAGGGCGAAATCGTCGGTGTCGGTGGGCGCCCAATGGGTCTTCAGGGTGACGTCGTCGATGTCGTTGTGGTTGTTGCTGTCGCGGTAGCCGTCGCCCTTCACCCCGGAATACAGCAGGGCCATGCCGATGCCGTTGTCCGCGGTGCCGCCGATGAAGGCGTTGTGCATCTGCTTCCAGCCGCCGTGGCTGGCGTGCTCGACGGTGGTGCCCACTTCGCCGGAGAACTTCTCGGGGATGGCGCGGGTGACGAAGTTGATCACCCCGCCGACGTTCTGCGGGCCGTAGCGCACGGAGCCGGCGCCACGCACCACGTCGATGCTGTCGTAGCTGCCGGCCACGCCGGGGAACATCGACAGCTGTGGCTGGCCGTAGGGCGCCACGGCGGCCGGCACGCCGTCGATGAGGATGGTCGAGCGCGGCGACAGGCGCGAGGTCAGGCCGCGCACGCCGACGTTGAGGGAAACGTCGCTGCCGCCGGTGCCGTTGTTGTCCTGCACCTGCACGCCGGGAATGCCGCGCAAGGCTTCACGCACGCTGACCACGCCCTTCTCCTGCATGGCCTCGCGACGCACCACGGTGCGCGCGCCGGGGTGGTTCTGCACGTCGCGCTCCTGGGCATCGGCCAGCCAGTCGCCGACCACCTTCACCTCGGAGGATTCCATCTGCAGCGGTTCGTCGGCGCCGGCCGCGCGCTTGCGCAGGACGATGCCGTTGCCGACCACTTCGTAGTCCAGGCCGCTGCCCTGCAGCAGGCGTTCCAGGGCCTGTTCCGGGGTCAGCTCGCCGCTGACCGCAGGGGCCTGCTTGCCTTCCACCAGGTCGGGGGTGAAGAACAGTTGCAGCGAAGTCTGCTGGCCCAGTTGCTTGAGCGCGTCGTTCAGCGGCATCGGGCGGATGTCCACCTGGGCGGCCTGGGCCTGGCCGATGGCGGCGGCGATGGCCAGGCTCAGGGCCAGCGGCAGCAGGTGGCGGGCGGTGCGGTTGGAGCGGCGGAGCGAAGGGTTGGTCACGATGTTCCTGTTCCTTGAGGTCCCAATGGCGGCGCGCAGGAAACGGGCCTTGCGAGCCTTTGCCGGGGAAGACGAAACAGGGTGATGAAAACCTGAATCTAACGGAGAATTATTTCGCTTGAGCCGTCGGCCAAGGTCCGCACCTTGACCGGCAGCAGGTGCGGCAGCGCCATCAGCAGGGCGTCGGTGTCGTCCACGCGGAACACGCTGGTCAGGCGCATCTTCGCCACTTCCGGGCTACCGACGCGCAGCGGCTGGGCGCGGTAGCGGGAAACCTCGCGGGCCACTTCGGCCAGGCTCGCGCCGTTGAACACCAGGCGCCCGTCGCGCCAGGCGGTCTGCGCGGCGACGTCGGTGGCGGCGGCCGGCGCCACCCGCCCCTGGGCGTCGATGTGCGTGCCCAGGCCCGCAGTCAGCAATTGCTCGGCGCTGGCCGCTTCACGTCCGGCGACCCGTACCTTGCCCTCCTCCACAGCCACCCGCACCTCGTCGGCGTCGCGGCGCACGTCGAAGCGCGTGCCGGTGACGGTCACCGCGCCCAGGCCGGCGTCGACCACGAAGGGCCTGTCGGCGGCATGGGCGACGCTGAACATGGCCTCGCCGCGCTCCAGGGTCACGTCGCGGCGCTGGTCTCGGAAGCGTACCTGCAGGCGGGTATTGCCGTTGAGCTCCAACTGGCTGCCGTCGGGCAACTCCACCTGGCGGCGCTCGCCCAGGACGGTGTGGAACTCGGCGCTGTAGTCGCGGCCCCAGCCGCTGAACAGCGCGATGCCGGCGGCCAGCCCGGCCACGCAGGCCGCCGCGGCGAACGCCGGCCAGCGCCGTCGGGTCTTTTGCGGACGCAAGGCGACCGGCTCGTCGGCGGCCAGCTCGCGCAGGCGCTGCGCCGGGATCAGGTCGGCGGCGCCCCACAGGCGCTGCAGCTGCTCGAATTCGTGGCGGTGTTCCGGCGTCGCCAGCCAGGCGTCGAAGGCGGCCTGCTCGGCGGCGTCCAGGGCGCCGTCCTGCACCCGCGCGAACCAGCGGGCGGCGGCGTCGCGCGGTTGTTCGGTCAACGCCATGGGGCGCTCCCCGGCGAGGTGCTTGGGCTCGGTTTCACTGGCTGGTCCTTCATCACGGTGTGTCGCCCAGGCGGTCCCTGAGGTGGCGCAGGGTGCGGATCATATATTTTTCCACCATGTTCTTGCTCAACCCCAGGCGCTCGGCGATTTCCGCCTGGGACAGCCCCTCCAGCTTCTGCCAGACGAATACCTTGCGGCAATTGGCCGGCAGTTCGGCCAGGGCGCGTTCGATGGAACTGGCCAGCTGTACCGCGTGCATGGTGGTCTCCGGGTCGCCGTCGGGCGCTTCGTGCTCGTCCAGGTGCTCCATGCCCACCGGCGGGTGCGCCTGCTCGCGGCGGAAGGCGTCGATGGCCAGGTTGCGCGCCGTGCGGTGCAGGTAGGCGCGCGGCTGCGCCACCGTGGCCTGCGGGGTTTCCAGCAGGCGCAGGTAGGTGTCGTGGGCCAGGTCCTCCGCCTCGTGCCGATTGCGCAGGCGGCGGGTCCAGGCTCCGATGAGCTCCTCGTAGTGTTCGAAGAGGCCAGGCTTGCGCGGGGGTTTGGCGGGCATGGGAGGAATAAACGCGAAGAATCAGCAAATGGTAATGCTTCCTGTTTTCCACGTGCAATCTCCGCCCGGCAACTTCCCGCGGCATTTCCCCGGCAAGCCTCCGGAACCCCGGGGCGCCTGCGCCCGTCAACCCATGTAGACGCAACGCAACGAGTAAGGAGCATCGAACATGAAAGGCACTGGCATCCTCCGCGGCGCCCTGTTCTGGGGCGCCCTGCTGGTATCCGCACCACTGCTGGCGGCCGATACCGGGGTGCAGGATTTCGTCAGCCGCGCCTCGGCCACCAGCCTGGCCAATGTGGGCGCGGCCAAGCTGGCGCTGAGCAAGAGCCGCTCGGCGGACGTGAAGACCTTCGCCGTCCACCTCATCGACGACAACACCAAGGCCCAGGTCCAGCTCAAGACCCTGGCCGAAAGCCGCCAGCTGCAGTTGGCGGAAGGGCCCGACGAGGCCAGCCGCGCCAGGCTGAAGGACCTGGAGGCGCGCCAGGACGACTTCGACGCGGCCTTCGCCAGCAGCCAGGTCCGCGCCCAGGAAGAGGCGCTGCAGCTGTTCAGCGAAGCGGCGCAACAGACCGAGGACGAGGACCTGCGGCAATTCGCCCAGAACAACCTGGCGGTGCTGCGCCTGCACCTGCAGATGGCCCGCCAGCTGGCCGAGGCCCACGGTTCCGGCTGAGCGCCGCGGCCATCCGAATCCCCGAACCCTCGTCGGGCGCCGGCCTCTGCCGAAGGAAACCGGCTAAACCTACTGGGGACGATCAACCGCGGACGGCGCCGGGCAACGCCCCGGGCCAGGCCGCCCGAAGACACCACAGGAGAACCCCATGACCCCGCATCGATGGTTTCCCTCCCGTCGCCACGACAGCGTGGCCGAACTGCAGAACCTGGTCGACGAACTCACGGCGCTGCTCGATGGCGGCCGCGAGCTGGCCGCCAAGGACATCCCCGCGTTCAAGGCGCGCCTGCGCCACCTGAGCGACGACTGCCAGGCCATCGGCGACCGCCTGGCCTACCAGGGCCGGCGCGCGCTGCGCCGCGGCGGCGACTATGCCAGCGAGCATCCCTGGCAGATCGCGCTCATCCTCGCCGCCACCTGCGGGGCACTGGCCGCCGTCTGCATGGTGAGCCGCCGGCGCTGAACCGGCGCCACGCCCACCTACGCTCCCCATCGACCGTCGAAGCCCACCCCCTGCGCGCCGCCCTCACGGGCGGCGCATTGGGCGCTTTCGCATCGCGCATTTTTAGTATGTAATTACATGCTACGTAATACGGTACGAAATGAGCGGAGCGGCCATGGCACGGGGCGGAATCAACAAGGCACTGGTACAGAAAGCACGCATGGCCATACTGGCCCGGGGGGAAAACCCGAGCATCGATGCCCTGCGCGTCGAGCTGGGCAACACCGGTTCCAAGACCACCATCCATCGCTACCTGAAGGAACTGGAAGCCGAGGCCGGCGGCACGGCCGGGCATCCCCTCTCCCTCAGCGAGGAACTGGGCAATCTGGTCACTCAGTTGGCCGAGCGCCTGCAGCAGGAAGCCCGCGACTCGGTGGCCGAGGACCGCTCCCGGCTGTCCCGCGAGCGCCTGGACTACCAGCAGCAGGTCCGCAGCGCCCAGGCGCGTATCGAGCAGCTACAGGCGCAGAACCAGGCATTGGAGGCGCAACTGCGGGAAACCCGCGAGCAGCTGGAACAGACGCGCCAGCAGAAGCACCAGGGCGAGCTGACCAGCGCGCGCCTGCGCCAGGCCGCCGGCGACCTGGAAACCCGCCTGCGCGAGCGTGACGCGCAGATCGCCTCGCTGGAGGAAAAGCACAACCACGCCCGCTTCGCCCTGGAGCAGCAGCGCCAGGCCACGAAGGAACAGCGGGAACAGGAGCAACGCCAGCACCAGGCCCAGTTGCAGCAGCTGACGGAAGAACTGCGCCAGTCGCAGCGGCACCTGGCCGCGCGCCAGGACGAGCTGACGCGGCTGAACCGCGACAACGAGCGCCTGCTCACCGAGGCCCGCCTGCTGCGCGACCAGCAGCAGGAACAGCAGCAACAACTGGCCCGCCACGCCCTGACGATGGAAGCCCTGCGCCAGGAGCGGGCCCAGGCCGAAGGCGCCCGCTCGGTGCTGGAGCAGCGCAACCTGGCCCAGGGCGAGGAAATGGCGCGCCTGGAACAGCACGGCCGCGAGCAGTCCCGGCAATTGCAGGCCCTGCAACAGCGCCTGCAGGAGCTGAGCCTGGCGCTGCGCGACGAAGCGCCGGGCGCGCCCTGAAGGGCCTTCTGCGACTTATTGCCGGTGGCGCCCCGCGTCTTGCCAGCTAGGCTATAGCGACCACCCGGGTTTCTTTCGCAGCGACCAGCAGCCTCCCGCAAGCCGGGACGTCGGCCCTGCCGGCGATTGGTCCAGCGGCTTTCCGGCCCCTTCGGCCGGGGGATTGCCCGGGGCGCTGAACAAGCGTGGACCTATCGCAACCGGCAAGGTATTCCGCAATGCACGATATCGATCCCGTTGAAACCCAGGAGTGGCTGGACGCCCTGGAGTCGGTGCTCGACCGCGAAGGCGAAGAGCGCGCCCACTACCTGATGACGCGCATGGGCGAGCTGGCCAGCCGCACCGGCACCCAGTTGCCCTACGCCATCACCACCCCGTACCGCAACACCATCCCGGTGACCCACGAGGCGCGCATGCCCGGCGACCTGTTCATGGAGCGGCGCATCCGCTCGCTGGTGCGCTGGAACGCCCTGGCCATGGTGATGCGCGCCAACCACAAGGACCCGTCCCTGGGTGGCCACATCTCCACCTTCGCCTCCTCGGCGACGCTCTACGACATCGGCTTCAACTACTTCTTCCGCGCCCCCACCGAGGAACACGGCGGCGACCTCATCTACTTCCAGGGCCACGCCTCCCCCGGCATCTACGCCCGCGCCTTCATCGAGGGGCGCCTGAGCGAGGAACAGCTGGAGAACTTCCGCCAGGAGGTGGACGGCCACGGCCTGTCGTCCTACCCGCACCCCTGGCTGATGCCGGACTTCTGGCAATTCCCCACGGTGTCCATGGGCCTGGGGCCGATCCAGGCGATCTACCAGGCGCGCTTCATGAAGTACCTGGAAAGCCGCGGCTTCATCCCCCCGGGCCAGCAGCGCGTGTGGTGCTTCCTCGGCGACGGCGAGACCGACGAGCCCGAGTCCCTCGGCGCCATCTCCCTGGCCGGGCGCGAGAAGCTGGACAACCTGATCTTCGTGGTCAACTGCAACCTGCAGCGCCTCGACGGCCCGGTGCGCGGCAACGGCAAGATCATCCAGGAACTGGAAGGCGTGTTCCGCGGCGCCAGTTGGAACGTCATCAAGGTCATCTGGGGCCGTCTCTGGGACCCGCTTTTCGCCAAGGACACCGCCGGCCTGCTGCAGGCGCGGATGGACGAGGCGGTGGATGGCGACTACCAGAACTACAAGGCCAAGGACGGCGCCTACGTGCGCGAGCACTTCTTCGGCACCCGCCCGGAGCTGCTGGAGATGGTCAAGGACCTCTCCGACGAGGAAATCTGGAACCTCAACCGCGGCGGCCACGACCCCTACAAGGTCTATGCGGCCTACCACGCGGCGGTGAACCACAAGGGCCAGCCGAGCGTGATCCTGGCCAAGACCATCAAGGGCTACGGCACCGGCACCGGCGAGGCGAAGAACATCGCCCACAACATCCACGAGATAGACGTGGCCAGCCTGCGCGCCTTCCGCGACCGCTTCAACATCCCGATCCGCGATGCGGACCTTGAGAAGGTACCCTTCTACAAACCCGAGCCCGGCAGCGCCGAGGCCAGGTACCTGGCCGAGCGCCGCGCCGAGCTGGGCGGCTCGGTGCCGCACCGCCCGGGCAACGCCTTCAGCGTGCCGGTGCCGCCGCTGGACACCCTCAAGGCCCTGCTCGACAGCACCGGCGACCGCGAAATCTCCACCACCATGGCCTTCGTGCGGATCATCTCGCAGCTGATCAAGGACAAGGAGATGGGCCCGCGCATCGTCCCCATCATCCCCGACGAAGCGCGCACCTTCGGCATGGAGGGCATGTTCCGCCAGCTCGGCATCTATTCCTCGGTAGGCCAGCTGTACGAGCCGGTCGACAGGGAACAGCTGATGTTCTATCGCGAGGACAAGAAGGGCCAGATCCTCGAAGAAGGCATCACCGAGGCCGGCGCCATGTCCTCGTTCATCGCCGCCGGCAATGCCTACAGCAACTACCGCCAGCCGATGCTGCCGTTCTACATCTTCTATTCGATGTTCGGCTTCCAGCGCATCGGCGACCTGGCCTGGGCCGCCGGCGACGCCATGGTCCGCGGCTTCCTGCTCGGCGGCACGGCCGGGCGCACCACCCTGAACGGCGAAGGCCTGCAGCACGAGGACGGCCAGAGCCACGTGCTCGCCGGGGTGATCCCGAACATCCGCACCTACGACCCGACCTACGCCTACGAGCTGGCGGTGATCATCCACGATGGCGCGCGGCGCATGCTGCAGGAGCAGGAAAACATCTTCTACTACATCACCGTGATGAACGAGAACTACCCGCACCCGGCGATGCCCGCCGGCGTCGAGGAAGGCATCATCAAGGGCATGTACCTGCTCGACGAAGACAAGAAGGACGCCGCCCACCACGTGCAGTTGCTGGGCTCGGGCACCATCCTGCGCGAAGTGGAGGCGGCGGCGAAGATCCTCCGCGAGGACTTCGGCATCGGCGCCGACGTCTGGTCGGTGCCCAGCTTCAACGAGCTGCGCCGCGACGGCCTGGCCACCGAACGCTGGAACCGCCTGCACCCGGAGCAGAAGCCCAGGTTGAGCTACGTCGAGCAATGCCTGGAAGGCCGCAAGGGCCCGGTCATCGCCTCCACCGACTACATGAAGCTGTACGCCGAGCAGATCCGCCAGTGGGTGCCGGGCAAGGAATACAAGGTGCTGGGCACCGACGGCTTCGGCCGCAGCGACAGCCGCCGCAAGCTGCGCGACTTCTTCGAGGTGGACCGCCGCTGGATCGTCCTGGCCGCGCTGGAATCCCTGGCCGACCGCGGCGACATCGAGCCCAAGGTGGTCGCCGAGACCATCGTCAAGCTCGGCCTCGACCCGAACAAGCGCAACCCCCTGGACTGCTGAGGAGGCCACCGTGAGCGAGCTGATCCGCGTACCCGACATCGGCAACGGCCAGGGTGAAGTCATCGAGTTGCTGGTCAAGGTCGGCGACAAGATCGAGGCCGAGCAGAGCCTGCTGACTCTCGAATCCGACAAGGCCAGCATGGAAATCCCCGCGCCCAAGGCCGGGGTGGTGAAGAGCATCAAGGTCAAGGTCGGCGACACCCTGAAGGAAGGCGACGAAATCCTCGAACTGGAGGCCGAAGGGGGTGCCGCCGAAACCCGGGCCGAGGCACCCGCTCCCGCCCCCGCCGCCGAGGAACCCGAGGCGGCACCGGCCGCAGCGCCCGAGCCGGCGCCCCGGGCCAGCAGCGGTGGCGGCGTGCAGACGGTGCGCGTGCCGGACATCGGCAACGGCCAGGGCGAGATCATCGAGCTGATGGTCAAGGTCGGCGAGCGCATCGAGGCCGACCAGAGCCTGCTGACACTGGAGTCCGACAAGGCCAGCATGGAAATCCCCTCGCCCGCCGCCGGCGTGGTCAAGGCTCTCAAGGTGAAGCTCGGCGACACCCTGAAGGAGGGCGACGAAATCCTCGAACTGGAGGCCGAGGGCGATGCGGCTCCGGCAGCAGCACCCTCGGCACCGGCAGCGACAGAAGCACCTGCGGCGGAAGCCAAGCCCGCCGCCACGCCGGCGAAGGCCGAGGCGCCGCCACCGGTAGGCGCGCCCAGCCGCGACGGCGCCAAGGTCCATGCCGGCCCCGCCGTGCGCATGCTGGCCCGCGAGTTCGGCGTCGAGCTGGCCGAAGTGCAGGCCACCGGCCCGAAAGGCCGCATCCTCAAGGAAGACGTGCAGCTGTTCGTCAAGCAGCAGCTGCAGCGGCCGAAAGGTGCGGTGGCAGGCGCCGGCGGCGCGGGCATCCCGCCGATCCCGGAAGTCGACTTCGGCAAGTTCGGCGAAGTGGAAGAAGTGGCCATGACCCGCCTGATGCAGGTCGGCGCCGCCAACCTGCACCGCAGCTGGCTGAATGTGCCCCACGTGACCCAGTTCGAGTCGGCCGACATCACCGAGGTGGAAGCCTTCCGCGTGGCGCAGAAGGCGGTGGCGGAAAAGGCCGGCACCAAGCTGACCATCCTGCCGATCCTGCTCAAGGCCTGCGCCCACCTGCTGAAGGAACTGCCGGACTTCAACAGCTCCCTGGCCCCCAGCGGCAAGGCGCTGATCCGCAAGAAGTACGTGCACCTCGGCTTCGCCGTGGACACCCCGGACGGCCTGCTGGTGCCGGTGATCCGCGACGTCGACTGCAAGAGCCTGCTGCAGCTGGCCGCCGAAGCCGCCGAACTGGCGGAGAAGGCCCGCACCAAGAAGCTCTCGGCCGACGCCATGCAGGGCGCCTGTTTCACCATCTCCAGCCTCGGCCACATCGGCGGCACCGGCTTCACGCCGATCGTCAATGCGCCGGAAGTGGCGATCCTGGGCGTGAGCAAGGCCACCCTGCAGCCGGTGTGGGACGGCAAGGCCTTCCAGCCGCGCCTGATGCTGCCGCTGTCGCTGTCCTACGATCACCGGGTGATCAACGGCGCGGCGGCGGCGCGCTTCACCAAGCGCCTGGGCGAATTGCTGGGAGACATCCGAACGCTGCTGCTGTGATCCGCGCCGCCCAACCTTCCGGAAACGACCCGTAGGATGGGTTGAGCGAAGCGATACCCATGCGGTCATGGCGATGGGTATCGCTTCGCTCAACACCATCCTACGAAAAGCCCCTGACGCCTATGGTGTTATCCGCCCTACGCCCCCGCCGGCTGGCGCCGCATTATCCCCCCACTCCGAACGCCCTCTCCCTCCGGGAGAGGGCTGGGGTGAGGGCAACGGACGCCACCCGCACTCCACTGCCAACCTCCTTCCCTCTAACCCCCATGCCCCAAAGCGAACCGCCCCCATCGACTATGCTTCCCGATAACGGGGCCGCGCCGCCCTTGATGCGCGCCACCTGAGCGGGCCGCAAGCCTCAACCGGAGCCTGTCGACGCCGTGTTAGCCAGCCCTGCCCTGACCGCCTTCATCGCCCCCAGCGGCCCTGCCCTGCGCTTTGCCGGCAAGACCCTGCTGGCCGGCGGCATCGCCCTCTGGCTGTCCTTCCGCCTGGACCTGGAACAGCCGCAATGGGCTCTGATGACGGTGTTCATCGTGTCCCAGCCGTTGTCCGGGATGGTCGTCGCCAAGGGCCTGTTCCGCCTGCTCGGCACCCTGGTGGGGACCAGCATGGCGGTGCTCATCATGGCCCTGTTCGCCCAGACGCCCTGGCTGTTCCTGCTGGTGGTGGCGTTGTGGATGGGCCTGTGCACCGCGGCCTCGACCCTGCTGCGCAACCACGTTTCCTACGCCTTCGTACTGTCCGGCTACACGGTGGCGATCATCGCCCTGCCGGCGATCAACGTGCCGTTGCAGGTGTTCGACCAGGCCGTGGCGCGCTGCACGGAAATCTGCCTGGGCATCGTCTGCGCCTCGGTGGTCAGCGCCACCCTGTGGCCGCAGCGGGTCGAGGAAAACCTCGCGCGGGTCGCCCGCGAAACCCTGGACGCCGCTCTGCAGGCGGCAGCCAACGCGCTGCGCGGCCAGGCCCGCGAGCCGGAGGGCATCCTCCAGTTGCTCGGCCGGATCGTCGCCGCCGACGCCCAGCGCGACCACGCCTGGTTCGAAGGCCACCAGGGCCAGCGCCGCGCGCTGGCCTTGCGCACCCTGTCGCGCGACGTACTGAGCCTGCTGCGCACCGCCCGCGGGGCATCGCGCCAGCGGCAGGTGCTCTCGCCCGAAGCGCAAGCGCAGTTGCAACCCTGGCTCGACGAACTGCTGGCACTGCTGCCGCGCCACATCCCCGAACAGTTGCAGGCGCTGCGCGACCGCCTGCTGCAGGCCAGCGCCGACGAGGCCCTGGACAACGACCTGCGCTACTGCCTGGCGCGCTGCGCGGTGCTGCTGATCAAGGTCGAAGCCGCCGAAACGGCTGCCGCCGGGGTGGCCAGCGGCGAGTTCAGCGGTGATGCCAGCAGCGGCCTGTCCTGGCACCGCGACTGGCTGATGGCGCTGTTCTACGGCCTGCGCAGCGCCCTGGCGCTGCTGGGCATCGCCGCCTTCTGGCTGGCCAGCGCCTGGCCGGCGGCGGTGGGCGGCATGCTCATGGCCGGCATCCTCTGCAGCCTGTTCGCCAACCGCGACAACGCCGTGGAGCTGAGCATGAGCTTCCTGCGCGGCATCCTCTACGCGCTGCTGGCCGCCATAGTGGTGGACCAGTGGCTGCTGCCGCAGTGGAACGGCTTCCCCCTGCTGTGCATGGCCCTGGGCGTGCCGCTGTTCTTCGCCGCACTGGGCATGGCCGGGCCGCCGGCGCTGATCGGCACCGCCACCACCTTCGCCATCCAGTTCATCACCTTCATCGCGCCGCGCAACGACATGCACTACGACTTCGCCAGCCTGCTCAACTCGGCCCAGGCCACGGTGATCGGCGTGGGCTTCGCCGCCATGGTGTTCCGCCTGCTGGCGTTGCCGCCGGACTGGGTGATCCGCCGCCTGGGCCAGGCCATGGCGCTGGACCTGGGACGCCTCACCCGCTACCCGCTGGAGCAGGCGGAAAGCTGGTTCGGCGGGCGCATGGCCGACCGCCTGATCCGCCTGGCGCGGCACTACGCGCTGCTGCCCCAGGCCATGCAGCGGCGCTGGCTCGACGGCCTGCTGGCGCTGGACATGGGCAGCGAGCTGCTGCACCTGCGCCACTGCCTGGCCGGCGCCCGCGGCGTGCTGCGCAAGCGCCGGCAGGCCTTCCTCGACAACCTGGGCGACCTGTTCCAGACCGGCCCGGCCCCGGGGCGCGAGGCGCGCCTGGACGCACTCTGCGACGAACTGGACGCCGCCCTGCGCAGCGACCCCGGCCACCTGGCCGAGAACAACCGCCTGGCCCGCGCCGCGCTGCGCCAGCTGAGCAACACCTGGCGCGCCTGGTGCCGCCTGGAGGACGAGCATGGCCCTGGTTGAACAGCCCCTGGGCGGCGTCTACGTCAGCCCGATGTTCCTCTACGCGCTGCTCGCCCTGGCCCTGACCATCGCGCTGCGCAAGCTGCTGCAGGCCACGCCGGCGGGGCGCTGGATCTGGCACGAGGCGCTGTTCGACTGCGCCCTGTTCACCCTGCTGCTGGCCGCCGTCACCTGGTGCGCCGGCGTCGTCAACGGATAAAGAGGAGCGTTGCGTGCGAGGCTTCCTGCGAGTGCTGACCACCCTGCTGGTGGTCGCCGCCGCCGTGCTGGCGGGGTTCTGGCTGTGGCGCTACTACATGCTCTCGCCCTGGACGCGGGACGCCCGGGTGCGCGCCGACGTGGTGGTGATCGCCCCGGACGTGTCCGGCTGGGTCACCGAGCTGCCCATCGTCGACAACCAGAAGGTCAAGACCGGCGACCTGTTGATGCGCATCGACCGCGACCGCTACCAGGCCAACCTCGACCAGGCCCGCGCCCTGGCCGAGACGCGCAAGCAGGAATACCTGCTGCGGCAGAGCGAGGCCAACCGCCGCAAGCGCCTGACCAGCGCGGCGATCAGCGCCGAGGACCGCGAGACCGCGCAGCTCAACGCCAACATCGCCAACAGCCAGTACCAGGAAGCCCTGGCCGCGGCGCGCCTGGCCGAGATCAATCTGCAGCGCAGCGAGGTGCGCGCCCCGCGCGACGGCCAGGTGACCAACCTGCGCCTGGCCCAGGGCAACTACGCGCAGACCGGCCAGGCCGCCATGGCCCTGGTGGACCAGGGCTCGTTCTACGTCACCGCCTACTTCGAGGAAACCAAGCTGCCCGGCATCCACGTCGGCCAGCGCGCTCGGGTGACGCTGATGAGCGGCGAACGCGTGCTCAAGGGCCGGGTGCAGAGCATCAGCAGCGGCATCACCGACCGCAACGCCCTGCCCGACACCCAGCTGCTGGCCAACGTCGAGCCGACCTTCAACTGGGTGCGCCTGGCCCAGCGCATCCCGGTGCGCATCGAGCTGCTGGAGGTGCCGAAGGACATCCACCTCAGCGCCGGCATGACCGCCACGGTCAATATCGAGGCCAGCCCTTAGAGCATCGCGGACGAGATCCGCTCCTACGCCGCCCCGCCCGCACCATTCCCTGTAGGAGCGGGCCCTGCCCGCGAATCGCGCGCAGGGCGCGCTCCTACAGGCCGCGCCGGGGTGCTCTTCGTAGGATGGGTTGAGCTTGCGAAACCCATGCGGTCATGGCGATGGGTATCGCTTCGCTCAACACCATCCTACGGGCATTGTGTTTGCCGGAGGGATAGGAGCGGACTCCGTCCGCGATCTAACCCACACGATCAACGCCGCCAGGCACACCCCAGCGCGCTGAGCGCCAACACCGCCGCGGCGCCGGCGTAGGCCCAGAACGCCGGCACAACGGGCAGCAGAACGCCGGCCAGCATCGGCCCCAGGCCTGCGCCTATGTCGCGCCAGATGGCGTTGCCGGCCAGGGCCTGGATGCGGTTCTGCGGGTTGCGCTGGGCCACCAGGGTCATCACCAGCGGCAGTTGCAGGGCGCGCAGCAGCAGGACCAGGAAGGCGCCGGCGAACAGCCAGTGGCTGCCGAAGATCAGCAACGCCGCCGAGGTCGCCAGGGACAGCGTCACCAGCATGCGCAGCGCGCCGAAGTGGTCGGCCAGGCGGCCGCCGAAGGGGCTGAAGAGCATCTCGCTGAGGTAGCGCACCGCCATCAGGATGCCCGCCACCAGCACGCCGGTGCCGCCCAGGTGGCTTTCCGCGTACAGCGACAGGCCGAAGATGAACAGGCCGTCGAGGGTCACACCCTCGATGAAGGACCAGGTGGCGATGCTGTCCGGCAGGCGCAGGCGGCGCCCGCTCGGGGTATGCAGGTCATGCCCCCGGGCCGGCAGCGAGCGCGCCCGCCACAGGCCCAGCAACGCGCTGGCGCAGAGCACGAAGAACACGCTGCGCGGCCCCCAGGCCTGGGCCATCACCGCCGCCAGCGGCAACGCCAGCATCGGCCCGATGGAGATGGTCGCCCGCGAACGCCCGGCGCGGCGCGCGGCGCCCTGGGCCTCGGCGGTGGCCAGGGTCTGGGTGCTGAGGTTGAAGCTGGCGTAGCTCAGGCCCCACATCAGGCGCAGCACCAGCAGCGCGGCGACGCCGGAGAGCGTCGCATAGCCCAGCGCGCACAACGCCGAGGCGCAGGCCGCCAGGCTGCAGGTGGCGCGGTCGCCGTGGCGGGCGTAGAAGCGCACCACCCAGCCGTAGCCGACGATGCGCACCAGGCGGTTGGCCGCCAGCAGGATGCCCGCCTGGGCCAGGCTGACGCCGAAGTCGGCGGCGTACATCGGCAGCAGCAGGTAGAGCACCACGTCGCCGGGCAGGCACAGGCCCAGGACCTGGGCGGCGCGGCGGGAATCGTTATCGGCGCGGCGCAGGCGCGGCTGCGCGGGGTCTGACGACATGGTCCCTCCCGGACGACAAGGCAAGCGCGCACCTTACCCGATGCGCGCCCGTCTGCCGAGGGGAAGTGCCCGGCTCGGCCCGCCATGGTCGCCTGCGGTTGCGGTTGGCCCTGGGCCCACCAACTCGGGGTCGGGCACCGAGGTCGACTCGTCGAACAGCATGATGCCCGCCCGCGGGCGATGGCCACGCGCTGCAGCTGGCCGCCGGAGAGCTGGTGGGGGGCTTGTGCGCGCGGCCGACCTTGTCGAGCAGCGCCAAGGCTGGCCTGGCGTCGGTGCAGTTGTCGCAGGTAGGGGCGGGAGAAAATGGCGGCGAACAAATAATCGGTTCAGAGATTCGTGAACTATCGGAGGGGGCAGGTTCGCGAACAGGCTGCTCCTGTAAGAACGACTAACTCCTTTTCTGGTGCGGGAAGGTTGCCAGGACGCTCAAAAGTGCGATCCGCCCACGCCGGCCAGGCATGAATAAAGAGTTACAAATTTCTCTTGCATCCTATCCATGCGAGCTAGAGGGGAGGCGCGCAAGAAGTTGCGCACTTTAGCTTTGTTACTTTCGCACTCCCTATATTTGCGCACGAAAGTGCGCTCGCCCCACAGGAAGGATGTGCCGTGAATTACACCGTAGAGGAAGCACGACGTCTGGTTTCCGAGTCCATGGCGAAGCTCGCCGCACGGCCCGTGAAGGCCACCTATGACCTTGCCACGCTGGGCGCCCGTACCCGTTTGGGCGGTGAAGTCGCTACGGCCAGCACCAGCATGAAAATCCATGGCTACCCGATCGCCTGCGTGGGCGACCTGGTTCGCTATCCGGACAACACCGAAAGCAGGATCGTCTCCGGTGCCGGTGCGGCGCTCTCTCACAACGGCCAACCGATGGCCATCGTGGGCAGCGCCACCGACAACGGCGACACCATCGTCAGCAGCTTGCAAAGCTCCGGGCAGATTCGCGAATACGCCGACGATGACGGCATCCCCGGCCTGCTTCAGCCGGACTACCAGGTTGTAAAGCCTGACTAGCCGACAGCGTTTCGTCCTCCATCTCTGGCTATCGCAAGGAATCGCACATGAGTGGGAAACCCGCAGCCCGCGTCACCGATCCAACGGCCTGTCCACTACCAGGCCACGGCACCAACCCCATCGTCAGCGGCTCGCCTGACGTTATCTTCGACGGCCTGCCCGCAGCGCGACAAGGCGATGTCAGCGCCTGCGGCAGCCCGATCGTCTCCGGCGTTTCATCGAGCGTGTTCATCAATGGCCAGCCCGCCGCCACACTGGGCAGCCTGGGTGCGCACGGCAACGTCATCATCGGAGGCTCGGGCACCGTCATCATCGGCGATACGTTCACCCCCGCGCCGGTTACTCCCGTGGCGCCGTTCCCTGGCAGCACCGCGCCGTACTCCGGGCGCTTTCAGCTGATCGACCAGGAAACGGGCAAGCCCGTCGCCGGCCGCAGGGTCAAGCTCTGGTCCAGCGCCGGCTGGTCCGCCATCGACACCACGGATGCCGAAGGCATGACGTCATGGGTCAGGCACGAGACGGCGGAAAACATCTACATCGACCTGCTGCCCGGGGGCGAAGCATGAGCGATCAGCCCAGCCTCGCCCAGGGCGGCATGAGCCCGGAAGGCCAGAACAATCCGCTGAACATCCTGGAACCCAAACTCGCCCCGCAGGACAAGAAGGTATTGTGCTCGGCGATCTGCTATTGCAGCAGCACGCCCAACGTCAGCCAGGATGGCAAGAACCTCAAGCAGACCTGCGTGGCCCAGCGCCTGGGCGAGCTGGACGAAATCCTGCAAGGCCGTAGCCCGTACAAGCCCGAGGTCAGTTACGACATGACCAAGAACCCGCCGCAGCCGATTCTCGACAGCCAGACCGGCAACAGTCCGCATGGCTGGATTCCCGGCTGGATCAGTAAATACTGGGACGAAGACCCGGAGCATCCGCCGTTCAAGCGGGGGAAGGGGATGATTCGTCGGCCTGACGTGGTGATCGTCAATGATCCGAAAAAGCCACCAACCCAGGACAATATCAAGCAGGTGGTCGAGATGAAGTTTCCGCCTGATCCGCGCAAACAAGAACAGGCAGACTCCTACGCAGAGATTGCAGGTGATGAGAGGAAAGTTGTTGAGATGAAGTCTACCGACTGCGACTGCAGCCAGGAAAATCAGCAATCCAAGGTGCCAGTAGAGCAGTTGGGATGGGCTGCAACTATCGCAGGGGCGGTGATGTTTATCGTGACACGCGGCCGCTCTCCTCGACCAATGATTCCAGCCTACTGATTCGGAGAAACATTTTATGGAACCAGAATTCAACCTGGCTGATGAATTGGCCAAGCAGCCGCATCTGCTGGAGGTGCCCGGCAACCTGCTAATGAAGGGTGGTCCCGAGGACTATATCGGCGCCGTGCTCAGCCTGCGGGGCACGCTCTACTTCAAGGAGGCCCATACCCCTCTGGTGCGCGAGGCACTGTGCCAATGCTTCGACGAGTTCAAGCGACTGGCCGAGCCCCACCTCACCTGGCTCTGGCGCGAAGAGCCGCCAGAGGGCAAGCCGCTGACTACGTACCGTGATGTCAAGCCACTACGCGAGATGATGGAAGCAATGGATGAAGACGACCATCTCAGCTTCTGCTACACCAGCGGCAAGCAGTCTCGCGACGCCAGTGCCTGGCTGTTTGATATTTATGGCAAGCGAAGTTGGCAGGCCAAAAAGGGGCATGATCTAAGCGTTCTGGAGTTTTCCGTGCCACTGCTGTATCACGAGCAGAACCCGCTAAGTTTCCTACGGCTGTTCCTCGACTTCGCACGTCTATTGGCGCCGGAGCAAGGCTATGCCGGGCACGCCTACAACCTGTCGCCGACCAGCCGGGACGACAACGAGCCCACCGAAGCCTTTATGGCTGCACGAATGCCAAGTCTGGATGTGGGAACGGCTGCTTTGCTGGCTAACCGCCCGAAGTTCAAGCATCCCAAGATCAAGACCGTCAGTTGGCTGACCGTGCTCGATCAGCAGCGACTGAACTTGGCTGGCGGACTGGATGCCCTGCGCGACCGACTGCCATCCAGCCATTTCGCCTTCTACAACTATGGTGCCGGCGTGGTGATCCAGGCTGGTGCCTATCCGTCAGGGGGCGACGGCGACGACCCGAAGCCGGCCGCCTACGTGCTGCTCAATCACCTGCTCAAAGGCATCCGCTACGAAACCGTGGGCTCGCTGCACGGCGGCTCCCATGATGGCGAGTTGCGTCTGGTCGGCTGGTCCGCCGATCAGTGGCTCAAGCGCCTGGATGTCGAGGACAGCGAGATACTCGCCTGGCGCGCCAAGTTACTGGCCAACGAACCTGCTCTGAGCGCGGCCAACACCTTGCCGGAGCGCCTATGAACGAGCGGCAGCGTTTGGCGGATCAACTGCTTGAGCGCCTTGCAAGGCAAGGTGAGAGCATGCAGGCAGAGTACGTAGAGCCACCGCCGGTGCCCGGCAACCTGCTGATGAAAGGCGGTCCCGAGGACTATATCGGCGCCGTGCTCTGCTTGCGGGGCACGCTCTACTTCAAAGAGGCCCATACTCCTCTGGTACGCGAAGCGCTGTGTCAGTGTTTCGACGAGTTCAGGCGCTGCGCCGAGCCACACTTGACTTGGCTATGGCGTGAAGAGCCTCCGCAAGGAAAGCCACTGACGGCCTACGGTGATGCAAAGTCATTGCGTGAAATGCTGGCCAGCATGGATGAGGATGACCTACTCAGCTTTTGCTACACCAACGGGGCAAAACCTAATGACGCTAGCCCCTGGTTCTTCGATATTTATGGCCCGCGGGCCTGGCAAGCCAACATGGGTGACTCAGTTGGGACACTAGACTTTTCTGTTCCCTTACTCTTTCAAGAACAGAACCCACTGAGTTTCCTCCGCCTATTTCTAGACTTCGCACGTCGATTGGCTCCCGAGCAAGGTTATGCCGGGCATGCCTACAACCTGTCGCCGACCAGCCGGGATGACAACGAGCCCACCGAGGCATTTATGGCTGCGCGCATGCCGGGATTGGATGTGGGGACCGCCGGCCTGTTGGCCAATACCCCCGAGTTCAAACATCCTAAGATCAAGACCGTCAGTTGGCTGACCGTGCTCGATCAGCAACGACTGAACTTGGCTGGCGGACTGGATGCCCTGCGCGACCGACTGCCATCCAGCCATTTCGCCTTCTACAACTATGGTGTCGGCGTGGTGATCCAGGCTGGCGCCTATCCATCAGGGGGCGATGGTGACGACCCGAAGCCGGCCGCCTACGTGTTGCTCAACCATGTACTCAAGGGCATCCGCTACGACACCGTCGGTTCGCTGCACGGCGGTTCCCATGATGGCGAACTTCGGCTGGTCGGCTGGTCCGCCGATCAGTGGCTCAAGCGCCTGGATGTCGAGGACAGCGAGATACCGGCCTGGCGCGCCAAGTTGCTGGCCAACGAACCCTCTCTGAGCGCGGCCAACACCTTGCCGGAGCGTCTATGAGCGAGCGGCAGCGTTTGGCGGATCAACTGCTTGAGTGCCTTGCAAGGCAAGGTGAGAGCATGCAGGCAAAGTACGTAGAGCCGCCGCCGGTGCCCGGCAATCTGCTAATGAAGGGTGGCCCCGAGGATTATATCGGCGCCGTGCTCTGCCTGCGGGGCACGCTCTACTTCAAGGAGGCCCATACCCCTTCGGTGCGCGAGGCGCTGTGTCAATGCTTTGACGAGTTCAAGCGTTTGGCCGAGCCCCATCTTACCTGGCTCTGGCGCGAGGAACCGCCAGAGGGCAAGCCGCTGACTGCGTACAGTGATGCAAAGCCATTGCGTGTAATGCTGGCGGGTATGGATGAGGATTATCCACTGAGCTTCTACTACATCAGCGGTAAGCAACCTAACGATGCTAGCTCTTGGCTTTTCAAGATTTTTGGAAGATCAGCTTGGGAGGCAAGAATAGGAGATGACCTGAGTGTGTTGGAGTTTTCCGTACCGCTGCTGTACCAGGAGCAGAACCCGCTGAACTTCCTACGCCTGTTCCTCGACTTCGCACGTCGACTGATTCCGGAGCAGGGCTATGCAGGACATGCCTTCAACCTTTCGGTAACGAGCCGGGACGACAACGAGCCGACCGAAGCCTTTATGGCTGCGCGTATGCCAGGTTTGGATGTGGGAACGGCTGGTTTGCTGGCTAACCGCCCGAAGTTCAAACACGTCAAGATCAAGACCGTCAGTTGGCTGACCTTGCTCGATCAGCAGCGCCTGGACCTGGCCGGAGGCCTGGAGGCTTTGCGTGCGCAACTACCAGCCAGTCATTTCGCTTTCTACGACTATGCTGGCGGCGTGGTGATCCAGGCCGGTGCCTATCCGTCAGGGGGCGACGGAGACGATCCGAAGCCAGCCGCCTACGTGCTGCTCAATCACCTGCTCAAAGGCATCCGCTACGAAACCGTGGGTTCGCTGCACGGCGGTTCCCATGATGGCGAGTTGCGCCTGGTCGGCTGGTCCGCCGATCAGTGGCTCAAGCGCCTGGACGTCGAGGACAGCGAGATACCGGCCTGGCGCGCCAAGTTGCTGGCCAACGAACCCGCTCTGAGCGCGGCCAACACCCTGGAAGAGCGCCTATAGCCCGGGATGCGGCCTGAAGTCCGGGGAGGACGCACTCAGCTTCCCAGCCAATCCAGGCGCAGGAAATCGCCGCCCCGACTACGCAATCAGCCCATCCCCTGCTCGTACACCGCCAGGTGCACGAAGGCCGCCTGCAGCAGCGGCAGGTCCAGCCCGGCCGCCTGGCCGCGGCCGAGCAGGTCGCCGATGATCTGCTCGGCTTCCACCGGGCGGCCGCCGACCAGGTCGCGGTACATCGATGAGGTCTGCGGCGAGCCGTGCAGGGTCAGCTGCCGGCGCGCCTCGGCGAGGAAGGCTTCGCGCGGTTCCAGGCCCACTGCGCGGACCACCGCCACCACCTCGTCCAGCAGGCGGTTGACGAAGGCCTCGCCCTGGGGCGCGGCGACCACCGAGCCGACGTTGCCGCGCATCAGGCAAGTGATGCCGCCCAGGGCGGCCAACAGCACCCACTTCTCCCACATCTCGCGGTGGATGTCGGGGCTCAGGCGGGCGTCGAAGCCGGCGTCCTGCAGCAGTGCGTCCAGGCGCAGGATGCGCTCGCTGCGGGCGCCGTCCATCTCGCCGTAGGAGAGTTCGTTGAGGGTGCCGTACTGGACGATGCGGCCGCGCTCGTCCAGGGTGCTGGCGATCTTGCACACGCCGCCCAGCAGCGGCCCGCGGCCGAAGTGATCGACGATGGCGTCGACCTGGTGCATGCCGTTGAGCACCGGCAGGATCATCGTGCCCGGCCCCACCGCCGGGGCGATGTCGCGCAGCGCCGCCTCCAGGGCGTAGGCCTTCACCGTCAGCAGGATGAGGTCGTAGGGCCCGTCCAGGTGCTCGGCGCCGACCAGTTGCGGCGTCAGCACGAAATCGCCATGGGGGCTGAGCACCTGCAGCCCTTCCTGCTGCAACTGGTGCGCCCGCCCGGCGCGCACCAGGAAGGTCACGTCGCGCCCGGCCCGGGCCAGGCACGCGCCGAAGAAACCACCCGTGGAACCCGCCCCGACCACAAGAATGCGCATGGCCCACCCTCCTCGGCTGCCCGGCGCGATGGCGCCGGCTCATTGCCTGTATATAGACGCAGTGCCGGGAAAATGCATGGTTCGAGGCAGCCGCCGAAGACGAGAACAATTCTCAGCGCCGTGCTAGCCTTGCGCCTCCCCTTTCCGTGGCGGCGCCGCTCAGCCGTGCGCCGCCCTTCTCGCCAGGAGCCCGCTGTGTCCGATTCCACCGAAGCCGCGCAGCCCGGTACCGCCGACGCCCGTTTCGACCTGCGCCCGCTGCTGTTCTCCACCATGGCCGGGACCATGGCGATGATGGCCTTCGTCTCGCTGGTCGGGCCCATCGCCCGGCTGCTCGGCCTGCAGGCCTGGCAGGCCGGCGCGGCGGTCACCGTGTCCGGCGTGCTCTGGCTGCTGCTGGCGCGGCCCTGGGGCAATGCCAGCGACCGCGTGGGGCGGCGGCGCATCCTGCTGCGGGGCAGCGCCGGGGTGACCTTGTCCTACGTGCTGCTGGCGGTCTTCGTCGATACCGCGCTGCGCCTGCAGCCCATCGCCGCGCTGTCGTTCCTCGGCCTGCTGCTCGGGCGTGGCGCGGTGGGCGCCTTCTACGCCGCGCTGCCGGCCGCCGGGCAGGCGCTGGTCGCCGACAACTACCCGCCGCGCCAGCGCGCCGCCGCCCTGGCCAGCCTGGGCGCGGCCAATGCCGTAGGCATGGTGCTGGGCCCGGCCATCGCCGCCCTGCTCGCCCGCCACAGCCTGAGCCTGCCGCTGTACGCCATGAGCGTGCTGCCGCTGCTGGGGTTCCTGGCGCTGCTCACCCGCCTGCAGCGCCAGGAGCACCACCTGCAGCGCGTCGCGCAGAGCATCCGCCTGGGCGATGCGCGCCTGCGCCGGCCCATGCTGGTGGCCTTCGTCGCCATGTTCTGCGTGGCGGTGGCGCAGATCACCGTGGGCTTCTTCGCCCTCGACCGCCTGGGCCTGGCCCCGGGCGCGGCGGCCCAGGCCGCCGGGGTGGCGCTGACCACCGTGGGCGTGGCGCTGATCCTCGCCCAGTTGCTGGTGCGCCGCCTGGACTGGGCGCCGCAACGGCTGATCCGCATCGGCGCGCTGGTGGCCGGCATCGGCTTCGCCGGCACCAGCCTGGCGCTGCAGGCCTGGCAACTGTGGCTGGCCTTCTTCGTCGCCGCGGCGGGCATGGGCTGGGTGTTCCCGGCCTTTTCGGCTCTGGCGGCCAACGCGGTGAACGCCGACGAGCAAGGCTCCACCGCCGGCTCCATGGGCGCCGCCCAGGGCCTGGGCGTGGTGCTCGGGCCGCTGGCCGGCAGCCTGCTCTATGGCGTCGAGCCGCGCCTGCCGTACCTGCTGGTCGGCGCCCTGCTGGTGCTGGTGGCGCTGTGGCCGGAGCCGGCCGCCGACACCGTTCAGGCCGGGTAGCGGCGCGCCAGGAAGTCCAGCAGCAAGGCGTTCACCTCGGCCGGGCGCTCGTTCTGGATCCAGTGGCCGCAGCCTTCCAGGCGGTGCTGTTCGAGGTCCGCCACCACCTCGGGCATGCGCTTGAGGGTATAGGCCTCCAGGCTCGCCACCGGGTCGCGGTCGCCCACCAGGAACAGCGTCGGCTGGCCGACCTGGCGGCCGGCCAGGGGCTCGCTGAAGCGCCAGTTGCGCTCGAAGTTGCGGTACCAGTTGAGCGCCCCGCGGAAGCCGCGGCCGGCGAAGGTCTCGATGTAATGCGCCAGGTCCGCCTCGCCGCACCAGGCCGGCAGTTGCCGAGGCGTGGGCTGGCCTTCGAACAGGCGGGCGTCGGCGGGCTTGTCCTGGAGGAAGGGGTCGTCGTCGCCGGCATCGCGGAAGAACAGGCGCAGGCTGCGCTCGATGTCGGCGTCCAGCTCGGCCTCGGCCACGCCGGGCCGCTGGAAGTAGAGGATGTAGTTGAAGCGCCCGGCGAAGACCTCGCGGAGGATCTCCGTGGCCGGCCGCTTGGGCCGCCCGGCATAGGGCACCGAAAGCGCGGCCAGGGCCGCCACCCGCTCCGGGGCCAGCAGCGCCAGGTGCCAGGCCACCAGGGCGCCCCAGTCGTGCCCGAGCACCGCCGCGCGGCCCTGGCCGAGGGCGTCCATGGCGCCGAGGACGTCGCCGCACAGGCTCTGCAGGTCGTAGGCCTCGATGGGCTCGGGCGCGTCGCTGCGGCCGTAGCCGCGCATCTCCGGCACGTGCACGCGGTAGCCGGCCTGCACCAGCGCCGGAATCTGCGCGCGCCAGGAGTGCCAGCATTCGGGGAAACCGTGCAGCAGCCAGACCGGGCGGCCATCGGCGGGGCCGGCGATGTGTACGCACAGGTGGATGCCGTTGACCGGCAGCAGGCGTCGCTCGATGGGGGGCATGGCGAATCTCCGGGGTTTTGTCGGGACGCTAGCAGCAGGGGTGTGACGACGTCATTTCCATTCGCCGGACGAATAGCGGGGCTTTTGTAGGGCGCATAACGCCTACGGCGTTATCCGCCGTTTGGCCTTGATTCCCGGCGGCGCCGGGGTTGACCTGGGCGTTGGCCATGACCCCGGCGTATCGGCGTATAACCGCGAACGGTTATACGCCCTACATGCATATATCCATATGCAAATCCGGTCTTTCAAACCCGGATCCTTATTCCTCTATAGTCGCCCCACAACTCGTCATAACAAGTCATAGCCATGACCGAACTGCTCCCCCTCTCCCCCGTCCCGCTGTACAGCCAGCTCAAGGAGCTGCTGCGCACGCGCATCCTCGACGGCAGCTACCCGCCGCTCAGCCGCATGCCCTCCGAGGCCGAGCTGGGCAAGGCCCATGGCGTCAGCCGCATCACCGTGCGCCAGGCCCTGGGCGACCTGCAGAAGGAAGGCCTGATCTTCAAGATCCACGGCAAGGGCACCTTCGTCGCCCGGCCCAAGGCGTTCCAGAACGTCAGCACCCTGCAGGGCCTGGCCGAGTCCATGGGCGAACGCGGCTACGAGGTGATCAACCGCCTGCGCAGCTTCCGCTTCGTGCCGGCCGACGCCCAGGTGGCCGTGCGCCTGCAGGTGGCCGAGGGCGACAGCGTGGCGCAGATCAAGCGCGCGCGCCTGGTCAACCGCGAGCTGGTGTCGCTGGAGGTCACCTACCTGCCCGAGGCCGTCGGCCGCCGGCTGGAGAAGGCCGACCTGGTGAGCCGCGACATCTTCCTGATCCTCGAGAACGACTGCGGCCTGCCCCTGGGGCATGCCGACCTGGCCATCGACGCCATCCTCGCCGACGCCGAGCTGGCCACCGCCCTGGAGGTGGAGGAAGGCTCGCCGGTGATGCGCATCGAGCGCCTCACCCACGGCGCCGACGGCCAGCCGCTGGACTACGAACACCTCTATTACCGCGGCGACGCCTTCCAGTACCGCCTGCGCATCGACCGTCACAAGGGCCCCCGAGCATGAGCCACAGCGACCTCCCAGAAGACAAGCAAAGCGCCTACGACATCGTCGTCATCGGCGGCGGCACCGCCGGCCCCATGGCGGCGATCAAGGCCAAGGAAGCCAACCGCGAGCTGCGCGTGCTGCTGGTGGACAAGGCCAACGTCAAGCGCAGCGGCGCCATCAGCATGGGCATGGACGGCCTGAACAACGCCGTCATCCCCGGCCACGCCACGCCCGAGCAGTACACCAAGGAAATCACCGTGGCCAACGACGGCATCGTCAACCAGGCCGCCGTCTACGCCTACGCCACCCACAGCTTCGAGACCATCGAGCAGCTCGACCGCTGGGGCGTGAAGTTCGAGAAGGACGAGGTGGGCGACTACGCGGTGAAGAAGGTCCACCACATGGGCGCCTACGTGCTGCCGATGCCCGAGGGCCACGACATCAAGAAGGTGCTCTACCGCCAGCTCAAGCGCGCGCGGGTGGAGATCACCAACCGCCTGGTGGCCACCCGGCTGCTCACCGACGCCGAGGGCGCGGTCAACGGCGTGCTCGGCTTCGACTGCCGCACCGCGCAGTTCCAGGTGATCCGCGCCAAGGCGGTGATCCTCGCCTGCGGCGCCGCCGGGCGCCTGGGCCTACCCGCCTCCGGCTACCTGATGGGCACCTACGAGAACCCGACCAACGCCGGCGACGGCTACGCCATGGCCTACCACGCCGGCGCGGAGCTTTCGAACCTGGAATGCTTCCAGATCAACCCGCTGATCAAGGACTACAACGGCCCTGCCTGCGCCTACGTCACCGGGCCACTGGGCGGCTACACCGCCAACTCCAAGGGCGAGCGCTTCATCGAGTGCGACTACTGGAGCGGGCAGATGATGTGGGAATTCCACCAGGAGCTGGAAGGCGGCAACGGCCCGGTGTTCCTCAAGCTGGACCACCTGGCCGAGGAGACCATCCAGACCATCGAGGAAATCCTCCACGGCAACGAGCGCCCCAGCCGCGGCCAGTTCCACGCCAACCGCGGCACCGACTACCGCAGCCAGATGGTGGAGATGCACATCTCCGAGATCGGCTTCTGCTCCGGCCACTCGGCCTCGGGCGTGTGGGTCAACGAGAAGGCCGAGACCAGCGTCAAGGGGCTGTACGCCGCCGGCGACATGGCCGCGGTGCCGCACAACTACATGCTCGGCGCCTTCACCTACGGCTGGTTCGCCGGGCAGAATGCCGCGCAGTACGTGGCCGAGCGGGACTTCAGCGAAGTCGACCAGGCCCAGGTGGAGCGCGAGCGTGAACGCGTCTTCGCCCCGCTCAGGCGCGAGCACGGCCTGCCGCCGGCCCAGGTGGAGTACAAGCTGCGGCGCATGGTCAACGACTACCTGCAGCCGCCGAAGGTGACGAAGAAGATGGAGATCGGCCTGCAGCGCTTCGCCGAGATCGGCCGCGACCTGGAGCAGCTGAAGGCGAACACCCCCCACGAGCTGATGCGCGCCATGGAAGTCAGCGTGATCCGCGACTGCGCCGAGATGGCCGCGCGCGCCTCGCTGTTCCGCACCGAGAGCCGCTGGGGCCTGTACCACCACCGCGTGGACTATCCGCAGCGCAACGATGCCGAGTGGTTCTGCCATGCGCACCTGAAGAAGGACGAGAGCGGCGAGATGACCAGTTTCAAGAAGCCGGTGGAGCCGTACCTGATCGCCCTGGACGACGAGGAGCAGAAGGCCTATGAGCGGTTGCGGGTGAAGAACGAGGCGGCCTAGGAGCCCTAGAGCCCCTCTCCCCCCGCCCTCTCCCGCAAGCGGGAGAGGGAGCTGTTCGGCGCGAGTCGCGACAACGGAGCTAGCCGGCGAGTACGGAAATATCCATCGCTCAGGACAGTCCCCTCTCCCTTCAGGGAGAGGGTGGTGAGCCGAGCGCCGAACCTTCCCTGAACCACCAGACCACCGGCACCAAGACCGGCCAGCAACACCACGAGGAACCGTGCCATGCCCCACCAACCCCAGGAAATCTTCTTTCGCTCCAGCGCCCCGGTCACCGTGGACGAGGACAAGTGCATCGCCGACAAGGGCTGCACCGTCTGCGTGGAGGTCTGCCCGATGGATCTGCTGGCGATCAACCCGGCCACCCAGAAGGCCTACATGGCCTTCGACGAATGCTGGTACTGCATGCCCTGCGAGAAGGACTGCCCGACCGGCGCGGTGAAGGTGGAGATTCCCTACCTGCTGCGTTGAACGACAGCTTCCTGTAGGAGCGGGCCCTGCCCGCGATTAGCGCGCAGGGCGCGCTCCTGCACCCACAACGACAACCGGACACGCCACCGGACGCCTGATGCAACGCCCCCTCGTTTCCCACCGCACACCGGCGGCGGAGACGATTCCAACACTCATGATTCGAGGGGAACACCCATGACCTTGCGCACCACCCTGGCCGGCCTCGCGCTGGCCATCGCCAGCCTTTGCGCCCATGCCGAGACCCTCCGCGTGGCCATCGGCACCCAGGACACCACCATCAACTGCGCCGCCGGCGGCCTGCTGGTCCGCGAGCTGAACCTGCTGCCCAAGTACCTGCCCCACGACGGCAAGTACAAGGACGCGCAGTACGACATCCAGTGGAAGAACTTCACCAGCGGCGCGCCGCTGACCAACGAGATGGTCGCCGGCAAGCTGGACTTCGGCGCCATGGCCGACTTCCCCGGCTCGCTCAACGGCGTGGCCCATGAAGCCGCCGGCAAGCGCAGCCTGTTCATCAGCGTGCTCTCCGGCAGCATCGAGGGCAGCGGCAACGGCATCGTGGTGCCGGCCTCGTCCCAGGTGCAGTCGCTGGCCGAACTCAAGGGCCAGACCATCTCCGTGCCCTTCGCCTCCACCGCCCACGGCCTGCTGCTGCGCGCCATCGCCGCCCAGGGCTGGGACCCGGAGAAGGACGTGACCATCATCGCGCAGCCACCGGAAGTCGCCGGCTCCGCGCTGCAGGCCAACAAGATCGCCGCCCATGCCGACTTCGTGCCCTTCGCCGAGCTGTTCGAGAGCCGCGGCATCGCCCGCAAGATCTACGACGGCTCGCAAGCCAAGGCGCCGACCTTCCACGGCGCCCTGGTGGAGGCGGACTACGCGCAGAAATACCCGGAGATCGTCGAGGCCTACCTGCGCGCCACCTACGAGGCCAACCAGCTGCTGGCCGCGGAACCGGAGAAGTACAGCGAGCTGATCGAGAAGGTCGCCGGCATCCCCGCCGAGGTGAACTACCTGTTCCACGGCCCGCTCGGCCTGCAGACCCGCGACCTGACCTGGAAGCCGGAGTACCGCCAGGCCGTGACCACCGCCATCGACACCCTGAAGCTGCTGAAGAAGGCCGACCGCGGGCTAAACGTCGAGCAGTTCGTCGACGACCGCTACATCCGCGCCGCCTTCAAGGCCGCCGGCGCCGACTACGACGCCGCGTTGAAGAACTACGCCCAGCAGCCGCTAACGGCCACGGACGCGCTGACCGGCAAGGCCATCGCCGACCCGCGCCACGTGGCGCAGGTGTGGGTGCGCGGCGAACCCAGGGTGCGCAGCTACGCCTCGGCCCGGGAAGCCCTGGGCGAAGCGGCCAAGCTGAAGCAGCAAGGCAAGGACATCCGCGCGGTCTACGCCCAGGCCAGCGACAGCGGCATCAAGCTGCTGGCCAGCCAGGCCTGGTTCGTCCAGGGCAAGGACGGCGCGCTGGACGCCTTCCTGCTCAAGGAGCAGGCCGAGCGCTACGCGCAGAGCAACGGCGGCGAAGTGCGCGACTTCGCCGGTGCCAGCCAGCAGGCCGTCGCCAGCCGCTGACGTCCACGCCCGGCGCCCTGCGCGCCGGGCCCTTGCGGAGCCACGAAAATGAACCTCACAACCCTGTCCCGCTGGAGCCTGCGCCTGGCCTCGCTGCTGGCCTGCCTGGCGCTCTGGCAACTGGCCAGCGCCCGGCACCTGAACCTCGGCCTGGTCACCTTCGCCAACGTCCCCGGCCCCGGCGAAGTGCTGGACGCCGCCGTGCAACTGGCGCAGTCCAGCAAGCTCGGCCGGCACCTGGGCGCGAGCCTGGCGCGGGTGCTCGCCGGCTACCTGCTGGCGGCCGTCGCCGGCGTGCTCCTGGGCCTGGCCATCGGCCGCGGACGCTGGGCCCGCGACGGCCTGCTGCCGCCGCTGGAAGTGCTGCGGCCGATCCCGGCGGTGGCCTGGATCCCGCTGGCGATCCTGATGTTCCCCAGCTCCGAGCTGTCGATGATCTTCATCACCTTCACCGGCGCGCTCTTCCCCATCCTGCTCAATACCATCCACGGCGTCGAGGCGGTGGATCCGCGCCTGCTCGCCTCGGCCCGCAGCCTCGGCGCGAGCCGCCTGGCGCTGCTGCGCGAGGTGGTGCTGCCCGGCGCCCTGCCGAGCATCGTCACCGGCCTTGCCATCGGCATGGGCACCTCCTGGTTCTGCCTGGTGACCGCCGAGATGATCTCCGGGCAATGGGGCATCGGCTACTACACCTGGGAGTCCTACACCTTGCAGAACTACCCCGACATCGTCGTCGGCATGCTGCTCATCGGCGTGCTCGGCATGGCCAGCAGCCTGCTGGTGCGCCAGCTCGGCGCCCTGGCCACGCCCTGGCAGCGCCAGGCCGGAGGCAAGCCATGAGCCTGCCTGAACGAGTGCCCGCCGGGCACGTGCGCGTCGAGGGCCTGTCGATCCACCTGGGCAGCGGCCGCGACGCCTTCGAAGCGGTGCACTCGCTGAGCTTCGCCATCGAGCCCGGCGAATTCGTCTGCGTGCTCGGCCCCTCCGGCTGCGGCAAGTCCACCCTGCTCGGCGCCCTGGCCGGCCACCTGCGCCCCAGCGGCGGGCGCCTGGAAGTGGACGGCCAGCCGGTGGGCGGCCCCTCGCCGCAGCGCGGCATGGTGTTCCAGCAGCACACCCTGCTGCCCTGGCGGCGGGTGCGCGACAACGTCGCCTTCGGCCTGAAGATGCGCGGCGTGCCGCGCGCCGAACGCCACGCCCGGGCCGAGGAAATGCTCCAGCTGGTGGGCCTGCAAGGCTTCGCCAATCGCTGGCCGTCGCAGCTTTCCGGCGGCATGCAGCAGCGTGTGGAGATCGCCCGGGTGCTGATCAACCAGCCGCGCCTGCTGCTGATGGACGAACCCTTCGGCGCCCTAGACGCGCAGACGCGGATGATGATGCAGGAGCTGCTGCTGGACATCTGGACGCGCCTGCGCACCAGCGTGCTGTTCATCACCCACGACATAGACGAAGCGCTGTTCCTCGCCGACCGCATCCTGGTGATGAGCCCACGCCCGGGGCGCATCCTCGAGGAAATCCGCCTGGACTTCCCGCGCCCGCGCCATGCCGAGCTGCTGACCAGCGCCGGCTTCGCCCGCCTCAAACGCCACTGCCTGGAACTGCTGCGCCACGAAGACGGCCGCCAACTGCCGCGCCTGACGCCCCTAGGCCTGCCGAACAATGATCCGACAAGAGCGCGATTCGCCATATGACCCCGTTCACGACCGACAACCCCGACATCCTCGACCTGCAACCGCGCCTGCAGCACGCCGACCCCGGCGTGCGCCGCATCGCTCTGATCGAACTGGCCGACCTGGAGGAACCCGAGGCCCTGCCCTGGCTGGCCCGGGCACTGACCGGTGACGCGGCCGCCGCCGTGCGCGCCGAGGCCGCGCGCCTGCTGGAAGCCTGGGAGGAACCCGAAGTGGTCCAGGCCCTGTGCCAGGCCCTGGCCGACAGCGACGAAAGCGTGCGCGAAGCCGCCGCGCAAAGCCTCAGCGAACTGAAGACCGCCGAGGCCGGGCGCCTGCTGCTGCCCTGGGCGGCCCACGCCGACACCTTCGTGCGCCGCAGCGCATTGCGCGCCCTGCGCGAACTGCGCCTGGAAGAAAGCGTGAACCCGGCCCTGGCCGCCCTGGACGATGCCGACGCCGGCGTGCGCCGCGAGGCGGTGGGCATCCTCGGCTGGCTCAAGCGCATCGAGGCCCTGCCGCGCCTGGCCGCCCTGGCCAGCGACGATGCCGACAGCGAGGTGCGCCGCGCCGCCGCCGGCGCCCTCGGCCTGGCCAGCGATGCCAGCGTGCTGCCGGCGCTGGGCGCGGCATTGCGCGACAAGGCCTGGAAGGTCCGCGAGGAAGCCGCCGCCACCCTCGGCAAGCTGGGCCTGCAAGAGGCCGGCGAGGCGTTGCTGCAAGCGCTGGAAGACGACTTCTGGCAGGTGCGCCTGCGCGCCGCGCGGGCCCTCGGCAACCTCCGTTACCAGGCCGCCCGCGAAGCCTTGCAGGGCCTGCTCGGCCACGCCATCAGCAACCTGCGCAAGGAAGCCGCCCTGGCCCTGGGCGAGCTGGGCGACATCCGCGCCCTGCCCGCTCTCCAGGCAGCCCAGGCCGACGGCGACCCGGAAGTGCGCAAGGCCGTGCGCATCGCCCTCACCCAACTGGGCGCGCCGGCATGAACGCGCCCCGCGCCCTGCACCGTTCCAGCAACGAGCGCGAGCTGCGCATCGACTGGGGCGACGGCGAAGTGCAGCGCATCGCCTTCGCCCGCCTGCGCGGCGCCTGCCCCTGCTCGCAGTGCCGCGCGGCGCGCCTGCAGGGGCGCATCACGCTGGTCGGCGCCGAAGTCGGGCTGCGCGCCGTGAACCCCCAGGGCTACGGCGTACAGTTGGTGTTCGACGACGGCCACGAGCGCGGCATCTATCCCTGGAGCTACCTGCGCGAACTGGGTTGAGCCGCTACCACTCGCCGATGCGCACCAGCTTGCCGCCTTCCGGCTCGCCATAGCGGAAGGCCTGGCCGCGCAGGTCGATCTCCTCGTTGCTGATGGTGGTGCGCCGCTTCAGGCCGCGCAGCCAGTCGAACAGGTAGCGCTGGTGCTGCTCGCGCACGTCCGCGTAGGCCGGCTCGGCGCCCAGGTCGCGCAGCTCGCCCGGGTCCGCCTGCAGGTCGAACAGCTGCGGACGGAAGCCGTCGTAGGCCAGGTACTTCCAGCGCTCGCTGCGCACCATGTACATGCGGCAGGCGTCGATGGGCCGGCCCAGGCGCTCGCGGGCCGGGGCCTGGAAGGCGTAGTCGTATTCGGCGATGGCGTAGTCGCGCCAGTCCGCCGGCCGTTGCCCATGCAGCAGCGGCTGCAGCGAACGGCCCTCGACGCGGTGCGCCGCCAGCGGTACCGCGAAGGCGTCGAGCAGGGTCGGCAGCACGTCGATGGATTGCACCAGGGCCTGCTCCACCGTGCCGCGGCTGGCGTCGGCTGCCGCGCGCGGGTCGCGGATCAGCAGCGGAACACCCACCGCCGGTTCCAGCAGGAACTCCTTCTCGCCCAGGCCGTGGTCGCCCAGGTAGTCGCCATGGTCGCTGGTGAAGACGATCAGGGTGTCGTCCCAGCGGCCACTGGACTGCATGTGGTCGAACAGCCGGCCGAGCTGGTCGTCGATCTGCCTGATGAGCCCCATGTAGGTGGGGATCACGGTGTTGCGCACCTCCTCGCGGGAGAAGTTCAGGCTCTCCTGGTGCTGCTGGAAGGCCTTGTACACCGGGTGTTCGCTCTCCTCCCCCGGCGCCGCGCGCAGGGCCGGCAGCACCTGCCCGGGGCCGTACAGCGCGTGGTACGGCGCGGGCGCGATATAGGGCCAGTGCGGCTTGATGTACGACAGGTGCAGGCACCAGGGCCTGTCGCCCTGCTCGTGCATGAAGTCGATGGCGCGGCTGGTGGCGTAGACCGTTTCGCTGTGCGGCTCCGGCAGGCGCGTGGGCAGCCCGGCGTTGCGCATCTGCCAGCCGCTGAGCACCTCGCCGTTGGCGCCTTCGGCGGCGTTGGCCCAGTCGTGCCAGGGGTTGTCGCCGGCATAGCCGAGGCCGCGCAGGTAATGGGTGTAGGGCGCGCTTTCGCGCTTGTCGGCGAACAGCTCGCCGTCGGGGTAGATGCCGTCGTTGCGGTCGTAGGGCTCGAAGCCTGCCTCGGCCAGTTGCTGGCCGCGCTCGCTCTGCGGGTCCACCCCGAGCGCCTGCATGCCTTCGAGATTGGCGGTGGCGTGGGTCTTGCCCACCAGCGCGGTGCGGATGCCGGCCGGGCGCAGGTAGTCGCCGAGGGTCAGTTCCTCCAGCGGCAACGGCACGGCGTTCCAGCTCACCTGGTGGCTGCTGACGTAACGCCCGGTGTACGAGGACATGCGCGAAGGCCCACAGATGGTGCCCTGGGTATAGGCCCGGGCGAAACGCACGCCCTCGGCGGCCAGGCGATCGATGTTCGGTGTGTGCAGGTGCGGGTGGCCGTAGCAGGACAGGTAATCGCGACGCAGCTGGTCGCACATGATGTAGAGGACGTTGCGGATGGGCTGGGGCTGGCTCATGGGGCGTTCGGGTTGACGGATGGAGCGGCCATTTCGCGGGGTGCGGGAGCGTTCTGGCAAACGCATTTGCAGCAAGATTTGCATGCGTGGAATGCATGGGGTGGGTGGTGTGGGGGCGGGCTTGGTCGCGAATGGAGTTCACCGGGAGTTGTGGGTGCTGGGGTTGAGAGCGCCCTCTCCCTGAAGGGAGAGGGGACCGTTCAGTGTGCCTGGATGTTCTGGAGTCAGCCGGCAACACCGAAGGTCTCCATTTGAAACCTTCCTGTTCTCGGCACGGACTAGCCCCCTCTCCCTTCAGGGCGGGGCGCGCAGCCGAGGGCTGGGGAGAGGGAGCGGAGTAAACCCAATACGCCATAGCCGCCGGTAAACTCTGTTCGCGAGCAAGCTCGCTCCTACGAAAAGACGAAAAGCCCTAAACCGTCTCCTCATCGATCCGCCGCAACTCCCCGATCATCGCCTCCGCCAGCGGCGACAGGCTGTACCCCGCGCGGTGCACTATTCCGTAGCGCGTATGCAGCTCCTCCAGGTCCTCCGGCAGTTCCGCCACCGTCAGCGCCACCAGCGCCTCGCCGGCGCCCTGCCCCGGGCCGCTGGCGATGCCGATGGCGTTGGAGGCCAGCACCACGGCGTTCAGGCCGTGGCCGTTCTCGCATTCGATGTCCGGGCGGAAGTCGGGGCGGCCGCTGAGGTCCACCAGCACCTTGCGGATGTTCGGCGGGCTGAGGTTGGTGGCGATGGGGTAGCTCAGCAGCTGCGCCGCGCTCACCTGCCCCTGGCCGGCCAGCGGGTGGCCGGGGCGGCAGCAGAAGTGCCACTTGCGCGGCTTCAGGCGCAGGGTGCGGTACTCGGGGTTGGCCTCGAAATGGCGGGTGTCGGCGACGAAGAATTCGAAGTCCTCGGCCTGCAGGCGCTTGCCCAGCACCTGCCAGTGCTCCACCTGGAAGGCCACCCGCGCCTTGGGGTAGCGCCCGTTGAACGCGGCGATGGCCCGCGGCACCAGCCAGGCCGCCGGCGCGGGGCCCGCGCCGAAGCGCAGTTCGCCCGCCTCCAGGCCATTGAACAGGGCGATCTCGTTGGCCAGCTTGTGCGCGCCGCTGACCAGCCGGCGCGCGTGCTCCAGGACGATCAGGCCCTGCTTGGTGGGGTTGAGTTCCTTGCTCGCGCGGTCCACCAGGCGGCAGCCGGCGCTGTGTTCCAGGGCCTGGATGCTGCGGCTGAAGGCCGATTGCGACAGGCACACGGCGTCGGCCGCGGCGACGAAGCTGCGGTGCTCGGCAAGGGCGATGAAGTGGCGGAGCTGGCGAAGGTCTATATGCATTTTCTACATAAAAAATATTGGGCAAATGCAATTGTCCGAAGGTGGACGGCCTTCTTATAAAGGCAATCTCTTATTCCGTAAATAAATCGAAATACATAAATAAAGATCGATACGGAATAAAAAGATTGCAGGCCAAACCGGTCCTGCGCGACACGACCTCTTCTCCAGGACCTTTCCATGCACCACCGAGATTCCGCGCCCCGTTTCCGCCGCCGGCTGTTGCCGCTGTCCATCCTGCTGGCTACCGGCGGCCTGGCCATGGGCGCCCTGCACGCCGAGGAAGCCACCCCGCAGGAGGCCGCCCCCCAGGCCCAAGGCGAGGCCAGCACCCTGGGCACCGTCACCGTGACCTCGCGGCGCCGCGAGGAGAACTCCCAGGACGTGCCCACCGCCATGAGCGTGCTCGGCGGCGAGACACTGGAAAGCCAGCGCATCTATCGCGTGCAGGACCTGCAGCAGTTGGTGCCCAGCACCAACGTCGCCTACGTCCACGCGCGGCAGTCCAGCGTGTCCATCCGCGGCCTGGGCAACAACCCGGCCAGCGACGGCCTGGAAGGCAGCGTCGGGCTGTACCTGGACAACGTCTACCTGGGCCGCCCCGGCATGGCCTCCTTCGACCTGCTGGACATCGAGCAACTGGAAGTGCTGCGCGGGCCCCAGGGCACGCTGTTCGGCAAGAACACCACCGCCGGGGTGATCAACATCTCCACCCGCCTGCCCAGCTTCACCCCCGAGCGCAGCGTCGAGGTGTCCGGCGGCGAGGACGGCTACTTCCAGGGCAAGGCCACGGTCTCCGGGCCGCTCACCGACGAACTGGCCGGGCGCTTCTCGGCCTACCGCACCCGCGACGACGGCTACGTGAAGAACGTCTTCGACGGCAACACCCTCAACGGCGGCGCCCGCCAGGGCTTCCGCGGCCAGCTGCTGTACAAGCCCGACGAGGACTTCAGCCTGCGCTGGATCGGCGACTACAACGAGGAGAACTCCAGCAACGGCATCCTCACCCTGTTCAGTACCGGGCCGACCATCAACGGCGTCAACCGCTACGAGCAGCGCGCCCGCGCCGCCGGCGCCACGCTGGTGTACGGCGACGACCGCAAGGTCAACTTCGACGCCGCCCAGCGCGTCACCGTGTTCCAGGGCGGCACTTCGCTGGAGGCCAACTGGAAGCTGGCCAACGATTTCTCGCTGACCTCCATCAGTTCCTACCGTTGGTGGGACTTCACCCCGCGCAACGACGACGGCCTGAACGTGGCGGCGGCCTACAACGCCGGCGTCTCGGTGCGCGACAAGCAGTGGTCGCAGGAACTGCGCCTGGCCTCGCCCACCGGCGGCTTCTTCGACTACGTGCTGGGCACCTACTACTTCGGCCAGGACCTGGACAACCACTCCTTCAACCTCTACGGCCCCCAGGCGGACATCTGGAACGGCACCGCCAGCGGCGCGCTGGCCAACGTCACCAGCCTGGGCGACGGCCACATCGACACCGACAGCTACGCGCTGTTCGCCCAGGGCACCTGGCACCTGACCGACAGGCTCGACTTCACCGCAGGCATCCGCGGCACCTACGAGGAGAAATCCGCCTCGGTCAGCCGCGATGTGCCCCTCGGCGGGGCCGCCGTCAGCGGCGCGGCTCTGGCCGCGCGCAACGGCCGAGCCGGCGCCTACGACTCCGGCGACCTCTCGGTGTACAGCTTCTCGCCCTCAGGCCTGCTCAGCCTGAACTACCACTTCAACGACAACCTGATGGGCTACGCCTCGCTGTCCCACGGCGAGAAGTCCGGCGGGGTGAACCTGACCGTGGCCAGCGCCCCCACCGCCGGCGCCGACTCCCTGCTGGTGGGCAGCGAGCGGGCCAACGACGCCGAGCTGGGGATCAAGAGCACGCTGTTCGACCACCGCCTGATCCTCAATGCCAACCTGTTCGCCACCGTGGTCCACGGCTACCAGGCCAACGCCTACGACGAGGCCACCCGCACCTCCTACCTGACCAACGCAGGCGACGTGCGCTCGCGCGGGGTGGAGTTCGAGGCCACCGCCCTGCCCGTCCGTGGGCTGACGCTGAACCTCAACGGCTCGTACAACGACGTGCGCTACCTGTCGTACAAGAACGCGCCCTGCCCGCCGGAAGTCTCCTTCCAGAGCGGCGCACCGGCGTCCTGCGACCTCAGCGGACACCAGGTGGTGGGCGCCTCCAAGTACATCTTCAACGCCAACGGCGAATACAAGTGGCGCCTGGAAGACAACCTGGAGCCCTACGTCACCGCCAGCTACGCCTTCCGCTCCAAGGCCGTGGGCACCATCGACGACTCCGACTACGGGCAGATCCCCAGCTACGCCATCGTCAACACCGCCCTGGGCCTGCGCGGCGACTACGGCGACGGCCGCTGGGACCTGTCGCTGTGGCTGAAGAACGCCTTCGACAAGACCTACTACACCAGCCTGTGGAACTCGGCCAACGGCGGCTACGCCGGCGTGCTGGGCACCCCGCGCACCCTGGGCGTGACCGCCCGCTACGACTTCTGACCCGAGGACCACTGCCATGAAGCATGCCCGCGCCACCGCCCTGCTCGCTCTCTCCGCCCCGCTGCTGGCCGCCGCCGTCAGCGCCGCGCCCAGCGTCTACCCCACCGGGGTGACGCGCTACGACCCGCAGAAGGCCTTCAACCAGTACGTGATCTTCAGCGGCGCCGACAACAGGACGCACCTGATCGACATGAACGGCAACGAGGTGAAACGCTGGGACCGCCCCGGCTTCCCCTCGGCCATCCTCGAGCCGAAACTCGCCAATGGCGAGCGCGGCCACGTGCTGCTGCAGACCGCCGACCTGGCCGAGCCGGGCAAGCTCGCCTCCGCCGGCAACGGCCTGCGCAACCAGGCCGTGGGCGAGCTGGACTGGGCCGGCAAGACCGTCTGGCAATGGGGCGACCAGGCCCCCGGCGGCGCCGCCCGCCAGCACCACGACCTGCGCCGGCTGGCCAACGGCAACACCCTGGTGCTGGCCAACCGCGTGCATGGGGTGAAGGGTTTCCAGGTGCCGGAAGTGATCGACGATGTGATCTACGAAGTCACCCCGCAAGGCCAGGTGGCCTGGAGCTGGACCGCCTCCGAGCACCTGCACGAGTTCGGCTTCGGCGCCGAGCAGCTCAAGCTGGTGCACGCCAGCAAGAACCCGGACTACCTGCACATCAACAACCTGGCGCCGCTGGGCCCGAACCGCTGGCACGCCGCCGGCGACCAGCGCTTCGCCCCGGACAACCTGCTGTTCGATTCGCGCAACGCCAACTTCATCGCCATCATCGACAAGGCCAGCGGCAAGGTGGTCTGGCGCCTGGGCCCGAACCTGCCGCCGATCGACCCGCGCAACGCGCAGAAGCTGCCGCGCCCGGTGGACCAGATCAGCGGCCAGCACGATGCGCACATCATCCCCGAGGGCCTGCCCGGCGCCGGCAACCTGCTGGTGTTCGACAACCAGGGCGACGCCGGCTACCCCTCGGTGCAGCGCGGGGTGATCTCCGGCTCGCGGGTGCTGGAGATCGACCCGCTGAAGAAGCGGATCGTCTGGCAGTACACCGCGGAAAGCTCGAAGCAGCCGGGCTGGGCCTTCTTCAGCGCGTTCATCAGCAGCGCCCGGCGCCTGCCCAACGGCAACACCCTGATCGACGAGGGGCAGAACGGCCGCTTCTTCCAGGTCACCCCGGGCGGCGAGATCGTCTGGGAATACGTCAGCCCCTACTTCGGCAAGGCGCCGCTGGGCGACGCCGTGAGCAACTGGGTATACCGCGCCCTGCCGGTGGACTACAGCTGGGTACCGGAAGGCACCCCGCGCGAGGAAAAGGCCGTGCAGGCCGCGGTGCCGGGCGCGCAGCCGGTGACCGCGGCGCGCTGAACCGTCCATCGCCACCTGTAGGAGCGCGCCCTGCGCGCGATTCGCGGGCAGGGCCCGCTCCTACAAGGGGAATCCTGTGGCATCACGGAACACCCCGTAGGATGGCGTTGAGCGAAGCGATACCCATCACCACGACCGCATGGGTTTCGCAAGCTCAACCCATCCTACAAAAGCACCTCGGCGCGGCTCCTACGCCGTTTTACCTTTCAGCCCCCGGCTCGCCAGGCGGTACTGCTCCGGCGTGGTGCCGGCCTGGCGGCGGAACATGGCGATGAAGGCCGAGGCGCTGCTGTAGCCCAGGTCGAAGGCGATTTCCTGCACCCCGCGCCCGGCTTCCAGCGCCTCGATGGCGGCGAGGAAGCGCAGGCGCTGGCGCCATTCGCCGAAGCTCATGCCCAGCTCGCGCTGGCACATGCGCGCCAGGGTGCGCTCGGTGCTGTGCACCTGCCTGGCCCAGTCGGCCAGCGAACGGTTGTCGCCGGGCTCAGCCTGCAGCGCGGCGAGCAGTTCGCCCAGCAGCGCGCTCTGGGCGAACGGCAGGTAGTCCTCGTGGCGCGGCGAGGCTTGCAACTGGTCCAGCACCACCTGGGCCAGGCGCTTGTCGGCCGCGCTCTCGGGGATGTTCACCCCGCGCGCGGCGAAGTCCGAAAGGATAGCCTTGAGGATGTCGCCGATCTGCAGCGTGCAGGGCCCTGTCGGCAACTGGCGGGACAGCTCGGCGCTGACGTACAGCGAGCGGTAGACGATGGCCTCGCGGTTGTAGCAGCCGTGCTCCACGCCCGGCGGCACCCACACCGCGTACTGCGGCGGCGAGAGGAAGCGCTGGCCGCCGACGTCCAGCTGCATCACCCCGTGGGAGGCGTAGTTGAGCTAGCCCCAGGGGTGGCTGTGGGGCGCCGAGCGGGTGTCGGCGCCGAACTCGTCGTAGCGGAAGTACAGCGGCGCCGGCAGGGCCGCATGGTCCGGCAGCGGCAGGGGGATGTATTTCTTCGTGGGCATGTCCGGATGGCGTGGCGAGTTGTCCGGAATGAAGTATAAGCGCCATTCCGGACGGCGGGACAATGGCGCCCGTCCGTCACAGATGTCCGCTGCAATGACCTATTTCTTCCCGCTCTTCGCCGTGCTCGTCTGGGGCGGCAACACCGTGGTCAACAAGCTCGCCGTGGGCTGCATCGCCCCGACCGAGATCGGCTTCTTCCGCTGGCTGGCGGTGGCCGTGCTGCTCAGCCCCTTGGTGCTGCGCCCGTTGCTGGCGCGGCGCGCGCAGATCGCCCCGCTGCTGCCGAAGATCGTGGTGCTCGGCCTGCTGGGCATGGCCGTGTACCAGAGCCTGGCCTACTACGCCGCGTCCCTGACCAGCGCCACCAACATGGGCATCATCCTCGCGCTGATGCCGCTGATGTCCCTGGGCCTGGCCAGCGCCCTGCTCGGCCAGCGGCTCAACGCCGGTGGCGTGCTCGGCTCGCTGCTGTCGCTGCTGGGCGTGCTGCTGGTGATCGCCCACGGCGACCTGGCCAGCCTGCTGCACCAGGGCATCGGCCCGGGCGACGGCATGATGCTGGTGGCCACCCTTGCCTACGGCCTCTACGGCGTGCTGCTGAAGAAGTGGCAGATCCGACTGCCGGGGCTGCAGCTGCTGTACCTGCAGGTGCTGGTGGCGGTGCTGGCGATGCTGCCGATGTACCTGCTCTCGCCGCACCACGGCCTGGACGCCGGCAACCTGCCGCTGGTGGCCTACGCCGGCCTGCTGGCCTCCATCGCCGCGCCGCTGGCGTGGATGCGCGGGGTGCAGGAGATGGGCCCGAACCGCATGGCGCTGTTCTTCAACCTGCTGCCGCTGGTCACCGCGGCCATCGCCGCCGTGCTGCTGGACGAGCGCCTGGGCGTGCACCACCTGTACGGCGGCGCGTTGACTCTTGCCGGGGTGCTTCTTGCAGAACGTTGGCGGCCGCGGCCGGCGGCGGGTCTGGCTGCCGACTGAGACCTGTCGCGGATGAATCCGCTCCTACAAGGGAATGGCGCAGCCGGCAAATATGGCACCCGTAGGATGGGTTGAGCGAAGCGATACCCATCACCGCGACTGACGACGAACCGACAGGGAGCGTAGGGCGTATAACCGTTCGCGGTTATCCGCCGCTACACCGAACGCATCCTCTGCGTCAGGGCTCAGCTGGGCATTTCGACGACCCATCTCCAAGTCGACACCGAGCAGACGGTCGGCCGAGGTCAAACGGCGGATAACGCCATAGGCGTTATGCGCCCTACGCCCGATTCAACTCCTCGACCAACGTGGCCACCAGCTGCGCCGCCGGCAGCTCGCGGGCCAGGGGCGCGCCCTGGCCGGCCCATTGCACGGCGAAGTCGGGGTTGCCCTTGGCCGCGGCGACCAGGGCCTTGGTGGCGTCGTAGACCATGGGGTAGTCCGGCAGCGCCGGGGCGTCGGCGCGCTGCAGGTCGCTGAACAGGCGGTTGGGCAGGCCGCGCGCCGGGCGCCCGGAGATGGCCGCGGTCACTTCGGTGTGCCAGGCCCGCTCGCTTTGCAGCGCCGCGCGGTAGGCGGCGTTGGCCGAGGATTCCGGGCAGGCGACGAAGGCCGTGCCCATCTGCACCGCCTGCGCGCCCAGGGCGAAGGCGGCGCGGATGCCGCGGCCGTCCATGATGCCGCCGGCGGCGATCACCGGCAGCTTCAGCACCGGCGCCAGGCTGCCGACCAGGGCCAGGGTGCCGATGCGCTCATCGTGGTCGCGTTCGAAGATGCCGCGGTGCCCGCCCGCCTCGTAGCCCTGGGCGACCACCGCGTGCAGGCCGGCGGCCTCGACGGCGCGGGCCTCCGCCAAATTGGTGGCGCAGCCGAGCAGGACGATGCCGGCGGCCTTCAGCCGGTCGATCCAGCCCTGCGCGGGCAGGCCGAAGTGGAAGCTGACCACCGCCGGACGCTCTTCCAGCAGCACCTCCAGCATCTGCGGATCGTCGACGAAGCTGCGGTAGATCTCCCGCAGCGCCGCCGGCGGCTCGCCGCCCAGCTCCTCGAACAGCGGCCGCAGGTGTTCCGCCCAGGCGGCCTCGCGGGCGGCGTCGGCCTGCCCCGGGCGGTGGCAGAACAGGTTGAAGTTCACCGGCCTCGCCGTCAGCGCGCGGACCTGGGCGATCAGCTCGCGGACCTGCGCCGGGTTGCTCGCGCCCAGGCCGATGGAGCCCAGCGCGCCGGCCTCGGACACGGCGGCGGCCAGCGCCGGGGTCGAGACCCCGACCATGGGCGCCTGGATGATGGGGTGTTCGATGCCGAGCAGTTGGCGAAGGGGCATGGCGGTGATCTCCTGGGCTGATCGATGGTTGACTTAAAATCTCATACGGAGAATATTCTGCGCAATACATTCTCCAACAGAGATCATCGATGGACCTGTCCAGCCTGGAAATCTTCCGCTGCGTCGCCGAGGAGCAGAGCGTGACCCGCGCCGCCGCGCGTCTGCAGCGGGTGCAGTCGAACGTCACCACGCGCATCCGCCAGCTGGAGGAAGACCTGGGCGTGGCGCTGTTCCTGCGCGACGGCAAGCGCATGGCGCTGACCGACCAGGGCCGCGAGTTCCTCGCCTACGCCGAGAAGCTCCTGGCCCTGGCCGCCGAGGCGCGGCAGTCGCTGCACCCCCGCGAGGCCAGCGGCAGCCTGCGCCTGGGCAGCATGGAGAGCACCGCCGCCAGCCGCCTGCCCGGCCCGCTGGCGGCCTACCACCGCGCCTGCCCGCAGGTGCAACTGGAAGTCAGCACCGGCACCAGCCAGGCGCTGGTGGACGGCGTGCTGTCGCGGCGCCTGGATTGCGCGCTGGTGGCCCACCCGGATGCGCTGCGCGCCGAACCCGGCTTCGAGGCGGCCCTGGAGCGCGGCCTGCTGGGCCAGGCGGTGTTCCGCGAGGAACTGCTGCTGGCCCTGCCCGGCGACCACCCGCCGGTGCGCGGGCCGGGCGACGTGCAGGTGCGCACCCTGGCCGGCTTCGCCCGCGGCTGCACCTACCGGCAGGTCGCCGAGGACTGGCTGAACGCCGAGGGCCCGCGCGTGCAGGTGCAGGAGGTGGGCTCCTACCACGGCATCCTGGCCTGCGTCGCCGCCGGCGCCTGCGTGGGCATCCTGCCGCGCTCGCTGCTCGACCTGCAGCGCGAGCCGCCGGCGCTGCGACTGCTGCCGATCATGAGCGTGGACACCCTCCTGGTCTGGCGCGAAGGCTACGCCACCGGCGCCTTCGAACGTTTCCGCGAAACCCTGGGGGCCGCCTCGTGAAGCAACGCAGCGAACTCGCCCTGGCGCTGAGCGCCGCGCTCATCCTGGCCATCGGCATGGGCTTCGGCCGCTTCGCCTTCACCGGGCTCTACCCGCTGATGGTCGGCGAAGGCGTGCTCAGCGTGAACGGCGGCTCGCTGGCCGCCTCGGCCAACTACGCCGGCTACCTGCTGGGGGCGCTGGCCCTGGCGCGCTGCCCGGAGCGCCTGGCGGCAAGCCTGTGCCGCGTGGCCCTGGTGGGCACCCTGCTGGGGCTGGCGGCCATGGCGGTGCCGGCGCCAGCCTGGTTCGCCATCGGCGTGCGCCTGCTGGCCGGGGTACTCAGCGCGGTGGCGCTGGTGGGCGCCTCGGGGTGGCTGCTGCACGTGATGCAACGCCACGGCGGCGCGCCGCTGATGTTCTCCGGGGTGGGCCTGGGCATCCTGATTTCCGCCGAACTGATCGCCGGCGGCCATGGCGCGGGCCTGGGCAGCCCGGCGATCTGGCTGCTGCTGGCCGGCGCCGGGAGCGTTCTCGCCCTGCTGGCCTGGCCGGCGCTGGGCCGCCCCGCGCCCGCACCCGCCAAGACGGCGACGCACGCGGCGCCCGCCGTGCCCATCGCGCCGGCGAGCCTGCTGCTGATCTACGGCCTGGCCGGCTTCGGCTACATCATCACCGCCACCTACCTGCCGCTACTGATGCGCGGCGGCGCGCTGTCGCCGCTGCAGGCCTGGGCGGTATTCGGCCTGGCGGCGGCGCCGTCGTGCTTCTTCTGGCACTGGCTGCACGGGCGCCTGGGCACGCGCTGGGCGCTGGCGGCGAACCTGCTGGTGCAGGCGCTGGGGGTGATCCTGCCGGTGCTGCAGCACAGGGCCCCGGCCTACCTGGCCAGCGCCCTGCTGGTGGGCGGCACCTTCATGGGCACGCCGACCATCGCCCTGCCCGCCGCGCGCCTGGCGGCGGCGAAAGTGCGCTTCAACATGCTGGCGGCCATGACCGCGGTGTACGGCGTGGGTCAGATCGTCGGGCCGCTGGCCTCCAGCGCGCTCTACCACCTGGACGGCAGCTTCAGCCCGGCGCTGCTGGCGGCCGGCGCCGCCCTGCTGCTGGGGGCGGCCTGCACCTGGCAGCCGGCGCGGGCCGCCGCGAGCTGCCCGCGCTGAGCCTCAGGCGTCGGCCTGGCGCTGGCGCTTGCGGTGCTCGGCGACCTTGTGGCGGTTGCCGCACAGGGCCATGCTGCACCAGCGCCGGCGGTGCGACTTGGTGCGGTCGTAGAACCACAGGGTGCAGTCCGGGTGCTCGCACACGCGGACCAGATCGAAATCCCCCTCGGCAAGCAATTGCGCGCCCTGCTCCGCCAGCGGCGCCAGCAACCATTCGGCGCCGGGCTTCACGGCCTGATGGTGCAGGTGCGCGCCCTGCCCGTCCCAATCCAGCTGCGGGTAGCTCGCGACCTTGCGCAGGAAGGCGTTGAAGCGCGCGTTGAAGCGCGCCGGGTCGGCCGGCTCGCCACGCTTGCGCTTGCCCACCAGCTCGCGCAGGGTCTCGCGCAATTCGATGGCGGCGGCCAGCAGCTCGCCCTCGGCGAAATCCGCGCCTTCCGCCGGCAGGCCCAGCAGGCGCAACCAGTGCTGTACGTCGGCGTCGCTGTGCCAGGCATCGGAGACCGACAGGGCCGCGGCATCGGCGCGGCTCAGGCTGTTGAGCAAGTCCAGCACCGGGTGGTCGGCGAGGATGTAGGGCGGCTGGGGGGTGGTTTCGCGCATGCTCGCTCCGGGATCGGGGTGTCGAGCCCATGGTAACCCTCGTTCAGGCGTTTTCAAGTTACAGCGCCGGGCGACTGGCGAGCCGCGCCAGCCTGGCCAAGACTGTTCAGTCCCCTTCCCCTGATCAGGAGCCCTGCCATGTCCATCGACAACGTGCTGTACCGCGCCTACGCCGAAGCCACCGGTGGCCGCGAGGGCCGCGCCATTTCCTCCGACGGCGTGCTCGACGTGGAGCTGACCACGCCCAAGGAACTGGGCGGCAACGGCGCCCGCGGCACCAACCCGGAGCAACTGTTCGCCGCCGGCTACTCGGCATGCTTCCTCGGCGCCATGAAGTTCGTCGCCGCCCGCGACAAGCTGGCGATTCCCAAGGACCCGTCCATCGAAGGCGTGGTCGGCATCGGCCCGGTGCCCACCGGCTTCGCCATCGAGGTGGAGCTGCGCATCTCCCTGCCCGGCCTGCCGCGCGACCAGGCGCAGACCCTGGTGGACCGCGCGCACATCGTCTGCCCGTACTCCAA
>NZ_KL647100.1:0-174777 GCF_000725445.1 Pseudomonas sp. AAC | reverse complement strand
GCGCCCCCCGCCGCAGCCGACTTTTCCCCTTCCCCGCCAAGGCCTATCCCGGATGCCGAGCCGCGCCTGCCCGGACGAATGGCGCAGTAACTCTTTAAATAGTTATTGAAAGGTTACAAGGCGAGCACAGAATACAATCTTGAGTAACCGCATAAGCACGCTTAAAGAGTTACAGAGGTGACCCGCCATGTTCGCCCGACTGCTGCGCCGACTCTTCCCGCACCCCGCCGAAAAAGACCTGGACCGCTGGGCCGACGACCTCGCCGCCGAACGCCGCTGGCGCGCCAGCCCGGCCGCGCGGGCCCGCTACTACGCCCTGCCCGGCAGCCTGCCGCGGCAACCCCGGCGGCGCTAGAGCGCCGGCAACTGGCGGAAGCTCACCGCCAGGCGGTTCCAGCAGTTGATGGCGGAAATGGCCACGGTCAGGTCCACCGCCTCGCGCTCGTCGAACTGGCTGCGCAACTGCTGGTAGACCTCGTCGGGCACGTTGGACTGCGACAGCAGCGTGACCGCCTCGCACCATGCCAGCGCGGCCCGCTCGCGGTCGCTGAAGAAGGGCGAGTCGCGCCACACCGCCACGGCGTACAGGCGCCGCTCCGACTCGCCGCTGCGCCGCGCCTCCAGCGCATGCATGTCGGCGCAGAACGCGCAGTTGTTGACCTGCGAGACGCGCACCTTGACCAGCTCCAGCAGCGGCTTCTCGATGGACAGGTCGAAGGTCGCCGCCTCCAGCGCCAGGATCGCCTTGAGCGCTTCCGGCGAGGCCGTGTAGTAGTCCAGGCGTGGTTCCATGGCGAAGTTCCTCGAAGGTAGATGAAGGACATTCTGCCGGGCGCGCCGCCGCGCCAGGGTGGCCAATCCGACGAAAAACCGCTACGCAACTTCGCGCCCAGCCCGGCCGCTGGCTACTCTTGCGCCAATACACAGCGAGCGCGGAGAGGCATTCATGGAGTTGCACATCGTCATCCAGGGCCAGAAGGACCTTGGCGGGCAACTCTACGCGCAGCTGCGCGAGGCCATCGACAGCGGGCGCCTGGCCGCCGGCGCGCGGCTGCCGCCCAGCCGCCTGCTGGCCGAGCAACTGGGCCTGTCGCGCAAGACGGTGTCGGACATCTACGCCCAGCTCACCTACGAGGGCGTGCTGGTCGGCCGCGTCGGCAGCGGCACCTTCGTCAACGCCCGGGTGCCGCGCCACGAGCAGCGCCCACAGGCCATCCGCTACGCCGCCCAGGAGGCCATCGACACCTGGGAGGCGCTGCAGACGCGCATCGTCCACCCCCACGCCGGCGTCACCCTGCGCGCCGACTTCCTCGGCGGCGCCAGCAGCCTCGCCACCTTCCCCCACGAGGACTGGCGCCGCTGCGTGCACTTCGCCCTGCGCCAGATGCAGGGCCCGCGGGCGGTCTACGCGCAGCCCGAGGGCCTGCCCAGCCTGCGCGACGCCATCGCCCGGCACATCGCCTACAGCCGTGGCGTGCAGTGCCGCGACGAGGACGTCATCGTCTGCAACGGCGCGCAACAGGCCCTCGACCTGCTGGCCCGGGTGCTGGTGCGCCCCGGCACCCGGGTGGCCATGGAAGACCCCGGCTACCCGCCGGCGCGCCTGCAGTTCGCCATGCAGGGCGCGGAAATCGCCAGCGTGCCGGTGGACGCCGAGGGCCTGTGCGTGGAACGCATCCCCGACGGCACCCAGCTGATCTACTGCACCCCGGCGCACCAGTTCCCCCTCGGCATGCCGATGAGCGAGGCGCGGCGCCAGGCCCTGCTGGCGCGGGCCGCGGAGCTGGGCGCGGTGATAATCGAAGACGACTACGACAGCGAATTCCGCTACGAGGGCCGCCCCCACGAGACGCTGCACAGCCTCGACCGCCTGGGCCTGGTGGCCTACGTCGGGACCTTCTCCAAGACGCTGCTGCCGGAGCTGCGCCTGGGCTACCTGGTGGTGCCGCCGGGCCTGCGCCCGGCCCTGCTGCGCGCGCGGCAGCTGAACGACTGGCACAGCTCGACCCTGGCGCAGTGGGCGCTGGCCAAGTTCATCGCCGACGGCTGCCTGCTCAAGCACATCCGCCGCTGCCACGGCATCTACGCCACGCGCCGCGAACGCATCCTGGCGCGCGTCGAAGGCGACCTCTCGCCCTGGCTGCAGGCGGTGCCGTCCAACGCCGGCTTCCACCTGGCGCTGCTGTTCAAGGTGCCGGTGAAGCTGCCGCTGCTGGTGGAGCTGGCGCGCAAGCTGGAAGTCGGCATCTATCCGCTGGACGGCTTCTACGACCGCGAGCCGGTGCGCCAGGGGCTGCTGATGGGCTTCGGCGCCATCGAGAAGCTGGATATCGACCCGGCCCTGGACAAGCTGCGCGACCTGCTCCGGCAGATCGCCTGAGGCCGCGCAGCCACGCGTCTCAGAAGGCCGAACGCACCACCCCGCCGTCGGCGCGCAGGGCCGCGCCATTGGTGGCCGAGGACGCCTCGGAGCAGACGTACACCACCAGGTTGGCCACCTCCTCCGGCGTGGTGAAGCGCTTGAGCAGCGAGCTGGGCCGCGCGCTGCGGAAGAACTCCGCCTCGAACTCGGCGAACGGCTGGCCGCCGGAGAGCTTGCCGACGAACTCGTCGACGCCCTCGGAATGCGTCGGCCCCGGCAGCACCGCGTTGACCGTCACCCCAGTGCCCGCGCAGTCCTCCGCCAGCCCGCGGGACAGGCCGAGCTGGGCGGTCTTGGTGACGCCGTAGTGGATCATCTCCACCGGAATCTGCACGCCGCTCTCGCTGCTGATGAACACCACCCGGCCCCAATTGCGCTGCTTCATGCCCGGCAGGTAGGCGCGGCTCAGGCGCACGCCGGAGAGCAGGTTGACCTGCAGGAAGCGCTCCCAGTCCTCGTCGGGAATCTCCGCGAAGGGCTTGGGATCGAAGATGCCCAGGTTGTTCACCAGCACGTCCACCTGCGGGTAGCGCCCCACCAGCTCGGCGATGACCGAAGGCTGCGACAGATCGCCGGCGAAGCCCTCGACACGGGCATCGGGCTGCTGCTCGCGCAGCTTGGCCAGGGCGGCGTCCACCGAAGCCTGGCTGCGGCCGTTGAGGACCACCCGCGCGCCCTCGCGCGCCAGGCCCTGGACGATGGCGAAACCGATGCCCTTGGTGGAACCGCTGACCAGGGCGAGCTTGTCTTGCAGATTGAAATTCATGGCGCTGCTCTCGGTTGTTTTCGGTTTTCGATTTTCGTAGGAGCGAGCTTGCTCGCGAACGGATTCCGCTGCGGGGTTACACGAACAAGGGCTGGGCGACGATGTGCTGAGTGGACCCAAAGCAGCCTAGGCGCTACCGGCAGCCACGTCCAAGCACTCGGAGGATTGGACTGCCGGTTTTCGCCAGGATTGTCCGTTATTCCCCGCCCGCCGAACGCCTAGTATCCCCTTCACGAATTTTCCCTTCCCAGGAGTCACGCCATGCAACAACGCATCCTCGTCATCGGTTCCGGTTTCGCCGGCATGTGGGCCGCGCTGGGCGCCGCCCGCGTCCTCGACCAGCACGGCCGCGGCGACGTCGAAGTCGCGCTGGTCGCCCCCGAGCCGCTGCTGCACCTGCGCCCGCGCCTGCACGAGGCCGCCCCGCACGCCATGACCACGCCGCTGCTGCCGCTGTTCGAAGCCGCCGGGGTGCGCTACGTGCAGGGCAGCGTCGAGCGCATCCATACCGGCGAGCGCAGCGTCGAAGCCGTGAACGAGCGCGGCGAACGCTTCAGCCTCGCCTACGACCGCCTGGTGCTGACCGCCGGCAGCCGCCTGTTCCGCCCGGCCATCCCCGGCCTGGCCGAGCACGCCTTCAGCATCGACCAGACCGACGAAGCCAGCGCCCTGGACGTGCACCTGGCGCGCCTGGCCGACCTGCCGCCGAGCGACGCGCGCAACACGGTGGTGGTGGCCGGCGGCGGCTTCACCGGCATCGAGATCGCCTGCGAGCTGCCCGCGCGGGTACGCCGCGTGCTGGGCGAGGATGCCGAGGTACGGGTGGTGATAGTCGAGCGCAGCCACGTCATCGGCCCCGACCTGGGCCCCGGCCCGCGCCCGCAGATCGAGCAGGCCCTGGACGAACTGGGCGTGGTGCGCTTCCTCGGCGCCGCGGTCAACGCCATCGACGCCGACGGCCTGAGCACCACCACCGGCGAGCGCATAGAAGCCAAGACAGTGATCTGGACCGCCGGCATGCAGGCCAGCCCGCTGACCGCCCAGGTGCCCGGCGAACGCGACGCCCTCGGCCGCCTGCACGTGACGCGCGACCTGCGGGTGAAGGGCGTGGACGCGGTATTCGCCGCCGGCGACGTGGCCCTGGCGCAGGTGGACGATGCAGGCAACCACGCGCTGATGTCCTGCCAGCACGCGATGAACATGGGCCGCAGCGCCGGCTACAACGTCGCCGCCGACCTCCTCGGCCTGCCCACCCAGGCCTACGCCCAGCCGGTCTACGTCACCTGCCTCGACCTGGGCCCCTGGGGCGCGGTCTACACCGAGGGCTGGGAACGCCAGGTCAAGCTGCAGGGCGCCGAGGCCAAGGCCCTCAAGCGGCAGATCAACACCCAGTGGATCTACCCGCCCCAGCCCAGCCGCAAGGCCGCCCGCGAAGCCGCCGACCCGCAACGGGTGGTGGTGGCGTAACCGTTCGCGGTTCTTCGCCGCTACATCTGTGTCATTCCCCAACGCCATGGTCGAACCCGGGCTTTGCCTCCGGCCATGGCGATGGGTATCGCTTCGCTCCACCCATCCTACGGGAACCCGGAAAACAGCGTAGGAGCGGACCTTGTCCGCGATAGCCGGAGGTTCCGGCGCGATTCGCGGATGAGATCCGCTCCTACGCCGCCCCACCCGCGCCATTCCCTGTAGGAGCGCGCCCTGCGCGCGAATCGCGGGCAGGGCCCGCTCCTACAGGTTGGCCGTCGCAACGGTGTTTCGGGCCTACGCTACTGTCTTGCAGGCCGCGCCGAAGCGCTCTTCGTAGGAGCGAGCCATCTCCGCGATTGCCGGAACCTCCGGCGGGCCGCCCATGAAAAAGCCCGGGCACCTCGCGGTGCCCGGGCCTCTGCCGTTGGCGGCCGTCTGCGTGGTTACGGCATGACCGGCGGCAGGTACTGCAGGGTGGTGCCCAGGGCCCAGAGCAGGAACAGCACCAGGGGCACGTGGACCAGCAGCTGGACGAAGGAGAAGCCGATCAGGTCGCGGGCCTTCAGGCCCAGCACGCCGAGCAGCGGCAGCATGTAGAAGGGGTTGATCAGGTTCGGCAGCGCCTCGGCGGCGTTGTAGATCTGCACTGCCCAGCCCAGGTGGTACTTCAGCTCGGTCGCCACCTGCATCACGTAGGGCGCCTCGATGATCCACTTGCCGCCGCCGGAGGGGATGAAGAAGCCCAGCACCGCGGAGTACACGCCCATCAGCAACGCGTAGGTGTCGTGGGAGGCGATCTGCACGAAGAAGGTGGAGATGTGGTGCGCCACGGTGGCGCCGTCGGTGCCTTTCACGGTGGTCATGATGGCGGCGATGGAGCCGTACAGCGGGAACTGGATCAGCACCCCGGTGGTGGTCGGCACCGCGCGGGCCACGGCGTCGAGGAAGTTGCGCGGGCGCCAGTGCAGCAGCGCGCCGACCATCAGGAACAGCAGGTTGTAGGTGTTCAGCCCGGAGATGGCGAGGATCGCCGGCTTGGTGGCGAACTCGTGGAACAGCCAGCCGGCGGCCAGGGCCACCAGCAGCAGGATCAGCAGCGGGCTGTGCTCCAGCCACTCGCCGGGACGGCTGGGCTTGCTCATCTTCGGCGGGGTGAAGCTGACGTCCACGCCGCAGGCATCGGCGTCGCGGGCGCTGGATTCGCCCGGCGCGGTCATGTAGGCGATCACCACCGACACCACCACCAGGGCCAGCAGCATCAGGCCGGACTGCCAGAGGAAGATGGTCTCGGTGAAGGGGATCACCCCGGTGATGGCGAGGATCGACGGCGGCAGGCTGCCGGGGTTGGCCTGCAGCTGTGCGGCGGAGGAGGACAGGCCCAGCGCCCAGACGGCGCCCAGGCCCAGGTAGGCCGCGGCGCCGGCGGCGCGGTAGTCCATCTTCAGGTCCGTGCGGCGGGCCAGGGCGCGCACCAGCAGGCCGCCGAAGACCAGGCTCAGGCCCCAGTTGAGCAGCGAGGCGAGCATCGACACCACGGCCACCCAGGCCACTGCCGAGCGGCCGTTCTTCGGCACCCGCGCCAGCAGCGCGATCAGCCGCGAGGCCGGGCCGGAACTGGCGACCACGTAGCCGCCGATGACCACGAAGGCCATCTGCATGGTGAAGGGGATCAGGCTCCAGAAGCCGTCGCCGAAGGCCTTGGCGGTGTCGCCGGGGGACGCGCCCATGGCCAGGGTGGCCACGGCCACGATCAGCACCGCCAGGGTGGCGAACACCCAGGAGTCCGGGAACCAGCGCTCGGCCCAGGCCGAGCAGGCCATGGCGAAGCGCGCGGAACGGCTTTCCTGCAGTTGCAGTTTCGCGTTCATTTTTCCTACCTCGATTTTCTTGGAGTTATTTTTCTTTGTAACGCCGAACGCCCCGGAGTTCGTCCGGGGCGTCCGTCACACGGGCACGCGGGGCTCGATCAGTCGCGGACCAGGGCCAGGGCCACGCCCTGGCCACCGCCGATGCACAGGGTGGCAAGGCCCTTCTTCGCATCGCGGCGGAGCATTTCGTGCAGCAGGCTGACCAGCACGCGGCAGCCGGAGGCGCCGATGGGGTGGCCAAGGGCGATGGCGCCGCCGTTGACGTTGACCTTGGCGGCATCCCAGCCCAGTTCCTTGCCCACCGCCAGGGACTGCGCGGCGAAGGCTTCGTTGGCCTCGATCAGGTCCAGCTCGGCCAGTTGCCAGCCGGCCTTGTCCAGGCAGCGGCGGGTGGCGGAGACCGGGCCGATGCCCATGATCGCCGGGTCGACGCCGGCGCTGGCGTAGGAGGCGATGCGTGCCAGCACCGGCAGGCCCAGTTCCTTGGCCTTGGCGGCGCTCATCAGCAGCACGGCGGCGGCGCCGTCGTTGAGGCTGGAGGCGTTGCCGGCGGTGACGCTGCCGTCCTTCTTGAAGGCCGGCTTGAGCTTGGCCAGGGACTCGGCGGTGGTACCGGCGCGCGGCTGCTCGTCGGTGTCGAAGCTCAGCGCCTCGCCCTTGCGCTGCGGGATGCTCACCGGGACGATCTCGTCACGGAAGCGCCCGGCCTCGATGGCGGCCACGGCCTTCTGCTGCGAGGCGGCGGCGAAGGCGTCCTGTTCCTCGCGGCTGATGCCGTACTTGTCCACCAGGTTCTCGGCGGTGATGCCCATGTGGTAGTCGTTGAAGGCGTCCCACAGGCCGTCGACGATCATGCTGTCGACCAGTTGCGCATGGCCCATGCGCAGGCCGGTGCGGGCCTTGGGCAGCACGTAGGGCGACAGGCTCATGTTCTCCTGGCCGCCGGCGATCACTACCTCGGCATCGCCGCAGCGGATGGCCTGGGCGGCCAGGTGCAGGGCCTTGAGGCCCGAACCGCAGACCTTGTTCAGCGTCAGCGCCGGCACCGCATGGGGCAGCCCGGCGGCGATGGCGGCCTGGCGCGCCGGGTTCTGCCCGGAGCCGGCGGTGAGCACCTGGCCGAGGATCACCTCGTCCACCTGCTCGGGTTTCACGCCGCTGCGCTGCAGCAGCTCGCGAATGACGATGGCGCCCAGCTCGTGGGCGGGGATGTTCGCCAGGCTGCCCTGGAAGGCGCCGATGGCGGTGCGGGTGGCGGCGACTATCACTACGTCTTGCATGATTGGCTCACTCCGGTGGCTTGGGCTGCCCTCTCCCCCCGCCCTCTCCCTGAAGGGAGAGGGAGCTGTCCGTGCCAAGATGACTCATGTGCTCATCCCGGCGCCGAACCAGTCCCCTCTCCCGCTTGCGGGAGAGGGTTAGGGAGAGGGTGCTCCTACAGCGCGACTAACTCAGTGGTGGTGATGGGTATCGCTTCGCTCAACGCCATCCTACGGGTGCTACTCCTGCGCGCGATCGCGGGCAGGGCCCGCTCCTACAGGGGGTGTCAGAAGGTCATTTCCTTCACGTCATCCGGCACGATCAGCCGCCCGGCGGTCTTCTCGGCGATCTCGGCGACGCTCACCCCCGGCGCGGTCTCGCGCAGGACGAAGGCGCCGTCGACGATTTCCAGGTAGGCCAGGTCGGTGAGCACCTTGCGGATGCAGCCGGCGCCGGTCAGCGGCAGGCTGCAGCGGTCGAGCAGCTTGGACTCGCCGTCCTTGGAGGCGTGGGTCATGGTGACGATGATGTTGTCGGCGCCGGCCACCAGGTCCATGGCGCCGCCCATGCCTTTCACCAGCTTGCCGGGGATCATCCAGGAGGCGATGTTGCCCTGCACGTCCACCTCGAAGGCGCCGAGCACGGTGAGGTCGACGTGGCCGCCGCGAATCATCGCGAAGGATTCGGCGGAGGAGAAGATCGACGCGCCCTTCACGGCGGTCACGGTCTGCTTGCCGGCGTTGATCATGTCGGCGTCGAGGGTTTCCTCGGTGGGGAAGGCGCCCATGCCGAGCAGGCCGTTCTCCGATTGCAGCATCACCTCCATGCCCTCGGGCACGTAGTTGGCCACCAGGGTCGGGATGCCGATGCCGAGGTTCACGTAGTAGCCGTCCTGCAGTTCGCGCGCCACGCGCTGGGCCATCTGTTCGCGGGTCAGTGCCATCTTCTTGTCTCTCTTGTCCGGTGGGCTCAGGAACGCACGGTGCGCTTTTCGATGCGCTTCTCGAAGGTCCCCTGGATGATGCGGTCGACGTAGATGCCGGGGGTGTGGATCTGGGTGGGGTCCAGTTCGCCCGGCTCGACGATCTCCTCCACCTCGACCACGGTGATGCGCCCCGCGGTGGCCACCACCGGGTTGAAGTTCTGCGCGGTGTGGCGGTAGATGACGTTGCCGTAGTGGTCGGCCTTCCAGCCCTTGACGATGGCGAAGTCGCCGGTGATGGCCTGTTCCATGATGTGCGGGCGACCATTGAACTCGCGCACTTCCTTGCCTTCGGCGACCGGGGTGCCGTAGCCGGTGGCGGTGAAGAAGGCCGGGATGCCGGCGCCGCCGGCGCGCAGTTTCTCGGCCAGGGTGCCTTGCGGGGTGAGTTCCACTTCCAGTTCGCCGGACAGCAACTGGCGTTCGAACAGTTCGTTCTCGCCGACGTAGGAGGCGATCATCTTGCGGATCTGCCGGTCTTCCAGCAGCACGCCCAGGCCGAAGCCGTCGACGCCGCAGTTGTTCGACACCACCGTCAGGCCCTTCACGCCCAGGCGGCGGATCTCGGCGATGAGGTTCTCGGGGATGCCGCACAGGCCGAAGCCGCCCGCCAGTACCGTCATGCCGTCGGTGAGCCCGGCCAGGGCCTCCGCGTAACTGCCAACCCGCTTGTCGAGTCCTGCCATCTGCTGCTGCCTCTCTTGTAGTTTGGGTTTCCGACCGGCCGGTCGGAGAGCGTCTGCAGCTTCACCGCTGGAGACTGATTTGTTAAGTTTGTTTTTCCAATCGATTATTCGGCTTTGCTTATCAATGACCGTCAAGCAACTGCGCGCCTTCCTCGCCGTGGCGCAGAGCCTGAGCTTCGCCCAGGCCGGCGAGCGCCTGCACCTGTCGCAGCCGGCCCTGAGCCTGGCGATCAAGAACCTGGAGGAATCCCTCGGCGGGCAGTTGCTGGTGCGCACCACCCGCAGCGTCGCCCTCACCCCCGAGGGCGAGACCCTGCTGCCCATCGCCCGGCGCCTGCTGGCCGACTGGGACAACGCCGAGGAACTGCTGCGCCAGCACTTCACCCTGCAGCTGGGCAAGGTCTCCATCGCCGCCATGCCCTCCTTCGCCGGCAACCTGCTGCCGGGCGCGCTCATGGCCTTCCGCCAGCGCCACCCGAAGGTGAACGTGGCGGTGCACGATGTGATCAACGAACAGGTGCTGGAGATGGTGCGCAACCGCCGCGTCGAGCTGGGCATCGCCTTCGAGCCGGACAGCCTCGACGGCCTGAGCTTCCAGGCCTTCTACAGCGACCGCTTCGTCGCCGTGCTGCCGGCCGGCTCGCCCCTGGCCGGGCAGCGCCGGCTGACCTGGGCGCAGTTGCTGGAGCAGCCCTTCATCACCCTGCAGCGGCCCTCGGCGGTGCGCCTGCTGCTGGAAGACAGCGTGGCGGCCAGCCACGGAAAGCTGGCGGTGGCCTTCGAGAGCCACCAGTTGGTCACAGTGGGGCGCATGGTCGCCCAGGGGCTGGGGGTGAGCGCGGTGCCGCGCCTGTGCGTGAAGCAGATGGAGGAGCTGGGCGCGCGCTGCGTGGACCTCTACGAACCCACGGTGGAACGCCGCGTGGGCCTGTTCAGCCTGGCCGAGCACAAGCTCTCCAGCGCCGCCCAGGCGCTGAGCGACGTGCTCTTGCAGATAGCCGACTGGCCGCGGTTGCAGAAGGAAGGTTGCGAGGAAGGTCGAGCAGAATGAGGCAGAGTCGCGCGGCGCGGGCGGCGGAAGAACGCCGCCCGTTGCGCTGGGAGGGTCAGATGTCGCTGCACATCTCGGTCTGGCGCAGGTACTCGAGCACGTGGACCTGGCCCTTGGAGTCGGCGTAGGTCATTTTCGCCGGGGCGACTTCGCAACGGTCGTTGGCTTGCTCGATGCTGATCACCTTGGCCACGTCGAGCTGCATGCCGTAGTGGTAGACCACGGGCGCGGCGTCGGCGGCATTGGCGGCCAGGGCGGCGCCCATCAGGGGGATGGCGAACAGGCTGAACAGGGTGCGTTTCATGGTGGGATTCTCCGGTTTCCGGCGTGCTGGCCATTTGGCCTTGCCGTGTATACAAATTTAGTTGAACGGCCGTTCCGGACACAGAGGCAATACGACAAGGGATTACTGCGCAACACGTAACAATAAGGGCTTGCCAACCTGGCTGAATGGATTGACCGCCCTTTCACCTGCGGTAAAAAGCCCCTGGACTGGCAGGATTCGATTCATTTTCCGCTTTGCTGCCAGCCAATCACGGCGCCACAATGGCAAGCCCATTCGTCGCCAGGACTCCGCCATGAAACGCGTGGCCATGCTGCTGTTCCCCGGCGTGCAGGCGCTGGACGTCGCCGGCCCGCTGGACGTCTTCGCCGAAGCCAATGCCTTCGTCGCGCCGGGCAGTGGCTACCAGGTGCTGACGCTGGCCGAACGCGGCTTCCCCATCCCCGCCTCCAACGGCCAGTTGCTGGGCGCGCAGCACGAGCTGGACGGCGCCGTCGGCGGCTTCGACATCCTGCTGGTGCCCGGCGGCCCGCAATTGCCCGCCGAGACACCTTCCACCGCCCTCCTCGCCTGGCTGCGCCGGGCCTGCGCCGAGACGCCGCGCTACGGCTCGATCTGCACCGGCGCCTTCCTCCTCGGCCATGCCGGGCTGCTGGACGGCAAGCGCGTCACCACCCACTGGAGCGACGCCGCGCAACTGGCGCAGCTGTTCCCGCGGGCAAGGGTGGAGCCCGACAGCATCCACGTGCGCGACGGCGCGCTGGTGACCTCCGCAGGCGTGACCGCCGGCATCGACCTGGCCCTGGCGCTGCTGGCCGAGGACCACGGCCCGGCGGTGGCCTTGAGCGTGGCCAAGCGCCTGCTGGTGGTAGCCCAGCGCCAGGGCGGCCAGTCGCAGTTCAGCCCCTACCTGCAGGCGCCAGCGGATGGCGACTCGCCCATCGCCCGGGTGCAGCGCCACGTGCAGGCCCATCTCACCGATGCGCTGTCGGTGGCGGAACTGGCGGCGGTAGCGACCATGAGCGAACGCACCTTCGCCCGGCTGTTCGTCCGCGAGGCGGGCATCACCCCGGCGGAATTCGTCCAGCGCGCCCGGCTGGACGCGGCGCGGGGGTTGCTGGAGGGCAGCGGGCTGCCGCTGAAGGTGGTGGCCTGGCGCTGCGGCTTCGGCAGCGCGGCGCGGATGCGGTTGGTGTTCGTGCAGAGGCTGGGGGTGACGCCGACGGAGTATCGGGGGCGGTTTCGGGGGGATGGGTAGGGTTCGAGAGGGCGTGGGGGCGAGCTTGCTCGCGAATGGAGTTCGTCGGCAACGCAGGTGTCTGGGCCTGGCTCCGTCCCCTCTCCCCAGCCCTCTCCCTGAAGGGAGAGGGGGCTTGTCCGTGCCGAGAAAGGTGATGGTTTCAGTCGGAAACCTTCGGTGCTGCCGGCTGACTCCAGAACATCCAAGCACGCCGAACGGTCCCCTCTCCCTTCAGGGAGAGGGTTAGGGAGAGGGCGCTCTTCGGGGCTATCACCATTCGCGAGCAAGCTCGCTCCTACAAGAGCGCTCTACAAACTCCGCGCAATCACCAACCGCTGCACATCACTGGTGCCCTCATAGATCTGGCACACCCGCACATCCCGATAGATACGCTCCACCGGATAATCCTGCAGGTAACCATACCCCCCCAGCGTCTGGATCGCCGCCGAACACACCCGCTCGGCCATCTCCGAGGCGAACAGCTTGGCCATGGAGGCTTCCGTCAGGCACGGCAGGCCCACTTCGCGCAGGCTCGCCGCGTGGTGGACCATCTGCCGGGCCACGGCTATCTCGGTGGCCATGTCGCTGAGGCGGAAGGCCACCGCCTGGTGCTGGATGATCGGCTTGCCGAAGGTCTCGCGCTCGTGGGCGTAGTCGCGGGCGTATTCGAAGGCGGCGCGGGCCATGCCCACCGCCTGGGAGGCGATGCCGATGCGTCCGCCTTCCAGGTTGGCCAGGGCGATGGCGTAGCCCTGGCCCTCCTCGCCCAGGCGGTAGCCGGCCGGGATGCGCAGGTCGTCGAAGGCGATCTGGCAGGTGTCCGAGGCGTGCTGGCCGAGCTTGTCCTCCACCCGCACCACGCGGTAGCCGGGGGTGTCGGTGGGCACGATGAAGGCGCTGATGCCCTTCTTGCCGGCCGCCGCGTCAGTCACAGCGAAGACGATCACCAGTCCGGCGTGGCTGCCGGAGGTGATGAACTGCTTGCTGCCGTTCAGCACGTAATGGTCGCCGTCGCGGCGCGCGCGGGTCTTCAGGAAACTGGCGTCGGAGCCGGCCTGGGGCTCGGTGAGGGCGAAGGCGCCGATCATCTCGCCACGGGCCAGGGGCATCAGGAACTGGCGCTTCTGCTCGTCCGTGCCGAACTTGGCGATGGGCATGCAGCCCACCGAGTTGTGCACGCTCATGATGGTCGAGCAAGCGCCGTCGCCGGCGGCGATCTCTTCCAGGGCCATGGCGTAGGCCAGGTGCCCGGTCTGCGCGCCGCCCCACTCCTCGGCCACCAGCATGCCGAGGAAGCCGAGGTCGGCCATTTCCTTCAGCGCCTCGGCAGGGAAGCGATGCTCGCGGTCCCACTCGGCGGCGAAGGGTTTCAGCCGCTCCTGGGCGAACTGGCGGGCGACGTCGCGAATCTGCAGGTCTTCTTCGCTGGGAATCATGCTTCGCTCCTCACAGGCGCTCGACGGCGATGGCCGTGGCTTCGCCGCCGCCGATGCACACCGAGGCGATGCCGCGTTTCAGGTCGTACTGCTGCAGCGCCGAGAGCAGGGTCACCAGGATGCGCGCCGCCGAGGCGCCGATCGGGTGGCCCAGGGCGCAGGCGCCGCCGTGGACGTTGAGCTTGGCGTGGGGGATGTCCAGCTCGCGCATGGCGGCCATGGCCACCACGGCGAAGGCTTCGTTGACCTCGAACAGGTCCACCTCGCCCAGGCCCCAGCCGCTGCGCTGCAGCAGGCGCTGGATGGCGCCCACCGGCGCGGTGGGGAACAGGTTCGGCGCGGCGGCGTAGGACGAGTGCGCGCGGATCGCCGCCAGCGGCGCCAGGCCGCGTTTCTCGGCCTCGGACAAGCGCATCAGCACCAGCGCGGCGGCGCCGTCGGAGATGGAGCTGGAGTTGGCCGCGGTGACGGTGCCGCCCTCGCGGAACGCCGGTTTCAGCGTCGGGATCTTGTCCAGCCTGGCCTTCGGCGGCTGCTCGTCCTGAGCGATCTCGCGGGTTTCCTTGCCGGCCTTGACCGTCACCGGGACGATCTCGGCGGCGAAGCGGCCGTCGCGCATGGCCTGCTGGGCACGGGTCAGCGAGGCGATGGCGTAGTCGTCCTGCTGCTGGCGGGTGAAGCCGTAGCCCTGCGCGCAGTCCTCGGCGAAGGTGCCCATCAGTCGACCCTTGTCGTAGGCGTCCTGGAGGCCGTCGAGGAACATGTGGTCGAGCACCTTGCCGTGGCCCATGCGGTAACCCGTGCGGGCGCGCTCCAGCAGGTAGGGCGCGTTGGACATGCTCTCCATGCCGCCGGCCAGCACCACGCCGGCGCTGCCGGCCAGCAGCGCGTCGTGGCCCTGCATCACGGCCTTCATGCCCGAGCCGCACATCTTGTTGATGGTGGTGCAGGGCGTGCCGCGGTCCAGCCCGGCGCCGAGCACTGCCTGACGCGCCGGGGCCTGGCCCTGGCCGGCGGAGAGCACGCAGCCGAGGATGGCTTCGTCGATCTGGTCGGCGCCCAGCTTGGCGCGCTCGATGGCCGCACGCACGGCGGCGGCGCCGAGGGTGGCGGCGCTGGCGTCCTTGAAGTCGCCGAGGAAGCCGCCCATGGGGGTGCGGACGGCGCTGACGATGACTACGGGATCGTTCATTTTCGTTACTCCTGTCACTTGGCGGCCATGCGGATGGCGCCGTCGAGGCGGATCACCTCGCCGTTGAGCATGCTGTTCTCGACGATGTGGCGGACCAGCGCGGCGAATTCGTCGGGGCGGCCCAGGCGCGGCGGGAAGGGCACGCTGGCACCGAGGGAGTCGCGGACTTCCTGGGGCATGCCGGCCATCATCGGCGTTTCGAAGATGCCGGGGGCGATGGTCATCACGCGGATGCCGTGGCGCGCCAGCTCGCGGGCGATGGGCAGAGTCATGCCGACCACCCCGGCCTTGGACGCCGAATACGCGGCCTGGCCGATCTGCCCGTCGAAGGCCGCCACCGAGGCGGTGTTGACGATGACGCCGCGCTCGCCGCCGGCGTCCGGCTCGTTGCGGGCCATGGCCTCGGCGGCCAGGCGCAGCATGTTGAAGCTGCCCACCAGGTTGATGTTGATGGCCCGGGCGAAGCTGTCCAGGCCATGCGGGCCATTGCGCCCGAGGACCTTCTCGGCCGGCGCCACGCCGGCGCAGTTGGCCAGCCCGTGCAGCGCGCCGAAGCTTTCCAGCGCGGCTTCCACCGCGGCGCGGCCGTCGGCCTCGCTGGTCACGTCGGTGCGCACGAAGCGCGCCCTGCCCTCGCCCAGTTCGGCCACGCGGGCGGCGCCAGCCTCGGCGTTGACGTCGGCCAGCAGCACGCGGGCGCCGGCCTCCACCAGAGTCTTCGCGGTGGCCGCGCCGAGCCCGGAGCCGCCGCCGGTGATGAGGAATACCTTGTCCTTGATGTGCATGGAATCTCTCCGAATCAGTGCTGCGCGGCCGCGCGTTCGGCCGCCTCTTGTTGCCGGGCTATCTCCTGGTTGCGCAGGAGGAAGCGCTGGATCTTGCCGCTGGGGGTCTTCGGCAGTTCGGCGATGAACTCCACTTCCCGCGGGTAGCTGTGCGCCGACAGGCGCTTGCGCACGTACTGTTGCAGCTCCTCGGCCAGCTCCGGGCTGGGCTGGTGCTGCGGGCAGAGCACCACGTAGGCCTTGACCAGTTCGGTGCGCTCCGGGTCGGGCTTGCCGATCACCGCCGCTTCCATCACCGCCGGGTGCTCGATCAGCGCGCTCTCCACGTCGAAGGGGCCGACGCGGTAGCCGGAGGTGGTGATGAGGTCGTCGGAGCGGCCGACGAAGCTGATGCTGCCGTCGGCGTTCAGCTCCACGGTATCGCCACTGAGATAGTAGTCGCCGACGAAGGCCTTGGTTTCCATGCCCTGGTAGCCGGCGAACCACATCAGCGGCGAGCGCTTGCGGTCCATGGCCAGGATGCCGGGCTGGCCGGCGGGCAGTTCCTCGCCGTTCTCGCCCAGCACCACCACGCGGTGGCCGGGGATGGAGTAGCCGGCCGCGCCCAGGTGCACCGGGTGCTGCAGCCCATGGTGGTTGGCCAGGACCATGCCCAGCTCGGTCTGCCCGTAGTGGTCGTGGATGGTCGCCCCCAGGCCCTCGGCGAACCAGCGGATCACCTCCGGGGTCAGCGCCTCGCCAGCGCTGCTCACCGCGCGCAGGCGGCCCTTGAGCTCACGCTCCACCTCGGCAGCCGAGGCCTTGAGCATGCGGTAGGCAGTGGGCGAGCCGGCCAGGTTGGTGATGCCGTACTGGCGGATGATCCGGCAGGTGCTCTCCACCGTGAAGGCGCCTTCGTAGAAGGTGGTGGCGTGGCCCAGGGCCAGCGGGCCGGTGACGGCGTAGTAGAGGCCGTAGGCCCAGCCCGGGTCGGCCAGGTTCCAGAAGCGGTCCTCGGGGCGCAGGTCCACGGCGTCGCGCAGGTAGCCGGTGAACGCCAGGATGGCCTTGAGCGGCACCGCCAGCGGCTTGGCCAGGCCAGTGGTGCCGGAGGTGAACATCAGCAGGAAGGGGTCTTCGCCGCTGCGCAGGACCGGTTCGAACCGCTCGGAGCGGCTTTCCAGGGCCTGCTTGAAGTCGAGGTCGCCGGCCGGGATCGCCTGGCCGCCGCTGACGGTGATGATCTGCGGGGCGTTGGGCACTTCGTCGAGCTTGGCGCGGTTGCCGGCGTCGGTGACCAGTACGCGGCTGCCGGCGATGCCCAGGCGGTGCTCGATGGCCTTGGGCCCGAAGGCGGTGAACAGCGGCTGGTAGACCGCGCCCAGGCGCCAGGTGCCGAGGATGGTGACCAGCAGTTCCGGGGTGCGCGGCAGCATGCCGGAAACCCGGTCGCCGGGGCGCACGCCCAGGTCGTGGAGCAGGTTGGCGAACTGCGCGGACAGGGCCTGCAGCTGGGCGAAGCTGTATTCGGCGCGCTCGCCGTTGCGGCCTTCCCAGTACAGGGCGACGCGCCCGGACGGGGCATGGCGGTCGCAGCATTCGACGCAGGCGTTGAGGGCGTCGAGGCTGCCGGCGAGGGTGTCTCGGGCGGTGGCCGCGTAATCGAATTCGGCAGCGGCGGCGGCATAGGGGCGCATCGCGGAACTCCTGGCTTGTTCTTGTAGGGAGTAGCGGGATGTTCGCGCCGGGCGGTTGCCGCGGCAATGTCGAAAGGGACTTATGTGGATGAGCGGATTGGACAGCGGGGAGTGGCTGGGGGTGGGGGTGCTTCAGGTTGGCGCTGGTCCCCTCACCCCAGCCCTCTCCCAGAGGGAGAGGGCTGGGGTGAGGGAAAGGAATTCCCCCCCGGCGCCGACGTAACCGACAAACACCAAAGCGCCGCTGGAATCAACGCAACCCGGCAACGATCTCCAACGAACGCAAGCGCAAGGCATGGTCGTAGATATCACTGGTGAAGATGATCTCATCCGCCCCGGTCTGCTCGACGAGGATTTCCAGGCGGCTGCGCACCTTCTCCGGGCCGCCGATCACCGCCAGGCCGAAGAAGTTGCCCACCGCCTCCTGCTCGTGGGGCAACCACAGGCCGGCCATGCGCTCCACCGGCGGCTTCTGCTTGAGGCTTTCGCCGCGGATCAGCGCCAGCACGCGCTGGAACGCGGTGGTCGCCAGGTACTCGGCCTCTTCATCAGTGGGCGCGGCGATCAGCGGCACGCCGATCATCGCGTAGGGCTGTTCGAGGATGGCCGAGGGCTTGAAGTTCTGCCGGTAGATGCGCAGCGCGTCGTGCAAGTAGCGCGGCGCGAAGTGCGAGGCGAAGGCGTAGGGCAGACCCTTCTCAGCGGCCAGGCGGGCGCTGAACAGGCTGGAGCCGAGCAGCCAGATCGGCACCCGCGTGCCCTCGCCGGGGATGGCCAGCAGGCTCTGCTGCGGGCGGCGCGGGCCGAGGAGCATTTCCAGCTCGGCGACCTGCTCGGGGAAGTCTTCGCCGTCGCCGAGCATGCGGTCGCGGCGCAGGGCGCGCATGGTCGCCTGGTCGGCGCCGGGGGCGCGGCCCAGGCCCAGGTCGATGCGCCCCGGGTAGAGGCTGGCGAGGGTGCCGAACTGCTCGGCGATCACCAGCGGCGGGTGGTTGGGCAGCATCACCCCGCCGGAGCCGACGCGGATGCGCGCGGTCTTGCCGGCGATGTGGCCGATCAGCACGGCAGTCGCCGAACTGGCGATACCGTCCATGTTGTGGTGCTCGGCCAGCCAGTAGCGGGTGAAGCCGAGGCGCTCGACGTGGCGGGCCACCTCGACGGCGTTGTTCAGCGCCTCGCTGACGGTGCCCTGGTCGCGGATGGGCACCAGGTCGAGCATGGAAAAGGCGGTTTCGGACAGGGACTTCATGGAGGCTCCGGTCAGGGCCCGCGCGGCAGATGCGCGGGCGTGGCTTTGAACCGGACTCTAACCACATGCCTGGCGCATGACCACGCGTCGGCGTCGATAGTCATCATGCCACGCAGTGATGAAAGCCCCCTGCCCCGCCCTTCAGGCCGCCGCCGACACGCCGTCCAGGCGGTGGAACAGACGGTTGAAGTACACCAGGCTGTCGCCCTGCTCGCGCACCGCGGCGCGCTCCAGCTCGACGAACAGCACCGAGTGCGAACCGACTTCCTTGCACTCGCTGATGCGCCCTTCCAGGGTGACCAGGGCATCGCGCAGCACCGGCACGCCGGCGCAACCCTCTTCCCACAGGGCCGAGGCGAAGCGTTCTTCCATGGGCACGCGGGTCATGCCGGCGAAGTGCCGGGCCAGCTCCTCCTGCTCGCCGCGCAGCACGTTGATGCACAGGTGGCCGTTGGCGCGGAAGGGTTCGTGGCTGGCGCTGCCGCGGTTGATGCACACCAGCACCGTGGGCGGCGAGTCGGTGACCGAGCAGACCGCGCTGGCGGTGATGCCGCAGCGCCCGCCGGGGCCGTCGCTGGTGATGATGTTCACCGCGGCGGGCAGCCGCGCCATGGCGTTGCGGAAGTCGATCTGGGTCTGGCTCAGGTTGTTCATGGCACGCCCTTGTGGCCGGTTGTCGATGCTTGCCAATCTACGGCCCCGCGGCCAGGCGCGGTATCCAGGTGAATCCCATGGCGGCGGTGGCTGGCCTTTAGTCGACTAGGGGGTTTCTTTATCGCCAGCCCGGCGCCGCCTGGGTATGCTGGCCCCTGGGCGCAAGCGCGCCCGCCGTGCGTGCCGCAGCGAAGACTGCGAGCCAGACCTAATAAGAAGAACCGTGGCAGTGCCCTGATGGATACCCGCAAACCCGTTGTTTACATCGTCGACGACGACAAGGACCTGCGCACCTCGCTGGCCTGGCTCCTGGAGTCGGTCAGCATCCAGGCGCAGTGCTTCGCCGGCGCCGAGGAATTCCTCGCCCACTACGACGCCAGCAGCCCCGCCTGCCTCGTGCTCGACGTGCGCATGCCGGAAACCAGCGGCTTCCAGCTGCAGGCCATGCTCAACGAGCGCGGCGCGGCGCTGCCGATCATCTTCGTCTCGGCCCATGGCGACATTCCCATGTCGGTGCAGGCGATGAAGAACGGCGCGCTGGATTTCGTCGAGAAGCCCTACAACCCGCAGCAGATGCTGGAGCGCATCCAGGCCGCGCTGAAAGCCGCGGTGCAGGTGCACGCCGGCGCCGAGCAGAAGCGCCAGCTGCAGCAGCGCCTGGACCTGCTCACCGGGCGCGAGCGCGAGGTGCTGGGCATGGTGATCGACGGCAAGGCCAGCAAGGTGATCGCCCGCGAGCTGAACATCAGCGTGAAGACGGTGGATGTGCACCGCACCAAGATCAAGGAGAAGATGGGGGTTTCCAGCATTGCGCTGTTGGTGCGGGAGGTGTTGGACCTGGGGGTGCCGTAAGGCACTCCGGGCTCGGCCACGACATGGCGTAATGCCCGGGTGCATCGGCGGATAACCGCGAACGGTTATACGCCCTACGCCATGGTTGGGCCTGGCGTAGGGCGAATAACGCCTAGGGCGTTATCCGCCGTTTGGCCTTGGTTCCAGGCGGCTCCGGGGCTGACCTTGGCGTTGGGTCGGGCTCCGGTGAAACGGCGTATAACCGCGAACGGTTATACGCCCTATTCAGAGGTCGAGCACCAACCGCGCCGACCTGGCCCGCGAAACGCAGGCGCAAATCTGCCTGTTCGAAGCCTTCTCCTTGCTCGACAGGCAATTGTCCCGATGCTCCGGCTCGCCTTCCAGCACTTCCACTATGCAGGTGCCGCAGATGCCTTCGCGGCATTCGGTGTCGATGTCGCAGCCGTGGGCCTGGAGCACGTCTACCAGGCTGGCGTCGGCCGGCACTTGCAGCACCACGCCGCTGCTGGCCAGCTCCACTTCGAAGCTGCCGGCCGGGGCGGCGTTGGCAGCCGGGTCGGCCTGAAAGTGTTCCAGGTGGATGGCGTCTTCGCTGCGGCTGCGCTTGGCGACGTCCACCACCTTGTTCATGAACGGCGCCGGGCCGCAGGTGTAGACGTGGGCCGCTGCCGGGGCGCGTGCCAGGCTGGCGGCCAGCTCGGCTTCGAGGTCGACCGGCTCCACACCGTAGTGGAACTCCACCTTGCCGGCGAACACCGGGCCGGACAGCAGTTCGACGAAGGCCGCGTGCTCCGGCGAGCGGGCGAAATAGTGCAGCACGTAGGGCTCGCCCCGGGCGTTGAGCTTGTAGGCCATGCTCAGCAACGGCGTCACGCCGATGCCGGCGGCGAACATCACGTGCTCGCGGGCTTCCGGAGCCAGGCGGAACAGGTTGCGCGGGGCGCCCATTTCCAGCTCCATGCCCTCTTCCACCTGCTCGTGCAGGGCCGCGGAGCCGCCGCGGGAGGCGGCTTCCTTCTTCACCGCCACCAGGTAGGCGGCGCGGTCTTCCGGCGGGCTGCACAGGGAGTACTGGCGGGTCACCCCGGTGGGGCCGGTGACGTCGACGTGGGCGCCCGGCTCGTAGGCATCGAACGGCTGGCCGTCGCTGCGCACGAGGCGGAAGGAGCGGATGTCCAGGGCTTCGTCGACGATCCTTTGGATTCTTACCTTCATCATTGTTGTTACCTGCAAGGCGTGGTGTATTGATGGGCTCGGCACCCTCTCCCCGGCCCTCGCCTACGCGGCCCGCCCTGAAGGGAGAGGGGGTTGTACGGTGTGTGCTGGGAGTCCTGCGTAAACCTCAGCGCATGAACAGGCCGCCGTTGATGTCCCAGCAGGCGCCGGTCACCGAACTGGCGTTGTCCGCGACCAGCAGCAGCACGCTGTCGGCCACGTAGTCCGGGTCGCCCAGGCGGCCCACCGGGATGGTCTTGAGGATCTGCTCCAGGCGCTCCGGGGCCACCGTCTCGCGCACCACCGGCAGGTCCAGCGGGCCCGGGGAGATGCTGTTGACGGTGACGCCGGCCGGCGCCAGTTCGCGGGCGAAAACCTTGGTCAGCGTCGCCACGCCGCCCTTGGCCGCGGCGTAGTGGCCGCCGGTGGCGGTGCCGCCGTTCTGCCCGGCCAGGGAGGCGATGTTGACGATGCGGCCGAAGCCACGGCTGGCGAAGTGCGCGCCGAACACCTGGCAGGCGACGAAGGTGCCGCGCAGGTTCACCGCCAACGAGTCATCGAACTCTTCCGGGGTGATGTCCATCAGCGCGGCGACCTTGGACACCCCGGCGTTGTTCACCAAGATGTCGCAGCCGCCCCACTTGGCCTGCAGCAGGTCGCGGGCGCGTTCGAAGTCGGCCTTCTCGCGCACGTCCAGCTCCACCGCTAGCACGCTGGCGCCGCTGGGGTCGAGTTCATCGGCCAGGCGCTGGGCGTCGCCCAGGCGCACGTCGGCCAGGGCCACGCGGTAGCCGGCGCCGTGCAGGCGCCGGGCGATGCATTCGCCGAGGCCGCGCGAGGCCCCAGTGACGAGTGCGGTACGGGTCATGGCTGCATCCTCAGAGCAGGAAGCCGATGGCGCCCAGGGCGTCCTGGGCGTTGATCAGGCGCACCACCTTGCGCTCCAGGCGCGGGCCTTCGGCGGCGAAGCGGATGCGGTGCTCCAGGTCGGCGACGAAGGGCGTGTGCACGCCGCGCTTGTAGGCGTAGAGGATCTGCGCCGAATGCACTTCGACGAGATCGCCGGCGGCCTCCACCAGGCGGAAGCGCGACACCGTGCGCACGGTCTTCGCCGAATCCACCGCCGAGGGCGAGAAGCCGGCGCTCAGGCGCTCGATGCGCAGGGCGCGCATGCGCGCGTCGTCGAAGGCGTAGTTGAGGCTGGCGGCGAAGTCGTCGCCCTCGGCGTCGATGGGCACCACGTAGATGCCCTCCTCGCTCCACAGGCCGCTCCACTGCGCGTAGTCCTTGCGGTCGAGCAGTTCGGCCTCGCGCCAGATGAATTCGATGGCCTTGGCCAGCGGGCCGGAGAAGCCGTTCAGGGTGTCGTTGCTCATTGGCTCATCATCCTCTTCCACATTTGGTAGGCCTCGCGCATGCCGCCTTCGTCGGTGGCGTGGGAAACCTTGTCGCCGTTCTCGGCCACGACTTCGCGGTTCAGCCCGCGGTTGACCAGGATCGGCGCCTCGGGGCCGGCGTAGGAGCCGCGCTGCACGCGGTCCCAGGCCTCGGCGTCGTCCGGGCTGCCGAAGCCGAACGGGCCCTGGAAGTGCTCGTGGATGCGCAGGCGCTCGCGGTTGGCGATCTCCGGGCCGCCGTCCATGCCCAGCGCTACGTGGCGGATTTCCGTCTCGGTGACCGAGACCGGGCGCAGCACGCGGAAGAACGACATGGACATGGCCACGTTGGGGAACAGGTTGAGGTTGAAGCCGGCGCCGTGCAGCGAGCGGACGATGCGGCGCACCTGTGCAGGCTCCATGGTCCTGGACAGTTCCTCGGTGACGTGGGCGAAGCGCTCCTGCAGCTGCTCGGTGCCGTCGTCGTGGTCGAGGTCGACGTGCTCGGGCACCATCACCATCACGCTGTGGCCGTTGCCCAGGGCGTGGGTCACCGCCTGCGGGTCGGTCATGAACGAGAGCATCTCGCTGGTCTCGTCGTCCACCGAGGACATCCACGACTTGTGCACGATGGGGAAGTGGTAGCCGTCGGTGGTGTTCTCCAGCTGGATCTTCCAGTTGCCCTTGAAGGTGAACTTGTGTTCGCCCTGGACCTTGATCGGGAAGCCGGCGCCCTGCTTCATGAACAGGTCCATCCAGTGCTTCGCCCCGCCGAGGAAGTCTTCCAGCGGCTCGATGTCGGCGTCGTAGCTGGCGAAGATCATGCCGGCGTAGCTTTCCACCCGCAGGCTGGTCAGCGGCAGCTCGGCCTTGTCGAGGATGTCCTCGTAGCCGTCCGGGTACGGCAGCGCGCGCAGCTTGCCGTCCAGGCCGTAGGACCAGCTGTGGTACGGGCAGGTGAAGCCGGTGGCGTTGCCCTTGTGCTTCTCGCAGACGGTCGCGCCGCGGTGGCGGCAGCGGTTTTCCAGGACGTTGACCTGGCCCTTCTTGTCGCGCACCACTATCACCGGGCGGCGGCCGATCATCGTGGTCTTGAAGTCGCCGGGGTTGCGCACTTCGCTGTCGTGGGCGACCCACACCCAGGTGCGGTAGAAGATTTTCTCCAGCTCGGCCTCGAACAGCGCCGGGTCGTGGTACAGCGATACGTCCACGCGGTCGCTCTGGACCAGTTGCTCGGGGCTGCCCGTCTTGGCGATCAGCCGGTACTCGGGGGCGCTCATGGGTGTCTCCTCATGCCATTTTCTTGTTCGTCGGCCGCTCGGCGGCCAGTGCCTGTTCCAGCTGCGCACCGAAGGCGCAGACGCGTTCGTCGTCGCCCTTGCGGCCGACGATCTGCAGGCCGACCTTGAGGCCGCCGTGCTCCAGCTCCACCGGCACGCTCAGCGCCGGGTGGCCGCTGAGGTTGAAGGGGCGGACCAGGGAGGTCAGCGCGGCCACGCTCTTGCCGCTGCGCGCATCGCTGAGCAGCGGCGGCAGGCTGGCCAGGGTCGGCAGCAGCAGGATTTCGTAATCGTCCAGGGCGGAGTCGATGGCGCGGGTGAAGCTCGCGCGCACGCCTTCGGCCTCGGCCAGCTGCGCGGCGCTGGTGCGCCCGGCGGCAAGCAGGCGCTGCTCGACGTCGGCGCCCAGCAGGCCCTTGCCGGTGAACTGCCCCAGCGCCGCCCAGTTCTCGTGGTTGATGACGACGAGGCCGGCCTCGAAGGCCGCCTCGAACTCGCCCAGGTAGAGACTCGCCCGGCGCCAGCCGGCACGGTCGGCGGCGGCGCCCAGGCAGGCCTGGATGTGCGGGTCGGCGGGCACTTCGAGGAAGGCCACGCGGGCGTTGGCGCCGGGCAGGTTCACCGCGCCGAAGCCGGGGCAGAGCACCTGCATGGCGGCGACGAGGTCGGCCATGTTCGCGGCGAACGGCCCGACGCAATCCAGGCTGCTGTGTTCCGGGTGCACGCCCGCGCGGCTGACGCGGCCGAAGCTCGGCTTGAGCCCGGCCACGCCGCAGCAGGCCGCCGGCACCCGCACCGAACCGCCGGTGTCGGTGCCCAGGGCGATGTCCGCCAGGCCCGCGCCGACCGCCGCGGCGGAGCCGCTGGACGAGCCGCCGGGCACGCGCTCCGGCGCCTGCGGGTTGAGCGGCGTGCCGCTCCAGTCGTTGATGCCGGTGACGCCGAAGGCCAGCTCGTGCAGGTTGGTCTTGCCGACGATGCGCCAGCCGGCGTCGAGCACCCGCTGCACCACTTCGGCGTGGTGTTGCGCGGGCGCGCTGTCGGCCAGCGCGCGGCTGCCGCAACGCGTCGGATGGCCGGCGATGTCGATGGTGTCCTTGACGGCGACGCGCTTGCCGGCGCCGCCAGGTTCCAATTCAATGACGAATTCGCTGACGAAGATGCTCATGCCTCGCCCTCCGCGAGTGCGCCCAGCGGCATGGCCAGTAGCCGCCGGGTACGGAAATGGGTGATCTGCCAAGCCTCGCCGACACGGCGGAAGTCCAGGTTCAGGCGGGTGCCGAACAGTTCGCTGCGGCCGTCGACGTAAGTCGACAGCTGCTGCATCAGCCACTGGCCGCGCGCGGTGTCGCCGCCCTCCCCGACCTCGATCGACTCGCTGCCGAGGAAGTGCAGGTTGAGCGCGAAGTGCTCGGCCGGCGGCAGGTAGCCGGCGACGAACGCCGCCACCGCCGCGCGCCCTTCATGGCGGCCGAAGCTCTGCCCGGCGCGGGCGCCCAGGCCTTCCCAGATGGCGTCCTCGGCGAACAGCCCGGCCAGCTCGGTTTGCAATGCGAGGCTGTCGCGCGGGACGTCGCAGAGGTCCATGTAGCGGGCCATCAAACGGCGCACCGCGGCCTCGCCCTCCAGGCGCTCCAAGCGTGCTTGCAACTGCTCCAGGGCCTGGCCCATGGCTCAGCTCCGCGCCGCTTCGGGGATGCTCAGCGGGCGGCCGACGCGGGCTTCGATCCGGGCGTACTTCCACAGGCTGTACGGGCCGACCTGCACGGTGCGGAACAGGTTGCAGGCGTCGACCACGGTCTGGTGGCAGTCGACGTCGGCCATGATGTAGACGGTCCAGGGCGCGGTGTTGGAGGCGCCGACCATCAGGCGGTCGTCGTCGAGCACGCCGAGCACGTTCATGCCGGGCAGCGCGCCCAGTTCGCCCATCATCTGGCTGAAGCCCTTCCAGACGCTGATGCCTTCGCCGGTGGGCAGGTCGAAGAAGTTCTGCGTGATGCCGATGCAGAACAGCACGCGCATGGGTTCGGCGGTGGGTCGGGTCATGGTTTCTTGTCCTTGTGGTCGATCAGAGGTAGCCGGGGAACGGCGGCACATCGAGCAGCACGGAGCCTGCGCCGTCGTACATGCCGTCGCTGAGGAAGGCGTGCTGGGTCACCACCATGGCGTCGCGCAGGTAGCGTTGCAGCGGGTGGCGCAGGTAGATGGCGGTGGTGCCGGCCAGGGCGTAGGCGCGCTGCACCACCTCGGCGCCGGCGCGGGAGACGTGCACGGCGGACAGGCGCAACAGGCTGACCTGCTCGGGCGTCACGGCGTTGCCGGCGAGGATGGATTCCCAGACCTGCCCGGTGGCGTCGTAGAAAAAGCCGCGCGCGGCGTGCAGCTGCGCCTCGGCCTTGCCCAGCTCGATGCGCACGTAGGCGCGGTCGGCCAGTCTGGGCGCGCCGGTCACGCCGCTGCCGGAGGCCATGCGGGCGATCTCGTCGAGGGCGGCGCGGGCCAGGCCGAGGTTGACCACCGCCAGCACCTGGGCGGCGTAGGCGATGGTCGGGTAGCGGTACAGCGGCTCGTCGATGCTGCTCTGGCCGCCGCGGATGAAGGTCCAGGCGTCGGGCACGAAGACCTTGTCCAGGCGCAGGTCGTGGCTGCCGGTGCCCTTCAGGCCGACCACTTCCCAGTTCTCGACGATCTCCACGTCGCGGGCCCGCAGCAGCGCGGTGCGCGGCTTGCCGCCGGGGCCGCCGAGGCCGATGCCGACGCCGAGCACGTCGGCGCCCTTGCAGCCGCTGGCGAACTTCCAGGTGCCGCTGACGCGCCAGCCGCCTTCCACCTGCTCGGCCGGCTGGATCGGGAACAGGCCGCCGGCGAACACCAGGTCCGGGCCCTCGGCGTACAGCTCGGCCAGGGTCTCGCGCGGCAGCGCGGTGAGGTAGGTGCTGGCGCTGCCGAAGCTGGCCACCCAGCCGGCGGAGCCGTCGGCCTCGGCGATGCGCTCGACCAGGCGCAGGAACTCGGCCGGCGGCAGCGCGTCGCCGCCGAAGCAGCGCGGGGTGGCGGAGCGGTAGATGCCGGCCTCGATGAAGCGCTCGATCATGTCGCGCGGCACGTGGGAGCGGGCATCGAACTCGTCGCGGCGCTGGCGGACCTCGTCGAGCACCTGCTCGAACAGGCTGGCACGGCTGGCGAGGGGCGAATTTGTGGCGGCGGCGGCTGAACGCGGCATGGGCGTCTCCCTGTGTTCTTGTGGGCCGGCCGTCCGGTGGGAGCCGGCGGCCGTCGATGGGGCCCAGTGTAGGGAGCGTGCCGAGCGCGCCTCTATTGGGGCGTGCCGCCCGCGCGCTAAAGGAATCCCCTAGTGCCCGCCGGGTTGTTTCCTAGCGCCGACGCGCTAGGCTGCGCGCTATAAAAGCCGTGCCCCGCGTCCGGGAACGCGCATCGCCAAGAGTTGCCCGCCATGTTCCAGCCTGCCGAAACCGACTTCCACGCGCTCATCGAGGCCATGCCGCTGTGCATCCTGCTGCACGACGCGCAGACCAAGGAGATCCTCTGGGCCAACAGCGCCGCGCTACAGGCCCTGGGCTTCAGCCTGGAGGAACTGGTGCCGCTGAAGGCCCCGGACATGACCAACCCGGCCCCAAAGTACCGCCGCTCCATCGGCCTGCGCTGGCTGGAGGGCGCGGCGCGCACCGGGCAGCGCGCCATCGAGTGGTGCTACCGCTCCAAGCAGGGCGTGGACATCCTTTCCGAGGCGACCGCCACCCTGGTCCACCTGGCCGAGCGCGACGTGCTGATGGTGCAGTTCCGCGACATCTCCAAGGAAGACAAGGTCAAGCGCGAGCTGAAGCGCACCGAGAGCCGGCTGAAGGCCTTCATGCAGGACCTGGCCGAGGGCGTGGCGGTGCTCGGCCCCGACGGCGACATCCGCTTCATCAGCGATTCCGCCCTGGCCCTGCTGGGCGCCGCGGACCGCCGCCACCTGGGGCGCAACTTCCTCGACACCTGCGACGAGAAATCCCGCCAGCGCCTGCTCCAGCACCTCTCGCGCACGCCGCCGAGCCGCGAGCCCTACAGCGTCGGCTACCACCTGCGGCGTTGCGACGGCGACTGGCGCTGGCACCACGCCACCTGCCGCTACATCGAGATCGAGGACGACCTCAAGGGCCACCTGCTGCTGTTCCGCGACGTCAGCGAACAGGTGCGCGCCGAGGAGGCCCGCCGGCAGAGCGAGCAGAAGCTGGAATACCTGGCGCGCTACAACGCCATGGGCGAGATGGCCGTGGCCATCGCCCACGAGCTGAGCCAGCCGCTGGCGGCCACGCGCAACTTCATCGAGGGCTCGGTGATCCGCCTCGGCCAGCAGGGCGCGGTCGAACCGAACGTGGCCTGGGGCCTGGACAGCGCGGTGCGGCAGATCGAGCACGCCTCGGAGATCATCAAGAGCGTGCGCGAGTACGTGGTGCGCCTGGAGCAGGCCGAGCAGTGCGTCGACCTCAACGAGCTGCTGGCCGACGCCCGCTATTTCATCGACCTCAAGGGCCAGCCGGCCGGCGTGCGCCTGGAGCTGGCGCCCTGCGCCGAGGCGCTGCCGGTGAGCTGCGAGAAGGTGCTGATCGGCCAGGTGATCCTCAACCTGGCCTTCAACGCCATCGAGGAGATGGCCGAGCTGCCCGCCGAGCGCCGCCGGCTGCGCATCCACACCCGCCGCGAGGGCGACAGCGCCCTGCTCTGCGTCGAGGACCGCGGCCGCGGCATCGACGCCGGCGCGCGGGAGCGGCTGTTCGACGGCTTCTTCAGTTCCAAGGTCAGCGGCAACGGCATTGGCCTTGCGCTGTGCCGCAACATCGTGTCGCGCCACCGCGGCGACATCTGGGCGCAGAACGTCGAGCCCCACGGCGCCATGTTCTGCATCGCCCTGCCCTGCGTGAGGCCCGCCGACCAACGGTAGGGCGCGCCGCGCGAACCCCGCCGATGCTTGCCCTGGCGCGCCGGCACAAGCCCTGTCAGGGACAGACAAGGGCTTGGCACGCAGAACAAGGCAGCAGCGGGCAACGCCGGGCAGACTAGGGCTGCAGTCTTCTGCCCACACCGGTCCGCGGTCCGACCATCCAATAAAATCGAGGGAGCCACCCCCCATGCGAATAACCAGGATCCTTGCTCGTACCACGCTGGCGCTAGGCGTCTCGCTGGCCGCCGTCGGCGGCGCATTCGCCGACCTGCCGCCGGAGACCGTCGGCCAGACGACCCTGCCGTTCCCGCCGGACCCGCACCGCGCCTACGTCGTCGACGTGGAGTTCGACAGCTTCGTGACCGGCCGCGTGACCGTGGTGGACCCGGCGCAGAAGAAGATGCTCGGCATGGTCAGCACCGGCTTCGCCGCGCCTTCGACCCTGAGCCACGACCAGCACACCCTGTACACCGCCGACCTGTACTACTCGCGCGGCACCCGCGGCACCCGCACCGACGTGCTGACCGCCTGGGACACCTCCACCCTGTCGCCGTCCTGGGAAGTGGTGATCCCCAGCAAGCGCTCCGAATCCCTGACCCAGCGCTACGGCCTGGCGGTCAGCGGCGACGACCGCTTCGCCTACGTCTACAACTTCACCCCGTCCACCTCGGTGACCGTGGTCGACACCCAGGCCAAGGCGGTGACCGCCGAGATCGCCATCCCCGGCTGCGTGCTCAACTACCCGGTGGGCAAGCGCGCCTTCGCCTCGCTGTGCGGCGACGGCAGCATGCAGCTGGTGACCCTCGGCGAAGACGGCAAGGAAACCGCCCGCAGCCGCACGCCGTTCTTCGACCCGAACAAGGAGAAGCTAGTGGAGCGCGCCATCAACAATGGCGAGACCTACTACTTCACCACCACCGAAGGCGTCATCCACGCCATCGACTTTTCCGGCAAGCAGCCCAAGGTGCTGCCGACCTGGTCGCTGGTCACCGACGCCGAACGCAAGGCCGGCTGGGCCCCCGGCGGCTGGCAGGAACTGGCCCTGGCGCCGAAGCTGAACCGCCTGTACGTGCTGATGCACGACCAGCACGAGCCGATGAAGTGGGAAGACCCGAGCACCGACATCTGGGTCTACGATCTGAAGACGCAGAAGAAGATCGGCACCCTCAGCGCCCCGGCCCCGGTCTGGAGCATGACCGCCACCAGCGACGACGCCCCGCTGCTGTACGGCGCCAACGTCGAAGGCGGCCTGGAGATCTTCGACCTGAAGGCCGGCAAGCACACCGGCACCGTGGAAAAGATCGCCAAGACCGCCACCCAGGTCCTGACCCACTGACAGAGGCACGACCATGCAAGCCGATCCCATCTACGTGATCGCCGGCGCCGTCTCGGTGGCGGTGATCCTGGCCAGCGCCGCCAGCCACAAGTGGCGCGCGCCGGGGCGCTTCGCGCGGCAGCTGGAGGATTACCAGCTGCTGCCGCAGGCCCTGCTCAAGCCCGCCGCCCGCGTGTTGCCGCTGCTGGAAGGCGCCGTCGCCTTCGCCCTGCTGGTGCCGGCCAGCCGTTCGCTGGCGGCCCTGGCCGCCGCCGCGCTGCTGGCGCTGTACGCCGCGGCCATCGGCGTCAACCTGTGGCGCGGCCGCCGCGACATCGACTGCGGCTGCGCCGGGCCCGACCAGGCCCAGCCGCTGCGCCCGGTGCTGCTGGCGCGCAACGCCGTGCTCATCGCCCTGGCCCTGCTCGCCAGCCTGCAGCCGCAGGCCCGCGAGCTGGGCCTGTTCGACGGCTTCGTGACGCTGGCCGCCAGCGCCGTCGCCCTGCTCCTCTACGTCTCCGCCGACGGCCTGCTGGCCAACGGCCCCCGTCTGCTCAAACTCATTGGAAGGTGAACCATGGAAGCCATGATCGTTTCCAACATCCTGCTCTGGTGCCTGCTGCTGGCACTGGCATTCGTCGTCATGGGCCTGGTGCGCCAGATCGGCGTGCTGCACGGGCGCATCGCCCCGGCCGGCGCGCTGATGGTCGACAAGGGCGTCGCCGTGAATGAACCGGCCCCGCAGGTCACCGCCGCCGACCGCCACGGCCGCCCGGTGAACTTCGGCTACGCCGGCGAGAAGGCCCAGCTGCTGTTCTTCCTCTCGCCCACCTGCCCGATCTGCAAGTCGCTGCTGCCGGCGATCAAGTCCATCGCCAAGGAACAGGCGCAGCGCCTGGACGTGGTCTTCGTCAGCGACAGCGAGCCGGCCGCGCAGCAGGCGCTGATCGCCGAGCACAAGCTCGAAGGCGCCACCTACGTGGTCGGCCCGGAAGTGGGCATGACCTACCAGATCGGCAAGCTGCCCTACGCGGCGCTGATCGACCGGAACGGCATCCTCCGCGCCAAGGGCCTGGTCAACTCCCGCGAGCACCTGGACAGCCTGTTCGAGGCCGAGCACCTGGGCAGCGCCACCCTGCAGCAGTACCTGCAGGCCCAGCAGCCTCAGGTTCACAGCCACGAGCCCGGCCACGCGCACTCGCACAGCGCCCACTGAACAATAAAAAGGGATAACCGATGAAATTCCTCGACCAGCTCTTCGAGCGCTCCTCCCGTCGCATCGCCGACACCACCTCGCGGCGCAAGCTGCTCTCGCGCATGGGTTCGCTGCTGGTGGCCGGCGCCGCCCTGCCGGTGCTACTGCCCATCGACCGCACCGGCAAGGCCCTGGCCGCCGACAAGCCGATGGCCGGCGACCCGGGCGACCCCAACAGCTGCGACTACTGGCGCTACTGCTCCATCGACGGCTTCCTCTGCTCCTGCTGCGGCGGCAGCGTGTCCAGTTGCCCGCCGGGCACCGAGGTGTCGCAGGTGGCCTGGGTGGGCACCTGCCACAACCCGGCCGACGGCAAGAACTACATCATTTCCTATAACGACTGCTGCGGTAAGCACAGCTGCAACCAGTGCGCCTGCACCCGCAACGACAGCGAGGAGCCGGCCTACCGTCCGTTCAACAACAACGACGTGAACTGGTGCCTGGCGGCCAAGTCGCACATCTACCACTGCACCGTCTCGGTCATCCGCGGCGTCGCGGTATAACGCAGATGAAGCGCTCGCTGCCGACCCTCGCGCTGCTGTGCCTGCTGGCCGCCCCGGCGGCCCAGGCCCGCAGCATCCCCGACCCGCACCAGAAACACGCGCCGGGCAACGAGGCGCCGCAGACGCCGATCGCCGAGGCCGGCTACAGCAACGCCACCAACTACCAGCTGCAGTGCGCGGGCTGCCACCTGTCCGACGGCGCCGGCTCCAAGGCCAACGACGTGCCGAGGATGCTCGGCTTCGTCGGCAACTTCCTGAAGGTGGAGGGCGGCCGCCAGTTCCTGGTGCGGGTGCCGGGCATGTCGATGTCGGCGCTCAACGATGCGCAACTGGCGGACATGCTCAACTGGCTGCTGCGCAAGGACGGCATGGCCGGCAACAGCATGCCGGCCAGCTACGAGCCCTACACCGCGGAGGAAGTGGCGGGGATTCGCCACGAAACCATGCTCAACCTGCCAGGAACCCGCGCCCAGCTGATCGCCCAGATGCGCAAACAGGGCATCGCCATCGAAGATGGCATGGGCGACTGAAAGACTCCTTTGGTTCCGCTTCGGCCCGCCGTATGGCGGGCTTTTTTTGGCTGGCTTTTCGCGAACGGTGCTTGCTGGTTGCTTCGGCGCCGATTTCAGCTCCTTTCCCTCTCCCTAACCCTCTCCCTGAAGGGAGAGGGGACCGTTCGGCGCGGTCTGGTTTTCCCGAGTCAGCCGGCAACGCCGCAGGTTTCCGGCTGAAACCATTCCTTCTCTCGGCACGGACAAGCCCCCTCTCCCTTCAGGGCGGGGCGCGCAGCCGAGGGCTGGGGAGAGGGTGCGGAGTCAACCGGAAATACCATGATCGCCGGCGAGCACGGTTCGCGAGCAAGAAAACCAAGGCCCCCGGCTCTAGCACCGACCTTTGCGCGCCAAGCGTGAAACCTCCCCCACCGGCGTGCGACAATGCCTACATTTTGCGGAACCCATGCTGCTGGAGAACCTATGCAGATCCTCGATAATCGGAACGACCTCGCGGGCTACCTCGGCCAACAGCGCGACAAGAAGATCACGGTCGTCACCGCCTTCGCCGCCGGCACCGAACCCCTGGTGGAAAGCCTGCGCGCGAACGGCAACCGTCTGGACATAGTGGTCGGGACCATCAACTCCTTCACCTCGCCGGACTTCATCGAGTACTGCATCGGCGAAGGCGGCGACGACCTGGCCCTGTCCGTCGACTTCCGCTACCAGAAGAGCATCCACTGGAAGCTCTACCTGATCGAGCCGGACGTGGTCATCCTCGGCAGCGCCAACTTCACCGAACTGGGCGTCGGCCTGTCCCGCGACAACGCCGTGGTCATCCAGGACGCCGCGCTCTACCAGCAGCACCTGGCCCGCGTCGAACAGCTGAAGGCCACCGAAGGCGTGCTGCCCAGCACCCAGACCGAGGCCTTCGACGAGGCGCTGGAAACCTACCGCTGGAACCACCGCCGCATGCAGGCGGGCCTGGCGCGCACCGCGCAGTACCTGGACGGCGAGAGTTGGCTGGGCGAGGAGTCCAACCAGAGCATCCCGCTGTTCATCTGGTACAGCGACCACTCCGAGGACTCCGAGACCACCGCCGAGGGCTTCCTGCGCGCCAGCAGCGGCGTGGACTGGGACGACGTGCGCGAGTTCTTCACCTACGAATGCGCCGAGGGCGCCCTGCCCTACGAGGAAGGCGACGTGGTGCTGACCGCGCGCTGCAACGGCTCGCACATCGGCTTCTACACCTTCGACCGCATCCTCTACCGCGACGGCACCTACTACATCTATTCCTACCGCAAGAAGCGCTACCCGGCGCCGTTCAACCTGGACGACACCAAGGAAGGCCTGAAGGACGTCATCCCGCGCTGGTACGAGGAAGGCCGCACCGAGATGAACCGGGCGGACATCCTGCGCTTCATGATCTGAAGCCCCTCCCCGCGCCCTGCGAAAACGCCGCGAACGGTTCCCCGTCGCGGCGTTTTTCATTTGCGCTCCCGCTGGACGGCACCATCTTGAGGCCGCGGCGCCCGACTTCCGTGCACTTCTTCCCTCTCGCCACCTGGCTCCATGGCCGACGCAATGGCCATGCCCTCGCGCCACCCGGGCCGTGCCGACCTACGGCGCCCCTGTATCCAAAATTCCTGACGACCTGGCCAGGTTCTTGCTTCGCTCCGGACGGCGTGCAGGCGGTCGCTTGCGCATTTCTCGAAAGATTATTTTCTCTTTCGAATCAGATAGTTCAGATTGTCGAATAAGATTTTGTATACAAGGTAGTAGCCAAACAGGAACAACCGTGTTTACAGTGCTCGGCACAACAAAAACAAGCGAGTCCTCCAGCCATGAATGACCGTTCAGCTGTAGCGTCCTCCAGCACCCGCCCGGAAGACGAGAACCTCGGTGTCGGCGCCAACCTGGCGTACGGCCTGCAACACGTTCTGACCATGTATGGCGGCATCGTCGCCGTGCCGCTGATCCTCGGCCAGGCCGCCGGCCTATCGCCCGCCGAGATCGGCACCCTGATCGCCGCGTCGCTGTTCGCCGGCGGCCTTGCCACGCTGCTGCAGACCCTCGGCCTGCCCTTCTTCGGCAGCCAGCTGCCGCTGGTGCAGGGCGTGTCCTTCGCCGGGGTGGCGACCATGCTCGCCATCCTCACCACCGGCTACGAGGGCGGCGGCATCCCCGCGGTGCTGGGGGCGGTAATGGCGGCCTCGGCCATCGGCCTGCTGATCACCCCGGTGTTCTCGCGCATCACCAAGTTCTTCCCGCCACTGGTCACCGGCGTGGTCATCACCACCATCGGCCTGACGCTGATGCCGGTGGCCGCGCGCTGGGCCATGGGCGGCAACCCCAAGGCGGCGGAATTCGGCAGCACGGCGAACATCGGCCTGGCCGCGGTGACCCTGGTCATCGTGCTGTTGCTGAGCAAGCTGGGCAGCGCCGCCATCTCGCGCCTGTCGATCCTGCTGGCCATGGTGATCGGCACCGGCATCGCCTACGCCCTGGGCATGACCGACTTCTCCAAGGTCGCCGAAGGCCCGATGCTGGCCATGCCGGAGATCTTCCACTTCGGCATGCCGACCTTCCACCTGGCGGCGATCATCTCCATGTGCATCGTGATCCTGGTGACCCTGGTGGAAACCTCGGCGGACATCCTCGCCGTGGGCGAGATCATCGGCACCAAGGTGGACTCCAAGCGCCTGGGCAACGGCCTGCGCGCCGACATGCTGTCGAGCATCCTGGCGCCGATCTTCGGTTCCTTCACCCAGAGCGCCTTCGCCCAGAACGTCGGCCTGGTGGCGGTGACCGGCGTGAAGAGCCGCTACGTGGTGGCCACCGGCGGGCTGATCCTGGTGACCCTCGGCCTGCTGCCGGTGGTCGGCCGGGTGGTGGCCGCGGTGCCCCCGGCGGTGCTCGGCGGCGCCGGCCTGGTGCTGTTCGGCACCGTGGCGGCCAGCGGCATCCGCACCCTGTCGAAGGTGGACTACCACAACAACATGAACCTGGTGATAGTCGCCACCGCCCTGGGCTTCGGCATGCTGCCGATCGCGGCGCCGAACTTCTACCACAACTTCCCCGGCTGGGTGGAAACCATCTTCCACTCCGGCATCAGCTCCTCGGCCATCATGGCCATCGCCCTGAACCTGCTGTTCAACCACTTCAAGACCGGCAACTCGGACCAGCAGTCGGTATTCGTCGCCGCCGAGGAACGCACCCTGCGCTACCGCGACATCGCCGCGCTGAACGAGGGCGACTACTTCCTCAACGGCAGGCTGCACGACAAGGACGGCAACGAGGTGCCGGTGATCGACGAGGAGCACGAACAGGCCGAGCATGCGCCGCCAAGGACGGTGAAGGCTGCGGCGCATTGATGACGAAAAGCCCCTCTCCCGCAAGCGGGAGAGGGGGCTGTCCTGAGGGGCCGGGGAGTTCAGAGTCATCCTGATCCCTAACAGCACCGTAGGGCGTATAACCGTTCGCGGTTATACGCCCTACGCCGCCTCCCGCTGCTCCGGTTCCAGCAGGCCGATGAAGGCGCGCAATGCCGGGGTGTCGGTGCCGCGGCGCCAGAACAGCCAGGTGGTGGCTTCGGCGTGGCTGGGGGCCAGGTGGTGGATGGTCACGTTGCGCCCGCCGGCCAGGCTGTCGAACAGCGCCTTGGGGATGATCGCCACCCCGCCGCCGGCGGCTATGCAGGCCAGCATGCCGTGGTAGGACTCCATCTCCATGATCTTGCCCGGCACCACGCGCTGCTCGGCGAACCAGCCTTCCAGGCGCTTGCGGTAGGAGCAGGTGTCGCGGAAGGCGAACACCGTCTCCCCCGCCACGTCGCGGGCGTCGCGCACCGGCGGGTGGCCCTGGGCGCTCATCAGCACCAGTTCCTCCTGGAACACCGGGCGGCCGTCCAGCTGCGGGTGGTTGGCCGGGCCGTCGGCGAAGGCAGCGATGAAACGCCCGGAGAGCACGCCGTCGATCATCTCGCCCGAGGGGCCGGTGGAGAGGTCCAGCTGCACCTTGGGGAAGCGCTGGTGGTAGCGCGCCAGCAGCTCGGGGATGCGCACCGCCGCGGTGCTTTCCATCGAACCCAGGGAGAAGCTGCCGTGGGGTTCGGCGCCGCTGGCCACCTGGCGCGCCTCTTCCACCAGGTCGAGGATGCGCTCGGCGTAGTCGAGGAAGCTGCGCCCGGTGGGCGACAGGCGCAGGCGCGACTTCTCGCGGATGAACAGCTCGGCGCCCAGCTCGCTTTCCAGCTGCTTGATGCGCGTGGTCAGGTTCGACGGCACGCGGTGCAGGCGGCCCGCGGCGGCGGTGATGCTGCCGTCCTGGGCGACGGCGCGGAAGAACTCCAGTTGGGTCAGGTCCACGTTTCTCTCCGAGAGAATGATCCTTTCTGAATTATTCATTTGTCATGAATGAAGCGCCACCTTACTTTCTTCCCCATGCCGGCGCCAGTGGCGCCGGCCGGACAACCGACGCCGCCGACCGACGGCGGCCAGCCCCACCTGCCGTGCAAGGACCTTCCATGAACCAGATCGCCGCCATCCCCGCTGCCATCTCGCGCAGCCCCGCCACCGGCCAGGAACTGGCCCGCTACCCCTTCGAGGACGCCGCCCAGCTGGAAAGCACCCTGGCCCGCAGCGACGCCGCCTTCCGCCAGTGGCGCGAGACCCCGGTGGCCGAACGCGTCGCCGTGCTGCGCAGGATGGCCGAGGTGCTGCGCGCCAACGTCGAGCCCATGGCCCGCATGGAAGCCCGGGAAATGGGCATGCCGGTCACCCAGGCGCGCGGCGAGATCAACAAGTGCGCCAACCTCTGCGACTGGTACGCCGAGCACGGCCCGGCCATGCTGGAAGACGAGAAGACCAGCATCGAAGGCGCGTACATCTCCTACCTGCCGCTGGGCCCGGTGCTGGCCGTGATGCCGTGGAACTTTCCCACCTGGCAGGTCATGCGCGGCGCGGTGAGCATCATCCTCGGCGGCAACACCTACGTGCTCAAGCACGCGCCGAACGTCATGGGCTGCGCCTATCAGTTGCGCGATGCCTGGCTGCAGGCCGGCCTGCCCGAGGGCGTGTTCGAGGTGCTGAACGTGGAGCCGCCGCTGGTCTCCAAGGCCATCGCCGACGACCGCATCGCCTCCATCGCCGTGACCGGCAGCGTGGGCGCCGGCGCGGCCATCGCCTCCCAGGCCGGCGCCGCGCTGAAGAAGTGCGTGCTGGAGCTGGGCGGTTCCGACGCCTTCATCGTGCTGGCCGACGCCGACCTGGACGCCGCCGTGAAGGCCGCCGTGGCCAGCCGCTTCGGCAACTGCGGCCAGGTGTGCATCGCCGCCAAGCGCATGATCGTCGAGGAATCCATCGCCCCGGCCTTCACCGAGAAGCTGCTGGCCGCGGTCAAGGCGCTGAAGATCGGCGACCCGCTGGCGGACGACACCTTCGTCGGCCCCATGGCCCGCTTCGACCTGCGCGACGAACTGCACGGCCAGGTGCAACAGGCCATCGCCGACGGCGCCAGCCTGCTGCTGGGCGGCCACAAGCTGGAAGGCGAAGGCAACTACTACGCGCCGACCGTGCTGGCCGACGTGAAGCCGGGCAACACCGCCTTCGCCAAGGAAATCTTCGGCCCGGTGGCTTCGGTGATAGTCGCGCGCGACGCCGAGCACGCCCTGGAACTGGCCAACGACAGCGAGTTCGGCCTGTCCGGCGCCATCTGGAGCGCCGACAAGGCCAAGACCCAGCACATGGCGCGGCGCCTGGTCAGCGGCGGCGTGTTCATCAACGGCTTCTCCGCCTCCGACCCGCGCGTGCCGATCGGCGGCGTGAAGAAGAGCGGTTTCGGCCGCGAGCTGTCGCACTTCGGCCTGCGCGAGTTCCTCAACCCGCAGACCGTCTGGATCGACCGCAAGTAAAGCTATAGTCTTGGCTTCCAGCCCGCGCAGCTCTCCTGGGCGCGGGCGTTGCACGCCTCGGCAGGGTGCCGGGGCGTCGCCATTTCAGGAGGTCCCATGATCGAGCTGTACTACTGGCCCACCCCCAACGGCCACAAGATCACCCTGTTCCTCGAAGAGGCGGGGCTCGACTACCGCATCCACCCCGTCGATATCAGCGCCGGCGACCAGTTCAAGCCGGAGTTCCTCGCCTTCTCGCCGAACAACCGCATGCCCGCCCTCATCGACAGCGCCCCGGCGGACGGCGGCGAGCCGATCAGCGTGTTCGAATCCGGCGCCATCCTCGTCTACCTCGCGGAAAAGACCGGCCAGTTCATGCCGGCCGACGTGCGCGGGCGCAAGACGGTGCTGGAATGGCTGTTCTGGCAGGTCGGCGGCCTGGGCCCGATGGCCGGGCAGAACCACCACTTCGTGCAGTACGCGCCGGAAAAGCTGCCCTATGCCATGCAGCGCTACATCAACGAGACCAACCGCCTGTACGGCGTGATGGACAAGCGCCTGGCGAAAGTGCCCTACCTCGCCGGCGCGCAGTACAGCATCGCCGACATGGCCAGCTACCCCTGGGTGGTGCCGTGGCAGCGCCAGCAGCAGGACCTGGACGATTTCCCCCACCTCAAGCGCTGGTTCGAAGGCATAGCCGCCCGGCCGGCGACCGTGCGCGCCTACGAGAAGGGCCAGGCGTATTCGTCGCGGCCGTCGGTGACCGAGGAAGGCAAGAAGATCCTCTTCGGCCAGACCGCGGCCAGTGTGAGCAAGGGCTGACGCAGAGGCGCTCTTCGTAGGATGGGTTGAGCTTGCGAAACCCATGCGGCCGTGGTGATGGGTATCGCTTCGCTCAACGCCATCCTACGGGGGTTGTGTGTGGGGCGGAGGTATCGGTGTTCCGGCCAGCGGCGCATAACCGCGAACGGTTATGCGCCCTACGTCCCTGCGCCGAGGCGCTCTTCGTAGGATGGGTTGAGCTTGCGATACCCATGCGGCTGTGGCGATGGGTATATGGGGGCCCGCCGGTCACACCCGGAACTGCCCCATCAGCCCCTGCTGGTGATTCGCCAGGTCGTTCAGCGACTGGCTGATCTGCGCCGACTCCTGGGCCTGGCCGGACAGCGATTCGGTCACGTCGCGGATACCCGCCACGTTGCGGTTGATCTCCTCGGCCACCGCGCTCTGTTCCTCGGCGGCGCTGGCGATCTGCAGGTTCATGTCGTTGATCACCCCCACCGCCTCGCCGATGCGCTGCAGCGCGGCGACCGCCTGCTCCACCTGGCTGACGCTGCCCTGGGCCTGCTGGTGGCTGCTGTGCATGGCGGTGACCACTTCGCGGGTGCCGTTCTGCAGGCCTTCGATCACCTGGCGGATTTCCTCCACCGAGTCCTGGGTGCGCTTGGCCAGGTTGCGCACTTCGTCGGCCACCACCGCGAAGCCACGGCCAGCCTCGCCGGCGCGGGCCGCTTCGATGGCGGCGTTGAGGGCCAGCAGGTTGGTCTGCTCGGCGATGGCGCGGATCACCTCCAGCACCGAGCCGATCTGCTCGCTGCTGGCGGCCAGGCCCTCGACCTGGGTCATGGCCTGGCTCATGTCGCGGGCCAGTTCGTCGATGGCGCGGGTGGTCTGGTCGATCACCGCCAGGCCGTCGCGGGTGGCGCCGTCGGCCCCGCGGGCGGCGTCGGCGGCTTGGGCTGCGCTGTTGGCCACGTCGTGGGCGGTGGCGCTCATTTCCTGGGAGGCGGTGGCCACCTGCTCGATCTCGCGGAACTGCTGCTGCATGCCGGCGCTGGTCTGGGTCGACAGCGCGGCGGACTGGTCGGCGGTGGCGCGGGCGTCCTGCACCGAGGCCTTCACGTCGCGGATGATCGGCTGCAGTTTGTCGAGGAAGCGGTTGAACCAGCCGGCCAGTTCGCCCAGTTCGTCCTGGCCCTGGTATTTCAGGCGCTGGGTCAGGTCGCCCTCGCCGCTGGCGATGTCGCGCAGCATGCCGGCCACGCCGAGGATCGGGCGCGTCACGCCGCGAGCGGTCAGCCACAGCAGGACCAGCACCACCAGCGCCAGGCCGACGCCGAAGGCGGTTTCCCAGAGCGCGCCGCCGAGGTTGCGCGCATCCAGCTCGCCCTGCAGCTTCAGCGACGGCTCCAGCAGCACCGCGCGCGGCACTTCCAGCAGCACGCCCCAGTTCTTCGAATCGGGGATGGCCTGCAGCGGCTCGACCACCTGCAGCTTGTCCTCGCCCATCAGCGCCCTGGGCGTGCCGGCGGCCTGCACGGCGAGCAGTTCGGCGGCGTTGGCCACCGACTTGCCCAGCGGCTGGCCGAGCTGGTTGGCGTCCTGGCTGTCGCCGGCCAGCAACCCGGCCGGGCTGAGGATGCGGATAGCGCCCTGGCCGTCGTAGAGCGCGCGGTCGCCGTCCAGGGCCAGTTGCTGCAGGCGGCTCAGGCTGATGTCGGCGCCGACCACGGCCAGCAGCTTGCCGTTCTCCATCAGCGGGAACACCACGGTGGTCATCAGCACGCGCTGGCCGGAAGCGTCGTCGAAGTACGGGTTGAGCACGCAGGGCCGCAGGTTCTGCTTCGGGCACTGGTACCAGGTGTTGAACGGGGTGCCGTCGAGCATCGCGGTGGTGTCGGCGATCATCGCCTCGGTCACCGCCAGGCTGCTGTCGCCACTGGCCTTCTGCGCCCAGTAGGCGCCGAAGCGGCCCTTCTCGTTGCTGCCCAGGGCTTCCTGGCCGGCGAAGCGGGCGTCCTGGCCGTCGAGGGCCTCGGGCTCGAACACCACGTACAGGCTGAGCAGCGTCGGGTTGGACTTCAGGCCGTCGTGCACCAGCTTCACCAGGTCTTCGCGCAGCACCTGCGCATCGACGCCGTGCCGCGCGCTCTGGGCGCGCAACTGGGCGACCTGGCGGCTGAACTGGTCGCCGAAGTGGTAGACGTCGGTGAAGAAGCGCTGGATGGTCTCCGCCTGCTGCTCGGCCCGCGCCTGCATGCGCGCCTGGGCCGCATCCTCGAGCATCTGTGCATTGGCCGTCTTCACCAGTTGCAGGTTGTGGTTCATGCGCAGCAGCGAGCTGCCCACCAGCAAGGCCACGGTGCACAACAGGCAGAGGCCGGCCAGCAGGGTGATCTTCCACTGGATCGAAAGGCGCGTCAGGAACATGGGCGGAGGTCCTAGGAACGTGGGAGTGCCCCAGGCTATCGGCCTGGCGGGGGATTTCTGGAGGCGTCGGGCCAGTCGTTTTCCTGCTGCATCAGCGCGCGGTACTGGCCGGGGGTGGAGCCGGTCCACTTGCGGAAGGCCTTGTAGAAGGCGCTGGTGTCGGCGAAGCCGAGTTCCTCGGCCAGTTCGGCGAAGTTGCCTTCGCCGGCGTCCAGGCGGGCGATGGCCAGGTCGCGGCGCAGCTGGTCCTTCAGCGCCTGGTACGACTGGCCTTCGGCGGCGAGCTTGCGGCGCAGCGTCGAGGACGCCATGTAGAAGTGGCTGCCCAGCGCCTCCAGGTCCGGCCAGCGCTCGCAGCGCTGGCTGCGCAGGTAGGCCTTGATGCGCGCCGCCAGGCTCTGCGGGTCGCGGTAGCGCACCAGGATGTTGGCCGGGGCGCCGACCAGGAAGCGCCGCAGCTCGCGTTCGTCGCGGCGCACCGGCAGGGCCAGGGCCTCGGCGTTGAACAGCAGGCGCGTCTGCCGGCGGGCGAAGCGCAGGTTGTCGCTGAACATCACCCGGTAGTCCTCGATGTAGTCCGGTTGCGGGCTGCGCAGGTCGATGGCGAGGATGGGGATGCGCCGGCCCACCAGCCAGCAGGCCAGGCCGTGGACCATCAGGTACAGGGTGAAGTAGCAGAAGGCCCGCTGCGGCGGCGCCGCGCCCTCGTCGAGCTGGATGGCGGCCACCCCGTCCTGGCTCACCAGGCGTGGCTGCAGGCCGTCGAAGACCAGGCCTAGGAAGGCCAGGGCACGCTCCAGCGCAGCCTCCAGGGTCGCTTCGTGGATCGCCGTGCGGGCCATGAAGTTGAAGCTGCCGGACTTCATCCGCCGCGGGTTCATGGCGAAGAATTCGTCGTCCAGCGCCTTCGCCAGGCGCAGCCAGAGCCGCGAATAGGCCTGGATCGGCACCCGCGCGTAGGGCTTGCCGACGAGTTCGCCGGCGATGCCCGCCGCGGCCAGCAGCGCGGACGCGTCGAGGCCCTGGCGAACGGGTTCGGCCAGGGCCTCGTTGACCAGGCGGATGGAGATGGTGCCCTTCTCTACCGGCATGGCGCCTCGCGTCCGTCAGCCACGCAGTTCCTCGATGCTGATCTCGCGCATGCGGAACTTCTGGATCTTGCCGGTCACCGTCATCGGGAACTCGTCGCAGAAGCGGAAGTAGCGCGGCACCTTGAAGTGGGCGATGCGCGCCTTGCAGAAGGCCCGCAGTTCCTCCTCGTCGACGCCGTGGCCGGGGTGGAACTTGACCCAGGCCACCAGCTCCTCGCCGTACTTGTCGTCGGGGATGCCGATCACCTGGGCGTCGGCCACGGCGTGGTGGGTATAGAGGAATTCCTCGATCTCGCGCGGATAGATGTTCTCGCCGCCGCGGATGATCATGTCCTTGCTGCGCCCGACGATGCGCACGTTGCCCGCCTCGTCCATCACCGCCAGGTCGCCGGTGAGCATCCAGCGCGCCGGGCTGATGGCCTCGGCCGTGGCCTGGGGGTTGTTCCAGTAGCCGAGCATCACGCTGTAGCCGCGGGTGCACAGCTCGCCGATGGTGCCGCGCGGGACGATGCGGCCGTCGCCGTCGATGATCTTGCTCTCCAGCTGCGGCTGGGTGCGGCCGACGGTGGTCACGCGGATTTCCAGCTCGTCGTCCGGGCCGGTCTGCAGCGACACCGGGCTGGTCTCGGTCATGCCGTAGGCGATCTGCACCTCGGCCATGTGCATTTCATTGATGACCCGGCGCATCACCTCGATCGGGCAGGTGGCGCCGGCCATGATCCCGGTGCGCAGGCTGGACAGGTCGAATTCGGCGCGGCGCGGGTGGTCCAGCTCGGCGATGAACATGGTGGGCACGCCGTAGAGCGCGGTGGCGCGTTCCTCGGCCACGGCAGCGAGGGTCGCTTCCGGCTCGAAGCTGGGCGCCGGGTAGATCATGGTGGCGCCGTGGGTCATGCAGCCGAGGTTGCCCATCACCATGCCAAAGCAGTGGTACAGCGGCACCGGGATCACCAGGCGGTCGTGCTCGGTGAGGCCGATGCTCTCGCCGACCATGTAGCCGTTGTTGAGGATGTTGTAGTGGCTGAGGGTGGCGCCCTTGGGGAAGCCGGTGGTGCCGGAGGTGTACTGGATGTTGATCGGCTCGTCGAACTGCAGCAGCGCCTGGCGCTGCGCCAGCTCCTCGGCGGATACCGAGGCGCCTATGCCTTCCAGCTGGTCCCAGCGGAGGAACCCGGCCGGGGCCTGGGCGGCCAGGCTGACCACCCCGCTCAGCTCCGGCAGGCGCGCGCTGTTCAGCTCGCCCGGGCGGCAGTCGCGCAGCTCCGGCAGCAGCTCGGCGAGCATGCCGTGGTAGTCGGAGGTCTTGAAGGCGTCGGCGCACACCAGCCAGCGGCAGCCGGACTGCTTCAGCGCGTACTCCAGCTCGTTGGCGCGGTAGGCCGGGTTGATGTTGACCAGCACGGCGCCGATCTTGGCGCTGGCGAACTGGGTGATGCACCACTGCGCGCAGTTCGGCGCCCAGATGCCCAGGCGGTCGCCCTGGCGCAGGCCCAGGGCGAGGAAGGCGCGGGCCGTGGCGTTCACCACCTCGGCCAGCTGGGCCCAGGTGTAGCGCAGGTTCTGGTGCCGCACCACCAGCGCTTCGCGGTCGGCGAAGCGGCCGGCGGTGTCGTCGAAGGCAGCGCCTATGGTCATGGCCAGCAGCGGCTTGTCCTGGCGGCCACGGGTATAGCTCGGGTGGTTCATGGCGTTCCCTTGTTGTGCTTGTTCTGGGACTGGGCTCATGGCCGGGCCCACAGGCATGGGCATGACCGGCCGGTCGACGGCTCGCCGAGCATCTTTACGTTAACGTAAAGGTAAACGCAAGCCCGCGATCCGCCTCGTTCTCTACAGCTTAGCCAGTCAAGCTTCATGCCACAGAATCAGAACACCTTGAGAATCAGATACTTGGAATAATCCGACAGCCGATACCCCGGCCCGGCATTCGCATTTCGCAACACTTGGCGAGACACTTTCTCATTCCCGCCGCTGCGCTTTCAAAGTGATACACGCACTTGTGCCTGCAAGCCCTTGAAATTCTTTCCCCTGGGCCACTGCCAGGCTGATGCACGGGCTCCGGTCATGGATTAGAATTCTGGGAAATTGCCTACACGGATGTAGACCCTCCCACTTGTGCGAATCACATCCATGAACATTCGTCGTTCGATCCTGGGCCTTTTCTTCACCTGTACCTTTGCCTTCGCCCTGCCCGCCCTCGCCGCCAGCAAGGCGGAAGTCACCCCCAGCCAGTTGGTCCTGGCCTCCGGCAGCGCCCTGGTGGTGGACCTGAACTCCGACAAGGTGGTGTATTCCAGCAACCCCGACGTGGTCCGCCCGATCGCCTCGGTGACCAAGCTGATGACCGCCATGGTGGTGCTCGACGCCAAGCTGCCGCTGGACGAGCAGATCGACGTGGACATCTCCGAGACCGCCGAGATGAAGGGCGTGTTCTCCCGCGTGCACCTGGGCAGCCGCATCGACCGCCGGCAGATGCTGCTGCTGGCGCTGATGTCCTCGGAAAACCGCGCCGCCGCCAGCCTGGCCCACCACTACCCGGGCGGCAGCGTGGCCTTCGTCAAGGCGATGAACGCCAAGGCGAAGTCCCTGGGCATGCTGCACACCCACTATGTGGAGCCCACCGGCCTGTCGATCGACAACACTTCCACCGCCCATGACCTGATCCGCCTGGTCAAGGCCGCCTACCAGTACCCGCTGATCCGCGAACTGAGCACCACCGCGACCAAGGATGCGCGCTTCAGCCACCCGAGCTACGCGCTGAGCTTCTTCAACACCAACCCGCTGGTGCGCGCCGGCAAGTGGGACATCCGCCTTACCAAGACCGGCTTCACCAACCAGGCCGGGCATTGCCTGGTGATGGTCACGGTGATGAACGGCCGCCCGGTGGCCCTGGCCCTGCTCGACGCCTTCGGCAAGCGCACCCACGTGGCCGACGCCGCGCGCATCCGCCGCTGGGTGGAAGCCGGCAAGGCCTCGCCGGTGCCGGCGGTGGCGCTGCGTTACAAGCAGGCGAAGCAGACGCAGGGGATGCAGGCCGCGGAGTGATGGTGTTTACCGGGGGCTTGGGTGTTCGGGGTTGAGAGCGCCCTCTCCCTAACCCTCTCCCTGAAGGGAGAGGGGACCGTTGGGCAGAGCTGGGTGTTCTGGAGTTAGCCGGCAGCACCAACGGTTTCCGGCTGGAATCTGGCCTCCTCTCGGCACGGCCTAGCCCCCTCTCCCTTCAGGGCGGGGCGCGCAGCCGAGGGCTGGGGAGAGGGTTGGGGCCCCCCCCGCCACACCAGAACCCACCCCATACTCCACTCCCGCTTTCTCCCCCTTCCCTACTGACCTCCCCCCCACATCCCGGTACAGTGCCCGCTCAAAGCCCCCCAAGCACCAGGCCGCCCATGCACGACAACTCCCCCCTCACGGACTACCAGAGCGTCCGCCAGTTGGCGATCCGCTCGCTGTTCGAAATCTTCGAGCAGTTCAGCGAGGGCACCGTGATCGTCGACCGCGACGCCAATATCGTCTGGATCAACCAGCGCTACGCCCAGCGCTTCGGCCTGGACGAGGCCGAGCAGGCCGTCGGCCGGCCGGTGGAGAGCGTGATCCCCGGCAGCCTGATGCGCGAAGTGGTGCGCAGCGGCCGGCCGATGCTGCTGGACATCCTCGACATGCCGCGCGACCCGCTGGTGGTGATGCGCATGCCGATCCGCGACGACGCCGGGCAGGTGATCGGCGCCATCGGCTTCGCCCTGTTCGACGAGCTGCGCTCGCTGTCGCCGCTGCTCAGCCGCTACCAGCGCATGCGCCAGGAGCTGGCCTCCACCCGCTCGCTGCTGCAGGCGCGCCAGGCCAAGTACAGCCTGGCGCACTTCATCGGCAACGGCAGCGCCAGCCTGGAGGTCAAGCGCCGCGCCCGCCGCGCCGCCACCAGCGAGGCGCCGGTGCTGCTGCTGGGCGAGACCGGCACCGGCAAGGAGCTGCTCGCCCACGCCATCCACAGCGCCTCGGCGCGGGCCGGCAAGGCCTTCGTCAGCATCAACGCCGCGGCCATCCCGGAAACCCTGCTGGAAGCGGAGTTCTTCGGCACCGCGCCGGGCGCCTTCACCGGCGCCGACCGCAAGGGCCGCCCGGGCAAGCTGCAGATCGCCCAGGGCGGCACCCTGTTCCTCGACGAGATCGGCGACATGCCCCTGCCGCTGCAGAGCAAGCTGCTGCGCGTGCTGCAGGAAAAGGAATTCGAGCCGGTAGGCTCCAACGAAGTGCTGCGCAGCGACGTGCGGCTGATCGCAGCCACCTCCATCGACCTGGACAAGGCCGTGCGCGAGGGCCGCTTCCGCGCCGACCTGTACTACCGCATCAACGTGGTGCCCATCGGTATCCCGCCGCTGCGCGAGCGCCTGGAGGACCTGCCGGCGCTGTGCGAGGCGATCCTCGACGACCTGCGCGAGGACAACCACGCCCTCTACGAGCTGGACGCCGACGCCCTCGCCCTGCTGCGCCGCCACGCCTGGCCGGGCAACGTGCGCGAGCTACGCAACCTGCTGGAGCGCACCGTGCTGCTCAACGACCGGGCGCAACTGGACGCCCAGGCCCTGCGCGCCGCCCTCGGCCCGCTGCAGGCGCCGCCGGCGCAGGCGGACGGCAACCGCGCCAGCCTGGCCGAGGGCCAGGACTTCTACGCCGCGCGGGAAGCCTTCGAGCGCGAGCTGATCGGCAACGTGCTGGCCGAACAGGCCGGCAACGTCGAGGCGGCCGCGCGGCGCCTGGGGCTGGGCCGCTCGACGCTGTACAAGAAGATGGCCGCCCTGGGCCTTTCGTCCTGAAACAGAGACTTTTCTACATTCAGAGACAACCCGAATTCCAGGTGTCTTCAGGCATATGGAATGCGTCTTTGTCCACGAATGGAGACAAAGCCCGGCGCGCGATCCCCGCAAACCCAAATAAATCTCTTTAAAATCAGCTAGTTAAACATCTGGCACGGTTCTCGCTATCCGGCCCGGGCGGCCATCCGCCGCACGCCGACATAACAACAACCAACGCCGTCCGCGCACGAACGTTACCCACGGGGCCCACGGCCCGCCCCGGTTCGCCGCCGCGCCGCGCCAGGAGTACTAGCAAACATGAGCAGAACCCCGCTCAACCATGCCGTCGCCCTCGCCACCCTGGGCTCCACCCTCGGCATCGCGCTCCCCGTCCAGGCCGATTTCCTCGCCGACAGCAAGGCCAGCCTCGAACTGCGCAACTTCTACTTCAACCGTGACTTCCGCCAGGACGCCGCGCCCCAGTCGAAACAGGAGGAATGGGCGCAGGGCTTCCTGCTGCGCTACGAGTCCGGCTTCACCGAGGGCACCATAGGCGTGGGCGTCGACGCCATCGGCCTGCTGGGCGTGAAGCTCGACTCCAGCCCCGACCGCGCCGGCTCCGGCCTGCTGCCGCGCGACCGCGAGAAGGTCCACGGCGCCCAGGACGACTACAGCGAACTGGGCCTGACCGCCAAGCTGCGCGCCTCCCACAGCGTGCTCAAGGTCGGCACCCTGCTGCCTAAGCTGCCCAGCGTGCTCGCCAACGACTCGCGCCTGCTGCCGCAGACCTTCCAGGGCGCGCACCTGAATTCCACCGAGTTCGCCGGCCTGACCTTCGACGCCGGCCGCCTGCGCCAGGTCAGCCAGCGCGATTCCTCCGACAGCGAGGACATGACGCTCACCACCGGCAACGCCCGCGGCATCGTCGCCAGCGCCGACAGCGACCGCTTCGACTTCGCCGACCTGAGCTACAAATGGACGCCGCAGCTGACCACCGGCTACAACTACGCCAAGCTCGACGGCCTGTACGACCAGCACATCGTCAACCTGCTGCACGTGCTGCCCATCGCCGAAGGCCAATCGCTGAAGACCGACCTGCGCTTCGCCCGCTCCAAGGACGACGGCCACAGCAACGTCGACAACCGCGCCTTCGGCGCCATGCTCACCTACAGCCTCGGCGGCCATGCCTTCGGCGCCGGCTACCAGGTCATGAACGGCGATACCGGCTTCGCCTACATCGGCGGCACCGACGCCTTCCTGGTCAACTTCGTGCAGATCGGCGACTTCGCCAACCGCGACGAGAAGTCCTGGCAGCTACGCTACGACTACGACTTCGCCGCCCTGGGCGTGCCCGGCCTGACCTTCATGACGCGCTACCTGTCCGGCGACGACATCGAGCTGGGCGCCGGCAAGCCGGAGGGCAAGGAGTGGGAGCGCAACACGGACATCGGCTACGTCGTGCAGAGCGGGCCGCTGAAGAACTTCGGCGTCAAATGGCGCAACGCTAGCGTGCGCTCCAGCCATTTCGGCAACGACCTGGACGAGAACCGGCTGATCCTCAGCTACGTGCTGCCGCTCTGGTAACCGCCGGCATTCGCGCCACCATCACAATAATCACGCGCGGCCACGGCGCCGCGCGGCTCCAGGAGAACTGCCCATGAGCGTGGTCATCGCCCTCGCCGCCCTCGTCCTGCTGATGCTGGCCGCCTACCGCGGCTACAGCGTCATCCTCTTCGCCCCCATCGCGGCGCTGCTCGCCGTGCTCCTCACCGACCCGTCAGCGGTGGCGCCGGCCTTCACCGGCGTGTTCATGGAGAAGATGGTCGGCTTCGTCAAACTGTACTTCCCGGTGTTCCTGCTCGGCGCCGTGTTCGGCAAGCTCATCGAGCTGTCGGGCTTCTCGCGCTCCATAGTCGCGGCGGCCATCCGCCTGCTCGGCACCCGCCAGGCCATGCTGGTGATAGTGCTGGTGTGCGCCCTGCTCACCTACGGCGGCGTGTCGCTGTTCGTGGTGGTGTTCGCGGTGTACCCCTTCGCCGCCGAGATGTTCCGCCAGAGCGACATCCCCAAGCGGCTGATCCCGGCGACCATCGCCCTGGGCGCCTTCAGCTTCACCATGGACGCCCTGCCCGGCACCCCGCAGATCCAGAACATCATCCCCACCGCCTTCTTCGGCACCAACGGCTGGGCCGCGCCCTGGCTGGGGCTGATCGGCAGCCTGTTCGTGTTCTTCGCCGGCATGCTGTTCCTGCGCCGCCAGGCCGGGCGCGCCCGCGCCGCCGGCGAAGGCTACGGTCGCGACTTGCGCAACGAGCCGGAAACCGCCAGCGACATCGCCCTGCCGAACCCGCTGCTGGCGCTCTCGCCGCTGGTGCTGGTGGGCGTGGCCAACCTGCTGTTCACCCACTGGATCCCGCAGCTCTACGGCAAGACCCACAGCCTGCAGCTGGCCGGCATGGCCGCGCCGGTGGCCAGCGACGTGAGCAAGCTCACCGGCATCTGGGCGGTGCAGGCGGCGCTGCTGCTGGGCATCCTGCTGGTGCTGGCCAGCAGCTACCGGGCGATCCGCAGCCGCCTCGCCGAAGGCAGCAAGACCGCGGTGTCCGGCGCCCTGCTGGCGGCCATGAACACCGCCTCGGAATACGGCTTCGGCGCGGTCATCGCCTCGCTGCCGGGCTTCCTGGTGCTGGCCGATGCGCTCAAGAGCATCCCCAACCCGCTGGTCAACGAAGCCATCACCGTCACCACCCTGGCCGGCATCACCGGCTCGGCCTCCGGCGGCATGAGCATCGCCCTGGCGGCCATGTCCGAGCAGTTCATCGCCGCCGCCCACGCCGCCAACATCCCCCTGGAGGTGCTGCACCGCGTCGCCGCCATGGCCAGCGGCGGGATGGACACGCTGCCGCACAACGGCGCGGTCATCACCCTGCTGGCGGTCACCGGGCTGACCCACCGCGAGGCCTACAAGGACATCTTCGCCATCACCCTGATCAAGACCCTGGCGGTCTTCGTGGTGATCGCTACCTTCTACGCAACCGGCATCGTTTGATGCCGTGTACCACCCGGCGGCCCGCTGAGGGCCGCCACAGGCAGGAGAAACGACCATGAACCTCAAAGGCAAGATCGCGCTGGTCACCGGCGCCACCAGCGGCATCGGCCTGGGCATCGCCCACAGCCTGGCCGCGGCCGGCGCCCAGGTGGTGATCAACGGCTTCGGCGATGTCGAGGGCGCCCTGACCGAGTTGGGCCGCCACGGCACGCGGATCGGCCACCACCCGGCGGACATGGCCGAGCCGGCGCAGATCGCCGAGATGATCGCCTACGTCGAGCGCGAGTTCGGCGCGCTGGACATCCTGGTCAACAACGCCGGCATCCAGCACGTGGACGCCGTGGAAGACTTCCCGGTGGAGCGCTGGAACGCGATCATCGCCATCAACCTCTCCGCGGTGTTCCACAGCACGCGCCTGGCGCTGCCGGGCATGCGCCGGCGCAACTGGGGGCGCATCGTCAACGTCGCCTCCACCCACGGCCTGGTGGCCTCCGCCGGCAAGAGCGCCTACGTCGCCGCCAAGCACGGGGTGATCGGCCTGACCAAGAGTGTCGCCCTGGAAACCGCCACCACGCCCATCACCTGCAACGCCATCTGCCCCGGCTGGGTGCTGACGCCGCTGGTGCAGAAGCAGATAGACGCGCGCATAGCCGAGGGCGCCAGCCCCGAGCAGGCGCGCCACGACCTGCTGGCGGAAAAGCAGCCGTCCCTGGAGTTCGTCACCCCCGAACAACTGGGCGAGCTGGCGCTGTTCCTCTGCAGCGAGGCCGCCGCCCAGGTGCGCGGCGCCGCCTGGAACATGGACGGCGGCTGGGTCGCCCAGTGAGCGTCCGCCCCCGCCGCCAGCCGGCGGGGGCCAGCGCCGGATCGTCGCTGGGCGGAAGACGTCGCAATCCCGTGCCACACTGACAGGACAAGCAGTGGATGGACGGACGCCCCTATGAAGCCCTTGTGGACCCCTTCCGCCGAACGCATCGCCGCCAGCCGGATGGACGCCTTTCGCCGGCAGGTCAACCAGCGCCATGGCCTGGCGCTAGCCGACTACCCCGCCCTGCACGCCTGGAGCATCGAGCACCGCGAGGCCTTCTGGCAGGCCATCGTCGACAGCTTCGACGTACGCTTCCACAACCCGCCGCGCACGGTGCTGGAGGAAGGCCCGCGGATGCCCGACGCGCGCTGGTTCCCCGGCGCCACCCTGAACTTCGCCGAACACCTGCTGCGCCGCCGCGACGAGGCCACGGCAGTGGTGGCCATAGGCGAAGACGGCAGCCGCGAAAGCCTCAGCCATGCCGAGCTGGCCGCCCAGGTCGCCGGCCTGCAACGCAGCCTGCGCGCTGCCGGGGTGGGCGTGGGCGACCGCGTGGCGGCCTTCATGCCCAATACCTGGCAGACCCTGGTGGGCATGCTCGCCGCCACCAGCCTGGGCGCCACCTGGTCGAGCTGCTCGCCGGACTTCGGCACCCAGGGGGTGATCGACCGCTTCGGCCAGATCGAGCCCAAGGTGCTGATCGCCTGCGCCGGCTACCGCTACGCCGGCAAGGTGCTGGACCTGACCGGCAAGCTCAACGAGATACTGGAAAAGCTGCCATCGCTGCAGCAACTGGTGGTGGTGCCCTACGCGCGGCCAGAGGCTCGCCCAACTGATTACAAGTCAGTTGCTCTAACTACCCTGTGGAACGACTTCTACCAGAGCGGCGGCGAACCCGAATTCACCCCGGTGCCCTTCGCCCATCCGCTGTACATCCTCTATTCCAGCGGCACCACCGGCGTGCCCAAGTGCATCGTCCACTCCACCGGCGGCGTGCTGCTGCAGCACCTCAAGGAGCACGCGCTGCACACCGACCTGCACTCCGGCGACGTGCTGTTCTACTACACCACCTGCGGCTGGATGATGTGGAACTGGCTGGTCTCGGGCCTGGCGGTGGGCGCCAGCCTGGTGCTCTACGACGGCTCGCCCTTCCACCCCGGCCCGGAACGGCTGATGGACCTGGTCGACGCCGAGGCCATCAAGGTCTTCGGCACCAGCGCCAAGTACATCGCCGCGCTGGAGAAGGCCGGCGTGCGCCCGGCGCAGACGCATAGCCTGGACAGCCTGCAGACGCTGCTCTCCACCGGCTCGCCGCTGGCCCACGAGAGCTTCGACTACGTCTACCGCGACATCAAGGCCGACCTGTGCCTGTCGTCCATCTCCGGCGGCACCGACATCGTCTCCTGCTTCGCCCTGGGCAACCCCACGGCGCCGGTGTGGCGCGGCGAGCTGCAATGCAAGGGCCTGGGCATGGCGGTGGAAGTCTGGGACGACGACGGCAGGCGCCTGCGCAGCGGCAAGGGCGAGCTGGTCTGCACCCGGCATTTCCCGTCGATCCCGGTGGGTTTCTGGAACGATCCGCAGGGCGAGAAATTCCACGACGCCTACTTCGCCACCTTCCCCGGCATCTGGGCCCACGGCGACTACGCCGAGGAAACCGCCCACGGCGGCCTGGTGATCCACGGCCGCTCCGACGCCGTGCTCAACCCCGGCGGCGTGCGCATCGGCACGGCGGAAATCTACCGCCAGGTGGAAAAGGTCGACGAGGTGCTGGAATCCATCGCCATCGGCCAGGACTGGCAAGGCGACGTGCGCGTGGTGCTGTTCGTGCGCCTGCGCGAAGGCGTGCAGCTGGACGAGTCGCTAGAGGAGAAAATCCGCCAGACCATCCGCGCCAACACCACCCCGCGCCACGTGCCGGCGAAGATCATCGCGGTGGCCGACATCCCCCGCACCCTCAGCGGCAAGATAGTCGAGCTGGCGGTACGCAACGTGGTGCACGGCAGGCCGGTGAAGAACACCGACGCCCTGGCCAACCCGCAGGCGCTGGAGTTGTATCGGGAGCTGGAGGAGTTGAAATCCTGAGGCGGGCAATCGACGGTGTTGGCCGGGGCCGCTGGGGTTCGAGGGGATTCCGTTCCCTCACCCCAGCCCTCTCCCAGAGGGAGAGGGAGCCGTTCGGCGCGAACGGGAAGCTCAGCGTCGACCTGTAGGAGCGGACCTTGTCCGCGATAACCGGACATCCCGGCGCGATTCGCGGATGAGATCCGCACCTACGCCGCCCCACCCTCGCCATCCCCTGTAGGAGCGCGCCCTGCGCGCGAAATCGCAGGCAGGGCCTGCTCCTACAGGTGAATGATGAACTTGCGCCCAGAAAAAAACCGGGGACCTGCCCCGGCTTTTTCCACCACATCCCGCCTCAGAGCGCCGACCAGCCGTCGGTCTTGCCGCCCAGCGGTTCGGAATGCTCGGCCAGCAGTTCCTCGTAGCCGCTGATGCTCTCGTGGGTCGGCCCCATCACCGGGTAGGCCAGGACCTGCCAGGGGTTGGCCGGGTCGCCGTCGTATTCGGAATAGGCCACCTTCTGGCCGTTCTGCAGCAGGAGGATGGCGAAATCCAGCGCCGCCTGCTCTTCCGGGAAGATCACGGCGAATTCCACCTCACGCTCGAACGAAAGGTCCTCGCCATCTTCCTGCAGGGCCCACAGGGCGTCACCGATCTCGTCGTCGGGGAAGAGTTGCTTGTCGCGGGTCATGTCACAGCTCCAGTAGAAAGGGGCATCCGGGCGGACGCCTGCCGACAAGGATACCTGCCTTGGCGCGGCCGCGCCGGAAATATCGGGTGCCGGCCGCGGAAAAGGCAACGGCCCGCTGCACGAGGCAACGGGCCGCCCTCACCACCGGCCTCAGGCCTGCAGCTGGTTGCCGATCGGCAGGTTGCGGATGCGCTTGCCGGTGGCCGCCGCCAGGGCATTGGCCAGGGCCGGCGCCGCCGGCGGCACGCCGGGTTCGCCGACGCCGGTGGGCGCCTCGCTGGACGGCACTATGTGCACCTCCACCGCCGGCATCTCGTTGATCCGCAACACCTGGAAGTCGTGGAAGTTGGACTGCTCGACCACGCCCTCCTTGAGGGTGATGGCGCTGTGCAGGGCCATGGCCAGGCCGTAGCCGATGCCGCCTTCCATCTGCGCGCGGATCACGTCCGGGTTGATCGCCAGGCCGCAGTCCACGGCGCAGACCACGCGGTCGATGCGGAAGCTCTTGTCGGCCTTCACCGTGACTTCCACCACCTGCGCCACGAAGCTGCCGAAGGACTCGTGCACGGCGATCCCGCGGCCGCGCTTCTCGCCTTCCCCGCCGGCCTTCAGCGGCTGCTTCCAGCCGGCCTTGTCGGCCACCAGGTCGAGCACGCCCAGGTGCCGCGGGTGTTTCTCCAGCAGGGCGCGGCGGAATTCGTAGGGGTCCTTGCCGGCGGCCACCGCGGCTTCGTCGATCAGCGTTTCGGTGGAATAGGCCGTGTGGGTGTGGCCCACCGAGCGCCACCACTGCGTCGGCACCTTGATCTCCGGCACCAGGGTCTGCTCCACGCGCAGGTTGGGCACCGCATAGGGCAGGTCCGCCGCGCCCTCCACCGCCACCTTGTCGATGCCGTCCTTGACCATCACCTTCTCGAAGGGCGTGCCGACGATGAACGACTGCCCCACCAGATGCTGCTCCCAGCCCACCAGGTTGCCCTGGCCGTCCAGCGCCAGGCGCGCGCTGTGCAGGAAGGCCGGGCGGTAGTAGCCGCCGCGGGTGTCGTCCTCGCGGGTCCAGACCATCTTCACCGGCCCCTTGTGGCCGTGCTCGCGGGCCGCCTTGGCGATCGAGACGGCCTCCAGCACGTAGTCCGAGTGCGGGTTGGCGCGGCGGCCGAAGCTGCCGCCGGCATACAGCTGGGTGATCGAGACCTTCTCCGGGGCGATGCCCAGCAACTGCCCGACCGCCATCTGGTCGCCGGTCTGCCACTGCTCGCCGTTCCAGATCTCGCAGGCGCCGTCGGAGAGCTTGACCACGCAGTTCAGCGGCTCCATGGAGGCATGGGCCAGGAACGGGAACTGGTACTGCGCCTCGATCAGCTTGGCCGGCTTGTCCAGCGCCTTGGCGATGTCGCCCTCGTTGCGCGCCACCACGCCGGGCTTGGCCGCCAGTTCCTGGTACCTGGCGAAGATTTCGGCGCTGCCCATGCGGAAGGCGTTGCTCTCGTCCCATTCCACCTGCAGGGCGTCACGCCCCTGGCGCGCGGCCCAGGTGTTCTTCGCCAGCACGGCGACGCCGGCGAAGCGCGAGTCGCTGCCCGGGAACTGCACCACCGCCACCACGCCGGGCACGGCCTTGGCCTTGCTGTCGTCGACCTTTTTCGGCACCCCGCCGAAGCGCGGCGGGTGCGCCACCACGGCCACCAGCATGTCCGGCAGGTGCACGTCCTGGGTGAAGCGTGCCTGGCCGTCGGTCTTGTCCTGGCTGTCCTTGCGCGGCAGCTTCACCTGGCCGATCAGCTTGAAGTCCTCCGGCGCCTTGAGCTTCACCTCCGCCGGCACCGGCTGTTTGGCCGCCGCCTCGGCCAGTTGGCCGAACCCGGCCTTGTGCCCGGAAGCCTTGTGCTCGACCACGCCATCGTGCACCTCGATCTGCTCGGCCGGCACCTTCCACTGCTGCGCCGCCGCGGCCACCAGCATGGCCCGGGCCGTGGCCCCGGCCTTGCGCATCTGCTCGAAGGAGTTGGCCATGGCACTGCTGCCGCCGGTGCCCTGCAGGGTGCCGAAGGCCAGGTTGGCGTAGCGCTTGGCGTCGGCCGGGGCGCCTTCGACGCGGACCTTGCTCCAGTCGGCGTCCAGTTCCTCGGCCAGCAGGGTGGCCAGGCCGGTGTAGCTGCCCTGCCCCATTTCCACGTGCTTGGCGATCACCGTCACCGTGCCGTCGGGGGCGATGCGCACGAAGGCGTTGGGCTCGAAGGCCTTGGCCGCGGCGGCCTGCGGGTCGCCGAAGCGTCCCAGCAGCGGCGCGAAGTAGATGCCCAGGGCCAGGCCGCCGGCGCCGCGCAGGAAATGCCGGCGGCTGACGTTGAGGATGCCGTCGCCGGCATCTTCCGGCTCACGGCTGGCTCGTTGCTGCAGGTCTGCCATGTCGCGCCTCCTCAGGCCAGGTTCTGCGCGGCTTCGTGGATGGCCGCGCGAATGCGTACGTAGGTGGCGCAGCGGCAGATGTTGCCGCTCATGGCCGCGTCTATGTCGGCGTCGCTGGGGCTCTTGTTGCCGGCCAGCAGCGCCGTGGCCGACATGATCTGGCCGGACTGGCAGTAGCCGCACTGCACCACGTCCAGCTTGCGCCAGGCCTCCTGCACCGCCTTGCCGGCGGCCTGCTCGGCCACCGCCTCGATGGTGGTGACCTGCTTGCCGGCCACCGCCGCCAGGGGCGTCACGCAGGAGCGCGTGGGCTGGCCGTCGACGTGCACGGTGCAGGCCCCGCACAGGGCCATGCCGCAGCCATACTTGGTGCCGGTGAGCAAGGCGACGTCGCGCAGCGCCCAGAGCAGGGGCATTTCCCCGGGCGCGTCGAATTCGTGGTCCTTGCCGTTGAGTTTCAGCTTGATCATCAGGCGCTCACCTCTTTGTTCGGGTGATGTGGAAGTCCGGAGCCAAGGCCGCTCCGTGGGGAATGGATTCAGCCTAGGCGCTTCCCTGGCCGAATGCCGCGACGATACGGGAAAACCCCGCCCAGTGGCTTGCCCGGTCCTGCGCAGGCTTGCCCGATCCTGCGGTGGATGCGGCCCACCCACGCCATTCCTTGCAGGAGCGGCCCTTGTCTACGATAGCCGGACATCCCGGCGCGATTCGCGGATAAGATCCGCTTGTATGGGCTGCCTCGCGCCGTGCCCCTTGTAGGAGCGCGCCCTGCGCGCGAATCGCGGGCAGGGCCCGCTCCTACAGGTTTGGCGCTCCTACGAAAAACGGGGACGCAGAAACACCGAAGCCACTCCGGAGAGTGGCTTCTGGCATTGCGCGGGCAGGTAGGTCAGTCGGCGACCTTCATCACCACCCGGCCGCCGCCGGGGCAGCTTTCCATGTAGTTGCTGGCCTCGCGGAACTTGGCGAAGTCGAAGACCTTGTCGATGCTCGGCTTGAGCAACTGGTCGGCGGTCATCTGGTTGATCGCCTGCAACGCCCGCTGCACCGCCTCGTCGTTGCGCGTCAGGCCGATTTCCGGCTGGCCGGTGAAGTCCAGCACGCAGTGGCGGTAGAACTGCAGGTGCTTCTTGAAGGCCGCGCAGGCCGGGAAGGTGGCGTCGTTGCCGCCGTTGATGCCGTAGAGGATCAGCTTGCCGCGCGGCGCGGCGACGTCGCCCAGCAGCTTCATCTGCGGGCCGGCGCACTGGTCCAGGACCACTTCCACGCCCTTGCCGTCGGTGAAGCGCTCGACCTCCAGCACCAGGTCCTGCTCCTCGGTGTAGATCACCTTGTCGGCGCCCAGGCTGCGGATGAAGTCGCGGGTGTTCTCGTGGCTGGTGGTGGCGATCACCTTGGCGCCCAGGGCCTTGGCCAGCTGGATCGACTGCGGCGCCAGGCAGTGCCCGGCCTCGGTGATCAGCACGTGCTGGCCCGGCTGCAGCCCGGCCAGCTCGACCAGGGCGAAGTAGGCGTACAGCAGGCCGGTGTAGTGCACCGCGGCCTCGACGGGGGTGAGGTTGTCCGGGTAGCGCGTCAGCGAGGTGCGCGGCATCACCACGTAATCGCCCCAGGCCGGGTACTGGTTCGGCGAGTCGGCCGGGAAGCTGGCCACGGCCATGCCGGGCGCAAGATCGGTGACGTTCACGCCCACCGCCTCGACCACGCCGGCCAGTTCGTAGCCGATCCCGGCGGGCAGCTGGGCCTGGTCGGGCGCCAGGTTCTGCCGCCAGAGCACGTCGCGCCAGCTCACGCCCAGCGCCTGGGTGCGGATCAGGACTTCATCCGGCCCCGGCCGTGGGGTCGGGACTTCCTCGAGTTTGAGTACCGAGGCATCACCGAACTGGTGGAATCGGATCATGCGGGACATCACATACCTCGCCTTTGATGCTTTATAGCCACGGACTCTATCCGGGCTTTCTTGTGCTTGCTACCCACCGCTATCGATAGTCGACATAAATGCCGATGATTCCGCAGGCATATCGATCGCGCAGGCCGGAGCGCCAGGCAACGCCCGAAAAATACGGCTGCGCAGTAGGGAAGGATAACGGCAATGAAGCGTCTTGCTAAGGAAGAATGCGGAAAATGATCAAGGACTTATCCGTCAGACCTTGACGCCAGACGCGCCGCGCTTCACTTTTCCCCCATCGTCAGGGAGCCCCCATGAACCGCAACGACCTCCGCAAGGTTGACCTCAACCTGTTGATCGTCTTCGAAACGCTGATGCACGAGCGCAGCGTGACCCGCGCCGCCGAGAAGCTGTTCCTCGGCCAGCCGGCGATCAGCGCGGCCCTGGCGCGCCTGCGCAACCTGTTCGACGACCCGCTGTTCGTCCGCACCGGCCGCAGCATGGAGCCTACCGCGCGGGCCCAGGAGATCTTCGGCCACCTGTCGCCGGCGCTGGACTCCATTTCCACCGCGCTGAGTCGCGCCGCCGACTTCGACCCGGCCACCAGCAAGTCGGTGTTCCGCATCGGCCTTTCCGACGACGTCGAGTTCGGCCTGCTGCCGGCGCTGCTGCGCCGGTTGCGCTCCGAGGCGCCGGGCATCGTCCTGGTGGTGCGCCGCGCCAACTACCTGCTGATGCCGCAGCTGCTGGCCTCCGGCGAGATTTCCGCGGGCGTCAGCTACACCGACGAGCTGCCGGCCAATGCCAAGCGCAAGACCCTGCGCCGCAGCAAATGGAAGGTGCTGCGCGCCGACTCGGTGCCCGGCCCGCTGAGCCTGGACGACTACTGCACCCGGCCCCACGCCATGGTGTCCTACGCCGGCGACCTGGAAGGCTTCGTCGACGAACAGCTGGCGACCCTCGAGCGCAAGCGCCAGGTGGTGCTGGCGGTGCCGCAGTTCAACGGCCTGGGGGCGCTGCTCGCCGGCACCGACCTGATCGCCACCGTCCCGGACTACGCGGCCCTGGCGCTGACCGCCGCCGGCGGCCTGCGCGCCGAGGACCCGCCCTTCACCCCGCGCCCGGCGGAGCTGTCGCTGGTCTGGCGCGGCGCCCAGGACAACGACCCGGCCGAACGCTGGCTGCGCTCGCGCATCAGCATGTTCGTCGGCGATCCCGACAGCCTGGTCTGAAGTCCTACGACGCAGGATCGGTCCTAGGGGTTAGAATGACGACCGACATGTCATTCAGCCCGGGAACACGTCCATGCGCTACCCCGAAGACCACAAGGCCCAGACGCGCCAGCGCATCATCGACGAAGCCTCGCGGCGTTTCCGCAGCGAGGGCGTGGAAGCCACCGGCCTGCAGACGCTGATGAAGGCCCTGGGACTGACCCATGGCGGCTTCTATGCGCACTTCAAGTCCAAGGAAGAGCTGGTGGAAATCGCCCTGCAGGCGGCTTCAGAGCAGCTCGCCGAAGTGGCCGGCAGGACCTTCGGCGGCCCGGACGCGCTGGCGAACTTCATCGACGACTACCTCTCCGAGCAGCACCGCGACCACCCCGAGCGCGGCTGCCCCTTCCCCACCCTGAGCGCCGAGCTGGGCGCCCGCGGCAAGCCCAGCCCGACTACCGACCTGGCCCTTGTCCAGCGCCTGGAGCGCCTGGAGAAGGTTCTGCCCGAGGGCCATGATCCGGACCAGGCGGTGGCGACCCTGGCGACGCTGGTCGGTGCACTGCTGCTGTCGCGCAGCGTGGCCGATCCGGCGTTGTCCGGGCGCATTCTGGAAAGCACCCGGCGTTATCTCAAGCGCGATATTGCGGGCGAACTGTAGGAGCGGATCTCATCCGCGAATCGCGCCGATATGTCCGGCTATCGCGGACAAGGTCCGCTCCTACGGGGACGCGCGGTATTCTCGGCCGGTGTAGGAGCGGGCCCTGCCCGCGATTTCGCGCGCAGGGCGCGCTCCTACAGGGGAATTCGCCGGCGATGTCGGCGCATCGGGTTGACTCCGCTCCCTCTCCCCAGCCCTCTCCCTGAAGGGAGAGGGGGCTTGTCCGTGCCGAGAAAGGATTTGGTGCCAGCCGGCAACTCGGTACAAGCCGGCTAACACAGAAATATCAGCGCACTCCGAACGGTCCCCTCTCCCTTCAGGGCGGGGCGCGCAGCCGAGGGTTAGGGAGAGGGCGCTCTCAGCTCCGGCACCCGCAACCCCAGGCAAAACACCGTTCGCGAGCAAGAACTAGGCGTCCCCCTCGCTCCTACGAAAAGCCGCGCGCTCCGGAATGCCCCGGCTCAATCCACCCGCACCCCATACCGCTCCGCCGGGAAGCGCCCGGAGAGCAGCGGCGCCAGGTTCTGCCGGGCGCGGGTGTAGGCTTCGAAGTCCTGCATGTCGAGTAAGGCCGGGATGGTGATGACCTCGCCCTGGGCCAGGCCGGCCAGGGCGGCGTCGACCATGTGGCCGACTTCCATGAGGATGTCTTCCGGCACGTCGGTGCCCGAGCGGTCCCAGATTTCCGTGCGAGTTGCGCCCGGCAGCACCGCCTGCACGCGCACGCCCAGGGGCGCCAGTTCCTGCTGCATGGAGATGCTCAGGTTGAGCAGGAAGGCCTTGGTGCCGCTGTACACCCCGTTGAACTGTTCCGGCGCCAGGGCCAGGATCGAGGTGAGGTTGACGATGGTGCCCCGCCCCTTCGCGGCGAAGGCCTTGGCCGCGCAGCCGGCCAGGCGCGCCGAGGCCAGCACGTTGAGGGTGATCATCTGTTCCAGTTGGTCCAGCCCCGCCTCCACCATGCTGCCCTTGACCGCCATCCCGGCATTGTTCACCAGCATGTCGATGTCGGCGTCCGTGGCCAGGCGGGCTTCCACCCGGGCGCGCTCCTTCGGCTCGGTCAGGTCCGCCGGCAGGATGTCGACGTCCACCCCGTACTCGGCCTGCAGGCAGGCGGCCAGGGCCATCAGGCGCTCGCGGTCGCGGGCCACCAGCAGCAGGTCGTGGCCCCGCGACGCCAGGCGCTGGGCGTAGGCCGCGCCTATGCCGGCGGAGGCGCCGGTCACCAGCGCGCGGCCGTTCTTGTTCTTGCTCATTGCTTCACCCCGGGCCCTCGTGGCCCCCATCGTTCGAAACCTGGCGTCCGCACCGGGTGCGGAACCGCCGCCACCCCGGATGCTAGGGATATGCCCCGGCGGGTCAATCGACCGAAAAGGTGACGCCAGTTGGAGCGACAAGGCCGCGCAGCCCCGTCCCGCGGGCCCTGCGGCGATTAGATTGCCCATTCTAGAGCGCCGGGCGGATGCTGGCCGCGACCGTCGCCAGACAAGAACAAGCCGGGACGATCCGAACCCACGCTGCCTGTTCTGCGCTCGGGAGCCATTCCCGACGGGAGGTCTCATGCGATTACGTTGCTTTTTCCTGGGCTGCCGCTGGAGCGAGGGCGTGCCCACCCGCGTGGGCGAGGTGCTGATGCTTCATCAGCGCTGCAGCCATTGCGGCGCACAACGCTACCTGAGCGCGGAGGAAGCGGAGCCGGAAGTCGTCGACCCCGGCGCCTGAAAAAAAGCCCGACCGGACGCCGCCAGCAGGCGGCGCCCGGCGTTTTCAGCGGATGAAGGCCTGGCTGGTGGTGATCGCCATGTCGCCGCCGGGCAGCTTCAGGTCGCCGATGCGCTCCAGGCTGTCGGCGTCGAAGATCGCCACGTCGTTCAGGGTGCCGGTCAGGTACAGCTTGGTGCCGGCCTTGTTGGCGCTCAGGCAGTAGTAGGAGTGGTCGAGGTTGGCCGCCTTCTCCACCTTCTGCGCCTTGATGTCGTACTTGACCAGGCGGTTGAGCACGCCGTAGATCACGTTGCGGTCCTTCGGCGAGCGGATGCCGCTGAAGTACACCTCGGTGACCGGGCCGAAGTCCACGGTCTCGGTCTTGCCGGTGGCCAGGTCGATGTTGAAGAAGCCGTACAGGTAGTCGGCGGTGGCCGGGTCCTGCTTGGCGTCCTTGAACTTAGCGGTGGTGTACAGCAGCGAGAAGTCGCGCGGGTAGGTCTGCTGGTTCCACACGTAGAGCACGTCCGGCGGCGAGTAGTTCGGGCGCTTCCAGTTGCGGCTGGGGATCAGCACGTCGAACTTGCCGGTCTTCACGTCCACCTTGTAGATGTCCGGGCCGGCCACGTACAGGGTGCCGTCGTCGCCGGTCTGCATGATGGTCAACTGGCGCGGCGCCGGGAAGGTGCGGATCGGCTTGGCGTCCATGCCGCCGTCGGCGGCGTAGACCTGCAGGCGCGGCTGCTGCACCTCGTAGTGTTCGGCGAGGATCAGCGTCGGGTTGGCGATGGCATAGACCTCCTTGCCGTCGTGGCTGACGGTCATGGAGAACATCGAGCGCGCGTTCTCGCCCGGCTTCTGCGCGATGGTGGCGTGGAACACCGGCTTGCAGTCGTCCAGCTGCAGGCCGTAGATGTCCGCGTAGTGGTTGCTCAGCACGTAGGCGATCTTGCGGTCGGGCGACAGCTGGATCATGCCCGGGCCATAGGCGCCGGGAATGGTGCAGGTCTTGTAGAGCTTGTCGGTCTGCATGTCGATGACGTGCAGGTTGTTCGGGTAGTTGGTGGACACCAGGTACTCGTGGCCACTTTCCAGGGCCTTGTCCTCGTTGGCGGCGGCTGCGGCGTGCAGCGCGCAGGCCAGCGAGAGGCCACCGAGGACGGCGGCGAATGCTTTTCTGGACATGCAGTGCTTCCTCTTGTTCTTCTGTCCGCTCATTTGTCGTCCGGGAATACGGTGCCGAGGTTGCGCCAGTTCTCCGCGGAGGCCTGCGCGTCCTTGTTCCAGTCGGGGTAGGTGCTCATCATGTCCGGCACCTGGGCCGGCCACCAGCAGGGGTCGGAGCAGCCGTAGAGGTCGGCCTCCATCGGCTGGCACAGCGAGGAAACCCCGCCGAACACGTCGATCTCCCAGCCCGGGTCGGTGGTGGAGGCGCAGCCGGCGACCGAGTTCATCGCCACCACGTCCTCGATGCGGTCCTCGGCGGCGGCCTGCTCCAGCTGCTGCGCCTTGTTGTTGATCGCTTTGAGATGTTTCATGTCAGTGCGCCTTCCGCGGAGTGATGTGGCGGTCGATGAAGCTGGGGTTCGAAGCCATGATCCGGCTGTAGACCTCGATGCCGAAGTCCACCCAGTCCCTCATCAGTTCGCAGTAGTGGTAGGTGGGGTGCGCCGGGTCGCCGTAGCGCGCGTAGCTCTCGTGGTAGCAGCCGCCGGAACACAGGTTGCGGATGCGGCAGCTGGCGCAGCCGGTGTCGGTGCGGTCCAGGCGCTGGGAGAGGAACTCGTTCAGCTCGGCCTGCTTCACCCCGTTATGCACGTTGCCGAAGGTCGGCAGCGACGAGCCGGTGAAGCGGTGGCACAGGTTCAGCTCGCCCTTGTGGTCCACCGCCAGCATCTTCAGCCCGGCGCCGCACGGCAGGGCCTTCTTCTGCCCCTCGTGGATGTCGGTGATCAGCTGGTGCAGGTTGGAGAAGCCGATGTTGCGCCCCTCCAGCGCCTCCGCCAGGTAGCGGCGGCCCAGGGCCTTCATGTTGGCGAACACCTGCTGCAACTCGTCGGTGGTGAGGTTGTAGCTGCTGATGTCGCCGGAGGTCACCGGGGCGAAGCCGACCTCGGCGAAGCCCATCTCGTTGAACAGGTGGTTCCAGATGGTCTCGACGTCGGTGACGCCGGTGGTCAGGGTCACCCGCGCGCCCACCGGGCGGCTGGTGTAGCGCGACAGCAGCATGTCGGCCTTGCGCCGCACCACGTCATAGGTGCCCTGCCCGCCCACGGTGATGCGGTTGCGGTCGTGCACCGTCTTCGGCCCGTCGATGCTGACGGAAAGACCGAAGCGGTGGGCGTTGAGCCAGTCGACGATCTCCTCGGTGAGCAGCGTGGCGTTGGTGGTCATGACGAACTCCACCTGCTTGCCCAACTCGCCGAAGCGGCGCTCGCAGTAGGCCACCATGTGCTCGATCAGCGGCCGGTTGGACAGCGGCTCGCCGCCGAAGAACACCACGGTGTAGCGCTTCTCGTCGGGCGATTCCTTGAGCAGCATCTCCACCGAGGCTTCGGCGGTTTCCGCGCCCATCTTCTTGCCGGCCGAGGGCTTGTCCAGGTCTTCCTTGTAGCAGTAGGTGCAGCTGAGGTTGCAGCCGGTGTTGACGTTCAGCACCACGGTGTTGAGCGCCGTGCGGTCAACTTTCTTGATGCCAATTTCAGGCGTCAGCGGCGAGCCGTCGCTGACCAGCTCCAGCGCGATCAGCTCGCGCAGGGTCTCGTCGATCTCGTTGGCCTCGAAGCGCCCGGCCAGGCGCTGCGAAAGCTCTTCCGGCGAGCAGGCGTGCCCGCGCAGGGCATCGATGATCCCGCCGGTCAGCTCGTCGCTGGCGAACAGCGAGGAACTGGGGATGTGGAACAACAGGCGGTCGGCGTCCACCCGCACTTCGTGCAGGTTGCGTTCGACCAGATTCAAGATGGCGCCCATGGCGACCTCCCGGAACTTGCTTGGTACGCCCCGCCCGCGGGCGGGGGTTCATGCGTTCAGTTCATCCCACCCCGGATCACGGAATGGGCGGGTTGTTCCAGCGCTGCACGGTGACGATCATGTGGCCTTCGCCCTGGTGCGTCTTGCCGGCGTCGTCCACGGCGGCGATCACCTTCAGGTTGCCGGCGTTGTTGGTCATCATCTTGCGCTCGGGGTTGGGGCCGGCGTCGCCCGGGGTGAAGATGCCGGTGTCGGCGTCCATCACACCGGCGAACTTGACGTCCTGGTCTTCCTTGGCGCGGTCGTCGAAGGGCTCCACCGACCACTTGGCCGGGAACACGCCGATGCGGAACGGCTTGCCGTCGGCGCCCTTGCCCCAGGCCTCGGCGTCGAAGCTGCCCTGCACCTTGGGCGTGGAACCGCCGTTGCCGCCGATGCGCGAGACGGAGAACTCCGGCACCACCTTGACCTCGGCTATGTCCTGGTAGACCGCCAGGCTGCCGCCCTTGGCGCTGCCGACGCTGACTTCACGCTCGCCCGCTGCGGCCGAGGCATCGGCCTTGACCTTCACGGTCACACGCTCGGGGGTTTCCGACACCACGGAGACCACCTCCACGCCCTTGCCGAACGACGGCTTGCCCTTCAGGCCGCTGCCGATGACGCTGACCTCGGCCTCGCTGCCGGCCTTGAGGAACGCCGGCTGCACGCCCAGCACGTGGCTGGTGCCCTTCTGCGCGGCGACGAAGTCCAGCCCGCGCTCGTCATGGGCCTTGTCGAACATGCGGCCCTGCATCTGGCCCTTGAGCGCCGCGAACACCTGGCGCAGGGTCACGTCGCCGACCTTCACGTTGCCGCGCCACTCGTAGCCGTTGTACAGCACCGCGCTGCCCTCGCCGTCGAACGGCGTGCCGTCGGCGTATTGGCCCTTGACGCTGACCTTGAACTGGTCGTCCGCGCCGCCGGAAACGCTCATGGTGCCGGCCACGTCGCCCTTGCCCGGCATGTGCCCGGCGAAGCTCCACTCGCCGGCCAGGGACTCGGCCTTGGGCCGGTTCTTCTGCCAGTCGCTCCAGGCCTTGCTGTCCAGCGGGTAGCGCTTGGCCAGCTCGGGGACCATCTCCTTCTTCGCCAGGTCGAACCAGTCGCGGTCGCGGGACAGCGCCTGGTATTCCAGCGACGGCCAGCGGCCCAGGTGGAAGTTCACCAGCTTCTCCCATTCCGCCGCCGGGCGGCGCTGCAGGGCGATGCGCGCGGCCGAGTGGCAGCGGGCGCACATCTGCTCGAAGTTGCTATCGAAGTGCTCGACGGTGTTCAACCGGCGCTCCAGGGCGTAGCGCACGCCGTCGGTCTCGCTGGGCGCCAGGCCCTGCTTGTCGGCGAGGAACTTGACCACCGCGCGGCGATCCTCGTCGCTGATCTTCAGGCCGTACATCACCTGCATCCGCGCGATGCTCATCAGCCAGCCCTCCGGCGTCTTGCGCTGGTGGCTGATGCGGCTCAGGGAATTGTTGCCCTCAGGGGTGTGGCACGCCATGCACTTGGCGTTGATGATGGTCTGGCCATCGGCGGCATGGGCCGGTTGCTGTAGCGCCATGGCCAGCGTGGCCAGGGCTCCGGCGCCCAGGTAGTGCCGAAGTCGTGTCATCTTCAAGATCAGGCCTCCTCGGTGTTTCTTGTTGAAATTGTTCTGTGCCCACCGCTGGGCGAACAGCTGGTTCCGTCTAGCTCTCCAGCTGTTTAGCAGGTTGTGTGCCACTACCCTGGAAGCCCCGTCGAATCAGGCTTTCGACGGTATTCCGAGCCACCCTGCGACAAGTTGGCGCGTCTAATTTCGCGATTGCTGTCTAACTCTGAGACAGGCCACCGAGGCGCGCCTGGGATGCAGTATGGACGCGCTTGCGCGATACGCCCGCGCCGGGCAACAGCAAGGCGCCGAGCAGCATGCAGGCCAGCCCCAGCCAGACGAAGGACAGCAGCGGGTAGCTGCGGATCACCACCAGGCTCTCGATGGCCTCGCCCTTCTGCCCCATCAGCCGCGGCGAGGCCGGCACCCACACCTGCAGGTCGCCCAGCCAGCCGCGGATGATGAAGGGGTGCAGCACATAGCCGCGGTCCGAGGCGAAGCGCGCGTAGTGGTAGTCGAGGATCTCGCACAGCTGGCGCACCGGGCCCTGGTAGGCCGGCGGGTTGCCGCGGCTGTCCTGGAACAGCGCATGGCCCTCCAACTGGCGGCCGCCCTCGCGCAGCTCCACCCGCGCCACCGAGTGGTAGCCGGCGCGGTCCGCCCGGGTGCTGTCGGGCAGCACCCGCAACTGCATGCCGTTGGCCAGCGCCTGCCACTGCTCGAAAGAGGCGCCGGGCGGGATGGTCACCTGCAGGTAGGTGTTCAGCGCCGTGGCCGCCAGCCCGCCGACCAGGGCGACCACCGCGCCGCCATGGATCAGCGCCACACCGCCGCTGTAGCGCAGGTTGCCCAGGCGTCGGCTGCGCCACAGCGCTAGCACGCACCAGAAGGCGCAGGACGCCAGCAGGAAGGCGCCACCCAGCAGCGCCGCATCCAGCCAGGGCAGCACCACCACGATGTTCTGCGAAAGCATGCCCTGGCCGCTGTAGCCGGCGCTCAGCCAGCCGCCGTGCCAACCCACCAGCAGCATGGCCACGGCCATCGCCAGGCTCGCCAGCAACGCCAGCTTCGGCCAGCCGCTGCGGCGCAGGAAGCTGTAGCCGCCGACCAGGCCGAGCAGGCCCAGCAGCGGCAGCAGCCAGCGCACCAGGCCGTAGCCGTCCACGTCCCACTGGTCGAAGGCGCGGCGCAGGCCGTTCATCTCGTCGGTGGTGGCCCAGGCGGTAAGCGTCTCGAAGAACGGCTTGAGGTCGCTCGGCCGCTCCAGCCCCAGCCATTCGTAGAGGTGTGCCTGCAGCAACGCGCCCAGGGCCAATAGCGCGCTGCCGGCGAACAGATAGATGGCCAGGTCCATGGTCCAGTCCGAACGCGTCTTGCGCCCCGCCGTGCGCGGCGCCCGCAGCGTCGCCCAGCCGGCCAGGGCCAGCAGCACCGCCGCCAGGCCCAGGTGGGCCAGCAAGGAGGTGGTGCCTATGTAGCGGTGCGAGCTGGCCAGCACCGTGCTGCGCGTCACCGCCAGGGCGCCGCAGGCCATGGCCGCCGCCAGCAGGCTGAGCAGCGGCAGCAGGCGCCGGTTGGCCCCGTCCGGGCGCCAGCGCCGCGCGCCGTGCAGCACCGCGCCGAGCAGCGCCCAGACCACGAAGGCCGAGGTCTGCACCGGGTCCCAGTGCCACAGCTGGCCAAAGGTGAAGTCCTCCATGGCCCAGGCCATGCCCGCGCCGATGCCGGCGCTGAGCACCAGCCAGGCGCGCCGGCCATAGCGCAGGGCCACGGCGGCGTAGGCCTCGCCACCACCGCCCAGGGCATCCAGCGCCGCCCCGGCCGGCGCCAGGGCCCAGGCGTAGGCGGCCAGCACCAAGGGCGCGTGGAAGGCCATCCAGAAGGTCTGCAGGTGGGCGTTCATGCCCTGGCTGGGCTGCGCCGCCAGCCAGTCCGCCGGCGTCGCGGAGAAGGGTCCGAGCCAGGCCGCGGTAGCCACATACCAGGCGGCCACCAGCGCCATGCCGCGCCCGGCCCAGCCGACCCGGCGCGCCTGGCCGGCAGCGATGCCCGTGCAGAAGGTCGCCAGCAGCAGCACGGTGCCCTCGTCGCCGCCCCAGAGGTTGGCCATCTTTAGGTAGCCGGGCAGCCCGGCGCTGCTGTAGAGCCAGGCGTAGCGCAGCTGGAAATGGTCGGCCAGCAGGTGCAGGGCCAGCGCCAGGCAGGCGCCGCACAGCGCCCCCAGGGCCAGCGGCCAGGCCGGGGAACGCCACTGAGGCCGCGCGGCGCCGAGGACGATGAGCACGGCGGCGATCCACAGCCAGGCGTTGCCCAGCAACGGCAGGAACCAGAGCAGCAGGCAGGTGGCGACCAGGGCGCCAAACCCGGGCAACACGGGCAACGGAGTGAACGTCCTCTTCAAATCGGGCCTCCTTGGAATGTCTCCCGCTTGTGTCCGCGGGATTGCGCATCCGGGCCTCTACATATTGTGTGCCAGCGCCGAAAACACCTTGCGCGACAGTGGCTTGGCGCAAAGCCGGGGGCGGCGCGGCGTTGCAATTCGCGACAGGCATTGCAGCCTGAGACAGCTCCCTTAGTTCTAGCCGATCCGCCGCGGCTGGATATCTGGAAGATGGCGTTTATGCTTCTAGATGGCCCGCACGCCTTGCCGGGCCAGCCTGAAGCCTGCCTGCAGTCTCGCTTCGACTATCCGTGTTCCGCTGCATCAACCCCATGGCCCGAGTGCGGCAACGGTGGTTAAGGACTCCGGCCCATCACAAGAACAAGACGGAGAAGAACATGGCGCAGACCTACAGCCCGACCGCGGGCAACACACCCCACAACGGCATCACCCGGGAGGAGCGCAAGGTCATCTTCGCCTCCTCCCTGGGCACCGTCTTCGAATGGTACGACTTCTACCTCTACGGCTCGCTAGCGGCGATCATCGCCAAGCACTTCTTCGCCGGGGTCAACGAGACCACCGCCTTCATCTTCGCCCTGCTCGCCTTCGCCGCCGGCTTCGCGGTGCGCCCCTTCGGCGCCATCGTGTTCGGCCGCCTGGGCGATCTGGTCGGGCGCAAGTACACCTTCCTCATCACCATCGTCATCATGGGCATCTCCACCGCCGTGGTGGGCATGCTGCCCAGCTACGCCAGCATAGGCGTGGCGGCGCCGATCATCCTCATCAGCCTGCGCCTGCTGCAGGGCCTGGCGCTGGGCGGCGAGTACGGCGGCGCGGCGACCTACGTGGCCGAGCACGCGCCCAAGGGCAAGCGCGGCTTCTTCACCTCGTGGATCCAGACCACCGCCACCCTCGGCCTGTTCCTCTCGCTGCTGGTGATCATGGCCTGCCGCACCGGCCTGGGTAACGAGGCCTTCGAGGACTGGGGCTGGCGGATCCCCTTCCTGCTCTCCATCCTGCTGCTGGCCATCTCGGTGTACATCCGCCTGCAACTCTCCGAGTCGCCGGTGTTCAAGCGCATGAAGGAAGAAGGCAAGGCCTCCAAGGCGCCGCTGACCGAATCCTTCGCCCGCTGGGACAACCTCAAGGTGGTGATCATGGCGCTGCTCGGCGGCACCGCCGGCCAGGCCGTGGTCTGGTACACCGGGCAGTTCTACGCGCTGTTCTTCCTGCTGCAGACGCTGAAGATAGACGCGCAGACCGCCAACCTGCTGATCGCCGGTTCCCTGCTGCTGGGCACGCCCTTCTTCGTGTTCTTCGGCAGCCTGTCCGACCGCATCGGGCGCAAGAAGATCGTCATGGCCGGCTGCATCCTCGCGGCCCTGACCTACTTCCCGATCTTCAAGGGCCTGACCGAGTTCGGTAACCCCGAGGTGTTCGCCGCCCAGGAGAAGAACCCGGTCACCGTGGTCGCCGACCCGTCCGCCTGCGCCTTCCAGTTCGACCCGGTGGGCAAGGCCAGATTCACCAGCTCCTGCGACCAGGCCAAGAGCCTGCTGGCGAAGAAGGCCATCCCCTACGAGAACGTCAAGGCCGAAACCGGCGCCGTGGCCCAGGTGCACATCGGCGACAAGGTCATCGCCAGCTTCGAGGGCGGCAGCCTGCCCGCGGCGGACTTCAAGGCGCAGTCCGAAGCCTTCACCGCGCAGATGAGCGCCGCGCTCAAGGACGCCGGCTACCCCGAGAAGGCCGACCCGGCCAAGACCAACCACCTGGCGGTGCTGTTGCTGCTGACCGTGCTGGTGATCTACGTGACCATGGTCTACGGCCCCATCGCCGCCTGGCTGGTGGAGCTGTTCCCAGCGCGCATCCGCTACACCTCCATGTCGCTGCCCTACCACATCGGCAACGGCTGGTTCGGCGGCTTCCTGCCCACCGTGGCCTTCGCCATGGTGGCGGCCACCGGCGACATCTACTACGGCCTCTGGTACCCCATCGTCATCGCGGTGATGACGGCCATCCTCGGCACCTTCTTCCTCCCGGAAACCAAGGACCGCGAAATCCACCACGCCTGAGCCGCGCCCGCCTCGCGAAACAGCCCGCCCCGTGCGGGCTGTTTCGTTGGTGGCTGTCTCAGGGCTGTCGCAAGCTGCGACAGCGGGGCGCGGAATTGCTCGGCTCTTTTTCGATTAAATCGTTTTGATTCAATAGGTTGAATTAAATTGACCGGCTTGGCATAGCGGTTGCGATAGCCGCCTGGACAACTCAACAAGAGGCAACCGCAATGCTCGCTTCCCTGCCCATCAAGCCCGAATCCCGCGCCTTCCTGCAGCGCGCGCCGAAGATGCTCATCGGTGCCGATTGGACCGGTGCCGCCGATGGCGCCCTCATGGACCTGCGCAATCCGGCCACCGGCGAAGTGCTCTGCCAGGTGCCCTCCGCCAGCGCCGCCGACGTCGACCGCGCCGTGCGCGCCGCCCGCCAGGCCTTCGACGATTCGCCCTGGAGCCGCATGCGTCCGCGCGAGCGGCAGAACCTGCTGTGGAAGCTCGCCGACCTGATGGAACGCGACGCCGACCTGCTGGCCGAGCTGGAATGCCTGAACAACGGCAAGAGCGCCGCCGTGGCGCGCGTGATGGACGTGCAGCTGGGCATCGACTTCCTGCGCTACATGGCCGGCTGGGCCACCAAGATCGAAGGCTCCAGCGTCGAGGTGTCCATGCCGCTGATGCCCAACGACGACTTCCACGGCTTCATCCGCCGCGAGGCCGTCGGCGTGGTCGGCGCCATCGTCGCCTGGAACTTCCCCCTGCTGCTGGCCTGCTGGAAGCTCGGCCCGGCGCTGGCCACCGGCTGCAGCGTGGTGCTCAAGCCGGCCGACGAAACCCCGCTCAGCGCCCTGAAGCTGGCCGAGCTGGCCCTGGAGGCCGGCTACCCGGTGGGCGTGTTCAACGTGGTCACCGGCACCGGCGTCAACGCCGGCGCCGCCCTCACCCACCACCCGCAGGTGGACAAGCTGACCTTCACCGGCTCCACCGCCGTGGGCAAGGAAATCGGCAAGGCGGCCATGGACAACATGACCCGCGTGACCCTGGAGCTGGGCGGCAAGTCGCCGACCATCGTCCTCGCCGACGCCGACCTGAACAGCGCCGCCGCCGGCGCCGCCCAGGCCATCTTCTTCAACCAGGGCCAGGTGTGCTGCGCCGGCTCGCGGCTGTACGTGCAGCGCAAGCACTTCGACAACGTGGTGGCCGACATCGCCGGCATCGCCAACGGCATGAAGCTGGGCAACGGCCTGGACCCGAGCGTGGACATGGGCCCGCTGATCTCCGCCCGCCAGCAGCAGCGCGTGCACAACTACATCGAACTGGGCCGCGAGAAAGGCGCCACCATCGCCTGCGGCGGCGAACAGTTCGGCCCCGGCTACTTCGTGAAACCGACGGTGATCGTCGACGTGGACCAGAAGAACCCGCTGGTGCAGGAAGAAATCTTCGGCCCGGTGCTGGTGGCCATGCCCTTCGACGACCTCGACGAAGCCATCCGCCTGGCCAACGATAGCCCCTACGGCCTGGGCGCCAGCATCTGGTCCAACGACCTGGGCGCGGTGCACCGGATGATCCCGAAGATCAAATCCGGCTCGGTCTGGGTCAACTGCCACAGCGCCCTGGACCCGGCCCTGCCCTTCGGCGGCTACAAGATGTCCGGCCTGGGCCGCGAAATGGGCGCCGCCGCCATCGAGCACTACACCGAGGTGAAATCGGTGCTGATCAAGCTGTAAGGCAAAAGGTCCTACCGCGTCCGGCGCGTTACCCCCTGCGCCGGCGTTTTCATCCCCCGGCCGCGCGAGTGGTCGGGGGATTTTTTTGCCCGCGGCGGCATCAACCTGTAGGAGGACTCCGTCCGCGATCCTCCCCGTCATCCTAGGCGCCGAGGTGCTTTCGTAGGATGGGTTGAGCTTGCGAAACCCATGCGGTGGTGGCGATGGGTATCGCTTCGCTCAACCCATCCTACGACGGCGGCAGCGTCGTGCCTTACGGCGATACGTAGGGCGAATAACGCGAAGCGTTATCCGCCGTTCGGAGGGCCCATCTGACGCCCGGTTGATCATGCCGCTCGGAATGGCGGCGTATAACCGCGAACGGTTATACGCCCTACATCCCCGTCAGCCCGCCGCGAGCCCCTGCAAGTAGGCGCAGAACATGTCCGCCATCGCCCCGGCATAACGCTCGATTTCCTCCTCCGTGCGCGGCGCTTCGGAGAACTGCTTGCCCACCGCGCTGAGCGTGGTGGTGACCAGGTCCACCGCCAGCGCCCGCGCCTCGTTCGACGCATCGGGCAGCACCTCCTCCATGAAGGCCTGGAAGATGCACTCGCCGGCCGCCTTGGCCTCCCGCGCCTCGGGGGCATCGCGGTACAGCGGCGCGGCGTCGCTGAGCGCGGTGCGGACTGCCGCTTCCTCGCATTCCGAGCGGACGAACGCGTGCACCAGCGTGCGCAGGCGCGCCAGGGGCGGTTGCCGGGAGTCTTCGAGGATGCCGCGCAGCATCTCGCCGGTCTGGCGCCACTCGTCGCTCTGCAGGCGGAACAGGATCGCCGCCTTGTTCGGGAAGTACTGGTACAGCGAGCCAACGCTGACGCCGGCCCGCTCGGCCACCCGCGCGGTGGTGAAGCGCTGCGCGCCCTCCTTCGCCAGAACCTGAACAGCGGCGTCGAGAATGGCGGCGACCAGCTCGGTCGAGCGGGCCTGGCGCGGCTGCTTGCGCGAGGCAATCCGCGGGCTGCGGCGTTCGCTCATGGGGTGCTCCGGGAATGCGAATAGTGAAACCTGACGAATTCGTCGCATTCTAGTCGGGCGCCCTGGAGCGCTCAACCAACCTTCGGAGTCCCCGCATGAGCACCCTCACCACCGCCCCCGTCGCCCCACTGCTGGAACGCCTGTTCGCCGAGGCCGATGCCAGCGAGCCGGGCAGAAGCCCCGCCGTCACCGGCCTGTCCGGCGAGGAACTGGCGCGCCTGATGGCCAGCAAGACCGAGTACCGCGACCTCTACGGCCGCCTGAAGGACCTGCCGCTCCCCGTCTCGCGCGCCACCGGCGTGCTGCTCTACATGCTGGCGCGCAGCTGCCAGGCTCGCAGCATCGTCGAGTTCGGCACCTCCTTCGGCATTTCCACCCTGCATCTCGCCACGGCCCTGCGCGACAACGGCGGCGGCCGCGTGATCGGCAGCGAGTTCGAGGCCTCCAAGGTGTTGCGCGCCCAGGCCAACCTGAATGCCGCAGGCCTGGCCGATCTGGTGGAGATCCGCGAGGGCGATGCCCTGCAGACCCTGGCGCGCGACTTGCCGCAGCGCATCGACCTGCTGCTGCTCGACGGCGCCAAGGCGCTCTACCCGGAAATCCTCGCCCTGGTGGAAAGCCGCCTGCGGCCCGGCGCGCTGATCGTCGCCGACAACGCCGACCACAGCCCGGAGTACCTGGCGCGGGTACGCGATATCGGCAACGGCTACCTGTCGGTGCCCTTCGCCGAAGACGTCGAGTTGAGCCTGCGGCTGGGCTGAACGAGCGCTGCCGCCCCGCCGGCCCATGGCCGGCGGGAAGCCGGGGAACGGCGAATCCGCTAGAGTGCCCTATCCGCCAGCCATGACCAGGCACAGACAATGGACGCAGCAGAAATCCGCAAGGCCCTTCCCGACGACGCACCCGCCATCGCCCGGCTGGTGGACGAGGCCTACAGCCCCTATATCCCGCGCATGGGCCGCAAGCCCGCGCCCATGCTCGACGACTACCGGCAGGTGATCGCCGAGGCCGATGCGTTCGTGTGTACCCGCGATGGCGAAGTCGCCGGCGTGCTGGTGCTGCGCCCCCAGGGGCCGGCATTGCTGCTGGAGAACATCGCGGTGGCGCCGGCGTTCAAGGGCCAGGGCATCGGCAAGGCGTTGCTGGCGTTCTGCGAGGAACGTGCGCGGGCTCAGGGCTTCCAGGCCATCGAGCTGTACACCAACCAGTTGATGACCGAGAACATCGCCCTTTACACGAAGCTGGGCTACCGCGAAACGCACCGGGCCACGGAGAACGGGTTTGCGCGGGTGTTCATGCGCAAGGTCGTTGCGGGCCCGGCGCTGTAGTTCTTTCTTCCTACACTGCTTCCCTTCTTCCGCATCGGTGCCCGTTGCGGGAAATATCCGATACTCTCCTGCAGCGTGTTTCTGCCCTTGTTGCGCTACCGGCCGGTTCCTAAGCTGCGCCGGTCGCGGCTCATCCGCGACCGGGTTTGACAGCCTGAACACCGGCGCGATTGCGCCTTGAGGTGCATGCGAAAGCAGCGAACGCTTTTGCAGGTCCCTCTGTGTCTGCGGAGAATTCCGCAAGCGTCATGGCAGATCGCGCGGGGAGACCCTCGGGTCTGCCGGCTCCGGTGTCCGGTCTGTCAACCCCGCGCGGTCTGCCTCCATTGGTTGACAGCATTGGAGGCAGCTCTCCTCATCACACCGGAGTGCCAAGCATGACCAATTCCAACAACCTGATCGTCCTCCCCAGCAACACCCATCCCGTCGAAATCCCCGCCGCCGACGGCCAGCCCGGCCTGACGCTGACCTGGCCGATTCCCACGCAGCCAGCCGCCGACCAAGGCATTCTCCTGGCCGAAAGCTGGCTGGCCGGCGAAGCCGACGGCTACCTGTGGACGCGCCTCGTCCATGGGCGCATAGAGCACATGGACAACTGGCGGCGGATGGCCTTCGAGATCGGCTTCCTGACGCGCCTGCAACAGCGGATGGGGCGAATGCCGGAGTGACGCGCTTTTCGCTTTTCGTAGGAGCGAGCTTGCTCGCGAACAGGAGTTGCCGGGGACTTTTGGTGCTGGCCTCAAGAGCGCCCTCTCCCCAACCCTCTCCCGCAAGCGGGAGAGGGGGCCGTCCGTACAGAGAAGAGGCCTGGCTTTAGCCGACAATCTCTGTGCTAGCCGGCTGACTCCAGAGCACCAACGTCTGCCCAACGATTCCCTCTCCCTTCAGGGCGGGGCGCGCAGCCGAGGGTTAGGGAGAGGGGCGGCGTTGAACCGGTGCGCAGATATCACCGGCCAGTTCGCGAGCAAGCTCGCTCTTGCTCTGGCTTTGGGACTTCCAGAGAAATACCCGAGCGCACCGAAACGCCCCTTCAGAAGGCCGAGCGAAACCCGCACTCAGGAGGTCATGCGACATGGATGTCGCGAGAGCCCCGCGGGCTGCAGAGATGTACGCTCGTGGGGGGGACGCCTAGTTCGGACCTCGTGGCTGGGGAGTTCGTTATGAACAATGCCGTTTCTCCCATGGAGAGAAACGGCATCAGGCCCAGGAAGCACCTATTCGGCCAGCTCCCCACACAGATCCAGGCCAAACCAACGCTCAGCCTCTTCCACATCCAGCCCCGCGCCCAGCAGGGCAAACAACTTGCCCAAAGCCGCCTCACGGGTCATACCACCACCAGACACCAGTCCAGTGTCGCGTAGACGACTACCCGCAGCGTAGGTATCGAACACCACACTACCCGCCGGACACTGACTGATGGCAGCCAGCAGCACCCCACGCTTACGGGCCGCGCCCAGCGCAGCAAGCAAAGCTTCATTGTCAGAAGGCCCGGTACCACTGCCGTAGCACTCCAGCAGCAGCCCCTGCACACCGCTGTTCAGCACAGCCTCCAACTGCTCAGCCTGCAGCCCGGGGAACAACGGCTGCACAGCCAGCTTCACCGTCTGGCGCGTCTGGCGGTAATCCAGGGCCGGCGGCACCTGCCCCGCACGCTGGCCATCACGCTGACGCGGCAGCGTGGTAAAGGCGTCGAAGGCTTCGCTATGCAGCTTGGTGGCACGCGCGCCGTGCAGCAGCGCGCCGCCGAAGTAGAGCTGCACACCACTGGCCTGGCCACCTTCCAGCACGTCCAGGGCGCCGCCAAGGTTGGCCCAGGCATCGCTGCCCGGCGCACCGGCGGGCAACATGGAGCCGGTCAGCAACACCGGCACATCCAGCCCCAGCAGCAGAAACGACAGCGCCGCCGCGGTATAGGCCAGGGTATCGGTGCCATGCAGCACCAGCACGCCGTCATGGCCGCCCTGCTCCACCGCGTCGACTATGGCGTCGCGCATGGCCAGCCAGTTCGCCTGCTGCATGTTGGCGCTGTCCAGCAGCGGCTGCATTTCCCGGAAGGCCCAGGCGAAGGTCGGCTGCCGGCCACTACCGGCCAGCCACTCGCGCATACGCGCCTCGAAGCCGCTGGCCGGGGCCAGGCCTTCGGAGGTCTGCAGCATGCCGATGGTGCCGCCGGTGTAGAGGACGAAGAGGTTCTTGACTGCGCGCATGGGCTGATCCTGCGTTCTTGTAGTGGCGCGGGCCGACCACCGGGACGGCCCGCGCGGCCGTCAGCCCTGCGCCTGCGGCAGGCCGGCGGGGGGTTCTTTCGCGGGCGGCCTCGGCGCGCTGGCTGGCCGGCCAGGCTTCGCGGTCCAGGTCGAGGTCGGCGAACTGGGCGGAGTCGAACACCGGCTGCTGAACGCCGGCGCGACGCTGTGCATCGTAATCGCCCATCACCCGCAGGCCAACCTTGAACAGCAGCGCCAGGGCCAGCAGGTTGACGAAGGCCAGGCAGGTCATGGTGATGTCGGCGAAGGCGAACACGGTGGACAGGTTCTGTACCGAGCCCCAGACGATCAGCGCCAGCACCAGGGCGCGGTAGCCGATCAGCACCAGGCGGTTGCGGCTGAGGAACTGCAGGCTGTTCTCGCCCAGGTAGTAGTTGTAGAGGATGCAGGTGAAGACGAACAGCGACAGCGCGACGCTGACGAACAGCCGGCCCCAGTCACCGACCACCGCGGCCAGGGAGTTCTGCGTGAGGACGATGCCGTCGCCTTCGAAGCCCGGGGTGTAGAAGCCCGAGAGCAGGATCAGCAGCGCGGTGCAGGTGCAGATGACGAAGGTGTCGAGGAACACGCTGAAGGCCTGTACCACGCCCTGCGCGGCCGGGTGGCGCACGGCGGCCACGGCGGCGACGTTGGGCGCGCTGCCCAGGCCCGCTTCGTTGGCGAACACGCCACGCTTCACGCCCATGACGATGGCGCTGCCGAGCAGGCCGCCGAACGCGGGATCGAGGCCGAAGGCGCTCTTGAAGATGGTTTCCAGCATGGTCGGCACGTGCTCGATCTGGCTGCCGATCACGTACAGGGTCACGCCGATGTAGGCCAGGGTCTTGACCGGCACCAGCAGGTCGGACACCGCGGCGATGCGCTTGATGCCGCCGATGAAGACGATGGCCAGCAGCACGGCCAGGGCGATGCCGGTGTGCTGCGGGGCGAAGCCGAAGGCGTTCTGCAGCGAATGGGTCACGGTATAGGACTGCAGGCCGTTGAAGGCGAAGCCGTAGGTCACCAGCAGCAGCACCGAGAACACCACGGCCATGCCCTTGAGCTTCAGGCCGTGCTGGATGTAGTACGCCGGGCCGCCGCGGTACAGGCCGTCGCCGTCGGCGCGCTTGTAGATCTGAGCCAGGGTGCACTCGAAGAAGCTGCTGGACATGCCCACCAGCGCGGTCACCCACATCCAGAACACCGCGCCCGGGCCGCCGAGGGTCACGGCGATGCCAACGCCGGCGATGTTGCCCGCGCCCACGCGCCCGGCAAGGCTCAGCATCAGCGCCTGGAACGAACTCAACTGGCCGGCCTGGCCGCGGATGGACTCCTTGAACACGCCGAACATGTGGCCGAAATGGCGGAACTGGACGAACCGGGAGCGCAGGGTGAAGTAGCTGCCGAGTCCGACGATGAGCACGATGAGAACCTTCCCGGAAAGGAAGTCGTTGAGCGCTTCGAGCATGGGGTGTGACCTCGATTCTTGTTCTTCGGTTGGAAGAGAGGCGCCAGGCGCGCGGGTTGGGCCTGGCGCTGGCGGGCAAGGTTGGCCAAGACGAGGGGACGTGACAATTTCGCATCTTGTTACGTTCTGGCGCGAGTTGATGCTAGGCTTGCGCCACTCGCATCACACCGGAATACCGTCGATGTCCGATCACCTGGGCGAAAACCTCAAGCTCGCCTGCAGCCACTACCGCTCCATCTCCGATGGTCTGCCGCCAGTTGCAGATCAACCGCGCGCAGTTCAACAAGTACCTCAGCGGGCAGAGCCGCCCCACCCCGTTCAACCTCAAGCGCATCGGCGATTTCTTCGGCGTCGAGGACTACGAGCTGGGCCTGCCGCCGGAACAGTTCGCCCGCCTGATCGGCGCCCGCGCAAGCCAATCCGGCACGCAGGCGAACGACCCGCTGCTGCGCCTGCTCGAACCGCTGCGCGAGCAGGCCGGCAACCTGTCGCGCTACTGCGGCTACTACTTCGAATACTCCAACTGCATGTCGGTACCCGGCAGCATCCTGCTGTCGCTGGTGCACCTGTGGGAGGAGGACGGCAACTTCCTGTTCGAGCGCCAGGAGCGCCAGGAACGCTCCAGCAGCACCGACGTGCAGGCCGAGGACTGGGTGCGCTGCCGCTACCTGGGCGCGGCCTTCCAGCTGCAGGACCGGCTGTTCCTGATCGACTACGAATCGCTCACCGTCAACGAGATGAGCCAGACCATCCTCATCCCCAGCTTCAAGAGCCGCATCACCCGCCTCAACGGCCTGAAGACCGGCGTCTCCAGCGGCGACCGGCGCACCCCGGCGTGCACCCGGGTGGTCTGGGAATACCTGGGCGCGGAGATCAACCGGATCAACGCCTACCGCCAGGTGAAGCTGTACCGCCCGGACGACCCGCGCATCGACGACGACGTGCGCGAGCGCCTGAGCGTGGGGCCGATCCGCAACGGCCTGTTCGAGATCGAATGACCGCCGCGATCAGGCTCCGGGCGCGGGCCTGATCCAGTCGCACAAGTTCTTCGGAATATTCCCTCCCAACTATTCAGCGAGGCCGATAAGTGCCTGCCTGTAAATTAATTTTCAGGCAACACGAAAAGTAAAAACCGATTTCCAGACAGTAGCGCTTTCCAGGCACAAGCGCAGCGGGGCCCGCCGCCATGCCCGATGAACCTTCCCATTTGCTGCTCGGCGCCATCGCCCGCGCCCGCCCGGGTTATTCCCCGGCCTTCCGCAAGCTGGCCGACTTCGTGCTGAACAACGCGCTGGCGGTCTCCACCATGAACATCGACGAGCTGGCCAGGGCCGCCGGCGTCTCGGTCGCCACCATCAACCGCTTCGCCCACCGTTGCGGCTGCGACGGCTACCCGCCCTTCCGCGCCACGCTGCGCAAGCTCTACGAAAGCGCCTACGCCCCGGTGGAGAAACTGCGCCTGGGCCTTGCGCGGGACATCGGCGCCGCCGGCGTCGTGCGCGAATCCCTCGACAGCGCCGCCGGCAACATCCGCCGCAGCCACGAGCTGCTGCAGGACGAGCAGGTGCGCCGCGCCGTCGAGCTGCTCGCCAATGCCAGCCAGGTGTACGTCGCCGGCCTCGGCGTCAGCGCCATCCACGCGGCCTTCGCCGCCAACTGCCTGGAGCCCTTCCGCGCCGGGGTCAAGGACCTCGCCGCCATGGGCGGCGTCGAGTCGGCCCTGCGGCGGATCAACGTACTGCGCGAAGGCGACCTGGTGATCGGCATCGCCCTGCCCCGCTATTCCCGCGGCATCGTCGAGCTGCTCGGCCTGGCCCGCCAGCGCGGCTGCAAGGTGCTGGCCCTCACCGACGGCCCGGCCTCGCCCATCGCAGCGCTGGCCGACACCGCGCTCTATGCCGTTGCGGATCACCCGCTGCTGTACGCCTCCAACGCCGGCATGGTCGCGCTCATCGAGGCCCTGGGCGCGGCATTGGCCCAGCACACCGGGGATTCGCTCGAAGCCATCAGCGCCCAGACCGAACGGCTGCTGCCCTACCTCTACCTGGACGAGCCTCCGTAGCCCGCCCTTGCACGCACATGCGGGGCCCCGCGTTCGCCGGGCCCCTCACCACACTTCGCATTCAGGAGCAGTAACGATGGGCGTCTGGGAAAACCGATTCGAGCGGGGCTGGTTCCTCGTCTTCATGTTCATGTATGGGCTGATCATGCTGCCGCTGCCCTGGTACTACAGCGAAACCTACGTGGCCGGCCCCTGGGGCGTGCCGCTGTTTCTCTTCGGCTGGATCGTCCACGGCGGCGTGGTCATCGCACTCACCGCGCTGTTCGCCGTGCAATGCCTGAAGCGCCCGGAATACCGCGGCTTCCAGGCGGAACCGGAAGGAGCCGACGCGCATGTCTGACATCGATCATCTGCTGACGCCCACGCCCGGCCCCTTCCTGCTGACCATGGGCGTCTATTTCCTGGTCATCGCCGCCATCGGCTACGTCGCCGCGCGCCAGACGCGCAACATGAAGGAATTCCTGGTGATGGGCGGCAAGGCCGGCGCCATCGTCTCGGGCATCGCCTATTTCGCCACCCAGTACAGCATGAGCACCTTCATGGGCGTGCCGGCCATCGCCTACGGCAACGGTTTCGCCGGGATGAGCATCACCATCCCCGGGGTGGCCTTCTCCATGCTGATCCCCGCGCTGCTGGTCGGCCGCCGGTTGATGAAGCTGGGCCGGCGCAACCACTACCTGACCATGAGCGACTACCTGGCCGACCGCTACCAGTCCTCGCCGATGCGCGCCATCCACGCCATCGCCATGGTGGTGTTCCTGGTCGCCATGACCGGCGCGCAACTGGTGGGCGCCGGCATCATCGTCAAGACCTTCACCGGCTACCCGGAGTGGGTCGGCGTGGTGGTGACCGGTGGCATCGTGATCCTCTACTGCATGTACGGCGGCATGCGCGGCGCCATGCTCACCGACGTGTTGCAGGGCAGCCTGATGGTGCTCACCGCGGTGGTCACCTTCGTCATTTCCGTCCGCGCCGGCGGCGGCCTGGAGGCCATCAACGCGCAGCTGGCGGCGGACAGCCCCGGCCACCTCGCCCACCCCGGCAGCAAGGGCGAGTACGGCTGGAGCGTCTACGTCACCATGATCCTGATGTGGAGCTTCTTCACCATCGGCCAGCCGACGTTGTTCACCAAGTTCTACGCCATGAAGAGCCACGCCGTGCTGTTCAAGAGCGTGCTGCTGGGCACCCTGGGCATGCTGGTCTCGGCCACCCTGATCGAGTGGGCTGGGGTCAACGCCTTCGTCTCGCTGCCGGGCCTCGTCGGCCGCGACGCCGACTTCGTGGTGCCGATGCTGCTGCAGCGCTCGCTGGACCCGATCCTGGCCTCGGTCATGATCGCCGGCATCGTCTCGGCGGGCATGTCGACGGTATCGGCGCTGATGGTGGTGGCCACCGGCGGCATCAGCCGCGACCTCTACCAGAAGCTGATCAACCCCGCGGCCAGCGACGCCAGGGTGCTCCGGCTGTCGCACTGGGTCACGCTGCTGATCGGCCTGGCCGGCATCGCCATCGGCGTGCTCAAGCCCGCCAGCATCTTCGAGATCGTGCGCTTCGCCTTCGGCGGCCTGGGCATCTGGGTCATCGCCGTGATCCTCGGCATGTACTGGAAGCGCGCCACCGCCGCCGGCGCGCTGGCCGGCGTGCTGCTCGGCGAGCTGTGCTTCGTCGTGCTGAAGGCCGGCTGGCTGGACGGCTGGCTGACCTTGCGGACCGACCCGCTGCTGCCGGCCTGGCTGCTCGGCATGGCCGTCGCCGTGGTCGTCAGCCTGACCACCCCGGCCGTCGAACGCGAAGTGCTGGAACGGCACTTCACAACCGCCCGCAACGACAGGAGCAAGCCATGTTCATCGGCGACATGAACTGGATGCAGGTGGAGCGCCAGGTGCAGTTGGACGACCGCGTCCTGCTGCCCCTGGGCAGCACCGAGCAGCACGCCTACCTCAGCCTGATGACCGACGTGATCCTCGCCCAGCGGGTGGCCATCGAGGCCGCCGAGCCCCTGGGGCTGCCGGTGTTCCCGGCCCTGCCCTACGGCATGACGCCCTACTTCGGCGACTTCCCCGGCACCGTCTCGCTGCGCCCGGCGACCTACTTCGCGCTGCTGGTCGACGTGCTGGACAGCCTCTACCAGCAGGGTTTCCGCCGCATCCTGCTGGTCAACGGCCATGGCGGCAACTGCCCGGTGCAGGCGGAAATCCAGCAGTGGCTGTGCCGGCACCCGCAGGCGCGGGTCAAGCTGCACAACTGGTGGAGCACGCCGCGCCCCCTGGCGAAGGTCCGCGAGATAGACGCGCTGGCCTCCCATGCCTCGTGGATGGAGAACTTCCCCTGGACGCGCATCCCCGGCCAGACCCCGCCCGAGGAACGCAAGCCGATGGTCGACCTGGCCCGCCTGCGCCAACTGGGCGCCCAGGCCGTGCGCGCCTACATCGGCGACGGCAACTACGGCGGCGCCTACCACAAGGATGACGCGCTGATGCAAGAGCTGTGGCAGGTCGGCGTCGAGGAAACCCGCGAACAACTGCAAGGCGGCTGGGCCGAATGACGATGACCAACGCGGCCCCTGCGCCGCCGGCATTCCTGCTGCTGCGCGGCGGCGAACTCTACGCCCCCGAGAAGCTCGGCCGGCGCGACCTGCTGATCGGCGGCGAACGCATCCTGGCGATCGCCGAGCACCTGGAAGCGCCCAACCTGCCGGGCTGCCAGGAGGTCGATGCGCGGGGCCTCACGCTCTGCCCCGGCCTCATCGACCAGCACCTGCACCTGATCGGCGGCGGCGGCGAAGCCGGACCCCACAGCCGCACGCCGGAGGTGCGCCTGTCCAGCCTGCTGGAGGGTGGCATCACCACCGTGGTCGGCCTGCTCGGCACCGACGCCATCACCCGCCACCCCGAATCGCTGCTGGCCAAGGCCCGCGCGCTGAACAGCGAGGGCATCACAGCCTTCATGCTGACGGGCGCCTACGGCGTCCCGACGCCCACCATCACCGGCAGCATCCAGCGCGACATCGCCTTCATCGATCCCATCATCGGGGTGAAGACGGCCATCTCCGACCATCGCTCGTCCGCGCCGGGCATCGCCGAACTGGCGCGCATCGCCGCCGAAGCCCGGCTCGGCGGCCTGCTGGGCGGCAAGGCGGGCATCAGCGTGTTCCACCTGGGCAACGGCCGCCGGGCGCTGGAGCCGCTGTACGGCATCCTCGAACACAGCGACGTCCCCATCGGCCAACTGCTGCCGACCCACGTCAACCGCACGGCGGCGCTCTACGAGGCGGCGATCCGCTTCGCCCTGGACGGCGGCAACATCGACCTCACCAGCGGCATCAACCCCGAACTGGGCGCCCGGCAGGCGCTGAAGTCCAGCCGCGCGGTGATCCAGGCGCTGAGCGCGGGCGTCGCGCTGCAGCGGCTGACCATCAGCTCGGACGCCAACGGCAGCCAGCCGGTGTTCGATAGCGACGGCCGGCTGACGGGGCTGGCCCTGGCGGGGTGCAAGAGCCTGATGAACGAGTTGCGTGATCTGGTTTTGCGCGAGCAGCTGCCGCTGGAGCAGGCGCTACGGCCGTTTACCAGCAACGTGGCCGACCTGTTGCGCCTCCAGGGGCGCAAGGGGCGCCTGGCGGTGGGGTTGGAGGCAGACGTCCTGTTGCTGGATGAGCGGTTGGAGTTGGTGCAGGCCTTTGCGCGGGGGCGGCAGGTGGTGAACGGTGGCAGGGCTTGCTTGTGGGGGACGTTTGAGGGGGAGTGAGTTTTTGGTGTCGGCCGGGAATGACGGTGTTTGGGCTTGGTCCCGTCCCCTCTCCCTAACCCTCGGCTGCGCGCCCCGCCCTGAAGGGAGAGGGGACCGTTCGGCGTGCGCTGATGTTTCCGCGTTAGCCGGCTTGCACCTTAGTAAACACCCGTTCGCGAGCAAGCTCGCTCCTACGTTCCAGGAAGCACGGCTTTTCGTAGGATGGTGTTGAGCGAAGCGATACCCATCACCGCAACCGCATGGGTTTCGCAAGCTCAACCCATCCTACGAAGAGCACCTCGGCGCAAGACAGTAGCTCCTACGAAGAGCATCTCGGTGCAACCTGCACCATCCCCCTCAGCGGTTGGCCCCGCGGCTGGACAGCCAGTTCAGCGGCACGCCCGGGCGCGTCAGGGCCTCGATGAAGCCGTGGCCCCAGTAGCGGATGTGGTTGGCCTCCAGCACCGAATACATCTCCTGGTGGCGCGCCTGGCGTTCTTCCAGCGGCATTTCCAGGGCGCGCTCGATGGCATCGGCCAGGGCGTCGCGGTCGTGGGGGTTGACGATGAGCGCGGCGCCCAGCTCGGCGGCGGCGCCGGCGAACTGCGAGAGGATCAGCACGCCGGGGTCGGCCGGGTCCTGCGCTGCGACGAATTCCTTGGCCACCAGGTTCATGCCGTCGCGCAGCGGCGTGACCAGGCCGATGCGCGCGCGGCGCATGACCAGGGCGATGTCCTCGCGGCCCAGGTTGCGGCTGACGAAGCGCAGCGGCACCCAGGACACCGCGGCGAAACGGCCGTTGATGTGCCCCACGCGGGCGCTCACCGCGGCGTCGATCTCGGCGTACTCGGGGATTTCCTGGCGGCTGCCGGGGGCGATCTGCAGGCAGGTCACCTTGCCTTGCCGCTCGGGGTATTTCTCCAGGAAGCGCTCGTAGGCGTCCAGGCGGTTGGTGATGCCCTTGGAGTAGTCCAGGCGGTCCACCCCGACCATCAGCGCCCGGCCCACCAGGCTCTCCTCCAGCTTGGCGGCCAGCGGGCCGTGTTCGGCCTCCTCGGCCAGGCGGCGGAAGCCCTCGACGTCCACCCCCACCGGGAACACGCCGACGCGGAAGTGCTGGTGGCCCAGGCTGAAGCGCCGCGAATCGGGGGTGGCCGCGCCCACCACGCGGGTCAGGTAGCGGGCGAAGTTGTCGGCGTCGTTCTCGGTCTGGAAGCCGATCAGGTTGTACTCGGTGAGCGCGCGCACCAGCTCCTCGTGGTGCGGCAGCGCGGTGAGCAGGTCCGGCGGCGGCATGGGGATGTGCAGGAAGAAGCCGATACGGTTGCGGTGGCCGCGCTCGCGCAGCGCCACGGCCAGGGGGATCAGGTGGTAGTCGTGGACCCAGAGCACGTCGTCCGGCTGCAGCAGCGGGCTCAGGCGCTCGGCGAAGAATTCGTTGACGCGCAGGTAGCCGCCGAAGTCGGCCTCGGTGAACTCGGCCAGGTCCACCCGGTAGTGCAGGATCGGCCAGAGCACGCGGTTGGCGAAACCGTTGTAGTACTCCTGGAAGTCCTGCGGCGGCAGGTCGGTGACCATGTAGGTGATGTTGTCGTTCTGCAGGGTGGTCGGCTCGGCCGGCACCTCCGCCACCTGGCCGCTCCAGCCGAACCACAGCCCCTCGCGCTCGCGCAGGGTGGCCGCCACCGCCACGGCCAGGCCGCCCGGCGCGGGCCGGCCCTCGGCATCGGGCATGCCCACCCGGTTGGAAATCACTACAAGCCGCGACATAGGCCCTCCTCCCAGCTCATGGACAGACGCATGGCGGTGTTGATCAAGCCGGCCATGGAGTAGGTCTGCGGAATGTTGCCCCACATCTCGCCAGTGTGCGGATGCAGGTCCTCGGACAGCAGGCCGAAGCTGTTGCGCGCGGCCAGCAGCTCGGCGTATAGCTCGCGGGCCTGGTCGCGGCGGCCGATGGCGGCCAGCGCGTCCAGGTACCAGAACTTGACCACCAGGAAGGCGGTCTCCGGCACCCCGAAGTCGTCGGCGGCGGCGTAGCGCAGCAGGTGGCCGTTGACGTTCAGTTCGCGGCCGATGCAGTCGACGGTGGCGACGAAGCGCGGGTCGTCGGCCTCGATCAGCCCCAGCTCGTGCATCAGCAGCACGCTGGCGTCGAGGTCGTCGACGCCGAAGCTGCCGGTGAAGGACTGCCGCCGCTCGCTCCAGGCCTCGCGCAGGATGCCCTCGCGGATGCGCGTGGCCTCCTTGCGCCAGCGCGCCGCCGACTCGCCGTGGCCCAGGCGCGCGGCGATGCGCGCCACGCGGTCGCAGGCGGCCCAGCAGAGCATCGCCGAATGGGTGTGCACGCGCTGCCGGCCGCGGTATTCCCAGATGCCCGCGTCGGGCACGAAGGCGTTGCGCGCGGCGCGCTCGGCCAGGCTTTCCAGCAGGCGCAGCATGCCTTCGTCGCCGGGGTGCGGCAGGCGCTGGTCGACGAAGCTCTGCAGCACCGCCAGCACCACCGAGCCGAACACGTCGTGCTGCACCTGCTCCACCGCCTGGTTGCCGACGCGCACCGGGGCGTGGCCGAGGAAGCCGGCCAGGTCCGGCTCGATGCGCTCGGTCAGGTCCATGGCCGGGACCACGCCGTACAGCGGGCGCAGCTCGGCGCCCTCCACCGCCACCGTGGTGATGAAGTCGACGTAGCGTTCCATGGTCTTGGTGGCGCCCAGGCGGTTCAGCGCCAGCACCACGAAGTAGGCGTCGCGCAGCCAGCAGTAGCGGTAGTCCCAGTTGCGCTGGGTGCCCGGCGCCTCGGGCACCGAGGTGGTCACCGCGGCGATGATCGCCCCGGTCTCCTCGAAGCTGCACAGCTTCAGGGTGATGGCCGCGCGGATCACCACGTCCTGCCATTCGAAGGGGATCGCCAGCGAGCGCACCCACTCGTACCAGCCGGCGCGTGTGCGTTCGAGGAAGCTGCGCACCACCTGCTCGGGGGATTCGTCCAGCGGCTCGTCGACGCCCATCACCAGGCTCACCGGGTGCTTGAGGGCGAAAGGCGTTTCCTGCATGACGTAGGACAGCGGCGCATCGGTGGTCAGGCGCAGCGCCTGGTCGCCGCCCAGGTAGCGGATGTGGCTGGAGCCGGCCACCGCCTCGCACGGCTTGCCGTAGTGGTGCGTCGGGCGCATGCGCAGGGTCACCCGCGGCAGCCCCTGCACCGGCTCCACCAGCCGGCACAGCTGTGCCGGACGGAAGTAGCGGCCGTACTGCAGGAAGCGCGGGGCGAAGTCGGTGATGCGCACGGCGTTGCCCGCGGCGTCGGTGAGGGTGGTACGGATGATCGCGGTGTTGGGCTGGTATTCCGAGTGGCTGCTGACCATGCCGTCGAGCAGCACGTCGCAGAAGCCCTTCTCCTCGTCGCCGGCCAGCAGCCGGGAGAAGGCCGGGTCGCCGTCGAAGTTCGGGTAGCACCACCACACCAGGCGCGCCTGCCGGTTCACCAGGGCGGCGACGCGGCAGTTGCCGATCAGCCCCAGGTCCAGCGCGCCGTTGTGCTTGCTCATGCCTGTGTTCTCCTCGTGGCCTGTATGAGTGTTTCGCGCACCGCGCGCGGGTGGTCGAAGGCGGCCCGCGCGCCGGGCGCCAGGCGCCCGACCGAAAGGCCCAGGCCGTGCAGTTGCGGCATCAGCGCCAGGGCCGGCTCGTCGGTATGATCGTCGCCGATGAACAGCGGCCGGCGCCCGGCGAAGGGCGGCTCGCCGAGGAAGCGGCGGATGGCCTGGGCCTTGTCGCTGGCATGGGCCAGCACCTCGAACACCATCTTCCCCGGCAGCAGCCGCAGCCCGGCGCCCTCGGGGCCGCGCAGCAGGCGCTCCAGGGCCGCCTCCAGGGCCGGGCCGGCCTCGGGCGCGGCGCGGTAATGCAGAGCCAGGCTGCTGCCCTTGTCCTCAGCCAGCACGCCGGGGTGGCGCCGGGCCAGGGCCAGCAGCTGGTCGCGCTGCGGCGCGCTAAGATGGGCCGCCGGCAACTGTTGCAGGGGTTGCCCGCCGGCCAGGCGCCACTGCGCGCCGTGGCCACCGCTGGCCGGCAGGCGCAGGGGAGCGAACAGGTCGTCGAGCTGCGCCAGCGGGCGTCCGCTGACCAGCGCCAGGGCACCGTCCAGTTGGCGGTGCAGGCTTTGCAGGGCGGCGCGCAGGTCGTCGGGAACGCGCACCGCGTCGGGGGTTTCGACGATATCCAGGAGGGTACCGTCGACATCGAGAAAGAGCGCGCAACGTGCGTCGCGCTCGCTCAACCAGTCATCGAGCAGGGCCCTGGCCGAGGCATCACCGCAAGCAGCAATGGCCGCGTCGGCCAGACCTGAATCGATCGGGCGGGACATGGGCCGATCTCCACGTTTCGGGCCGCCCGCGAAAAGTCGCTGCGGACGGCGAAGCGAATGAGAATCCAAAAGACTAACACGGGAAAATCCATCGGGCGGCCAGCGCGCCGGCTGCATCTTCCGCCCTGGGACGGACCTTCCAGGAGCCCGGCAAGTTCAGCAAGGTCCATGCCTTGGCGCCCTGCCCGGCTGCCGCCCGCGCCGCCACGACGCCCGCTCTGCCGGGGCTGGCGCCGTTCGTCGCGTAGCGTTCGCGGGCAAGCCGCCGCTTCCCGGCCGCAGTGTGAATGCCCACAAGCGGTGCGCTGGCTAGACTGCGGGAGCCGACCGATGGATGCCCTGATCAATGCCGCCGCTCGCGCCGAACTGGGCTGGCCGGTGGCGCGCCTGGAGGCGGCGCTGGCCACCCTGGAGGCCCACGGCGACCGGTTGAACGCCGCCCAAGTCCGGAGACTGAATGACCCGCCGTGCCCCGCGCGGGCACGGCGGCCCTAGTGGTCCGCCACCGCCACCCGCGCCTTGCCGCTGAACGGCGGGCGCGTCAGCCAGATCACGCTCATCAGTATCAGGAAGATCCAGCCCAGGGCGTGGAACAGCTCGTTGAAGCTGATCTGGTAGGCCTGCTGGGTGATCATCTGGTTCAGCAGGCTGGCGCCCAGCTGCGGATCGCCCTGGCCCAGCAGCTCCAGGCTGTTGCGCGTGCCGCTGTCGAACGTGGTGATGCTCTCGCTGAGCTGGGCGTGGTGCAGCACCGCGCGGCGGTCCCAGAGGAAGGTGGTGAGCGAGGCCGAGAAGCTGCCGGCGAGGGTCCGCAGGAAGGTCGACAACCCGGAGCCGGCGGCTATCTCGTGGGCCTCCAGGTCCGACAGCAGGATCACCGTGGTGGGCATGAAGAACAGCGCCACGCCCACGCCCATCAGCGCCTGCATCAGGGCGATGTGGCGGAAGTCGATGTCCAGGGTGAAGTCCGAGCGCAGGAAGCAGGTGGCGCCCATGGCGACGAAGGCCACCGAGGCCACCAGGCGCAGGTCGAAGTTGGCCGCGTAGCGCCCCACCAGCAGGCTCAGCAGCAAGGGCGCGATGCCCAGCGGCGCCGCCGCCAGGCCCGCCCAGGTGGCGGTGTAGCCGAGGTTGCGCTGCAGCCACTGGGGCAGCAGCAGGTTGATGGCGAAGTAGGCCGAGAACGACAGCACCAGCGCCAGGGTGCCGTAGCGGAAGTTGTGGTGGCGGAACAGCCGCAGGTCCACCACCGGCTCGTCCTCGGTCAGCTCCCAGATGAGGAAGGCCGCCAGGCTGATGACCGCCACCACCGCGCAGGCGATGATGAAGGGCGAGGAAAACCAGTCCTCGTCGTTGCCCTTGTCCAGCAGGATCTGCAACGCGCCGACGCCGATCACCAGGGTCGCCAGGCCGACGTAGTCGATGCGGGTGCGCTGCAGGCGTTCCGGGCGGCCGCGCATCTGCCGGCTGACCACGAACACGGCGAAGGCGCCGATGGGCAGGTTGATGAAGAAGATCCACGGCCAGGAATAGTTGTCGGTGATCCAGCCGCCGAGGATCGGCCCGGTGATGGGCGCCACCACCGCCACCATGGACAGCAGCGCCAGGGCGGTGCCGCGCTTGTGCGGCGGGTAGATGCTGATCATCAGGCTCTGGGTGATCGGGTACATGGGCCCGGCCACGGCGCCCTGCAGCGCGCGGAACAGGATGAGCATGCCCATGTCCTGCGATACGCCGCAGAGGAAGGAGGCGACCACGAACAGCAGCGAGCAGCCGATGAACAGCGGCACCTCGCCGAAGCGCCGGGAGAGGAAGCCGGTCAGCGGCAGGGAGATGGCCTGGCTGACGGCGAACGAGGTGATCACCCAGGTGCCCTGGTTGGCGCTCACCCCCAGGTTGCCGGCGATGGTCGGCAGCGCCACGTTGGCGATGGTGGTGTCCAGCACCTGCATGAAGATGGCCAGGGCCAGGCCGAGGGTGGTGAGGGCCAGGCTCGGCGGGCGGAATTCGGTGCTCATGGAAGGCGAACCTGGGGTGGGTCGTGAGGTGCCGGTGCTGCCGCCGGCCTGGGCGAATTCTGGAACCGGCGACAAATTGCTGTCAATGCAATTATTGACTTTGCGCAGATAAGCCGAAGCGGGTTTGGTACTCGCCGCCCGGGCCCGTATCATCGGCGCGAAATCCACCCGCAACGGACCGCGCCATGCCCAGCCCGCCCCAGGATCACCTGTTCGCCCTCACCGGCTCGCTGCAACCGGCGCGCCGCGCCTGGCAGCAGGCCGCCAGCCTGGTGCTGGCCGAGAGCGGCCTGTCGCTGGCGGTGGCCACGCCGGTGCTGCTGGTCTCGCGCATGGGCGACGGGGTGCTGCAGAACGTGCTGGCCGACTGCATCGGCGTGCACCCGGCGGCGCTGGTGCGCACGCTCGACCAGGCAGAAGCCGCCGGCCTGCTGGAACGGCGCATGGTGACGGGCAACCGGCGGTTGCGCGCCATCCATTTGCAGGATGCGGGACGGGAATTGGCCGAGCGCCTGGAGAAAGCCCTCAACGCCTTGCGCGCCGAAGTGCTCGGCAGCATCCCCCGGGAAGACGTCGAGACCGCCACCCGGGTGCTGCGGCTGATGGAGGAAAAGGCCCGCGCCTACGCCCAGCAGAAGCCGGGGGATGCCTAGGCTGCGGGCCCTGGTAACTTCACCTCGCCATTCCTACGAACACAGGAACGTAGGGCGCATAACCGTTCGCGGTTATCCGCCGTTGGCCGTGCCACCGGATAGTTCGGCGGGGCCAGTGAGTCCAATCGCAGACGGAGTCCGCTCCTACATCCTCCGGTAAACACAACGTCCGTAGGATGGGTTGAGCGAAGCGATACCCATCACCATGGCCGTATGGGTTTCGCAGGCTCAACCCATCCTACGAAAAGCACCCCGGCGCAGTGGGCAAGACAGTTGCTCCTACGCCCGTGCTTCCCAGGAACCGAGCGGACTCCGTCCGCCCTGCGTTCCTGCGTTCGCGGGCATGACGATTACGCCAGATTCGCCGCCCGCTCCGAACGGCCCCCTCATTCTCAGTCCCCCACATTGAAGCCCCCACCCCCGGCATGGCAGCATAGCGCCCCCAGACCCCGGCCCCACCGATCGGGACGTTCCATCTTGCGCCGTCACTCAGCACAGTACCGCCTCGCCACCTGGCTGGCCGTCATGGCCCTCGGGCTGCTGCTGTTCGCCCCGACCTTCTCGCGCACCCTCGAGGCCGTCGAGCATTCCCCGCCGCCGCAGGGCGCCTGGTGTTCCGCCCATGACATGGGGCAGATGCCCATGGACCACGGGGCGATGCAGCATGCCCCGGCCGGCGACCACGGCGGCATGGTCCACAACAGCCTCGACCCGGCCTGCGGCTACTGCACCCTGTTGCTCGACAGCCCGGCGCTGCTCTGGGCCATCGCCATGGCCCCGGCGCTGGGGCCAGTCAATGCCCAGGCGCCACCGCCGGCGCTGCCCCTCCCGCCCTTCCTGCACCTGCTGGACGTCCGTCCGCGCGGCCCGCCCCTGGCCTGATCCCGTTCCACGACACCCCGAACCCGCGCCCCTGGCGTGCGTGCCCCTGCGCGCATGCCTAGCCGCGCTCCCGTCGTCCTGAACAAGGATCATCCGGATGTCCACATCCCTGCGCCGGTGCGTTGCCTACGCACTGAAGCCCCCGGCCGCCCGCACCCTGCTCTGCGGCCTGGCCGGCAGCCTGTTGCTGCCGGCCCACGCCGAAACCGCCGCCGACGGCGACGCCCCTACCCGCCTGGCCGACGTGGTGGTCAGCGCCGAAGGCCAGCAGCCGCTGCCCGCCGCGCTGGCCAGCGCTCCCGCCGTGGTCGAGAGCCGCACGGCCGAACAGCTGCGCGAGAGCACCAACCTGGTCACTTCCGCCCAGGCCCTGAAGTACCTGCCCAGCATCGAGGTGCGCGAGCGCTTCATCGGCGACCGCAACGGCATCCTCGCCACCCGCACCACCGGCACCATTTCCAGCGCGCAGTCGCTGGTCTACGCCGATGACCTGCTGCTCTCCAACCTGCTCGGCAACAGCTACGCCTTCCCGCCGCGCTGGGGCCTGGTGACGCCCGCCGAGATTTCCCGCGTCGACGTGCTCTACGGCCCGTTCAGCGCGCTCTACCCGGGCAACTCCCTGGGCGGCGTGGTGACCCTGGAAACGCGCATGCCCACGCGCCCGGAATTCCACGCCTCGGTCACCGGCTCGCGGCAGGACTTCGACCTCTACGGCAGCCACGACGACTATGGCACCGGCAATATCAGCCTGGCCGCTGGCGACCGCCGCGGGCCGCTGTCGGTGTGGGTGTCCTACGACCACCTGGACAGCCAGGGACAGCCGATGAGCTACGCCACCGCCGGCCTGTCGAGCAAGGCGCCGGTGGCCGGCGCGCCCACGGCCGGCGGCGCCCACGCGGACAACGACCAGAACGGCAAGCAGCGCCTGGTGTTCGGCGGCTACTCCATCGACCACAGCCTGCAGGACCAGGGCAAGCTCAAGCTGGGCTGGGACCTGAACGACGACATCACCGCGGTCTACACCCTGGGCCTGTGGTCCAACGACTCCCACACCGGCGTCGACAGCTACCTGAAGGACGCCAGCGGGCGCACCCTGTACAACGGCACGGTCAACATCGACGGCCACTCCTACAAGGTCTCCGGCCTCAACCCCAGCCGCACCGACGAGCTGCACCTGCTCAACGGCCTGTCGTTCGCCAGCCACAGCGGCGGCCTCTTCGACTGGCAGGCCTCGGCCAGCGACTACCGCTACCTCGACTCCTCCACCCGCACCGCCTCCAACTATGGCCAGAGCCAGGCCGGCACCCGCCAGGTGCAGGACGGCACCGGCTGGCAGACCGGCGAGTTGCGCGGCATCTGGCGCCCCGACAGCCACGAGGTCAGCTTCGGCTACCACATCGACGACTACCTGCTGAAGCAGCGCACCTACCAGTTGGACGACTGGAAATCCGCCGGCAACGGCGCCAAGGTCGCGGCCTCCGGCGGCGAGACGCGCACCCAGGCGCTGTACCTGCAGGACGCCTGGCGGTTCGCCCCGCGCTGGACGCTGACCCTGGGCGCCCGCGCCGAACACTGGGAAGCCTTCGACGGCTTCAACCGCGACGCCACCACCACCCCGCAGCAGGTCCACTACGACGACCAGCAGCGCAACGACATCTCGCCCAAGGCGGCGCTGGCCTTCGACATCACCGACGCCCTGCAGACGCGCTTCTCCTACGGCCGCGCGGTGCGCTACCCGACCGTGGGCGAGCTGTTCCAGCAGATCAGCAGCGGCACCCAGCTGGTGCAGAACAACCCGGACCTCAAGCCCGAGGACGTGCGCTCCTTCGACTGGACCACCCAGTACGGCTGGGACCGCTACCTGCTGCGCGTCTCGCTGTTCCAGGAGGAACGCCACGACGCGCTGTTCTCGCAGACCGACACCAGCGTCAGCCCCAACCTCACCCGCATCGACAATATCGACCGCGCCCGCCTGCGCGGCATCGAGAGCGCGCTGGATGCGAAGGACGTCGGCCTGCCGGGGCTGGACCTGTCCGCCAGCCTGACCTGGACCCAGGCGCGAATCCTCGAAGACGCCCTGACCCCGGCCGCCGAAGGCAACGACTACCCGCGCATCCCGCGCTGGCGGGCGCGCCTGTCCGCCGTCTACCACCAGGATGCGCGGCTGACCTACGCCCTGGGCTACCGCTACGCCAGCGCCTCCTACGGCACCCTGCTGAACACCGACGACAACCACGACACCTACGGCGGCATCAGCCGCTACAGCGTGTTCGACGTCAAGGCCAGCTACCGCATCGACGAGCACCTGACCGCCTCGGCCGGGATCGACAACCTGGGCAACGAGAAGTACTACGTCAGCCACCCCTACCCGCAGCGCACGGCCTTCCTCGGCCTGAGCTACGACTACTGAGGCCCGCCATGAAACCAGCCAACCGCGCCGCGCTGTACCGCCTGATCTGGCGCTGGCACTTCTACGCCGGGCTGTTCTGCATCCCGTTCGTCCTCGCCCTGTCGCTCACCGGTTCCATCTACCTGTTCCGCCCGCAGATCGACGCCCTTCTCGACAGCCCCTACAACCAGGTGGACGCGGCCGCCGCGCGGCTGCCGGTCAGCGAACAGGTGCGCGCAGCCCTGGCCGCGGTGCCCGGCGCGCGGCTGAATGCCTACCAGTTGCCGGATGGCCCGCGCGACGCCGCGCAGGTCCTGGTCGGCAACGGCGAGGACCTGCGCCGCGTCTATGTCGACCCCACCAGCGCCCAGGTACTGCACCAGGTCGTCGAGGACCAGCGCTTCAGTCGCCAGCTGTTCCACCTGCACGGCGAGCTATTGATGGGTAGCACCGGCTCCTATCTGGTGGAACTGGCGGCCTGCTGGACGGTGCTGTTGCTGGTGACCGGCCTGTACCTCTGGTGGCCGCGCGGCACGCGCCTGGGCGGGGTGCTCTACCCGCGCCTGGGCCAGCGCGGCCGGCTGTTCTGGCGCGACCTGCACGGAGTGACCGGGTCCTGGGTGTCTCTGTTCGCCCTACTGCTGATATTGAGTGGCCTGCCCTGGGCGACCTTCTGGGGCGGCGCGCTCAAGGAGGTCCGCCAGTGGGCGGCGAAGCAGACGGTGCAACAGGACTGGACCACCGGCCGCGCCGAGGAGATGGCCCAGCGCCGCGCGCAGAACGCCGCCCCGGCGGACGAGCACGCGAACATGCCGGGCATGCACCACGCCATGCCCGACATGCCACCACCGACGCCGGACTACACCGCGCTGGACCGCATGTTGCCGACCGTGCAGGCGCTGGACCTGCCCTACCCAGTTCTGCTAGCGCCGCCTTCGGCCATGGCCCCGCAGTGGACCGCGCGTTCGGACGCGGCCAACCGCCCGCAGCGCGTCAACCTGGTGCTGGACGCGCAGACCGGTGAAGTGCTCAAGCGCGTGGACTTCGCCCAGCGCCCGCTGCTCGACCGCGTGATCGGCTATGGCGTGGCGGCCCACGAGGGCCAACTGTTCGGCGTAGCCAACCAGGCGCTCGGGCTGTTTACCACCCTGGGCTTGATCTGCCTGGCGCTCAGCGCCCTGGTGCTGTGGTGGCGGCGCCGCCCGCAGGGCGTGCTGGGCGCGCCGGCGGCCCTGGCGGGTGCGCGCTACCCGGCGCTGGCCTTCGTCGTGCTGGTGCTGCTGGGGCTGTACCTGCCGCTGCTGGGCGCCTCGCTGCTGCTGGTCTGGCTGCTGGAGCGCTGCCTGCTGTCGCGCATCGCCCCGCTCGCCCGCTTCCTCGGCCTGGGCGGCTACAGCGCCTCGGCCAGCGGGTAGAGCAGTTCTTCCTTGTAGCCGGCCCAGACCCGCAGCGCGTCGGGGAAACTCGCGTCCAGCTGCGGGTCGCCGCTGTCCACCAGCAGCGGCCGGCCTTCCAGGGTGCCGAGCTTGCGCTTGGTGGCCACCACCCGCAGGCGCTCCAGGCCGATGGCGCGCAGCACCCGCGGGCTGATCTGCTGGTTGCCGCGGCCGATCACGTGGCCCTGGCCGCCGATCACCGTCACCAGCAGCCAGCTGGGGTAGTCGTCCACCAGTTCGAACAGCTGCTGCTCGGTGACGTCGCGGGCGATCACCTCGCCGTTCTCGATCACGTCCACGCCCAGCAGCGTGGTCTCCAGGCCCAGTTCGCGGGCCAGGCCGTGCAGCGTCGAGCCGGGGCCGAAGACGTAGCGCACGCCGTCTTCCCAGGTGTCGCGCAGCCAGTCGGCGATGTCGGCCAGCACCAGCTCCTCGGTCTCCACCCCGGCCTGCTTGACGTGCTGCATGAAGCGGCCTTCCTCCGGCACCGTCAGCTCGGCGTACCAGCGCGCCGCCACCCGGCCCTCGCGCAGCGCCGCCTCGTCTAGGTCGCGCACCTCGCCCTGGGCCAGGCGCACCAGGCCTCCTTCCACCAGGCGCCGGGCCAGCTCGCCGGCCGCCCGCGGGCTGACCGCGTAGACCCCGGAATGGATTTTCACCCCGGCCGGGATGCCCAGCACCGGCTGGCCCTCGCGCGCCACCGCGGCGACGTCGCGGGCGGTGCCGTCGCCGCCGGCGAAGAGGATCAGCGCCACCCCGGCGTCCTGCAGCAGGGTCACGGCGCGGCGGGTGTCCTCGGCGCTGGTGCGCTCGCCTGCCAGTTCGCCGATCACCTCGAAGTGGAAGCCCATCTCGGCCAGCAAGTCGCCGCCCATCGGCCCCGGAAAGGTGAGGAAGCGCAGGCGCTCGCGCAACGGCAGCAGCACCTCCAGCGCCTGCCGGGTGCGCTCGGCCGCGCGCGGCGCGGCCCCCAGCGCCAGGGCCTGCTCAGCGACGCCGTCGCTGCCCTTGAGCGCGGCGGTGCCGCCGATACCGGCCAGCGGATTGACGATCAGGCCCAGGTGAAATCCGTCCATACTCAACCTCAAAGGACTTTCCCACGGATACCAGGTCCGGGAGGGACCGGCTCATAACAAGCATTCACCGCCCCGCCGCCCGGCTCGCGCCCGCGGCCATGGCGGTCGTTTCGCCCGGCGCGCGCTGTCACCGGGACTTCATGTGATTCTGCCTAGACTGCAGCAGCTTTCGATGAGGAGTTTGGCCATGAGCTCGCACCCCACCCATGACAACGCCCCGCGTCGCGAACCCCCGCGTCCCGCCCCGGACCAGCCGGTGGGCGGCTCGATCATCGACGCCCAGGGCCGCGAGATACCCATCACCGAAGACATGATCCAGCGCGCCTGCCGCGAACTGGAAGGCAGTTGCGTGCAGAAGCGCGCGCGCTGACCCCTCCGGCCCGCCGCCCTGGCGGGCCCTTTCCCCTGTCTACTCGCCGACGCGGTTGGCGCCCAGCGCCTGGACCAGGCGTTCCAGCGCCGGCGCCTCACCCTGGATGTCCACCCACAGGCCGGTGATCTCGCGGCGCGGCGGGTAGTGCTTGCGCAGCGCGTCGAAGGCCTCGCGGCGCGCTTCGGCGCCGCCCACCAGGCTACGCCGGAAGGCCGCATCGTCGCCGCGCGGGTCGTACACCGCGCGGCACAGCAGGCCCAGCGCCCAGTCCGGCGCGCAGTCCTCGCCCAGGCTCAGTTCCATCAGCCATTGCGCCGGCAGCAGGTCGTCCAGCTGCACGCTGGGCTCGATGCCGCGCCAGGCGCAGAAGGCCTCGTAGATCTGCGCCGTGCCGCGCAGCTTGCCGTCCAGGCTGTAGCCGGCGATGTGCGGGGTGGCGATGCGGCATAGCTGGGCCAGTTCGGGGTCGGCCTGGGGCTCGCCTTCCCATACGTCCAGCGCCACGTCCAGGTCGGCGCCGCTCTCCAGGCGCTGGCGCAGCGCCAGGTTGTCCACCACCGCGCCGCGGCTGGCGTTGAGCAGCCAGGCGCCGGGGCGCAGGTGGGCCAGGCGCTCGGCATCGATCAGGTGGCGCGTCATGTGCGCGCCCATGCTGGTCAGCGGCGTGTGCAGGCTGATCACGTCGCATTCGTGGACGATCTCTTCCAGGCTGACGAAGTCGCCGCCCTCGGCGGCCTGCCGCGGCGGGTCGCACACCCGCACGTCCCAGCCCAGGCCGCGCAGCACGTCCACCAGGCGCCCGCCGACCTGGCCGGCGCCGACCACGCCGTAGCGGCGCTTGCCCAGGTCCGCGCCGTGGGCCTCGGCCAGCGCCAGCAGGCTGCCCAGCACCCAGTCCACCACGCCGCGGGCGTTGCAGCCCGGCGCGCTGGACCAGGCGATGCCGGCCTCGGCGAAGTAGCCCAGGTCCAGGTGGTCGGTGCCGATGGTGCAAGTGCCGACGAAGCGCACCGCGCTGCCCTGCAGCAGCTCGCGGTCGACCTGGGTCACCGAGCGCACCAGCAGCACCTCGGCGTCGCCCAGGGTGGCGCGGTCGATGGCGCGCCCGGGGACGCGGCGGATCTCGCCCTGGGCGCCGAAGAAGGCCTCGGCCAGGGGAATGTTCTCGTCGGCAAGGATGCGCATGAGGAAAGCTCCTATTGGGAAAGCTCCTACGGATGATTCCCGCCACTTTACCAGCGCCAGGCCCAGGGGTCGCGGCCCGCGTGCGCGGCGCTTTCCTGACCCTACCGTCAGGCGATAAACTGGCCGGCTTCCCCACGTACGCTCAGCCAAGGACAGCCGTGACTGCCATTGCCCAGCCCGTCTCGCGCGGACGGCGCCTCGCCACCGAACTCAGGGAGCTGCTCACCCTCGCCGCGCCCATCATGATCGCCCAGTTGGCCACCACCGCCATGGGCTTCGTCGACGCCGTCATGGCCGGCCGCGTCGGCCCCCGCGACCTGGCCGCGGTGGCCCTGGGCAACTCCATCTGGATCCCGGTGTTCCTGCTGATGACCGGCACCCTGCTGGCCACCACCGCCAAGGTCGCCCAGCGCTTCGGCGCCGGCGACCAGCCCGGCACCGGCCCGCTAGTGCGCCAGGCACTGTGGCTGGCGCTGCTGGTGGGGCCGCTGGCGGCGGCCGCGCTGTGGTTCCTTTCCGAGCCAATCCTGCGGGCGATGAAGGTCGAGGAGGCGCTGATCGAACCCAGCCGCTTCTACCTGCGCGGCATCGCCTGCGGCCTGCCGGCGGTGGCCCTGTACCACGTGCTGCGCTGCTTCAGCGATGGCCTGGGGCGCACCCGGCCGAGCATGGTGCTGGGCGTCTGCGGGCTGCTGCTGAACATCCCACTCAACTACGTGCTGATCTACGGCCACCTGGGCGTCCCGGCCCTGGGCGGCGCCGGCTGCGGCTGGGCCACCGGCGCGGTGATGTGGTTCATGCTGCTGGGCATGCTGGTGTGGGTGAACAGCGCCCGGGTGTACCGGCCCAGCGCCCTGTTCGCCCGCTGGGAGCGGCCCGACCGCAGGGTGATCGGCGGCCTGGTCGGCGTCGGCCTGCCCATCGGCATCGCCATCTTCGCCGAGTCGAGCATCTTCTCGGTGATCGCCCTGCTGATCGGCGAGCTGGGCGAGAAGGTCGTGGCCGGGCACCAGATCGCCCTGAACATCAGCGCCCTGGCCTTCATGATCCCCTACGCCCTGGCCATGGCGGTGACCGTGCGCGTCGGCCAGGCCCTGGGCGCCAGCCGCCCGCGCGACGCGCGCTTCTCCGCCGGCACCGGGATGGCCACGGCGCTGGCCTGGGCGGCCATCTCGGCCAGCGCCATGCTGGTGTTCCGCGAACACATCGCCGCGCTCTACACCCGCGACCCCGAGGTGCTGACGCTGGCCGCCGCGCTGCTGGTGTACTCGGCGCTGTTCCAGTTCTCCGACGGCCTGCAGGTCACCGCCGCCGGCGCCCTGCGCGGCTACCAGGACACCCGCGCGGTCATGCTCATCACCCTGTTCGCCTACTGGGGCATCGGCCTGCCGGTGGGCTACAGCCTCGGCCTCGCCGACTGGCTGCAACAGCCCACCGGCCCGCGCGGGCTGTGGGAAGGCCTGATCGTCGGCCTGACCTGCGCGGCGATCCTGCTCGGCATCCGCCTGGCGCGCAGCGCGCGGCGGCATATCAGGTTGCAGCAGATGCGCGGGGCCTGAACCCGAGCCGCCGTGTAAGCCCGTGGCAGAGCGGTTAGACTCCCAGGCCTCCCCTTCCAGGCCAAGGAGCCTTGCCATGAGCGACGCCACCGTCACCGCCAGCCACGCCGGCATTCCCTACCAGGTCAGCCTGTCCGACGGCCTGCACCAGTGGCTGGCCGACGAGCCCGCCGAGCTGGGCGGCGGCAACCAGGGCCCGGGGCCCTTCCAGTTGCTGCTGTCGTCCCTGGGCGCCTGCACCGCCATCACCCTGGCCATGTACGCGCGACGCAAGCAATGGCCGCTGGACGGCATCCAGGTGCAGCTCAGGCTTAGCCAGGAGAAACCCGGCAACAGCCGCATCGCCCGCGACATCGGCCTGAACGGCGCGCTGGACGACGCCCAGCGCCAGCGCCTGCTGGAGATCGCCAACGCCTGCCCGGTGCACAAGCTGCTCAGCGGCGAAATCCATATCGACAGCCAACTGGTGTGACGCCGCGCTGAAGCCCCTCAGGGCTCGTCCGCGCCGCTCGGCAGGCAGCCGCCGGTCATGCTGGGCAGCACATCGTCTCGGCGAATCAGGCCGTGGAACAGCGCGGCCGCCAGGTGCAGCAGGATGGTCACCATCAGCAGGTAGGCGATCACGCTGTGGGCGCTGCGCAGCAGGCTGTGCAGCCACACCGAGGGGTCGACCAGGGCCGGCAGCTCGTGGCCCTCGAACAGCACCACCGGGTAGCCGCCGGCCGACTGCATGGTCCAGCCCACCAGCGGCTGCAGGATCAGCAGCGCGTACAGCAGGTAGTGCGAGGCATGGGCCAGGCGCTGCTGCCAGGCCGGCATTTCCCGCGGCAGCGCCGGCACCCGCCGGCTCAGGCGGATGGCCAGGCGCAACAGCACCAGCACCAGAAGCGCCGCGCCCAGGGGCTTGTGGATCGCCACCAGGGTGGCATGGGCGGGCGAAGCGCTGGCGACCATGGCCAGGCCGATCAGCAGCATGGCGATCACCAGCGGCGCCATCAGCCAGTGCAACACGCGCAGCGGCAAGGGGAAATAGCGGGGTGCGGCTTTCACGGCTGCGGCTCCTTGGCCGGCATGGCGGCCTGCTCGCGGGTACGTCGGTTGAAGGATTCCGAATAGGCCGCCGAGCGCGCGCTCAGCAGCGGGTCGTCCGAGGCGCGGATGCCGTCGGGCAGGATCAGCGGGTCGTAGTTGACGTCCTGGCAGGGCCCGCCCTGCTCGGGCAGCGCGCGCTCGATGACCAGTTCGCCGGCATCGATGCTGCGGCGCTGCGCCGGCCAGGGCTGGGTGGCGTCGGCGGTGGAGTCGCCGGGTTCGCCGAGGGTCAGCAGCAGGCGCCATTTCAGCGGCCCCTGGGCCAGGCGCTGCTGCAGCTCGGCGGTGAGGAAGTCGGCCTCGCCGCGCTGCTCGGCGCTGATCGGCTGGTAGGCTGCCTCCGGCTGCACCGACCAGCGCACCGGGTGCTCGCGGCCCTGCCCGTCCACCAGGAGGAAGGCGTTGAGGCCGTAGTAGGCGCTGTTGGCATAGCTGGACGAAGGCGTGGAACTCTTCACCCAGGCGCGGAAGGCGGCGGTTTCCGGGTGCGCCTGGAAGAACGCGGCCAGCTTCGCCGGGTCGGGCTTGCCGCTGCCCGGCTGCGGCTGCGAGGCCTGCTGCAGCGCGTAGAAGCCCTGCACGCTGTTCACCACGAACACCGGCATGGCGTTCATCCCGGTGCGCCATTCCCCGCCGTGCCCGGGCAGGAAGCGCAGGGCCAGGCTGCGGATGGGCGCGGCGCCGTCGCTGGCGGCCGGGTTGCCGCCGGGAATCGCCAGGCGCCCCACCACCGGCACGCTGCCTTTGGCGAACACCGCGGCGCGGGAGACTTCGCCGCCGGCGCCGTTGCTGTCGAAATGGCCGACCACGCAAAGGCCCTTGGCATGGTTGCGGCGGTAGGCCGGGTAGACGCCGGCGTTCTGCTCCAGGCTGTCCACCAGGCGCGCCGGGGTCAGGCGCTGCGGGCCTATCCAGCCGGCGGCATAGGCGAAGGCGGCGGCCAGGCCGCCCACCGCCAGGGCGATGGTCGCCAGGCGCAGGGGCAGGTTCGGCGGCGCCGAGTCGGGTTGGGTCATGGGTAGGTCCTCATTGGGCCAGGTTCGATGAGCCCGTACGACGTACCAGGCGCCGGGTTATTCCCGGCAGCGGAAATTCGCCCGAAAGCCGACCGGCGGTGGAATAAACTGCGCGGGGATTCGTCCCACCGGCTCGACGAACCACGGAGACGGCCGACGGCCACGGCGCGATGAACGAACTGGATGACCAGCAACTGCACGAACTGCTGCCGCGCCTGCGGCGCTTCGCGCTGTCCCTGACGCGCGAGGCGGCCAGCGCCGACGACCTGGTCCAGGCCACCCTGGAAAAGGCCCTGTCGGCCTGGGGCGGCAAACGCGGCGACGGCGACCTGCGCGCCTGGCTGTTCGCCATCCTCTACCGCCTGTTCGTCGACGGCCAGCGCCGCGCCCGCCGCTACGCGCGCATCCTCGCGCTGTTCGGCGGCGCGGAAGAACGCAGCCCCTCCACCGAGGACATCGTCAGCGCGCGCTCCACCCTGGAGGCCTTCGAACGCCTGCCGGCCGAACAGCGCGCCCTGCTCACCCTGGTCAGCGTCGAGGGGCTGAGCTACCGCGAGGTCGGCGAGGCCCTGCAGATCCCCATCGGCACCGTGATGTCGCGCCTGTCGCGCGCACGCCAGGCCCTGCGCGCGCTCAGCGAAGGCAGCAGCGGCGCCCCTTCCCTACGGGTACTCAAATGAGCGAACTGACGCCTACCGAAAGCGACCTGCACGCCTACCTCGACGGCCAGCTGGACGCCGAGCGCCGGCAATGGATCGAAGCCTGGCTGGCCAGCCACCCGCAGGAGGCCCGCCGCGTCGAGCAATGGCGGCAGGACGCCCAGCACCTGCGCGCCGCCCTGGCCAGCCGCGCCCTGCCGCCGGCCGGCCCGGCGCTGGACCCGGCGCGCATCCGCCGCCAGCTGCGCGAACGCCGCCGCGCCCGCCTGGCCACCGCCGCCGCCCTGCTGCTGGCCCTGGGCATGGGCAGCCTGGGCGGCTGGCAGGCCCGCGAAATGAGCCTGGTCAGGCACGGCAAGCCGATGGAGGACGCGGTGCAGGCCTACCGCCTGTTCGCCGCCAACGGCAGCAGCGCGCCGCTGGACACCCGGGCCGGGGAGAACGTGCGCAACTGGCTCGGCCGCTACCTGGAGAACGCCAACCTGCCCGCCGACCTCGACCGCCTGGGCCTGCGCAGCGTCGGCGCGCGCCTGCTGGCCACCGAGCAGGGCGCGGCGGCGCTGGTGATCTACGAGGATGCCCAGGGCCATCGCCTGAGCTTCTTCATCCGCCCGCCGGGCCCCGGCCACCTGCTGCTGCCCCACGGCCAGCGGCAGGACGGCGAGCTGCTGACGCGCTACTGGAGCCAGGGCGACTACAACTATGCGCTGGTGAGCCGCAGCGATAATCCGCAGGGGGACCAGGTGGGGCAGTTGCTGGGGTTCTGAGCCAGGCGCCGAATCGCGGACAGCGTCCTCCTACTCCCGCCGGCGAACGGTTATTCGCCCTACGAAGCTGGAAGCAAGAGCGGTAGGGGCAACTTGTCTCGCCGGCTGCGCCAAGGCGCTTTTCGTAGGATGGGTTGAGCTTGCGAAACCCATGCGGTTGCGCTGATGGGTATCGCTTCGCTCAACGCCATCCTACGAAAAGCAGTGCCTCCTGGAACCGTAGGACTCCGTCCGCGATTGCCCCCGGCCGCCCCCGAAAACTATTTTTACGCGATCCCGAAGTCTCGTTCGTTTCGTCAGATGCCAATGCAACTGATTCGCATTTTAAATGCGACGAAACTTCAGAAGAGAGCCTTCGATGACCACCCACGCCCGACGCTCCCCCCTGCAACGCCTGTGTGCACCCGCCAACCTGTCGCTGCTGGCGCTGTCCGTCGCCCTGGCCGCCGTGCCCGCCGCCGGCGTCCAGGCCGCCGAGCCCAGCAGCCAGGCCCAGGCCGGCTACCGCTTCGCCATCGAGCGCCAGCCCCTGGCCGGCGCGCTGAACGCCTTCAGTTCGGTCACCGGCTGGCAGGTTGCCCTGCCAGCGGAGCTGGCCAGCGGCGTCACCTCCCCCGGCGTCAGCGGCCGCCTGGGCGCCGAGCAGGCGCTCAAGCGCCTGCTGGCCGGCAGCGGGCTGGACTATCGACAGGTCTCCGAGCGCAACGTCGTGCTGTTCCGCGGCCCGGGCGCCCGCGCCATCGAACTGCAGCCGCAGACCGTCACCGCCACCCGCCAGGCGCAGAACGTCAACGAAGTGCCGAACACCGTCAGCGTGCGCAGCCGCACCGACCTGGACCGCAACAACGTCAACAGCATCAAGGACCTGGTGCGCGACGAACCCGGCGTCAGCGTCGGCGGCACCGGCCAGCGCTCGGGCATCACCGGCTACAACATCCGCGGCATCGACGGCGACCGCGTGCTGACGCAAATCGACGGCGTCGAGATTCCCGGCTCCTTCTTCAACGGCCCCTACGCCCAGACCGAGCGCAACTACGTCGACCCGGAGATCGTCAAGCGCGTGGAAATCCTCCGCGGCCCGGCCTCGGCGCTGTACGGCAGCAACGCCATCGGCGGCGCGGTGAGCTACTTCACCCTCGACCCGAGCGACATCATCAAGGACGGCAAGGACGTCGGCGCGCGCCTGAAGGCCGGCTACAGCTCGGCCGACGACAGCTGGCTGACCTCCGCCACCGTCGCCGGCCGCCACGACGACTTCGACGCCCTGCTCCACGTCAGCCAGCGCAACGGCCACGAGACCGAGTCCTACGGCAGCCACGGCGGCACCGGCCTCTCCCGCACCGAAGCCAACCCCGAGGACGTGCGCACCACCAACGTGCTGGCCAAGCTGGGCTGGAACTACGCCGAAGGCTCGCGCTTCGGCCTGACCTACGAGCACTACAAGGACGACGTCGATTCCGACCAGAAGAGCGCCTACGGCGGCCCCTACTCCAACGGCGCGCCGGCCCTGCCGCCGAGCATCCTGCCCGGCGGCATGTACCAGTGGCGCAAGGCCAGCGACACCATCACCCGCGAGCGCTTCGGCCTGGACCACCAGTTCCTGCTCGACAGCGCCCTGGCCGACCACGCCAAGTGGACCTTCAACTACCAGGTGGCGAAGACCGACCAGGGCACCGAAGAGTTCTACTACCCCATGACCCGCCAGGTCCTGCGCACCCGCGACACCCTCTACAAGGAACGCCAGTGGGTGTTCGACCTGCAGCTGGACAAGAGCTTCGAGCTGGGCGAGACCGACCACCTGCTGACCTACGGCACCAACCTCAAGCGGCAGAAGGTCACCGGCTACCGCGAAGGCAGCGGCACCTGCCTGGCCGTGGGCCGCGGCTGCACCGCCGTGGGCGCCAGCAGCGCCAGCGACGCCCTGGCGCGCAGCAGCGACTTCCCGGACCCGACCATCGACACCTACGGCCTGTTCGCCCAGGACGAGATCCGCTGGAACGCCTGGACCTTCCTGCCCGGCCTGCGCTACGACTACACCCGGCTGAAGCCGCACATCACCGAGGAATTCCTCAACACCGCCGATCAGAGCGGCGACGGCGAGGTCAGCAGCGAGGACAAGACCTGGCACCAGCTCTCGCCCAAGCTCGGCGTGACCTACGCCTTCGACGACAACTACCTGTGGTACGGCCAGTACGCCCAGGGCTTCCGCACCCCGACCGCCAAGGCGCTGTACGGCCGCTTCGACAACCCCACCAGCGGCTACCGCGTCGAACCCAACCCGGACCTGGACCCGGAGCGCAGCCAGAGCTACGAGACCGGCCTGCGCGGCACCTTCGACGTCGGCTCCTTCGACGTCTCGGTGTTCTACAACAAGTACCGCGACTTCATTAACGAAGACGCCATCACCGCCGGCTACAACGAAGTCACCTTCCAGAGCAACAACATCAAGCACGCCATCATCAAGGGCGTGGAGCTCAAGGGCCGCCTGGAACTGGCCCCATTCGGCGCGCCGCAGGGCCTCTACAGCAAGGGCTCGGTGGCCTACGCCTACGGCCGCAACAAGGACACCGGCGAGCCGCTCAACAGCGTCAACCCGCTGACCGGCGTGTTCGGCCTGGGCTACGACGCGCCCAGCCAGGTCTACGGCGGCCTGCTGAACTGGACCCTGGTCAAGCGCAAGGACCGCGTCGACGACACCACCTTCAACGCCCCGGACGGCACCAGCAGCCAGTTCAAGACCCCCGGCTTCGGCATCCTCGACCTGACCGCCTACTACAAGCTGACCGACGACCTGACGCTGAACGCCGGCGTGTACAACCTCACCGACAAGAAGTACTGGCTGTGGGACGACGTGCGCGGCTACGACAGCGTCGGCGAAGCCTCGGTGCTGGCCCCGGCCAACCTCGACCGCCTGACCCAGCCGGGGCGCAACTTCTCGGTCAACCTGGTGTGGGATATCTGAGGTAAGCGCTCTTCGTAGGATGGGCCGAGCCTGCGATACCCATGCGGTCATGGCGATGGGTATCGCTTCGCTCAACACCATCCTACGGAGTGTTGCGGGTGCCGACGGTGCAGGAGCGGACCTTGTCCGCGATAGCCGGAACCACCGGCGCGATTCGCGGATAAGATCCGCCATGCGCACCTCCGGATTCACCTGTAGGAGCGCGCCCTGCGCGCGAAATCGCGGGCAGGGCCCGCTCCTACAGGGGAACCTCTCATCCGTTCTTTACGTTTTTCCCTCTCTCGTTCGTCTCGTCTTCTGTGAATCCATCGCTCAAGGAACCTGCTGCATGACCACCCTGGAAGCCCCCGCCCTGCGTTCCCAGCGCCTGAACCTGGCGACCCACGCCCCGCACCAGCGCCTGGACGCCGCGGTGAAGGCCCACGATCCCTTCGCCAGCCGCGAGAACTTCACCCCCTTCGTCGTCGCCCAGTACCTGTTCCAGTCGGAACTGCAGGCGCTGTACCAGGACGCCGAGCTGGGCGCGATCTTCCCCGACCTGCCCGAACGCTGCCGCGCCCGGCAGGCGAAGGCCGACCTCGCCGACCTCGGCGCCCAGGTCCCGGCGCCGGTGGCCGGCGCCCTGGCCAACCCATCCCGCGCCGAGGCCCTGGGCTGGCTGTTCGTCTCCGAGGGCTCCAAGCTCGGCGCCGCTTTCCTGATCAAGCGCGTGGCCGCCCTGGGCCTGGACGAGAACTTCGGCGCCCGCCACCTGGGCGAGCCGGCCGGCGGCCGCGCCGAAGGCTGGAAGCGTTTCACCCGCACCCTCGACGGCCTGGCGCTGAGCGCCGAGGAAGAACGCGCGGCCGAGGCCGGCGCCCTGGCCGCCTTCGAGCGTTTCGGCGCCCTGCTGCAGCACGCCTACGAGCATGCCGCCGCCCACGCCTGACGCGGTGATTGACGCGCATCCCGGCACCCGCCAGGATGCGCCTTTCGCCCCCGTCGCTGCCGTCCCGATGTCCCAGCCCGCCCGTTCGCGCACCGTCCGCCTGCTCTATGCCCTGCTCGCCTACACCAGCCTGGGCGTGGGCATGGTCGGCCTGGTGGTGCCCGGCCTGCCGACCACCGAGTTCGTCCTGCTGGCGGCCTGGGCCGCGGCCAAGAGCTCGCCCAGGCTCAGCGCCTGGCTGGAGAACCACCGGCTGTTCGGCCCCATCCTCGCCAACTGGCGCAACGGCCGCGCCATCGCCCGCCGGGCCAAGGTCGCCGCCAGCCTGGCGATGCTCGCGGCGCTGGCGATCATGCTGCTCACCCTGCCCCACGGCTATTGGCTGTATGCGGTGGTGCTGGGCATGGCGATCGGCAACCTGTGGATCTGGTCGCGGCCGGATGATCGACCGGCGACGGGGTCGGGGCGGAATCCGTAGGGTGGGTAAAACCTGCGCGGTGCTCGCCGGTGACCATGGTGTTGCCGGTTGCTCCGTTCCCTCTCCCTAACCCTCTCCCTGAAGGGAGAGGGGACCGTTGGGCAGATGCTGATAGTTCGGCGTTAGCCGGCTAGCACAGTGATTACCGGCTGAAACCATTCCTTATCTCGGCACGGACAAGCCCCCTCTCCCTTCAGGGAGAGGGCTGGGGAGAGGGCGCTCTCATACCCAACACCAGCGCAACCGGGAAACTCCATCCGCAAGCAAGTCCCCTCGCCCCCCACAAAAAGCAAATCCCCCCCAACGGAGGTATGCTGAAAACCTACCCCAACCACTCGAGCCACCACCATGTCCACCCCCGCCAAACCCACCAGCAAGGTCGACCAGCTCCTGGCCGAGGCCCAGCAGCGCCGCGAAAGCAGCTACCGGGAAAAGGCCCTGAAGATGTACCCCTGGATCTGCGGGCGCTGCGGCCGCGAGTTCTCCGGCAAGCGCCTGAGCGAGCTGACCGTGCACCACCGCGACCACAACCACGACAACAACCCCGAGGACGGTTCCAACTGGGAGCTGCTGTGCCTCTACTGCCACGACAACGAGCACCAGCGCCAGGTCGACGCCCACTACCAGGGCAACGACGCCGGCGCCAGCGGGCCGAAGGTCACGCACAAGGCCCTGGCCGGGCTGGCCGCGTTGCTCAACAAGGACTCCTGAGCGCGCCTGTTGCCTTGCGCGGCGTTTCCTGCGAAAACGGCGCCCCGAAACGGCCCGGCCGGGCCGCCACCTGCGACAGAGGCACAGACATGAGCGACGAACTGCGTATCGAGGACATCCGCCCGGGCGACGGCAAGGCGGTGGTCAAGGGCGCGCTGATCACCACCCACTACCGGGGCACCCTGGAAGACGGCACCGTCTTCGACTCCTCCTACGACAAGGGCCGCCCCTTCCAGTGCGTGATCGGCACCGGACGCGTCATCAAGGGCTGGGATATCGGCCTCATGAACATGCGCGTCGGCGGCAAGCGCAAGCTCTTCGTGCCGGCGCACCTGGCCTATGGCGAGCGGCAGATCGGCGCGCACATCAAGCCGAACTCCAACCTCATCTTCGAAATCGAGCTGCTGGAAGTGCTGACCCGCGACGACTGAACGCGCCTCGCCTCAGGCCGTGGACTGCACCGACATGAGCCTGGCGCGCTGGCGCAGCAGGTTGGCGTCCACCGCGTCCAGGGCATCGATGAAGGCCACGGCGAAGGAGCCCGGCCCGCGGCTGGCCGCCTCGGCGATTTCCGCGGCCACGGCGAAATGCACGTGGGCCGCCGCCAGGGCGGTGAAGGCGTCCACCGCCACCGCCGTGTAGGCCGCCACCAGCGCGCCCAGGGCGCAGCCGGAGGCGGTCACCCGCGGCAGCAACGCGCTGCCGCCGCCGATGCGCAGCAGGCGCGGCACGGCGCTTTCGCGGCTATCGCCGACCCAGCCCAGCAGATGGTCCACCGCGCCCGAGGCCGATACCGCCTGGCAGTTGCGCAGCAATTCCACCGCCGCCGGCACCGCGCGGGCCGGGTCATCGGAGCTGTCGAAGCCCGGCGCGCCCTGCCCCAGTCCGGCCAGGCCGATGATTTCCGAAGCGTTGCCGCGCACCACCGCCGGGCGCTGCTGCAGCAGCTCGGCGGCCACTCCGCCGCGCCAGGGCAGGCCGCCGGCGCCGATGGGGTCCAGCACCCAGGGCGTGCCGTGGACCACCGCCGAACGCACCGCCTGGCGCATGCCCTCCACCTGGGCGCTGGTCGGGGTGCCCAGGTTGACCAGCACGGCGCCGGCCACGCGGGCGAAGCCGGCCGCCTCCTCAGGGTTGTCGACCATCGCCGGCGAGGCCCCGGCGGCCAGCAGCACGTTGGCCATGAAGTTGGCCGACACCACATTGGTCAGGCACTGCACCAGCGGCCGCGCGGCGCGCAGTTCGGCATGGGCGGCGATGATCGAATCCAGGCTGGGCATGAACCTGGCGGGCGCGGCGGTGGACATGGGGCGGCTCCGGGAGGGCGGCGGAAAGTGCGCCTAATCTACCCGTTCCGCGCCGCGCCCTCTATGGCTGCGCCGTCCAGGGCGTGGCCGCGCCCGCCTCCACCTGCAGCGACAGATAGTGCACGCCGGCCAGCACGCCGCTCTGGCTGTTGCCCATCAGCGCCAGCCACTGCTGGTCGAAGGCGTCGTTGAGGTCCTTGCGCAGCTGCGCCTCCAGTTGCGGGCGCTCGCGGTCGCGAGACAGCGCGGTGAGCCCGGCGCTGCCCAGCGACAGCACCGTCCCCGCCGCTTTGCCCACCGCCGCGGCGATGGCGCCGACGGCGCCGCTGACGGTCACCTCGCCCAGCAGTTTCTCGCTGGTGCGCCGGGCCACGGCGGATACGCCCTGGTCCGGCTCATCCACGTCCACCCCGGTGCGCGTCGAGGCATCGTGCACCCGGGCGATCAACGCCTGGTAGGCCGGCAACTGGTCCAGGCGCTTCGCCTGCAACAGCTGGTACAGCGAGGCATCCCGTGTGGCGGGTGGGCCCAGGGCGATGGCGGGGATGGCCTGCAAACGCTGGTCCAGCTGCGCGCGCGGCACGCCCAGGCGTTCGGGGATGGCGTCCAGCTGCCCGGCGAGGGCCTGCACGTAGAAACGGGTGGCGGCCTCCATTACCGCGGCGGGGTCGACCTGCCGCGCCACCGGTTCGAGCACGCGGCGCTGGTACTGGCCCTGCAGGTAGACGGACAGGCGGCTGACCGCCGGGCTCTTCTGGCTGTCGCCGAGCTTGTACCAGGCCACCCGCAAACCCAGCCACTGCTGCGTCCAGTAGCCGGAGAACCAGGGGATGAAGTCGCTGTCGGTGCGCTGGTAGACCAGGTCCATCCAGTTTTCCATGGCGCCGCGGGCATAGTCCTCGGCCTTGTCGGCGGCGGCCATGGAGGCGGAGGCGATGTCGCGGTCCACCTGTGCCCAGGTGGCCGCCGTCACCGGCGCCAGCGGCTCGGCGGCCTTGTGCCCGGCGCAGGCCGCAAGCGCCAGCAACGCCGCCAGCAACAGGCAGCGCAGCGGTCGCCAGGCTGTCGCTCGGCTGGCCATCGACTATCCCTCCGCCACGGGCGCTGCCGGCGCGGGAAAGTCGCCGGCGCCCTACTTCACCTTATCCGCAGCGCCGCCGCAGGGGCTGGCGGCCGGACGCACGGCAGGCGTCAGTCGAAGGCCACCGCGGCGCTGGGCAGCACGTCCAGGCGCGGGGCGAAGCTGCTCATGCGGCTGAACACTTCGTTGTGGTGGGCGATGATCTGCTCGGCGCGCAGCACGCGGTTGTCCAGGGTGCTGTGGGCGTCGCCGGCCAGCACCACGTCGTAGCCCTCGGCCAGGGCGCGGCGCACCGTGGTGTCGACGCAGAAGTCGGTCTGCATGCCGCAGATCACCAGGCCGGTCACGCCCAGCTTGCGCAGCAGGGCATCCAGTTCGGTGCCGTGGAAGGAGTCGGGCGTGGTCTTGCGCACCCGCGGGTCGCCATCGGCCACCTGCAGCGCCGGGGCCAGCTGCCAGCCTTCGCTGCCAGGGCGGAAGTCGCCCTCGGGCTCCTCGTGCTGGACGAAGATGACCGGCAGGCCGAGGTCGCGGGCGCGGCGGCCCAGGCCGTTGATGCGCTCGACCACGCCTTGGTGGTCGAAGCAGGCGTCGGCGCCGCCGCACAGGGCGTGCTGGACGTCGATGACGAGCAGGGCGACGGACATGGTGGAACTCCCCGGTAGCGATGGAAAAGGACCAACGATAGCCGGCGGCGGCGGGGCCTGCCAGCGCCGCGTCAGGACGGCAGCTGCTTGCGCATGGCCCTGGCCAGTTCGGCGGCACCCTCCTCGTCCAGGCGCCCGGCCGCGCCGCGAACGTCGTCGGGCACCTTGTTCTGGCTGAGCTTGGACTTGCCGACCAGCTCGTGGATCTGCACCTCGATGCCGACCACCCTGGCCAGCATCCCGGCGATGAATTCCGGGGTGGAGTCGGCCATGCGCCAGGGCCGCGCCTCGCCGGCCTCGTGGGTACGCGTGAGGCGGCCCACCAGGCCGCGGACGAAGCGCTCGTCGTCGACCACCCGCAGGGTGCCGCGCACGTGCACCACCTGGTAGTTCCAGGTGGGCACCTGCTCGTGGCTCAGGTGCTTGCTGGGGTACCAGTTGGGCGAGATGTAGTGCTCCGCGCCGCGGAACACCACCAGCACCTCGCTGCCATCGGCGTGCTGCCACAAGGGGTTGGCCCGGGCCACGTGGGCGCGCAGGCAACCCTCTTCGGGGAGCAGTTCGAAGGGAATGTGGTCGGCGTCCAGCCCCCCGCCGCTGCCGTGCACCAGCATGCCCAGCGGGTGGGCCTGGATCAGGCGGTGCAGCGCGTCGATGCGGGTCTCGCGGAAATGCTCGGGCAGGTACATGCCGTTCTCCGGGTACTGGGAAGGCCCCCATGATGCGCGGGGATTGGTCCACTACAAAGAGCCATTTCCCCTTCGCCACAGGGAGCCATTCCCCGGCGGCCCGTCATTCGCGGGTGATGCCCGTGATGGTGATGCCATACAGGCGCAGCAACGCATCGGTCGCGTCGCCCTCGGGAGTCTCGTGGGCGGCGCCGTACTCGCCCTTCTCCAGGTTGCGGCGCGCCCACTCCAGCAGGTAGCGCTCCGCCTCCTGCATGCTCGGCTTGTGCGCGGACGGCATGGACAGGACGCTCGTGTTGTTGTCCTTGTGGTAACTGATCTTCCAGCGTGCCATGGGCCTCTCCCTCTCGAAGCATGGGTATCAGGGTAAGAAGCGCATGCGCCGCCAGGGTTCAAACCGATCGATCGCCTGCCGCCCGGCAGGCCCCGGGCAACCGCTGGCGAAACTTCTTCGAACCATTCGGCCACGTGGCCTTCCCACTACATGTGCGGGCCGATGACGGTTCGCCCATTCAGTGGAAACCAACCCTGAGGAGTTCATCATGACTTCGAAGAGCAGCAACCCCGGCAACTTCGCCAACGACCGCGAGAAAGCCTCGGAAGCCGGCAAGAAAGGCGGCTCCCGCAGTGGCGGCAACTTCGCCAATGACCGTGAAAGAGCCGCGGAGGCCGGCCGCAAGGGTGGCCAGCACAGCCACGGCGGCGGCAGGAGCTAGGCCGCGGCCCTGAGCTGGCCCGGCGGAGCTCCAGGTTCCGCCGGGCTTCTTCATGAAGCGCCTAGCCGTGGTGGTCCCGCTCGCCGTCCAGCGGCAGCGCCACGCCCGCTCCCCCGCCACCACCGAGGCCGCCGCCCAGGCCGCCCTTGCCTGGCCTCCCGAGGCGCTGAAGGTTGGCGCCCGGCGTAAACAGGCTAGCCGTTGGGCAGTGTAGCCCCGTGCCCCGTCAGAGCGTCGGGTCCCAGCGCTGCGACCAGTCCGGGTCCTCGCGCACCAGCTCGCGCAGCAGCGCGAAGGCCTGCTGCAACTGCGCCGAATCGCGCTCGCGGGAATACACCAGGTAGGTCGGGTAGCTGAACTCCGGGGCCCGCGGCACGCGGCGCAGTACGCCCTTGTCGAGGTAGCTCTGCACCACCCGCGTGCGGAAGTAGCCCGAGCCGCCGTTCTCCAGGATGTACTGCAGCGCCAGCGGCCCGAGGTTGAAGGCCACCGGCGCGCGGGCCTTGTCCGGCAAAGCGCTGTCGTGCTGCTGGCGGAAGCCCTCGCCCCAGTCGATGTACACGTAGGGCTCGGGGTTCTTGGCGCGCACCAGGATGAGCTTCTCTTCCAGCAACTGCTCCACCTGCATGCCCGGCCAGTAGTGCGGCTGGTACACCAGCGCGGCGTCCAGCACGCCCAGCTCCAGCTGGCGCAGCAGGGCCTCGCCGCTGCCGATCTCGGCGCGCACCGCGTAGCTGTCGATGGTCTGCCGGATGCGGCTGACCCAGCGCAACATCAGCGGGTTGCACAGGCTCACCTCGCCGCCGATGTGCAGCACGTTGTCCACGCCCTCGGGCAGCGGCAGGTCGCGCTGCGCGGCTTCCCAGGTCTGCAGCATCTGGTTGGCGTAGATGATGAAAGCCTCGCCGTCGGCGGTCAGGCGCGCGCCGGCGCGGTTGCGCACGAACAACTTGCAGTTGAGGTGGCTTTCCAGCTTCTGGATGCGCGCGGTGATGGCCGTCTGGGTGACGTGCATGCGCTCGGCGGCGGCGACGAAGCTGCCGTGGCGGGCGATTTCCAGGAAGGTGCGGGTGAGGTCGATGTCCATGCTGTGGGGCGGGGCTGGGGGGCGGGTGGCGGCATTCTAAACCAGGGTGGGGGGACTGCTGGGGGAATGACGGTGGTTTTTTCCGGTGGGGAATGGTGTTGGGTGAAGGTCCGCAACCCTCTCCCCCCGCCCTCTCCCTGAAGGGAGAGGGGGCTTGGCCGTGCCTGCGGGAAGAATGGCCTACGCCGGATACTTTCGTGCTTGCCGGCTAACGCCACAACATCCGAGCACACCGAACGGTCCCCTCTCCCTTCAGGGCGGGGCGCGCAGCCGAGGGTTAGGGAGAGGGTGCTCTGCCTTGGCACCGAAGCCCCGGGGAGCCCCTTCAGCTCACCCGCCGATACCCACCCAAGACCCCGCGCCGCGACAGCACCCACTGCCACAGCTGGATATCCCTCGCCCGGAAGGCTCCCGCGCAGGACAGCAGGTAGTAGCGCCACATGCGGTAGAAGCGCTCGCCCAGTTCCTCGGCGAAACGCGGCCAGCTGGCCTCGAAGTTGCGCGCCCAGGCCATCAGCGTGCGGTCGTAGTCGGCGCCGAAGTTGTGCAGGTCTTCCACCACCAGCAGGCCGTCGGCGGCGTCGCCGATCTGGCCGATGGAGGGCAGGTCGCCGTTGGGGAAGATGTATTTGTCGATCCAGCGGTCCGGCACGCTGCGGCGCTGGTTCTTGCCGATGGTGTGCAGCAGGAACAGGCCGTCGTCGTCCAGGCAGCGCGCCGCGACTTCCATGAAGGTGCGGTGGTTCTTGCGCCCGACGTGCTCGAACATGCCGATGCTGACGATGCGCTCGAAGCGCTCGTCGAGGTCGCGGTAGTCCAGCAGGCGGAACTCCAGCGGCAGCCCGGCGTAGCGCTTGCGCGCCCATTCGCACTGCTCGCGGGAGATGGTCACGCCCACGCATTCCACGCCGTAGCGCTCGGCGGCGAAGGCCATGAAGCTGCCCCAGCCGCAGCCGATGTCCAGCACGCGCATGCCCGGGCGCAGGTCGAGCTTGCGGCACACCAGGTCGAGCTTGGCCTCCTGGGCCTGGGCCAGGTCCTCGGCATCCTTCCAGTAGCCGCAGGTGTAGGTCATGCGCGGGTCGAGCATGGCGGCGTAGAAGTCGTTGCCCAGGTCGTAGTGGCGCTCGCCCACCGCCCAGGCGCGGTTCGCCGTCTGCAGGTTGCACAGGCGCGCCTGCAGGGCGTGGAAGATCAGCGAGGCCGGGCTGACCTGGTCGACCACGCCGCTGCGCAGCAGGCGGGCGAAGAACTCGTCGAGTTGGTCGCAGTCCCAGTCGCCGTCCATGTAGGCCTCGCCAAGGCCGAGGTTGCCCTGGGCCAGGGCGCGTTGCGGCACGCTGGGGTGGTTCAGGCGCATGTCCCAGGGCTGGTGGCCGTCCAGGCCCAGGCCGGCCTGCTCGAGTAGCGAGCGGGCGAAACGCTGGGCACGGCTGTCGGCAGCCGCCGGGGTCGGGCGGGAGGTGGAGAGCTCGGAAGGCATGGTGTTTCCCTTGTGTTTTCTAGATATCCGTTGACGCTCAGGCGTCGTCGCGGTGCAGGCGCAGGACCGCGCGCAGTTCCTCGCGCAGCCAGGCCTGGCGAATGCGCGGCAGGCGCTGGGCGAGGCGCCGCGCCACCCAGCGCTGGCCGCGGGCGACGAAGCGCAGGCGCTCGGCCATCTCCTCGATGGCCATGGCCTTGGCATGGAAGGCGCCGAGTTCGCGTCTGGGCTCGGCGCCCAGGCGCTGCAGGCTGCGGCGCAGGCGGCGGCAGCTTTCCGCCTCGCCCTGGTGCAGCGCGTGCAGGCGCTCCAGAAGTCGTGGATCCTCGGTCTGCCGGGCGCTGTCGAGCATCACCCGGGCGCCGGCGCGCTCGGCGCTCAGCAGTTCCTGCAGCCAGTCGATGAGGTCGGCGTCTTCGTCGCCGCCCTGCAGGCGCGCCAGGCTGGCATCGGCCTCCGCCACCAGCTGCGCCAGGCGCTCGGCGGCCGGGCGGATGTCGTGCAGCTGGGCGCAGGACTGGCCGGCGTAGATGGGCATGTCCTCCAGGCGGCCATAGGCGCCGCGCAACGGCGAGTCGGTGGAGAACAGGTAGATGGGGCCGCCGTCCTGCTCGCCGATCACCGGCGTCTCGCGGCGCTCGTGCAGGTTCGCGTAGTCGCCGCGGGTCACCGCGTTGGGCAGCACGCGCACCGGCGCCGGCATCGGCCAGTTGCGGAAGAAGGCCTCGGTCAGCAGCGTCTGCTCCGCCTCGGCCTCGACCAGGCAGCGCTTGTGGTAGTCGTGGGCGTAGGACTCGTCGGTGGCGAGGAAGGCCGAACCGCAGGCCACGCCCTGGGCGCCCAGGGCCAGCGCGGCGGCGATGGCGGCGCCGCTGGCGATGCCGCCGCAGGCCACCACCGGCACTTCGCCCAGGGCCACCAGTTCCGGCACCAGGGCGAAGGTGGAAACCTGGCCGCGCACGTGCCCGCCGGCTTCCACGCCCTGGGCGATCAGCACGTCCACCCCGGCGCGCAACGCGGCCTCGGCATCGGCGCGGTGGCCCACCTGGTGCAGCACCAGCATGCCGGCGTCCTTGAAGCGGCGGACCACATCGGCCCGCACGTCCCAGAACAGCGCCACCGCCGGCACCCGCAGCTCCAGGCAGACGGCCACCTGCGCCTCCAGCAAGTCGGCGGGGGTGGCCGCGGGGATCAGGTTGACGGCGAAGGGTTCGTGGCTGAGCTCGCGGTAGGCCGCCACCTCGCGGCGGATCAGCGCCACCGGCTCGCGCACCATGCCCAGGCAGCCGAAGCCGCCGGCGTTGCTCACCGCCGCGACCAGTTCATGGCGTGCCACGCCGCCCATGCCGGCGCAGATGATAGGCACCCGGCAACCCAAGAGTTCGACCAGGGGGGTGTTCAGCGCGGGATGAGACATGGCGGTACTCCTGAAGCCGCAAGGCAGAGCGGCGACAGGACAATGGTAGGCCTTGGGCTTAACTGAATTTAAATGAAATTTAATGGCCGATTAGTTCATTAAAATGAATATGTAAGCCGTATTCGAAAAATCGGATCTACCCCTTGCAAGCCACGCTTTCCTTGCCCATGCCCGCCTGCGGCAAAGGGTCGCGCGGGCGACGGTCGCAGCGTTCATATCAAAATAAGTTCATTCAGCCTTCATTATTATTAATTTGTTGCATGCCTTGACGTTCCGCAGACTGTATCGGCTCCCTGCAAAGGTTCTGGCCCCCCACTCCGACCAGGGTCTTGCACCCGCTGCCACGCTCCCCGTGCAGTGGGGGGAGCAGCCAGTCACCGCGCATTTCGACGGAACCCAAGATGGCCAGCGTGCAAGCCCTCGACAAGAACGACACCTATAACTACGAGATCGTCCGCCGTTTCACCCTCACCACCCTGTTCTGGGGCGTGCTGGGCATGAGCATGGGCGTGGTGATCGCCGCCCAACTGGTGTGGCCGGAACTCAACCTCGGCCTGCCCTGGACCAGCTTCGGGCGCATCCGCCCGATCCACACCAACCTGGTGATCTTCGCCTTCGGCGGCAGCGCGCTGTTCGCCACCTCCTTCTACGTAGTGCAGCGCACCTGCCGGGTGCGCCTGGTCTCCGACAGCCTGGCCAACTTCGTGTTCTGGGGCTGGCAGGCGAGCATCCTGGCGATGCTGGCGAGCTACCCGCTGGGCATCACCACCTCCAAGGAATACGCCGAGATGGAGTGGCCCATCGCGCTCTGGGTCACGGTGGTGTGGGTCGCCTACGCCTACCTGTTCTTCGGCACCATCGCCCGCCGCAAGGTGCAGCACATCTATGTGGGCAACTGGTTCTACGGCGCCTTCATCGTGGTCACCGGCATGGTCCACGTGGTCAACCACCTGGCGCGCCCGGTCAGCCTGCTGAAGTCCTACCCGATCTACTCCGGCGCCACCGACGCCATGATCCAGTGGTGGTACGGCCACAGCGTGGTCGGTTTCATCCTCTCGGTGGGCTTTCTCGGCATGATGTACTACTACGTGCCGCGCCAGGCCGAGCGGCCGGTGTACTCCTACCGCCTGTCCATCGTGCATTTCTGGGCGATCATCACCCTGTACATCTGGGCCGGCCCGCACCACCTGCACTACACTGCCCTGCCCGACTGGGCGCAGTCCCTGGGCATGGTGATGTCGCTGATCCTCCTGGCCCCGAGCTGGGGCGGCATGATCAACGGCATGATGACCCTCTCCGGCGCCTGGCATAAGCTGCGCACCGACCCCATCCTGCGCTTCCTGGTGGTGTCCCTGGCCTTCTACGGCATGTCCACCTTCGAAGGCCCGATGATGGCCATCAAGACGGTCAACTCGCTGTCCCACTACACCGACTGGACCATCGGCCACGTGCATGCCGGGGCGCTGGGCTGGGTAGCGATGATCTCCATCGGCGCGCTGTACCACATGATCCCGAAGCTCTACGGCCGCGAGCGGATGTACAGCGTCGGGCTGATCAACGCGCACTTCTGGCTGGCCACCATCGGCACCGTGCTCTACATCGCCTCGATGTTGGTCAACTGCATCACCCAGGGCCTGATGTGGCGTGCGGTCAACGCCGACGGCACCCTCACCTACTCCTTCGTCGAAGCCCTGCAGGCCAGCCACCCCGGCTACATGGTGCGGCTGTTCGGCGGCGCCCTGTTCGCCAGCGGCATGTTCCTGATGGCCGGCAACACCTGGCTGACCGTGCGCGCCGGCCAGCGCATCGACCGCATGCCCATCGCCAGCGCCGCCTGAGGAACCCCGCCATGCAACTGCTGCTCGCCCTGGCCACGCTGCTGGTCGTGGCCGTCGCCCCCTGCCTGCACCTGCGCCGCGCCAGCCGCCACGACCTGCAGCAGGCGGCGCTGCTGCCCTTCGCCGACGACCCCGAGGCCGCCGCGCGGATGAGCGCCGCCACCGGCCAGCACTGCGAGCGCCTGTTCGACCCGCGCCGCGAGTGCCGCCTGCGGGCCTGATTTACCCGATCCAGGGACGGATCCCTCCCGCGTGCCTGTCTGGCACTTTTCGGGGCCCACCTCGTTGTTCCGTGAGGTGGGCCCTTTTTTTCGTGGCGCATGATGCGTTGGCGTTTTCCGGCGATGCGGGGTGGCGTTTCCAGCGCACCTCCGAGGGGGATTCGGCCATGGTCAAACGGCGGATAACCGCGAACGGTTATTCGCCCTACGTGGCTGAGCCCCCCATCCTGAAGGGGGCCAGCCCGTGCCGGGAGAGGATTCGATGCCAGTCGGCAACGCTGGAGCCGCCGGCTGACGCCGTAATGCCCATTCCTGCCCAACGTCCCCTCTCCCGCTTGCGGGAGAGGGTTAGGGTGAGGGGCTCTTGAAATGGCCCCCTACGCCCCGCCCTCACCTCCCCCTAGGGGCCCGTAGGGGTTTCCCCGATTTTCGCGCCACCGCGCCGGCCCTATCGTTCGCAGCCATATCCCCCACTGCGTGAGCGCCGCCGTGTTCGCCTATTCGATCTTCTGGACAGGAATCGCCCTGGGCCTCGCCGGCCTGGGTTTCGCCCAGCCATGGCTGGGCGCAGCCGGGCTGGCCCTGGCCGGCGCCGCCGGCATCGCGCTACGCCCCCGCGCACAACTGCCGGCCGAGCTTCCCGTGCCCTCCGCCGAGGCCCCTGCCGCCGTCGACTGCCAGCCCCTGCTGCACGCCGTGCTGCCGGCCTGGCAGCAGAACCTGGAGCAGGTGCGCAAGCTGCTGGCCGGCAACGTCGGCGAGCTGTTCGCGCGCTTCGCCGCCCTGGCCGAGCGCCTGCAGCAGACACTGGCCCGCTCCGAGAGCGTCACCGGCGGCGAAGGCCTGAGCCACGACCTGCGCCAGGCCCAGCAGCGCCTGCACGAAGTCACCGAGGCCTTCCACGCCGCCAGCGTGCGCAAGAACGAGCTGCTGGCCACCATCGGCAACCTCAGCGGCTACGCCAGCGAGCTGCAGGGCATGTCCAAGCACGTGCAGGACATCGCCAGCCAGACCAACCTGCTGGCCCTCAACGCCGCCATCGAGGCCGCCCGCGCCGGGGAGTACGGGCGCGGCTTCTCGGTGGTGGCCGACGAGGTGCGCAAGCTGTCCAGGCTCTCGGCCGAGACCGGCCAGCGCATGGTCGAGAAGGTCGGCGAGATCAACCAGGCCATCCACGCCACCGTCACCGCGGCGCAGGAGCTGTCCAGCCGCGAGGAAGACAACCTCGACTACCTGGACGGCGTCGCCGCCGACATCCTGCGGAACCTCTCGCGCAACCTCGAAGCGCTCAGCGCCAGCGCCGGCGAGCTGCAGCACGACACCCGCGTCACCCAGGCGGACATCCAGGAAATCATCGTCGGCCTGCAGTTCCAGGACCGCAGCGACCAGATCCTCGACCACCTGCAGGGCGACATCGGCCGCCTGCACCAGGCCGTCGCCAGCAGCGATGCCGCCCTCGCCCAGCCGCAACGCTGGCTCGGCGAGATGCGCCGCCAGTTCACCACCGACGAGGAACGCAGCGCCCGCCCGGCGAGCCGCGGCGCCGCCTCGGACGTCACCTTCTTCTGACCGCCCCGGAGCCCAACATGGCCAAGACCATTCTCATCGTCGACGACTCCACGTCCATGCGCCAACTGGTCAAGATGACCCTCGCCGGCGCCGGCCACCAGGTCATCGAGGCCGTCGACGGCCGCGACGCCCTGGCCAAGCTCGGCGGCCAGAAGGTGCACCTGGTCATCAGCGACCTGAACATGCCCAACCTCGACGGCATCGGCCTGGTCAAGGCGCTGAAGGCGCGCCCCGAGTACCGCTTCACGCCCATCGTCATGCTCACCACCGAAAGCGAACAGGGCAAGAAGGCCGAAGGCCAGGCCGCCGGCGCCCGCGCCTGGATCGTCAAGCCGTTCCAGCCGGCCCAGTTGCTGGCCGCCGTGGACCGGCTGGTGGGCTGAGATGCTGCACCTTTGCGACGAGCCCGGCCGCCCCCTGGCGCTGGCCGGCAGCCTGACCATCTACGAGGTGGGCCAGGCCTGCGCCGCCCTGCGCGAGGCGGTCGCCGGCGCCCGCCTGGAAGTGGCCGGGCAATGGCCGCTGGACCTGTCCCGCCTCGACGAGATCGACACCGCCGGCGTGCAACTGCTGCTGGCGCTGCGCACGCAACTGCAGCGCCACGGCGCCGTACTGGCGCTGCACGCGCCCAGCGAGGCGGTGCGCGAACTGGTCGACCTGTTGCGGCTGCACGCCGCCCTGCCCTATGCCGCCGCAGCGGCCCAGCCCGAGGCCTGATGCCATGCTCGACGGCGAACAATGGAGCGAACTGCTGCGCGGCTTCATCGAAGAAGCCCGCGACCTGGCCCGGCAGGCCGAGGAATGCCTGCTGGAACTGGAGCGCAACCCGGCCGACGGCGAAGCCATCACCCGCCTGTTCCGCGCCATGCACACCCTCAAGGGCTCGGCCGGGCTGTTCTCGCTGCTGCCGCTGGTGAACTTCACCCACCACCTGGAAAACCTGCTGATGGCCGTGCGCGACGGTGAGCGCGTACTGACCGCCGAGCTGGTCTCGCTGATGCTGCGCTGCCTGGACGAGATCACCTCGATGGTCGCGCTGATCGACCCGGCCAGCGGCGAGCTGCCGGTGGACGCGGCGCACCAGCGCGAACTGCTCGACGCCCTGGCCGCGCTGACCGGCAACGAGCCGGAACTGATCCCCACGCAAGCCATCGACTGCCCAGCCCGCGGCCGCCTGGACGCCTGCGCCAGCTGCGAGGCGCAAGGCGCCTGGCACATCTCGCTGCGCTTCGACGGCGAGCTGCTGCGCAACGGCTTCGACCCGGCCACTTTCGTGCGCTACCTCGGCCGCCTGGGCGAGGTGCTCTGCCTGCACCTGATCGACGACGCCGTGCCGGCGCTGGAAGAGCTCGACGCCGAGCGCTGCTACCTGGGCCTGGAGATCGCCCTGTGCACCTCGGCGGAACGCGCCGCCATCGAGGAAGCCTTCGAATTCATCCGCGATTTCTGCAGCTTGCGCCTCCTGCCGCCGGGCAGCCAGGTGGACGACTACCTGGCGCTGATGCGCGAGCTGCCGGAAAGCGACGAGCGCATCGGCGCCATCCTGGTCGCCAGCGGCCTGCTCGACGAACAGGACCTGGCCCGCGGCCTGGCGTTGCAGGCGCAACACAGCGACGCGCTCAAGCCCGCCCTGGGCAGCGTGCTGGTGGACCAGGGGCTGGTGCCGGCGCAGGCGGTGAACGCCGCCCTGGCGCAACAGCAGAAGGCCCGCGAGCGCGCCCCGGAAAGCAGCCTGATCCGCGTCGCCGCGCACAAGCTCGACGAGCTGATCAACCTGGTGGGCGAACTGGTGATCAGCGCGGCCGCCGCCCAGCTGCACGCCCGCGCCAGCGGCGACAGCGCCAGCAGCGAAAGCGCGCAGACGGTCAACCGCCACGTGGAGCTGATCCGCGAGGCGGCGCTGAAGCTGCGCATGGTCGAGATCGGCGAGACCTTCTCGCGCTTCCACCGCGTGGTGCGCGACGTCAGCCAGCAACTGGACAAGCGCATCCGCCTGGAGATCCACGGCGCCGACACCGAGCTGGACAAGTCGGTGATCGACAAGCTGGCCGACCCGCTCACCCACCTGGTGCGCAACGCCATGGACCACGGCATCGAGCCGGCCGGGCAGCGCATCGAGGCGGGCAAGGCGCCCGAGGGCCTGCTGCGCCTGAACGCCTTCCACGAGTCGGGCACGGTGGTCATCGAAGTCAGCGACGACGGGCGCGGCCTGGACACCCGGCGCATCCGCGCCAAGGCCATCGAGCGGGGCCTGATCGAGGCCGGCGCCACCCTGAGCGAGCAGGAGCTGCAGCGGCTGATCTTCGCCGCCGGCTTCTCCACCGCCGACAGCGTCTCGGACCTGTCCGGCCGCGGCGTGGGCATGGACGTGGTGCGCAGCGCCATCGAAGCGCTGCGCGGCAGCATCGAGATCGACTCGCGCGCAGGCCAGGGCAGCACCTTCCGCATTCGCCTGCCGCTGACCCTGGCGATCATCGACGGCTTCCAGGTGAGCCTGGGCGACGAACAGTTCGTGGTGCCGCTGGGCCTGGTGACCGAATGCATGGAGCTACCGCCCCACGCCGGCGACGGCGCCTGCGGCTACATCGACCTGCGCGGCCGGCCGCTGCCGTGCATCGACCTGGCCGCGCACTTCGGCCTGCCGGGCAGCCGCGGCGGGCGCCGCAACATAGTGGTGGTCAGCCACGGCCGGCAGCAGGCCGGGCTCGTGGTCGACCACCTGCACGGCGAGCTGCAGACGGTGATCAAGCCGCTTGGCCCGCTGTTCCAGCACCTGCAGGGCATCGCCGGCTCGACCATCCTCGGCTCCGGCCAGGTCGCCCTGATCCTCGATATCGCCACGCTTTTCGCCAGCCTCGACGAACAGCCGACGCACCACCCCGTGGACAGCGATCCACAGCAGAGCCACAGGCACCCGCAAGCCGCCGGTGCGCAGGAGACACCCCATGAAATTCATCCGTAACCTCCGGATCGGCATCCGCCTGATCGCCGGCTTCTCCCTGGTGGTGGCCCTGACCACCGCGGTGGGCGCGCTGGGCATCTTCAACCTGAGCAAGGTCAACGACCTCTCCGACCAGATGTACAACCGCGAGATGCTCGCCCTCGACGCCATGCAGGTGGCCAACCTCAACCTGGTGTACATCGGCCGCCACCTGCGCAGCTCGCTGCTGGCCGCCAGCGTCGAGGAACGCGACGCGACCATGGCCCAGGTGCCCCAGGCCATCAAGACCCTGCACGACAACCTGGAGGCGGCCCGCGCCAGCTTCGTCAGCGACGAAGCCAAGGCGCGCCTGGCGCAGCTGGACCAGCAACTGGCGGAGTACGAGAAGACCGCCCTGCACATCCTCGACCTGAACAAGGCCAGCGGCCGCCTCGACGAAGGCAGCGAGGCCAGCGCCCTGCTGCCGAAGCTGCGCCAGCTGAGCAACGCCGCCGACGACAACATGAGCGCGCTGGTGGAGCAGAAGAAACTCCGCGCCCGCCAGGCCAACGACAGCATCACCGACATCTACCTCGCCTCGCGCCTGCAGATGATCGTGCTGGTGCTGGTCGCCGCCGGCCTGGGCTTCGCCATCGGCATCCTGGTCACGCGCAGCATCGTGCGCCCGCTCAACCGCGCCATGGGCGTGGCCAACAGCCTCGCCGAGGGCGACCTGGGCGTGCGCGTGGAAGTCGACAGCGCGGACGAGACCGGCCGCCTGCTGGGCTCCATGGGCCACCTGGCCGAGCGCCTGCGCAACGTCATGGGCGACGTGCGCGGCGCCGCCGACGCCCTCTCCTCGGCCTCAGAGGAAGTCAGCGCCACCTCCCAGTCCCTCAGCCAGGCGGCCACCGAGCAGGCCGCCAGCGTCGAGGAGACCACCGCCTCGGTGGAACAGATGTCCGCCTCCATCGCGCAGAACACCGAGAGCGCCCAGGTCACCGACGGCATCGCCGGCAAGGCCGCCAGCGACGCGGTGGACGGCGGCCGCGCGGTGCGCGAGATGGTCCAGGCCATGAAGCAGATCGCCGACAAGATCGGCATCATCGACGACATCGCCTACCAGACCAACCTGCTGGCCCTCAACGCCGCCATCGAAGCGGCCCGCGCCGGCGACCACGGCAAGGGCTTCGCGGTGGTGGCAGCCGAGGTGCGCAAGCTGGCCGAGCGCAGCCAGGTGGCCGCGCAGGAGATCGGCGGCGTGGCCGGCAGCAGCGTGCAACTGGCCGAACAGGCCGGCCACCTGCTCGACGAGATAGTGCCCAACATCCAGAAGACCTCCGACCTGGTCCAGGAGATCACCGCCGCATCCCAGGAACAGAGCGCCGCCGCCGGGCAGATCAACATCGCCATGGGCCAGATGAACCAGATCACCCAGCAGAACGCCTCGGCCTCCGAGGAGCTGGCCGCCACCGCCGAGGAAATGAACGCCCAGGCCAGCCAGTTGCTGGAGCTGATCGGCTACTTCCGCTTCGACGAGCAGGCCCGCGCCCACGCGCCCTACCGCGGCAGTGTCGCCAGCACCCCGCGCGAACCCCATCGGCCGATGCGCAAGGCAGCCGCCGCGCGGGTGGACGAAGGCCAGTTCGTCAGCTTCGACTGAGGAAAGCGAGCATGGACAACCTGCAGAGCACGGCGCCCGGCGCGGTACAGCACCTGTCGTTCCGCGTGCGCCAGGCGCGCTACGCGCTGCCCATCGAACTGGTGCGCGAGATCATCGAGTACGGCCAGGTCACCGCGGTGCCGATGATGCCCGGCTTCATCCACGGCGTGATCAATCTGCGCGGCAACGTGGTGCCGGTGCTGGACCTGGCCGCCCGCTTCGGCATGCCGCTGAGCGTGCCGGACAAGCGCACCTGCATCGTCATCATCGAACTCGACCTGGGCGACAGCCAGCAGCGCACCGGTCTGGTGGTGGACGCCGTGGACGCGGTGCTGGACATCGAGGCCGCCAGCATAGAGCCGGCGCCGCCGTTCGGCACCGGCATCCGCACCGAGTTCATCGCCGGCATGGCCCGCGACGAGGCGGGCTTCACCATCGTCCTCGACGTGCGCCGCGCGCTGTCGCTGGACGACATCCGCCAGCTCGGCCTGGCCGCGCAGGCCGGCTGATGCCCACGCGCAATCTGCCGCGCCTGGGCGACGAGGACTTCCGCCGCCTGCAGCGCCTGATGCAGCAGGCCTCGGGCATCCGCATGGGCGAACAGAAACGTACCCTGATGGCCGGCCGCCTGATGTGCCGCCTGCGGGCGCGCGGGCAGCCCGACTACGGCGCCTACCTGCGCCTGCTGGCGCAGCCGGCCGAGGCCGCCGAGCGGCGCCTGGTGGTGGACCTGCTCACCACCAACGAGACCTTCTTCTTCCGCGAGCCGCAGCACTTCGAGGTGCTCGGCGACTGGGCCGCGCGCCGGCGCCGGCCGCTGCGGCTGTGGAGCGCCGCCGCCTCCTCGGGGCAGGAAGCCTTCAGCATGGCCATGACCCTGGCCGAGCGCGGCGCGGCGGACTGGTCCATCCTGGCCACCGACCTCAGCCTGCGGGTGCTGGAGAAGGCCCGGCGCGCCATCTACCCGATGGAACAGGCGGCCCACCTGCCGCGGGGCTGGCTGGAACGCCACTGCCAGCGCGGCATCGGCGAAAGCGCCGGCAACTTCCGCATCGGCGCGCACCTGCGCGAGCGGGTGGCCTTCGCCGAACTGAACCTGGCCCGCGAACTGCCGGCGGACGTCGGCCCCTTCGAGGTCATCTTCCTGCGCAACGTGCTGATCTACTTCGGCGCCGAGGAAAAGCGCGGCATGCTCGCCCGGCTGCTGCAGCGCCTGGTGACGGGCGGGCTGCTGTTCATCGGCCACGCCGAGAGCCTGCACGGCCTGGGCCTGCCGGTGCGCACGCTGTGCCCGTCGGTCTTCGAACGCACGCGATGAGAGGAGCACGGGCGTGATCAAGGTCTTCATCGTCGACGACTCGGCGCTGGTGCGCCAGGTGCTCACCGCCTGCCTGGGCGGGCACCCGGGCATCCAGGTCATCGGCCAGGCGGCCGACCCGCTGTTCGCCCTGGAGAAGATGCGCCAGCAATGGCCGGACGTGCTGGTGCTGGACGTGGAGATGCCGCGCATGGACGGCATCACCTTCCTGCGCCGGATCATGGCCGAGCGGCCGACGCCGGCGATCATCTGCTCCACCCTCACCCAGGCCGGCGCGGCCGTCACCCTGGAGGCCCTGGCGGCCGGCGCCGTGGGCGTCTTCGCCAAGGCCAGCGTGGGCCTGCGCGAAAGCCTGCAGCAACTGGCCGGCGAACTCATCCGGCAGATCGAGGCGGCCGCCCGCAGCCACCCACGGGCCACGCCGCCGCGCACGCCGGCCACGGCCGCACCGCCAGCCACCCGCAGCGGCCGGCTCGCCGGCGAGCGCATCGTCGCCCTGGGCACCTCCACCGGCGGCACCCAGGCGCTGGAGCAGGTGCTGCGCCAGTTGCCGGAGGACTGCCCGGGCATCGTCATCGTCCAGCACATGCCGGAGAAGTTCACCGCCGCCTTCGCCCAGCGCCTGGACGGCCTGTGCCGCATCGAAGTACGCGAGGCGCGCCACCTGGACCGCCTGCGTCCAGGCCTGGCTCTGGTGGCGCCGGGTGGCTTGCACATGCAGCTCAGGCGCAGCGGCGCGCACTACCTGGTCGAAGTGCTCGACGGCCCGCCGGTCAACCGCCACAAGCCCTCGGTGGACGTGCTGTTCCGTTCGGTGGCGCGGCACGCCGGGCCCGACGCCCTGGGGGTGATCATGACCGGCATGGGCGACGACGGCGCCCGCGGCCTGCTGAGCATGCGCGAGGCCGGCGCGCGCACCCTGGCCCAGGACGAGGCCAGCTGCGTGGTGTTCGGCATGCCGCGCGAAGCGCTGCGGCTGGGCGCCGCCCAGGCCAGCGAGCGGCTGGCCAACCTGCCACGGGCTATCCTTCAGTTCGCGGGCGGCGACGAATGAGCGCGCCGCCCGCGCGCAAGAGCCGAACCTTGGCCGGGAAAAAGGCTCTGTCCTGAAGCGAAGGCCGTCGCGCGCGGCCATGGAACATGGATACAGGAGCTTGTCGCAATGAACCCACAACGGTCGACTGCCTGGGGCCCGGCGAACGCCCGGGGGCAGGTCGCACGGCCATGAGCTGCCGCCTGCTGCTGGCCGACGACCATGCGCTGATCCGCTTCGGCGTGCGCGCCATGGTGGCCAGCCTGGAGGGCTACGAGATCATCGGCGAAGCGGAGAACGGCCGCCAGACGGTGGAACTGGCCCGTGCCCTGCGCCCGGACATCATCCTGCTGGACGTCACCATGGAAGGCTCCAGCGGCCTGGACGCCCTGTGCGAACTGGGTAGCGTGGCGCCGGCCTCGCGGGTGCTGATGCTGTCGATGCACACCGACGCCGAGGTGGTGCTCGCGGCCCTGGAGCGCGGCGCCCAGGGCTACCTACTCAAGGACGCCGCCCTCAACGAACTGCACATGGCCCTGCGCGCCGTGGGCCGCGGCCAGCGCTACCTGAGTTCGGCCATCGCCGCCCCGGTCATCGCCCAGGCCCTGGCCCGGCAGAAGCCGGCGGCCAACGACCCCGAGCTGACCCAGCGGCAGATCGAGATCCTCCGCCTGATCAGCCGCGGCGCCTCCACCCGCGCCATCGCCACCGGCCTGGGCCTGAGCGTGAAGACGGTGGAAGCCCACCGCGCCCAGATCATGCGCCGCCTGCGCATCCACGACGTGCCCAACCTGGTGCTCTACGCGGTGCGCCAGGGGCTGATCGACCCCAATGACTGACCGGGGCCGCCAGCCAAGCCTATGAAAAGCGTCTAGGCGCAGTCCCGTAGGATGGGTCGAGCGAAGCGATACCCATCACCGCGACCGCATGGGTATCGCAAGCTCAACCCATCCTACGAAAACTGTTCGGCATCGACCTGTAAGCGGACCATGCCCGCGAATCGCGCGCAGGGCGCGCTCCTACAAGGGGGTACGGTGCACTGCCGGCCGCACCGGAATGCTCGCCTGCCACGTAAGCGGACTCCGCCGCACATGCAAAAACGCACGCGGCCCACCTCCCTGGCGGGCCGCGTGCGTTACCAACGCATATTCCTAACGAATCGTCAGACCTGTTCCTGCACACCTCCTTCCGCGAAGACTTTCACGGGCTTGCCGCTCGGGGAAAGCACGCCGGTCACCACCTGCCAGGCCATCGACAGGGCCCCGACGATGAACACCAGGTCACCGAAGGTGCGTACCCAGCGCAGGGTCTGCAGCAGCGGTTGCTGCATGAACTCCTCGCTGCGGGCGTACCAGAGGCCGACGCTGGCGCTGGCGTGGAACTGGATGATGCCGATGGGCAGCAGGCTGGTGGCGAGCATCAGCACCAGGCCGCCGTTGAGGCACCAGAAGGCGGTCTTCATCAGCCTTTCGTTGAAGTGCAGCTGCGGGCGGATGTAGCGCAGCACCAGCAGGGTGAAGCCCAGGGCGAGGAAGCCGTAGACGCCGAACAGCGCGGCATGGGCGTGGGTCGGCGTGGTGTTCAGGCCCTGGATGTAGTAGAGCGCCACCGGCGGGTTGATCATGAAGCCGAACACCCCGGCGCCGAGCATGTTCCAGAAGGCCACGGCGACGAAGCAGGCCAGCGGCCATTTCACCCGCTGCATCCAGGCGGCACGGTTCTTCAGGCGCCAGTTCTCCCAGGCCTCGTAGCCCAGCACTACCAGCGGCACCACTTCCAGGGCGCTGAAGGTGGCCCCCACCGCCATCACCGGCGTGGTGGTGCCGGCGAAGTACAGGTGGTGGAAGGTGCCGGGCACGCCGCCGAGCATGAACAGCGAGGCCGAGGCCAGGCTGGCGGTGGTGGCGGCGCGGCCGGAGACCAGGCCCATGTTGGAGAAGATGAAGGCCAGCGCGGTGGTGGCGAAGACTTCGAAGAAGCCCTCTACCCACAGGTGCACCACCCACCAGCGCCAGTACTCCATCACCGACAGGTTGGTGCGCTCGCCGTAGGCCAGGCCGGCGCCGTAGAACAGGCCGATGGCGATCACCGAGGCCGACAGCAGCGCCAGCAGGTTCTTGTCGCCCGGCTTGGCGAAGGCCGGCAGGATGCCGCGCAGCATCAGCAGCAGCCAGAAGGCGATGCCGAGGAACTTGCCGATCTGCCACAGGCGCCCTAGGTCGACGTATTCGTAGCCCTGGTGGCCCAACCAGAAGTTCCACTGCGGCGGCATCAGCTGGGCGATGGCCAGGTAGTTGCCGATGAACGAGCCGACCACCACCACGACCAGTGCCCAGAACAGCACGTCGACGCCGAGCTTCTGGTGTTTCGGGTCCTTGCCGCCGTTGATGACGGGTGCCAGGAACAGCCCCGCGGCGAGGAAGCCGGTGGCGATCCAGAACAGCGCGCTCTGGATGTGCCAGGTGCGCAGCAGCGAATAGGGGAACCACTGCGACAGCGGGATGCCGTAGAAGTCCTGCCCTTCCACCGTGTAGTGCGCGGTGGCGCCGCCCAGCAGCACCTGGAAGCCGAACAGCCCGACCACCAGCAGCAGGTACTTGCCCAGCGCCCGCTGCGACGGGGTGAGCGCCACCAGGCTGAGCGGGTCCTGCAGCGGCGGCTCCGGTTCCGCCTCCTCATGCCCGCGCAGGAAGGCCCAGGCCCAGACCAGGAAGCCCACCCCGGCGATCAGCAGCACCACGCTGACGATGGACCACATGACGTTCTCGGCGGTCGGCTGGTTGCCGATCAGCGGCTCGTGGGGCCAGTTGTTGGTGTAGGTGGCGGCCGAGCCCGGGCGCTCGGTGGCGGCGGCCCAGGCAGTCCAGAAGAAGAAGTGCGTCAGTTCCTGGCGCCGCGCCAGGTCCGGCAGGGTGCCCTCCTTCATGGCGAAGCTCTTGCGGCTGTGCTGCAGCGCCGGGTCATCGCCGAACAGCGCGATGTAGTAGTCGGCGGTGTGGCGGACGGCCTCGACGCGGCGAGCGCTCAAGGTCAGCACGCCATCCTCGGCGCGGTTGCCGCGGTACTCGCGCTTCAGGCGGGCGAGTAGCACGGCCTGCTGGTCGCCGTCCAGTTCTCCGAAGGCCTTGCCGTACTGCTCGTGGGCGCCGATGTCGAGCCAGGCGCTCAGTTCGCGGTGCAGCCAGTCCGCGGTCCAGTCCGGGGCCTGGTAGGCGCCGTGGCCCCAGATGGAGCCGAGCTGCATCCCGCCCACGCTCTGCCAGGCGGTCTGGCCGTCAAGGATGTCGGTGCCGGTGAACAGGGTTTCGCCGGTCTCGCTGCGCACCTGCGCGGGGATCGGCGGCGCCTGGCGGTAGACCTCGCGGCCGAACCAGCCGAGTATGCAGAAGGTCACGCCGAGCACGGCGATCAGCGCCCACCACAACTTGCGGTATTCACCCATGATGGCGCTCCTCCCCGGCGACCGGGCGAATGGGGCTGGCGGATTTGACGTAGGCGCGGCGGCCTGGGATGTTGCTGAGCGGGACGTGCATGGGATGGCTCCTTGGTCAGGCACTGCTTGCGCTATCGCAAGCTGTGTGCCATCCCATAAACCTCCCAGGATCAATAACTTGCGAAACACACGAGTCGAAATGACCGCACCCGGAACGGGTTCAAATGACCTCGTAAAGGTAAAAAATACCTCATTGTTGGACAGGCTCCTGGCGGACCTGGCCGACGACCTGCCCACCGCCGAGCGCCTGCAGCGGCTGGTGCTGGCTTTGCGCGACGAGTTCGCCTGCAGCGCCGTGGTGCTGCTGCAGCTCGATGGCGACAGCCTCCAGCCCCAGGCCGCCGTGGGCCTGGACCGCGAAGTGCTCGGCCGGCGTTTCGCCGTGGCCAGCCACCCGCGCCTGGCGCACATCCTCGCGCAGCGCGAGCCGCTGCAGTTCAGCGCCGACAGCGAGCTGCCCGATCCCTACGACGGCCTGCTCCAGGACAGCCCCGACAAGCCCCTGCCGGTACACGACTGCATGGGCATGAGCCTCTACCTGGAAGGCCGCGCCTGGGGCGCGCTGACCCTGGACGCCCTGCGCCCCGGCAGCTTCTCGCCGGCGCTGGTCCGGCGCCTGGAGCACTACGCGCCGCTGATCGAGGCCGCCGTGCGCGTCGGCCGCCTGGAAAGCGAGGTGCGCCGCCTGCGCCTGACCCGCAGCGTTCTGGCCGAGCCGGCCCTGGAACCCGGCGCCGGCATCCTCGGCGAGAGCCCGGTGCTGCACCAGTTGCTGGACGAGCTGAAGATAGTCGCCGACTCCGAGTTGCCGGTGCTGCTGCAGGGCGAGACCGGCGTCGGCAAGGAGCTGTTCGCCCGCGCCCTGCACGCCAGCTCGCCGCGTTCGCGCAAGCCGCTGGTCTACGTGAACTGCGCGGCGCTGCCGGAAACCCTCGCCGAAAGCGAGCTGTTCGGCCACGTGCGCGGCGCCTTCTCCGGCGCCGCCCAGGACCGCCAGGGCCGCTTCGAGGCGGCCAACGGCGGCACGCTGTTCCTCGACGAGATCGGCGAGCTGCCGCTGTCGATCCAGGCCAAGCTGCTGCGCGCCCTGCAGGGCGGCGAGATCCAGCGCCTGGGGGCCGACCGGCCCAAGCACGTCGACGTGCGCATCATCGCCGCCACCAACCGCCACCTGGCCGACGAGGTGCGCGGCGGGCGCTTCCGCGCCGACCTCTATCACCGGCTGTCGGTGTACCCGGTGCACATCCCGCCGTTGCGCGAGCGCGGCCAGGACGTGCTGGTCCTGGCCGGGCACTTCCTCGAACTCAACCGCACCCGCCTGGGCCTGCGCTGCCTGCGCCTGACGCCGGATGCCGAGCAGGCCCTGCTGGACTACGCCTGGCCGGGGAACGTGCGCGAGCTGGAACATCTCATCAGCCGCGCGGCGCTCAAGACCCTGAGCCAGGCGGCCTCGCGGCGCGAACTGCTGAGCATCGACGCGGCAGGGCTCGGCCTGGAGCTGCCGGCGGCCGAGGATGCCGTCGAAATACCCGCCCCCTCGACCGAGGACGCCCGTTCCCTGCAGGAGGTGGTCGACGACTACCAGCGCCGCCTGCTGCAACGCGCGCTGCAGCGCCATGGCGGCAAGTGGGCGGCGGCGGCCCGCGCGCTGAAGATGGACCCGAGCAACCTGCGCAAGCTGGCGCGCCGCCTGGACCTGCGCTGAGCGCGGCGAAGCGCCCCGCGGGCTGCTCGCGCCGGAGGCTTCAGCGCACCATGTGCAGGTAGTGCAGGTGGCGCTCGTACTGGTCGAGGATGTCGCCGATCACGTCCTCGCGGCTCCAGCCCATGATGTCGTAGTCCTGTCCGCCCTCGCGCAGGTGTACCTCGGCGCGGAAGTACTTGCGGGCGTCGTTGCCCTCGTCGCTGTCCTGCACCACGAAGCTGGGCGAGGCGAAGGCCCGCGGGCGCACCTCGTAGAGGAAGCGGCCTTCGCCGGCATGGTCCAGCGCCAGGCTCACGCGGCCGTCGTCGCGCTCTTCCACCGCCACCTCGTAGCCCTGCTTGCGCAGTTCGTCGGCCACCTGCTCGCAGGCCGGGCGCACCAGCGCTGGTTCGACATGACGCCCCCGGAGCACCGGCGCCTGCACGGCGACGCCAACATCGTGTCGATGGCCGCCGCCGACTGGCCGCGTGTCGTCGGCCCGGCGCAGCGAACTCTCGAAACCCTCGACCGCGCCACACTTCGCCAGCGAAGCGGCCACAGCCATCGGCTATACCTGGGGTGTCGCCCATCCGGTTCCGGGCGGGCGGCTCTCGTGTTCCGATGCAATGACCTACTGGCCCGCCACGTTGCGGGCGAGCGCTCCCCGCCGGGCCCGGCCAGGCTCCTGGGCCAGGCCCTGGCGGGGGCCTGTCGTTCAGGAAGGACGAGGGCATTCTTATGCCCGCTCGCCAGCCCAACCGTAGGGCGCATAACGCCCCAGGCGTTACCTATGTGTCCCGGCAGAACATTTGCAAACCCCATCGCCTACCTTGCCGGCACAATCGCGGACAAAGTCCGCTCCTGCGCGGCAGGCGAGCACGGCTTTTCGTAGGAGCGAGCACCCCGGCGCAGTGGGCAAGGCAGTTGTTCCTACGGGATAACATCGCGTCTCCGTCCACGACTCGCATGCAGGGCAAGCGCCTACACGGGAGAACGTGGAGACACCTGAACGCGAAGTGCAAGGCGATGGCAAGACGGCCATAATCCGCCCTTGCCCCGCGATCCAGGCCCCGTCGATGTCCGAACAGCCCAGTCCTGCCAACGCAGAACCCGCCCCCACCGCCCGCCTCCGGCGCTTCCGACGGCCACGCTGGCTGGAATGGCGACAGCGCCTGGCGTTCTGGGTCGGTGCGCTGCTGGTGGGTCTGGTGGCGCTGGCCTTCGCCTGGCTGGCGGACCAGTCCTTCGCGCTGTTCAAGCGCATGCTCGGCATCGCGCCCTGGCTGCCGCTGCTGCTCACCCCGGCGGGTTTCGCCCTGCTGACCTGGATCACCCAGCGCTGGTTCGGCGAGGCCAAGGGCAGCGGCATTCCCCAGGTGATCGCCGCGCTGGAGTCGCCCTCGCGGCGCTTCCGCGCCCGGGTACTGGCGCTGCCGGTGGCCGCCGTGCGCATGCTCTTCACCCTGGGCGCGCTGCTGGTGGGTGGCTCGGTGGGCCGCGAAGGGCCCACCGTGCACGTCGGCGCCGCGGTCATCTACGCCTTCGGCCGGCGCCTGGGCCTGCATGGCCGGCGCACCGTCGCCGGGCTGATCCTCGCCGGCGGCGCGGCCGGCATCGCCGCGGCCTTCAACACCCCGCTGGCGGGCATCGTGTTCGCCATCGAGGAACTCAGCCGCACCTTCGAGCAGCGCTTCAGCGGCCTGGTGCTGACCGCGGTGCTGATCGGCGGCGCCGTCACCCTCGGCCTGATGGGCCATTACTCCTATTTCGGCGAAATCGGCGGCAGCCTGCCGGCCGGCTGGGGCTGGAGCGAAGTGCCGGCCTGCGCCCTGCTCGGCGGCCTGCTGGGCGGGCTCTACGTCAAGCTGGTGCTGCCCACCCAGGCCGGCTGGCTGGGCCGCATGTGCCGCCTGCGCGAGCGCTGGCCGGTACGCTTCGCCGCCGCCTGCGGCCTGCTGCTGGCGCTGCTGGGGCTGGCCTCGGGCAACCACGTGTTCGGCACCGGCTACGAGGAAACCCGCGCCCTGCTCGAAGGCCACCCGATGACCGACCAGGGCTTCGTGCTATGGAAGTTCCTGGCCAACGTGGTGTCCTACCTCTCCGGCATCCCCGGCGGCCTGTTCTCGCCCTCGCTGAGCATAGGCGCTGCCTTCGCCCCGCTGCTGGCGCTGCTGCCGGACGTCAACCCGCAGACCTGCGCGCTGCTGGGCATGGGCGCCTACCTCGCCGGCGTGACCCGCTCGCCGCTGACCGCCTCGGTGATCGTCCTGGAACTCTCCCACAGCCCCGACCTGGTCATCCCCATGCTGGCCGCCACGGTTATGGCCGCCAGCATTTCCGGCTGGATCGCCCCGGTCTCGCTGTACCACGCCCTGGCCCGGCAGGTGCTGGACAAGCTGGCGCCGGCGCAGGGGCCTCGCTGACGAGGCCGCGCCAAGACGCTTTTCGTAGGATGGCGTTGAGCGAAGCGATACCCATCAGCGCAACCGCATGGGTTTCGCAAGCTCAACCCATCCTACGAAGAGCACCTCGGCACAAGACAGTTGCTCCTACGGCTCCAGGAAGCACGGCTTTTCGTAGGATGGCGTTGAGCGAAGCGATACCCATCGCCACGACCGCATGGGTTTCGCAAGCTCAACCCATCCTACGAAGAGCACCTCGGCACAAGACAGTTGCTCCTACGATTCCAGGAAGCACGGCTTTTCGTAGGATGGCGTTGAGCGAAGCGATACCCATCACCGCAACCGCATGGGTTTCGCAAGCTCAACCCATCCTACGAAGAGCACCTCGGCACAGGACAGTTGCTCCTACGGTTCCAGGAAGCACGGCTTTTCGTAGGATGGCGTTGAGCGAAGCGATACCCATCACCGCAACCGCATGGGTTTCGCAAGCTCAACCCATCCTACGAGGGCCGTGCAGTTGCATAGTTCGGTGCAACGGATCGGACCGATCGCGGACGGAGTCCGCTACGGTTCCAGGAAGCAGGGTCGTAGGAGCGGACTCCGTCCGCGATTATCCGCCCTACGCCTAGTCCAGGCCCGCGTCGTTGGCCTGCTGCTGCAGGCTGGCCTGGCTGATCTGGCTGCCCGGCGGCACGCTGCGCGTCAGCCAGACGTTGCCGCCGATGGTGGAGCCCTTGCCGATGGTGACGCGCCCCAGGATGGTGGCGCCGGCGTAGATCACCACTTCGTCCTCGACGATGGGGTGGCGCGGCTGGCCCTTGTGCAGTTGGCCGGTCTCGTCGGCGGTGAAGCGCTTGGCGCCCAGGGTGACCGCCTGGTAGATGCGCACCTGCTCGCCGATGATCGCCGTCTCGCCGATCACTACGCCGGTGCCGTGGTCGATGAAGAAGCTGCCGCCGATCTGCGCGCCGGGGTGGATGTCGATGCCGGTGGCCGAGTGCGCCAGTTCGGAGATGATCCGCGCCACCAGCGGCAGGCCGGCGCGGTACAGGTGGTGCGCCATGCGGTGGTGGATGATGGCCAGCACCCCCGGATAGCACAGCAGCACCTCGTCGACGCTGCGCGCCGCCGGGTCGCCCTGGTAGGCGGCCAGCACATCGGAGTCCAGCAGTTGGCGCAGTAGCGGCAGGGCCAGGGCGAAGTCACGGACGATCCCCAGCGCCCGCTCCTCGATGCCGTCCTCCGCTTCGCCGCGCTGGCGCGCGCTGTAGCGCAGCTCCAGGCGCGCCTGGATCAGCAGCGCATTGAGGGCGCTGTCCAGGGTGCGCCCGACGAAGAAGTCCTCGCTCTCGTCGCGCAGGTCGTTGGGCCCCAGACGCATGGGGAAGAGCGCGCTGGCCAGGCGCTCGACGATCTCCTCGATGGAACGCCGCGAAGGCAGCTCGCGCCCGCCCTGCTCCCGCGGCCGGCCGCTGCGGCTGCGCCATTCGCTGCGCGCCGCGCGCAGTTCCTCGACGATGCGCTCCAGTTGCCAGCCTGCCGGGCCGTTCTCGTTCTGCTTGCCGATCTCGTGCATGTATCGATACTTCCAATGCCGTGGTTCTTTTCAAGCGTAGGCCGGCTGGGCAGCCTTCGTCACCATTACCGGCCTATCCTGGGGTTTCCCGGGCCCGTCGACAAATCGCTGGCGGTTCTAAGCTCATGCCTGGCGACCGAGTGTCCCGGCCCGACGAAGGCCCGGTTCGCCAACCGGCGGGCCAGAGCAAACCGCGAACGGACAAGCCGTCGCACGCCATTGGTCAAATAATGGCTATATGCCACCAATTTCTCACCTAACATGAACCTTGGCAGGATAGACGGACGCAGCACCGGAGGACCGGCCGCTGACGGGCCGCTGCCTTGCCAGAACCCGGCGGCCCCGCCGTTTCCGGCCGCCATCTACCACGCGCCACTGGAATACGTCCATGCCATCCGGGGCCATCCCCAAGCTCAACCTGCGCACGCTGATCCTGCTGTTCACCTCGCTGGCCATCCTCGCCACGCTGTTGAACGACCTCTATGCCACCTACCGGATCCAGCGCGAGACGCTGGTGCGCAATTCGCTGGAGACCAACCGCGCCTATGCGGCGAAAGTCGCCCTGACCCTCGGCCAGAGCCTCGACGCCGACCTCGGCCGGCTGCGCTACAGCGCCCAGGTGATGGGCAAGGACTTCGCCTCCCGGGCGACGATGCAGGCCGAGGCCCGGCGCCTGGCGGAGCAGGACCAGAGCTTCAACACCCTGGTGATCGCCGATGCCCAGGGCCGGATTCTCGCCTCGCACCCGCCGGCGCTCAGCGTGGCCGGCCAGAACCTGCGCTCGCGGGAGCCGCTGGAGCGGCGCCAGGCGATGATCAGCCCGGCCTTCAATTCGCTGGTGGGCAACCTGATCGTCTTCGTCTCCCACCCCATCCGCAGCCCGCAAGGCGAGTACCTGGGGCTGGTCGGCGGGACCATCTACCTGCGCAAGAACAACGCGCTCAACGAGATCGTCAGCAAGCACTTCCAGACCGACGCCTCGCACCTGTACCTGGTGGACGGCAACCGCCACCTGCTGTTCCATCCCGATGCCGACCACATCGGCAAGGCCGTGGGCCGCAACGCGGCGGTGGACGCCGTGCTGCGCGGCGAGAGCGGCGCGATGCAGGTCACCGATGCCGACGGGGTGCAGATGCTGGCGGGCTATGCCCCGGTGCCCAACAGCGGCTGGGGGGTGGTCGTCCAGCAACCGATGAGCGCGCCCCTCGCCGCCCTGCGGGCGCTGATGCTCCAGGTGGTGCAGGGCATAGTGCCGATGATCCTGCTGGGGCTGGTCCTGCTCTGGTGGGCCGCCTCGCGGATCAGCCAGCCCCTGAGCAGGCTCGCCGACTACGCCGAGCAACTGGACGACTCCCGCGGCATCGGCCAGGTGAGCGCCTGGTACTACGAGGCCTGGCGCATCCGCCGCGCGCTGATCCAGGGCGCGCTGCTGACCCAGGAGCGCATCGGCAAGCTCAACCACCAGGTGCTCAGCGACCCGCTGACCGGCCTGGCGAACCGGCGGATGCTGGAGGACTGCCTGCGCGACTGGGCGCTGCTGGAGAAGCCTTTCGCGGTGATCAGCATGGACATCGACCATTTCAAGCGGGTCAACGATGCCTTCGGCCACGACGTCGGCGACAAGGTGCTGCAGGCCTTCGCCGACCTGCTGCGGCAGAACTGCCGCGACGGCGACGTGCCCTGCCGGGTGGGTGGCGAGGAGTTCATCCTGCTGCTGCCGCTGACCGGCCTCGCCGACGCCGCGGAAGTTGCGGAACGGATCCGGCGCTCGCTGGCCGAGGCCGTCATGCCCCCGGCCGGACAGGTCACCCTGTCGCTAGGGGTGGCCTGCTGGACGGCGGACCGGTCCGACGTCGCCGCCACGCTCAAGGAGGCGGATGAGCTGCTCTACCAGGCCAAGCAGGCCGGCAGGAACCGGGTAATGGTCCACGGCAAGGGGACCTCGACGACCGCAGCCTGACGAGCGCGCCGGCAAGGCAGGCTCAGTCCAGTGGCGCGAGCCCGGCCACGCCCTCCTCCCGGGTGTCGGGGTGCAATGTGAGTTCGATCCGATGCGCGGCATGAAGCAGCGCATCGGCATTCTCCTCAAGGCGTTTCGCAGCGGTGAGCAGGGCCGCGGCGGTAACGGGCGAGACGGCCTCCGCCGCGGCCTGGCGCAAGACCTGGACGGCAGACGTCTCGTTGATGGCAGAAGCCAGCAACACCTTCCTTAGTCGTTCCATTTCCTCCTCCATTGTCGGCTGGAGCAGTGCAGGAATAGCTCCGATTTGGCCTGGCCAGCGGACGAGCCGACAGTCGGCAGTGTGTGGGTAGGTTTTTGTTTGGTTGGAATTTGGCTTCAGGCTCTGGTCCCAGCCCCGTTATGCCCGCGAACGCAGGAACGTAGGGCGGGGGCGTTGAGTCCGCTCCCTACGCCCGGGCTCTCCTGTAAGCATAGGAGCGGACTCCGTCCGCGATTCGACGGGCATGATGAGGTGGGGTTAGGCGTTTCAGGATGACGCCGAACTCACCGCCCACTCCGAACGGCCCCCTCTCCCTCTGGGAGAGGGCTGGGGTCACGCCCCGGCCGCCAGGATCGAACGCTTTTGCCGACCCCGGGCACCCTCACCAACGCAACAAACGCGGCCCCAGCATGGCGCCCAGCAGCGTCGGCAGGAGCATACCCGGCAGGTACCAGATGCTCCAGAAGGGCACACCCATTTCCGGGCCGGCCAGAGTGGCGGTGGCGCCGGCCAGCAGGCCGCCGGCGGTGCCGCCTCAGCCCTCGAAGATCGCCACGGCGCGGACGAACCCCGCCGAGGCGTGGCGGATCTTGTAGGGGAAGCAGCTGACCAGGAAGCCGTCGGCCGGCAGCTGGTCGAGGTTGGCCAGCTTCTCCATCTGCCCGTAGCCGATGTCGCGGCCGGCCTTGTGGCCTTCCCAGATGAGCGCGGCGTCACCGCTTTCGGCAAAGCGCTCGCGGGTGTACTTGAAGGGCGCGTCCCAGCTCCAGGCGTCGGTGCCCACCACCCGCACGCCGCGCTGCAGTAGGTAGAGCGTGGCCTCGCGGCCCATGCCGACGCCGGCTTCGAGGTAGCCCGGCTGGCCGAACAGGCTGCCGGCGCGGGTGTTCACCAGCACGATGTCCAGCGGTTGCAATTCGTGGCCGATGCGCGCCAGTTCCATCTCCACTTCGGCCGCCGTCACCACGTGGCCGTCGGGCAGGTGGCGGAAGTCCAGCTTCACCCCCGGTTGCAGGCACCACTCCAGCGACAGCTCGTCGATGCCGAAGGCCGGCTTGCCGCCGTCGGTGGTCGAGGCATAGTGCCAGGGCGCATCCATGTGGGTGCCGCTGTGGGTGGTGATCTGCAGGCGCTCGGCGGCCCAGGCCTCGTTGCCCGGCAAGTCTTCCTTGCGCAGGCCGGGGAACATCGCGGCCATTTCCGGCCAGCCCTGCTGGTGGTCCATGTAGTCGATCTTCGGCAGCAACGGCGGCGGGTCGGTATAGGGGTTGTTGTCCAGGCTCACCGAGAGGTCGAGCAGGCGGCGCTTGCTCAGGTTCATGCGGAAACTCCTTTGCGGGCGGCGGCGCGGCTGCGGCGCGGCATAAGGTCGAGGGCGTTACGCAGCAGCGCGGCGGCCGAGCCGTCGTGGCGGAAGCCCAGGGCGCGGGCCTGCGGCGTGCGCAGCGGCGGGAAGCGGCCGAACAGCGCTTCCAGCTGCGCGTCGGGTTCGAAGGCGATGCACGCGCGGTTGGCCTCGCCGAAGCTGGCGGCCAGGGCGTCGAGCACCTGGGCGATGGACAGTTGCAGCACCGGCAGTTGCCACACGCGCCGCGCGCCGGGATTCTGCAGCTCGGCGGCGTGCAGTAGGTTGTCCACGCAGCAGCGCGCCGACATCCACCAGGCACTGGCCTGGGGCGACACCGGGCAGGTGTAGGGCTCGCCGGCGGCGTAGGCGTGCAGCAGGTCGCTCATGAAGGCCGAGCGCAGGCCATTGGGCTGCCGCGGCCGGGCGACTATGCCGGGCAGGCGCAGGGCGCGGCCGTCCACCTCGCCGCGGCGGGCCAGGTCCTCCAGGGCGGTTTCCACCATCAGCTTGTGCGCGGCGTAGGACAATTGCGGGTGCGCCGGCTGCGCCTCGTCCATGCGCGCCGGCAGCTCGCCGCCGTACACCGCCACGCTGCTGGCATACACCAGCACCGGCGGGCGTTCGCGGTGGCGCAGTTGCTGCAGCAGTTCCAGGCTGGCCTGCAGGTTGACCTGGTAGCCCAGCTCGTACTGCGCCTCGGCAGCGCCGCCGGGCACGCTGACCAGGTGGAACACCACGTCGATGCCGTCGGCCAGCACCCGGCGCAGCAGCGCCGGGTCGGTGACGCTGCCGAAGTGGCGGCGCAGGCGGCGGTCGTCCGGCAGGCCGTCCAGTTGCTGGTCGAGCAGCAGCAACGCGTCTATCCGCCGCCCGCGCAGCTCGCCGCGTTCCAGCAGGCGGCGGACCAGCTCGCGGCCGACGAAGCCGTTGGCCCCGCTGACCATCACGCGCATGGCCAGCCCCCTTGCACCACGCGCTGGTCGATGGCGCCGAACAGCGCTCCGCCGTCCGCGCCGCGGGCCTCCATGCGCACGCGGTCGCCGAAGCGCATGAAGCCGGTGCGCGGCGCGCCCTGGGCGAGGGTCTCGATGGCGCGGCGCTCGGCAATGCAGGCCGAGCCCACCGCGCGGTCGGCGTTGGACACGGTGCCCGAGCCGATCAGGGTGCCGGCGCTCAGCCTGCGCGTCAGGGCCGCATGGGCGATCAACTGGTGGAAGCCGAAGTGCATGGCGCCGCCGTGGGGGTGGCCGAACCATTCGCCGTTCCACTCGACCTTGAGCGGCAGGTGCACGCGGCCGTCGCGCCAGGCCTCGCCGAGCTCGTCCGGGGTCACCGCCACCGGGGCGAAGCTGCTGGCGGGCTTGGCCTGGAGGAAGCCGAAGCCGGTCTTCATCTCCCGCGGCGCCAGGGCGCGCAGGCTGACGTCGTTGAGCTGCAGCACCAGGCGCACGTGGGCCAGGGCGTGCTCGGCCGGGCAGCCCATGGGCACTTCGTCCACCAGCACGGCGAACTCGCCCTCGAAGTCGATGCCGTGGGCCTCGCTGGGCAGCGGGATGTCCGCCCGCGGGCCGAGGAAGTCGTCGCCGGCGCCCTGGTAGATCAGCGGGATGCTGTCGATGCCGTCGATGGGCTCCAGGTCGAAGGCCTTCTGCATCAGTTCGCCATGACTGAGGAAGCAGGAGCCGTCCAGCCACTGCCAGGCGCGCGGCAGCGGCGCGGCCAGCTGCGCCGGGTCGAGGGCGAAGGCGCCATCCGCCTCGTCGGCGTTCAGGCGCTGGTAAAGGCGTTGCAGGGCGGGTTCGACGGCGGGCCAATCGTCCAGCGCCGCCTGCAGCGTGGCGGCGATGGCGCCGGCCTCCACAGCCCGCTGCAGGTCGCGGGAGACCACCAGCAGGCGGCCATCGCGGCTGCCGTCGTCAAGGCTGGCGAGCTTCATGGCAGCAGCTCCTTCAGCGCCTCGGCGTAGCGGCCGTCGAGGAGGATGAAGACCATCCGCGCCATCTGCTCGGTGCGGTTGCTCCAGGCGTGATTGGTGCCGCGCTGGACCACGATGTCGCCGCGCTTGAGGTGCACCTCGCCCTCATCGAGCACCAGCCACAGCTCGCCTTCGGTGACGATGCCGTAGTCCAGGGTTTCGGTGCGGTGCATCAGCTTGTGCTTCGAATCGGCCTTGCCGGTGCCGGCATGGGCCTGGCCGATCTCGGCGAAGGCGGCCGCGGCGTCCTCCGCGCTGACCTGGTTCTGCAGGCTGTCCGGCGGGATGTCCACCACGCGGATCACGCTGCCCAGCGGGCCGGGGCTCAGTTGCAGCGGCTGGTTGGTCGGGTCGTCGCCATTGTCCAGCGGCGCCGGGCTGGCGGCGCTGTTCCACACCTCGTAGAACACGGTGCCGGGCACCGCTTTGAGCGGGAAGACGTTGGGCGTCGGACCGCTGCTGGCGACCACTGCTTGGCCCTGGGCGTCGTGCCCGGTGACTACGCGCTTGAATTCGGGAAGCTGTTGCATGCTGACTCCTTTGCGGTGGGGTTCCGCCCACGGGCCGGGCGCGGCCTGGACGGCCTGGGAGAAACGTTCGTTCATAGCGCCTGCGCCACCGGCGCCGGCCGGCCATGGCGCAGCAGCACCAGGCACAGCGGCGCCAGGATCAGTTGGCCGATGGCGACCGCCAGCAAGGCCTGGGGCAAGTGCGGGTTGGCGCCGCCGGTGATCGCCAGCACCAGCAGCGGGCTGAGGAATTCGCCGGCGAAGATGGACGCGGTGAAGCCGCCGGTGGCGCGGCCGCGCTGCTCGAAGCCGACCTGCAGCATCACCTGGGTGATCAGCGTCGGCAGCAGCAGGCCCACGCCCAGGCCATTGACCAGCACCGCCAGCACCACAGGCGCGTGGCTGTCGGCCAGGGCCATGAGCGCGTCGCCCAGGCCGGCGGTGGCGAAGCCCAGGGCCAGCAGGCGCCGCGCCGGCAGCGCGGCGAGCAAGCGGAAGCCCAGGGCCCCGGCGAGCACGCCGAGCTGGTTGGCGCCCATGGTCATGCCCACCTGCTGCGGGGCGTCGACGTGCAGCAGTTGCAGCAGGTAGCCGGCCTGCACCGGGACGATGAACAGGCTGACGCCGGCTAGCAGGGTCAGCAGGTACAGCGGCGCCAGCGCGGCCCAGGGGAAGCCTTCGGCGTCCGCGCGCAGCGGCTCGGCATGGCGCACCTGCGGCTCCCACAGCAGCGCCGCCATCAGCGGCAGGCACAGCAGGCCCGCCGCGTAGAGCGCGAAGGGCGTGCGCCAGCCGCTCTCCCCCAGCGCTCCGCCCAGGCCCATGAACAGCGCGGCGGACAGCGAGGTGGCGACCATCTGCAGGGCGAACAGGCGTTCGCGGCGCTGGCCGTCGAAGTAGTCGCCCATCAGGGTGGTGCAGCAGGTCATGATGCCCGCCTCGGCCAGGCCGATGCCGGCGCGGCTGGCGACGATCGGCCCGAGCGAGTCGAGCCACAGCGGCAGCACCCCGCACAGGCTGTACAGCAGCATGCTGGCCAGCAGCAGCGGACGGCGGCCGATGCGGTCGGCGAGCAGCCCGGCCAACGGCGCCAGGAAGGCGATCACCAGCGCCGGCAGGGTCAGGGCGACCGGCACCAGCACGGCGGCGCCGGGGGTTTCGGCGAAATGCGCCTGCATGCGCGGCAGCACCGGTGCGATGAGCACCGCGCCGAGCACCGGCAGGCAGCTGCCGAACAGCAGGAGCAGGGCTTGGGCTGTTCCGGCGGGGCGTTGGGCGGTCATTGCGCACCTCCGCGCTGGAAACCCATGGGGCCGCGGCGATGGGTATCGCTTCGCTCAACCCATCCTACGCAGGTGTTCCTGCCGCACCTGTAGGAGCGGGCCCTGCCCGCGATTCGCGCCCAGGGGGCGCTCCTACATGTGAAGCCGGCATTCGATGGATTCAGGCATGGCATCGGGCGGTCCTCTGGTTGGGGTTCGGCTCGCAGCAGTCGCGGTCGTGGTGGACTTCCTCCAGGTGGTGCGCCGGCACGGCGGGTTGTGCCTGGCGCCGGGGCAGCAGGAAGTAGGCCAGCGCCGGCAGCAGGACCAGGGCGCCGACCATATTCCAGACGAACATGAAGGCCAGCAGCACGCCCATGTCGGCCTGGAACTTGATGGGCGAGAAGATCCAGGTGCCCACGCCGATGGCCAGGGTCACGCCGGTGAGCATCACCACCTTGCCGGTGAACAGCAGTGCCCGGTAATAGGCGCTGGACAGGCTGGCGCCCTGGCGCAGCTGGGCCAGGACGATGCTCATGACGTACAGCGCGTAGTCCACGCCTATGCCCACGCCCAGGGCGATCACCGGCAGGGTGGCGACCTTCACACCGATGCCCAGGGCCACCATCAGCGCCTCGCAGAGGATCGAGGTGAGCACCAGCGGCAGCACCGCGCAGAGCACCGCGCGCCAGGAACGGAAGGTCACCAGGCAGAGCAGGATGACCGCGCCGTAGACCCACCAGAGCATGTCGTGGTTGGCCTGCCTGACCACGATGTTGGTGGCCGCCTCGATGCCGGCGCTGCCGGCGGCCAGCAGGAACTTCGCCTGCTCGCTGTCGTTGTCGCGGGCGAAGGCCTGCACGCTGTCGACCACCCGCGCCAGGGTGTCGGCCTTGTGGTCGGTGAGGTAGGCGTACAGCGTCAGCAGGCTGCAGTCGTCGTTGTACAGGCCGCGCGGGGCGTTGGCGGTGACCATGTTCAGGGTGGCCTGGTTGTTCACCAGTTCGTACCACTTCGGGCTGCCCTCGGAGAGGCCCACCAGCACCCGGCGGTTGAGCAGCGCCAGGGAGTTGGTCGAATCCACGCCCGGCAGGCCGCGCAGTTGCCAGTCCAGGTCGTCGACGCGCTTGAGGGTGTCGTAGGCCGAGCAGGCGCCGGCCGGGGTCTGCACCATCACCGCGAACACGTCGCTGCTGGCGCCGTAGTGCGCGGTGACGAATGCGTTGTCGCGGTTGTAGCGCGAGTCCGGGCGCAGTTCAGGGGCACCGGCGTCGAGGTCGCCTATCTTCAGGTTGAGGCTCACCGCGTAGCCGCCGGCGGCCAGCAGCGCGGCCACGGCGATGCACGCGGCCGCCCAGCGGCGCCGGGTGAAGAGGTCGAGGAAGCGCCACACGGCGTGCTTGTCCGCCCCGCTCGCTTCGGCCTCCTCGGCGCGCAGGCTGCGCCGCGCCGCCTTCGGGCTGACGCCGACGTAGGACAGCAGCACCGGCAGCAGGATCAGGTTGGTGAAGATCAGCACCGCCACGCCCAGGCTGGCGATCACCGCGAGGTCCTGAATGACCTGGATGCGGATGATCATCAGCACGGCGAAGCCCACCGCGTCGCACAGCAGCGCGGTGAGCCCGGCGAGGAACAGCCGGCGGAAGGTGAAGCGCGCGGCGACCAGGCGGTGCATGCCGCGGCCGATGTCCTGCATGATGCCGTTCATCTTCTGCGCGCCGTGGCTCATGCCGATGGCGAACACCAGGAAGGGCACCAGCACCGAGTACGGGTCCAGTTCGTAGCCCAGCAAGGGCAGCAGGCCCAATTGCCAGACCACCGCCACCAGTGAGCACAGCACCACCAGCGCGGTGCTGCGCACGCAGCGGGTGTACCAGTAGAGCACCGCGGCGGTGATGGCGATGGCGGCGGCGAAGAACAGCAGGATCTGCTTCAGGCCATCGATCAGGTCGCCGACCACCTTGGCGAAACCGGTGATATGGATGTCCACGCCCCGGGCCTGGTACTTGCCGCGCAGGGCCTCCAGCTCATGGGCGAAGGTGGTGTAGTCCAGCGCCTGGCCGTCGGGGGTCTTCTCCAGCAGCGGCACGTAGAGGATGCTCGAGCGCTGGTCGAAGGCCACCAACTGGCCGATCTCGTTGGAGCGTTCGACGTTGCGCTTGAGCGCTTCCAGGCTGGCGGCGCCGCCGTCGTAGCCGTCGGGGATCACCGGGCCGCCTTCCAGGCCGTCCTCGGTCACGCCGGTCCAGCGGGTGGACGGCGTCCACAGCGATTTCATCGCCGCGCGGTCCACGCCGGGCAGCAGGTACACCTCGTCATTGAGTTGCTGCAGCACCTGCAGGTAGTGCTTGTCGTAGATGCTGCCCGCGGGGTTGGCCACGGCGATGCGCACGGCGTTGCCCAGGCCGGCCAGTTCCTGGCGGTGGTCCAGGTAGTTGAGGATGAACGGGTGCTCGCGCGGGATCATCTTCTCGAAGCTGGCGTTGAGCGTCAGCCGCGTGGCCTGCCAGCCCAGCAGCAGGGTCGCCGCCAGGCACAGCAGCAGGACCAGGCCGCGGTGGTTGAACAGGGCGCGTTCCAGCAGCGAGCCGGAAGCGCTGTCGAAGTCGTCGAGGCGGCCGCTGGACGGCGCGGGGGAAGTCGGGGCGTGCATGGCTCAGTCCGCTGTGCTGGAGGAGGAAGAAGGCGCCAGGCGGCGCGCGCCGGCCATGCCGACGGCCACCAGGGCGCCATCGGCGGCGACGGTGGCGGCGCTCAGCGGCAGGCCGTCGGAGACCGGCAGCGGCCTTGCGGCGAACTCGCCCAGGCCGCTGCGCAGGAGCATGCCGGCCTGGTTGGCGAGCAGCAGCTGGCCGCCGGCCACGCGGATGCCGTTGAGCGAGGCCGGGATGGGATTGGCCAGGGCCTGGAAGCTGGCGCCGCCGTCGTCGGAGGCGAACAGCTTGCCGCGCAGGCCGCCCACCAGCAGGCGGCCGCTGGGCAGCACGGCGGCGGCGAAGTAGCTGCCCTCGTAGGGGCCCTGCAGCGCCTGGAAGTGTTCGCCCGCGTCGCGCGAGCGCAGCAGCAGGCCCTGTTCGCCGGCGATGTAGAGGTCGCTGCCCTGCCCCGCCACGGCATAAAGGTGCAGGCCTTGGGGATTGGGCAGGTGGCCCATCCACGACTGCCAGCTGCGGCCGCCGTCGGTGGTGGCCAGGGCCAGGCCGTAGGCGCCCAGCACCAGGCCATGGCGGGCGTCGCTGAAGTGCAGGGCCAGTAGCGGCTTGTCGGCGCCATCGGCTACCAGACGCTGGGCAGCGGCGACGCGGCCGGTGTCGGCCGAAGCCTGGGCAGCCTGCAGTTCCAGGGTGGCGGCGCGCCTGCCGTCCAGTTGCAGGTTCCAGTGCTCGCCGCCGTCGTTGCTGTGCAGCACCACGCCGGCATGGCCTACGGCCCAGCCGTTGCGCGTATCGACGAACTGCACGGCGACCAGGCTGGCGCTCACCGGTACCGCGCTCGCCTGGCGCCAGTTGGCGCCGTTGTCGTCGGAGAGCAGCACCACGCCGCGCTCGCCCACCGCCACCAGGCGCTGGCCGGCGCGGGTGACGTCCTGCAGCACCGCGTGCAGGGCCTGGGGGCCTTGCACGGCGGGCTGCGCCAGCACATCCGGGGGACTTGCCGCGAAAGCCGGCGGCAGGGCGCAACAGGCCGCCAGGAGCAGGCCGGAAAGCATTTTGTTCATCGCACGCAACCTTGGTTTTTCTTGTAGTCGGGCCTGTCGAGGCCGGGTACCGCGAGGTCTCCCGTAGGAGCGGGCCCTGCCCGCGATTCGCGCGCAGGGCGCGCTCCTACAGGAGCAGGGTGCTAACGCTCAGCGCACGCCCTCGCCCGCCATGGCGTCGGCGGTGAACACCGAGTCCTTGTACGGCGGCACGATGCGGTACTGCTCGCTCTTGCCGGCGAACAGGTCGCCGGCGAACCAGGCCCCGGAGAGCAGGTCGTAGAAGCCGTTGGTGAGGGTCACCACCCCGGGCAGGTCGGGCAGCACCACTGGCGAGGTCCAGAGCACCTTGGCCAGTTGGCCGCGGGCGTCGTAGCGCTCGCCGAGCACGGCGGTCCAGGTGTCTTCGTCCAGGTAGTAGGTGCTCTTGGGCATCACGTGGCGCTGGCCGTTCTTCAGGGTCGCCTCCACCACCCAGACGCGGTGCTTCTCCCAGCGCAGAGCGTCGGACTTCAGGTGGTGCGCGTCCAGCAGCGCCTCGGGGCCTGCGGCGGTGAACACCTTGTTGGCGTTGTACGGGATGTACATCTCCTTCTTGCCCACCAGCTTCCAGTCGAAGCGGTCGACGCGGCCGTCGAACACGTACAGCTCGTCGAAGCTCAGGACCCCGGCGGTGGCCGGCGTCGGGGTGTCGCAGCAGGCGTTGGGCAGGCGGCGCACGCGGCGCTGGCCGGGCAGGTAGGTCCACACCGTGGTCTTGTCGGCATTGAGGTTCTCCAGCCCGGTGATGGCCTCGCCAGCACGCAGCGGCGGGCCGTCGTTGATCATCCGGATGGACCAGAACACGCCCCGCTCGCCGGCGCCGCCGGGCAGGTACCAGGGCATCTGCAGGTCGGCGCGCGAGTCGTTGGTCAGTACGTGCTTGCCGTCGGCGGTGGTCAGGTACTGGGTGAAGCTGGCGTGCCAGGAGGCGCCGCGCCAGCGCAGCAGGTGGTTCCAGATGGCCTCGGCACCGCTGCCCGGGATGGGGAACGGGATGCCGCCGGCGGCGCCCTCGGGCATCAGCCCGGCGGGGCCGTCCACCAGCTTGCCGCTGGTGGCGTTGGCGAAGGTGGCGTCGTACACCGACTGCGGCGCGGCGGCGCTGCGGTGCGTCGGGTAGACCTCCAGGCGGTAGCTGTCGGGGTACTTCTTCAGCATCGCCTGCACCCCGGGGGTGAGCTGCGCGGCGTACTGCGCCATGTTCTGCGCGGTGATGGTGAACAGCGGCTTGTCGGCGGCGAAGGGGTCGCCGCGCTTGCCGCCGTCCTTGTAGGCCGGGTCGGCCTGGGTGTAGCCGCCGGTCCAGGCCGGGATGCTGCCGTCGGCGTTGCCGGCGCGCTCGCCGCCCAGCGGTGTGAGCGTGGTCCTGAGCTTGCCCGCCTCTTCGGCGGAGACGGCGGCCAGGGCGCCGTGGGCGAACAGCAGGGAGGCACTCAGGGCGGTGAGCAGGGAAACGACTTTCTTGTTGTGTTTCATCGGGCAGTCCTCGGTCAGAAGGTGCGGCTGACGGTGAAGGCGATGAAGTCGCGGTCTTTCAGCGACTGTTCGAAGGTGTAGTGGTTGTCGGCGTCGAGGAAGGTGTTCTGCGGGCCGTAGTAGTGCGTGTAGGTCAGGCCCAGGCTCCAGGTGTTGAGGTAGTTGCCCTTCAGGCCGATGTTGATGTCGCCGCCGTGGTCGCTGCCAAAGCCGGTACCCAGGGCCTCGGAGGCGCCGTTGGTGTAGCTGGCGCCGAGCGGCACCGAGAGGTCCAGGCCCGGGTAGATCTGCCGGTACATCGGCTCGTAGACCAAGCGCAGGCTGGTGGCGTCGCGGTCGGCGTTGGGGTCGATGGCGTCGCGGTTCTTGCTCACGCTCAGCACCCGGTTCCAGGCGATCTCGCCGAGGAAGCTCGACTCGCCGGCGATGAAGTTCGGCTCGAGGCTGGCCAGCCAGGAGAAGTTGGCGTGCAGGGTGCGGCCGGTGGCGTAGAGCGGGTCGTCGCTGTTGTTGATCGCCTCGCCCACGGCCAGGGCGTGCTGGTTGGTGGAGGCCAGCGGCTGGTTCCAGCGGGTGGAGACTTCGCCGGCGACGTTGAAGTTGCCCAGGGTGGTGGAGAAGCTGCCGCCCAGGGCGCTGATGCCCTCCGGGTACACCCAGTAGAACTCGCCGGCCTTGCCGGTCAGCGGGTTGAGGTTGGCGAAATCGCTGCGCACGTTGAGCTGCGGCGACTTGTCGTGGAAGCGGATGGCGTACAGGCCCCAGTCCACCGTCTCGGTGCGCCAGCGCAGTTGCAGGCCGCCCTGCCCCGAGTCCTTCGCCTCCTTGTCGTTGCCGTGGTAGAAGGCCAGCGGCTGCGCGCCGGGGAACAGCGGCGCGCCGATGTACATGCGCTCGGCGCCGTCGCCGAAGAAGTCGTCGGTGGAGAAGTAGCTGCCGGCGGCCGGCAGGCGGTTGGCTTCCCACTCGAACTGGTAGTAGGCGCCGATGGACACGTCCGGGGTCAGCTGCAGCTGGCCGGAGACCTGCTGCACCGGGCGGATCAGTTCCTTGAACTGGGTGTTGGGCACCGACAGGCCCTTGACCACGTCGATCGGCGCCATGCCGCCGGCGATGCCGTTCATGCCGTAGAACAGGCTCTCGCCCCACTGCATGGCGTACCGGCCCAGGCGCCCGGACAGCGGCATGCCGGCCAGCTCGGTCTTGCCGAAGACGAAGGCGTCGAGCAGTTCGCCCTTGCGCCCGTGCAGGGTACGGGTGTCGTCGGTGAATTCGTCGTAGTCCACCGAGTAGCTGTTGGCGCGACTCGGGTCGTTGGCGTCGGTGCCGCGGTTGTAGACGTCGTCGTACCAGGCCGCGCCGCTGACCCGCGCGCCGACGTCGCCGTAGGTGACGTCCAGCTCGGAGAGCAGATCCAGGCGGTTGGAGATCAGGCCCTTGTCGAAGTTGCGGTCGCCGTCGTCGAGGTTCAGCGCGGTCTGGCCCTCGCTCAGCTTGCTGCTGGCGTCCTGGGTGCGCCAGGCGGCGCTGTATTTCAGGGTGTTGTCCCAGCGCGCCCGCAGGTCGGGGTTGCCGGTGTCGAATTCGAAGGCCTGGGCGTGGCCGGCGGCCAGGGCCAGCAGTGCCAGGGTGAGGGGCTTGAGCGGCGGCAGCGGCCGCGCGGTTGCACGCTTGTCAGCGGACATCGAGGTCACCTCTTTCTTGTTCTTGTGCGTTGGTGTTGGCGTGGGCCGCGGCGCGCCGGCAAGGCGGGGCGCGCCGGGCCGTGGGGTCAGATGGGGCGCGCGGTGACCTCCAGCATCTGCTTCACCAGGCCGATGCGGTCGAAGGACGGGTCCTGGGCGATCTCCTTCTCGCCGGCCAGCAGGGACTTCTCGGCGATGAACTTGCAGCGCTCGAAGCGCCGGCCCATGAAGCGCTGCAGCTGCTCGGCCAGGCTGCCGCCGGTGGTGAGTTCCTCGGCCAGCACCACCGCGTCCTCGATGGCCATGCCGGCGCCCTGCCCCAGGTGCGGCGTGGTGGCGTGGGCGGCGTCGCCGATCAACAGCACCCGGCCGCGGTGCCAGGGCTCGTCGACGAACACCGCCTCCAGCGGCTTGTAGACGACCTCGGCGCTGTCGGTGATCTGCTCGCGCAGCTCGCCGACCAGCCCGCCGAAACCGGCCAGGCGCTGGCGCAGGCCCTCGGCCAGGCCGGCCGGGTCCATCCAGGGGTTGCCCGGCTCGTGGGAGGTGGTGAACAGGTACATGAGATCGTCGGCCAGCGGCACCAGGCCGGCGTTGCCCGAGGGGCCCTGGTAGTTGGCCAGGTGGTCGATGCCCGCCATGCGCCTGAAGTTGTGGCGCCACACCGACTGGCCGGTGAAGCGCGGCTGGTACTTGTCGCCGAACAGCAGGCCGCGGACCCGCGAGTACAGCCCGTCGGCGCCCACCAGCAGCTGGTAGCGGCCCTGGCTGCCGTCGCTGAACAGCACGTCGACGCCGCTGGCGTCCTGCTCGAAGCTTTCCACCGAGGTGCCCAGGCGCACGCGGGTGCCCAGCTCGGTGGCGGTTTCGCTGAGCACCTTGTGCAGCGCGCGCCGGGAGATGCCGACGTTGGCCGGGTACTGCGGCCCCGCCAGGCGCTGGCCGGGGATGCGCACCAGTTGCTGGCCGGCGGTGGTGTAGATGGCTACGTCCTCGAAGGCGTAGGCGGCGTCCAGGTAGGCATCGAGCAGGCCCAGGCGGTGCATCTCGCGCACCACGTTGCTCTGCTGGATGATGCCCACGCCGTAGACGGTCCACTCGGTCTTCAATTCGACCAGGTCGACGGCGATGCCCTTGCGGCGCAGGGCGATGGCGGCGCACAGCCCGCCGATGCCGCCACCGACGATCAGCACCTTGCTCACAGTGTTCATGGCGTCTCTCACGTGTTGTTCTTGTTGTCCGCACCGACTGGCGGTGCGGCCGTTCTCCGTGCCCTGGGGCACAGCTTCCCGGCGGGGCCGGGGCTTTTCCAATCGAGTCCGCGGATGCGACCTATCGCGCGGCGCGATACCTCAGCCTTGCAGTTGCGCCAACGGCAATAGCAGCCAGCCGTCCTTCTCTTCATGCACCAGCGCCGCCAGCGATTGCCCAAGGCACGGGCCGTACACGCATTCGCCGTCGTGCGGGCGGAAGCGCGCACCGTGGGCGTAGCAGACGACCCACTGGCCATCGGCGCTGAGGAACCTGTCCTTGCGGTACTCCAGCGGCACCTGCAGGTGCGGGCAGCGGTTGCGGTACAGGCGCACCTGGCCGCGGTGGCGCAGGGCGAACAGCGCATCCGCGCCCTCGCCCTGCGGGTCGAAGCCGCGCGCCTGGCCCTCGCCCAGCTCGTCGAGCCGGCACAGCGCCACGCAGTCCACGGCTCAGCCCTGCTTCGGCGGCGGGCCGCCCGGCGCCCACTTCTCCCGCGCGGTGAAGAGGAACAGCTGCGAGTTGTCCGCCGACATCGGCGCCTGGCGCGCGGCCCAGGCGTCGTCGTGCTTGTCCATGTCGGCGTCGTACTCGATGTGGCAGCCCAGCGGGCTGTTGAAGTACCAGAACCAGTTGGAGCCCAGCAGGTGCCGGCCCGGGCCCCAGAAGCTGGTCCAGCCCTTGTTCTGCAAGCGCGTGCCGGCCAGCAGTACCTCGGTGCCGCTGCCCAGGTGGAAGGTGAAGTGCTCGCAGCCCTGCATGTGCGGCGGCGTCTGGATCATGAACAGGCAGTGGTGGTCGTCCATGCCCGCCGAACGCATGAAGGGGCCGACGCCGACGAAGCTGTCGGTGGTGACGAAGCCCAGGCGCTCGCGGTAGAAGGCCTCGCCCTTGGCGGCATCGGGCACGAAGTACACGACGTGGGACAGGGTGCGCGGCAGCGCCGGCATGTCCGGGGTGATGCCCAGCTGGTTGAGCGGGCGCTGCGGCGCGCTGCCGGGGGCGTTGGTCAGGTCGGCCGGGGCCTCGAAGGGGCGCCGGCAGCTGACCTGGAAGGCGATGGCGAAGCCCAGGTCGTCCACGCAGTGCAGCACGCCGGCGGCATCGCGGCGCACCTCGCGGTCGCGCCCCAGTTCGTCGGCGATGGCGTCCAGGTCCGCGGCGCCGGCCACGCCGTAGACGGTCTCGCGCAGCGACGGCGTCGGGCCCAGGGCCGGCGGCAGGCTCGCATCGTCGCCGCGGCGGATGACGATGGCGGTGCCGTCGAGGGCTTCGAAGCGCCCGCCCTCGGCGGTGAGTTGCACGGCCGTGAGGCCATAGTCGCGCAGGCAATCGGCACAGGCCTGGATATCGTCGACGCCGAAGACCAGGGCGTCGAGGCCAAGGATGTTCATGGCTACCACTCCATTGAAATTATGATTCGGCGCCAGGCAGGGGGCCGCCGGTGGTGGGTCGCCGCGGCACGGGGGCCGCTCGACTGGAGCGCAGGTTGCTGGGCGGCGCGGGAAGCTGACCAATCGCATGTGGGGATGCGAGGCATCGCCGATCGCGATACCTGGGCGCGGGCCCATGGCGGCGGGCGTTTGCCGCCCACTTCGGGTGGGGCGCTATTGACGTATCGGGAATGCGGCGGGAAGGTATCGCGAAAATAACTACAACAAGCCTGAGCCATCTGCCATGCGATTCCATCACCTGGACCTGAACCTCCTGGTGGCGCTGGATGTGCTGCTGGAAGAGCAGAACATCACCCGCGCCGCCGAACGCCTGCACATGACGCAATCGGCCACCAGCGGCGTGCTCGGCCGCCTGCGCGCCTTCTTCGAGGATGAGCTGCTGGTGCAGGTCGGCCGCAAGATGCAGCCCACCCCCTATGCCCTGGAACTGGCGGTGCCGGTGCGCGAGGTGCTGCTGACCATCCGCTCCTCGATCACCGCCAAGCCGGTGTTCGACCCGGGCAGCAGCAAGCGCCACTTCCGCCTGGTGACCTCGGACTACCTGATCAGCGTGCTCTTCGCCCAGGTGATCCAGAAGATCCACCAGCAGGCCCCGCACATCACCTTCGAGATCCTCACCCCCGGCGACAACAGCGCCGAGCTGCTGATGCGCGGCGAGGTGGACATGATGATCGTGCCCGAGCGCTACATCATCGACGGCCATCCGGCGCAGCTGCTGTTCGAGGAGGACCACGTCTGCGTGGTCTGGCGCGACAACCCCGAGGTGGGCGAAAGCCTGACCCTGGAGCAGTACATGCAGATGGGGCACATCTCGGTGGGCTTCGGGCGCAACCGGCACCTGAGCATCGAGGACTGGTTCATGAGCCAGTACGGCTTCAACCGCCGCCTGGAAGTGATCACCAACGACTTCAACACCCTGCCGCAGCTGCTGGTCGGCACCCAGCGCGTGGCCACCATGCACCGGCGCCTGGCCGAGCTGTACGCGCGCTACCTGCCGCTGCGCATCCTGCCGCCGCCGGTGAAGATCCCGGTGATGCGCGAGTACATGCTCTGGCACCGCAGCATGGAGGGCGACCCCATGCACCGCTGGCTGCGCGAGCGCATCCGCGACTTCATCCAGAGCCTCGACCAGCAGCCCGAAGCCCTGCGCCACACCGGCTGAGCCCGTCCCATCGCCCCGGCCGCCGGCATGGCACCGGGGCATCGCGTTTGGCGATACCTCGCATCCCCACTCGCGATTGGCGCGCAGCCGCCCCGCCTGCGTACCTTGCCGTCGAACCGCGCCCTGCGTGCCTGCCGCCATTCCCGGGCGCCGGATACATCGACCGCAGAAGGACAACAAGAATGTTCCGCTACTTCCCCACCAATTACGTCTGGAATCTCTCGGTGGACCTGGCCATCGAAATGGGCGCCCGCCTGGGCGAGATCGAGGAAATGTGCGCCCCGCTGCAGGAGGCCGCGAAGCAGCCCGACGCCGCCGGCACCCAGGCCTTCCGCGAGACCTGGTCGAAAATGGCCGACAAGCTCTGCGGCCTGGCCGAGGAAGACGAAGCCGCCGGCCGCCTGCTCTCCGCCGGCGAGAAATACAACCGCGCCGCCACCTACCTGCTCACCTGCGAACGCCTGCAGGCCCATGGCGCGCCGGGCCGCGAGGCGCTGTACCAGCGCTTCCTGCAGACCTTCGCCCGCGGCATCGCGCTGACGAAGGAGAACTGCGAGCGCGTGGAGATTCCCTACGAAGGCCAGCACATCGCCGGCCTGTACGTGCGCGCCGAAGGCGTCGAAGGCCCGGCGCCGCTGCTGGTGCAGGTCAACGGCCTGGATTCGACCAAGGAAATGAAATACCGCGTCGGCCTGCCGGCCTGGCTGGCGAAACGCGGCGTGGCCTCGCTGATCATCGACCAGCCCGGCACCGGCGAGGCCCTGCGCCTGCACGGCCTGACCGCGCGCTACGACAGCGAGCACTGGGCCAGCCGCGTGTTCGACTGGCTGGAAACCCGCGAGGACGTCGACGCCAAGCGCATCGGCCTGGAAGGCGTGTCCCTGGGCGGCTACTACTGCCCCCGCGCGGTGGCCTTCGAACCGCGCTTCGCCTGCGGCGTGGCCTGGGGCGCCAACCACGACTGGCGCGACGTGCAGAAACGCCGCCTGGAGAAGGAAGGCGACTTCCCGGTGCCGCACTACTGGGCCCACGTGCGCTGGGTATGGGGCGCCAGGGACATGGACGAGTTCATGCGCATCGCCGAGAACGTCCACCTCGACGGCGTGCTCGAGCGCATCCGCGTGCCCTTCCTGGTCACCCACGGCGAGAAGGACTCGCAGATCCCGCTGAAATGGGCGCACCGCACCTACGAGCAACTGGTGAACAGCCCGAAACGCGAGCTGAAGATCTTCACCGAACGCGAAGGCGGCGTGCAGCATTCGAGCTTCGACAACAGCATCAATGCCGGGCACTACATAGCCGACTGGGTGGCGGAGACGCTGGGTGGGCGTACGGCCTGAGGGTTTGCTTTGCGGCAGCGGATTCCGGTGCCGCTTCCCACCTGCCGGGCGGGCCGGAGAGCTGCCCATGAAAATATGAAGGGAAGCCCGCAGAAATACGCTCAAAACCCTGACAGAAGCCGCAATATATAAGGGTTTGCCACCTTTCCAGATGTGAATTTAAATATGAAGACATTCACCCTGGAAAGCTGCAATGCCGCTGATCACCGACAAGGACTGGCTGGACCCGATATTGCCCGAAGAGCTGCCGGCCTCGATCATCGAACGCGCCGACACTCTACCGGGCAAGGCGGCCTTCCTGGCCGGCCGCCTGGCCAGGCAAACGAGCGAGCAACTCGGGCAACTGCTGCAGATAACCAACAGCTACTACTCGAACCTTATCGAGGGCCGCTATACCGAAATCGCCATGATGCAGCAGGCGCAGACCGCGCCACGCCGCGAGCGCCTGCTGCTGCAGGACCTGGCTATCCGGCACATGCAGGCGCAAGAAGTGTTCGAACGCGCCCTGCGGCGTTTTCCCCCCGCGCAGTGGAGCGCCCTGTTCGAACCGGCGCTGGTGCAGCGCGTGCATCGGCGCCTGTTCGACGCTACGGAGGATGCCAGCCGACGCCTCGACGATGGCCGCCTGCTGCGGCCGGGCCAGCTGCGCGCCAGGCCGGACGAGGAAGTTTCCGTTGGCGGCAGGCCCGCGCCGGCCGCCGCCGTCGTGCTGCCGATGCTGCGCCACCTGCGCTATGGCTTCGGGCGCATCCACGACCCGCGCCGCCGCCTGATCGGCGCCCTCGCCTACCATCACCGGCTGGCCTTCGTGCACCCGTTCCTCGACGGCAACGGCAGAACCACGCGGCTGATGACCCATCTCCATCTCGTCGCCCTGGGTCTGCGCCCAACGCTCTGGTCCTTGTCCCGCGGACTGGCGCGCCAGCACCAGGATTACTATCGGATGCTGGCGCTGGCCGACCGCCCACGGGAAGGCGACCTGGACGGGCGCGGCAAACTGAGTCGCAAGCATTACTTCGCCTTCATCGAGTTCATGCTGGACGTCTGCCACGACCAGATCGACTACATGACCCAGGCCGTCGACCCGGCAGCGCTGCGCGAGCGGGTGGTGCGAGCCTTCCGCTACAACGCGCAGCTACGCGCGGCCGGCGCCCGGGAAGAAAGCGCCGCGGCGATGCATGCCTTGCTGGTGCAGGGCGAAATGCCACGCAGTGACTTCAAGACTTTCACCGGCCTGACGCCACGCCCGGCGATCGACGAATTGAGCCGCCTGATACGCCTGGGCGTGGTGCTCAGCCCGACGCCAAAGTCCCGCAGCGTGCAACCAGGGCTGCCGGCCTGGTTCGCCCAGGAGATATTCCCGGACCTCCATCGGCGCTTCCAATAGCCCTACGCCAGCACCCGCGTCCCGTGGAACGACGCGATCCGCCAGCCCGCCTCTTCCTTCACCCACAGCTGCGTGGCGAAGCCTTCCGCGCGCACCGGCTCGCCGCCGCCACGCTTCTGCAGCAGGTTGCACTGCGGCCCACTCATCAGCGCCAGGCCGTCGCCGAACAGGCGCACCTGCAACTCGCCGCGCTCCACCGCCAGGTAGCGCACGGCGTGGCGGGCGTAGTCCAGGTACTGCGCCTTGTCCTGCACCAGACCCGTGGTGTGCACGTACAGCAGGTCGTCGGCGAACAGTTGCTCCAGGCCGGCGTGGTCTTCTTCCACCAGCGCGCGCTGGCGTTCCTGCTCCAGGGCCAGCAGTTCGCTACGGATATCGTTCATCGGGTTTCCCTCTGGGTTTGATAGCGGCGGCATCCTCGCCCCGGCCGCCGCGGCGGGAAAAATCGCCATTGGCCATGCCTGCCATCGCCACTGCCGATACCTGTCCACGGGCGCCTGCCCTCCCTCCCCAGCCTAGGCGCCACGGGGCCCGCACCAGGTATCGACACCATCGATGGCCGCGCATCGACAGCATCTGTTGGTCAGCCGGGCCGGCGCCGTCCTAGCCTGCCGGCACAACAAGAAGCCGAGGAGAAACGCCCATGGGCGCCCTGCACCTGCACTGCTCCACCCTGTTCGACGGCACCGGCCTGGAGGCCCGCCACGCCCAGACGCTGATCATCGACAACGGCCTCATCCGCCATGTCGGGCCGACCGCCCAGGCCCCGCGGCCGCAACCGGGCGACCGCGAGGAACGCGCCGCCTTCGTCATGCCCGGGCTGGTGGACGTGCACACCCACCTGGCCTTCGGCAACGCCCAGAGCGAGGAAGACATCGATATCTGGACCAGCGACGAATTCCGCGCCCTGCGCGGGCTGTTCTTCGCCCAGCACGTGCTCGCCGCCGGCGTCACCTCCATGGTCTGCCCCGGCGACAGCGGCCAGCTCAGCATCGCCGTGCGCAACACGGTCAACGCCGGGCTGTTCGAGGGTCCGCGCATCGCCGCCAGCAGCCGCGTGATCACCAACCGGCAGAGCCTCAACGACTGGTTCCCCAGCCGCGTCGGCGCGCCGGAATACTTCACCGCCGCCCTGGTCACCAGCCGCACCGAGGCCATCGCCGAAATCCGCAAGCAGGCCAAGGACGGCGTCGACCTGATCAAGATCGCCATGGACGGCACCCACCGCCGGCCCAACGGCGAGATCATCGCCGCCTTCACCGCCGACGAGACCCGCGAAATGGTCGAGGAAGCCCACCGCCTGGGCTGCCGGGTGGCCACCCACGCCTACGGCCGCGAGGCGGTGATGTACGCGGCCAGGGCCGGGGTGGACCTGGTGTTCCATGCCTTCTACATGGACGACGCCTGCATCGAGGCGCTGCTGGAGGCCGGCAGCGTGCTGGCCCCGACCATGACCTTCCCGCAGAACACCGTGGACTTCTGCCAGCCCCACGACCCGGCCATCGCCACCGGCTACGCCGGCTACTGCGCGCGCACCCTGGAGCTGGGCACCCCGGTGCTCAAGCGCGCCAAGGCCGCCGGCATCCCCTTCGCCTGCGGCAGCGACAGCGGCTTCGCCGTCACCCCCTACGGCGAATGGCATGCCCGCGAGCTGGAGCTACTGGTCACCCGCCTGGGCTTCACCCCGGCCGAGGCGCTGTACGCCGCCACCAACGTCGGCGCCCGGCTGATGCCGCGCGGCGAGACGCTGGGCACGCTGGAAGCGGGCAAGCAGGCCGACCTGCTGCTGCTCGACGGCTCGCCCCTGGACGACATCCGCATCCTCCAGGACCGCCAACGCCTGCAGGCCGTGTACAAGGCCGGCGAACCGGTGCGCCTGCAGCGCACGGCGTACAACCCCAAGCAGGTGTCGGACTTCAATTCGCTGAAATGGACCGACCTCTACACCCGCGACCGCGTCGCCCAACTCGGCAAATGGAGCCTGTGAGCATGACCACCCTCGATTTCGAACGCGCCGCGCAACTGGCCGCCGCCACCCTACGCCATGCCCGAACGCTGGGCCTGCGCCCGCTGGCCACCGCGGTGCTGGACGCCGCCGGCCACCCGCTGGCAGTGCTGCGCGACGAGCAGGCCAGCTTCCTGCGCCCGCAGATCGCCAGCGGCAAGGCCCGCGGCTGCCTGGGCATGGGCTTCGGCGGCCGCGAACTGGCGCGCCGCGCCCAGGCCATGCCGGCGTTCTTCGATGCGATCAACAGCCTGACCGGCGGCGAGGTGATCCCGGTGCCCGGCGGCATTCTGCTGCGCGACGAGGCCGGCAACCTGCTCGGCGCAATCGGCGTGAGCGGCGACACCTCCGACAACGACGAGCGCTGCGCCCTGCTGGCCATCGAGGAGTTGGGCCTGCACGGCGACACCGGCGACGCTCAGGCCTGATCCAGCCTCGCGGCCTGCTCCGCCAGCAGTCCGCGGAGCCAGGCCAGCGCCGGGTCCAGGTCCTGCTGCGGGTGCCACTGCAACAGCTGCGGCGCCGCCGGGAAGGCCAGCGGCGCCGGCAGCACGCGCAGCGGGTAGCGCCGCGCCAGGGTCTGCGCCTGACGGCGGAACAGCGTGGCCACCCGCGGCGTGCCGACGATGAACTCGGCCATCAGCGCGAAGCTCTGCACCGCCACCGCCACGCGCCGTTCGATGCCCAGCTCGCGCAGGTGCAGCGCGTCCATGGCCAGGTTCTGGCCGTCGGCGAACTCGCGCAGCACGTGCTCGGCGGCGCAATAGTCGGCCAGGCTCAGGCCTTCGGCGAAGGCTGCTTGCCCGGCGCAGACGATGCAGCACAGCTCGTCGCTGAGCAGCGGCATCTGCGGATAACGGGTATTCACCCGGCGCTGCGGCACTATCACCAGGTCGCTGCGGCGGTATTCCAGGGCCTCGGCGACCACGTCTCCATCACGCGGCAGCGGCAGGTCGCGCACCACCAGCGAGGCCCCCGGCGCCAGCCGCGACAGTTCGCGGCTGGCCGCCGGCAACAGGGTCGCCGCCACGTAGTCCGAGGCCACCAGGGTGAAGCGCCGGTCGCAGCGCGAAGGGTCGAACACCACCGCCGCATCCACCACCTCGCCGGCCAGGGCCAGCGCCTCGCGCACCTTCGGCAGCAACTGGCGGCCCAGGGCGCTGGGCACCAGGCGCCGCCCCACCGGCAGCAGCAGCGGGTCGTTGAAATGCTCGCGCAGGCGCGCCAGCGCCGCGCTGGTGGCCGACTGGCCCAGGTGGAGGCGTTCGGCGGCCCGGCTGACGCTGCACTCGTCGAGCAGCGCGGCCAGGGCCACCAGCAGGTTGAGGTCGAGACGACGGTAGCGCATGGGCGCTTTATACCCCGCGCGACACCGGCGACGGAGCGCGTTTGCCGCTGGCAGGTATCGCGCCAGGCGATACCTGCCGGCGCTTACCCTGCGAAACGCCGCGCCAGGAAGGGCTCCAGCGACACCGAAGGCGCCAATCCCGAGGCCTGCTCGGCCAGCAGTTGGCCGGTGATGGCGCCCAAGGTCAGGCCGATATGGCCGTGGCCGAAGTTGTAGAACACCTGGGGCAGGCGCAGGAAGCGCTCGAACAGGCGCCGGCTGGGGGCGTAGGGGTCGAGCGTGCGGCTCACCCCGGGCAGCTCCACCGCGCAGGTGGCGCGGGCGTTGAGCGCCGGTTCCAGCTCGCGCAATTCCGGGCCTTCCACCAGGCGGATGGGCACCTCGAAGCGCCGGTGGTAATCGACCATCTCCAGCACCGCCTGGCGAAACCCATGCGGGCGTGGCGATGGGTATCGCTTCGCTCAACCCATCCTACGGTGGCGTGGGGCGCATGACCGTTCGCGGTTGTCCGTCCTACGTTCAAGGCAGCGCGGGGTTCGCCGGGCGTTCTGGTGCTCGGGTTCGAGGCCGCCCCTCTCCCTAACCCTCTCCCTGAAGGGAGAGGGGACCGTTCGGAGCGCGCTGGTGTTTCGGCGTTAGTCGGCTTGTACCGAGTTCCCGACTAACACCAAAGCTTGTCTCGGCACGGACAAGCCCCCTCTCCCTTCAGGGCGGGGCGCGCAGCCGAGGGCTGGGGAGAGGGAACGGAGTCAATCCAAAACACCTCGGCCCCCGGAACCACCCCTCCCGAATCCTAGAGCGCATAACGCCCCAGCGTTATCCGCCATTTCCACAAGCCAACCTACCGCACCGACTTCACACACCCATGGCGCACTTCCTTCGACGGCGGGTACCCGTAGAAAGACGTGTAGCACTTGCTGAAATGGCTGGGCGAGACGAAGCCGCAGGCCAGGCCCACCTCGAACATCGGCAGGTCCGAATGCTGCAGCAGGCGGCGGCTTTCGGTGATGCGCAGCTCCAGGTAGTAGCGCACCGGCGTGGTGCCCAGCTGCTGCTGGAACAGCCTTTCGATCTGCCGCTTGGAGCGGCCGACGTAGCGCGCCAGCTGCTCCTGGCTGAGCGGCTCCTCGATGTTGGCGCTCATCAGGTTGATGGCCTCGCGCAGCGGCTCGCTGAGCTTCTCGTGCAGCGCCGGCCGGGCGCGGCGGAAGCGCGATTCCTCGAAGGCGAGGATGTCCGCCACGGCTTCCACCAGTTCGCGGCCGTGCAGCGCGTCCATCCACTCCAGCACCATGTTGAAGGCCCCGGTCGGGCTCGCCGCGGTGAGGCGGTCGCGGTCGACCATGTAGCTCTCGCTGGTGACTTCGCTGTGCCGGGCGATCTCCGCCAGCGCGGCGCGGTTCTCCGGGTGTACTGCGCAGCGGTAGCCGTTCAGCAGGCCGGCCTGGCCGAGGAACCAGGCGCCGTTCCACAACCCGGCCAGGGCCACGCCCTTCTCCGCCGCCAGTTGCAGCAGGCGCGTCAGTTCCGGCGTGGCGCGCAGTGGCGTGCGCAGGCCGCCGCAAACCACCAGCAGGTCCAGCCCGGCGAGCGCCGCCGACGCCAGTACCGCGCCCGGGCAGATGACCAGCCCCAGGTCGCTGGTGACCGATTCGCCGTCCAGGCTGAAGGTGCCGGTGGCGAAGGCGTCGGCGCGGATCAGGTTGGCGGTGACCAGGGTGTCCAGCGCCTGGGTGAAGGCCGGCAGGGAGAAATGCTCCAGCAGCAGGAAGCCCACCCGCCCCTGGCGTTGCGCGCCTGCCCGGGGCGCGGAAAGGAACCTGAGGTTGCGGCCCTGCATGGCGCCGCTGAATTGCCGCCGTTCTACCAATCGCGACTCCTGTCCTCAGCCGGCCGACCGCAACGGGTCGAAGCGGCTGCCGGCATGGGCGCCCTGGCGCCGGGTGGTGAAGCTCAGCAGCACCGTGGCCACGGTCAGGCCGAGGGTGGAGCTCACTTCGACGCGGTGCTCCGGCAGGATGAACATCACCACCAGCACGGAGGTGATGAAGGCGATCACCGCCCAGGTCAGCCAGGGGAACAGCCACATGCGGCAGGCGATCTCCTGGTTGCTGCGCTGCAGATTGGCGCGCATGCGCAGCTGCGAGACGGCGATGGCCAGGTACACCAGCAGGGCGATGGAGCCGGAGCTGGCGAGGAGGAAGTCGAACACCCGCGCCGGGGCGATGAAGTTCAGCACGGTGGTGAGCATACCGATCAGGGTGCTGGCGATGACCGCGGCCCGCGGCACTCCCGCCGCCGAGGTGCGCTGGATGAAGGCCGGCGCGTCGTTGCGGCGGCTCAGCGAGTAGATCATCCGCGAGGCGATGTAGATCGAGGAGTTCAGGCAGCTGGCCACGGCCACCAGCACCACCACGTCCATCATCAGCTTGGCGTGGGGCACGTTCATCAGTTCCAGGGCGCGCTGGTAGGAGCCCTGCACCGTGAGCATGGGGTCGTTCCAGGGCACCACGGAGATGATCACCAGGATCGACAGCAGGTAGAACACGCTGATGCGCCAGATCACCGCCCGCGTGGCCTTGGCGATGTTGCGCCGCGGGTCGCTGGATTCGGCGGCGGCGATGGTCACCGCCTCGGTGCCGATGAAGCTGAACAGCGTGGTGATCAGCGCAGTGAAGATGGCGCCCCAGCCGTTGGGCAGGAAGCCGCCGTGCTCGCGCATCAGGCTGCCCAGGCCGCTGACCTCGTGCCCCGCCGGCAGCACGCCGAGCAGCGCCGCCGCGCCCAGGCTGATGAACAGCACGATGGCGCCCACCTTGAGCATGGCGAACCAGAACTCGAACTCGCCGTACTTGGCCACGCTGAACAGGTTGGTGACGGTCAGCAGCAGCGTCATCACCAGGGCGAACACCCAGGTCTGCACCTGCGGGAACCAGCTGTTGAAGATCACCCCGGCGGCGATCGCCTCGATGGGGATCACCAGCACCCAGAACCACCAGTACAGCCAGCCGATGGTGAAGCCGGCCCAGCGGCCGATGGCCTGGTCGGCGTAGGCGGAGAAGGAGCCGGTGTCGGGGCGGGCCACGGCCATCTCGCCGAGCATGCGCATCACCAGCACCACCAGCAGCCCGGACAGCGCGTAGGCCAGGATGGCGGCAGGCCCCGCGGCGGCGATGGCATGGCCGGAACCGACGAACAACCCCGCGCCTATGATCCCGGCAATGGACAGCATGGTCACATGGCGCGGCTTGAAGCCCTGGACCAGTTCGCCACTGGCGCCTTTCGCACTTGGAATACTCATCGATCGGCCTTTGTTGAATTTGTTATGCGGTGGCAAGGCGCCACCTGGCGGGCGTCCCGGACTGCGGGACGCGGGCACAACCCTATTCCAGGGCGTCATCCGGGCATTTGCCCAGGATCGCCATGGGTATGAGCAAAAACGACATGGCCTCGCCCGCGAGCGCCCAGGCCCGGCGCTGGCGACAGCATGAAAACGACATCGGCGGAAAGAGGAAGAAGAGGAAAGGCAGCGACGCTGCTAGATGCAGCGACCGTCCACGGACAGCGTCTGCGCGGAGATACGGAGCGCCCGGTCAGGGGCGAGACAGGCGACGGCGTCGGTCATCGAGTACCAGATTGCCCGGCCGAGGTAGCGGAGTTTCGATTGCGAGAGGGATTTTTCGAGCACAAACGAAAAGCCCCGCAATGCGATGCGGGGCTTCGGGCACCAGAAGGTGCGCTTACAGGGCTTGAACCTGCTCGGCCTGCGGGCCTTTGGCGCCGGCAGTCACGAGGAAGCTGACGCGCTGGCCCTCGTCGAGGCTCTTGTAGCCGGTGGATTCGATCTGGCGGAAGTGAACGAAGACGTCCGGGCCGCTTTCCGGGGTGATGAAGCCGAAGCCCTTCTCAGCGTTGAACCACTTGACGGTACCAGTTTGGCGGTTTGCCATGATGTAGATCTCCAAGGTAGGAACGAGCACAGGCGACATGCCTGGCTGAAACTGAATGCAGAGTGAAGAGAAACCGAGGAGATGGAAATCAGAACGGACTGAACATCAAGACGGAGGCGCTAAACTGGCAGGCAGTGGCAGCAGAATACAGGGTTCGACGGATTTGAACAGCATTTTCTTTTCCGCATCGCGATTCTGGACGGCCGGTCGCCTTTCCACGACGCGCAGGAAGCGTCTCCCAACACCTGTAGGAGCGGGCCCTGCCCGCGATTCGCGCGCAGGGCGCGCTCCTACAGGTAGAGCCGGAGGTGGGCATGGCTCGCTCATACGAAGAGCATCCCAGCGCGGCCTGCAAGAAACGAAAGCACCTCGGCGCCCCATATGCCCCGGGAATGCGCTAATGGATAACGCGAAAAGCCCGGCTCAGGTCCTCCCGTCGAGCTGGTCCACCCAGCGCTCGGCGGCGGCGAAGGAGGCCTCGAAGGCGGCCTCATGGGATTCCCAGGGCCCGATCACCACGTCCAGCGGCGATACGCTGGTGGGCACCTTCGCCAGCGAAAGCAGCATCTCGGCGACCTTGCCGGGGCCGGCGTAACGCGGCGAGATGAGCACCGCCACCCCGCTGGAGGTGGTGTACTCGCTGGGTGGCATGAAGTTCGGCTCACTGGTTCGCTGTTGCATGCATCGTTCCCCCTGGCCCGCTGGCAGGCCGTTCACATGGCTGGAGTTGCGCGAGATGGCGGACGCTCGCCCACCCTTTCACGGACTCTCCAGCTTGCCAGCGGTTCCGCCGGATCGCCCCTGCCAAAGGCATGGCCGCCGGGCGGTACAAGGAGTCAGACGCGCCCAACCAGGGCCTGCAGCGCCTGGTAGGCGCCCAGCAGGTGGTAGGGCGTGGTGGACGGCATGTCCGCGCGCAGCACCTCGCCGTCAGGCCCCAGCACCTCGTGCCAGCCGCCGTCGTGGAGGAAGCGCGAACGGAAGCGCTCGGTCCAGAGCGCCAGGGTATCGAGGGATCGGGCGCTACCCTCCACGGCCAGGGCGCGGGCGAACTCGGTCTGCGCCCAGATGCGCTGGGTGGCGTCCTGCAGCGTGCCGTCCGCCGCCAGTGCGGCACTGACGCCGAGGGTATCGGCGGCCACGCCATGCTGCCGGGCGAAGACGAAGGCGCGACGCAGCGCGGCCTCCAGGGCCGAACCGGCGAACAACGCCGGCGCGCCCATGACCAGCGAGAACCATTCGAACTGATGCCCCGGCTCGATGCGGTTGCCCGCCTCGCCTTGCGGCAGCTCGGCGATGCAGCCGCTGGCCGGGTCGACGAAGCGCGCCAATACCGCGGCGCCGATCGCCTGCAGGCGCTCTCCGTACCAGGGCTCGCCGGCGATGGCATAGGCCGCCAGATAGGCCTCGGTGAGGTGCATGATGGGGTTCTGCAGCACGGGCGCGCCGTCGTCTGCGAAATCCTCGGCCAGCGCGGACAGGTACAACCCCTGGCCATCGGCGAAGCGCTGCTCGATCAGCTCGGTGGTGCGCGTCATCAGCTCCAGCGCAGCCGCGTTGCCACTGAGCTTGTGATACTGCGCGCAGGCGAACACCACGAAGGCGAAGGTGTAGAGGTCGCGGCGGCTGTCCAGCGGCTTGCCGGCCGCGTCGATGCTGTAGAGCCAGGCCCCCTGGCCATCGCCGAAGTGGCGTTGCAGCGAGTCGAACAATGCCTCGGCCCGAGCAGCGCCGGCAGGCCCCGCGTGGCTGAAGACGAACAGCTGGCGGGCGCAGGCCATGGCGCGGTAGCGCACCGCGGGCAGGGGCTGCCCGCTGCGGTCGTCGAGCGACTCGTAGGGCAGCTGCAGCGCCTCGTTCCAGCCGGCGGCGCGCCACAGCGGCAGGACGGTGTCGGCGTAGTGACGGGTCAACGCCTCGATACCGGCGGTGAGGGATGGCGAAAGGAACGACGGGACGGACATGCGGCGAGTCTGCGTGAGGAAGGAAGGCGCAAGCGCAGAAGATAGAGGAAAAGCCCCTCGGAAAGAACCCGCCCGCACTCGACACCGGACTGCGTGCTCCACTCCCTGCCCCAGTCAACTGCCAGGCCGGCGGAACCTCCGCCCTCGCCAAGGCTTCGATATGCATAGGCCCGCCCTGCCCTTCAATCGGAGGAAGCGCCATGCACAACCTCGAGACCCCCACGCTGAAGCTGGGCGTGTTCCGCCCCTTCGACAGCCTCGGCCAGGCCCTGGTCGCCGCCGCGCTGCACCGGCAGCACGAGGTCAGCGCCCTGGTGGAGGACCTCAACGACCTGCGTGCGCGCCCCGGCCTGCGCTGCAAGCTGGGCGGCCTGGCGTCGTCCATCGAGGTCAGCGAGGCGGTGACGGGGCTCGACGTGGTCTTCGCCATGCTCGGCGACCAACCGCCGCAACAGCTGCCGCCGCAGTGCGGCGCGCTCATCGACGGTGCGTTGCGCGCCGGCATGCCGCGGCTGTTCCTGGTGGGCCACTGGCAGTGGCTGGTGGCGCCGCAAGATGCCGCCGACGAGCAACTCGGCGCCGGCCTTGCGCGCAGCCTGGAGGTGAGCGGCCTGAACTGGACGCTGGTGGAGGCGCCGGACTTGATCGAAGGCCTGCGCATCGATGACTTCAGCCGCGCCGCCGCGCCCATGGACAAGGCGAGCCAGCAGGCCCTGTCCTGTGCCGAGGCGCTGCTCGACGAGGTGCGCCTGGGGCTGCACAGCCGCCAGTGCCTGCGTCTGCGCGAGGCAGGGAGGTGATGGCCATGTCCGGTCCTGATGCGCTCAGCCAGACGCTGGGCACTCTGCTCCTGGCGCTGGCCTTCAGCGCCTTCATCCTCTTCGTTCGCGGTTACCGCCCCGCCGGGGTCGGCGCCTTCTGGTACGACCTGGTGCTGGGCTTCGTCGGCCTGTGGCTGGCGCTCTGGCCGGAAGCGGCGACCTTCCTGCGCGAGATGAACGCCGCCAGCGCGCTGGGCCTGCTGCTGCAGGTCGTCGCCACCCTGCTGGGCGGACTGCTCGGCGCCGGCGCAGCCAAGGCCCTGCAGTTCGCCCTGCAGGAGCGCCGCGCAGGGCGCCCGGCAGGCGAAGAGCGCCACGGGCGCTGGAAGCGCTAGCGCAACGCCTGTAGCGGCAACCTCACAACGAGCGACGGCGGTACTCGCGGTAGCGCGGCACCCAGAAGTTGCGCTCGATGGCGGCCTGGAGCATGTCGTCCGGGGTTTCCAGCGCCACGCCCTCGGCCTGGGCCTGCTTGGCCACGGCGAAGGCGATGCGCCGGCTGACCTGCTGGATGTCGCGCAGCGGCGGCAGCACCGCATCGCCCTCCCCCGTCACCACCGGCGAGCACTCGGCCAGGGCGTTGGAGGCGGCCATCAGCATCGCCTCGGTCACGCGCCGGGCGCCGGCGGCGATCACCCCCAGGCCAATGCCGGGGAAGATGTAGGAGTTGTTGCACTGGGCGATGTGGATGCTGCGTCCGCCATGCTCCACCGGCTGGAACGGGCTGCCGGTGGCGACCAGCGCGCGGCCCTCGGTCCACTGGAGGATTTCCGCCGGCGTCGCCTCGACCCGCGAGGTCGGGTTGGACAGCGGCATCACCAGCGGCAGCGGGCAGTGCTTGTACATCTCGCGGATCACCGCCTCGCTGAACAGCCCGCGCTGCCCGGAAACGCCGATCATCACCGTCGGCTTGGCCCGGCTGACCACTTCGAGCAGGCCGATGCCGTCCTCGCCGCGCTGCCAGTCGGCCACGTCGGCAGCCTTCTGCGCCAGCTTGCGCTGGAAGTCCAGCAGGCCGTCCATGCCCTCCACCAGCAGGCCGTGGCGGTCGACCATGAAGATGCGCTGGCGCGCCTGCGCCTCGGACAGCCCTTCCAGTTGCATGGCGGCGATGATGTGCTCGGCGATGCCGCAGCCGGCGGAACCAGCGCCGACGAAGGTGATCACCTGCTCGCTGAGCTTCTGCTGCTTGACCTTGCACGCCGCCAGCAGGGTGCCGACCGCCACCGAGGCGGTGCCCTGGATGTCGTCGTTGAAGCAGCACAACTGGTCGCGGTAGCGCGCAAGCAAAGGCATGGCGTTGGTCTGGGCGAAGTCCTCGAACTGCAGCAGCACACCCGGCCAGCGGCGCTGCACGGCGCGGATGAACAGCTCGACGAAGTCGTCGTAGTCCTTGCCGCTGATGCGCGGGTGGCGCCAGCCCATGTACAGCGGGTCGTCCAGCAGCGCCTGGTTGTTGGTGCCCACGTCGAGCACGATGGGAAGCGTGTAGGCCGGGCTGATGCCGCCGCAAGCGGTGTACAGCGACAGCTTGCCGATGGGGATGCCCATGCCGCCGATGCCCTGGTCGCCCAGGCCGAGAATGCGCTCGCTGTCGGTGACCACGATGATCTTCACCTTGTCCTTGGTGGCGCTGCGCAGCACGTCGTCGATGCGCTCGCGGTCCGGCCAGGAGACGAACAGCCCGCGGTGGGTGCGGTAGATCTTCGAGAAGTCCTGGCAGGCCTGGCCTACCGTGGGGGTGTAGATGATCGGCAGCATCTCCTCCAGGTGGCCTTCGAGCAGGCGGAAGAACAGCGTCTCGTTGTTGTCCTGGATGGAGCGCAGGTAGACGTGCCGGTCGAGGTCGGAGGCGCATTGCAGGTACTGCTGGTAGACGCGCTCGGCCTGTTCTTCGATGGTCTCCACGGTCTGCGGCAGCAGGCCGATGAGGTTGAAGTCGATGCGCTCCTGCGGGCTGAAGGCGCTGCCCTTGTTCAGCAGCGGCATCTCCAGCAGGGCCGGGCCCGAATAGTGGGTGTACAGCGGGTAGTTCGACTTGCGTTCGGTCATGGCTTTCTCCACTGCCTGCATGACGGGCTTCAGGAAACGACAGCGCCCCGTGCAGGGGCGCCGTAGAGGGTAGCGCGTGAAGCTTTCAATGATCCATCGATGCTTCGAGCTCCGAGGGTCCGGCGGCCAGTTCGCGATGCAGGGTTTCCTCGTCCAGCTCCTTGCACCACTTGGCTACCACAACGGTGGCCACGCCGTTGCCCACCAGGTTGGTCAGGGCGCGGGCCTCGGACATGAAGCGGTCGATGCCGAGGATCAGCGCCAGGCCGGCGACCGGCAGGTGGCCCACGGCGGACAGGGTGGCGGCCAGGACGATGAAGCCCGAGCCGGTGACGCCGGCCGCGCCCTTGGAGGCGATCAGCAGCACCGCCAGCAGGGTCACCTGGTGGATGATGTCCATCTGCGTATCGGTGGCCTGGGCAATGAACACCGCGGCCATGGTCAGGTAGATCGAGGTGCCGTCGAGGTTGAAGGAATAGCCGGTGGGAATCACCAGGCCGACCACGGTCTTGTCGCAACCCAGCTTCTCCATCTTGGCGATCATCCGCGGCAGCGCGGACTCCGACGAGGAAGTGCCGAGAACGATCAGCAGCTCCTCGCGGATGTAGTTGATGAAACGCAGGATGTTGAAGCCATGGAAGCGCGCGATGCTGCCCAGCACGAGGAGCACGAAGAGGATGCAGGTGAGGTAGAAGCAGGCCATCAGCTCGCCCAGTTGCACCAGCGACCCCACGCCATAGGCTCCGATGGTGAAAGCCATGGCACCGAAGGCGCCGATGGGAGCGACCTTCATGATCACGTTGATGATGTTGAACATCACCTGGGTGAAACGCTCGATGAACAGGAAGATCGGCTGGCCCAGGCTGCCCATGCGGTGCAGCGCGTAGCCGAACAGCACGGAGAAGAACAGCACCTGGAGGATATCACCGTTGGCGAAGGCGCCGACCACGGTGTTGGGGATGATGTTGAGCAGGAACTCGATGGTGCTCTGTTTCTCGCCGGCCGAGGCGTAGGCGGCGACCTTGCTGGTATCCAGGCTGGCCGGGTCGACGTGCATGCCCACACCCGGCTGGACGATGTTGACCACCGCCAGGCCGATGATCAGGGCGATGGTGGAAACCACCTCGAAGTACAGCAGCGCCATGCCACCGGTCTTGCCCACCGCCTTCATGCTCTGCATGCCGGCGATGCCGGTGACCACTGTGCAGAAGATGATGGGCGCGATGGCCATCTTGATCAGTTTGACGAAGCCGTCGCCCAGGGGCTTCATCAGCACCGCGGTCTGCGGATAGAAGTGGCCCAGGGCGATGCCGATGGCAATGGCGATCAGCACCTGCACGTAGAGGCTCTTGTAGAAGGGTTTCTTGCTCATGGCGGCTACCTTTCTCCAGATCGGCGCCGGCCCTCCTGGCCACGGCACCCGACTCCACGACCGGGCCTCCCCATCCTCGAGAGCGCGTCCTGCAGACGGTGGACTCCCGGCGAGCAGTGGCGGTGGCCGGGAACTTGTTACCTATTGTTTCTGACTATAGGCGCTACACAGCGAGGCGAAGTTCCGAATATCTGCCTGCTGAGCGGGCCCTGCTCGCGATTCGCGCGCAGGGCGCGCTCCTACAGGGGGAATGGCGCAGGTGGGGCGGCGTAGGATGGTGGCGTCGGCGGGACGCGTAGGATGGCGTTGAGCGAAGCGATACCCATCGCCATGACCGGCCCAGGACAAGCCGTAGGGCGAATAACCGTTCGCGGTTATCCGCCGATACACCGAGGCCACAGGCCGTGCCCAGGCCAACCTCGGAGCCGCCGGGGGCCAAGGCCAAACGGCGGATAACGCCGTAGGCGTTATGCGCCCTACGCCGGGAGCGCTTCTGCCGTTCCGGCTTTTCCGCGCGCCAAAGCAAAACCCCCGACCAGCCAGGCTGATCAGGGGTTTTGGGATAGGTTCTTGACGATGACCTACTCTCACATGGGGAACCCCCACACTACCATCGGCGATGCGTCGTTTCACTGCTGAGTTCGGGATGGGATCAGGTGGTTCCAACGCTCTATGGTCGTCAAGCAATTCTTTCGGATGCTCGTGGCTTTCGCGCACGCTCACCCAGATTCGGGTATGTGACAGGTTTTCTTTGCGGTTCACACGAACTTTCGGTTCGTCGACTTCACCGTCCAACACACAAATTGTTTGGGTGTTATATGGTCAAGCCTCACGGGCAATTAGTATCGGTTAGCTCAACGCCTCACAGCGCTTACACACCCGACCTATCAACGTCGTAGTCTTCGACGGCCCTTCAGGGGAATCAAGTTCCCAGTGAGATCTCATCTTGAGGCTAGTTTCCCGCTTAGATGCTTTCAGCGGTTATCTATTCCGAACATAGCTACCCGGCAGTGCCACTGGCGTGACAACCGGAACACCAGAGGTTCGTCCACTCCGGTCCTCTCGTACTAGGAGCAGCCCCTCTCAAATCTCAAACGTCCACGGCAGATAGGGACCGAACTGTCTCACGACGTTCTAAACCCAGCTCGCGTACCACTTTAAATGGCGAACAGCCATACCCTTGGGACCGGCTTCAGCCCCAGGATGTGATGAGCCGACATCGAGGTGCCAAACACCGCCGTCGATATGAACTCTTGGGCGGTATCAGCCTGTTATCCCCGGAGTACCTTTTATCCGTTGAGCGATGGCCCTTCCATACAGAACCACCGGATCACTAAGACCTACTTTCGTACCTGCTCGACGTGTCTGTCTCGCAGTCAAGCGCGCTTTTGCCTTTATACTCTGCGACCGATTTCCGACCGGTCTGAGCGCACCTTCGTACTCCTCCGTTACTCTTTAGGAGGAGACCGCCCCAGTCAAACTGCCCACCATACACTGTCCTCGATCCGGATAACGGATCAGAGTTAGAACCTCAAGCATGCCAGGGTGGTATTTCAAGGTTGGCTCCACGCGAACTGGCGTCCACGCTTCAAAGCCTCCCACCTATCCTACACAAGCAGGCTCAAAGTCCAGTGCAAAGCTACAGTAAAGGTTCACGGGGTCTTTCCGTCTAGCCGCGGATACACTGCATCTTCACAGCGATTTCAATTTCACTGAGTCTCGGGTGGAGACAGCGCCGCCATCGTTACGCCATTCGTGCAGGTCGGAACTTACCCGACAAGGAATTTCGCTACCTTAGGACCGTTATAGTTACGGCCGCCGTTTACCGGGGCTTCGATCAAGAGCTTCGCTTTCGCTAACCCCATCAATTAACCTTCCGGCACCGGGCAGGCGTCACACCCTATACGTCCACTTTCGTGTTTGCAGAGTGCTGTGTTTTTAATAAACAGTCGCAGCGGCCTGGTATCTTCGACCGGCGTGGGCTTACGCAGTAAATACTTCACCCTCACCGGCGCACCTTCTCCCGAAGTTACGGTGCCATTTTGCCTAGTTCCTTCACCCGAGTTCTCTCAAGCGCCTTGGTATTCTCTACCCGACCACCTGTGTCGGTTTCGGGTACGGTTCCTAGTTACCTGAAGCTTAGAAGCTTTTCCTGGAAGCATGGCATCAACCACTTCGCTCTCTAAAAGAAAGCTCGTCATCAGCTCTCGGCCTTGAACACCCGGATTTGCCTAAGTGCCCAGCCTACAACCTTAAACTTGGACAACCAACGCCAAGCTGGCCTAGCCTTCTCCGTCCCTCCATCGCAGTAACTAGAAGTACAGGAATATTAACCTGTTTCCCATCGACTACGCATTTCTGCCTCGCCTTAGGGGCCGACTAACCCTGCGTCGATTAACGTTGCGCAGGAACCCTTGGTCTTTCGGCGTGGGAGTTTTTCACTCCCATTGTCGTTACTCATGTCAGCATTCGCACTTCTGATACCTCCAGCAAGCTTCTCAACTCACCTTCACAGGCTTACAGAACGCTCCTCTACCGCGCATCTTGCGATGCACCCGTAGCTTCGGTGTGTGGTTTGAGCCCCGTTACATCTTCCGCGCAGGCCGACTCGACTAGTGAGCTATTACGCTTTCTTTAAAGGGTGGCTGCTTCTAAGCCAACCTCCTAGCTGTCTAAGCCTTCCCACATCGTTTACCACTTAACCACAACTTTGGGACCTTAGCTGACGGTCTGGGTTGTTTCCCTTTTCACGACGGACGTTAGCACCCGCCGTGTGTCTCCCACGCTGACACTTCCAGGTATTCGGAGTTTGCATCGGTTTGGTAAGTCGGGATGACCCCCTAGCCGAAACAGTGCTCTACCCCCTGGAGTGATACGTGAGGCGCTACCTAAATAGCTTTCGAGGAGAACCAGCTATCTCCGAGCTTGATTAGCCTTTCACTCCGATCCACAAGTCATCCCCTACCTTTTCAACGGGAGTGGGTTCGGTCCTCCAGTCAGTGTTACCTAACCTTCAACCTGCTCATGGATAGATCGCCCGGTTTCGGGTCTATACCCAGCGACTAAACGCCCTATTAAGACTCGCTTTCGCTACGCCTCCCCTATTCGGTTAAGCTCGCCACTGAATATAAGTCGCTGACCCATTATACAAAAGGTACGCAGTCACCCAACAAGTGGGCTCCCACTGCTTGTACGCATACGGTTTCAGGTTCTATTTCACTCCCCTCTCCGGGGTTCTTTTCGCCTTTCCCTCACGGTACTGGTTCACTATCGGTCAGTCAGTAGTATTTAGCCTTGGAGGATGGTCCCCCCATGTTCAGACAACGTTTCACGTGCGCCGTCCTACTCGATTTCACTTCCTGGAACCTTTCACATACGGGGCTATCACCCACTATGGCCGCACTTTCCAGAGCGTTCTGCTAGATTCTAAGAAGCTTAAGGGCTAGTCCCCGTTCGCTCGCCACTACTAAGGGAATCTCGGTT
>NZ_KL647099.1:455526-496992 GCF_000725445.1 Pseudomonas sp. AAC | reverse complement strand
CGGGGCCTCCCCCCCCCCCGCCATTCCCAATGTAGGAGCGCGCCCTGCGCGCGATTTCGCGGGCAGAGCCCGCTCCTACAGGTCGCCGGGAAGCACGGCATGCCTCCCCGTAGGACCTTGTCCGCGATAGCCGGACGTCCCGGCGCGATTCGCGGATGAGATCTCCTACGCTTCCCCACCCCCGCCATTCCCCTGTAGGAGCGCGCCCTGCGCGCGAAATCGCGGGCAGGGCCCGCTCGTACAGGTTGCAGGGGAGCACAGCGTGCCTCCCCCGTAGGAGCGGACCTTGTCCGCGATAGCCGGACGATCCGGCGCGATTCGCGGATGAGATCTACGCTGCCCCACCCACGCCATTCCCATGTAGGAGCGCGCCCTGCGCGCGAAATCGCGGGCAGGGCCCGCTCCTACAGGTCGCCGGGAAGCATGGCATGCCTCCCCGTAGGACCTTGTCCGCGATAGCCGGACACCCCGGCGCGATTCGCGGATGAGATCCGCGCTGCCCCACCCACGCCATTCCCCTGTAGGAGCGCGCCCTGCGCGCGAATCGCGGGCAGGGCCCGCGCGCTCCTACAGCTCGGACATTCCCCTCCCACCGCCGGCACATCCGCCCTCACGGTCTACTATTGACGCTGCGCAAGGGAATCCACCCCGGGGAGAGCTAGAGTTTTCCCACCAAGCCACTCATTGAGGGATACATCATGTACGAGCGCATTCTGGTAGCAGTGGACGGCAGCCCGGTTTCCGACCGCGCGCTGGGCGAGGCGGTCAAGCTGGCGCAACTGACTGGCGGCGAGCTGCGCGTCATCACCATCGTCGACAGCCCGCTGCGCCACCTGCCCGACTATGCCGTCTACTACAACCCCGAGCCGCTGCGCGAAGCCGCGCTGAAGGCCGCCGACGACGTGCTGGCCAAGGCCCGCGAGCAGGTCGGCGACAAGGTCAAGGCGAAGTTCGACCGTGTGTGCCAGGAGCGCGCCAGCGAGGAAGTCGCCGAGCGTATCGAGCTGGAGGCCGAGGATGCCAAGGCCGACGTGATCGTCATGGGCACCCATGGCCGCCGCGGCGTGCGCCGGCTGATGCTGGGCAGCGTGGCCGAGGGCCTGCTGCGCGTCAGCAACCGCCCGGTGCTGCTGGTCCGCGACAAGTAAGTCCAACCCCTATGAAAAAGGCCGTGCGGGATGACCCGCACGGCCTTTTTTTCACCTGAAGCGCCCCTGTAGGAAAAGCGGAAGGCTACGGCATCGGCGTCATTCACCCGCCGCCACCACGTTACCGCGGCAGGAGTGGAAGATGTCCAGGCCGGGCTGATACAGGCTGGTGCGCACGTCCAGCAGGCCGAGCACCGAGTGGAACAGGTTGTCGTGGCTCAGGTCCTGCTCGTCGCGCTTGCCGGCCAGGCAGCCGCGGTCGATGCCCAGGTCGCGCAGGGTCGAGGGGCCGAACCACATCACCATGGGCACGTGGGTCTGCGCCGCCGGGGCGATGGCATAGGGCGCGGCGTGCAGGTACACGCCGTTCTCGCCCAGCGACTCGCCATGGTCGGAGACGTAGAGCATCGAGGTGTCGTACCTGTCGCTGTTCTTCTTCAGCAGCTTGATGACCTTCGACAGGAAGAAATCGGTGTAGAGGATGGTGTTGTCGTAGACGTTCACCAGCTCGTCCTTCGAGCAGCTGCCCAACTGGTTGGTGCGGCACACCGGCTTGAAGCGCTCCATGTCCGCCGGGTAGCGCTCGTAGTACTCCGGGCCGTGGCTGCCGTCGGCGTGCAGGACGATGATGGCGTTGTCCTTCAGGCCATCGATGTACGCCTGCAGGTCCTGCAGCAGGGCCTCGTCCAGGCAGCGGTTGCCGTCGCAGAACGGCCCGGGCTGGTTCTTCGGGATGTCGCGGTGCGGCACGCGCAGGCAGGTGCCCTTGCAGTCGCTGTTGTTGTCCAGCCAGAGCACCTGCAGGCCGGCGCGTTGCAGCACGTCCAGCAGGCTCTCGTAGGTCTTGCCCTTCTTGTCGCTGTAGTCCTCGCGGGGGAACTTGGAGAACATGCAGGGCACCGAGACCGCGGTGGAAGTCCCGCAGGAATGCACCTGGGTGAAGTTGAGGATGTCCAGCTTCGCCAGCTCCGGGTTGGTTTCGCGGGCGTAGCCGTTGAGCGAGAAGTGGTCGGCCCGCGCGGTCTCGCCGACCACGAAGACGAACAGCGACTTCTTCGCCCGTTGCGCGGCCTTGGCGCTCTGCACCGCGTCCTCGCCGATCTTCTGCACCACCAGGTCGGCCTTCTTGATGCCCAGGCGCTGCTTGCCGTACTTGCTCACGGCGTAGATGTAGTTGGTCGGGTTGATGAAGTGGGTCAGCTTGTCTTCCTCGCGGAAGATCGGCGCGTAGGTGGAATAGAAGCTACCCACCATCACCGCCACCGCGGCCACGCAGGCGAACACCACCAGCACCTTGTTCAGCAGCCCGCGCAGGAACGGCTTGTAGGCCACCGGCAGCGCCCAGACCAGCGCCGACGGCAGCGCCCCGAGCAGCAGCAGGTAGGCCACCAGCCTACCGCTGAACAGCGCCTCGGCCTCGCCCGGGTTGGTCTCGAAGACGTTCTGCACCATCACCGTGTCGATGGCGATGCCGTAGCTGTTCATGAAGTAGGCCGCGGCGGCCGAGCACAGCGCCACCAGAGTCAGCGCCGGCTTGAGCAGCGGGCGGAACGACACCAGGGTCAGCAGCAGGGTGAAGGCGGCCCAGAGGAAGACGCCGAAGGAAGCGAAGAAGGCGATGCGGTACGCCCCCTGCAGCGGCACCAGGCCGTCCAGCGCCTTCCAGGTGGCGAGGTTGTAGAACAGCACCAGGGCCAGGGAAAACAGCAGGACCAGGCGGTTGGAACTGATGGTGGGTAACAGGCGGCGGTTGCCCTCGGACATCGAGGCACTCCTTGACTGGGCGCAGCGGAAAGAACGGCATCGCCCGCCGTCGCGGCGGGCGCGCCGAATCTACTGATCAGTTAGTCAAAAAAGTGTCAAATTTGCCACTGAATCGATACAACGTTTGTCGGCTCAGGCCGATTGCAGACGTTCCCGCCAAGCCGGCAACCAGCCCAGGCCAGCGCTGGTGGCGCCGACCGGGCGGTATTCGGCGCCCAGCCAGCCGGCGTAGCCCTGGGCCCGCAGGGCCGCCAGCGCCGGCTCGAAGTCCAGTTCGCCGCTGCCCGGCTCGCCGCGCCCGGGGGCGTCGGCGAACTGCACGTGGCCGATATGCCCTTGCAGCTGGCGCACGCAATCCGCCAGGTCCAGGTCCATGCGCGCCATGTGGTAGAAGTCCAGCTGCGCCGCCAGGTTCGGGTGGCCGACGCGCGCCAGCATGTCCAGCAGATGCTGCGGGGTGTTGAGCAGGAAGCCGGGCATGTCGTGCAGGTTGATCGCCTCCATCAGCACCGCGATGCCGCGCCCGGCGAAGGCCTCGGCGGTCTGCCGCAGGTGTTCGGCCAGCAGCGCCAGCGCCTGCTCGCGTTCGACGCCCTCGGCCAGGCGCCCGGCCAGCACGTTGATCTTCTGCGGCCGCGCCACCTCGGCGTACTCCAGGGCCTGGCGCAGCCCGGCGGCGAACTGCGCCTCGCGCCCCGGCACTGCGGCCAGCCCGGCGCCACCCTGCATCAGGTCGCCGGCCGGCAGGTTGAACAGCACCAGCGGCATGCCACTGCGCTGCAGCTCGGCCTGCAATGCCGCGGCCGGCACCTCGTAGGGAAACTGGATCTCCACCCCGGCGAAACCGGCCTCGGCGGCGGCGCGCACGCGCTCGATCAGCGGCAGTTCGGTGAACAACAGGGACAGGTTGGCGCAGATCGGCATGGCGGCTTTCCTCAATCGCGGGGTTGGCGGTACTGCTCGACCAGGGTGGCCGGGTCGTGCGCCAGGTGGCCCTGGCTGCCGTGCAGGCGCATCAGCTGCGCGGCCAGGCCGCTCATGGGCGTGGCCGAGCCCTGCTCGCGGGCCAGCTTGACCGCGGTGTCCAGGTCCTTGAGCAGGGTGCGCACGTGCCACTTGATCGGCTCGAAGCGGCTCTCGGCCATCTGCGGGGCGAGGATCTGCAAGGGCCTGGAATCGGCGAAACCGCCGGCCAGGGCCGGGGCGATCAGGCTGGCGTCGACCCCGGCGCTCTCCGCCAGGGCCACCACTTCGGCGATCACCAGGGCGTTGCAGGCGACGATCATCTGGTTGCACACCTTGGTCACCTGGCCGGCGCCGACCTCGCCCATGCGCGTCAGGCGCTGGCCGAGGTGGGCGAGGACGGGGCGGACGCGCTCGATGTCCTCCACCCGGCCGCCGGCCATGATCGCCAGGCTGCCGGCCTCGGCGCCCGGGGTGCCGCCGGAGACCGGCGCATCGACCCAGCGCATGCCGCTGCGGGCTTCGAGTTCGGCGGCCATCTCGCGGGTAGCGGCCGGTTCCAGGCTGGAGAAGTCCACCAGCAACTGCCCCGGTTTCGCCCCTTCGACGATGCCGCCGGGGCCGAACACCACCTCGCGCACGGCGGCGGTGTCGGCCAGGCAGAGCATGACGATCTCGGCATCCGCGCACAGCTGCGCGGGGCTCTGCGCGACGCGGGCGCCCTCCCCGGCCAGCAGCTCGCGCTTGGCGGCGGAGCGGTTCCACACGGTCAACGGGTAGCCGGCGGCCAGCAGGCGGCGGCTCATGGGCACGCCCATCAGGCCGAGGCCGGCGAAGGCGATGGAGGGCAAGGCAGACATGGATGGCTCCTGTCGGGCAAAATAGCGGGCACGGGGACGGCCATCTTAACCGTCCACCGCCGCCTTCGCCGAGCCTGCGAGCCCGCCGCCGTGGTCATTTCCACGCGCACCGGCAGACCGCCACTATACTTCCCAGGCTTTTTCCGCTATTGAACCGGAGACTGCTCCCATGCTGAAACGCACCCTGGCGCTCGCCGCCTGCTTTGCGCTGTCCCTTTCCGCCAGCTTCACCCAGGCCGAAACCCTGAAGGAACTCAAGGTCTCGGCGATCCCCGACGAAGCCCCCACCGAGCTGTTGCGCAAGTTCAAGCCGCTGGGCGAATACCTGCAGGAACGCCTGGGCATGCCGGTGAAGTTCATCCCGGTGTCCGACTATGCCGGCGTGGTCGAGGCCCTGGCCGCCGACCGCCTGGACATGGCCTGGCTGGGCGGCTTCACCTTCGTCCAGGCACGCCTGAAGACCGGCAACGCCATCCCGCTGGTGCAGCGCGAGCAGGATCAGCAGTTCACCAGCAAGTTCATCACTGCCGATGCCAACGTGAAGTCGCTGCAGGACCTCAAGGGCAAGACCTTCGCCTTCGGCTCGGTGTCCTCCACCTCCGGCAGCCTGATGCCGCGCTACTTCATGCAGAAGGACGGCATCGTCCCCGAGCAGTTCTTCTCCCGCGTGGCCTACTCCGGCGCCCACGACGCCACCGTGGCCTGGGTCCAGGCCGGCAAGGTGGATGCCGGCGTGCTCAACGCCTCGGTGTGGCAGAAGCTGGTGGATGCCGGCAAGGTCGACACCGACAAGGTGAAGGTCTTCGCCACCACCCCGACCTACTACGACTACAACTGGACGGTGCGCGGCAACCTCGACCCGGCCCTGGCCGAGAAGATCAAGCAGGCCTTCCTCGACCTCGACCCGAGCAAGCCGCGCGACAAGGCCATCCTCGACCTGCAGGCGGCCAGCCGCTTCATCGAGACCAAGCCCGAGAACTACAAGGGCATCGAGGAGTCGGCCCGCGCCGCCGGCCTGTTGAAGTGAGCCTGCGCCTGACCGGCGTGGAGCACCAGCACGCCAACGGCCAGCGCGCCCTCGCCGGCATCGACCTGAGCGTCGAGGCCGGCGAGCGGGTGGCGATCATCGGCCCCTCGGGCGCCGGCAAGACCACCCTGCTGCGCGTGCTGGCCACCGCGCTGAAGCCCAGCCACGGCGAGATCGAACTGCTCGGCAGCCAGCCCTGGCGCCTGGGCGCCCGGGCCCGCCAGCGCCTGCGCGCGCGCATCGGCCTGATCCACCAGGCGCCGCCGCTGCCGCCGCGCCAGCGGGTGGTCAACGCCGTGCTGGCCGGGCGCCTCGGCCAGTGGCCGCTGTGGAAGAGCCTGGCCAGCCTGCTCTACCCGCTGGACATCGACGGCGCCCGCGAGGCCCTGCGCAGCCTGGACCTGGCCGACAAGCTGTTCCAGCGCTGCGACCAGCTTTCCGGCGGCCAGCTGCAGCGCGTCGGCATCGCCCGGGCGCTGTACCAGCAGCCGCAGCTGCTGCTGGCCGACGAACCGGTCTCGGCGATGGACCCGGTGCTCGCCGGGCACACCCTCGACCTGCTCACCCGCGAGGCCGCCAACCGTGGCCTGACGCTGCTGGCCAGCCTGCACGCGGTGGACCTGGCCCTGGCGCACTTCCCGCGCATCGTCGGCATCCGCGACGGGCGCATCGTCTTCGACAAGCCGGCCGCCAGCGTCAGCCCGGACGACCTGCAGCAGCTCTACGCCAACGAACAGCTGAGCCTGGATGCCCCGACGCCGGTCGAGCCCCTGCACGTGGTGCAGATCCCGCGATGCTGAAACCCCGCGACCCCGCCGCTCTGCCGCGGCTGCTGCTGACCGCCCTGACGCTGCTGTTGCTGTGGCCCGGCCTGCGCCTGAGCGAACTGGACATCCCCGGCCTGTTCACTGGCGACAACGCTCGCACCATGGCCGGCTTCCTCGCCGGGTTCTGGCCGCCGGCCCACGACGCCGAATTCCTCGCCATCCTCGGCCGCGCCACCCTGGAAACCCTGGCCATCGCCACCGCCGGCATGGCCCTGGCCTGGCTGATCGCCTTCCCCGCCGCGCTGCTGGCCACCCGCGCGCTGTCGCTGTCCGCCCTGCCCCGCGGCGGCCTGCCGGCCTGGTGGGCGCGGGCCCTGCGCTGGCCGGTGCGGCTGCTGCTGATCGTGCTGCGCAGCATCCCGGAAATCGTCTGGGCGCTGCTGTTCGTCCGCGCCGTCGGCCTGGGTCCCACCGCCGGCGTCATGGCCATCGCCATCACCTACGGCGGCATGCTCGGCAAGGTCTACGCGGAAATCTTCGAATCGGTGGACCCGCGCCCCACCCGCGCGCTGCTGCTGGGCGGCGGCTCGCGCCTGGGCGCCTTCGCCTACGGCCTGCTGCCCCAGGCGGCGAGCGAGATGATCTCCTACACCGTGTACCGCTGGGAGTGCGCCATCCGCGCCTCGGTGGTCATGGGCTTCGTCGGCGCCGGCGGGCTCGGCCAGCAGGTCGACCTGTCGCTGCGCATGTTCGCCGGCGGCGAAGTGGCGAGCATCCTGCTGACCTTCCTGCTGCTGGTGCTGGGCGCCGACCAGCTCAGCCGCTTCCTGCGCCGGAGGCTGGAATGAACCGCGCCCGCGCCGGCCTCTTGCGCGCCATCGGCTGGAGCCTGGCGATCCTGCTCGCGGTGGTGGCCTCCTTCGTCTACCTGCAAGTCGACAGCGACGGCCTGCTCAGCGGCGAAGGCTTGCGGCAGATGCTCGGCTACGCCAGCGACTTCTTCCCGCCGGACCTGTCCGCCACGCACCTGAGCGCGGTGGGCCGCGGCGCCCTGGAAACCCTGGCCATGTCGGCCCTGGGCACGTTGCTCGCGGCGCTGCTGGGGATGCTCTTCGCCCTGCCGGCCGCCGGCCGCTTCGGCGCCGCCGCGCAGAGCCTGGCGCGCTTCGTCCTCAACGCCCTGCGCGCGGTGCCGGAACTGGTGTGGGGCGCGCTCATGGTGCTGGCCGCGGGCCTGGGCCCCAACGCCGGCACCCTGGCCCTGGCCCTGCACACCGGCGGCGTGCTCGGCCGGCTGTTCGCCGAGGCCCTGGAAAATACCCCGGCCGAACCCGCCGAAGCCCTGCGCCTGGGCGGCAGCGGGCGGGTCGCCGCCTTCGCCTACGGCACCCTGCCGGCGGTCTGGCCGCAGCTGGTGGCCTACATCCTCTACCGCTGGGAGAACAACATCCGCATGGCCAGCGTGCTCGGCTTCGTCGGCGCCGGCGGCCTGGGACAGATGCTCTACTTCAGCCTCAGCCTGTTCCAGCAGGCCCAGGCGGCCACGGTGATCCTCGCCATGCTGGTGCTGGTGCTGGGCGTCGACACCCTCAGCGCCTGGGCGCGGCAGCGGTGGGTCAGCGCCTGACAGCCTACGGCGTTATCCGCCGAATCGCGGACGGAGTCCGCTCCTACCGCATGAGCGAGCATGGCTTTTCGTAGGATGGTGTTGAGCTTGCGAAACCCATGCGGTTGCGGTGATGGGTATCGCTTCGCTCAACACCATCCTACGAAGAGCGCCTCGGCGCGGCCCGCAGGACAGTAGAGCGGACTCCGTCCGCGATTGGATTCCTCTCCCACGCCGGTCCCCCCGGTAACTGCCGTGACGATGGGTATCGCTTCGCTCAACACCATCCTACGACGGTGTTTCTCCTGCGCCTTGCGGGAGACGCCGTTCGCGGTTACCGGTGGCAACCCAGCGGTTTCGCGCCCATGAAAAAGCCCGGCACACCAGGCTGTGTGAAAACCCGAGCGGCTCTTCGAAGAGTGCGTTCCTACGTGAAATCTGAAAAGGCTTGGCTATTCAGCCAACCCAGAATCCGCGTAGAAACGCGAAATCCAGGTTGTTTTTTAACCAGCTGGACCGATCCGGAGGTTTTCACACAGCCTGACACGCCGGGCTTCTTCATATCGCGGCTCACTCGCCGCCATGGAGCACCTTGTCCAGGTCCACCGGGTCGCCCGGTTGGGTCCCCAGCTTGACGCGGATGTCCTCGAACATCGCATCGTATTCCTTGTGGATACGCACGATCGGCCCGAAGCGCGGGTGCAGGCCATGCTTCTGCGCAATGCGGGTGGCATCGCTGGCGAAGTTGAAGGCCTGGTCCTTGGGCATGTCGAACTCTTCCTTGAAGGCATTGCCGTCGATGCTGCCGTCCATGGTGAAGTGGACGTAGGCGCCCTTCTCGGCGTCGTGGCGAATCTCGTAGTACAGGTTGATATCCAGCGCCTGCTGGTCAAGGCCCGGCAGGGCGTGGAGATGCAGGTGACCAGGCTCGAACATGACGTGACTCCTTGCAGTGGTCCCGCAAGTCTAGCTCGCCTGCGGGCAACGCAAGCCGCCCCGGGTCAATGCAGCGTGTTTTTTTCCGCACGCTCCTGAACCAGCACCCAGGGCGCCACCACCACCGCCCACAGCTGCGGGTCGCGCTCCAGGAAGTCGCGGGCGCGGGCCTCGTCGACCCGCGCCAGGTCGCCGCTGGCCAGCCAGGCGGCGACCTTCTGGCGGTCGTCCTCGGCCACGGCCTGCGCGGCCTCCACCAGGTCGACGGCCTCGCCCACCTGCAGCAGGGCGCCGCGGGCGAAGAACGGCTGCAGCTCCTGCCAGGAAATCATCGCGGTCTCGCCGAGCAGCTTGGCATAGAGGGTGCTAGTTTGTTCAGTCATGGTACTCACCGGGAAATCAGGCGGCGCCATGATACCGCCCGGTCGTCGCCAGGCAAGTTTCCCGGGAGTTGCGCGGGGGGTGGATGTGACCAAAGGAGGGCTACTGGCACAACGCCGTTTTTCTATACGTTTGTTTCGTCTTTGCGACATGGGGCGAAACGCCCCGCCGCCAGCGGCTTTTCAAGCGGCGAAGCGGCACTCTACACTGTACCGGTACAGTTGCCGGCGGCTTCCCCCGGGCGCAAAGCCCGTCGAACCGCGGCCACGAACCACAAGAACGAAAACACAAGAAAGAGTGGAGCATTATGAAAAAGGGTACCCAACGTCTTTCCAAACTGTTGACCGCCATGGCCCTGGCCGGCGTCGCCAGCTATTCGATGGCCGCCGATACCATCAAGATCGCCCTGGCCGGTCCGGTGACCGGTGCGGTCGCCCAGTACGGGGAGATGGAGTTCGTCGGCGCCAAGATGGCCATCGAACAGATCAACAAGGCCGGCGGTGTCGACGGCAAGCAGCTCGAAGGCGTGGTCTACGATGACGCCTGCGATCCGAAGCAGGCCGTGGCGGTCGCCAACAAGATCGTCAACGACGGCGTCAAGTTCGTCGTCGGCCACCTGTGCTCCAGCTCCACTCAGCCGGCCTCGGACATCTACGAGGACGAAGGCGTCCTGATGATTTCCCCGGCCTCCACCAGCCCGGACATCACCAGCCGCGGCTACAAGCTGATCTTCCGCACCATCGGCCTGGACAACATGCAGGGCCCGACCGCCGGCAAGTTCATCGCCGAGCACGTCAAGCCGAAGATCGTCGCGGTCATCCACGACAAGCAGCAGTACGGCGAAGGCATCGCCACCGCGGTCAAGAAGACCCTGGAAGACGCCGGCGTGAAAGTCGCCCTGTTCGAAGGCATCAACGCCGGCGACAAGGACTTCTCCTCGCTGATCGCCAAGCTCAAGCAGGCCAAGGTCGACTTCGTCTACTACGGCGGCTACCACCCGGAACTGGGCCTGCTGCTGCGCCAGACTTCCGAGAAAGGCCTGAAAGTCGGCTTCATGGGCCCGGAAGGCGTCGGCAACAAGGAAATCTCCGCCATCGCCGGCCCGGCTTCCGAAGGCCTGTACGTGACCCTGCCGAAGTCCTTCGACCAGGATCCGAAGAACCAGGCCCTGGTCGCCGCCTTCAAGGCCAAGAACCAGGACCCGAGCGGCCCGTTCGTGTTCCCGGCCTACGCCGCCGTGCAGGTCATCGCCGACGGCATCAAGAAAGCCGGCAGCGAGGACACCGAAAAGGTCGCCACCGCCCTGCGCAGCAACACCTTCGATACGCCCACCGGTGCCCTGGCCTTCGACGAGAAGGGCGACCTGAAGAACTTCAACTTCGTGGTCTACCAGTGGCACAAGGACGGCACCAAGACCGAAGTCAAATAAGGTCCGCCGCCTGAGGTCCAGAGCCCACTGCGCCCGCAGTGGGCTTTGTTTATTCCGCGTATTCCGGGGGTCCGTCGCGCCACAAGCGCCGCTTCACGCGACGCCCGAGGAGTTAGGTGATGCCTGAGCTCTATCACTACCTGCAACAGCTGGTCAACGGCCTTACCGTTGGCAGCACCTATGCCCTGATCGCCATCGGCTACACCATGGTCTACGGCATCATCGGCATGATCAACTTCGCCCATGGCGAGGTCTACATGATCGGCTCGTACGTAGCCTTCATCGTGATCACCGGCCTGGCCATGATGGGGATCGTCAGCCTGCCGATCGTCATCTTCTGCACCTTCGCCGCCGCCATCATCGTCACCAGCGCCTATGGCTACAGCATCGAACGGATCGCCTACCGCCCGCTGCGCGGCAGCAACCGGCTGATCCCGCTGATCTCGGCCATCGGCATGTCGATCTTCCTGCAGAACGAGGTCCTGCTCGCCCAGGACTCCAAGGACAAGGCCATCCCCAACCTGCTGCCGGGGAACTTCGTCTTCGGCGATCCCACCTACGGGGTGACCGTCTCGTACATGCAGGTGCTGATCTTCATCGTCACCCTGCTGGCCATGTACGGCCTCAGCCTGTTCATCTCCCGTTCCCGCCTGGGCCGCGCCTGCCGCGCCTGCGCCGAGGACATCAAGATGGCCAACCTGCTGGGGATCAACACCAACAACATCATCGCCCTGACCTTCGTCATCGGAGCCACCCTGGCCGCCGTGGCCGCGGTGCTGCTGGGCCTGCAGTACGGCGTGATCAACCCGAACATCGGCTTCCTCGCCGGCATCAAGGCCTTCACCGCCGCGGTGCTCGGTGGCATCGGCAGCATCCCGGGCGCCATGCTCGGCGGCCTGGTGCTGGGCGTCGCCGAAGCCTTCGGCGCCGACGTGTTCGGCGACCAGTACAAGGACGTGGTGGCCTTCAGCCTGCTGGTCCTGGTGCTGCTGTTCCGCCCCACCGGTCTGCTCGGTCGTCCGGAGGTGGAGAAGGTATGAACAAGCGACTCAAGACGGCTTTCTTCAGCGCCCTGCTGGTGCTGGCGGTGGCCTACCCGATCCTCGGGGTGAAACTCAGCGTCATCGGCATCGGCCTGCAGCTGGAAGGCGTCAGCCCCAGCACCCTGTGGACCATCGCCGCGTGCGCCGTGGCCATGTTCGTCTGGCAGCTGGTGCGCGACCGCTTCAGCTTCAGCCGTGGCCGTACCCTGCACATGGGCGAGAACAACTTCCTGTACCGCTCGCTGACGCAGCCTTCGGTGCAGCGCAAGGTGATCATCGTGATGATCCTGGTCGCCCTGGCCTGGCCCTTCTGGGGCTCGCGCGGGGCGGTGGACATCGCCACCCTGGTGCTGATCTACGTGCTGCTGGGCCTGGGCCTGAACATCGTGGTGGGCCTCGCCGGCCTGCTCGACCTGGGCTACGTCGGCTTCTACGCCGTGGGCGCCTACAGCTACGCGCTGCTCTCGCACTACTACGGCCTGGGCTTCTGGACCTGCCTGCCGATCGCCGGGGCGATGGCCGCGCTGTTCGGCTTCCTGCTCGGTTTCCCGGTGCTGCGCCTGCGCGGCGACTACCTGGCGATCGTGACCCTGGGCTTCGGCGAGATCATCCGCGTGCTGCTGCGCAACCTCACCGGCCTGACCGGCGGCCCCAACGGCATCAGCAGCATCGAGAAGCCCACCCTGCTCGGCCTTACCTTCGAGCGCCGCGCCCCCGAGGGCATGCAGACCTTCCACGAGTTCTTCGGCATCGCCTACAACTCCAACTACAAGGTCGTGTTCCTCTACCTGGTGGCGCTGCTGCTGGTGCTGCTGGTGCTGTTCGTCATCAACCGCCTGCTGCGCATGCCCCTGGGCCGCGCCTGGGAAGCGCTGCGCGAGGACGAGATCGCCTGCCGCGCGCTGGGCCTGAACCCGACCATCATCAAGCTCTCCGCCTTCACCCTCGGCGCCTGCTTCGCCGGCTTCGCCGGCAGCTTCTTCGCCGCGCGCCAGGGCCTGGTGACCCCGGAGTCGTTCACCTTCATCGAGTCGGCCACCATCCTCGCCATCGTCGTCCTCGGCGGCATGGGCTCGCAGCTGGGAGTGATCCTCGCCGCCGTGGTGATGATCCTGCTGCCCGAGCTGATGCGCGAGTTCAGCGAATACCGCATGTTGATGTTCGGCGCCATCATGGTGCTGATGATGATCTGGCGTCCGCAGGGCCTGCTGCCGATGCAGCGCCCGCACCTGGAGTTGCGTAAATGAGTCGACCGATTCTTGAAGTATCCGGCCTGACCATGCGCTTCGGCGGCCTGCTGGCCGTCAACGGCGTCGCGCTCAAGGTCGAGGAAAAGCAGGTGGTCTCGATGATCGGCCCCAACGGCGCCGGCAAGACCACCGTGTTCAACTGCCTGACCGGCTTCTACCAGCCCACCGGCGGGCAGATCCTGCTGCGCGGCGAGCCGATCCAGGGCCTGCCGGGCCACAAGATCGCCCACCGCGGCGTGGTGCGCACCTTCCAGAACGTCCGCCTGTTCAAGGAAATGACCGCGGTGGAGAACCTGCTGGTGGCCCAGCACCGGCACATCAACACCAACTTCTTCGCCGGCCTGCTGAAGACCCCCGGGTTCCGCCGCGCCGAGGCCGAGGCGCTGGACTACGCGGCGCACTGGCTGGAAGTGGTCAACCTCAAGGACGTCGCCAACCGCCCGGCCGGCACCCTGGCCTACGGCCAGCAGCGCCGCCTGGAGATCGCCCGCTGCATGATGACGCGCCCGCAGATCCTCATGCTCGACGAGCCGGCCGCCGGCCTCAACCCGCGCGAGACCGAGGACCTCAAGGCGCTGATCGCCATGCTGCGCGCCGAGCACGGCGTGACCGTGCTGCTGATCGAGCACGACATGAAGCTGGTGATGAGCATTTCCGACCACATCTACGTGATCAACCAGGGCACGCCCCTGGCCGACGGTACCCCGGAGCAGATCCGCGACAACCCGGACGTGATCAAAGCCTATCTGGGGGAGGCCTGAGCCATGCTGAAGTTCGACAAGGTCTCCACCTTCTACGGCAAGATCCAGGCCCTGCACGAGGTCAGCCTGGAAGTGCAGCAGGGCGAGATCGTCACCCTGATCGGCGCCAACGGCGCCGGCAAGTCGACCCTGCTGATGACCCTCTGCGGCTCGCCGCGGGCGGCCTCCGGCAGCATCAAGTACCTCGGCGAGGAACTGGTCGGCCAGGAGTCTTCGCACATCATGCGCAAGAGCATCGCGGTGGTCCCCGAAGGCCGCCGGGTGTTCGCCCGCCTGACCGTCGAGGAAAACCTGGCCATGGGCGGCTTCTTCACCAGCAAGGGCGACTACCAGGAGCAGATGGACCGCGTCCTGGGCCTGTTCCCGCGCCTGAAGGAACGCTTCAGCCAGCGCGGCGGCACCATGTCCGGCGGCGAGCAGCAGATGCTCGCCATCGGCCGCGCGCTGATGAGCAAGCCCAAGCTGCTGCTGCTCGACGAACCGTCCCTGGGCCTGGCGCCGATCATCATCCAGCAGATCTTCGACATCATCGAACAGCTGCGCAGCGAAGGCGTGACCGTCTTCCTCGTCGAGCAGAACGCCAACCAGGCGCTGAAGCTCGCCGACCGCGGCTACGTGCTGGAGAACGGCCACATCGTGATGCAGGACACCGGCGCCAACCTGCTGGTCAACCCCAAGGTGCGCGACGCCTACCTGGGGGGTTGAGCCTCTTGCGGCAAGAGAAAACGGCCCTTCGGGGCCGTTTTTCTTTGGTTCTTCGCAGGATGGGTCGAGTCCTGGCGATGGGTATCGCTTCGCTCAACCCATCCTACGATTGAAGCCTGGTATATCCCGTTGACATATCCCAAGTTCGCCTTACCATGGAACCTCCCCTTCTCGGAGGCCGAACATGGAACAAGGCGCCGTATTCCAGAGCAACCGCAGCCAGGCCGTGCGCCTGCCCAAGGCCGTCGCGCTGCCTGAAGACGTGAAGCGCGTGGACGTCGTGGCCATCGGCCGAACCCGCATCCTCACCCCGGCCGGGGAGAGCTGGGACAGCTGGTTCGACGGCGAGAACGTCAGCGCCGACTTCATGAGCGAGCGCGAGCAACCGGCGGAACAGGAACGCGAGGGGTTCTGATGCTGAAGTTCATGCTCGATACCAACATCTGCATCTTCACCATCAAGAACAAGCCGCAAGTCGTTCGCGAGGCCTTCAACCAGCACCATGGGCAGTTGGCGATCAGCTCGGTGACGCTGATGGAACTGATATACGGCGCCGAGAAGTCCTCCATGCCGGAACACGACCTGGGCATCGTCGAAGGCTTCGCCGCCCGCCTGGAAGTGCTCGACTACGACGGCAACGCGGCGGCCCACACCGGGCAACTGCGCGCCGAACTGGCGCGAATCGACAAGCCCATCGGCCCCTACGACCAGATGATCGCCGGGCACGCCCGTTCCCGCGGGCTGATCCTGGTCAGCAACAACCTGCGCGAATTCGAGCGAGTGCCGGGGCTGCGCCTGGAGGACTGGACCGTAGCCCCATCGCCTTAGGTGCCGCTGCGGAATCTGTTCGCGAGCAAGCTCGCTCCTACGAGAAGCCGTGCACGCCTGTAGCGTAGGAACAGGCCCTGCCTGCGAATCGCGCGCAGGGCGCGCTCCTACATTGAAATGGCATGACCGAAAAGGCCGGCGCTCGGTCATGCATGGCGATGGGTATCGCTTCGCTCAACCCATCCTACGACTGCGCCCTCTGCGGACCTGCGAAAACGGCAGGATGAAACCTCCCTCCCCGGTCGCACGGACAGCCCCCTCTCCCTTCAGGGAGAGGGTTGGGGAGAGGGAGCGGCGTCAATCCGAAACACAGTTGCCGCCGGTAAACACCATTCGCGAGTAGGAGCGCGCCCTGCGCGCGAAATCGCGGGCAGGGCCCGCTACATCGGCATGACATGGCGGATAGCCACAGGAATGCACGGTCGTAATTGGATGGACTCACCCTCACCGAGGCGTCGAGGCGCCACGGTGGCGGTCTAAGAAGCCACCGACAGTGAGGGTGAATCCATGAAAAAGCATACGACGATGAATAAGCCGGTGTCTGCAACCGATGTATCGGTGTGCACGACAGTCGCCGTGGATCTGGCGAAAAAGGTCTTCCAGGTGGCGGGGGAAGACGCCCAGGGTCAACTGGCATACGAACAGCGAATCAAGTCGCGTGAAGCGTTTCAGGTGTTTCTGCAGAAGCTGCCGGAGGGCGTGACGGTGCTGATGGAGACCGGTCCTGGAGCACAAGCCTGGGCCCGGCTGCTGCAGGCGCAGGGCAACCTGGTGCGTATCCTGCCGGCCCAGCGGGTGGCCGAGCACCGGAGCGGAGCGAAGAATGATCGCAATGATGCCCACGCCATTCTGCGGGCGGGCCGGGATAGCAGTATTGCGTCGGTGCCGGTGAAGAGCGTCGCGGCACTGGCGATGCAGGCCTGGCACCGTGTCCGGCGGGGCTATGTGCGGCGGCGCACCGCCATGGGTAATCAGATCCGCGGGCTGCTGCTGGAGCAGGGTATCGCCCTGGCGCAGGGGGATGTGGGCTTGAAGCAAGGTGTCACCCGGGTGCTGGAAGACGCTAGACAGCCGTTGCCGGCGCTGCTGCGCGAGCTGATCGACGAGATGCTGAACGAATGGAAACGGCTGGGCGAGCGTATCGCCGCGCTGACCGGGCGTCTGGAAGCCTGTGCCGCCGCCGACCCGACAGCCAAACGGCTGATGACGGTACGTGGTATCGGTCCGATCACGGCTACGGCCTTGCTGGCCAAACAGGTCGAGCCGGAACGTTTCGCCAATGCGCGTCAGTTCGCTGCCTACTTCGGCATCGTGCCCGACCAGCACAGCAGCGGGCAGAAGGTGCGGCTGGGCAAGATGACCAAACGTGGCGACGCCTATGTGCGCAGCCTGATGGTCGTAGGCTCGCATGCGGTGTTGAAGCAACTGCGGCCCGATTCCGAACACCCGGATGATCGGCGCCTGCAGCGCTGGCTACAACGTCTGGGGCGCAAGGGCGCGGCAGTGCGACTGGCCAACCGCAACCTGCGTATCGCCTGGGTGCTGCTGTGCAGCGAACAAACCTACCAGCGCAAGCCGAATGCTTGCCGGGAGATGGAAATGAGCCACTGATCAACGAGTTCCCGCCAACGGGGCGCCAAGTCGCTCCAACCCTTGCTGAAGAACATTGACCCCTGGTCAGACCGTCGCGGATCGATGCCTACGCTCCTACCGGCCTTCGAGGCCTCTTTGTAATCGGCATTCCGCGGGCTTACCCAATGTTGGCCAGAAGCCCGACGTGGCTTCCTCGAACAGGCCTAATACATAGATGCAGTCGGGTTTTCATGTTCAAAAGCGGGTTGACGGTGGGGGTGAGTCCATACATAGGAGCGGACCTTGTCCGCGATAACCGGAACCACCGGCGCGGTTCGCGGATGAGATCCGCTCCTACGCTGCCCCACCCGCGCCATTCCCATGGGGGATTCACCCCGCCGCCCGCGCCTCGTCCTCTTCGCGCTGGGCGAGGAACTCCAGCATCTTCTGGCTGCCATCGGTGAGGTCGGCGCAGATGGCCACTCGCGCCGCGGCACCATCGCCTTGCTGCAGCGCGTGCAGCACCTCCCAGTGGTGCTCCACCGCCATGCGTTCGTTGAAGCTGCCGTAGGTCCGCGCGATCAGCGGCCCGGTGCGCATCCACAGGCTGTCGAGGAAGCCCTTGAGCAGCGGCATGCCGGCGATCTCGGCGAGGGCGAAGTGGAAGGCCTGGTTGAGCTTGAGCGCCGCCACCAGGTCGTCGGCGTGGATGGCCGCGAGGTTGTCGCGGATGTTCTTCTCCAGCATCGCCAGTTGCGCGGGCGTGACGCGGCTGGCCGCGGTCTCGGCGGCCAGGCCCTCCAGGGCCACGCGGATGCTGCGGATTTCCAGGTACTGCTCGCGGCTCAGCACCGGCACGCGGATGTCCCTTGGCGTGCGCAGCACCAGGGCCTGCTCCTTGGCCAGTTGCAGGATGGCGTCGCGCACCGGCGTCACGCTGGTGCCCAGTTGCTGCGCCAGGTCGCGGATGCGCAGGCGGTCGTCGGGCTGGAAGCGTCCGGTGATCAGCGCCTCGCGCAGCAGCGCGTAGACGCCGCTGCCCAGGTAGGCGTGGTTGAGGCCGTCGATGGGGTAGTTCATGGGCTCCTCGCAGGTTCCGGGCGCGATGATGCGGTGCTGGCCGGCGAATTGCCAGCCACCGGCTCAGACGTGCTGGCCGCCGTTGACGTGGATTTCCGCGCCGTTCACGTACGAAGCCCCCTGGGTGCAGAGGAAGTGGATCAGCGAGGCGACCTCCTCCGGCTTGCCCAGGCGGTGCATGGGGATGTCGCGCTCGACGATCAGTTCGGTGCCCGACGACAGGATCGAGGTATCGATCTCCCCCGGCGCGATGGCGTTTACCCGCACGCCGTGGCGGCCGAAGTCGTAGGCCATCTCACGGGTCAGCGCCGCCAGCGCGGCCTTGGACGAGGCGTAGGCGACGCCGGCGAAAGGGTGCACCCGCGAGCCGGCGATGGAAGTGACGTTGATGATGCTGCCCTGGGCCGCCTTCAGCTCCTCGAACAGCCCGCGGGCCAGCAGCGCGGTGGAGAACAGGTTGACGTTGAACACCTTCAGCCAGGTGCCGTAGTCGCTCTCCAGCACGCCCATGCGCTGGCCTTCCGGGCCCTTGGGCGAAATGCCGGCGTTGTTCACCAGGGCGTCCAGTCGGCCGCCGAGCTTCTCGCGGATGGCTGGCAGGGCGGCCTCGACGCTGGCGATGTCCTCGAGGTCCAGGTGGATGTGGTTGAGCAGCCCCTCGGCCCAGGGGCATTCGGCCACCCAGTCCTGGCGCGAGGCGGTGAACACGCGCCAGCCGGCGGCGTTGAAGTGCTTCACGGTGGCGTGGCCGATGCCGCGGCTGGCGCCGGTGAGCAGCAGGGTCCTGGGTTCGCTCATGTGCGTGTCCATCCATTCGGGCTTGCGGAGTGCGTTCGATGATGACGCAATCGGCCACCGAATAAAATATGATGCATCATATTTTCTTTATGCTTTAATGGCCGCCAGCCCCACAAGAACGACAAGCACGACAAGAACCGGAGCCACCGCGCATGCCGCTGACCGCCCTCGCCCACGATCCCCTGCTGGAAGCCGCGCCCGCCCAGGTCACGCCGGACCAGGCCGCGGCCATCGCCCGCGATTGCTTCGGCCTGGAAGGCCCGCTGCAACGCCTGGCCGGGGAGCGCGACCTGAACTTCCAGATCGGTGCCCACGACAGCGCCAGCCGCCTGCTCAAGCTGTCCCACCCGCTGGAGGACCCGCAGGTGGTGGACTTCCACAACCGTGCCCTGCTGCGCGTCCAGCAGGCCGACCCGAACCTGCCGGTGCAGCGCGTCTACCCAGCCCTCGACGGCCAGTACCAGACCTGGGTGGAAGTGGACGGCCAGCGCATGCTGGCGCGGCTGATGTCCTTCGTCGAAGGCCTGCCGCTGCACCGCGTGCCGCAGCGCTCGACGGCGCTGCGGCGCAATCTGGGCGAAGCCCTGGCGCGCCTGGACCTGGCCCTGCACGGCTACCAGCACCCGGCCTCCGGCCACGAACTGCTCTGGGACCTGCAGCACGCCCAGCGCCTGCGCCCGCTGCTGCGGCACATCGACGATGAGGAACTGCGCGCCCTGGTCGAGCGCGCCCTGGACAACTTCGAGGAACACGCCCTGCCGCGCCTGCCGACGCTGCGCGCCCAGGTGATCCACAACGATCTCAACCCGCACAACGTGATAGTCGACGCCGCGCACCCCGAGCAGTTGCGCAACATCCTCGACTTCGGCGACATGGTCCATGCCCCGCTGGTCAACGACCTCGGCGTGGCCGCCGCCTACCAGCTGGGCAGCGAGGGCGACGTGCTGGCCCCCGCCCTGGAGTTCATCGCCGCCTATCACGCGCGCAACCCGCTGCTGGAAGCCGAGCAGGACATCCTCTGCGACCTCATGGCCACCCGCCTGGTGCTCACCCTGGGCATCACCGCCTGGCGCGCCAGCCTGCACCCGGAGAACCGCGACTACATCCTGCGCAACGCCCGCCAGGCCCGCGCCAGCCTGCAGGGCCTGGCCGGGCTGTCCCGATCCGAGGCGCGCGAACGCATCGCCCGCGCCTGCCACGAGGAGTCCCCCGCATGACCATGACCAATGGCTACAGCCCGGCCGACGCCGAGCGCCTGAGCGACAAGGAACGCAGCCTGATCGAGCGCCGCGAGCGCCTGCTCGGCCCGGCCTACCGGCTGTTCTACGAGCGCCCGCTGCACACGGTGCACGGCGAGGGCGTGTGGCTCTACGACGAGCGGGGCCGGCGCTACCTCGACGCCTACAACAACGTCGCCTCGGTCGGCCACTGCCACCCGCGGGTGGTCGAGGCCATCGCCCGCCAGGCGGCGGTGCTGAACACCCACACGCGCTACCTGCAGGAAGGCATCCTCGACTACGCCGAGGACCTGCTGTCCACCTTCCCCGCCGAACTCGGCCAGGTGATGTTCACCTGCACCGGCAGCGAGGCCAACGACCTGGCCCTGCGCATCGCCCGCCACCACACCGGCGGCAGCGGGGTGATCGTCACCCGCTTCGCCTACCACGGCGTCACCGGCGACATTTCCGAACTCTCGCCGGCATTGGGCAGCGGCATCACCCTGCCCGCCCACGCGCGCACCGTGCGCGCGCCGGACGCCTACCGCCTGGGCGCGGAGAACGTCGCCCGCCTGCTCGCCGAGGACGTGCGCGCCACCATCGCCGACCTGCGCGCCAACGGCATCGAGCCCGCCGCGCTGCTGGTGGATGGCATCTTCGCCAGCGACGGCGTGTTCGCAGGCCCCATCGGCGTCCTCGCCGAGGCGGTGGCCGTGGCCCGCAGCGAAGGCCTGCTCTACATCGCCGACGAAGTGCAGAGCGGCTTCGCCCGCACCGGCGAACGCATGTGGGGCTTCCAGCGCCACGGCGTGCAGCCGGACCTGGTCACCCTGGGCAAGCCCATGGGCAACGGCCAGCCCATCGCCGGCGTGGTGGCGCGCCCCGAGGTGCTGGAAAGCTTCGGCCGCAGCGTGCGCTACTTCAACACCTTCGGCGGCAACCCGGTGAGCTGCGCCGCCGGCCAGGCGGTGCTCGATGTGATCCGCGAGGAAGGCCTGCAACAGCGCTCGGAACGGCTCGGCAACTACCTGCGCGAAGGCTTCCAGCGCCTGGCCCGGCGCCACGAACTGATCGGCGACGTGCGCGGCGCCGGGCTGTTCCTCGGCGTGGAGCTGGTCGCCGACCGCGCCAGCAAGGCCCCGGCCGCCGCGCAGACGCGCCGGGTGGTCAACGCCATGCGCGAGCGCGGCGTGCTGATCAGCGCCGCCGGACCGCAGGAGAACATCCTCAAGATCCGCCCGCTGCTGGCCTTCGAACAGGAACACGCCGACCTGCTGATCGATACCCTGGACGCCGCCCTGGCCGAAACCGCCGGCTGAGCGGGGCGCGCCGCTACAGGTGCACGCCCAGGTTGAGCATCCCGGCCGAGTTGCCCAGCACCACGAACTCGCTGGCGAAGCGGCCGACCTGGGCGCCGACCGAGGGAATGACGGCCGGCGCCACGCCGTAGCGGTTGAGCGGGATCTTGTCGCGGTACTCGCCGCGGTAGCCCTGGATGGCGCCGCCGGTGACCTTGAAGTAGAACGGCGAGTCGTCCAGGTCGAAACGCTTGCCGGCGTAGACGTAGTTGGAGCGCTGGCGGAACGAATTGCGGAAGGTCGCGCCGCCCCACACCCAGCCATCGGCGCGGTTGCGCTCGACACCGATCAGGTCCTGGTGGTTGTTGTGTTGCGGGTCGTGGTTCCAGTGCCGGGTGAACACGCTGGTCTGCAGGTACCAGGAATCGCCCTCGCCGGCCCAGGCAGCGGGCGCCAGCAGCAACGCCGCCAGCAGGATCAGTGCCTTGTTCATGACTGTGCCTCCTGCACGGCGGCTCAGAGCGTCACGCGGCTGGCGCCGTTGACGCTCATGATGCGAACGCGGTCGCCAACGCGGAAGCGCTGGCCGGCATCCACTGCCTGGACGTAGGCGCGGGACATGCCGTCGTCCTCGCGGACCACGATTTCCACGCCCTGGGTACGCGTCAGGCCCTCTTCCAGCGCCGAGCCGGCGGCCCCACCGGCGACGCCGCCGAGGACGGTGGCGATGGCGGCGCCACGGCCACCCCCGATGCCGCTGCCGGCGATACCGCCGACGGCGGCGCCGGCCAGGGTGCCGATCGGCGTCCTGGTGCCTTCGATCTGCACCGCGCGCAGGGATTCGATGGTGCCCATGCGCACGCTCTGCACCGCGCGGGCATCGGCGCGGGAATAGCTGCTGCCGGACAGGTTCGAGGCACAGCCGGACAGCACCAGGGCGCTGCCGACGAAGGCGGCGAGCAGCAGGAAACGGGAGGCTTTCAAGGTCGGGTTTTTCATGCTCGGGTCCTCGCGGACGGTCACTAAGGGAATGGACAAAGCCTATTCCCTCGTCACTGAACACCCCCTGAACTCCAGCTGAACCCGCACTGAACGAAGCTGAACGAAGCCGGTTTCAGCCCTGAAGTTGCAGCAGACGCTGGCGGGCGCGCTCGAACCAGGCCAGCAGGTAGTCCACCAGCAATTGCGTGCGCCGCGGCAGCCCGCCCTGGTACGGGTGCACCAGGAACACCGGCGTGCTGCGCGTCTGGTAGTCGCGCAGCAGCCAGCGCAGGCGGCCGTCGGCCAGTTCGTCCTGGAGCATGTAGGACGGCAGCCGGGCGATGCCGACGCCGGCCAGCGCCGCCTTCTTCAGCAGGGTGTAATGGTTGCTCGCCAGCACCCCGCCGACCTCCACGCGGAACAGCTCGTGCTGGCGCTGGTACAGCCACGGGCCAGGGCCCGGGTAGTGGGTGTTGAGCAGGCAGTTGTGCCCGGCCAGGTCCGCCGGCCGCTGCGGCTCGCCGTGGGCGGCGAGGTATGCCGGGGTGGCGCAGGTCAGTTCCTGCAGGGCGAACAGCGGATGCGCCACCAGGCGCTCGTCGCCGCCGACGCCGGAGCGGATCGCCAGGTCGAAGCCGTCGGCCACCAGGTCGCGGCGCTCGTTGGCCAGGTCCAGTTCCAGGCGGATGCCCGGGTGGCTGCGGGAGAACTCCACCAGCCAGGCGTCGAAGAAGGTCTCGCCGAGGGACACCGGCACGCTCATGCGCACCGTGCCGCGCGCCTCCTCCTGCAACCGCGCCACCGCCTGCCGCGCCCGCGCCGCCTGGGCGTTGAGCGCCTGGGCCTCGGGCAGCAGCGCCTGACCGGCGGCGGTCAGCGCCAGGCTTCGCGTCGTGCGATGCAGCAGGGTCACGCCCAGGGCGTGCTCCAGGGCGCTGATGCGCTTTGACAACTGCCCCTTGCTGCAGCCCAGGCGCTCGGCGGCGCGGGTGAAGCTGCCGCATTCCAGCAACACGGCGAAAGCCGAGAGGTCTTCCAGTTCGCCCATGATTGTTTCCCCACGAAAACGCCAGGTTGCCGATTACCCCGGTTATCTCAACAAAATACGTCCCTAGACTGGCTCCGTCACCCACTCACTCCCGGAGTCAGCATGAAGATCATCCTCGTCGGCGCCAGCGGCACCCTCGGCCAGGCCGTGGCCAGCGAACTGGGCCAGCGCCATGAGATCGTCCGCGTCGGCCGCAGCAGCGGCGACCTGCGGGTGGACATCACCGACAGCGCCTCGATCCGCGCCCTGTTCGAGCAGGTAGGCCCCTTCGACGCCCTGGTCAGCGCCGCCGGCAAGGTGCACTTCGCCCCGCTCGCCGAGATGGGCGAAGCGGAGTACGCCGTCGGCCTGAAGGACAAGCTGATGGGCCAGGTCAACCTGGTGCTGATCGGCAGCCGCTACGCCAACGACGGCGCATCCTTCACCCTGACCACCGGCATCCTCAGCGAGGAGCCGATCCGCCAGGGCAGCTCGGCGACCATGGTCAACGCCGCGGTGGAAGGCTTCGTGCGCAGCGCCGCCATCGAACTGCCGCGCGGGCAGCGGATCAATGCGGTGAGCCCGAACGTGCTGGTGGAGTCGATGGCGGGCTACGGGCCGTTCTTCCGCGGCTTCAAGCCGGTGCCGGCGGCGGACGCGGCGCTGGGGTTCGCGCGGAGCGTGGAAGGGGCGGAGACGGGGCGGGTCTACAAGGTTTGGTGAGTGTGGGGCGGGGGCTACTTGCTACTTGTAGGAGCGAGGGGGACGCCTAGTTCTTGCTCGCGAACGAGGTTATCCGGCGACTTCGGTGCGCATCCTCAAGAGCGCCCTCTCCCTAACCCTCTCCCTGAAGGGAGAGGGGACCGTTGGGCAGATGTGGGTGTTCTGGCGTTAGCCGGCAATACCGAAGGTTCCAGCTGAAACCATTCCTTCTCTCGGCACGGACAAGCCCCCTCTCCCTTCAGGGAGAGGGTTGGGGAGAGGGGACGGCGTCAACCCCAAACACCGAAGCCACCGGATAACTCCGTTCGCGAGCAAGAACTAGGCGTCCCCCTCGCCCCTACGAAAAGCCAACCCCCTCACTCCTTCTTCCCCGCATAACACACCGGCGAACTCCCCTCCCCCACCCTTTCCATCTCGTCCTCCAGAAACTCCGCCAGCACCCGCGCATTGTTGTGCTCGGTATCCTTCGCGCCATAGAGCAGCGTCAGCTCGCCCTTGCCGGCGATGCCCAGCAGCTTCCACCAGTGCTCCGGGTGCGCCGCCAGTTCGGCGTGGTAGGCGCGGCGGAATTCTTCGAACAGGCCGGGATCGTGGTGGAAGCGCTGGCGCAGCTCGGTGGACGGCGCCACGTCCTTGAGCCATTCGTCCATGTGCAGTTCTTCCTTGCTGATGCCCCTGGGCCAGAGCCGGTCCACCAGCACCCGGTAGCCGTCCTCCGCGGCCGGGGCCTCGTAGGCGCGCTTGTAGCGAATCATCGGATACCTCCTTTTGCGACTGTCCCTACCACTGTAGCCCTTGAGCCGGTGCCATTGGCTCGGTAACGTGGGCGCATTTTTCCGGGAGCCCTATCTCATGCGCCAAGCCCGTCTCTTCCTCTATGCCCTGCTGCCCCTGTTCGCCGCCTGCCAGGTGTGGAAGCCCGAGCCCACCCGCCAGGATGCGCCGACGCGGATACAGGGCGAGGTCACCCGCGAGGACGGCGGCCTGGTGCTGCGGCCGTGCAACGAGCAGCGCCGCTTCAACCTGGTGGACGGCGCCGACAGCGCCGTGGCCCGCGAGTCTCGCGACCTGTTCGCCGACGGCGCCGGCAAGCTGTTCATCGACGCGCGCGGCGCCTATTCCGGCGGCCAGGCCAGCAACACCGACGGCAAGTTCGAGGTGCGCTCGCTGTACCGCCTGCAGAACGAGGGCCACGGCTGCGACGACCCCAACTTCAGGCAGACCATCGTCCAGGCAGGCGGCAACGAGCCGGGCTGGAGCGTGATGGTCAACGCCCAGGGCCTGCTGCTGCAGCGCCCGGGGCAGCCGGACCAGGTGCTGCCCTACGTGGTGGAAAGCGTGCCCGGCGGCAGCAGCAGCTATTCCACCGAGGCCAACGGCGAGAAGCTGGAGCTGTGGGTGGCCCCGGCGCGCTGCGTCAACAGCATGAGCGGCGCGGTGAACAACCTCACCGCCGAGCTGCGCCTGGACGACAAGGTCATGCGCGGCTGCGCCTACCCCGGCGCCGCCTACCAGGAATAAGCCGGCCCGTCACAAGCCCAGCGCCGGCAACGCCTCCGGCAGTGCGCTGCCCTGCTCCACGCAGGCGCGCACCGCGTCGATCAGCGGCTCCAGCTGGAAGCCCTGCTGGATCAGCCACAGCGGCTCGTAGTAGCTGGTCGCGTAGCGTTCGCCGCCGTCGCAGAGGATCGCCACGATCGAGCCGGACTCGCCGCGCGTGAGCATGCTCCGCGCCGCCAGCAGCGCGCCCACCAGGTTGGTCCCGCTGGAGCCGCCGACGCGCCGTCCCAGGCGCTGCGCCAGGTAGTGCATGGCCGCCAGCGACCAGGCGTCGGGCACCTTGACCATGGCGTCGAGCACCGCCGGCAGGAAGGAAGCCTCCACCCGCGGCCGGCCGATGCCCTCGATGCGCGAGCCGCAGTCCAGGGTCAGGCTGCGGTCGCCGGTGCGGTAGGCATCGAAGAACACCGAGCGCTCGGCGTCGGCGCAAAGCACGCGGGTCTGATGCCGGCGGTAGCGGGCGAAGCGCCCGAGGGTGGCCAGGGTGCCGCCGGTGCCGGGGCTGGAGACCAGCCAGGCCGGCTCGGGAAAGCGCTCGTGGCGCAGCTGCTGGAAGATCGATTCGGCGATGTTGTTGTTCGCCCGCCAGTCGGTGGCGCGCTCGGCGTAGGTGAACTGGTCCATGAAGTGCCCGCCGCTCTCGCGGGCCAGGCGTTCGGACTCGGCGTAGATCTGCGTGGGGTCGTCCACCAGGTGGCTGCGGCCGCCGTAGAAGGCGATCTGGGCGATCTTCTCCTTCGAGGTGCTGGCCGGCACCACGGCGATGAAGGGCAGCCCCAGCAGGCGCGCGAAGTAGGCTTCGGAGATCGCCGTGGAGCCACTGGAAGCCTCGATCACCGGCGCCCCCGGCTTCAGCCAGCCGTTGCACAGCGCATAGAGGAACAGCGAGCGCGCCAGGCGGTGCTTGAGGCTGCCGGTGGGGTGGCTGGATTCGTCCTTGAAGTACAGGTCGATGCCGGGCAGGCCCGGCGCCTCCAGGGGGATCAGGTGGGTGTCGGCGCTGCGCTGGAAGTCCGCCTCGATGATGCGGATGGCTTCGCGGGTCCAGTCACGGATGTCGATGGACATGGGGCGGTTCCTCGTTCGGTCAGTCGAGCACCCCGGCGGGCGCGGGCGTGGCGCTGCGCCACTGGCTGAGGGCGACTCCGGCGAATACCAGGCCGGCGGCCAGCAACTGCTGGCCGTTCAGGCGCTCGCCCAGCAGTAGCCAGGCGAACACCAGGGTGAACACCGGGATCAGGTTGATGAAGCCGGTGGCCTGGCTCGCCGGCAGCCGGCTGACGCCGAAGTTGTACAGGCCGTAGGCGCCGACGGTGACCACGCTGCCCAGGTAGACCAGGGCGAACAGCCCCTGGCCGCTGGGCGCCGGCGGCACGCCCGAACTGAAAGCCGCCAGCGGCAGGAAGAACACCGAGCCGATGAAGGCCTGCATGGCGGTCAGGATGAAGGGCGAGTAGCGCGCCGACAGGTGCTTGAGCAGCAGGGTGTAGCCGGTGGCGCAGACCATCGCCAGCAGTTCGAAGAAGTTGCCCAGCAGCGGCTGCGGCGCATGCTGGTCGGGCTCGCCGGCGAGGGTCAGCCAGAGCGCGCCGAGCACCGCCAGGGCGAAGCCGGCCCAGGTGTTGCGGGCGATGCGCTCGTGCAGCAGGAGGAAGGCGCCGACCGCCACCAGCAACGGCAGCAGCGCGGTGATCATCCCGGCCTGGGCAGCGCTGGTGTACTGCAGGGCGAAGGATTCGCAGACGAAGTACAGGCACGGCTCGCACACCGCCAGGCCCACCAGGTACTTCCAGTCGCCCGCCTGGTAGTCCATCCGCCCGCGCCAGCGCCAGGCGGCGAGGAAGATCAGGCTGCCGATGGCCATGCGGGCGAAGATCACCCACATCGCCGGCCATTCGGCGAAGGCCAGTTTCAGGGCGATGAAGGAACTGCCCCACAGCGCCATGGCCAGGACCAGGCATGCCAGGGCGAAGGGCCGGGACTGCTGCACGGGACGCTCCAGGAAATGAATCCCCGCAGTATAGAAGCGCGCCGCGGGTGGCCGACAGGCACAGCGCCGGGGGAAAACTGTAATGGCCTGCGCCAGCGTCTCTCCCGCCCGTAGGAGCGGATCTCATCCGCGAACCGCGCCGGATCCTCCGGCTATCGCGGACAAGGTCCGCTCCTACCCCCTCCGGCAAGCACGAGACCCGTAGGATGGTGTTGAGCGAAGCGATACCCATCAGCGCAACCGCATGGGTTTCGCCAAGGCTCACCCCATCCTACGAAGAGCACCCCGGCGCAGCCGGAAGCCCTACTCCCAGGGCTCCCCGCGGGTACGCGGCGTGCGCGGCAGGCGCGCCTGCATGGCGGCCTTGGCCAGCAGGTGGGCGCTGACCGGCGCGGTGATGAACAGGAACAGGGTGATCAGCACCTCGTGCAGGCTCACGCCGTTGCCGCTGGTGCTGAAGTACAGCAGCGAACCCAGCGCCACGCCGCCCACGCCGAGGGTCGAGGCCTTGGTCGGCGCGTGCAGGCGCGTGTAGAAGTCCGGCAGGCGGTACAGGCCCACGGCGCCGAGCAGGGCGAACAGGCTGCCGCCCAGCAACAGCGCGCTGACGAGGATTTCCACCAACAGGTTCATTCGATGATGTCTCCACGCAGCAGGAACTTGCACAGCGCCACGGTGCTGACGAAGCCCATCACCGCGATCAGCAGCGCCGCCTCGAAATACAGGCCGCTGCCGCTCCACAGGCCGTACAGCAGGATCAGCGCGATGGCCTCCACCGAGAGGGTGTCCAGCGCAAGGATGCGGTCGGCCGCGCTCGGCCCGCGCACCAGGCGCGCCACCGTCAGCAGCAGGGCCAGGGCGATCAGCGCCAGGCACAGCGGGATCACGTAGGCGAGCATTCGAACACCTCCTTCAACGGCGCCTCGTAGCGCGCCTTGATGTCCGCCACCAGGGCCTGCGGGTCGGGCACGTCCAGGCCGTGCACCAGCAGGCTGCGGCGGTCGGCGCTGAGGTCGGCGGAGACGGTGCCGGGGGTCAGGGTGATGACGCTGGCGAGGATGGCGATGGGCAAATCCTCGCGCAGTTCCAGCGGCACCTCGACGAAGCCCGGCTGCAGCTTGCCGGTGGGCCCGAGCACCAGGCGCGCGACCTGCAGGTTGGCCACCACGATGTCGTACAGCACCAGGCCGATGAAGCGCAGCAGCAGGCCCGGGCGGCGGATGCGCAGCGGCGCCAGCAGCATGTCGCGGCACAGCAGCGGCAGCGCCAGACCGAGCATGCCGCCGAGCAGCCAGTGGCCGAAGGAGAAGTCGTCGACCAGCAGCACCCAGCCCAGCAGCAGGCACAGGCTGAGCAGCGGATGCGGCAGCAGGCGGCGGATCATGTGCCACCTCCGGCCAGGATCGCCCGGCGATAGAGGTCGACATCCAGCAACTGCTCGGCGGTGGCCTGCAGGTAGGCCTGCAGCGGCTTGGCGAACAGCACCAGCAGCACCGCCGAGGCCAGCAGCGCCACCGCAGCCAGCAGGCGCAGCGAGTCACGCTCGGCGTTGCCGAGGACGCTGCGCCCGGTGTTCCAGAACAGCGTGCTGCCGGCGCGGCTGAGGGTCACGGTGACCAGCAGGCCGCTGCCCAGCACCACAGCCCACAGCGCCAGCGCCTCGCCGCCGCTGGCCGAACGCAGGATCAGCAGCTTGGCGAAGAAGCCGGAGAACGGCGGCAGGCCGGCCACCGCGATGGCGCCGACGAAGAACAGCGCGCCCAGCAGCTGCGGCTGCAGCAGCGCCGGGCCCTGTACCAGCAGGCCGGCCTTGTCGCCGCGCTGGCGGGCGATCAGGTCGGCGAGCAGGAACAGTCCACCCACCACCCAGGTGCTGTGCAGCAGGTAGAACAGCAGCGCCGCCAGGGATTGCGCGGAACCCAGCGCCAGCACCGCCAGTTGGGTGCCGGCGGAAATCACCACCAGGTAGGCCAGCAGGCCCTGCAGGCGCGTCGCCGCCAACGCCCCGAAGGTACCGACCAGGATGCCCGCCAGGGCCAGCGGCCACAGCCAGGCCTGGGCCAGGTTGGCCAGCTCGCCGGCGTGGTCGCCGAAGATCAGCGTGTACACCCGCAGGATCGAGTAGATGCCCACCTTGGTCATGATCGAGAACAGCGCCGCCACCGGCGCGCTGGCTTCGGCATAGGCCCGCGGCAGCCAGAAGTACAGCGGCAGCAGCGCCGCCTTGAGGCCGAACACCACCAGCAACAGCAGCGCCGCCGCGCGCACCAGGGGCGCGTCGGCCGCGCCCAGCTGGGCTACGCGGACGGCCATGTCGGCCATGTTCAGGGTGCCGGTGACGCCATAGAGCGTGCCCACGGCGATCAGGAAGAACGCCGAGCCCACCAGGTTGAGCACCACGTAGTGCACCCCGGCGCGCACCCGCCCTGCCCCGCCGCCGTGCAGCAGCAGCGCGTAGGAGGCGATCAGCAGGATCTCGAAGAACACGAAGAGGTTGAACAGGTCGCCGGTGAGGAAGGCGCCGTTGAGGCCCAGCAGCTGGAACTGGAACAGCGCGTGGAAGTGCTTGCCGCGGCGGTCGTCGCCGCGCAGCGCGTACAGCAAGGCAAAGCTGGCCAGCACCGCGTTGGCCAGCAGCATCAGCGCGCTCAGGCGGTCGAGCACGAGGATGATACCGAACGGCGGCTGCCAGTTGCCCAGGGCGTAGAACTGCACCTGGCCGCCGGCGGCCTGTTGCAGCAGCAACGCGGCGATCGGCAGCAGCGCCAGGGTGGCCAGCAGCGAGATGCCCCGCGCGGCGCGCGAGGCGTGCCCGGCGAGCAGCAGCAGGCAGCCGGCGAACAGCGGCAGCAGGACTGGCGCAATCAGCAGGTGATTCATTCGCCGTCCTCCCGCGCCTTGCCGTCGACGTGGTCGTCACCGGTCTCGGCCAGGCCGCGCAGGGCCAGGACGATGACGAAGGCGGTCATGGCGAAGCCGATGACGATGGCGGTCAGCACCAGCGCCTGGGGGATGGGGTCCCCGGGGTTGGCCACCTGGCCCAGCACCGCCGGCTCGCCGGCCAGGCGGCCCATGGCGAAGAGGAACAGGTTCACCGCATAGGAGATCAGGGTCAGGCCCAGCACCACCGGGAAAGTGCGTGCCCGCAGCAGCAGGTACACGCCACTGGCGGTGAGCAGGCCGAGGGTGATGGCGAACAGCGCTTCCATCAGCGGGCCTCCTTGGCCGGCGCCGGCTGCGGCGGCGCGTTCAGCTCGCCGAGGCCGGCGAGGATCAGCAGGGTCGCGCCCACCACGGAGAGGTAGACGCCCAGGTCGAAGAGCATGGCCGTGGCCAGCTCGAACTCGCCCACCAGCGGCAGCTGGAAGTGGCCGAAGGACGAGGTCAGGAAGGGATAGCCGAAGGCCCAGCTGCCCAGGCCGGTGAGGCCGGCGACGAACACGCCCAGGCCGGCCGTGCGCGAGTAGTTCAGCGGCAGGCGGGTATGCACCCAGCGGCTGCCGCAGGCGATGTACTGGAGGATCAGCGCCACCGCGGTGACCAGCCCGGCGATGAAGCCGCCGCCCGGCAGGTTGTGCCCGCGCAGGAAGATGAACACCGCCACCAGCAAGGCCAGCGGCAACAGCAGCCGGGCCAGGGTGGCGAGGATCGGCGGGTGGGCGTCGGCCGACCAGGCCAGGCCCTCGGCGTCGCGGGCGCGGCGCGGCAGGCGCAGGCCGTCGAGCAGGGCGAAGATGCCCACCGCGGCGATGGCCAGCACGCTGATCTCGCCCAGGGTGTCGAAGCCGCGGAAGTCGACCAGGATGACGTTCACCACGTTGTGCCCGCCGCCGCCGGAAACGCTGTGCTGCAGGTAGTAGCCGGCGATGCTGTCGTAGGGCCGGCTGAACACCGCGTAGGCCAGCAGCGCCACCATCACGCCGCAGGCCAGCGCCACCAGGAAGTCGCGCAGGCCACGCAGGCTGCTGCTTTCCTTCGGCGTGCGCTGCGGCAGGTAGTAGAGCGCGAGCATCAGCAGCACCATGGTCACCACTTCCACCGCCAACTGCGTCAGCGCCAGGTCCGGCGCGGCGAAGCGGGCGAAGGCCAGGGCCACCAGCAGCCCGGCGATGCTCAGCAGCACCAGCGCCACCAGGCGCTGGCGGTGGAACACCACGGTCAGCGGCCCGGCCAGGGCCAGCAGCGCCAGGCACAGGGCGGTGACGGCATCGACCTCGACGAAGGCGCGGCTGCCGGCCAGCGCAGGCAGGCCCGCCAGGCCGGCGCAGACCACCACCACGGCCGCCAGCAGCAGCCAGAGCACGTAACGTTGCAGCGAACCGTTCTCCAGCAACCCGGTGAGCCCACTGGAGAAGCGTACCAAGCGCTGCACCTGCGCCTCGAACACCGCCTTGGCATCCACCGCCGGCAGGCCGGCGAACCAGGCGAACAGCGGCCGCCGCTGCAGGTACAGGGCGATGCCGCCGACCAGCGCGATCAGGCTCATCGCCAGCGGCGCGTTGAAGCCGTGCCAGATCGCCAGGCTGTAGGCCGGCAGCGCGCCGTTCAGGCTCGCCGAGGCGGCCGCCGACAGCAGCGGCGCCACCGTCCAGGCCGGGGCCATGCCCACCAGCAGGCACAGGCCCACCAGCACCTCCACCGGCACCTTCATGTAGCGCGGCGGCTCGTGGGGCGTCTTCGGCAGGTCGACCGGCTCGCCGTTGAAGAACACGTCGTGGATGAAGCGCACCGAATAGGCCACCGAGAACAGCGTGGCCACGGTGGCGAGGGTCGGGATCAGCCAGTTGAAGGCGCCGGCCATGTTCTGCGAGAGGGTCTCGCCGAAGAACATCTCCTTGCTGAGGAAGCCGTTGAGCAGCGGCACCCCGGCCATGGACGCGGAAGCCACCATCGCCAGCACCGCGGTGTGCGGCATGTACTTCCACAGGCCGTTGATGCGGCGCATGTCGCGGCTGCCGGTCTCGTGGTCGATGATGCCGGCGGCCATGAACAGCGAGGCCTTGAAGGTGGCGTGGTTGATGATGTGGAAGATCGCCGCGACGTTGGCCATGGGCGAATCCAGGCCGAACAGCAGGGTGATCAGGCCCAGGTGGCTGATGGTCGAGTAGGCCAGCAGGCCCTTGAGGTCGTTCTGGAACAGCGCCAGGAAGGCGCCCAGCAGCAGCGTCGCCAGGCCTGTCAGGCCGACCAGGTAGAACCACAGGTCGTTGCCGGCCAGCGCCGGGTACAGGCGCGCCAGCAGGAACACCCCGGCCTTGACCATGGTCGCCGAGTGCAGGTAGGCCGACACCGGCGTGGGTGCCGCCATGGCATGGGGCAGCCAGAAGTGGAAGGGGAACTGCGCCGACTTGGTGAACACGCCCAGCAGCACCAGCACCAGGATCAGCGGGAACAGCGCGCTGGCCTGCAGCACCTGGCGCGCGGCGAGCACGTCGCTCAGCTCGAAGCTGCCCACCACCTGGCCGATCAGCAGGATGCCGGCGAGCAGCGCCAGGCCCCCGCCGCCGGTGACCGCCAGGGCCATGCGCGCGCCGCGGCGGGCGTCGGAGCGGTGGCTCCAGAAGCCGATGAGCAGGAACGACGACAGGCTGGTGAGCTCCCAGAACACCAGCATCAGCAGCAGGTTCTCGCTGAGCACCACGCCGAGCATGGAGCCCATGAACAGCAGCAGGAAGCCGTAGAAGCGCCCGGTGGGTTCGCGCTCGGAGAGGTAGTAGCGGGCGTAGAGGATCACCAGCAGGCCGATGCCGAGGATCAGCAGGGCGAACAGGAAGCCCAGGCCGTCCAGGCGCAGGCTGAGGTTCAGGCCCAGCTCCGGCAGCCAGTCGTAGCGCGCCAGCAGGCGCTCGCCGCCGAGCACGCCGCGCTGGCCGAACAGAATCCCCAGGCCCAGCAAGGGCGCGACGGCCGCCGCCGCGGCGCAGGCGCTGCGGCCCAGGCGCTCGAACAGCGCCGGCAGGCAGCAGCCCAGGAAAGGCAGCGCGATCAACAGCGCCAGCATCATCACCTTCTCCTTAATCCTTCAGACATGGCTGACTTACCAGGAAAGCCATGGAACCGGGCGATTATCCATATCTATCGAATGCGCGTCTTGGATAGAACTATTACGAAAGGCTGGGCGCGGGAAAAAGCGCTACCCGGAAACGATAGCGCGCGACACCGGAAACCGGTGTCGCGCGCCAGGAAAGGCTGCCGCCCGGGTGGGCGGAGCGGGCCGATCAGTGGGAAACGCGGCTGGTGCCGTTGACGGTCAGGATGCGCACGCGCTCGCCGACGCGGAAGATGGCGCCCTGGTCGACTTCCTGCACGTAGGCGCGGGAGCTGCCGTCGTCTTCGCGGACGGTGATCTCCACGCCCTGGGTGCGCGTCAGGCCCTCTTCGGTGGCCGCGCCCAGCAGGCCGCCGGCCACGGCGCCGATGATGGCGGTCACGTAGCTGCCCTTGCCGCCGCCGATGGCGCTGCCGCCGATGCCGCCCACGGCGGCGCCCGCCGCGGCGCCGATCGGCGTCTTGGTGCCCTCGATCTTCACCGGACGCAGGGCTTCGATGGTGCCCCAGCGCACGTTCTGCACGGTGCGGGCCTCGTCACGGCTGTAGGTGTCGCCGGTCAGGCTGGACTGGCAGCCGCCGAGGGCAAGGGCCACTGCAGTGAAACCGGCGAGCAGGAAGGCGGATTTACGCATACGGGAACCTCCGGATAGATATGTGAATATTAGACTCTGCCGCGCCACTTGCTGTCACGCCGGCCAGGTCAAAGTTTTCGTTCGATTCAGCCGCCGTACAGCTTCGTCCTACAGCTGCGGCAAAAGCGCGCGTTCATTCCCCCATCCCGCCTGGGGTAAGGTCAGCATCCCCACGAGGAAGGCCCATGGACTACTTCATCATCGTCGTCACCACCGCCGCCGGCCTGTACTTCCACTGGTGGCTGTTCGTGCGCATCCGCCGCTGGATGGACCGCGACCTGGCGCTGTCGCTGGCCGGCGACGACCCGCACAAGCGCGAGTACCTGCTGCAGTGCCTGCAACTGGCCCGCGACGAAGGCGTGTCGCGCAGCGAGCTGCCGGCCTGGCTGCAGCGCGCCGCCGACGACTACCGCGCCGGCTGAGCCAGGCTCCACAGGCGCGCCAGCTCCTCGGCGCGCGCCTCCAGCTCGCCCGCGGCGCCGGCCATGGCCTCGGCCAGGCTGATCGGCCCCGGGACCAGGCTGAAGGCCGCGGCGATGCCCGCCTGGTGCAGGCGGCCATAGCCCTTGCCCAGGCTGCCGGCCAGGGCGATCAACGGAACCCCTGCCTCCCGTGCCAGCCGAGCCACGCCGATGGGCGTCTTGCCGTGCAGGCTCTGCTCGTCCAGGCGGCCCTCGCCGGTGATCGCCAGGTCCGCGCCCCGCAGCGCCTCGGCCAGGCCGGAGACCTCGGCCACCAGTTCCACGCCCGGGCGGAAGCGCGCCTTGAGGAAGGCCCGCGCGGCGAAGCCCAGGCCACCCGCCGCACCGACGCCGGGGAACAGGCTGTGGTCCTGGCCCAGGGTGAGCGCGGCGACTTCGGCGTAGCGCGCCAACGCGGCATCGAGCTGGCGGACCTGCTCGGGGCTGGCGCCCTTCTGCGGGCCGAACACCGCCGAGGCGCCCTGCTCGCCGCACAGCGGATTGTTCACGTCGGCGGCGACCTCCACTTCGACTGCGGCCAGGCGCGGGTCCAGGCCAGCCAGGTCGATCGCGTGCAGTCCGGCCAGCGCCGCGCCACCGTCGCCCAGGGGCTCGCCGCGTTCGTCGAGGAAGCGCACGCCCAGCGCCTGCAGCAGGCCCATGCCGCCGTCGTTGGTGGCGCTGCCGCCGAGCCCGAGGATGATCTTGCGCGCGCCGGCGTCCAGCGCCGCGCGGATCAGCTCGCCGGTGCCGTAGCTGGTGGTGCGGGTGGCGTCGCGCTGCTGCGGGGCGACCCAGTGCAGACCGCTGGCGGCGGCCATCTCGATCACCGCGGCGCCCTCCTCCAGCCAGCCCCAGTGAGCCTGTACCGGCGCACCCAACGGCCCGCGCACCGCACATTCGCGGCGCTCGCCGCCGGTGGCCGCCAGCACCGCATCCACGGTGCCCTCGCCGCCATCGGCCATGGGCCGCAGCAGGATCTCGTCGAGCGGCCGCGCCCGCGACCAGCCCCGCGCGATGGCGGCGGCGACCTCGGGGGCGGACAGGCTTTCCTTGAAGGAGTCGGGGGCGATGACGAGTTTCATGGGTGGGTCCGTGGGCAAGGCGAGAGGAGGAATCCTACACCGCATTACCCAGGGTTTCCCCGTAGGGCGCATAACGCCTACGGCGTTATCCGCCGCTTGACCTTGGCCGTATCCCACTCGGACTCATGCCGGAGCGCTCTTCGTAGGATCGAGGGGGACGCCTAGTTCTTGCTCGCGAATGAGCCCCGCAGCGGAGTCTGTTCGCGAGCAAGCTCGCTCCTACGAGAAGCCGTGCCCGCCAGGCCCTGCCCGCGAATCGCGCGCAGGGCGCGCTCCTACATGGAAGGGCGCGGAGCTTTGTACGAGCCGCCGTAGGATGGCGTTGAGCGAAGCGATACCCATCACCACGACCGCATGGGTTTCGCAAGCTCAACCCATCCTACGAAAAGCACCGTGCGGGATCAGGGCGCCAGGCGCTCGCGCTGCCACGCGCCGTCCACCAGGCGGTAGTTCAGGCGGTCGTGCAGGCGGCTCGGGCGGCCCTGCCAGAATTCGATGCGCTGCGGCAGCAGGCGGTAACCGCCCCAGTGGTCAGGGCAGTGCGGGGCGACGTCCATGAAGCGCTTCTCGGTTTCCGCCAGCATCCGCTCCAGTTCCTCGCGGCTGCCGATCACCCGGCTCTGCGGCGAGGCCCAGGCGCCCAGGCGGCTGCCCAGCGGGCGCACGCGGTAGTAGGCGTCGGACTCTTCCGGCGAAACCTTCTCCACCCGGCCTTCGATGCGCACCTGGCGCTCCAGCGCCGGCCAGAAGAAGGTCATGGCCGCGCGCGGGTTGGCCGCCAGCTGGTCGCCCTTGGCGCTGTCGTAGTTGCTGAAGAAGGTGAAGCCGCGGTCATCCAGCCCCTTGAGCAGGAGCACCCGGCAGTGCGGCTGGCCGTCGGTATCCACCGTGGCCAGGGTCATGGCGTTGGGTTCGACCGGCAACTGCTCGGTCTTCACCGCGTCTTCGAACCATTGCTGGAACAGTACGAAGGGCTCCGCGGGCGCCTGGGCCTCGTTGAGTCCGTCCCGGGTGTATTCGCGGCGCATGTCGGCCAGGGTCTGGGCCATCGTCGTCTCCTCGAAAAAGCCAGTGCATTAGCTTAACCAGTGGCAGGCGAGATTGCTTGACCGGCGACAAGCGCCGCGCTGCTTCAGTTGCTCTGGGCCAGGGCCAGCAGGCCGCCACGCGGGGTCAGCATGACTTCGACGCGGCGGTTCTTGGCGCGGCCGGCCTTGGTCTTGTCGTCGGCGACCGGTTGCGCGTCGCCCACGCCCTTGTAGCGCAGGCGGTCGTTGCCCAGGCCACTCAGGCGGAAGATCGCGGCGATGGCCACGGCGCGCTGCTGGCTGACCTTGTCGTTGGCCGCCTTGTCGCCGCTGCTGTCGCTGTGGCCGAGGATGAACACGCCGGCCTGCGGGTCCTTCTCGACGATCTTGGCGACGTTGGCCAGCGGCGCCAGGGTGATCGGCAGCAGCAGTTCCTGGCGCTTGGGATTGAAGGAGCCGTCCACCGGCGCGGTCAGCACCAGGGCGTTGTCGCGGCGTTCGACGCTGAACTTGCTGCCGGCCACGGCGGCGCGCACGGCGGCTTCGTGCTGGTCCAGCCAGGCCTTGGTGTCCTGGGCGCTGGGCGCGGCCACCGGGTTTTCCGCCTTGGCCTGGGCCGAGGCGGAATCGCCGAAGGGCCACCACCAGTGGCCGCCGGCGGACTTGTCGGTGGCCGCGTCCACCTGGGCCACCACCGGCTTGGGCACCTGGGCGGGGGCCTTGGTCTCGGCCTGGGCGCTGGCTGCGCTGTTACCGAACGGCCACCACCAGTGGCTGCCGCCGTCGGCCTTGGCCTGGCTGGGCGCCGGCGCGGCGGCGTCCTGGGACTGGAAGTGGCTGCAGGCGCCGAGGGTGACGCAGAGGGTCAGGGTGGAAAGCTTGAGCAGTCTCATGGGCGGACTTCCATTGGACGGTCTTGGGCAACAGGGACGGACACAAGTTAATGTCGCGAATCAAGATTCGAACATAACTTACTAAGGGAAATGGGTATTTTGCTCTTCAACTGACGAGCGGTGGAACCCCGGCCGTAGCAGCGGGGGAAAAACCGCGACGAAACCCGGCGCGGTTTCCCCATGAAGTCGCCATTCGAGCGGAGCCGCGGCGGAAGGTTCCGCCGCTTCGTCGGCCGGGCGCTGAGCGGCGTCTGGCCCGGGCTCCTACAGGCAGTCGCCGGCGATGCGCGCTAGCTTCTGGGCGCGCGGGTCCATCAGCACGTAGGGGCCGAGGGTGTTGGTGACGAAGCCGAAGGCCAGGCTGCGCTCGGGGTCGGCGAAGCCCACCGAGCCACCGGCGCCGGGGTGGCCGAAGGCCTGCGGGCCGAGGCCGTAGGTGGCGTTGGCCAGTTCCGGCTGGTCGAGCATGCAGCCCAGGCCGAAGCGGGTGCCGGTGAGCAGGGTGCGGTCCTCGCCGCGGGCGTGTTCGCAGGTCAGCTCGGCGAGCAGCGCGGCATCCAGCAGCTTGCCCTGCAGCAGGCCGTCGTAGAAACCGGCCAGGGCGCGGGCATTGCCGTGGCCGTTGGCGGCCGGCTGCTGCATGCGCCGCCACTCGGGCTTGTTGGTGCTGGTGAGGATCGACGGCGGGTTGGTGAAGGCGCGGGTAGTCAGCGCGTTCGGCTCGCTCATCATTGTGCGCAGCAGGCGCTGCGCCGCCGCGTCGCCGAGGTTGCCCTTGGCCCGGGCGATGTGCGCCACGCGGGGGAACTCGGCGTCGTCCAGGCCGATGTGGAAGTCCAGGCCCAGGGGCTGAGCGGTGCGCTCGACGATGGCGGCGCCGGGCTCGCGGCCATCCACCCGGCGGATCACCTCGCCGATCAGCCAGCCGTAGGTGATGGGCGCGTAGCCGTGCTCGCTGCCCGGCGTCCACCAGGGCGTTTCGGCGGCCAGCGCGGCGGTCATGGTCTGCCAGTCGTACAGCGCCTCGGCGGGCAGCATCTGGTGCAGCGCCGGCAGCCCGGCGCGGTGGCAGAGCAACTGGCGCACGGTGATGGCCTGCTTGCCGGCGGCAGCGAACTCCGGCCAGTAGCGCGCCACCGGGGCGTCCAGCTCCAGGCGGCCCTCGCCCACCAGTTGCAGGGCGGCCACGGCGGCGAAGGTCTTGGTGCAGGAGAACAGGTTGAGGATGGTGTCGGCCTGCCAGGCCTGGCCTTCGTCCTTGCCGGCGTTGCCGGCCCAGAGGTCCACCAGGGTCTCGCCGCCGACCTGGATGCACAGCGCGGCGCCTCGCTCCTGCGGGTCCTCGAAGAGCGCGGCGAAGGCGTCGGCTACGGGGGTGAAGCGGCTGTCGCAATGGCCTTGCAGGGTCATGGGGCACTCCGGGCTGTGGGCGAAAGACGCATTCTTCCAGCCCCCTGCCGGCTTGTGAACCCGACCAGGGTAGGGCCGCGGCCATCATGGCGGCGGCGAATGCCGCTCTATTGCACCGCCGGCGCTTCCGGCGCGGCGCTGGCGGTGGCGTCCGGATCGACCCGCGGGGTCGGCGCCTCGGGCGCCGCCTTGGCGGCGGCGCGGGCCTCTTCCAGCGTGGTCTTCATCACCTGCTGGTTGCCCTTGCGCACCGCGTCGATGAAGCCGGCGAACGGCAGGTCGGTGATGCCGACCAGGCCGATGTGGCCGTTCTCGCCGTCGAGCAGGCGGCCGCTGGCGGGCTGGTCGAGGTACTGGAACCAGTGCGCGCCGACGATCTGCGGGTCCTTCACCGCGGCGGCGAGGAACTGCTGGTAGCGCTCGCCGCGCTGCTGCTCGTTGTACACCTCGGAAACCCCGCCCCAGAACGGGCCGCGGTCGCGGGAGCCGAAGTGGAACTCGCTGATCAGCACCGGCTTGTCGAGGCTGCGCACGTAGGCGGCGTCGTAGCCCTGCTGCGGCGTCGGCGCGTAGAGGTTGAAGCTCAGCAGGTCGCAATACTGCGCGCAGGAAGCCAGCGCCTCGGGGGTGTTCACCGCAAAGCGCCCGCCCAGCAGCAGGTGGTTGGGGTCGTGCCAGCTGAGGGAGTCGCGCAGGGTCTTGAAGTACTGGTCGGCATACAGGCGCAGGAAGGCGCTGTAGTCCTGCTCGATGGCCGGGTGTTCCGCCTGCACCGCGGGGGCCTGGTAGCCCGGCGCGTCCAGGTCTTCCCAGGCGCCCAGCTCGATGCCCCAGGCTGCGGCCAGGGCCTCGTGCTCGTGGTACTTGTCCTTCAGCTGCTTGATGAAGGCGCGCTTGGCCGGGCTGTCGGTGGACAGCGCCAGGGTGCCGAAGGCCAGGGCGTAGCGGTTGCGCGGCTCGCTGCCCTGCCCGGCCCAGGCCAGTTCGTTGTCGGCGTAGTAGCCGAGCAGCCAGGGGTCTTCGCGGTGGTCGCGGGTGGCGATGGCGATGGCGCGCTCGGCGGCCATGGCGAATTTCGGGTCGAAGGGGTCGGGCATGGCGCCCCACCAGTCGTAGCCGGTGCTGACCGTGGCGTAGTCGCCGCCGATGGCCAGCGGCAGGCTGTAGGGTATCCGCGAGGCGCCGGCGAAGGCCGGCTGGCTCCAGTTGCCCAGGCCGTTGAAGCCCCAGGCGTCGAGGCGCGCCAGGGTGCGCTCCAGCCAGGCGTCGGCGGCCGGCTGGCCGCTCAGCCCGCCCGTGGCGCGGTAGCGGTTGGCGGCGTAGAAGTCGTACCAGCGGCCGTGGCCGAAGGCCCTGCCCTGCTGGGCGCCGACGCCGTCGCGGTCGTCGCTCTGGCCGTAGAAGTCGGCCAGCGGCTCGCCCTCGGCGGGCAGTTCGGTGAACATGTATTCGCGGCCTTCGACGTAGGTCTGGCTGCTTTCGCTGTTCACCGTGTTCACGCCCAGGGACCAGTACGGGTGCCCGTCCGGCGTCACCAGCCACCAGCGGCCGTTGCGCTTCTCCGTGCGGAAGAAGCCGGTGGCCTGGAAGTCCGGGCCTTCCAGCAGGCCGCCGAAGGTGTCGGTGGGCTGCGCCTGGGCCTGCCATTTCTTCAGTTGCTCGCCCTCGGCCTTCCAGGCATTGGCCAGTTGCTCGACGCTCCTGACCTTCTCCGGCCAGTCGCTGCGGGTGGACTGGCCGTAGGCGTCGATGATGCCGGTGTAGGCCTTGCGCAGCTCGTCGCCGCCGGAACGGGTGCCGAAGCGGCCGACGAGGATGTCCTGGGCCGCCTTCGGGGCGTTCAGGTAGATGCGCACCGCGCCGACCTTGTTGCGCTGCAGCTCGCCGGTGACCACCGGGGCGATGAGCACGCGCTGGCCGTCGAGGCTCATCGGCATCGGCACCCCGGCGCGCATGCCGAACAGCTGCGGCGCGGTGGCCTGCAGCGGCACCAGCAGGGTCTGCGCCGGGCCGGCGGGCAGCGCGACGCTGGCGTGCAGGCCGGGCGTGCCGTCGAGGTTGTCGATGTCGATCTCCAGGGTCAGCGCCCAGTCCATGGCGCTCTGGATGCGCAGACTCATGGCGTCGGCCCGCGACCAGTCCCAACTGCCGCCGGCGGGCTTGAGGGTCAGCGTGGGGCGCGCCGCCGGATG
>NZ_KL647099.1:219816-455516 GCF_000725445.1 Pseudomonas sp. AAC | reverse complement strand
CGGGATGAACCTCCCCCCGCCGCAGGATCTCGCCCTCGGGCGTGGCCTCGGCGGTGGCGCTGGGCAGGTCGGCATCCTGCAGGCCGACGCTGACCACCGCCATCGGCTTGACGAAGTTGAACAGGACGTCCTCGCTGGGCGCGGCCCACAGCGGGGCGCAGGCGAGGCTCAGGCTGAACAGCAGGGGCAGATGCCAACGGAGTAAACGCATGCAACCTTGTCCTTGGGGTGGCGCCGGACGCCACCGGGATTTGCGACCTGGGACGGCGCGCCGTCCCCTGTTACGGATGCCGCGCCTTAGGCGATCTCGCGGCGGAACGGCGGCAGCGCGTTGAGGATGGCCTTGCCGTAGCGCTGCGTCACCACACGGCGGTCCAGCAGGCTGATGGTGCCGCGGTCCTGCTCGGTGCGCAGCAGGCGCCCGCAGGCCTGCACCAGGCGCAGCGAGGCGTCGGGCACGGCGATCTCCATGAAGGGGTTGCCGCCGCGCGCCTCGATCCACTCCGAGAGCGCCGCTTCCACCGGGTCGTCCGGCACCGCGAAGGGAATCTTGGCGATCACCACGTGCTCGCAGTAGGCCCCCGGCAGGTCGACGCCCTCGGCGAAGCTGGCCAGGCCGAAGAGCACGCTGGGCTCGCCGTCGTCGACGCGGGCCTTGTGCTTGTTGAGGGTCTCCAGCTTGGACAGGTTGCCCTGGATCAGCACGCGCTTGCGCCAGTCGCGCTCCAGGCCATCGAACACGTCCTGCATCTGCCGCCGCGAGGCGAACAGCACCAGGGTGCCGCGGGCGCCCTCGACCATGGCCGGCAGCTCGCGGACGATAGCCGCGGTGTGGGCGGCGGCGTCGCGCGGGTCGGCCTTCAGGTCCGGCACCCGCAGTAGGCCGGCATCGGCGTGGTGGAAGGGGCTGGGCACCACGGCGGTGACCGCCGCGCGCGGCAGGCCGGCGCGCATGCGGTAGCGGTCGAAGGTGCCCAGGGCGGTCAGGGTGGCGGAGGTCACCAGCACGCCGTAGGCCACGTTCCACAGGTTGCGGCGCAGGGTCTCGGCGGCGAGGATCGGGCTGGCGTTGGCTTCGATGTCGTAGAAGCTGCCGCTCTCGGCGAGGGTCAGCCAGCGCGCCATGGGCGGGCTGTCCTGCGGGTCCTCGCAGGTGAAGGCGGTCCACAGTTCCCAGTTGCCCTGGGCGCGCGACAGCAGGCTGCCGAACAGCGGGTACCACTCCTCGGCCTGGTAGCTGGCGACACCGGCGGTGCCCTCGCCGTCCATGGCCTGCTTGAGCAGTTCGGTGAGGCGGGTGAAGAGGTCGGTGAGTTTGGAAAAACCCTTCTTCAGCTCGATGCCCATCTCGCGGATGTGCTCGGGGACCACCCCGCCCACGAAGCGGTGGCGCGGGCGCTCGCGGCCTTCCATGTCCTCGCCGGCGCGGAAGTCGCCGATCTCCTCGCAGGCGGTGAACATGAACTGCTGCTGGGTGCGCAGCTCGCGGGCCAGTTCCGGCACCTGCTCGATCAGCCGGCCGAGGTCGCCGGGCAGCGGGTTCTGCGCCAGCAGCTTGGTGAGGTTCTTCTCCACCTGCCCCAACCAGTCGGCGGTGGCGCGCAGGCGGGTGAAGTGGGCGAAGTGGCCGATGGCCTTGTCCGGCAGGTGGTGGCCTTCGTCGAAGACGTAGAGGGTCTCGCGCGGGTCCGGCAGGATGGCGCCGCCGCCCAGGGCCAGGTCGGCCAGCACCAGGTCGTGGTTGGTGACGATGACGTCGACCTTGGTCATGCCCTCGCGCGCCTTGTAGAAGGCGCACTGCTGGAAGTTCGGGCAATGCCGGTTGGTGCACTGGCTGTGGTCGGTGGTCAGCTGCGCCCAGTGGGCGTCCTCGATGGCCTCGGGCCAGGAGTCGCGGTCGCCGTCCCAGCGGTTGCCGGCCAGGCGCTCGATCATCTGGTTGAACAGCTTGCTGCCGCTCTCGTCGACGTCGATGCGGAAGCCTTCTTCCTCGAACAGCTGGGCCGTGGCGTTCTGCGCCTGGCCTTCCTGCAGCAGGTGGTCGAGCTTGGACAGGCACAGGTAGCGGCCGCGGCCCTTGGCCAGGGCGAAGCTGAAGGCCAGGCCGCTGTTGCGCAGCAGGTCGGGCAGGTCCTTGTGGACGATCTGCTCCTGCAGCGCCACCGTGGCGGTGGCGATCACCAGGCGCTTGCCGGCGGCCTTGGCGCAGGCGATGGCGGCCAGGCTGTAGGCCACGGTCTTGCCGGTGCCGGTGCCGGCCTCCACGGCCACCACCGCGGGCTCGCCGCTGCGCTGGCCTTCCTCGTCGGTCTCGATGGTGCCCAGGACCTTGGCCACTTCGGCGATCATCAGGCGCTGGCCGTAGCGCGGCTTGAGTTCCTTGGCTTCCAGGAAGCGCGTATAGGCGCCCTGGATGGTGGCCTTGAGTTCGTTGCTGAGCATGGAATTCCCGGGCATGCGGGACTGTCCATCGGGACATGTCCGGATGCTGGATAAATTTTCAGTGGTAGCAGGGTCTGTTGGCGTTTTGTCACGACCGCGACGGAGCCATTTTTTGCGTGGGGCAAGGCGCGAGGAGAGCGGTTTGGTCATTCCAAATGAACGACGAGTAACGCGGCACCACGCAAAAAAGGGCCCGTCCCTTCGGGTTGCGCGGCAAATGGCGCCATGCGTCGTTGCGGGACTTGCCAAGGGAACGCCATTGCCTGCGTCCCGCGCCTAGCCTGGCGCCATTTGTCGCTGCAACGCGGCTCGCGACAAAACGTCAACAGACCCTGTGGGCCGGCTATGATAGCGCGCTTATTTTCAACCGCCAGCGGAGATCGCCGAATGACCGCCTTTGCCCCCGTCTATGCCCTGCACGTCCTGGCCGCCCTGGTCTGGGTCGGAGGGATGTTCTTCGCCTGGATGATCCTCCGTCCGGCGGCCGTCGCCGCGCTGGATGCGCCGGCTCGGCTGAAGCTGTGGGCCGAGGTGTTCCGGCGCTTCTTCGTGTGGGTCTGGGTGGCGGTGCTGGCGCTGCCGGTGACTGGTATCGGCATGTTGCAGCTGAGTTTCAACGGCGTGGCCGGCGCGCCGCGCTACGTGCAGGTGATGATGGGGCTGTACGTGGCCATGCTGGCGCTGTTCCTGCGGGTGCAGGCGTTGCAGTTGCCGGAGCTGCGCCGCGCCATCGAAGCGTCCGACTGGCCCGCCGGCGGCGCGGCGCTGGGACGCATCCGCCGCACCGTGGGCGGCAACCTGCTGCTGGGCCTGGCGCTGGTGGCGATAGTCGCCGCGCGCCCGCACTGGTGAGCCTTGGCGCGGGCCGCGGGGCCCGCGCCGGTTTCAGTCAGAAACGCACTACAGTCAGAAACGCACTACGTCCAGACGGCCCTGGGCACCGCTGGGGCCGGGCTTGCCGACGCCACCGTCATGGCCGGCCTTGCCGCCGTCCACCGAGTACAGCAGGCAGCCCTTCTCGCCGCTGCGCGCGCCGGCCTTGCCCGGCTTGCCCGGGGCACCGCCGGCGCCGCCTTCCAGGCGCACCTTGACCAGTTCCACGGGGAATTGCTGGGGCACTTCCAGGCGCACCACGCCGCCGGCGCCACCGGTCTGGCCATCGCCGGCGTCCTGGCCGTCGCCGCCCTGTTCCGCGCCGCCCCACAGGCAGCCGCCGCTGCGCGCGTGGGCGCCGTCGAGGCCGTCGTAGCCCGGCGCGCCGACGCCGCCGCGCACGTCGACCAGCAGGTTCTCCACCTGCACGTCCTGCAGGCGCAGGGTCAGGGTGCGGCCGGCGCTGGCCGGGCGATGGAAGCTGCCGGAAGCGCCCTGGGCGGCGATCACGCTGCCATCGGCGAGGTGCCCGCGGGCCACCTCGATGCGCAGCGGCTGCTCGCCGGGGAACACGCCCAGGCGGGCGTTCTTCTGCAGATCGAGTTCGTCGATGTGCAGCACCTTCACCCGCGACGGGATCAGCAGCGCGCCGCCTTCCGCCACGCGGACGCGTTCCAGGCTCAGGGACTCGCCCTTCACCGGCAGGCGCAGCACGGTATTGGCCTCCACCTGCACCGAGGCGGCGCTGGCGGCCTCGATCGGCGCCAGCAGCATCAGGCCCAACAGCAGCTTACGCATGGCCGCCCTCCTTGACCGGTGCCGGCAGCGAGAGGAAATGGAAGATGCCGAACAGCAGGACCTGGATGCGGTCCAGCCAGGGGGACGAACGCCCCTTCAGGCGTGCGCCGAGCGCCAGCAGTTCAAGGATGTGGATCAGCAGGATGAGGCCCCCGGCGACCTTCAGCAGGGTCGCGAACGGATGGGCGAAGGGATGCAGCAGATTGGCCAGCACCGCCAGCCAGAACAACAGGGCAACCAGCTTGCCCAGCCCCACAAAAGCCTTCATGTAGATGCTCCCCCGGTTTCTTGTGCCGGCACCATACTCCGGAGGCGGTGACGATTTCCATAGGCGGCGGAAACACGAAAGGGGCGCAAAGGCCCCTTTCGCTTCAGCACACGCCGGGTGTCACTGGCGCTTGATCAGGATTTCCACGCGACGGTTTTCCGCGCGGCCTTCCTTGGTCTTGTTGTCGGCGACCGGTTTGCTTTCGCCGTAGCCTTCCACCGACTTGATGCTGCTGGCAGGCACGCCGGCATCCACCAGGTAGTTGGCCACCGCGTGGGCGCGGCGATCGGACAGTTTCTGGTTGTAGGCGTCGGTGCCGACGCTGTCGGTGTGGCCGGAGATATCCAGCGTGGTGGTGGAGGCTTCCTCTTTCAGGCGGGTGGCGATGGTGTCGAGCTTGTCCTTGTCACGGTTGTCGATCTTCGACGAGTCGAAGGCGAAGTGCAGGTCCCTGACAACGATGGTCTCTTCCTTCGGCAGCGGTGCCGGAGCCGGTTCGGGAGCCGGTGCGGGCGGCGGCGCCTCGACCACCTTCTCGCCTTCGCCATGCACCCAGCAGTAGGACGCGCCGAGCACGCCACCGATCAGCGCGCCCCAGCCCGCCCAGGCACTGCTTTCGATGGAGCCCAGGCCAGCGCCCCCTACACCACCGACCAATGCGCAGGTCGGCCAGTCGGACTTCTGCAACCCTGCGCAACCGGTGAGCAGCGTGCTTACCAGCAGCAGGGGTAAAGCGGTCCTTTTGATGCTCATATATCAGTCTCTCCTGTGAGATGGGTCTGAACCGACAATTACCGAGTAAAGACGGCGATGCACGAATACGCCAGCACTAGGCCATGAAGGGGTTCACAGGCTAGTCTCTGCGCATTCCGAACGAGAGTTTCCGCACACCGATGATTTCCGATCGCACGCCCCAGCAGGCGCTGGCCGCCCTGCTCGACCGCTACGCCCCGCAACGCCTGCTGCTGGTAGGCGCCAGCGGCATTCCCGCCGTGGAAGCCTTCCGCCAGGCCCACCCCGATTGCCAGGTGCACGGCGCCGCCGCGGGCGAGCTGCCGGCGGAACTGGCGGCGCAGCGTTACGACCTGGCGCTGCTGGCCGACTGCCTGGAACACCTGGAGCGGCGCGCGGCGCTGCAACTGGTCGGCGGCATCCGCAACCTCAACAGCAGCCGCGTCGCCGTGCTGGTCGACCTGGCCGAGGCCGGCGTCGCCGAAATCGACTTCTACGCCCTGGGCATGCAGGCCAGCGAACGCTTCCAGCGCGACGATCAGACACTCACGCTGTTCACCTACGATCTGCGTGAATACAAGCAGGTCCCGGATTGGCTGAACGCCAAGTTCTGGGCCAACCCGGAAAACTTCGGCAAGTACTGGTGGTGACCATGACCGAGCCCTGCTGCCCCTGTGGAAGCGGCCTGTCCCTGGCGGACTGCTGCGGCCGCCTGCACGCCGGCCAGCCGGCGCCCACCGCCGAGGCGCTGATGCGTTCGCGCTACAGCGCCTACGCCCTGGGCCTGGTGGACTACCTGCGCGACACCACGCTGCCGGCCCAACAGCCCGGCCTGGACCTGGAGGCCATCCGCGCCTGGAGCCTGGGCAGCACCTGGCTGGGCCTGGAGGTGGAAAGCCACGAGGTGCTCGGCGGCACGCCCGAGCATGCCCGCGTCACCTTCACCGCGCGCTGGCACGACGCCAACGGCGAGCACAGCCACCGCGAATGCTCCGGCTTCGTCCAGCGCGACGGCCGCTGGTATTTCCTCGACCCGACGGTGCCGCTCAAGCTGGGCCGCAACGATCCCTGCCCGTGCGGCGCCGGCGGCAAGCTGAAGAAATGCTGCGGGCCGTGGATCGGTTGACACGGCGGACGCACCGGGGCGTGCCTCGTAGGATGGGTTGAGCGAAGCGATACCCATGCGGCCATGGTGATGGGTATCGCAAGCTCAACCCATCCTACGTCAGCGTTTCTCTTGCACCGGTAGCCAGCGGCCTTCCGGCGGGCGTGGATAGCAAAGGATTCATTGCCACCAAAAAGGGACACCTCATGCACCCATTGGGTGCACCGGGCCCATCGGCTAGAATGCGCGCTTTTCCGCGGGCCCCGCCATGCTGCTGACCACCCTCTACATCATCGCCATCATCGCCGAGGCCATGACCGGCGCGCTTTCGGCCGGGCGCCGCAGCATGGACCTGTTCGGCGTGGTGCTGGTGGCCTGCGTCACCGCCCTGGGCGGCGGCTCGATGCGCGACATGCTGCTGGGGCACTACCCGCTGACCTGGGTGCGCCACCCGGAATACCTGGCGCTCACCGCCGGCGCCGCGCTGGTCACGGTGTTCATCGCGCCGCTGATGCGCCACCTGCGCTCGCTGTTCCTGGTGCTCGACGCCATCGGCCTGGTGGCCTTCACCCTGATCGGCTGCCAGGTCGGCCTGGAGATGGGCCACAGCCTGCTGATCGCCGCGGTCAGCGGGGTGATCACCGGGGTGTTCGGCGGCATCCTGCGCGACATCTTCTGCAACGACGTGCCGCTGATCTTCCGCCGCGAGCTGTACGCCAGCGTGTCCTTCGCCAGCGCCTGGTGCTACCTGATCTGCATCCAGCTGGAGCTGCCCAACGAGCAGGCCATGCTGATCACCCTGTTCGCCGGCTTCCTGTTCCGCCTGCTGGCGATCCGTTTCCACTGGGAAATGCCCAAGTTCGTCTACAAGGACGATCCCCAGCAGAACGGCTGAGCGCTCAGTCGGCCAGCTTCAGATGGCTGGTGTCGGGCGCCGGCGCGGCGGGGTCCGCCTTTGCCTGGCCCATGTCGCTGCCCACCGGCGCCAGGCTGAACTGGCTGAGGTCGACCTGCGGCGCACGCGGCTCGGCCTTGTCGTCCTGCAGGTCGGCGCCCACCGGGGCCAGGCCGAAGTCCGGCGCGTCCACCTCGGCGAAGGCCGCCATGTACTCGTCGCGCGGGGCCACCTTCAGCCGTCCCGGCATAGCCGCGGCCGGTGCCGGGGTAGGAGCGGGTTCGGCGGCGGGCGGCGGGGCCAGTTCGATCTCCTCCACCGCGGGGGCCATGTCCACCACCTCGACGCGCGCGCCGGCCCGTTCCAGAGCGGCGCGGTACTTGTCGGCGGCGGTGGCGTCGAGGTTATTCTTCAGCACCAGGCGGCGGCCGGAAAACAGCAGGGCGATGCGTTGCGCATCGGCCTGGAACAGCTTGGCCAGGTTGGCCTTCACCGCTTCCGGATCGGCGCCTGGAAGCGTCTGACCGGAAAAGACGATTTCGTAACGGCTCATCCATCACACTCCTGTGTTCTCCCGTCTGCCGACGGGCGGCCCAGTATGGGACAACTTCTTTTAACGCAACAACAACTTGCGGCCAAGCAGCCGCTTGGTACACTGGGACGTCTTGGGGGATTGAAATGAATTATCAGGCGCAAACGATAAGAATTATCAGCCTAGTCTGGATTTTCGCGCTCCTCTCCGGTTGCAGCTGGATGACCGGTAGCTTCGAAAGCCCCGACGTGAAGCTGATGAAAGTGGACGTGGTGAAAGCCCGCCTGCTAGAGCAACAGTTCACACTGCACTTCCGTATCGACAACCCGAACGACTTCAGCCTGCCGGTGCGCGGCCTGGCCTACAAGGTCAAGCTGAACGACGTCGACCTGGCCGAAGGCGAATCCAGCGTCTGGTTCACCGTGCCCGCCAACGGCCGGCAGTTCTTCGAGGTACCGGTGCAGACCAACCTCTGGCGGCACATGAAGTACATCGTCAAGCTGCTGGAAGACCCGGACAAGCCGATCCGCTACAGCCTCGAAGGCGACGTGAAGACCGGCCTGCTGTTCGGCCGCACCGTGCATATCGCGCGCAATGGCGAGATAATCCCCGGCGATTTCATCCCGGAGTGAGGCACCCATGAGCCAGGAACCCCATGTACATGGTCCCGACTGCAACCACGACCATGATCATGACCATCACCACCACGTGCACGGCCCGCACTGCAACCACAGTCACGAGCCGGTGCGTAATCCGCTGAAGGACGTTGGCCGCAACGATCCGTGCCCCTGTGGCAGCGGCGCCAAGTTCAAGAAGTGCCACGGCGCTTGAGGCGGGTGGGCTAGGTGAGAACGCCGTTTCTTCCGTGAGGGGAAACGGCGTTTTCGTTTCCGGCGGGCACAAAAGCCCCCTCTAGGAGCAATCCGCTCCCACGAGGGAAATGCCATGCCTCCCCGGTGATCGTAGTGCCGACTGCGCCAAGGCGCTTTTCGTAGGATGGGTTGAGCCTCGGCGAAACCCATGCGGTCGTGGTGATGGGTATCGCTTCGCTCAACACCATCCTACGAGGCCTTGTGTGCCGGTGGGGTAGGAGCGGACTCCGTCCGCGATTGGACCCGCCGGCCACGCCGGACGCCCCGGCGGCACGAACACCCATCGCGAACATCCCCGCGCCCCCCCTCCCGAACCACCCACACCCCGCGAATTCCCTGCCCCCGCGGCTTGCGCGAAGGTGCGCGCCTCTCTAACGTAGCGGCTTTCCGCAAGCCCTGTGCAGGAGCACGCTTCCATGGCCTCGCGAGCCTTCCGCCCGCTTCCCCGACTCGGCCTCGCCGCCACCCTCAGCGCCGCCGTCAGCCTGACTGGCTGTCAGACCTGGCTGAACGACCGCTACGCCGACAGCCTGCCGCCCACCTCCGGCGTGCAGCCGCTCAAGGGCCTGGCCGAAAGCGTGTCGGTGCGCCGCAATGCCCTGGGCATGCCGCTGATCGAGACCAGCACCTTCCACGACGCGCTCTTCGCCATGGGCTACGTACATGCCAGCGACCGCATCGGCCAGATGGTCGGCCTGCGCCTGATGGCCCAGGGGCGGCTGTCGGAGATGGTCGGCCCGGGCGCCCTGGAGATCGACCGCTTCATGCGCACGGTCAACCTCAGGCAGGCCGCCAATGCCCTCTACACCGGCGCCTCGCCGCGCCTGAAGCGCTTCTTCGAAACCTACGCGCGCGGCGTCAACGCCTACCTGTTCCGCTACCGCGACAAGCTGCCGATGGACATCGCCGAGTCCGGCTACCGCCCGGAATACTGGAAGCCCGAGGACTCGGCGCTGGTCTTCGCCCTGCTCAACTTCGGCCTGGCGGTGAACCTGCAGGAGGAACTGGACTCGCTGGTGCTCGCGCAGAAGGTCGGCGCCGGGAAGCTCGCCTGGCTCACGCCCATCTACCCCGACGAGGAACTGCCCTTCGCCGAGGCCGACAAGCTCAAGGGCCTGAACCTCGCCGGACAGATTCCCGGCCTGGCCGAGGTCGGTGGCGCCGCCGAGGCCGTGGCCGGGCTGCAGATGCTCGGCGTGGCCGCCTCCAACAACTGGGCCATCGCCCCGCAGCGCAGCCGCAGCGGCAAGAGCCTGCTGGCCAACGACACCCACCTGCCGCTGTCGATGCCGTCGATCTGGAACTTCATGCAGATCCGCTCGCCGAAGTACAGCGCCGCAGGCGTCACCATCGCCGGCGTGCCCGGCGTGGTGGCCGGCTTCAACGGCAAGCTGGCCTGGGGCATGACCATGGTCATGGGCGACAACCAGGACGTCTTCCTCGAACAGGTACGGCGCCAGGGCGGCAAGCTCTACTACCTGGCCGACGGCCAGTGGAAGCCGGCCAGCGAGCGCGTCGAGACCTTCTTCATCAAGGGCCAGCGCCCGGTGCGCGAGACCATCTACGAGACGCGCCACGGCCCGCTGCTCAACAGCGCCCTGCTGGGCGCGAAGAAGAACGACCTACAGCCGCTGCCGATGAGCAGCAGCTACGGCCTGGCCTACCAGAGCATCCAGGCGGTGTCGGACAAGAGCCTGGACGCCTTCTTCGACCTGTCGCGGGCCAAGAGCGTCGAGCAGGCCTTCGACGCCACCCGCGAAGTCCGCGCCATGCCGCTGAACATCGTGTTCGCCGACGAGAAGCACATCGGCTGGCAGGTCACCGGGCGCTTCCCCAACCGCAAGGACGGCCGCGGCCTGCTGCCCTCCCCCGGCTGGGACGGGCGCTACGACTGGGACGGCTATGCCGACCCGATCCTCCACCCCTCCGACCAGGACCCGCAGCAGGGCTGGCTGGGCACCGCCAACAACCGCACCGTGCAGCCCGGCTACGGCGCGCAGTTGTCCAGCTCCTGGTACTACCCCGAACGCGCCGAGCGCATCGCCCAGCTGGCCAACGCCAGCAACCGCCACGACGCGCGCAGCATGATCGCCATGCAGTACGACCAGACCACGCCCTTCGCCGCCAAGCTGCAGGGCATGCTCGACGCGCCCGGCATGGCCGCGCCGCTGAAGCAGGCGATCCAGGCGCTGCCCGAGGGCCAGCGCGAGCGCGCCCGCGAGGCCCTGGACCGGCTGATGGCCTTCGACGGCAAGCTCTCCGCCAGCTCCGCCGACGCCGCCCTCTACGAGGCCTTCCTGCAGGAAAGCGCCAAGCAGATCTTCCTCGACGAACTCGGCCCGGAAGACAGCCCGGCCTGGAAGGCCTTCGTGCAGAACGCCGACCTCTCCTACTCGGCCCAGGCCGACCACCTGCTGGGCCGCGACGACAGCCCCTTCTGGGACGACGTGAAGACGCCGCAGAAGGAAGACAAGCCGGCCATCCTCGCGCGCAGCCTGGCCGCCGCCACCGCCTTCTGCGAGCAGAAGCTGGGCAGCGACCGCCATGCCTGGCAGTGGGGCAAGCTGCACACATACAACTGGGTCAGCGACAGCACCAAGATGGCGCCCTACCTGGACGCCGGACAGCGCGCCGGCCTGGGCGCCATCAAGAGCTACCTGGACCGCGGCCCCTACCCGGCCGGCGGCGACCACAGCACGCTGAACGTTTCTGCCTACAACTGGGGCCAGAACTTCGACACCTGGCTGATCCCGGCCATGCGCATCGTCGTCGACTTCGGCCAGAGCGAGCCCATGCTCGGCGTCAACAGCAGCGGCCAGTCCGGCAACCCGGCCAGTCCGCACTACGCCGACGGCATCGACGCCTGGCTGAAGGGCGACTACATGAGCTTCCCGTTCCAGAGCCAGAACCTCGACCGCGTCTACGGCAGCAAGCGCCTGACCCTCGTTCCGCAGAAATGAGCGCGCGGCGCGGAACTTCCGCCGCGCCGGCGGGTCGGATCTGTCGACTTACTCCATGATCATCTTCAAGGCACCCTCGGGTGCCTTTCTTTTTTGCTGCCCACGCCACAACCGGCGCACCAGGCTGTTACCGAAAACCCCGCCTCCTCGCCCCGTCATGGGGCATCCCTTCCCCGACCGGCTGCTATACCTGTCGTAGGAACGCGCCTGTCGTCCGTCTCCTACCGCCGAGGCCCGTGGTTGCGCCTCTGGTTCGAAACTTGCTGTCACATTGATGTTATGCCTTTGGTTCCACTGCTTGAATCAACCACCAAGGATTCCAACCGATGAAAAAAGCATGGCTGACCCTCTCCGCCCTGGTGCTGCTGGCTGGCGCCGGAGCTTTGCAGGCCAAGGAATGGAAAGAAATCCGCTTCGCCACCGACCCGTCCTACGCGCCCTTCGAATCCAAGGCGCCTGACGGCAGCCTGGTCGGCTTCGACATCGATCTGGGCAACGCCATCTGCGAGCACCTGAAGGTCAAGTGCGTGTGGATGGCCAACGACTTCGACGGCATGATCCCGGGCCTGAAGGCTCGCAAGTTCGATGGCGTGATCTCCTCGATGACCGTCACCGAGGCGCGCCAGAAGGAAATCGACTTCAGCGACAAGCTGTTCACCAGCCCCACCGCGATGATCAGCAAGAAGGGTTCGGGCCTGGAGGCCACCGCCGCATCGCTCAAGGGCAAGACCGTCGGCGTCGAGCAGGGCACCATCCAGGAAACCTTCGCCAAGGCCAAGCTGGAGCCGGCCGGGGTCAACGTGAAGAGCTACCAGAACCAGGACCAGGTCTACGCCGACCTGGTGTCCGGGCGCCTGGACGTATCGCTGCAGGACATGTTGCAGGCCGAGCAGGGCTTCCTCACCACCGACCAGGGCAAGGGCTTCGAGATCAGCAAGCCGGTGCATGATCCGCTGATGCCGGCCGACATCGCCATCGGCATCAAGAAGGGCAACAACGAACTGCGCGAGATGATCAACAAGGGCATCAAGGCGATCCACGCCGACGGCACCTACGACAAGCTGCAGAAGAAATACTTCGGCGACATCGACATCTACAACGACTGACCCGCGCCCACCGTACCCGGCTGCCGTCAAGACGGCCGGGTGCGGTCTATTCTGCTGACAAGGCACAAGGAGTTTCCTGCGCATGCTCCAGGACTTCTTCCGTACCCTGGCCGAGACCATGAGCCTCAAGGGTTACGGCTCCATCCTCCTCGACGGCACCTGGATGACCGTCAAGCTGTCGATCTGCTCGCTGCTGCTGTCGGTGACCCTCGGCCTGCTGGGCGCCAGCGCCAAGCTGTCCGGCTCCAGGCTGCTGCGCTTCCCCGCCACCTGCTACACCACGCTGATCCGCGGGGTGCCCGACCTGGTGCTGATGCTGCTGATCTTCTACAGCCTGCAGACCTGGCTGGCGGACCTGACCGACTACATGGACTGGGACTACATCGAGATCGACCCCTTCAGCGCCGGCATCATCACCCTCGGCTTCATCTACGGCGCCTACTTCACCGAGACCTTCCGCGGCGCCATCCTCGCCGTGCCGCGCGGCCAGTTGGAGGCGGCCAGCGCCTACGGCCTGACGCGCCTGCAGCGCTTCCGCTTCGTGCTCTTCCCGCAGATGATGCGCTTCGCCCTGCCGGGGGTGGGCAACAACTGGATGGTGCTGATCAAATCCACCGCGCTGGTCTCCATCATCGGCCTCTCCGACGTGGTGCGCGCCGCCCAGGACGCCGGCAAGAGCAGCTACCGCCTGCTGTTCTTCCTGCTGGTGGCGGCGGCCATCTACCTGCTCTTCACCACCGTCTCCAACATCGTGCTCAACGCCCTTGAGCGCCGCTACGCCATCGGCGTGCGCGAGGCCCTGCGATGATCGAGTTGCTGCAGCAGTACGGCAAGGCCTTCCTCTGGAGCGACGGCTACCACATCACCGGCCTGGCCATGACGCTCTGGCTGCTGACGGTGTCCATCGCCTTCGGCTTCACCTTCGCCATTCCCCTGTCCATCGCCCGCGTCTCGCGCAACCCGCTGCTGCGCTGGCCGGTGCAGTTCTACACCTACGTGTTCCGCGGCACGCCGCTCTACATCCAGTTGCTGGTCTGCTACACCGGCATCTACAGCGTGGCGGCGGTGCGCGAGCAGCCGATCCTCGACGCCTTCTTCCGCAACGGCCTGAACTGCACGCTGCTGGCCTTCGCCCTGAACACCTGCGCCTACACCACCGAGATATTCGCCGGGGCCATCCGCAACATTGCCCACGGCGAGGTGGAAGCGGCCCGCGCCTACGGCCTGAGCGGCTGGCGCCTGTACCGCTACGTGATCATGCCCTCGGCGCTGCGCCGCGCGCTGCCCTACTACAGCAACGAGGTGATCCTCATGCTGCACTCCACTACCGTGGCCTTCACCGCCACGGTGCCGGACATCATGAAGATCGCCCGCGACGCCAACGCCGCCACCTTCCTCTCCTTCCAGTCCTTCGGCATAGCCGCGGCGCTGTACCTGGTGACCTCCTTCACCCTGGTCGGCCTGTTCCGCCTCGCCGAACGCCGCTGGCTGGCCTTCCTCGGCCCCAGCCATGGCTGAACCCATCCCGGCCGCGCGGCGGTCGTAACCTGAGGACTCCATGACCACACTGAAGATCGAAGGCCTGTACAAGCGCTACGGCGACAACGAGGTGCTCAAGGGCGTGTCCCTGGAGACCCGCACCGGCGACGTGGTGAGCATGATCGGCGCCAGCGGCTCGGGAAAGAGCACCTTCCTGCGCTGCATCAACTTCCTCGAACAGCCCGACGAAGGCCGCATGAGCCTGGATGGCGAGGAAATCCGCATGGTCGCCAGCCCCGGCGGCATGCGCGTGGCCGACGCGGCGCAGTTGCAGCGCATCCGCACGCGCCTGGCCATGGTGTTCCAGCACTTCAACCTGTGGAGCCACATGACGGTGCTGGAGAACGTCACCCTGGCCCCGCGCCGCGTCCTGGGCGTGGAGCGCAAGGAAGCCGAGGAACGCGCGCGCAGCTACCTGGCCAAGGTCGGCCTGCCGACCCAGGTGGAGGACAAGTACCCGGCCTTCCTCTCCGGCGGCCAGCAGCAGCGCGTGGCCATCGCCCGCGCCCTGGCGATGGAGCCGGAGATCATGCTGTTCGACGAACCCACCTCGGCGCTGGACCCGGAACTGGTGGGCGAGGTGCTCAAGGTGATCAAGGCCCTGGCCGAGGAAGGCCGCACCATGATCCTGGTGACCCACGAAATGGCCTTCGCCCGCGAGGTCTCCAGCCAGGTGCTGTTCCTCCACCAGGGCCGCGTCGAGGAACAGGGGCCGCCGCAGGAGGTGCTGGGCCAGCCGAAGAGCGAGCGGTTGCGGCAGTTTCTCAGTGGGAATTTGAAGTGAGGGGGCCAAGCCCAGCGCCGGCGTATCGTCGAAGTCCGTCACCCTCACCCCAGCCCTCCCCCAGAGGGAGAGGGGGCCTGTCCTGAGCAGGCTGAAGATCAGGAGTCAGCCGGCAACGCCATAGTCTCGCAGGGAGCTCCGTAGCCCCGCTTCACACCGAACGGTCCCCTCTCCCGCTTGCGGGGGAGGGTTAGGGAGGGGGAACGGGGCCAAGTCCCAGCGCCGGAGTGTCGTCGAAGTCCGTCCCCTCTCCCCAGCCCTCTCCCTGAAGGGAGAGAGGGCTTGTCCTGAGCAGGCTGAAGGTCAAGAGTCAGCCGGCAACAAAAAACCGGGCCAAAGCCTAATGCCAGTCAGTTAAGCTGACTGGCATTTTCATTTTCGTGTCGAATATTTTGCTGGTCGCTGCTTCACCGTTCTCGGGAACCAGCGATCAGGTCGCCGATGAGGTAGGACATACTGCGCCGCTGAGGCCTGCAAATCTGCCAGAAATCCTGGCAAGTTACCGGGATGGTTCAGCGACGTGCCATGCAGCAAGCCCAGGATTGCCCAACTGCAGGCGGTAAAACTCATTTCGCATGGGTATACCCCCGGGCACTGCCTCGACATCTGTACCATCTGATAACGTAACAGGTTGTAGCCCAGCAGCACGCCCCACAGTTCTTGCGCAATCATCTCCGGAGTCTTGCTTCTCAGGGTGTATTCGCCGCCCAAAAGTCCTTGCTTGATCTCCCGATAGCCCAGTTCGATTTCCCAGCGCTGACTGTAAAGATCGACGATCTCATCGCCAGGGAAACGCAGCGGATCGGTCATTGAGGTCAAGACGCTCACCACCTTTCCTTTGATCGTTTTGCTCAGCAACCTCGCTCGAATTTCCAACGGCAAGTCTGGCCATTGTTTGCGAGCCTGAGGCGATGTACGCAGAACGACCTGGGCATCATTGCGCCCAAGCTTGTGCTCTACCTCATACTGAGTGCCCTTTTTCAAAGGGATCAGCCAGTGTCGATGCTCGCCGTGCGATTGCCAGTGATGCAGCAAGCCCAACGAGTAGAAACCTTTGTCGAACAGGGTCAACGAATGATTCGGCGTGGTGGCGATCAGCTGTTCTGCCAGCTTCATTTCGCTACTGTGATAGCCCTCGAAAGTGCTGCTTATCAGTAGATGGCTGGTCAGCTCCATCTGACAGACCATCCGAACTTGAGGAAAGCTGCCGTCACCATGCTGGTTGGTCGCGCTGCCGTAGCACGCACGATTTTCTGCGGTATCAGGCGTATTCCAGACAACGCCGTCCACGCCAAGCAGCGTCAATCCCAACCACTGCGGATGTTTGGTTTCTTCGTGCCATCGCTGCTGGGTCAGCGTAAAGACTTCGCGTACAGCTTCGCTACCCAGCCGCTGCCGCCCTTGCACAACAGCGCTGGGCGCCACCAGCGGCCGCTTGCCCGGTAGCATGATGTCCATGTGGTTCACGACATCCCAAGCCGACATCCGGCGGAACAACGCCATGCCGATGATGCACCACACCAGGCTTTCAAGCGGAAGACGACGCTTGCGAATGGTCGAGACACCTGCAGTCTCGAAAGCCTGTTTCACGATGTCTGGATCGAGCAAAGCTCCCAGCCCCTCCAGCGCATGAGGCCGCGATGCCATTTCGTGAGTGAGGGACAGGGCTTGTGACAGGCGCATAAAAAATCCGATGCTCGTTTCCAAGCATCGGATTTTGCGGCCTGCAGACTAAAGGTCAATGTGTCAGCCTTAACTGACTGGCATTAGGCCAAAGCCCGGTTTCTCGCATCGCCTCAAGCCTCAAGCCTCAAGCCTCAAGCCTCAAGCCTCAAGCCTCAAGCCTCAAGCCTCAAGCCTCAAGCCTCAAGCCTTGGGCAGCGTCACCCCAGTCTGCCCCTGGTACTTGCCCCCACGATCCTTGTACGACACCTCGCAAGCCTCGTCCGACTGCAGGAACAGCATCTGCGCCACGCCCTCGTGGGCGTAGATCTTCGCCGGCAGATTGGTGGTGTTGGAGAACTCCAGGGTCACGTGGCCTTCCCACTCCGGCTCCAGCGGGGTGACGTTGACGATGATGCCGCAGCGCGCGTAGGTGCTCTTGCCCAGGCAGATGGTCAGCACGTCGCGGGGGATGCGGAAGTACTCCACGGTGCGCGCCAGGGCGAAGGAGTTCGGCGGGATGATGCAGACGTCGCTGTTGATGTCGACGAAGCTCTTCTCGTCGAAGTTCTTCGGGTCCACCACCGCCGAGTGGATGTTGGTGAACACCTTGAACTCGGCCGCGCAGCGCACGTCGTAGCCGTAGCTGGAGACGCCGTAGGAGATCACCCGGCTGTCGTCGGCGCCGCGCACCTGGCGCTCGACGAAGGGCTCGATCATCCCGTGCTCCAGGGCCATGCGGCGAATCCACTTGTCCGATTTAATGCTCATGGCGGGCGTCCCGTAGCTGCTGAAAAAGAAACGCGAATCTTACCGGCAGCGCCCGTCGGCAGCAAAGGCTGCATGACCAACGTCGAGAACACGTTGCGCACAGGCCCGCCGAAGACCTTCCAGCAATGCACGAATGCAGTCCACGAGAGTGGTGGGCCAACGCGTATTTCAGATATTGCCGAGATACTTCCGAATTTTTAAGAAAAATCTCACAAGACTCAAAAGAAACCTCACCTGCACCTTGAACCGGACGTGAAAGATACTTTGTCCCCTGCCCCGCCATAAGTTGCCTACAGCGGAAATCACAATAAACGCCCCGCAGGGAACTCCCATGAATCCAAAGATTCCCCTCCTGCTGTTTCCCTTGTTGCTGATTGCATGCACGACAAACGACCCGAAGCCGGTTTGCGATGAACAAGGCTGTGGAGCACAACAGCCCCCAGCGTCATCCTCAGTTGCCGGCAATAACCCCACGGATATCGACGCGGACCGAGCCTCGAGCGCGCTCCTGTCCCTCGCCGCCAGCGACCCGCGCGCGGCCTACGACCTGGGGCTGCGCTATTTCCGCGGGGATGGCGTGGCCCAGGACAGCTACCAGGCGCTGCAGTGGATGCGCAGCGCCGCGGAGCGCGGGGACCTGGAGGCGCAGAAGGCCCTCGGCGGCCTCTACCTGGGCGGCCTCGAGGAAATGGGCGCGGACCCGCAGGAAGCCGAGAAATGGCTGGCGATGGCCGCGGGCCGAGGCGACCAGGAGTCGATGCAACTCCTGGCCCAGGCCCGCGCCGCCAAAAGTTCCGAAGCCGCCTATTTCAAGTGGAAGAACGACTGGCGGGAAATGACCCTGCGCTATTGGTACTCGGCCTATCCCTATCGCAGTTATTGGCGGGATGACAACTGGCACTGGCGCTAGCTGGAAGTCACAAGTCGAAAGTTTCCGCAACGGCAACTGGCAGAAGAACAAACACCCCCCAACACCAAACGGCAAAACAACATGAAATCAAAATCGAAGAGCATTGTTAAATACATGCTGGGCGCGGCCATTGCCGGCACATTGAATGGATGCGCGGCACTGGGCGGGGGGTTGCTCTCGCCGGGGGGACAGCATGCCGGGGTTTCCGGCGCGGCGGCCGGCGGCAACAGCAACGGCGCGCAGCAATCGCTGCAGCGCTGCGACAGGCCACTGGGCACCATCGCCGTGGACGACGGGCGCGAGGCCGACTGGTACGGCCCCTTCGGCAGCGCCACGCAGATGACCTCCATCGAACCCCTGCTGCGCCTGGCGGTACAGCAATCGAACTGCTTCGTCATCACCTCGATCGGCAACCAGCGATCCGACGCCCGCCTCTCGCGCATCACCGAGATACAGCGGCTATCCGGCGAATACCGCGCCGGTTCTAAACAGCACAAGGGCCAGCGGGTCGCCGCCGACTATTACCTGGAACCGCAGATCATCATCAACGACTCCGCCATCGGCGGCCTGGCCGGAACCCTCGGCGGCCTGATCGGCAACGCCACCATCGGCCAACTCGCCGGCGCGCTGCAAACCAAGGCCTCGGTGGTCACGCTCTCGCTGTTCGACATTCGCTCCTCGGTGCAGATCGCCGCAGCCGAAGGCAACTCGACCGCGACCAACTACGGAGCCGCGCTGGCCGGCTTCGGCGGTGGCGTCGGCGGGGGGCTGGGCGGCTTTTCCCGCACGCCCGAAGGCAAGGCCACGGTGGTCGCCTTCATCGATGCCTGGAACAAGATGGTCGTGTCCCTGCAGGACTACAAGGCCCAGAACGTCGAGGGCGGGCTGGGCCGTGGCGGCAAGCTGAAGGTCAACTGAGGCCACCGCGGCCATGGCGTCCGGCAAATGACGAGCGCGGCCGCCAGGCCGCGCCCTTGATCAGTCCTCGCTGATGGAGATGCTCGGCATCGCCGGCGCGTCCTTCTCGCTCAGGGCGATGCGCGCGCCCACGCAGCGGGCCATTTCCTGGTAGATCATCGCCAGCTGGCTTTCCGGGTCGGCGATCACCGTCGGCTTGCCGCCGTCGGCCTGCATGCGGATGGCCATGGACAGCGGCAGCGAAGCCAGCAGTTCCACGCCGTACTGCGCCGCCAGCTTCTCGCCGCCGCCCTCGCCGAACAGGTGCTCGGCGTGGCCGCAGTTGGAGCAGATGTGCACCGCCATGTTCTCCACCACGCCCAGCACCGGGATGTTGACCTTGCGGAACATTTCCACGCCCTTCCTGGCATCGAGCAGGGCCAGGTCCTGCGGGGTGGTGACGATCACCGCGCCGGCCACCGGGACCTTCTGCGCCAGGGTCAGTTGGATGTCGCCGGTACCCGGCGGCATGTCGATCACCAGGTAGTCCAGGTCGTTCCAGGCGGTCTGGGTGATCAGTTGCAGCAGCGCGCCGGAGACCATCGGCCCGCGCCACACCACAGGAGTGTTGTCGTCGGTGAGGAAGGCCATGGACATGACTTCCACGCCATGGGCCTCCAGCGGCACGAACCACTTCTGCTCGCGCACCTTCGGCCGGGTGCCCTCGGGAATGCCGAACATGATGCCCTGGCTGGGGCCGTAGATGTCGGCGTCGAGGATGCCCACCTTGGCCCCTTCGCGGGCCAGCGCCAGGGCCAGGTTGGCGGCGGTGGTGGACTTGCCCACGCCGCCCTTGCCGGAGGCCACGGCGATGATGTTCTTCACGTTGCTCATGCCCGGCACCTGGGCCTGGGCCTTGTGCGCGGCGATCTTCACGTCCACCTTCACCTGGGCCGAGTCCACGCCGTCGAGGGCTTCCAGGGCCATCTGCACGGTCTGCGCCAGGCCATTCCTGAACAGGCCGCAGGCGTAGCCCAGCTCCAGGCCCAGGGCGATGCGCCCGCCCTGGATGTCGAGGTCGCGCAGGTAGCCGGCGTCGAGCAGGTTCTGGCCGGTATGCGGGTCGGTGATCTGGCGGAGGACGGCCTCCACCGTGGCGCGGGTGACGACGCTCATGGGTTCTCCCGAAAAAAGGCTGAGCACGGTAGGCGGGAATATTAACAGCAGCGGCAGGCTATAGGTTGCAGGCTTCGGGCTTCAGGCTTCAGGCTTCAGGCTTCAGGCTTCGGGCTTCAGGCACCGATCGCTCTTCGCTCCTACCTGTAGCCTATAGCCTGCTGCCTGCAGCCTGTTATAGTTACCGACTTCCCTCGATTTACCCCAATGGCCTGAGCATCATGTCCGAAAACCGCCAGATCCTCGTCACCAGCGCCCTGCCCTACGCCAACGGCTCCATTCACCTGGGCCACATGCTGGAATACATCCAGACCGACATCTGGGTGCGTTTCCAGAAGATGCGTGGCAACCAGGCGGTGTACGTCTGCGCGGACGATGCCCACGGCTCGGCCATCATGCTGCGCGCCGAGCGCGAAGGCATCACCTCGGAACAGCTGATCGACGCCGTGCGCGCCGAGCACATGACCGACTTCGCCGACTTCCTGGTGGACTTCGACAACTACTACTCGACCCATTCGCAAGAGAACCGCGAGCTGTCCTCGGCCATCTACCTGAAGCTGCGCGACGCCGGGCACATCGCCACGCGCCCGGTGACCCAGTACTTCGACCCGGAAAAGCAGATGTTCCTGGCCGACCGCTTCATCAAGGGCACCTGCCCGAAGTGCGGCACCGCCGACCAGTACGGCGACAACTGCGAAGCCTGCGGCGCCACCTACTCGCCCACCGAGCTGAAGGACCCGAAGTCGGCCATCTCCGGCGCCACCCCGGTGCTCAAGGAGTCGCTGCACTACTTCTTCAAGCTCCCGGACTTCGACGCCATGCTCAAGCAGTGGACGCGCAGCGGCGCGCTGCAGGAGTCGGTGGCCAACAAGATCGCCGAATGGCTGGACGCCGGCCTGCAGGAATGGGACATCTCCCGTGACGCGCCCTACTTCGGCTTCGAGATCCCCGAGGCCCCGGGCAAGTACTTCTACGTCTGGCTGGACGCGCCCATCGGCTACATGGCCAGCTTCAAGAACCTCTGCGCGCGCCGCCCGGAGCTGGACTTCGACACCTTCTGGAACAAGGATTCCAAGGCCGAGCTGTACCACTTCATCGGCAAGGACATCGTCAACTTCCACGCGCTGTTCTGGCCGGCCATGCTCGAAGGCGCCGGCTACCGCAAGCCCACCGCGCTGAACGTGCACGGCTACCTGACCGTCAACGGGCAGAAGATGTCCAAGTCCCGCGGCACCTTCGTCAAGGCGCGCACCTACCTGGACCACCTGGACCCGGAATACCTGCGCTACTACTACGCCTCCAAGCTCGGCCGCGGCGTCGACGACCTCGACCTGAACCTCGAGGACTTCGTGCAGAAGGTCAACTCCGACCTGGTCGGCAAGGTGGTCAACATCGCCAGCCGCTGCGCCGGCTTCATCCACAAGGGCAACGCCGGCGTGCTGGTGGACGCCGACCCGGCGCCGGAACTGGTCGCAGCCTTCAAGGCCGCCGCGCCGAGCATCGCCGCCGCCTACGAAGCCCGCGACTTCGGCCGCGCCATGCGCGAAATCATGGCCCTGGCCGACCAGGCCAACGCCTGGATCGCCGACAAGGCGCCCTGGGCGCTGAACAAGCAGGAAGGCAAGCAGGCCGAGGTCCAGGCCATCTGCGCCCTGGGCGTGAACCTGTTCCGCCAGTTGGTGATCTTCCTCAAGCCGGTGCTGCCGAAGCTGGCCGAGGCCGCCGAAGCCTTCCTCAACGTCGCCCCGCTGAAGTGGAGCGACCACGAGCAACTGCTGGCCAACCACCAGCTGAACCCGTTCAACCCGCTGATGACCCGTATCGAGCCCGCGAAAATCGAAGCCATGATCGAAGCCTCCAAGGAAGACCTCGCCGCCGCCAACAAACCCGCTGGCAACGGCGAACTGGTGAAGGACCCGCTGGCCGCGGAAATCAACTTCGACGCCTTCGCCGCCATCGACCTGCGCATCGCGCTGATCGAGAAGTGCGAGTTCGTCGAGGGCGCCGACAAGCTGCTGCGCCTGTCCCTGGACATCGGCGACGAGAAGCGCAACGTGTTCTCCGGCATCAAGAGCGCCTACCCGGACCCGAGCAAGCTCGAAGGCCGCCTGACCCTGTACGTGGCCAACCTGGCCCCGCGCAAAATGAAGTTCGGCGTCTCCGAAGGCATGGTCCTGGCCGCCGGCCCCGGCGGCGAGGAAATCTACCTGCTCAGCCCGGACAGCGGCGCCAAGCCGGGCCAGCGCGTGAAGTAAGCGGCAAACACCGAACGCGACGCCGGCCCCAGGGCCGGCGTCGTCGTTTCTGCCTTGCCCGGGTACGACCATGCGCATAACCTATGCGCATCCGCCTCAGAGGTTCCCATGCACACGACCTACGATCCCCAAGCCCCGAAGAAAGCCACCAACCTCAGCCTGAACAGCGACCTGCTCAAGCAGGCCCGCGAGCTGGACGTGAACCTCTCGGCGGTGCTGGAGGAAGCGCTGGCCGACGTGGTGCGCGAACGCCTGCGGCAACGCTGGCTGGAACAGAACCGCCAGGCCATCGACGCCTACAATCAGCATGTGGACGGTGCCGGCGTGTTCGCCGACGACCTGCGGAGCTTCTGATGCCGCAGTTCGACCTGTACCGCAACCCCAGCCCGCGCAGCCGCGAGGACATCCCGCTGCTGCTGGACGTGCAGAGCGACCTGCTCGCCTCGCTGAACACCCGCGTGGTGATCCCGCTCAGCCGCGGCAAGGGCCTGGCCGGCATCGACCGGCTGATGCCCGAGGTGACGGTGGGGGGCGAAACGCTGCTGCTGCTCACCCCGCAGATGGCCGGTGTGGCGCGCCGCGAGTTGGGCGAGCCGGTGGGCAGCCTGGCGCACCTGCGGTTGGACATCATCGCCGCCATCGACCTGCTGATCACGGGAATCTGAGCATGCCCAAGCTCCGCCACCGCCCGGCCCGAGGCGCCCGGCCATGACCGAACTCGCCCTGATCCTGGTCAGCACCATCCTGGTCAACAACTTCGTGCTGGTGCAGTTCCTCGGCCTGTGCCCGTTCATGGGCGTGTCGCGCAAGATCGAGACGGCCATCGGCCTGGCCCTGGCCACCACCTTCGTGCTGACCCTGGCCTCGATCTGCAGCTACATCCTGCAGCGCTACGTGCTGCGGCCGCTGGACCTGGAGTACCTGCGCACCATCGGCTTCATCCTGGTGATCGCCGTGGTGGTGCAGTTCACCGAGCTGCTGGTGAAGAAGAGCAGCCCGCTGCTGTACCGCGTGCTGGGCATCTTCCTGCCGCTGATCACCACCAACTGCATCGTCCTCGGCGTGGCCCTGCTCAACGCCAACAAGCCCGAGTATGGCTTCCTGCAGTCAAGCGTGCAGGGCTTCGGCGCCGGGCTGGGCTTCTCCCTGGTGCTGGTGCTGTTCGCCGCCCTGCGCGAGCGCATCGCCATCGCCGACGTGCCCAAGCCGTTCCAGGGCGCGGCCATCGGCATGATCACCGCCGGGCTGATGTCCCTGGCGTTCATGGGCTTCACCGGGCTGATCAAGCTATGACTGCCGTGCTGCTCGCGGTCGGTGTGCTGCTGGCCCTGTGCCTGGCCAGCGGCGCCCTGCTCGGCTACGCGGCGGTGCGCTACCGCGTCGAGGGCGACCCGGTGGCCGAACAGGTCAACGCCCTGCTGCCGCAGACCCAGTGCGGGCAGTGCGGCTATGCCGGCTGCAAGCCCTACGCCGAAGCCATCGCCCAGGGCGACGCGATCAACAAGTGCCCGCCCGGCGGCAGCGCCACCATCGCCGCCCTCGCCGACCTGCTCGACGTCGAGGCGCCGCCCCTGGACGCGCCGGAGGAAACCCCGCCGCGCGTGGCCTTCATCCGCGAGGCCGAGTGCATCGGCTGCACCAAGTGCATCCAGGCCTGCCCGGTGGACGCCATCGTCGGCGCCGCGCGGCAGATGCACACGGTGATCGCCGCCGAATGCACCGGCTGCGACCTGTGCGTCGAGCCCTGCCCGGTGGATTGCATCGACATGCTCGACCTGGAAGTCGGCGTGCGCGACTGGAAATGGCCGCTGCCCGATGCCCGGCTGATCGCCAGCGACCGGGAGCAGGCCGCATGAACGCCAAGGCCTGGGACTTCCCCGGCGGCCTGCATCTGCCGACCAACAAGGCGCAATCCACCGCCGGCCCCATCGTCCGCGCGCCACTGCCCAGCCGGCTGATCCTGCCGCTGCAGCAACACACCGGCGCGCCGGCCCTGCCCTGCGTGGACGTCGGCGAGCGCGTGCTCAAGGGCCAGATGATCGCCAGCCCCGGCAGCGCCATCAGTGCCGCCGTGCATGCGCCGACCTCCGGCACTGTGGTGGCGATCGGCGAGCAGCCTTATCCACACCCTTCAGGCCTGCTGGCCGAAGCCATCGTCATCGACGCCGACGGACTGGACGAATGGGCGCCCTTGCAGCCCTGCCCCGACTACCGCCAGGAAAGCCCCGCCGCCCTGCTGGAGCGCATCCGCCAGGCCGGCATCGCCGGGCTCGGCGGCGCCGGCTTCCCCACCGCTGCCAAGCTGGCCGCCCGCGCCGCCGAAGACCTGCACACCCTGGTGATCAACGGCGCCGAGTGCGAGCCCTACATCAGCGCCGACGACATGCTGATGCGCGAACGCGCCGCCGAGCTGGTGGAAGGCATCGAGATTCTCATCCACCTGCTGCAGCCGCAGCAGGTGCTGCTCGGCATCGAGGATGACAAGCCCCAGGCCATCGAGGCCCTGCGCCAGGCCATCGGCGAGCGCGCCATCGAACTGCGGGTGATCCCGACCAAATACCCCTCCGGCGGCGAACGCCAGCTGATCCAGTTGCTCAGCGGCCGCGAGGTGCCCAGCGGCGGCCTGCCGGCGGACATCGGCATGGTCTGCGTCAACGTCGGCACCGCCGTGGCGCTGCGTGACGCGCTGATCCTCGGGCGCCCGCTGATCTCGCGCATCACCACCCTGACCGGCGCCGCCCTGGCGCGGCCGATGAACGTCGAGGCGCTGCTCGGCACGTCGATCGGCGAACTGCTGGAATTCGCCGGGCTGGATCGCGGCCGGCTCGGCCGCCTGGTCATGGGCGGCCCGCTGATGGGCATCACCCTCGGCGACCTGCAGGCCCCGCTGATCAAGACCGCCAACTGCCTGCTGGCCGCCAGCGCCGAGGAGCTGCCGGAACCACCGCCGGCGCTGCCGTGCATCCGCTGCGGCGACTGCGCCCAGGCCTGCCCGGCCAGCCTGCTGCCGCAGCAGCTGTGCTTCTTCGCCCGGGGCGACGACCACGAGCAGTTGCAGGCCTACGACCTGTTCGACTGCATCGAATGCGGCGCCTGCGCCTACGTCTGCCCCTCCAGCATCCCGCTGGTGCAGTACTACCGCGCGGCCAAGGCGGACATCCGCGAACTGCAGCTGAAACAGCAGAAGGCCGAACACTCGCGCCTGCGCTTCGAGCACCGCCAGGAACGCCTGCGCCGCGAAGAGCAACGCAAGGCCGAGGAACGCCAGGCCCGCCTGGAACGCGCCGCCCGCGCCCGCCAAGCCCAGGCTGCCGCGCCGGTGGCGGAAGCACCGCAAGCGGTCATCGAACGGGTGAAGGCGGAGAAGGCCGTGGGCAACGCCGGCGCCGACCTCAAGCGGCTGAAGATCGAAGCCAGCATGGCCCGCGTCGCCCTGCAGAAGGCCGAGAAGCAACTGGCCGCCCACGACACCGAGCAACTGCGCGCCCAGGTCGAGACGCTGCGCCAGGCCGCCGAGCAGGCCCGCCAGGCCCTGGAAGCCGCCGAAGCCGAACCAGCCCCCGCCGCTCCCAAACCAGCGATCGGCGACGAAGCGGTCCTGAAGAAGGCGAAGATCGACGCCGCCATGGCCCGCGCCCAATTGAAGAAGTCCGAGAAAGCCTTTGGCGAAGCGCCCGACGAACAGCAACAGGCCACCCTCGCCCAGCTGCGCGAAGCCGCCGAGCAGGCCGAGCGCCACCTGGCGCAATTGCAGGCAGCGCCCGAAGCCAAGGCGGAGCCCGCCGGCGACGGCATGGCGAACCTGAAGAAAGCCAAGATCGCCCTGGTCACCCGCCGCGCCGAGCTGAGGAAAGCCGAGCAGGACGGCGCCGGCGAAGCCGACTTGGCCCTGCTGCGCGAAGCCCTGGCCGAGGCCGAGCGCCAGCTGCACGCCGCCGAGGACGCCAGCGGCAAGCCGGCGCCGGACCTGCAACGCATCGACAAGCGCCCGGTGGACGCCGCCACCCGCGCCCTCAAGACCGAACTGGCCTACGCCCGCGCCGACCTCAAGAAGCTCGAACGCGAAGGCGCCGACGAAGCCCGCCTGGCCGCCGCGCGCGAGCGCCTGGCGGCGGCGGAAAACGCGCTGGCCGCGCGCGATACGGAGTGACCCATGGCCCTGCCGCGTTTTTCCTCGCCCCACGCCACCGGCGCCAATCGCACGCAGAAGGTCATGCTGCAAGTGCTCGCCGCGCTGGCCCCGGGCGCCCTGGCGCTGATCGCCCTGTACGGCGTCGGCACCCTGTTCAACCTGCTCTGGTGCTCCGCCGTGGCCCTGGGCACCGAGGCGCTGATGCTGCACCTGCGCAAGCGCCCGCTGGCGGTGTTCCTCAAGGACGGCAGCGCCCTGGTCACCGCCGTGCTCCTGGCCCTGGCCCTGCCGCCCTACGCGCCCTGGTGGCTGAGCCTGCTGGCCAGCGCCTTCGCCCTGGTGTTCGGCAAGCACCTGTACGGCGGCCTCGGGCAGAACCCGTTCAACCCGGCGATGCTCGGCTACGTGGTGGTGCTGGTGTCCTTCCCCCTGGAAATGACGCGCTGGCCCAGCCCCGACGCCGGCCTCGGCCTGGTCGACGGCCTGTCGCGCATCCTCGGCCTGGGCGCGCCGCCGCCGGACGCCTGGGCCGGCGCCACCGCGCTGGACGTGCTGAAGAACAACCACAGCCTGACCATCGACGAACTGGTGACGCAGAGCGCGGCCTTCGGCCATGTCGGCGGGCGCGGCGTGGAGCTGGTCAACCTGGCCTTCCTCGCCGGCGGCCTGTTCCTGCTCTGGCGCAAGCTGTTCACCTGGCATGCGCCGGTGGGCATGCTCGGCGGCCTGTTCGTCATGAGCCTGCTGTTCTGGAACGGCTCGGGCTCGGATTCCCACGGCTCGCCGCTGTTCCACCTGTTCAGCGGCGCGGCCATGCTCGGCGCGTTCTTCATCGTCACCGACCCGGTTTCCGGCGCCACCAGCAACCGCGGGCGCCTGGTGTTCGGCCTCGGCGTGGGCATCGTCACCTACGTGATCCGCGCCTGGGGCGGCTACCCCGACGGCGTGGCCTTCGCCGTGCTGCTGATGAACCTGGCGGCGCCGACCATCGACTACTACACCCGCCCGCGCACCTACGGGCACAAGAAGCCCAAGCGCGGCTTCAAGCTGGGGGAATGAGATGGCCGACAGCCGCCGTTCCATGCTGAAGAACGCCCTGCTGCTGGGGGCCTTCGCGGTGCTCTGCGTCGGCCTGGTGGCGGTGATCCACCAGTTCACCCAGGCGCGCATCGAGCAGGCCCAGCGCGAGGCGCGCGGGCGCCTGCTGCTGGAACTGCTGCCGCCGGGCAGCTACGACAACCACCCACTGGACGCCCCCGTCGAAGTCTTCGAGCCCAAGCTGCTGGGCAAGCCGCAGCCGGCCCAGGCCTTCGTCGCCCGCCTGCAGGGCCGCGCCACCGGCGTCATACTCCCGGCCACCGCGCCGGACGGCTACAGCGGCGCCATCGAACTGCTGGTGGGGGTCAGCGCCGAAGGCCGCCTGCTCGGCGTGCGCGTGGTGGCGCACAAGGAAACCCCGGGCCTGGGCGACAAGATCGAGCCGGGCAAGAGCGACTGGCTGCACGGCTTCGACGGCCGCTCCCTGGCCGACCCGGACGAGGCCGGCTGGAAGGTGAAGAAGGACGGCGGCCGGTTCGACCAGTTCGCCGGCGCCACCGTCACCCCGCGCGCCGTGGTCAAGGCCACGCACAAGGCGCTGCAGTATTTCGATGCGCACAAGGCCGCGCTGCTCGCGCCGGCGGCCAGAGGCGAACAACATGAATAGCTACCGCGAGATCGCCCGCCAGGGCCTGTGGCGGAACAACCCCGGGCTGGTCCAGCTGCTGGGCCTGTGCCCGCTGCTGGGCACCAGCAACTCCATGGTCAACGCCCTCGGCCTGGGCCTGGCGACCATCTTCGTGCTGGCCTGCTCCAACGCCGCCATCTCCGCGACGCGCCGCTGGGTCGGCGAGGCGGTGCGGCTGCCGGTGTTCGTGCTGATCATCGCCGCGCTGACCACCTGCATCGAACTGCTGATGCAGGCCTGGACCTACGAGCTGTACCAGATCCTCGGCATCTTCATCCCGCTGATCACCACCAACTGCGTGATCCTCGGCCGCGCCGAGGCCTTCGCTGCGCGCAACGGCGTGGCCCGCGCGGCCTTCGACGGCCTGATGACCGGCACCGGCTTCGCCCTGGTGCTGCTGGTGCTGGGCACCTTGCGCGAACTCATCGGCCACGGCACCCTGCTGGCCGACATGAACCTGCTGTTCGGCCCGGCCGCCGCCGGCTGGAAGCTGCAGATAGCCGACTACCAGGGCTTTCTGCTCGCCGTGCTGCCGCCCGGCGCCTTCCTCCTGCTGGGCCTGCTGATAGCCCTGAAGAACCGTATCGATGAAAGCCTGGCGGAACGCGCCAAGGCGCAGGCGGGCAACGTACCCGCCGCAGAGCGCCAGCGCGTCCGCGTGACCGGAGTGATCGAATGAATGCCGCCAAGCGCGCGGAGATTTTCCGCCGACTGCGAGAAGACAACCCCGACCCCAAGACCGAGCTGGCCTACGACTCGCCCTTCGAGTTGCTCATCGCGGTGATCCTCTCCGCCCAGGCCACCGACGTCGGGGTGAACAAGGCCACGGCCAAGCTCTACCCGGTGGCCAACACCCCCGAAGCCATCTACGCCCTGGGCGTGGACGGGCTGTCGGAGTACATCAAGACCATCGGCCTGTACAACAGCAAGGCGAAGAACGTCATCGAGACCTGCCGCATCCTCATCGAGAAGCACGGCAGCAAGGTGCCGGAGAACCGCGAGGACCTGGAGGCCCTGCCCGGCGTCGGGCGCAAGACCGCCAACGTGGTGCTCAACACCGCCTTCCGCCAGTTGGCCATGGCGGTGGACACGCACATCTTCCGCGTCGCCAACCGCACCAACATCGCGCCGGGGAAGAACGTCCTGGAGGTGGAGCGCAAGCTGCTCAAGTTCGTGCCCAGGGAATACCTGCTGGACGCCCACCACTGGCTGATCCTGCATGGCCGCTACGTCTGCAAGGCGCGCAAGCCGCAGTGCGGCAGCTGCCGCATCGAGGACCTGTGCGAGTACAAGCACAAGACTTCCGACGATTGAGTGCTATCGTCAAAAGCATCGCTGCTCATTGAAAAAATCTTTTTTACCGCCCCGAGCTTTGTCGCTATAAGGGGCGCCAAGCACACCCCGCACGTTGGAGTGATCGTTATGGCCGATAAAGAAGATCTCGAGCTCGAAGACGAAGTGAGCACCGACGATGCCGACGACAGCGTCGAAGCCGTCGTCGAAGTCGCCAAGACCAACCTCACCAAGCGCCGCATCATCGACAACTACCTCGAAGAGCGCCGCCTGCAGCGCCAGCTGTCGGACTACGATTTCGATCTCTGAGCCTTGCGCCCAAGCTGAAAAAAGCCCCGCACTTGGCGGGGCTTCGTTTTTCCGGCGCGGCCATGGCGCCTGATCCCGGCTCCGCCCCCTCGCCCCAGCCCTCTGGCTGTTCGTGCCTCCGGGGCGTGCGGCGTGGCCGGTGAACCCAATCGCGGACAAAGTCCGCTCCTACGCCCGTGCCTCCCTGAACCTTAGGCTTACGCCGAGGGGCTTTTCGTAGGATGGGTTGAGCTTGCGATACCCATGCGGTTGCGGTGATGGGTATCGCTTCGCTCAACGCCATCCTACGAAAAGCCGCGCTTCCTGGAGTCGTAGGAGCAACTGTCTTGCCGGCCGCGCCGAGACGCTTTTCGTAGGATGGGTTGAGCCTTGGCGAAACCCATGCGGTTGCGGTGATGGGTATCGCTTCGCTCAACACCATCCTACGAAAGCCATGCTCGCTCATGCGGTAGGAGCGGACCTTGTCCGCGAAAGGTGTTCACCGGCGGCAACGGTGCATCGGACTGACTCCGTTCCCTCTCCCCAACCCTCTCCCGCAAGCGGGAGAGGGGGCTGTCCGGCATGGACGGGAAGTTCGGCATCAACCTGTAGGAACAACTGTCTTACAGGCTGCACCGAAGTGCTCTTCGTAGGATGGGTTGAGCTTGCGAAACCCATGCGGTTGCGGTGATGGGTATCGCTTCGCTCAACACCATCCTACGAAAGCCATGCTCGCTCATGCGGTAGGAGCGGACCTTGTCCGCGATTCGGCGGATAACGCCGTAGCCGTGGCGGGGCTTCGTTTTTCCGGCTCAGTCCTTGCGCTGCGGCGACAGCAGCTCGATCTTGTAGCCGTCCGGGTCCTCGACGAAGGCCAGGATGCTGGTGCCGTGCTTCATCGGGCCCGGCTCGCGGGTGATCTTGCCGCCGCGCGAGCGGATGTCCTCGCAGGCCTTGTAGACGTCGTCCACTTCCAGGGCGATGTGGCCGTAGCCGGTGCCCAGCTCGTACTTGTCCACGCCCCAGTTGTAGGTCAACTCGATGACGCTGTTCTCGTCCTCGGCGCCGTAGCCGACGAAGGCCAGGGTGAACTGGCCGTCCGGGTAGTCCTTGCGGCGCAGCAGGGTCATGCCCAGGACTTCGGTGTAGAAGGCGATGGACTTGTCCATATCGCCGACGCGCAGCATGGTATGCAGCAGTCTCATGGGGGTCGTTCTCCTCATCCGGCCCGTTTCGGGCGCATAAAAGCAAACCCCGGCTCGTGGCCGGGGCTTGTCTGGCTCAGGCTGGCAAGCTTATCAGAACAGCTTGCGGCCCTTGTTCGCGGCGATGCGCATGCGCAGCGCGTTGAGCTTGATGAAGCCCGCGGCGTCGGCCTGGTTGTAGGCGCCGCCGTCTTCCTCGAAGGTCGCGATGTTGGCGTCGAACAGCGAGTCGTCGGACTTGCGGCCAACCACGATGACGTTGCCCTTGTACAGCTTCAGGCGCACCACGCCGTTCACGTACTCTTGGGAGGCGTCGATCATCTGCTGCAGCATCTCGCGCTCCGGGCTCCACCAGTAGCCGGTGTAGATCAGCTTGGCGTAGCGCGGCATCAGCTCGTCCTTCAGGTGAGCGACTTCGCGGTCCAGGGTGATCGACTCGATGGCGCGGTGGGCCTTGAGCATGATGGTGCCGCCGGGGGTCTCGTAGCAGCCGCGGGACTTCATGCCGACATAGCGGTTCTCGACGATGTCGAGGCGGCCGATGCCGTTGGCGCCGCCGATGCGGTTCAGCTCGGTCAGCACCTGCGCCGGGGTCATTTCCTTGCCGTCGATGGCGACGATGTCGCCCTTGCGGTAGGTCAGCTCGATGTAGGTGGGGGCGTCAGGGGCCTTCTCCGGGGAGACGGTCCACTTCCACATGTCTTCTTCGTGCTCGGTCCAGGTGTCTTCCAGCACGCCGCCTTCATAGGAGATGTGCAGCAGGTTGGCGTCCATGGAGTACGGCGACTTCTTCTTGCCGTGGCGCTCGATCGGGATGCTGTGGGTCTCGGCGTAGTCCATCAGCTTCTCGCGGGACAGCAGGTCCCACTCGCGCCAGGGGGCGATGACCTTGACGCCCGGCTTGAGCGCATAGGCGCCCAGTTCGAAGCGCACCTGGTCGTTGCCCTTGCCGGTGGCGCCGTGGGAGATGGCGTCGGCGCCGGTCTCGTTGGCGATCTCGATCAGGCGCTTGGCGATCAGCGGACGGGCGATGGAAGTACCCAGCAGGTACTCGCCTTCATAAATGGTGTTGGCGCGGAACATCGGGAAGACGAAGTCGCGGACGAACTCTTCTCGCAGGTCCTCGATGTAGATTTCCTTCACACCCAGGGCCTTAGCCTTGGCGCGGGCAGGCTCGACCTCTTCACCCTGGCCGAGATCGGCAGTGAAGGTCACCACTTCGCAGTTATAAGTATCCTGCAGCCACTTGAGAATCACCGAGGTATCCAGGCCACCGGAATACGCCAGGACTACCTTCTTCACGTCCGCCATGCCATCACTCCACGGGGGGTTGTCACGAAAACCCCCGATTCTACTGCCGCGCTTCAGGAAATTACAGAGGCGCGACAGCTTTTGACGACAAAGCGACAGATTCTATCGTGAGTGCGACTAGGCGCCGCGTGCTGGCGACTGGCCCGGCGGCGCCGAGGCCGGGGCATTGCCGGCCGGTGTCTTGGCCTGCGGGGCAGCGGGCGCGGGGGCTGGCGGCGCGGGCGGCGTCGCGCTGGGCGCGGCGGCGGGCGCCGGCGGGGTTTCCGGCACGGCCTCGCGGGACAGGTGCAGGGTCACCCGGCGATTGCGCGCGCGGTTGGCCTCGGAGTTGTTCTTCACCAGCGGGTAGCGCTCGCCGTAGAAGCGCACGGTGATCTGCTCCTCGGGCACGCCGTGGGCCTTGAGGTACTCCATCACCGCCACCGCGCGGCGCCGCGAGATGTCGCGGTTGCTCAGGCGGTTGCCGCTGTTGTCGGAATGGCCGTCCAGCTCGATGCGGTTCACCGTCGGGTCGGCCTTGAGGTACTGCAGGACGATGTCCAGCTTGGCGCGGGCCACGGCGTCCAGGGCGTCGCCGCCGCCGGGGAAGCCGACCTGCGCCTGGCGCACCTGCTCGAAGTTCACCGGCAGCATCTTCGTCGAGCAATCCTGCAACTGCGCGTAGCCATCGGCGAAACGCGCCGGCAGCAGGCGTACCCGCAGGTCCTGGCCGCCCATGGCGCGCAAGCGCACCTCGGGGCTGCGCCCTTCCAGCACGCCGTCGAGCAGGCGCCCGGCCTGCTGCTGGCTGCTGGTGAAGGGCACATCGCCGGCGACCAGGGCCACCGAGCCCAGGTTGATGTCGCCCTGGGTCGGCCGCCACGGCGGCGCCGCCGCCAGGAGCGTCGCCGAACCGCCGCCGGCCCAGTTGCGCTGCGGCTTGAGGCGGAAGGTCGGCTGCTCGCCGGCGCGCCAGACGAACTCGCCGACGCCGAAGCCGTCCACCTGTTGCGACAGGCGGCATTCGAACTGGTCGCCCGCCGCCGTCCAGCGCGCGTTCTCCAGGCGCGTCTGGAAGGTCAGCCCCCAGGCCGGCAGGCTGGCGCACAGGCCGAGCAGGAGAAAGTAGGAATGGCGCACGGACAGCTCCGGGTAATGCTGGAAAGTACCCAGGAGATATCGGACGGTCCCGGCGAAACTTGATAGCGAGTGCCGGCGGCGGGCTTTTCCGGTAGCATTTCCCCACTTCAATTCCGCTGCAAATCGTCCTCTGGTATCCCCATGTCCGACCGCCTGACCCTGCTGCGCCCCGACGACTGGCACATCCACCTGCGCGACGGCGCCGCCCTCGCCCAGACCGTCGGCGATGCCGCGCGCACCTTCGGCCGCGCCATCGTCATGCCCAACCTGGTGCCGCCGGTGCGCAACGCCGGCGAAGCCGACGCCTACCGCCAGCGCATCCTCGCCGCGCGCCCGGCCGGCAGCCGCTTCGAACCGCTGATGGTGCTCTACCTCACCGACCGCACCAGTGCCGAGGACGTGCGCAACGCCAAGGCCAGCGGCTTCGTCCACGCGGCCAAGCTGTACCCGGCCGGCGCCACCACCAACTCCGATTCCGGCGTGACCAGCATCGACAACATCTTCCACGTGCTCGAGGCCATGGCCGAGGTCGGCCTGCCGTTGCTGGTGCACGGCGAGGTGACCCGCGCCGAGGTGGACGTGTTCGACCGCGAGAAGCGCTTCATCGACGAGCACCTGGCCCGCGTGGTCGAGCGCTTCCCGACGCTCAAGGTGGTGTTCGAGCACATCACCACCGGCGATGCGGCGCAGTTCGTCCTGGCCGCCCCGGCCAACGTCGGCGCCACCATCACCGCCCACCACCTGCTGTACAACCGCAACCACATGCTGGTCGGCGGCATCCGCCCGCACTTCTATTGCCTGCCGATCCTCAAGCGCAACGTGCACCAGGAAGCCCTGCTCGACGCCGCCACCAGCGGCAGCCCGAAGTTCTTCCTCGGTACCGACTCGGCGCCCCACGCCCGCCACGCCAAGGAAGCGGCCTGCGGCTGCGCCGGCTGCTACACCGCCTACGCCGCCATCGAGATGTACGCCGAGGCCTTCGAGCAGCGCAACGCCCTGGACAAGCTGGAAGCCTTCGCCAGCTTCCACGGCCCGGACTTCTACGGCCTGCCGCGCAACGCCGACAGCATCACCCTGGTCCGCGAGGAGTGGCAGGCGCCCGCCAGCCTGCCCTTCGGCGACCATGAGGTGGTGCCCCTGCGCGCCGGCGAAAAACTGCGCTGGCGCCTGCTGGAGGCCGGCGCATGAGCGAGGAGCATTACGAAGAAGAGTTCGACGGCAACTTTCCCCCCGGCCCGCGCCACCCCATGGCGCGCCGCTTCCGCGGCTACCTGCCGGTGGTGGTGGACGTCGAGACCGGCGGCTTCAACTGCGCCACCGACGCCCTGCTGGAAATCGCCGCGGTGACCATCGGCATGGACGAGAACGGCTACCTGTTCCCGGAACATACCCATTTCTTCCGCGTCGAGCCCTTCGAAGGCGCCAACATCGAACCGGCGGCCCTGGAGTTCACCGGCATCAAGCTCGACCACCCGCTGCGCATGGCGGTGGCCGAGGAGCAGGCGCTCACCGAGATCTTCCGTGGCGTGCGCAAGTCGCTGAAGGCCAACGGCTGCAAGCGGGCGATCCTGGTCGGCCACAACAGCAGCTTCGACCTGGGCTTCCTCAACGCCGCGGTGAACCGCACCGGGATCAAGCGCAACCCGTTCCACCCCTTCTCCAGCTTCGACACCGCCACCCTCGCCGGCCTGGCCTACGGCCAGACGGTCCTGGCCAAAGCCTGCCAGGCCGCCGGCATGGAGTTCGACAACCGCGAGGCGCACTCGGCGCGCTACGACACCGAGAAGACCGCGGAGCTGTTCTGCGGGATCGTCAACCGCTGGAAGGAATGCGGTGGGTGGATGGAGGATGAGGACTGATCCTTGTTCTTGGCCCTTTGCTATGAGAAAGCCCCGCCGATGCGGGGCTTTTTTATTGGATCGATGCCTGGGGCTGTTCGTGCCACCGGGGCGTCCGGCGTGGCCGGTGAACCCCATCGCGGACGGAGTCCGCTCCTACGCCCGTACCTCCCTGAACCTCAGGCTTACGCCGAGGTGCTCTTCGTAGGATGGGTTGAGCTTGCGATACCCATGCTGCCGTGGTGATGGGTATCGCTTCGCTCAACACCATCCTACGAAAAGCCATGCTTCCTGGAACCGTAGGAGCGGACTCCGTCCGCGATTGGGCCCTTCCCCCCCGAAAGACCGTTCGTCGACACGCCAAAAAGTCTTCTCTCAAGCTTTGACAATCATTCTCATTAACATTAGTATCGACGCCAACAACCCCACACCAGTAGTGCCATCCATGTACGTCTGCCTCTGCCAAGGTGTTACCGATACCCAGATCCGCGACGCGATCTATGAGGGATGCTGCAGTTACCGCGAAGTGCGTGAAAGCACCGGCGTCGGCACTCAGTGCGGCAAGTGCGCCTGCCTCGCCAAGCAGGTGGTCCGCGAGACCCTCGGCGACCTGCAGGGCGCACAAACGATGAACTACTCGCTGGCCTATGCCGCCAGTTGAGCGATGCCGATTCGGCATACGCCAGAAGAACCGGGCCCAGGCCCGGTTTTTTTATGCCCGCAATTCAAGGATTTAGCGTCTAACTGCGGAATGAAAACATTCGTATTCATATTCCTTTTTATAACTAAATCAATAGCTTACGTTTGACATCCGGTTATAAGAGGGCGAAAATTCCAGTCCTACCCACTCCACACGGCAGGACTCGGCATGAAAGGCGACAAGAAAGTCATCCAGCATCTGAACAAGGTCCTCGGTAACGAGCTGATCGCCATCAATCAATACTTCCTGCACTCGCGCATGTGGAACGACTGGGGCCTGAAGCGCCTCGGCGCCCACGAGTACCACGAGTCGATCGACGAGATGAAGCATGCGGACAAGCTCATCGAGCGCATCCTCTTCCTCGAGGGCCTGCCCAACCTGCAGGACCTGGGCAAGCTGCTGGTCGGCGAGAACACCCAGGAAATGCTGCAGTGCGACCTGAACCTGGAACTCAAGGCCGCGAAGGACCTGCGCGACGCCATCGTGCATTGCGAAAGCGTGCATGACTACGTCAGCCGCGACCTGCTCAAGAACATCCTCGAATCCGAGGAAGAGCACATCGACTACCTGGAGACCCAGCTCGGCCTGATCCAGAAGGTCGGCCTGGAGAACTACCTGCAGTCGCACATGCACGAAGACGACTGACGGTTGCGGGCGCCGCCTCGCGCGGCGCCCCCGCCCTTCCCTACCCCGCCTGCTGCGGGCGGCGCACCAGGTGCGCCCAGAACAGCAGCCCCGCGCACAGCCCCACCACCACCAGCAACGCCTGGCGCAGGCCGATGTGCTCGGCCAGGATGCCGATCAGCGGCGGCCCCAGAAGCAGCCCGCCATAACCGAACGACGCCACCGCCGCGACCCCGCTCGATGCCTCCACGCCCGGCCGGTTGCCGGCCGCGCCGATGAGGATCGGCACCACCACCGACAGGCCCAGGCCGACCAGGGCGAAGCCCGCCACCGAGAACTCGACGCGGCCGCCGAACAGCGCCAGCAGCATGCCGGCGATGGCCAGCAGGCTGAGCCCCCGCACCAGGGCCACGTCGGCGACATGCACGCGCAACCGGTCGCCGAACAGCCGGCCGATCACCATGGTCGCCGAGAAGGCGGCGAAGCCTAGCGCGGCCATCCGCTCCGAAGCGCCCAGCACGCTGTGCAGCAGCAGCGCGCTCCAATCCGCCACCGCGCCTTCGGAGACGAAGGCGCAGAGCGTCAGCAGCCCCAGGCCGACCAGCGCCGCCGGCGGCAGCCGGAGCCCCCGCCGGCGCGGTTGCGCGTCGGCCTGAGGTTCGCTGCGCCCTTCCAGCAGGCGCCGGCCGAACAGCGGCAGGGCCAGCAGCGCCAGCGCGGCGAGCAGGCTGAAGTGCCAGAACGGTGTGAACCCCGCCAGCAAGGCCGCGCCCAGCGCGCCGAGCAGGCCGCCGAGGCTGTACATGCCATGCAGGCTGGACAGGCAGGGCCGGCCCAGCAGGCGCTCCACCTCCACCGCCTGGGTGTTCATCGCCACGTCCAGGGTGGCGAAGGTCAGCCCTACCAGCAGCAGCGCGAGAGCCAGCGCCCACCAGCTCTGGCACAGGCCCAGCAGCGGGAACACCAGCAGCAGCGCCGCGGCGCTGGCCAGGGTCACCCGCCGGCTGCCGAGGCGCCGCACCAGGGAGCCGGCGAAGGAGAACGCCAGCAATGCGCCGAGCCCGGCGCCCAGCAGCGCCTGGCCCAGGCCCTGTTCGTCGACGCCGGCGAGGTTCTTCAGCGCCGGGATGCGCCCCATGGCGCTGCCATGCACCAGCCCGCCGGCGCCGAAGCAGAAGGCGCAGGCCCAGCGGGCCGCGCGGGCTCTCTTGCGGTCGTCCATCGGTTCGAATCCTTTCTCCGCACAAATGAAAAACCCCGCGCTGGCGCGGGGTTCTTCGCTACGGCGACTACGCCTGCGATCAGGCTTCGGTCTTGCCGACGGCCTGCTTGATCAGCGGCTGCAGTTCGCCCTTTTCGAACATCTCGACGAGGATGTCGCTACCGCCGACCAGTTCGCCCCCCACCCACAGCTGCGGGAAGGTCGGCCAGTTGGCGTACTTCGGCAGGTTGGCGCGGATTTCCGGGTTCTGCAGGATGTCCACGTAGGCGAATTTCTCGCCGCAGGCCATCAGCACCTGCGCGGCACGGGCGGAAAAACCGCACTGCGGAGCGTTCGGCGAACCTTTCATGTACAGCAGGATGGGGTTGTTGGCGATCTGCTCTTTGATGGTATCGATGATGTCCATTGGCTAACCTCGGCTGAACTTCGCTACTGCCCGGCAATGCAGCCGGTACTTTGCCGACAGTGTACCGGAAAGCCGAGCACAGCGCTCGGCTTTGCCGCGCGACTCAGGCCGCCTCCACCTCCACCGGCACGCCGTTGAGCGCGGCGTTGCCGGACAGCGCGTCGAGGTGGCGCTCGTCGGTCAGGTCGTTGGCGCTGGCGCCGCCCTGCTCGCTGGCAATGGCCAGTTGCACGCCGGGGCGCGCATGGCCCCAGCCGTGGGGCAGGCTGACCACGCCGGCCATCACCTCGTCGCTGGCCGCCACCTCGATCTCGACGCTGCCCACCCGCGAACGCACCCGCACCCGCTGGCCGTCCACCAGGCCGCGGCTGGCCAGGTCCCGGGGGTGCATCAGCAACTGGTGGCGCGGCTTGCCCTTCACCAGGCGGTGGTAGTTGTGCATCCAGGAGTTGTTGCTGCGCACGTGGCGGCGGCCGATCAGCAGCAACTGGCCCTCGGCCGGCGCCGGGGTGTCGGCGAAGCGCCCGAGGTCGGCGAGGAACAACGCCGGCGCGGCTTCCACCTGCCGGCTGGGAGTCTTCAGGCGCGCCGCCAGGTTCGGCCGCAGCGGGCCCAGGTCGAGGCCGTGGGGATGCTCGCGCAGCCGCGCCAGGCTGAGCTTGTGCTCGCTGGCATCGCCATAGGGACCGAAGCGCAGGCCCATGTCGATCATCTGTTCCGGCGCCACGGTCGGCTTCAGCTCGGTGCCCTGGCGCGCAGCATAGGCCTTGGCCAGGCCGACGAAGATCTCCCAGTCGTGCAGCGCGCCGGCGGGCCTGGGCAGCACCGCCTCGTTGAAGCGGGTGACGTTGCGCACCGCGAAGACGTTGAAGGTGCTGTCGTAGTGCTCGTGCTCCAGCGGCGCGGTGGGCGGCAGGATGAGGTCGGCGTAGCGCGTGGTCTCGTTGATGTAGAGGTCGATGGCGAGCATGAACTCCAGGCCGTCCAGGGCCTGCTCCAGGCGCCGCCCGTTGGGGGTGGAGAGCACCGGGTTGCCGGCCACGGTGATCAGCGCGCGGATCTGGCCCTCGCCCTCGCTGAGCATTTCCTCGGCCAGGGCCGCCACCGGCAGCTCGCCGCCGTACTCCGGCAGGCCGGACACCCGGCTGCGCCAGCGGCCGAAGGCGCCGCCGGAAGTGCTCGCCACCAGGTCCACGGCCGGCGTGGTGCAGAGGCTGCCGCCGACGCGGTCGAGGTTGCCGGTGACCAGGTTGATCAGTTGCACCAGCCATTGGCAGAGGGTGCCGAAGCGCTGGGTGGAAACGCCCATGCGCCCGTAGCACACCGCCTTGTCGGCGGCGGCGAAGTCCCGGGCCAGCTCGCGGATGCTCGCCACCGGCACGCCGCAGCGCTGCGCCATGGCCTCGACGCCGAAGGGCGCCAGCGCCGCGCGCACCTCCTCCAGCCCAACCACCGGCAGGTGGCTGGCGCGCCCCAGGTGCTCACCGAACAACACGTCGAGGATGCCCAGCAGCAGCGCCGCGTCCTGCCCCGGACGGATGAACAGGTGCTGGTCGGCCAGCGCCGCGGTCTCGGTGCGCCGCGGGTCCACCACCACCAGGCGGCCGCCGCGGGCCCTCAGGGCCTTGAGGCGTTTCTCCACGTCCGGCACGGTCATGATGCTGCCGTTGGAGGCCAGCGGGTTGCCGCCGAGGATCAGCATGAAGTCGGTGTGGTCGATGTCCGGGATGGGGATCAGCAGGCCGTGGCCGAACATCTGCTGGCTGACCAGGTGGTGCGGCAGCTGGTCCACCGAGGTGGCCGAGTAGCGGTTGCGCGTCTTCAACTGGCCGAGGAAGTAGTTGCTGTGGGTCATCAGCCCGTAGTTGTGCACGCTGGGGTTGCCCTGGTACACGGCCACCGCGTCGTTGCCGTGGCGCTCGCGGATCTCCGCCAGGCGCGCGGCGACCAGCTCGAAGGCCTCGTCCCAGGCGATCGGCTGCCACTCGCCGCCGACCCGCCGCATCGGCTGGCGCAGGCGGTCGGGGTCGTTCTGGATGTCTTGCAGGGCCACTGCCTTGGGGCAGATGTGGCCGCGGCTGAAGCTGTCCTGCGCATCGCCCTTGATCGACAGGATGCGCTGCTCCTCGGTTTCGATGGTCAGGCCGCAGATGGCCTCGCACAGGTGGCACGCACGGTGGTGGAGGGTCTTGCTCATGGCTCGCCTCTTGTTGTTGCGCCGGCCTTCATGGGCCGGTCGTTACCAGAGCGAGCACTATGGAACCGCGCCGCGGCGAACGCCACAAGCCTAAGTGCAGTGAATCGAGGGATATAGACGTGAATCGGGCCGGCACGAGGCCGGCCCTCCACCAGGGGACGACGGTCGGCAGAGGGGGGATGCCGACCGTGCCGGCATCAGCGGATGCCGGCGATGTTGCCTTTGTTGCCGGTGACCTTGACGTCGACCTTCTTGAACACGAAGTAGTCCTGTACCGACACCTCGTAGCGCGGCGCAACGATCAGGTCGGCGCCGGAGCTCTTGACGGCCTTGAAGGCCGCGGCGGACTTGACGCTGGACACCGGGTCGAAGGACAGCAGCGAGCCGCCGTCGGTGCCGCCGTAGGCCACGCCGTCGGCGAACTGGTTGTCGCCGCCGAACTTGAGGAAGCCGAACAGGATGTTCACCGAGGATTGGCCGGTGATCGGCTCGCCGACGCGGACGTCGGCCTTGAGGTCGGTGCTCACCACGCCATCCATGGGCGCCGACGGCTGGTTGACGTTGTAGCTGGTGCAACCGCTGGCGGTCACGATCACCGCTGCCAGGGCGGTGCTCATCCATAGTTTCTTCATTGAAAGCTTCTCCTAATGGCTTGTGCCGCCGGACTCGGCGGCGGCGAAAAGCTATCAAGGGAGACGCGGGCATTTATGTAGTCCCGCTCGCCAGACCCAATAGGACCTTTCCGTTCGTTTGCGAAATGTTCCGAAACCCGCCGTCACCGGGCCCGGCGGGGCTCTCCGCGGCAAACTTGCGTGGATGCGTAATTTCCTTATAGGATCGCGTCTTCCCCCTAAATTTCCGCTGCATGCGGTCAGGCCGCAGGTTCAGTCCGTTTTTTCTCGAAAAGCCGGCCAGACCCTCGGTCGCAACTCTGAGAACAAGCAGTAGGTACTGAATCATGAGCGCAAGGCACTTCCTCTCGATGCTGGATTACACGACCGACGAACTCCTCGGTCTGATCCGCCGCGGCAGCGAGCTGAAGGACCTGCGCGACCGAGGCGTGCTCTACGAGCCACTGAAGAACCGCGTGCTGGGCATGATCTTCGAGAAGGCCTCCACCCGCACGCGGATCTCCTTCGAAGCCGGCATGATCCAGCTCGGCGGCCAGGCGATCTTCCTCTCCCCGCGCGACACCCAGCTGGGCCGCGGCGAACCCATCGCCGACGCGGCGAAGGTGATGTCGCGCATGGTCGACGCGGTGATGATCCGCACCTTCGCCCACAGCACCCTCACCGAGTTCGCCGCCAACTCCCGCGTACCGGTGATCAACGGCCTGTCCGACGACCTGCACCCCTGCCAGCTGCTGGCCGACATGCAGACCTTCCACGAGCACCGCGGCAGCATCGCCGGCAAGACGGTGGCCTGGATCGGCGACGGCAACAACATGTGCAACAGCTACATCGAGGCGGCCATCCGCTTCGACTTCCAGCTGCGCGTGGCCTGCCCCGAAGGCTACGAGCCCAGCGCCGCGCTGCAGGAACTGGCCGGCGAGCGCGTGCGCGTGGTGCGCGACCCGCGCGAGGCGATGGCCGGCGCGCACCTGGTGAGCACCGACGTCTGGGCCTCCATGGGCCAGGAAGACGAAGCCCAGGCGCGCCTGCGCACCTTCCGCCCCTACCAGGTGAGCCGCGAACTGCTCGACGGCGCCGCCGCGGACGTGCTGTTCATGCACTGCCTGCCGGCGCACCGTGGCGAGGAGATCAGCGAGGACCTGCTGGACGACCCGCGTTCGGTGGCCTGGGACCAGGCGGAGAACCGCCTGCACGCGCAGAAGGCACTGCTCGAACTGCTGGTCGAGCACGCCCACTACGCCTGACCTTCACCCAGCCGCACGGCCCCGGCCCGCCGTGCGGCACGGGGTCGCCGCGTTCGCGCCGGCGAGTAATTCTCATTCGCCGCGTGTAAACTCTCTGCCTCCGCTTCTTTCTCCACGGCCCGATCCATGACCCGACCGCTGTTGCTCGAACTCAGAAACCTCTCCTGTGGCTATGGGCAGCAGCGCGTGGTGCAGGACGTCAGCCTGCACCTGAACGCCGGCGACATCGGCTGCCTGCTGGGCCCTTCCGGCTGCGGCAAGACCACCACCCTGCGCGCCATCGCCGGGTTCGAGCCGGTGCAGGCAGGCGAGATCCACCTGGCCGGCGAAGCCATCTCGCGCCCCGGCTTCACCCTGGCGCCGGAGAAGCGCCGCATCGGCATGGTGTTCCAGGACTACGCGCTGTTCCCGCACCTGACGGTGGAGGACAACGTCGCCTTCGGCATCCGCAAACACCCCGAACGCCGGCGCATCGTCACCGAGCTGCTGGAGCTGGTGAAGCTCGACAAGCTCGGCCGGCGCTACCCCCACGAGCTGTCCGGCGGCCAGCAGCAGCGCGTGGCCCTGGCCCGCGCGCTGGCCCCCGAGCCGCTGCTGCTGCTGCTCGACGAGCCCTTCTCCAACCTTGACGTGGAGCTGCGCCGCAAGCTCAGCCACGAGGTCCGCGAAATCCTCAAGGCGCGCGGCACCAGCGCCGTGCTGGTGACCCACGACCAGGAAGAGGCCTTCGCCGTCAGCGACCAGGTCGGCGTGTTCAAGCACGGTCACCTGGAGCAGTGGGACACTCCCTTCAACCTCTACCACGAGCCGCAGACGCCCTTCGTCGCCAGCTTCATCGGCCAGGGCTACTTCATCCGCGGGCAGATGCTCGACCCGGACAGCGTACAGACCGAACTGGGCGTGCTGCGCGGCAACCGCGCCTACAGCCTGCCCCAGGGCAGCGCGGTGGACGTGCTGCTGCGCCCGGACGACCTCGTCTACGCCCCGCAGGGCACCCTGAAGGCGCGCATCGTCGGCAAGTCGTTCCTCGGCGCGGCAACCCTGTACCGCCTGCAACTGGCCACCGGCACCCTGCTGGAGTCGATCTTCCCCAGCCATGCCGACCACCAGCCGGGCGAGGAAGTGGGCATCGGCGTGGCCGCCGACCACCTGGTGCTGTTCCAGGCCGAGGGTAGCGTGGCGCTGGACTCGGCGCGCTGACGCCGCCCCGTTGTTCGTGCCGGTGAATCCCATCGCGGGCAGGGCCCGCTACAGGTTGCCGGGAAGCACAGTATTCCTCCCCGTAGGAGCGGACCTTGTCCGCGATAGCCGGACAATCCGGCGCGATTCGCGGATGAGATCCGCTCCTACGCTGCCCCACCCACGCCATTCCCATGTAGGAGCGCGCCCTGCGCGCGAATCGCGGGCAGGGCCCGCTACAGGTTGTCGGGAAGCACGGTATTCCTCCCCCGTAGCGGACCTTGTCCGCGATGGCCGGGCATATCGGCGCGGTTCGCGGATGAGATCCGCTCCTACGCTGCCCCACCCACGCCATTTCCATGTAGGAGCGCGCCCTGCGCGCGAATCGCGGGCAGGGCCCGCTCCTACAGGTTGCTGGGAAGCACGGTATGCCTCCCCCGTAGCGGACCTTGTCCGCGATAGCCGGACGATCCGGCGCGATTCGCGGATGAGATCCGCTCCTACGCTGCCCCACCCACGCCATTTCCATGTAGGAGCGCGCCCTGCGCGCGATTTCGCGGGCAGGGCCTCCTACAGGTTGCCGGGAAGCACGGCATGCCTCCCCCGTAGGAGCGGACTCTGTCCGCGATTCGGCGGATAACGCCGTAGTGATCAGCATTACGCCGCGGCTCAGGCCTTCTCCGCCTGCCCCGCCTCGACGATGGCCAGCACCGCCGCTTCGTCCACCACGTCCATCTGCTCCGGCCGCAGGAAGCGCTCGCCGTACTCGCGGTACACGCCGCTGGCCACGAACAGCCGGAACAGCCCCGCGTCCACATGACGGTCGCGGGCCATGCAGGCGAGGATCTTCAGCGACTCGGACAGCGTCTTCGGCGCCTTGTAGGGGCGGTCGGCGGCGGTCAGCGCCTCGAAGATGTCGGCGATGGCCATGATCCGCTCGGGAATGCTCATCGCCTCGCCCGACAGCCGCCGCGGGTAGCCGGTGCCGTCCATCTTCTCGTGGTGGTTGGCGGCGATGGTCGGCACCCGGCGCAGGTGCCGGGGCAACGGCAGCGCGCTGAGCATCATCAGCGTCTGGACGATGTGCTCGTTGATCTTGAAGCGCTCCTCGTCGGTCAGGGTGCCGCGGCGGATGCCCAGGTTGTACAGCTCGCCGTAGTGGCTGGCGAAGGCCGGCAGGCGCATGTCGAAGCCCCAGGTGTTGCGCGGGTCGTCCTTGGCCACCGGCGGCTTGCGTTCGCCCCAGGGCACCTGGTGCGCGGGCTTGTCGGCCAGCAGGCGTTCCTCCGCCGGCAGCGGCTCGACCGGCGTCGCGGCCAGGCGCTCGGCTTCGTCGTGGGAAATGCCGATGCGGTCGTCGAAGTGCCGCCACCAGCGGCGCTCGCCGATGCGCGCCAGGCGCTCGATGTCCTCGTCCTTCATGAACTCGCCGCCGACGTTGGCCTGGGCGACGAAAGCGAAGTCCTCGCGCAGCGCCTGCTGCTCGGCATCGCGCCGCTCGCGCAGCTGGCTTTCCTCGCCGCCCTCGGCGCGGCCGCGCCAGTAGCGGATGTCGGCGTCGCGCCAGAGCACCTCGAAGCGCATGCGGACTTCGTGCAGGCGGTTGTACAGGGTCTCCAGCTTGGTGGCCTTGTCCACCACGTACTCGGGGCTGGTGATCTTGCCGCAGTCGTGCAGCCAGGCGGCGATCTGGAATTCGTAGCGCTCGGCGTCGCTCATGGCGAAGGCCGCGTAGGGCCCATCGCGGTCGTCGATGGCCTTCTGCAGCAGCATGCCGGCCAGTTGCGGGACGCGCTCGCAGTGGCCGCCGGTGTAGGGGCTCTTGGCGTCGATGGCGTCGGCCAGCAGCTTGATGATGGCGTCCAGCAGGCGCTGCTGCGCCTCGATCAGCTGGCGCGTCTCGATGGCCACGGCGGCGGCGCCGGACAGCTCCTCGACGAAACGTTTGAACGGCCGCCGCGGCGTGCGCCGGCGCTCGCCCTCCTCCTGCAGTTGCAGCACCAGGATGCCCAGCAGTTCCTCGCTGCGGTTGCGCAGCGGCACCTCCATGTGCCGGCCGCGGCCGCTCAGGGCCTGGTCCAGCAGGCTGGCCAACTGTGCCTCGTCGAAGCCCTCGATGAGCAGCGACTGCGGGTAGTGCTCGCCGTTCACCGCGCAGGCCTGCGCCAGGCGGTTGTCCTGTTCCTGCAGCAGGTACACCGCGCCGCCCTGCACGCCGGTGGCCACCACCAGGCGCGACAGCACCTCGGCGAGCATGCTGTCCAGGCGCGTCTCGCGGCTCAGGCTGAGGGTGATGCCCTGGAAGTTGTGGATGGTCCGCGACATGCCGCCGAGCACCCGGCTCAGCTCGCGCACCTCGCGGATCTTCGAGTCGACGCCCACCGGCCGGGCGAAGTCGAAGGCCGCCAGCGCCCCCACCTGGTCGGCCAGGGCCCGCAGCGGGCGGGCGATGCGCCGGCCGATCAGCCAGCCGAGCAGCAGCAGGGCCAGCAGTAGCGCGCCGCTCCAGGCGGCCTGGCGCAGCAGCATCTGCCGCGCGCCGGCCAGCAGTTCGTCGGCCGGGATGCCGATCAGCACCCGCGCCTGGCCGCTGGCGAAACTCACCAGCGGCACCCAGATGCCGTACCAGTCCTGCCCCGCCACCTGGTAGCGCTGCGGCGTGCCGGGCGGGCCGCCGAGCTCCACCAGGCGTTCCAGGCTGGGCACGCCGAGTTCGTCGAGATGGGCCAGGCGCACTTCGTCGCCCCGGTGCAGCAGCAAACGCTCCAGGTCCGGGTAGGCGATCACCGTGTTCTGCGCGCCGAGCACCGCCAGCTCGGTGTTGGCGGTCTGGCGCAGGCCGCCCATTTCGGTGGCCAGGTCGTCCACCGAGGCGTCCATGCCGATCACCGCCGCGCCGTCGACGCTGCGCAGGGCCAGGGTCAGGCCGATCTCCTGGGTGGTGAAGAACACGTAGGGCTGCGTCAGCACCGTGCCCTTGCCGGCATAGGCGTCCTTGTACCAGGGGCGCTGGCGCGGGTCGTAGCGGTAGTCGGGGCGTTCCTGGCGCTGCAGCAGCTGCAGGCGCGCGTCGTAGAAGCGCCACTCGCCGACCAGCGCGCCCTGCTCGCCGAGGGTCTGGCTCTGCACCAGGTAGAAGGTCTTCTCCGGGGCCTTGAGCGCCTGGCGCGCCTTGGCCGTGCGCAGGGCGCGGATCAGCAGGAACTCGCCGTTCGGGTAGCCGACGTAGAGCGCGCTGAGGGTGCGGTTGGCGCGCAGGTTCTCGGCCAGCATCGGCAGGCGTTCCAGGCGCGCCGGCAGGTTGTCGGTCTGCGAGATGCCGTCGTAGCTGAGCAGGCGCAGGGTGTTCTGCGCCGGGTCGAGCAGCCGGCGGATGCGCTCGTTGACCGTCACCCCGAGCTGCGCTGCGGATTCCCCCGCCGCCGTCACCAACGCCCCTTCCACGCCCCGGTAGCCCTGCACCAGCAGGGACACGGCCAGCACCAGCATGCTCAGGATGATGGCGCCGGTCACAAGGACCTGCAGGGGGATGCCGCGTTTGTCTGCCCTCATGGTGCCTCGTCCTGTCCGCCTTGCCCGTCGGGGGTCGGCCGGTAGCCGTTGTCGAGAAGCGCCGCGGCGACGTCCAGCGGCGCGTTGCGCAGGAAGATGCGGACCAGCGAGCCGTCCAGCCGCAGGTCCTCGAACAGGCGCTGCCACTGCGCGCTCTGCGCCGCATTGAAACGCCCGCGGGCCAGCACCAGGCTGCGCGGCACGCCGGGCCCGCGGGCCACGTCGATGCCACGGAAGCGGTGGCGCAGCGCCGGCTCGTGGAGCAGCCCGGCCAGGCTCAGTTCGTGGCCGATCAGCCCGTCCACCTCGCCGCCCAGCAGGGCGTTGAAGCAGGCCGTCTCGTCGACGTATTCGCGCACCCGCCCCTCGCTGCGCAGGATGCGCAGCATGGCGTCCAGGTAGGGGCCGTGGTTGTAGCCGGCGACCGCGCCCAGGCGCACGCCCGGCAGCGCATGGAAGTCGTCCAGGCTGTGCAGGTCGGCGGACAGGTCCAGCGGCACGATCAGCCGTTCGCGCAGGCGCAGGTAGGGCACGAAGTAGGCGTAGCGGCGCTGCTCGACGGTGGCCACGGCGCTGGTGGCCATGTCCAGTTCGCCGCGCTGCAGGGCCGTCCAGATCTGCGCCCGCGGCCGCACCGAGACCTCGAAGGCGCAGCCGGTGCGACGCGCCAACTCCGCCACCAGGTCAGCGTCCAGGCCCTTGCCGTCGTGGTAGAACACCTGGTTGCGGTAGAACGCCAGGCGCACCGGTTGCGCGCAGCCGTAGGGGTCATCCGCAGCCGCGGGCGGGGCCGGGCAGGCCAGCACGGCGAAAACCAGCCCGGTTCGCAAAACAGGGTGCACGACCATGAATCCGACCCATCCGTTGTGTCGGCCAGGGAGGAGCGCAACGACCTCTTCCGCGGCAGGAGAATTAGTAAGAAAGAGCTGTAGGAAAGTGTAATAGGAGGCTGGCCTTTTGCCGGAAAAACGCAGTTCGTCGGATTCCACCCCGGCGGCGGCGGGAAAACGCCCGCCACAGGCTTGCGGCGGGCGAACCGTCCTGCTTAACTCTGGCCCATGCGTGACTCATCGGTCACGCATCACGTCCAAGAAGATTTTTTCCGCTCGGCACTTCTCGCCCAGCCTTTCCTACCTGCCTCGAAAGCCCCGCGCACGGCCCTCCCGAAGAGGTTCGGCGCTTCGCTTTTGCACTTATAAGCTGTTGAAAATAAAAGAAATATGAACTTTCGCCAGGTGACATGAAGCTGTCACCTCAAGGCGCTTTCCTTCTGCCTGGTAGTTCTCTCGTACCCAATCGTGGGTGCATCCATTCGAGCTGCGTATGGAGGAAGCGACATGAGGCCGGAAACCGCCGTCGTCGAAATTCTGCAACACCGGGTCTACACGGAGTTCCACGCGAACAGGGAAGCACGCCAGACCATCATCCTGGTCAACGGCTCGCTGGCTACTACCGCCTCCTTTGCGCAAACGGTGAAATACCTGCAACCGCACTTCAACGTGGTCTGCTACGACCAGCCCTATGCCGGCCGGTCCAGGGCGCACAACGACTGCCGCGAATTCATCAGCAAGGAATACGAGGCGCAGCTGCTGCTCGGGCTGATCGAGCACTACCGCGCCGACGTGGTGATGTCCTTCTCCTGGGGCGGGGTGGCCACCCTGCTGGCCCTGGCGCAGCGCCCGAGCCGCATCCGCAAGGCGGTGATCAGTTCCTTCTCGCCGCTGCTCAACGCCGCGATGCTCGACTACCTGCACCGCGGCCTGGACTACCTGGGCGCCTGCGACCGGCCGAACATCGCCAACCTGGTCAACGACACCATCGGCCGCTACCTGCCGCAGCTGTTCAAGCGCTACAACTTCCGCCACGTCGCCGGCCTGGACGAGCACGAGTACCGGCAGATGCACTTCCACGTCTGCCAGGTGCTCAAGCTCAGCGCCGAGAGCTACATGGAGAAGTTCGCGGCCATCGACATCCCGCTGCTGTTCCTCAACGGCGAGCTGGACCTCTACACCACGCCGGCCGAGGCCAAGCTGTTCCAGCAGCTGATCCGCGATTGCGAGTTCCGCACCATCCGCAATGCCGGGCACTTCATCGATGTCGAGCACAAGCAGGGCTGGCAGGACACCCGCGATGCCCTGCTCGGCTTCCTCAAGCCGCAGCGCCAGCCGGTCAGCCTGTCCCTGGGCAACGGCTACCTGCCCAACCACGAAGGCATTCCGCTGGCCGCCCTGGCCGGCTGAACGCCCCGTCCCGTCGTCCGGCTCCCGCCTTCCCGGCGGGTGGCCGAGGCCTTCCCGCAGCCGTGATGGCAATCCGCAGGGCTCGCGGCCTCGCTCCCCACGCACTACTATCCGCTTAAGCCCCACCCTCACCGGGCCGCCCTTGCGGCCATATCGGGGCAGGACACCGCCACCCGCGCGGTCGAGTACCCAGGTGCCCTCCCGGGCATCCGCACCAATGGAAGCTGTAATGTCCCCCAGACCCACCATCAATGCCTCGGTCAGCCCCAAGGGCACCCTCGAAACCCTGTCCCAGCGCGAAGTCCAGCAACTCAGCGAAGCCGGCACGGGCAGCGTCTACCAACTGTTCCGCCAGTGCGCCCTGGCCATCCTCAACACCGGCGCGCGCATCGACAACGCCAAGACCATCCTCGACGCCTACCGCGACTTCGAGGTGCGCATCCACCAGCAGGACCGCGGCGTGCGCCTGGAGCTGGTCAACGCGCCAGCCGACGCCTTCGTCGACGGCGAGATGATCGCCGGCACCCGCGAGATGCTCTTCAGCGCCCTGCGCGACATCGTCTACACCGCCAACGAGCTGGACAACCAGCGCGTCGACCTGCACACCTCGCAAGGCATCACCGACTACGTCTTCCACCTGCTGCGCAACGCGCGCACCCTGCGCCCGGGCGTGGAGCCGAAGATAGTCGTGTGCTGGGGCGGCCACTCCATCAGCACCGAGGAGTACAAGTACACCAAGAAGGTCGGCCACGAGCTGGGCCTGCGCAACCTGGACGTCTGCACCGGCTGCGGCCCGGGCGTGATGAAGGGGCCGATGAAGGGCGCCACCATCGGCCATGCCAAGCAGCGCCACCACGGCGGCCGCTACCTGGGCCTGACCGAGCCGGGGATCATCGCCGCCGAGGCGCCCAACCCGATCGTCAACGAACTGGTGATCCTGCCGGACATCGAGAAGCGCCTGGAGGCCTTCGTCCGCGTCGGCCACGGCATCATCATCTTCCCCGGCGGCGTCGGCACGGCGGAGGAATTCCTCTACCTGCTGGGCATCCTCATGCACCCGGACAACCAGGACCTGCCCTTCCCCCTGGTGCTCACCGGCCCGCGCAGCGCCTCGGCCTACTTCGAGCAGCTGCACGCCTTCGTCGGCGCCACCCTGGGCGAGGCGGCGCAGCAGCGCTACCAGATCATCGTCGACAACCCGGCCGAAGTGGCGCGGCACATGGCCCAGGGCCTGAAGGAGGTCAAGCAGTTCCGCCGCGAGCGCAACGACGCCTTCCACTTCAACTGGCTGCTGAAGATCGACGTCGGCTTCCAGCGCCCCTTCGACCCCACCCACGAGCACATGGCCGCCCTGCAGCTGAGCACCGACCTGCCGGCCCACGAACTGGCCGCCAACCTGCGCCGGGCGTTCTCCGGGATAGTCGCGGGCAATGTCAAGGAAAAGGGCGTGCGCGCCATCGAGGAATTCGGCCCCTACGAAATCCACGGCGAACCCGCGCTGATGCGACGCCTGGATGAACTGCTGCACGCGTTCGTCAAGCAGCACCGGATGAAGCTGCCGGGTGGGGCGGCGTATGAGCCGTGCTATCGGGTGGTGGAGGGCTGAGTTACGCCGCGCGCCCTGCGCGCGAATCGCGGGCAGGGCCCGCTCCTACGGGAGCCGCTATTGCGCTCGGGTATTGGCCAGCTTTTCGTAGGAGCGAGCTTGCTCGCGAACGAGGTAACCGGCGGCTCCGCTGCCATGCCAACCTCCGCGCCCTCTCCCTAACCCTCTCCCTGAAGGGAGAGGGGACCGTTGGGCAGGGTTTGATGTTATGGCGTTAGCCGGCCACATCAATGGTTTCCAACTGAAACCATTCCTCCTCTCGGCACGAACTAGCCCCCTCTCCCTTCAGGGCGGGGCGCGCAGCCGAGGGCTGGGGAGAGGGGCGGCGCCCACCCAACACACCGAAACCACCGGCAAGCACCCCACAAAGAACACCCTCACTCCCCCTGCAAATTCGCCTCCACCCGCGCCAACAACCCCTGCAACTGCTCCCGCTCCTGCGCGCTGAACCCCCGCACCGCCACCTCCGACAAATGCCGGCCCAGCCCTTCCACCTCGGCGTAAACCGCCTGACCCGCAGCGCTCAGGCTCAGGCACACGCTGCGCTTGTCCAGCACATCGGCGCTGCCCTCCAGCAAACCACGGTTGCGCAGACCCTGGATCAGCCGGGCGATCTGCGCCTTGTCGCGGCCGCTGTGTTCCACCAGTTGGCGCTGGGTGGCGCCCGGGCGGCGGGCGAAGAAGGCCAGCACCTTGAATTCCATGTGCGTCAGGTCATGGGGGCCGTCGCGCAGTTCGCGGTATTGCCGCGAACGGTACAGGTGCATGACGGAGTGGATGGTTTCGAGAACGTCGTCGGCTTTCATGGCTATACGGTTGACTTTATCAACTAATGATTCTTATGATCGTTGATATTATCAACCATAGCCCAAGAGGGCCACCCATGACTCAAGCCACCCAACAACGCCGCGTGCAACGCGTCCGCCACGAACTGCGCATGCGCGAAGTACAGGTCGCCCGCCGCGAACAGCTCAGCCCGCACTTCGTCAGCCTCACCTTCGCCGGCGAAGCCCTGGCCGATTTCGTCTCCGCCGGCTTCGACGACCACGTCAAGTTCATGTTCGAGGACGACGACGGCAGCATCGTGCGCCGCGACTACACCCCGCGCCGCTTCAACGCCGAGGCCCGCGAGCTGACCGTGGAGTTCGCCCTGCACGGCCACGGCAAGGCCTGCCAGTGGGCCGAGCACGCCCAGGTCGGCGACAACGCGGTGATCGGCGGCCCGCGCGGCTCGATGATCGTCCCGCTGGACTTCGCCTGGCACCTGTTCGTCGCCGACGCCACCGGCCTGCCCGCCGTGCACCGGCGCCTGGAGGAAATGCCGGCCGGCACCCGCGCCATCGTCCTGCTGCAGGTGGAGGCGGCCGACCGTCGCCAGTTCACCACTGCCGCCGACCTCGAACTGCGCTGGTTCGATGACGGCGAAACCCTGCTGGCCGCCGTCGAGGCCCTGCGCCTGCCCGCCGGCGAAGGCTTCGCCTGGGGCGCCGGCGAGGCCGCGGCCATGGTCCGCGTGCGCAACCTGCTGCTGGAGAAGGGCCAGGCGAAGGAAGCCATGCGCGTCGCCGCCTACTGGCGCCAGGGTGAATCCGACTACCACGAAGAACTCAGCCAGTGAAACCCGCCCGCCAGGCGTCGCCGGCCCCGGCAACGCCTGCGCAAGCACCCCATAAACAAAACCGATACCCGCTTAAGGATTTCCCAGAGGCAGGCCCCGCCCCTTGAGCCTTACAGTCGCCCCACGCCGAAAAACGGCGAGGTGATTCCTGCCGGTCATCATCGTTTTCGAAGCCTGTTGGAATTTTCACCACTACAAGAACAAAAGGTGAACGCGAATGCTCAAGCAAACCGTCGACGTCAAAGACTGGATCGACAACCGGCCGATCTCGGCCTACCAGTGGCTCATCCTCTCGCTGTGCTTCCTCATCGTCCTGTTCGACGGTTTCGACGTCGCCGTGATGGGCTTCATCGCCCCGTCGCTGATGCAGGAGTGGGGCCTGTCCCGCGCCGCCTTCGGCCCGGTGATGAGCGCCGGGATGATCGGCCTGGCCATAGGCGCTCTGACCGCCGGCCCCTACGCCGACCGCCTCGGCCGCAAGAAGGTGCTGCTGATCGCGGTGACCGGTTTCAGCCTGCTCAGCCTGGCCTGCGCCTTCGCCCGCAGCCCCTACGAACTGGCCTTCCTGCGCCTGCTCACCGGCGTCGCCCTGGGCGCGGCCATGCCCAACAGCACCACGCTACTGGCCGAATACCTGCCCGAGCGCAGCCGCTCGCTGCTGATCACCATCATGTTCACCGGCTTCAACATGGGCTCGGGCCTGGGCGGCTTCCTCGCCGCCTGGCTGATCCCGCACCACGGCTGGCAGGCGGTGCTGCTCGCCGGCGGCCTGCTGCCGCTGGCCCTGCTGCCCTTGCTGCTGTGGCTGCTGCCCGAGTCCGCGCGCTTCATGGCCGCGCGCAAGGCCCCGGCCGAGCAGATCGCCGCCGCCCTGGCCAAGCTCGGCGGGCACTTCGCCGAAGGCACCCGCTTCAGCGTCAGCGAGCCGCCGGTGCAGCACAAGGCGCCGGTGCGCCAGCTGTTCGACGGGCGCTTCCGCCTGGGCACCCTGGCGCTGTGGGCCACCTACTTCATGGGCCTGCTGGTGATCTACCTGACCATGGGCTGGCTGCCCACCCTGCTGCGCGACGGCGGCCTGTCCATCGAACGCGCCGCCACCATCACCGGGCTGTTCCAGATCGGCGGCACCGTCGGCGCCATCGTGGTCGGCTGGATCATGGACCGGCGCAACCCCAACCGCGTCATCGCCATCGCCTACGCCCTGGGCGGGCTGTGCATCGTCAGCCTCGGCGCGCTGAGCCTGGAATCCAGCCTGCTGGTGCTCGGCGTGACCGCCGCCGGCTTCTGCATGAGCGGCGCGCAGACCGGCCTCAACGCCTTCGCCCCGGGCTACTACCCCACCGAGTTCCGCGCCACCGGGGTAAGCTGGATGCTCGGCATCGGCCGCTTCGGCGCCATCTTCGGCTCGCTCATCGGCGGCGCGGTGCTCAGCCTCGGCCTGGGCCTGCCGCTGCTGTTCACCTTCCTCGGCCTGCCGGCGTTCGTCGCGGCCCTGGCGATCCTGGCCAACGGCCACGCCCGGCGCCGCGCGAGCCAGGTACTGGCCACGCAGTAACCTGAACCAGAGGACCCCGTCATGGCACGCATCATTGGTGGCCTAGCCGTCTCCCACACCCCGACCATCGGCTTCGCCGTCGACCACGACAAACAGGAAGAGGCGGCCTGGGCGCCGATCTTCAAGAGCTTCGAGCCGATCCGCGCCTGGCTCCAGGAACAGCGCCCGGACGTGCTCTTCTACATCTTCAACGACCACGTCACCTCGTTCTTCTTCGACCACTACAGCGCCTTCACCCTCGGCGTCGACGACCGCTATGGCGTCGCCGACGAGGGCGGCAACCCGCGGGAGCTGCCGCCGGTGGGCGGCCACGCGGCGCTGTCGCGGCACATCGGGCAGAGCCTGATGGCCGACGAGTTCGACATGAGCTTCTTCCGCGACAAGCCGCTGGACCACGGCTTCTTCTCGCCGATGTCGGCGCTGCTGCCCTGCGCCGACGGCTGGCCGCTGCAGATAGTGCCGCTGCAGGTCGGCGTGCTGCAGCTGCCGATCCCCAGCGCGCGACGCTGCTACAAGCTCGGCCAGGCCCTGCGCCGCGCCATCGAGAGCTACCCGGAGGACCTCAAGGTCGCCATCGTCGCCACCGGCGGCGTGTCGCACCAGGTCCACGGCGAGCGCTGCGGCTTCAACAACCCGGAGTGGGACGCGCAGTTCATCGAGCTGCTGGTCAACGACCCCGAGCGCCTGACCGAAATGACCGTCGCCGAATACGCCACCCTCGGCGGCATGGAAGGCGCCGAGGTGATCACCTGGCTGATCATGCGCGGCGCGCTGTCCGCCAGCGTCGACAAGCTGCACCAGGACTACTACCTGCCGTCCATGACCGGCATCGCCACCCTGCTGCTGCAGAACCGCGACCAGCGCCTGCCGGCCCCGGCCATCGAGCGCCATCGCCAGCACATGCAGCACCAACTGGCCGGCGCCGAGCAGTTGGAAGGCACCTACCCCTACACCCTGGAGCGCAGCGCCAAGGGCTACCGGCTGAACAAGTTCCTGCACCGCATGATCGAGCCGCAGTGGCGCCAGCGCTTCCTCGCCGAGCCCGAGGCGCTGTACGCCGAGGCCGAACTCAGCGAGGAAGAGCGCGACCTGCTGCGCCGCCGCGACTGGCGCGGGCTGATCCACTACGGGGTGATCTTCTTCGTGCTGGAGAAACTCGGCGCGGTGCTCGGCGTCTCCAACCTGGACATCTACGCCGCCATGCGCGGCCAGAGCCTGGAAGACTTCATGAAGACGCGCAACCAGCAGGTGCGCTACTCGGTGGCCGGCAAGGCCCCGCGCTAACCCCGCTCCCCCCCAGCTTCACCGCCCACCAGCGACGCCACCGCGCCGCTGGCCGGCGACGCTTTGCCCAAGAAACGGAGAACAACAACAATGATCCGCCCGCCCCACAAGCACCGTCTCGTCTGCACCCTGGCCCTGGCCTCGGCCCTGCCGCTGGAGGCGCTGGCCGAAGGCTTCCTCGACGACGCCAAGTCCAGCCTGACCCTGCGCAACTTCTACATGAACCGCGACTACACTGGCGATGCCGCCCAGGGCAAGGCCGAGGAATGGACGCAGAGCTTCATCCTCGACTTCAAGTCCGGCTTCACCCAGGGCACCGTGGGCTTCGGCCTGGATGTGCTCGGCCTGTACAGCATCAAGCTCGATGGCGGCCGCGGCACCGCCGGCACCCAGCTGCTGCCGGTGCACGACGATGGCCGCCCGGCCGATGATTTCGGCCGCCTGGCGGTGGCCGGCAAGGCACGGGTATCGAAGACCGAACTGAAAGTCGGCGAATGGGCGCCGGCGCTGCCGATCCTGCGTTCCGACGATGGCCGCTCGCTGACGCAGACCTTCCAGGGCGCGCAACTCACCTCGAAGGAACTCGCCGGGCTGACCCTCTACGGCGGCGAATTCCGCCAGAACAGCCCGCGCAACGACGCCAGCATGGAGGACATGAGCCTGTTCAACCGCACGGCCTACACCTCCGACCGCTTCGACTTCGTCGGCGGCGAATACCGCTTCAACCACGAGCGCACCCTGGTCGGCCTGTGGAACGCCGAGCTGAAGGACATCTACCAGCAGCAGTACCTGCAGGTGCAGCACTTCCAACCGCTGGGCGACTGGGTGCTGGGCGCCAACCTCGGCTACTTCTGGGGTAAGGAAGACGGCAGCGCCAAGGCCGGCGACCTGGACAACCGCACCGCCTCGGGGATGTTCTCGGCGAAGGTCGGCGGCAACACCTTCTACGTCGGCCTGCAGAAGGTCATGGGCGACGACGAGTGGTTCCGCGTCAATGGCGCCAGCGGCGGCACCCTGGCCAACGACGCCTTCGGCTCCAGCTTCGAGAGCGCCAGGGAACACTCCTGGCAACTGCGCCACGACTACGACTTCGCCGCCCTCGGCGTGCCCGGCCTGACTCTGATGAACCGCTACATCCACGGCGACAACGTGCACAACGCCAGCACCGACGACGGCACCGAATGGGCCCGCGAGAGCGAGCTGGCCTACACCGTGCAGTCCGGACCGCTGAAGATGCTGAACGTCAAATGGCGCAACTCCAACATGCGCCGCGACTGGGGGCGGACCAACAGCTTCGACGAGAACCGGTTGATCGTGAGTTATCCGTTGAACCTGTTGTAGACCCCACGCCGAGGCGCTTTCGTAGGATGGGTTGAGCTTGCGAAACCCATGCGGCCATGGCGATGGGTATCGCTTCGCTCAACCCATCCTACGACTGCCCCACCCGCACCATTCCAATGTAGGAGCGCGCCCTGCGCGCGATTTCGCGGGCAGGGCCCGCTCCTACAGGTTTCCGCGAGGCATGGCATTCTCCCCCGTAGGAGCGGACCTTGTCCGCGATAGCCGGGCGTTCCGGCGCGATTCGCGGATAAGATCCGCTCCTACGCCGCCCCACCCACACCATTCCAATGTAGGAGCGCGCCCTGCGCGCGAATCGCGGGCAGGGCCCGCTCCTACAGGTTTCCGCGAGGCATGGCATTCTCCCCCCGTAGGAGCGGACCTTGTCCGCGATAGCCGGAACCTCCGGCGAGATTCGCGGATGAGATCCGCTCCTACGCTGCCCCACCCGCGCCACTCCCCTGTAGGAGCGCGCCCTGCGCGCGATTTCGCGGGCAGGGCCCGCTCCGTGAGGCATGGCATTCTCCCCCGTAGGAGCGGACCTTGTCCGCGATAGCCGGAACCTCCGGCGAGATTCTCGGATGAGATCCTACGCTGCCCCACCCACACCATTCCCATGTAGGAGCGCGCCCTGCGCGCGAATCGCGGGCAGGGCCCGCTCCTACAGGGTGTGGGGCCCTGTCCCCTGGATCACCTCGCGGATGCTCTGCATCAACGCCGCCGACACCGGCGAATGCAGGCAGCCGCTGCGGCAGGTCAGGCCGATGGCGCGGGTGGTCTGTTGCAGCTGCACCGGCAGGCGGCACAGTTCGCCGGAGGCGATCTCGTGTTCCAGCTGGTGCGCCGACACCGCCGCGAGCATGTCCGAGCGCAGCAGCAGGCCGCGGATGGTCGCCAGGTCGCCGCTTTCCACCACCGGCCAGGGCGCGGCCATGCCCGAAGCGGCGAAGCAGGCGTCGAGCAGGCCCCGGGCCGGGGAGCCCGCGCGCGGCAATACCCAGCGCGCCCGCTGCAGTTCCGCCAGCTCGCGGGTGCCTTCCAGCAGCGGATGGCCACGGCGCGCCAGCAGCACCATCTCCTCGGTGAGCAACGCCTCGCCGGCCAGGTCGCTAGCGTAGTCCGCCGAGCGCAGGGCGCCGAAGACGAAATCCAGGTCGCCGGCGCGCAGCTCGGTGGCCAGCAGGTCGAACGGGCTTTCGTTGGTGATCACCCGCACCCCCGGATGCTCGGCGGTGAGGCGGACGATGGCCTCGGGCAGGATGCGCGTGCGCCCCAGCGGCAACGCGCCGACGTGCACCACGCCCTGCAGGCTGCCGCGCATGGCGCTGAGGTCGGTCTCGATGTGGCGCAGCTCGTTGAGCGCGCGGCGGATCGGAAAGAGGATCTCGTGGCTCGCCCGCGTCGGCTGCAGGCCGCGCGGGGTGCGCTCGAACAGCGGCCGGCCGCAGCCGCCCTCCAGCACCTTGAGCGCCGAGCTGACCGCCGGCTGGCTGAGGCCGAAGTGGCTGGCCACGGTCTGCATGTGGCGCGTCTCGCAGAGCTTGACGAAGACCTCCAGGCGCCGCCCCTGGAACAGGTACAGCGGCTCCACCGGCGCCGCGCCCAGCACCTTCGGCACGCTCTCCAGCTCGGCCAGCACGCGGCGCGCGCGGGGCAGCACGCAGTCGCCGTAGTCGGTCAGGCGCATGCCGTTGGCGTGGCGCTCGAACAGCGGCGCGTCGAGCCGCGCCTCCAACTCGGAGATGGCGCGGGTGACCACCGACTGCGCGCGGAACAGCGCTTCCGAAGCCCGCGACACGCTGCCCAGGTCCGCCACGCGGACGAAGGCGCGGACCTGCATCAGGTTCGGCAGTTCGAAGTCACTCATATCCCCTCCCGGCGCGCAGCCCTACTCCGACGGGACTATGCCCAGCCCTCCCGACAAGCGCAATAAGCAGAACGCATACCTCCAACAACTGAACGCATTAGTCCGCCGCGGCCCTCGGTGACATCCTCGACACATTCCCAACCGGAGCCCACCCACATGAACGCAGCACAAAAATCCGCCCTGGTGGTCAGCGCCCATTCCGCCGATTTCGTCTGGCGCGCCGGTGGCGCCATCGCCCTGCACGCCGAGCAGGGCTACGCCGTGCACATCGTCTGCCTGTCCTTCGGCGAGCGCGGCGAATCCGCCAAGCTGTGGCGCAAGGGCGAGATGACCGAAGAAAAGGTCAAGGCCGCGCGCCGCGAGGAAGCCCTGGCCGCCGCCGAAATTCTCGGTGCCAGCGTCGAGTTCTTCGACATCGGCGACTACCCGATGCGCGCCGACCAGGGCACCCTGTTCCGCCTGGCCGACGTGTTCCGCCGCGTGCAGCCGGAATTCGTCCTCAGCCACTCGCTGAAGGACCCGTACAACTACGACCACCCGCTGGCCATGAACCTCGCCCAGGAGGCGCGCATCATCGCCCAGGCCGAGGGCTACAAGCCGGGCGAGAAGATCGTCGGCGCGCCGCCCGTATACGCCTTCGAACCGCACCAGCCCGAGCAGTGCGAATGGCGCCCGGACACCTTCCTCGACATCACCGGCGTGTGGGACAGGAAGTACGCCGCCATCCAGTGCATGGCCGGCCAGGAACACCTGTGGGAGTACTACACCCGCGTCGCCCTGCAGCGCGGCGTGCAGGCCAAGCGCAACGTCGGCATCACCAGCGCGCGCAACATCGTCTACGCCGAAGGCTTCCAGAGCGTGTTCCCGCGCGTGACGGAGAACCTGGCATGAGCGCGCTGATCGGCAAGACCGGCATCGTGGTGCGCAACATCCCACGTGTCGCGCAGGAAACCATCGACGAACTCGGCCGCCTGGGCGTGGCCACCGTGCACGAGGCCCAGGGCCGCAAGGGCCTGCTGAACACCGGTATCCGCCCGATCCAGCAGGGCGTGGCGGTGGCCGGCAGCGCGGTGACCGTGCTGGTGGCGCCGGGCGACAACTGGATGTTCCACGTCGCCGTCGAACAGTGCCGCCCCGGCGACCTGCTGGTGGTGGCGCCCAGCTCGCCGTGCAGCGACGGCTATTTCGGCGACCTGCTCGCCACCTCGCTCAAGGCCCGCGGCGTGCGCGGCCTGGTGATAGACGCCGGCATCCGCGACAGCCACACCCTGCGCGAGATGGGCTTTGCGGTCTGGTCGAAGGCCATCAATGCCCAGGGCACGGTGAAGGAAGTGCTCGGCTCGGTGAACCTGCCGCTGCTGTGCGCCGGGCAACTGGTGAACGCCGGCGACATCGTCGTCGCCGACGATGACGGCGTGGTCGTGGTGCGCCACGGCGAAGCAGCCCAGGTGCTGGAAGCCGCGCGCAAGCGCGCCGACCTGGAAGAGCAGAAGCGCCTGCGCCTGGCCGCCGGCGAACTCGGCCTGGACATCTACGAAATGCGCCCGCGCCTGGCCGCCAAGGGCCTGCGCTATGTGGACAGCCTCGACGAATTGGGAGGCTGAACATGGGCCAGACGCGCATCCCCTGCCTGCTCATGCGTGGCGGCACCTCCAAGGGCGCCTACTTCCTGAGCACCGACCTGCCCGCCGACGCGGCCCTGCGCGAGCGCGTGCTGCTGGCGGTGATGGGCTCGCCGGACAAGCGCCAGATCGACGGCCTCGGCGGCGCCGACCCGCTGACCAGCAAGGTCGCCATCGTCCAGGCCTCGCGCCGCGAGGACGCCGACGTCGACTACCTGTTCGCCCAGGTGCTGGTGGACGAGGCGCGGGTGGACTACGGGCAGAACTGCGGCAACATCCTCGCCGGCGTCGGCCCCTTCGCCATCGAGCGCGGCCTGGTGCCGGTGCGCGGCGCCAGCACGGCGGTGCGCATCTTCATGGAGAACACCGGGCAGATCGCCGTGGCGCACGTCCCCACGCCCGACGGCGAGGTGGAATACGCCGGCGACACGCGCATCGACGGCGTGCCCGGCAGCGCCGCGCCGCTGGTGGTGGAATTCGCCGACGTGGCCGGCTCCAGCTGCGGCGCCCTGCTGCCCACCGGCAATGCCCGCGACAGCTTCGACGGCATCGAGGTCACCTGCATCGACAACGGCATGCCGGTGGTGCTGCTGCGCGCCGAGGACCTGGGCCGCAGCGGCTGCGAGAGCCGCGAGGAACTGGACGCCGACGCCGAGCTGAAGGCGCGCCTGGAGTCCATCCGCCTGCAGGCCGGCCCGCGCATGAACCTGGGCGACGTCGGCCAGCGCAACGTGCCGAAGATGTGCCTGGTCTCGGCGCCGCGCCAGGGCGGGGCGATCAACACCCGCTCGTTCATCCCGCACCGCTGCCATGCCTCCATCGGCGTGTTCGGCGCGGTGAGCGTGGCCAGCGCCTGCCTGGTCGAAGGCTCGGTGGCGCAGAGCGTGGCCAGCGCCGGCGAAGGCGAGGTACGGCGCCTGGCGGTGGAACATCCCAGTGGCGAATTCAGCGTGGAAATCCGCCTGCACGACGGGCGCATCGCCGGCTGCGGCCTGGTGCGCAGCGCACGCCTGCTGTTCGACGGCCAGGTGTGCATTCCCCGGGCAGTGTGGGCCGGCCACTGACCTGGGCGAACCGCGCGGCGCTCTGCCGCGCGGCTTTGACACAAATCATCGCAGTTGTAAAAAAACGGTAAATGCGAGTGATTCCAACTCGCTTCTGTCGTATCTATGGGCATTTTCCACCCGCCCGCCACTTTCGGCGCCTCAGGAAAACCTCCATGCAAGCCCGAGCCCTTCCCCTCTCCCGCCGCCTGCTGGCCAGCGTGGCCGCCGCCGTCACCAGCGCCTTCCTGCTCCTGCAACCCACCGGCGCCAGCGCCGCCAGCCTGGACACCGCCTTCGGCCCGGTGCAGGTCAAGGACCACCCGCAGCGCGTGGTGGCCCTGGGCGAGAACACCCTGGACGCCGCCCTCGCCCTGGGCGTGCAGCCCCTGGGCGCGCTGGCCAGCCGCGGCGGCAGCGACATTCCCGAATACCTCAAGGCCAAGGCCGGCAAGCTGCCGCTGGTGGGCACCGTGCGCGAGGTCAACCTGGAGGCGGTGCTCAAGCTGCGCCCGGACCTGATCCTGGCCAGCCCCGGCCTGACCCGCGAGCAGTACGCCAAGCTCAGCCTGATGGCGCCCACCGTGGTGCCCAAGGGCGGCGCCCTGGACGACTGGCGCGTAGCCTTCCGCACCTATGCCGCGGCCCTGGACAGGAACGCCGAGGCCGAGCAGCGCCTGCAGGAACTCGACCAGCGCATCGCCGGACTGCGCCCGCGCCTGCCGGCCAACACCAGCCTCAGCGTGGTGCGCTGGAACCCGCAGGGGCCGATCATGATGTCCAGCCACCTGTTCGCCGGCCAGTTGCTCGACCAGTTGGGCCTGCGGCCCAACCCGCTGGCGGCGCAGCAGACCCAGCGCCCGCACACCGACATCCTCAGCCTGGAGAACCTGTCCAAGGCCGATGCCGACTGGATCTTCCTCGCCACCCTCAACCCCGACGGCGAAAAGGCCCTGGCCGAAGCCCGCCAGCAACCGGCCTTCACCCGATTGAAAGCGGTGCAGGCCGGGCACCTGGCCAGCGTCGACGGGCAGATCTGGAGCAGCAGCTCCGGCTACCTGGCCGCCCAGCAGGTGCTGGATGACGTGGAGAAGGCGCTGGCCAACTGATGCTGCCCGCGCGCCTGCCCCAGCCGCTGGCCCTCGGGCTGGCGGCTTCGCTTCTGTTGCTGCTGTGCCTGTCCAGCCTGCTGCTGGGCGCCGGCGACGCCGGCCCCTGGGCCAGCCTGCAAGCCCTGTTCGGCGGCGCCGACGAAGACACCCGCTTCGTCGTCGGCGTGCTGCGCCTGGCGCGCACCGAGCTGGCCCTGCTGGTGGGCGTGGCCCTGGGCGCCGCCGGCCTGCTGTTGCAATCGGTGACGCGCAACCCGCTGGCCGAGCCCGGCCTGCTGGGCGTCAGCGCCGGCTCGGCCTTCGCCGTGACCCTGGCGATCAACCTCGGCGCCACCGCCGCCGGCCTCAACCTGGCGGTGGCCGTGCTCGGCGCCTTGGGCGGCTGCCTGCTGGTGCTGGCGGTGTCGCGCCTGCGCGGGGTGGGCGACGACCCGGTACGCCTGGTGCTGGCCGGGGTGGCCTTCTCCGGCCTGCTCACCGCCCTGAGCAGCCTGGTGCTGCTGTGGGACCAGCGCACCGCCGACGAAGTGCGCTTCTGGGTGGTCGGCAGCCTCGCCGGCCGCCCGCTGGACACCCTGCGCTGGAGCCTGCCGGGGCTGCTGCTCGGCCTGCTGGTGGCATTGCCGCTGGTCCGCCCGCTGGCCGCCCTGGCCCTGGGCGAACGCGTGGCCAGCGGCCTCGGCCACCACCCGCAGCGGGTGCGCCTGGCCACCCTGCTGGCGGTGGCGCTGCTGGTGGGCACGGCCAATGCCGCCGCCGGCCCCATCGCCTTCCTCGGTCTGATCGTGCCCTTCATCGCCCGCCGCCTGGTGGGCAGCGACATCCGCAGCTGCTTCGGCCTGTGCCTGCTGCTGGGGCCCTGCGTACTGCTGCTGGCCGACATAATCGCGCGCCTGCTGGTGCGCCCCTACGAGATGCCGGTAGGGGTGGTCACCGCCTTCGTCGGCGCGCCCATCCTCATCGCCGTGGTGCGCTCGCACCGCCTGCCGACGCTGCAACGCCAATGAACGCGCCCTCTCCCCACGGTTACGGCCTGCTGCGCCTGGGCCGGCTGTCGCTGCTCTGGCACCGCCGCAGCCTCATGGTCGGCCTGGCGTTGCTGGCAACACTGGCCGCCGCCTTCGTGTTCTGCCTGAGCGGCGACGGCCTCGGCGCCGGCCAGGCCATCGCCGCCCTGCTCGGCCAGGGCGACCCCTTCCAGCAACTGCTGGTGCGCGAACTGCGCCTGCCGCGCCTGCTCGCCGGCCTGCTCAGCGGCGCCGCCCTGGGCGCCGCCGGCTGCCTGATGCAGACCCTGGCGCGCAACCGCCTGGCCACCCCGGGCATGGTCGGCCTGGACAACGGCGCCACCGCCTTCGCCGTGGCCTCCATAGTCGCGGTGCCGACCAGCCTGGCGCCCTCCGCGCTGGCCCTGACCGGCGCCGCCAGCGCTGCCGCGCTGACCTTCCTGCTCGCGGCCGGGGCCGGCGCCCGCGGCTATCGCTTCATCGTCGTCGGCCTGGGCATAGGCGCGCTGTTCGGCGCCCTGACCAACCTGATGCTGGCCCGCGCCGACATAGACGCGGCCAACGCCGCCTACCCCTGGACCGTCGGCAGCCTCAACGCCCGCCCGCCGCTGGCCGTGTGGCTGCTGGCCGGCGGCCTGGCCCTGGGCCTGCCGGCGGCGCGCCTGCTGACGCGGCCACTGACGACGATGCGCTTCTCCGACAGCGTCGCCATCGGCCTGGGCGTGCGCCTGGGCGCCATGCGCATCGCCACCCTGGCGCTGAGCGTGGCCCTCACCGGGCTGGCCGTGGCGGTGGCCGGGCCGGTCGGCCTGGTGGCGCTGATCGCCCCCGAGGCAGCGCGCTACCTGGGCGGCCAACACGGCGTGCCGGTGCTCAACGCGGCCCTGGCCGGCGCCCTGCTGACGCTGCTGGCCGACTGGCTGGGACGCACCCTGCTGGCGCCCATCGAAATCCCCGTGGGCATCGTCATGGCGGTGATAGGCGCGCCCTACCTGCTGTGGATCATCCTGCGCCAACCCTCCGGGAGACAGCCATGAACCCGAACCCCGTCGCCCCGCTGGAAACCCGCGGCCTGTGCATGGCCTACGGCAAGCGGCCGATCATCGAAGGCCTGGACCTGCGCCTGCCGGCCGGCCAGGTTACCGCCATCGTCGGCCCCAACGGCTGCGGCAAATCCACCCTGCTGGCGGGCCTGGCGCGCCTGCAGAAGCCCAGCGGCGGCGCCGTGCTGCTCGACGGCAAGGCCATCGCCAGCCTGCCGTCGAAAGAAGTGGCGCGGCGCCTGGCGCTGCTGCCCCAGGACGCCAGCGCCCCGGACGGCCTCACCGTGGCCGAGCTGATCCGCTTCGGCCGCCAGCCGCACCAGGGCCTGTTCCAGCAATGGAGCGCCGAGGACCAGCAGGTGGTGGACGCCGCCCTGGCCGCCGCCGACCTCGGCGAGCTGGCCGAGCGGCCGCTGGAATCCATGTCCGGCGGCCAGCGCCAGCGCGCCTGGATCGCCATGGCCATCGCCCAGGACACCCCGCTGCTGCTGCTCGACGAACCCACCTCGGCGCTGGACCTGGGCCACCAGATCGAGGTCTTCGAACTGATCCGCCACCTGGCCGAAGCCGGCAAGACGGTGGTGATGGTGGTCCACGACCTGTCCAGCGCCTGCCGCTACGCCGACCACCTGGTGGCGATGAAAGGCGGCCAGGTGCTGGCCGAAGGCGCGCCGGCCCGGGTGGTGACGGCGGAGCTGGTGGAGGCGCTGTATGGCGTGCGCTGTACGTTGTTGAGCGATCCGTACAGCGGCACGCCACTGATCGTTGGGGCCAGTCGGGTGCGAGCCTGCTCTTCGTAGGAGCGAGGGGGACGCCTAGTTCTTGCTCGCGAATGGGTCTTCCGGGGACTTCGGCGCCAAGACTGAGAGCACCCTCTCCCTAACCCTCTCCCTGAAGGGAGAGGGGACCGTTGGGCAGACACGGATGTTCTGGAGTCAGCCGGCAGGCACGGTGGCTACAGGCTGAAACCGCCCTCCTCTCGGCACGGACAAGCCCCCTCTCCCTTCAGGGAGAGGGCTGGGGAGAGGGGACGGGCTTCGACATCGCTCCGGAGCAAGACCTGACGCCATTGTTCGTGAGCTCGCTCCTACGAAAAGCACCATCCCCCCCAGAACCTCAGATGCGACGAAATGCCAGCACCCAGCCATTGCCCCGCCCCCACCGCCAGTGGGATCATTTGCAATTGCTTTTTGTTCTCATCCATGGCCGATCACGTGTCACCGCAACTACTCCTCGTGGAAGACGACGCCCACCTGCGCCCGGCCCTGGAACGCCACTTCCAGGCCCGCGGCTTCGCCGTGCGCGCCTGCGAGACCGGCACCCAGGGCCTGGCCGCGCTGCGCGAGGGCCGCTTCGACCTGGTGCTGCTGGACATCATGCTGCCCGGCGTCGACGGCCTCAGCCTGCTCGACGAACTGCGCCGCCGGCAGACCGTGCCGGTGATGCTGATGTCCGCCCTGGGCGCCGAGCAGGACCGCATCAGCGGCTTCACCCGCGGCGCCGACGACTACCTGCCCAAGCCCTTCAGCCTGGCCGAGCTGGACGCCCGGGTCGACGCCCTGCTGCGCCGCGTGGCCCTCGACCGGCGCCCGGCCGAGGCCCCCCGGGACGGCGAGCTGACCCTCGACGAAGAGGCCCGCGACGTCACCCACCAGGGCCGAGCCGCCGGCCTCACCGGCTCCGAATACCGCCTGCTGGCAACCTTGCGCGCGCACCCCGGCGAGGCGCTGAGCAAGGCCTTCCTCTACCAGAGCGTGCTGCACCGCGCCTACACCCGCCTGGACCGTGGCCTGGACGTGCACGTCTGCAACCTGCGCCGCAAGCTCGCCGCCATCGGCGCGCAGCACCTGCAGATCCAGGCGGTGCGCGGCCAGGGCTACGTGCTGGTCGAGACGGACGGCGCCTGATGCGCCGCCACCCGCTGCTGTGGAAGCTGGCCCTGCTGCAGGTGGGCTTCTGCCTGACGCTGACCTGGCTGATCTGGAACTGGGGCCTGTCGGTGGAACGCAGCACCTACTTCCTCGACGAAGCCGACCGCCTGTACCTCGCACGCTACGCCCTGCAGGCCGAGCAGGCCTGGCGCCAGGGCGGCGCGGCCGGCGCCGAAGCCTTCCGCCGCCAGCTGGAACGCGAGGAAGACACCTGGGTCGCCCTGGTCGGCCCGCGCCTGGAAAGCCTCGGCACCACGCCGCTGAGCGCCGAGGAGGCCAGCCACCTGACCTTCATGCGCAAGCTCGACTGGCCCATGAGCCGGCGCCTGCAGGACGAGCTGCCCTACGTCAGCATCGAATTCCCCGAACGCCCCGAGGACGGCCGCCTGGTCATCCAGCTGCCCGAGCGCCTGCTGCCCAGCGGCCTGACACCCTGGACCCACGTCATCACCCACGGCGTGGCGCCGACCCTGCTGGCCCTGCTGCTGGGCCTGGCCCTGTACCGCCACCTGGTGGTGCCGCTCAACCGCCTGCGCGACCGTGCCGACGCCCTGCGCGCCGACGACCTCGACAGCCCCGGCCTGCCGCTGCAGGAGCGCCGCGACGAACTGGGCGAACTGGCCCAGGCCTTCGAACACATGGCCGCGCGCCTGCGCCAGAGCCTGGCCCAGCAGCGCCTGCTGCTGCGCACCCTGTCCCACGAACTGCGCACGCCCCTGGCACGGCTGCGCATCGCCCACGACGGCGAACTGCCGCCCGAGCAGCTGCGCCAGCGCCTGGGCCGCGAAGTGGCCGACATGCAGCGGCTGCTGGAAGACACCCTCGACCTGGCCTGGATGGACACCGAGCGCCCGCAACTGCCCACCGAACCGGTGCTGGTGCTCTCGGTATGGGAAGCGCTGCGCGAGGACGCCTGCTTCGAAAGCGGCTGGGAGCCGGCGCGGCTGCCCTGCTCGCTGGGCACCGAATGCAGCGTGCAGGTACACCTGGACAGCCTGGCCCAGGCCCTGGAGAACCTGCTGCGCAACGCCATCCGCCACTCGCCGGCGGGCGGCCGAGTCAGCCTCGACGGCTGGCGTGAGGGCCGGCACTGGCACCTGTGCCTGCGCGACCAGGGCCCCGGCGTGGCCGAGGCCGACCTGGAACGCATCTTCGAGCCCTACCAGCGCCTGGAAGGCAGCGGCGCCGGCTTCGGCCTGGGCCTGGCCATCGCCCGCCGCGCCATCGAGCTGCAGGGCGGCCGCCTGTGGGCCACCAACGCCCACCCCGGCCTGTGCCTGCACCTGCTGTTGCCGGCGGCCTGGAAGTGTTTAGAAAGTTAATGCGCTTTACTCGCAATTGTGAGTAATTATCATCTTCGATCTCTCGCCTTCAGGCTGAACTTCCGGAGATCGAAGATGTCGTCCCGTGCCCAACCCCTAGTCCCCTTCCTGCTGCTGTCCAGCTGCCTGCTGGCCAGCGCCGTCCATGCCGCCAGCCAGGACGAGCAGCCCGTCGAACTGGACAGCCAGACCGTGGTCGCCACCGCCCAGGAAGAAACCAAGCAGGCTCCGGGCGTGTCCGTCATCACCGCCGAGGACATCGCCAAGCGCCCGCCGGCCAACGACCTCTCGCAGATCATCCGCACCATGCCGGGGGTCAACCTGACCGGCAACTCCACCAGCGGCCAGCGCGGCAACAACCGGCAGATCGACATCCGCGGCATGGGCCCGGAGAACACCCTGATCCTGGTCGACGGCAAGCCGGTCAGCAGCCGCAGCTCGGTGCGCTACGGCTGGCGCGGCGAGCGCGACACCCGCGGCGACACCAACTGGGTGCCGGCCGACCAGGTCGAGCGCATCGAAGTCATCCGCGGCCCGGCGGCGGCGCGCTACGGCTCCGGCGCCATGGGCGGGGTGGTGAACATCATCACCAAGCAGGCGGCCAAGCAAACCCACGGCAACCTCACCGTCTACCAGAACTTCCCGCAGCACGGCGACGAAGGCGCCAGCAAGCGCGTGAGCTTCGGCCTCAACGGCCCGCTGACCGATACCCTCAGCTACCGCGTCTACGGCAACCTGGCCAAGACCGACGCCGACGACTGGGACATCAACGCCGGCCACGAATCGGCGCGCACCGGCAACCAGGCCGGCACCCTCCCCGCCGGCCGCGAAGGCGTGCGCAACAAGGACATCAACGGCCAGCTGAGCTGGAAACTGGCGCCCAACCAGAGCCTCGAGTTCGAAAGCGGCTTCAGCCGCCAGGGCAACATCTACACCGGCGACACCCAGAACACCAACAGCAACGCCAACGTGAAGAGCATGCTGGGTCACGAGACCAACATCATGTACCGCGAGAACTACTCGCTCACCCACCGCGGCGACTGGGACTTCGGCAGCTCGATGGCCTACCTGCAGTACGAGAAGACGCGCAACAGCCGCATCAACGAAGGCCTGGCCGGCGGCACCGAGGGCATCTTCAGCAACACCGACTTCTACACCTCGACCCTGCGCGACCTGACCGCCCACGGCGAAGTCAACCTGCCGCTGCACGCCTGGCGCGACCAGACCCTGACCCTGGGCAGCGAGTGGAACCAGCAGAAGCTCGACGACCCCAGCGCCAACACCCAGACCACCACCGAGGGCGGTTCGGTCGCAGGCCTGACCAGCAGCGGCCGCGACACCACCTCGCAGGCGCAGATCTTCTCGCTGTTCGCCGAAGACAACATCGAGATCCTCCCCGGCACCATGCTCACCCCGGCGCTGCGCTTCGACCACCACAGCATCGTCGGCGACAACTGGAGCCCGTCGCTCAACCTGTCCCACGCGCTGACCGACACCCTCACCCTGAAGGCCGGCATCGCCCGCGCCTACAAGGCGCCGAACCTGTACCAGCTCAACCCCGACTACCTGCTCTACAGCCGCGGCCAGGGCTGCTACGGGCAGAGCACCAGTTGCTACCTGCAGGGCAACGAGAACCTCAAGGCCGAGACCAGCGTCAACAAGGAACTGGGCATCGAGTTCAAGGACGACGGCTGGGTCGCCGGGCTGACCTACTTCCGCAACGACTACAAGAACAAGATCGACTCCGGCCTGACCCCGGTGGGCACCGCCAGCGGCGGCACCGGCAGCTACGCCAACGCCTCGATCTACAAGTGGGAGAACGTGCCCAAGGCGCTGGTCGAGGGCCTGGAAGGCACCCTGAGCATCCCGCTGGCCGCGCAGCTGACCTGGAACAACAACTTCACCTACATGCTGCAGTCGAAGAACAAGGAAACCGGCGACGTGCTCTCGGTGACGCCGAAGTACACCCTCAACTCCATGCTCGACTGGCAGGCCAGCGACGACCTCTCGCTGCAGCTGAGCGTGGCCTGGTACGGCAAGCAGAAGCCGAAGAAGTACGACTACCAGGGCAACCGCGTGACCGGCAGCGCCAACGACCAGCTCTCGCCCTACGCGCTGACCGGCGCCAGCGGCACCTACAAGATCAGCAAGAACCTGAGCGTCACCGCCGGCGTCGACAACATCTTCGACAAGCGCCTGTACCGCGCCGGCAACGCCCAGGGCGTGGCCAACATCGCCGGCGCCGGCGCCGCCACCTACAACGAGCCCGGCCGCACCCTCTACACCAGCCTGACCGCGTCCTTCTGAGGACCACCCGGCCCCCGCTCCCGGCGGGGGCCGGCAGACGAGATAGCCTGATGAAAACCACCACCCTGCCCCTGGTCCTGGCGCTGGCACTGGCCGCGCCGGCCCCGGTGGCCCTGGCGCAACCGGCGCCGGACCAGAAGATGGACACCACCTTGCTGCAACGCCAGGACCTGGCCTACCGCTTCACCCAACTGGAACTCGACTCTGCCGACGGCCAGCGCCACTACCGCCTGTGGGTCGGCAAGCCCGAACGCCCGGCACCCGCCGCCGGCTACCCGGTGCTGTGGATGCTCGACGGCAACGCCGCCCTCGGCGCGCTCGATGCCGCCAGCCTGGACAAGCTCGCCAGCGGCCAGGCGCCGCTGCTGGTCGCGGTCGGCTACCAGACCGAGCAGCGCATCGAACGCAACGCCCGCACCTACGACTACACCCCGCCGCTGCCCGGCGAAGCCAGGCAACTCGACCCGCTGACCGGCCAGCCCAGCGGCGGCGTCGACGCCTTCCTCGACCTGCTGCGCCAACGCATGCGCCCCATGGTCGCCGCCGTCGCCCCCATCGACGCCAGCCGGCAGACCCTCTGGGGCCACTCCTACGGCGGCCTGGCCGTGCTCCACGCCCTGTTCACCCGCCCCGGCGAGTTCAGCGCCTACGCCGCCGCCAGCCCCTCGCTGTGGTGGCACGACGGCGCCATCGTCCGCGAAGCCGCGGGCCTGCAACAACGCCTGGGCGAAAGCCGCCCGCGCCTGCTGCTGATGCGCGGCGGCGACGAACCGGGCAACCCGCGCGGCCCGCTGAAAGGCGACGCCGAACGCCCGGCCCGCGAACTGAGCGCCGACCTGGCCAAGGTGCCGGGCCTGCAGGTGCAGTACCAGCGCTTCGACGGCCTGGGGCATGGGCCCATGTTGCCGGCGTCGCTGCGCTATCTGCTGGAGCATTACCCGTAACCGAGGCGCGCCGGGGAGCAAGGTCAAACGGCGGATAACCGCGAACGGTTATCCGCCCTACGCCAGGCCCACCCAGTGATGCAGGGCATACAACCGTTCGCGGAAATGACGATGTACAAGGATGGCGCCTAACCTCCAGCCCGCAGAGGACAGCCCCCTCTCCCTTCAGGGAGAGGGTTGGGGAGAGGGCGCTCTGAAACCCAACACCTACGCCACCGGTAACCCCTGTTCGCGAGCAAGCTCGCTCCTACGAAAAGCCAAAAAGCCAAAAAGCCGAAAAGCCAAAGCCATCCCCTCCGCTCTTCCCCCTTTTTCACACTGGCAATGAAGTTTGCGGCAGGAGCACAATCCGGAGTTCGCCCCTCCCCAGGAAGCCCCCGGATGCCCGACAGCCTGCATGCGGCCCTGCGCCACTTCGTTTCCACCCTGCGCCACGACCCGGCCTTCCGCTCCCTGCGCCTGGTGCAGCGGCACAGCCTCGACTGCGGCGTCACCCGCGACCAGCCCGACCCGGTGCGCCACGGCCTCGACCAGGGCGCCATGCTCTGCGCCGAGGTCGATGGCGTGGAAGCCTTCGCCGCCACCAGCGACCTCGGCGAACAGGGCCTGCGCCAGGCCTTCGAACGCGCCCGCCAGCTCGCCGCCGGCATCGCCGCCCGCGCCCTGCCACGCCCGGCTCAGGCCGGCGCCGACCTCGGCCGCCAGCGGCGCAGCAGCCCGAACCTCGACACCCCGCTGCCGGACCTGGCGCAATGGCTGGACCTGCTGCGCGCGGAATGCGCCGCGGTGCCGCGCGAGGAACGCATCGTCGACTGGAGCGCCAGCCTGCGCGTGGTGCGCGAGCGGCAGCTGTACCTCGACCGCCACGGCAGCGACCTGCTGCACGAGACCCAGCGCCTCTACCCCTGGCTCTCGGTGACCGCCTTCGACGGCCGCCAGAGCCAGACGCGCACCTTCGACGTGGCGCGCCAGGGCGGCGCCGAGGTGGTGCTGCACAGCGGCTTCGCCGGCGCCGCCGCGCGCGTCGCCGACGAGGCCCTGCAACTGCTGCTGGCGCCCAACACCCCGGAGGGCACCCGCGACCTGCTGCTGATGCCCGACCAGATGATCCTGCAGATCCACGAATCCATCGGCCACCCGCTGGAGCTGGACCGCATCCTCGGCGACGAGCGCAACTACGCCGGCACCAGCTTCGTCACGCCAGACATGTTCGGCCATTACCAGTACGGCTCGCCGCTGCTCAACGTCAGCTTCGCCCCGGACGTGCCCGACGAACTGGCCAGCTACGCCTACGACGACGAAGGCACCCCCGCCGAGCGCCAGCTGCTGATCGCCGAAGGCATCCTCCAGCGCCCCCTGGGCGGCGCCCTGTCCCAGGCCCGCAGCCAGCTCGCCGGGGTGGCCAACAGCCGCGCCAGCAGCTGGAACCGCGCGCCCATCGACCGCATGGCCAACCTCAACGTCGAGCCCGGCGACCAGAGCCTGGCGCAACTGATCGGCGGCATCGAAAAAGGCATCCTCATGGCCACCAACCGCTCCTGGTCCATCGACGACGCGCGCAACAAATTCCAGTTCGGCTGCGAATGGGGCCAGCTGATCGAAAACGGCGAACTCGCCGGCGTGGTGCGCAACCCCAACTACCGCGGCATCTCCGCGCAGTTCTGGCGCAGCCTGGGCGCGGTGGGCGACACCTCCACCTTCAGCGTGCTGGGCACCGCCAACTGCGGCAAGGGCGAGCCCAACCAGGCGATCACCGTCGGCCACGCCTCGCCGGCCTGCGTGTTCAAGGACGTCACCGTGTTCGGAGGGCAGGCCTGATGCAACTGCGACTGTCCCCCGAACACCTGCGCGAACTCGCCGACTGGCTCAAGGGCCGGCTGCGCGGCGACGAGGAATTCAGCCTGTGGCTCGCCGCCGAGGACTCCGACTTCGTGCGCTTCAACCACGCCCGGGTGCGCCAGGCCACCCGCGTGCTGCAGATCGAGGCGCAGCTGCGGCTGATCCGCGGCGCCCGCCACGCCAGTCTGGAGCTGAGCCTGACCGGCGGCGCGGAGGAAGACCGCCAGCGCCTGCAGCAAGGCCTGGAACAACTGCGCGGCACCCTGGAAGTGGTTCCGGAAGACCCCTACCTGCTGCTGGAGGACGAGCCCTGGACCCGCGTCCAGGAAGCCCCCGGCCGCTTGCCGGAAGTCCGCGAGGTGATCGACCAGGTGGACGCCCAGGCGCAAGGCCTGGACCTGGTCGGCATCTACGCCGGCGGCCCGCTGTACCGCGGCTTCGCCAACACCCGCGGCAGCTTCGGCTGGCATGCCGCCGGCAGCGCCAGCCTGGACTGGAGCCTGTTCGCCGACAACGGCGAAGCGGTGAAGACCACCTACGCCGCGCGCGACTGGGATGCCGCAGCCCTGGGCCAGGCCTTCGCCCGCGCCCGCGAGCAGCTGGACTACCTGCAACGCCCACGGCGCACGCTGCAACCCGGCGCCTACCGCGCCTACCTGGCGCCGGCGGCGCTGGAGGAAATCATCTCGCTGCTGTGCTGGGGCGGCTTCTCCGCCCGCGAACTGGCCACCCGCCAGAGCCCGCTGCTGTCGCTGCACCTGGGCCATGCCAGCCTGTCGCCGCAGGTCAGCCTGGAGGAAGCGGCCAGCGCCGGCCTGGAACCGCTGTTCGACAGCGACGGCTTCCTGCGCCGCGACCAGGCGCTGATCGAAGGCGGGCGCATGGTCGGCCAACTGGTCAGCCCGCGCTCGGCGAAGGAGTTCAACCTGCCCGCCTACGGCGCCAACAGCCACGAGACACCGCAGTCCCTGGTCATGGCCGCCGGCGAACTGCCCGAGGACGAAGTACTGGCGCGCCTGGGCACCGGCCTGTACATCGGCAACCTCTGGTACCTGAACTACTCGGACCTGGCCGCCGCGCGCATCACCGGCATGACGCGCTTCGCCAGCTTCTGGGTGGAAGACGGCCGGATAGTCGCGCCCCTGGCCAGCATGCGCTTCGACAACAGCCTCTACAGCCTGCTCGGCGAACACCTGCAGGCGCTGACCCAAGAACGCTCGCTGCGCATCGACACCAACACCTACGGACGCCGCAGCGCGGCCACCCAGTTGCTGCCGGGGGCGCTGGTGGAGCGTTTCACGCTGACGCTGTAGGACGTACAACCGTTCGCGGTTGTACGCCACACCCATCTCAACGCTGGCCTCTCAGTCAAGCCCGGAGCGCTCGGAAACGGGAGCTTCGGGTTCGAATCCAGCGCGGCCTGGGGCCAAGGTCAAACGGCGGATAACCGCGAACGGTTATTCGCCCTACGTCACGGTCAGGCCTGGCGTAGGGCGCATAACGCCTACGGCGTTATCCGCCGTTTGGCCTTGGTCCCCGGCGGCTCCGGGGTTGGCCTAGGCGTTGGCTGTGGCCTCGGTGTATCGGCGGATAACCGCGAACGGTTATTCGCCCTACGTTACGGGTGGGCCTGGCGTAGGGCGCATAACGCCTACGGCGTTATCCGCCGTTTGGCCTTGGTCCCCGGCGGCTCCGGGGTTGGCCTGGGCGTTGGCTGTGGCCTCGGTGTATCGGCGGATAACCGCGAACGATTATTTGCCCTACGTCACGCCCAACGCCGTTACCAGTCGCAGTAGCAGCCGGTGGCGAGGGTGCTGGGGGACTTCACCTGGCGGCCTTCGACCAGCGCCTGGATCACCGGCTCGATGAAGCTGTTGGCCGAGGTGCAGGTGGCGCCTTCGCTGTAGGGGCCGAAGTAGGCCAGCTTGCCGTCGCGGTCCCACACCGCCACCGAGGGGCTGGCGGCGATGGGCGGCGGCGAGGGGAATTCCGGCAGCGGCTTCAGGCCCCACAGCTCGCTGGCCAGGCGGCCCTGGGTGCCGGGCTTGCGGTAGGCGTAGAAATCCACGCCCTGGGGCTCGAAGCGCTTGATCAGCGAGGCCAGATGCTGCTGGTTGGCAACGTTGCACGGGCATTCCGGGTCCCAGAAATGCACCACGCGGATGTGCCCCGGGCCGGCCAGTTGCGCCGGCAGTTGCAGCGCCTGGCCATCGAACAGTTGGGTGGTATCGGGATAGCTGCGCAGGTAGCGGCCTTGGAACGACCAGAAGGCGGCGAACAGGATGCCGAGCCAGGCCACGATGAGCACGCCCGCGAGAACGACTTTGCGATTGAGCGACATGATGCGGAAGGGGTGGACAGGAGGGCCGCTAGCTTGCCACGTCCAGCCGCCAGGGCAAGCCTTTCCTGACCGGCAGGCTGTGGCCGCAGCCTGCCGGATGACGACAAAACCAGGCGGCCCCGTTCGCATACGCAGGCTAGAGCGAAGCTCGCAGGCGCCCCAGCCAGCCACTGCCTTCGCCGCTGCAAGGGCTGAAGGTGGGCAATTGCTGCAGCGGCACCCATAGCTCACCCTGCCAGTCCAGCAACGTCACCCGTTGCGAGCGCCAGCTCATCAGCACCCGCCGGGGCCGTTGCGGATCGACGCGGCCCTGGTCGCGCAGCAGCGGAATCACCTGCTCGCCCAGCCAACGCCCCAGGGCTCGGTTCTCCGGGTGACCGAAGCGGATCAACGCCTTGTACAGCGCGGCTTCGTTGACCACCTCCAGCCACTCCTCGGCGCCGGAGGCCGCGCACAACAGCACCGAGCGCGCTTCGTGCGCATCCAGCCGCCGCGCCAGCGCCTGTGGATGATGCAGCCCGAGCAGGCGCGCCAGGTCGTGGGCGACGAACCAGGGTTGGTCATCGATCAGCAGGCCGCGCAGGGGACGGTTGTGGCGGAGGAAGGTGGTGGCGGTATAGGCATCATGCATGCTGGGAACTCCTGTTCAGAGAGAGGGAGTCCGCCGCTACGTCGTCAAACGAAGGGAGGCGGACCGCGCGGGGTTGACGAACCGGGAACAGGTACCGGCAGGCCCGAAGGCCTCCCCGCGCGATCCGCCATGAAGCGTGGCAGATGGATCGAACTGCGCACGGGGGCCTGCAAAAAACGCTACGCCGTTTTCGCATACGCCATCGGCGCGATCGCGCCTGTTCCACGGGTCGTCAAACCCGGCCACGGGATCGACCGTGACCGGCGGAGGATAGAGAGACGCAATGTAAGCCCGTAACGGATAGCCATGTGGGAAGCCTCCGAAACGCTGTTCGGGGCATGGTCCGGACGGACCTGCTCGCCCATCACCCCACCTTCGCCACACCCCGTGCCGGTGTTAGCATGCGCGCCCCATGCGCCTGACCGATTTCGACCAACGCCTCGCCGACCTCGGCGCCCTGCCCCGCCATCGCGGGCGGATGCTGCGTGCCTGGCTGCAGGGCCGGGCGCTGGACGCCGGGACCAAGCGCCAGGCCAGCGAGGACTTCCTGCCGCTGGCGGTGCGCAACGCCGTGCCGGAGCTGGCCGCGCAGCTGGAAGGCCTGGCGCGCCTGCACTCCCGCCACCCCGCCGGGGACGGCTCCGAGCGCCTGCTGGTGAGCCTGGCCGACGGGCAGATGGTGGAGAGCGTGCTGCTGCCGCGCGATGGGTTGTGCGTGTCCAGCCAGGTCGGCTGCGCGGTGGGCTGCCGCTTCTGCATGACCGGCCGCAGCGGCCTTCTGCGCCAGGTCAGCGCCGCCGAGATGGTCGCCCAGGTGGTGCTGGCGCGGCGCCTGCGTCGGGTGAAGAAGGTGGTGTTCATGGGCATGGGCGAGCCGGCGCACAACCTCGACAACGTGCTGGAGGCCATCGATGTCCTCGGCAGCGACGGCGGCATCGGCCACAAGCACCTGGTGTTCTCCACGGTGGGCGACCCGCGGGTGTTCGAGCGCCTGCCGCAACAGCGGGTGAAACCGGCCCTGGCCCTGTCGCTGCACACCACCCGCGCGGACCTGCGCGAACACCTGCTGCCCAAGGCGCCGAAGCTCACCCCGGACGAACTGGTGGAGCTGGGCGAGGCCTACGCCCGCCAGGTCGGCTACCCCATCCAGTACCAGTGGACGCTGCTCAAGGGCGTGAACGATGGCCAGGATGAATTGGACGGCATCCTGCGCCTGCTCAGGGGCAAGTTCGCGGTGCTCAACCTGATTCCCTTCAACGCCCTGGAAGGCGACGCCTACCAGCGCCCGGACGGCGAGCGCATCGTCGAGATCGTGCGCTACCTGCACAGTCGGGGGGTGCTGACCAAGGTGCGCAACAGCGCCGGGCAGGATGTGGAGGGTGGTTGCGGGCAGTTGCGGGCGCGGGTGGTGGAGTTGGTGGATACCAGCCGGCTGAGCATCGCGCCGAGGCGCTCTTCGTAGGAGCGAGCTTGCTCGCGAAGGGAGTTTCCCGGTGACTGTGGTGTTGGGGGTAAGAGCGCCCTCTCCCCAACCCTCTCCCTGAAGGGAGAGGGGGCCGTTCGGAGCGAATGGCGAATCCAGAGTTACCCGTAGGAGCGGACCTTGTCCGCGATGGCCGGAACCACCGGCGCGGTTCGCGGATGAGATCCGCTCCTACGCTGCCCCACCCGCGCCATTCCCCTGTAGGAGCGCGCCCTGCGCGCGAAATCGCGGGCAGGGCCCGCTCCTACAGGTTGCTGGGGAGCACGGTATTCCTCCCCCGTAGCGGATCTTATCCGCGATAACCGGAACCACCGGCGTGGTTCGCGGAAGGGCTCCGCTCCTACGGGGCTGCGTCCTCGGCGGCGGCGCACGGCGCCAGGGCCTGGCGGGCGTGTTCGATCCAGTCGTGTTCGCTGGCGAAGTCGGTCGAGTAGTCGGCCAGGCCCACGCTCAGCGAGAGCGGCGGCAGCGAGGCTTCGTCGAAGTTGCCGAACAGTTGGGCGATGCGTTCGACGCAGGCCCGGGCGCCGGCGCCGTGGGTCTGGCGGAACAGCACCAGGTATTCGTCCGGGTGCTTGCGGCTGACGTGGTCGGTGTTGCGCACCTCGGCCTTGATCAGGTGGCCCAGGCGCACGCTGAGGGCTTCGGCGGTGAGGTTGCCGTAGCGCAGGCGCAGGCGGGCGTGGTCGTCGATGCGGATCAGCGCCAGGGTCGCCCGCGGCCCGCCGCGGCGGCAGCGGCCGAATTCCTGGGCCAGGCGGTGCAGCCAGACGTCGTAGGACAGCAGCAACTGCTGGTCGAAGCAGTCCACCAGGGAGAAGGCGCGGCGCTGGGCGTGCAGGCGGCGCGCCAGGCTGTAGCTGGTCCAGCCCACCGCCAGCGGGTAGAAGAACAGCATCGGCAGGCAGGCCCAGATCACCCGCCCGGGCGTCTCCAGGTCCACCTGGTAGCCGGTCAGCAAGCCCATCGCCAGGATGCCCGCCGCGTTGGCCAGCAGGCCCTTGAGCATGAAGCCGGGGCCGTTGGCCGCCACGTTGTGCATGGTGACCATCGACAGCAGCAGCGCCGAGGGCAGCAGGCTGAAGTGCATGAGCGCCACCCAGCCGCCGGCGAACAGCGAATCCAGCAGCAGGTTGCGCAGTTCGGCCCGGTAGGGCTCGGCGGCGCGCACGGCGATGAAGCGGGCCAGACCCGGCCAGAGGAAGCCGTTGACCAGCATCCAGGCCCAGAGCGCGGGGTGCCCGGGATAGGTGAGCACCGCGATGAAAACGAAGCTGAGACCACAGCCCAGGCTGCGTGGCGCGTAGATGCGCCTGGCGAAGGCGATACCGGCGCAAGTACTGCTTTCCATTTCCATACATCAATCCAGAGACGGCCTTCGGCGAAGGGTCGACAGGCGGCATCGGCAATGGCGCCTGTAAATTGCCAGCATGTCTGACGTGCCTTTCCCGCTGGGCGCGTTATGCTTCCCCATTGGGTGAAAGCGTCAGCCTTCCGTCCACATAGCGGCGACGTTCACCCGCAAGACCGGCAATGTCAAAAAAACGCCATTGCCATGAACAGTGATGACTTGCCCCTCGCCAGGCGGGTGGCAAGCGTTGACGAATCGATCAGGAATGGAAGCCACCGCCTCCCTGCCGGACAGGGTCCCTGGCCATTACCGCAAGCGCGCAACTCCAGCGGCTGCTGCGAATCGAGAAGGGCCGTGCCGTCCCCTGGCTGCCAGGCGCAGCAAAGCAGGACGAGCACGGGCGGCCGCACGGCTGGCCAACCTTAAAATACGAACGTATTCTAATGCAGAAGAGGCCTGATGAGTAAGCGCCCCATCATTGATAGAGGCAAGGTCCTGGATGCCGCCGAAGGCCTGGTCATGCGCGAAGGCGTTGCGGCGCTGTCCATTGGCGAGGTGGCCAAGGCCGCCGGGATCAGCAAGGGTGGCGTGCAATCCTGCTTCGGCACCAAGGATGGGCTGATCGAGGCCATGTTCAACCGATGGAAAGCGGAGTTCGAGGTGGCTGTGCGCGACAACGCCCCAGACGAAGCGGAACCGCTCGACAACCTGCGCGCCCACGTGCAACTGCTGGCCGCCAGCGACGAGGCCCTGGCCAAGCGCGCCGCGGCCGTGCTGGCGGCGATGCTCAGCCGCGAGGAGCTGCGCCAGCGCTCCAGCGACTGGTACCGCCCCCTGCTGATCCAGGACGGCGGCGACGACGAGCGCAGCCGCAACGCCCGCCTGGCCTTCCTCGCCGCCAAGGGCGCCTTCCTGCTGCGCTCCTTCGGCCTGATGGAGATGAGCGAGGCGGAATGGCAGGCGATCTTCCGCGAGATCGACACGCTGCTCCCGCCAGGGGAATGAACGCTCGATGACCGGGGAGGCGCAGGCCTTCCCTTCCCGCAGTGCACCCACCGTCCGAGAACCCACGCCGATAGTCCACCGGGATAACCCCGGGAAAGTCGCGCCTATTCAATAACTAGACGAAGCAACTAGTTCCATGTGGATATACCCAAGTTATCCACCCACTTCCATAATTCAAAAGTCGAGCCCTATGCAAAACCAGAAGAACGACTCATCCTTCATTCAAGGAATGCCATGCAAGCGAAAGTTCAATACGAGGACTCCGGTCTGCTCTGGATGTATGGTCATCTCAGAAGAATAGGCTGCAGCTTCCCCACCGCCCTGTACCGCAGCATGCGCTTCAGGCTGCTGGGTGATACCGGTGACTTCAGAAGCGAGGTCAGCTGGCAGAAGATCCGCTTCTCCAGGGCCCGGGCCGGCTAGCCCGGCGCGCAACCCCGCCACCCCGCGCAGCCGCTACAGCCCAGGCAGCGCCCCTCCGCAACACCTGGCCGCCCCCGTTGCAGGGACAGCCTCCCGCCCTCTCTTGCTCATTCGTCTTCAGGATTGCGCCGCCGTCTACGGGCAGAGTTTCTCAATACGCGTAGAAACTCAAGGACAATAACAACAAGCACGCCAGCAAGGATCGCCAACAGCATACAAATGCCCTCGATGTATTATCGTCGCACCCAAGTATTCTTCGAATGATGAAAAACAAAGTACACCACCAGGGAGCAACTTAGCCCGACATCAAAACCCACTTTTTCATCGCAAGAAAAAACCGGCGAACTTCATCGCCGGCAATCATCACCCCGGAACTTTCAGCCTTCCGCCAGGGGCAGGCGGATGACGAACAGCGCCCCCGTTTCGGCGTTGCTCACGCACAGGCTGCCGCCCATGTTGCGAATCAGGTCGTGGCTCACCGACAGCCCCAGCCCGGTGCCCTGCCCCACCGGCTTGGTGGTGAAGAAGGGTTCGAAGATGCGTTCCAGCAGTGCCGGCTCGATACCCCCGGCGCTGTCGCACACGTGCAGTTCCAGCCACCCGGGCTCGGCGCAAGGGTGCTGGCCCAGGCGGATCCACCTGTCGCCCTCGCGCTTTTCCAGCAAGGCGTCGCGGGCGTTGGCCAGCAGGTTCACCAGCACCTGTTCCAGCTGGTCGGCGAAGCCCATGACCTTCGGCCGCGCCTGGGGCGCCTCCAGTTCCAGGGTGATGCCCTGCTGGGTCATGCTCTCGCCCAGCAGCAGCACCACCGCCTCGCAGCAGGCCTGGGGATCGAACGGGGCCATGTCCAGGTCGGACTTGCGGCTGAACACCCCCATGTGGTTGACCACGCGGGTCAGCCGGTCGACCTGCGCGTCCACCCGCTTGAGCTTCTCGCCCAGGTACTGCGGGTCGTCCAGGCGCTGCCAGGCGTTGAACAGCGCCAGGCGCATGACGTGCAGGGGCTGCTTCATCTCGTGGGCCATGCCGCTGACCATCTGCCCCAGGGCGGCCATCTTGGCGCCCTGGGCGAGCTGTTGCTGGGAATGGCGCACCGAGGTGTTGTCGCGGGCGACCGCCTGGACTTCGCGCAGCCGGCCCTGCTCGTCGAACAGCAGGCGGTCGCTCCAGATCAGCCAGCGGCACTCGCGCCCGGGCAGGTTGAAGCGCAGTTCCCAGGATTCCTCGACGCCGCCGCCGGCCCCTTCGACCAGGCGGGCGCGCAGGGCGCTGCAATCGCGCTCGGACAGCCAGTAGTCCAGGCGCCGCCCCAGCAGGGCCTCCACCGGCTCGCCGAGGAAGCTGGCGAAGGTGTGGTTGACGAAGGTCAGCACCAGGCTGGCCGAATAGCGGCAGATCAGCGCCGGCGAATCCTCCACCAGCATCCGGTAGCGCTCCTCGCTCTCGGCGATGCGCTGCGCGGCCTGGTGCCGCTCGGTCACGTCCAGCCACAGGCCCACCACTTCCCGCGGCAGGCCCTGGGCGTCGCGCAGCAGCTTGGCCTCGTCGTACAGCCAGTGCCATTGCCCGGCGCCGTCGCGCAGGCGGTACTCGGCGTTGACGCGCCCTTCGCGCAGCAGCGTGCGGCCGCGCTCGAAGAAGCTGCCCAGGTCGTCCGGGTGCACACGCTCGGCCAGGGCCTGCCAGCTGTTCGCCTGCAGGTCCAGGCCCAGCAGGTTGCCGGCGCTTTCGCTGTAGAACTCCGGAATCAGCTGGCCGTCTTCCACGCGCTGCACGTAGATCACCACCGGCGCCTTGTCGATCAGGTTGCGCAGGCGCGCATGGGTGGCCTCGGCCTGCTGCGCCTGCTGGCGGGCCTCGCTGACGTCGAGCAGCACGCCGTCGAGGAAACCGTGCTCGCTGCCGCCCTGCCAGCGCCCCTGCAGGTGCAGCCAGCGGCGGATGCGGGTCCAGGAATCCGGGCAGAGGCGCAGGTCCTGCGCCAGCTCCCCGCCGGGGCCCAGTTGGCGCAGGCGTATCAGCAGTTCGTCGGCATCGGCGGGGTGCAGCCGCTGCAGCAGTTCCTCCCGCGACAGCCGCGTCTGCCCCTCGGGCAATTCCAGGATGGCCGCCACCGCGGCGGAGAACTGGAAGCCTTCGCGCGCCGCATCGTAGCGCCAGTAGCCGCCCTGCACCCTGCTCTCCAGCAGGTTCAGCCGGTGCAGGGCATCGCGCAGGCGCTTGTGTTCGAGGCGGCCGAAGACCTGCAGCGCCAGTTGTTCGGCCAGGCACTGCCAGTCGCCGGGCGACAGTCCCGCTCGGCCTTCGTCGAGGCCGTCCGGTTCGCCGATCAGCCAGGCGCCCTGCCCGCCCTGCGGCGTCGCCGGCACCACCCGCAGGCGTTCGCAGCACAGTTGCTTCAGCAACGCCGAGCCGGGCCCGCCGGCGCCGAGCAGGGTGCTGTCGGCCAGGGCGGCGAGCCCGCAATCCGGCAGGGCCAGGCCTTCGCGCAGCAGGCTGTGGGCGCCGGGGCGGACGTAGCAGGCGAATACCCGCCCGCCGCCGCCCGGCTCCGCCAGGACCAGCGCCATGGATTGCAGCGCGAAGCTGTTGGCCATGACCTCCAGCACTTCGCCCAGCGCGCCCGGCAGCTCGGCCAGGGCGACGTGGCTGAGCCGGGAGAGCAACTGTTTGATGACGTTGAAGCACTGCATCTGCGACTTTTCCCGGTCGCTCTGCCAGTTCAGGTCGGAGATGTCGGTGCCCAGCAGCAGGCAGCCGCGGCCGGCCAGCGGGCTGACCTGCACGCGGAAGACCAGCGGCTGCTGGTCGAGGCTGCGCAGGGCCAGGTCCACCTGGCGGCCCTGGCGCAATTCCAGCGGCGCCCCGGCGGGCCGGGACCTGCGCTCCAGGTAGTCGCCCAGGCGCGCCGTGCCGGCATGTGTCGGCTGCGCCAGGCAGCGGGCGCGGCGCCCGCCCAGGCGGCACACGCGGTCCTCGGCATCCAGCTCGATGCACAGGTCCCAGTGCGCCTGGCTCCATTGCCAGAACGGCTCGTCCAGGCCGCTCTGTGTCTCTTGCATCAGCGCATCGCCACCGGGTGCCGGGGCGGCCTTGTCGTTGGACTGGCCACGGAACAATCCTCGCATCGTCGGCCTCACAGCAGCAGGCTGGCCTGGGCCTGCAGCACCGCGGGCAGCCGCGGCACCGGGCCGATGCCCGGCAGCGTCAGCACCGGCACCAGCGGGGTGGCGTCGGCGGGGTAGCGCACGCAGACGGTGATGCGCGTGTAGCGGCCCTCGGCCACCGGCGCGGCCACGTACTTGCCGCCGCTGCAGCCGGTGTACCAGCGGCTCGGCATCCAGCCCAGGCGGCTCGACACGGCCTGGGCCACGGTGTCCTGCAGGGCCGCCTGGTACTGCTGCGAGCCCAGCGAGTCGTTCACCGACAGCGCCACCCGCGCGCCGGCGGCCGCGGCGTCGTTGAACGACTGCAGCACCAGCATGGGGATGCCATACGCCAGCACGCCGTACATCACGGTGAAGAACAGGATGAAGGCGGCGGCGAACTCGATGGTCACGGCGCCGCGCTGGCGGCTCGGGTGTTTCTGCGGCATGGGTTCCCCCGGGTAGAGTCGTGGTTGCCTGGCGACGGCCGTGGCCTAGATCAGGAGTTGGGCGCCCGGGGTGCGCAGGTCGATGATGCGCACGTCGAGGGTGCCGGTCTGGATGCCCAGCAGTTGCAGCAGCGGGTCGATCAGTTGGCTGCCCAGGCTGGCGAGCACCGAGGCCAGCGCCTGGGTCAGCAGGCTGGTCAGGTCGCCGAGCGAATTCACCAGGCCGCCGACCACGCCGTCGAGCAGTTTCCCCAGCGGGCAGAGCAGCCAGCCGACCAGGGGCGCCTTGCACAGCAGGCCCTGGGTGTTCAGTTCGACGGACAGGCTCAGGTTCCGCGACAGGCTGGCGATGCCCGCCGCCAGCGAGGCGCCCAGGGGGCTCTGCACGCGCTGCACGGCGCTGGGCAGGTCGGCCGGCGAGGCAATGTCGAAGGCCAGCGGCTGTTCCCCGGGGGCAACCAGCGCCACGTCGCCCTTGCGGGTATTCACCGACACGCAGGCCAGGTAGGCGTTGCCGTTGTCCAGCAGCTTCACGCTCAGGTCGTTGAGCGCCACCGCCGCCACGCCGGGCTGCGCCTTGACGTTGACCTGCGAGGCCCGCTGGGCGCCGCCGCAGGCGATGCTGTCCAGGGCGGCGTAGCCCTGGGCCACGCTGGCGCCCAGGTCGATATGGGCGTTGACCAGCCCGAGCTTGAGCAGGTCCACGTCGGCCACTACGTTCAGGGCCACCTGCACCGAGCTGGCGCGGGTCCGCCACTGCCCTGCGGCGTCCTTGCCGGGGTAGCCGACGGCGATGGTCGGCGGGCTGATCACCGTGAGCTTCACCGTCAGGCTGGTCAGCCCCGGCACGTTCAGCGTCAGGCCGGGAATAGCCAGCGCATGCTGCTTGTTGGCCACCAGCGCGGTGGTCATCAGCAGGTCCAGCAGGTTGACGTCGGCGCCCAGGGCCATGTTGCGCGCGCTGTCCGGGGCGATGACGCTGATGATCTGCCCCAGGCTGAGGTTCGCCGAGGGCACCTTGATGCTGGCCAGGGCGCTGCGCAGCAGGGCGAGGTTGACGCCGGCGACCTGCGAGGCGTCGGCGGCGTCGATGGCAGCCTGCAGCAGTTGCGCCACGCTGACGTCGGCGTCCAGCAGGCTGTCCACCGAGCCGAGGTCGAGGTCGACGCCGGCCAGTTGCAGCTGCTCGCCCAGGGCGAGCAGGTTGACGTTGGCGCCGGCGATGCCCTGGTAGGTCACCAGGTCGAGGTTCAGCCGGGTGCCCAGCAGGCCGCCGAGCAAGGCGTTGAGCAGCGCCGAATTGCTGCTGTCCAGGCGCAGCAGGCCGCTGCCCGCCGACAGCGCGGCCATGGCCTGGCGCCGGGCCACCGCCTGGGCCTGGAGGGTGACGCTGGTGGGCGTGCCGGCGCCGAACACCGAGGCGATGTTCAGCACCAGGCTCGAAGGCACCGTGCGGCTGGCGACGACCTGCACCGAGTCGTTCCAGCTGCTATTGGCGGCGCGGAACACGCGCCGCTGGCCGCTGCCGTCGAAGACCACGTCGCCCAGGCTTGCGACCAGCCGGCCGTCGTCGGGGAAGCCGTTGCGCCGCGCGCTGGTGATCGCCAGCGCCTGCACGTCGGCGTTCGCCTGGGTGGCGCACATGCCGCTCTGGGTGGCGCTCTCCAGCGCCGCCATGTCTGCCACCCGCTGCAGCTTGCGCTGCTCCAGGTACAGGCGCCCGGTGTCCACCACCAGGGCCATGCAGATCAGCACCAACAGCAGGGTGACTGCCGCCAGCACACCGATAGCGCCGCGCTGCCGTTTGCCGAACATGGACATCTCCTTGACGTCGGGGATCACTTCCTGCCGGTGTTGAAGCCCTGGTTCTCGTCCAGCAGGTACTCGGGGATCGGGTGGCTGTAGCTGTCCAGGTAGCGCCGGTAGGCGCGGTCGCGCTCGGCCGCGGTGGCGGCCTGGCGGTTAGCCGAGGCCTGCTGGCCGCTGCGCTGCAGTTGCAGCCAGTGGTCGACTTCCCACTGGTCGCGGGCGCTGCTGCCCGCTTGCGGCCGCGCCGACTCGGTGGCGCCAAGGCTCAGGGGGGCGGCCAGCAGAAGGCCGGTGAGGATGATCCGTTTCATAGCTAGTCTCCGTTTCCATCGCGGGCCCTGGCCGCCTTGCGGCCGGACGCCCGCCGTCGATTACCTGATCTGCTGTTCCACCAGCGGCTGCGGCAGGGGCTGCGCCTGCACGCGGACCTGGGCCACGCTGGCGCCGTCCGCTGCCGGCACGGCTGGCAGCGGCGCTGCCACTTGAGCCACCCGCGGCGCCGGCGCGCCGCTCCTGAGCGCATCGGCGCGCTGGCGGGCCTGGCGCACCTGCTCGTCGGACAGCCGCGCCTTCTCGGCCAGCGCCGTGGCCTGGGCGGTCTTGCCCTCCAGCAGCAACAGGCTGAGCAGGTTGCTGGCCGGCAGCTTGTCGTCGCCGTCCAGTTCCAGGGCGGTGAGGAATTCGAAACGAGCGCCTTCGCGGTCGCCCTTGCGCAGCAGCACCACGCCCAGGTCGTTGCGCACCAGCCGGTTGGTGGGCTGCAACCGCGCCGCCACGCGCAGTTCGCGCTCGGCCTCGGCGATGCGCCCCTCGCGCAGGGCGATCTGGCCCAGGCCGTGGTGCGCCTCGCCGGCCTTGCAGGTGCCGAGCAGGGCCTGGTACTCGGCCCTGGCCTGCGGGCTGCCGATACGGCGCAGCGCCACGGCCTTGCTTTCGCGCACGTCCAGCGACTGCGCCGGCAGCGTCTGCAGGTGCGCCAGGGCGGCGTGCAGGCGGCCCTCGCGCAACATGCCACGGGCCATGTCCAGCTGCAGTTCCTGGTCCTGGCTCAGGCGGCTGCCGCAGCTCTGGCCGAGGGCCGGGAAGTTCTCCGCCAGGTTGCCGCGCAGGTCGTCCGGCAGGTTGGCGCAGCCGCCCAGGGCCAGGCCGATAAAGCCCAGCAAGCACAACGTCCTCATCACATTCCCCCCAGTGCCTTGGTGATGGCCATGAATCCCGGCCCGGCCAGGATGATCAGCAGCGCCGGGAACAGCAGGGTGATCATCACCAGGCTCATCTTCGCCGCCAGCTTGCTGATCTTTTCCTGCAGCGAGGTCAGCCGGCGGTCCTCGAACAAGGCCTTGAGCGTCGCCAGCGAGGCCCGCGCGCTGCCGCCCTGGCGCAGCATCTGGCGCAGCACGCCGCAGCAGTCGGCGAGCTCGGCCACCTGCAGGCGCCTGGCCAACTGGTCCAGCTCGTCGGCCAGGTCCAGGCCGCTGTCGGCGTGGGCCAGCACCAGGTCCAGCTCCTGGGTCAGCAGCGGCACGATGTTGCGGCCCTCCAGTTGCACCACCCGCAACGCCTGTTCCACGGTCAGGCCGGTGTCGAAGAGGATGCGGATCAGTTGGATGAAGACGATGACTTCCTCGGCCAGGCGCCGGCAGCGCTTGTCCGCCAGGTGCGCCAGCACGCGCTTGGGCAGCAGGAAGCCGAGGCCGGCGGCGAAGACCAGCGGCAGCAGCAGATCGTCCAGGGCGTCGCCCCGCAGCAGGCCGGCCAGCGCCACCAGGGCGCAGGCCAGCAGCGGCGCGGCCAGCTGCGCGGCCTGGTACAGGCTGCGCGGCAGGTTGCCGTTCCAGCCGGCGCGGGCCAGCAGGTCGCGCACCTCCTGGTCGCCCGGCTGCAGGCGCCGCCCCAGCGGGCCGTCGCCGAGCCGTTCGATGGCCCGGGCGCCCCAGCGCGCGGCGTCCTCGCCGCCCTGCGCGGCGGCGCCCAAGCGTTGTTCGATCAGGTGCTGCTCGCGGTTGGCCGCGCGGCTCTGCGACACCAGCAGGGCCAGCGCCGCGCCGAACAGCAGCAGGGCCAGGAGTACGTACCAGGTTGCGTCCATGTCCGTCTCCTACACGCTCTTGAGCATGCGCCACAGCGTGACGCAGCCGACCGCCTGCAGCCCCAGCGAGGTCAGCAGCAGCGTGCGGCCGAAGCCGTCGCTCCACATGGCCATCAGGTAGCCGGGGTTGCTGGCCAGGATGTACATGCCCAGGCCCAGCGGCAGCACCGCCAGCACCAGGGCGCTGAAGCGCGTCTCGCCGGTCATGGCGCGCAGCTGGCGGCCGATCTTCTCGCGCTCGTGGATGACCTTGATGATGTTGTCCAGCAGGTCCGTGGTGTTGCCGCCGTAGCGGTAGTTCACCGTCACGCCCAGGGCGAGGATGTGCAGCTCCTCCACGTCGTAGAGTTCGGCGATGTCCTGCAGCGCCTCGGGCAGGCTGATGCCCAGCTGCACGTGGCTGCTGGCGCGGGCGAAGATCGAGCGCAGCGGGTCGTCGGCCGCCGCCACCGCCTGCTCGATGGCGTCGCCCAGGGTGCGCCCGGCCTGCAGGCTGCGTACCACCTGGTCGAGGAAGGCCGGCATCTGCCGGATCATCTTCTGCAGGCGGCGCTGGTACAGCAGGCCGAGCAGGCCGTTGAACAGCAGCAGCACCAGCGGCACGGCCAGCAGCACGCCGAACACGTTCAGCAGGCGCCAGCCCGGCACGACCAGCGCCAGCATCGCCAGCCCCGCCCCGACCAGCCAGGGGCGCATCTGCACGATGCCGGCGCGGCGCATGCGCCGCACCAGCCAATGCTGGGTGCGCGGCCGCGCCGCGGCGAGGTCGCCCAGGGCCTGGCCGGGCACCAGGCGGCGCACCACCTGTTCGTTGTTGCGTGCGCGCAGGCCCAGGCCGAGCAGCAGCACGGCCAGGCCCACCAGCGCCAGGCTGGCCACCGCCAGCAACAGCGCCCCGGCGCTCATGCCGCCACCTGGCGCAGCTTCAGCCCCGACGGCACGCCGGTGCGCACGAACCTGCCGCTGGCGCGCCGGTCCAGGCTGAACAGCGAGTTGGTGACGTAGATGCCGTCGCGCACCTCCAGCACTTCCAGCACTTCGCTGATGCAGCGCCGGCCGTTGGCCTGGCGGGTGATCTGCACCACGATGTCCAGCGCCGCGCAGATCATCTGCCGCAGCGTCTGCTCGGGCAGCTTGTGCCCGGCCAGGCCCACCAGCATTTCCATGCGCAGCAGCGAGTCCATCGCCGAGTTGGCGTGCACCGTGCTCATCGAGCCGTCGTGGCCGGTGTTCATCGCCTGCAGCACGTCGAGTACTTCCACCCCGCGGATCTCGCCGAGGATGATGCGGTCCGGGCGCATGCGCAGGGCGTTGCGGATCAGGTCACGGGCGGTCACCTCGCCGTAGCCCTCGGCGTTCGGCGGGCGCGTCTCCAGGCGCACCACGTGGTCATGGCCCAGCTGCAGCTCGGCGGTGTCCTCGATGGTGACGATGCGCTCGCGCGCGTCGATGAAGCCGCTCAGCACGTTGAGCAGCGTGGTCTTGCCGGTGCCGGTACCGCCGCTGATGAGGATGTTGCAGCGGTTCTCCACGGCCTGGCGGAGGAACCCCAGCAGCGCCTCGTCGACGCTCTGGTAGGCCAGCAAGTCGGCGCTCTGCAGCAGCTCCTTGCTGAACTTGCGGATGGAGATGCACGGGCCGTCCAGGGCCACCGGCGGGATGATGGCGTTGACCCGGCTGCCGTCGGGCAGGCGCGCGTCGACCATCGGGCTGGATTCGTCCAGGCGCCGCCCCAGGGGCGCCAGGATGCGCTGGATGACGCGGTACACGTGGTGGTCGTCGATGAAGCGCAGGTCGCTCTGGTACAGGCGGCCGCGCTGTTCGATGAAGACGCGGTCGGGGCCGTTGACCAGGATTTCGCTGATGTCCGGGTCGCGCAGCAGCACTTCCAGCGGGCCGAAGCCGGTCAGCTCGTCCACCACTTCCTCGGCCAGGCGGTCCAGCTCGTAGCGGGAGATCGCCAGCTGGCGCCGCGCGGCGTATTCGCCGACCTTCTCGGCGACGTACTGGGCCACCGCCGGGCGCGCGCCCTCCAGCAGGTTCACGCCGTCTTCGTCGATCTCGTCGATGATGTAGCGGTGCAGGCGCATCTTCAGCAGCTGCATTTCCTGCTCGTGCGCGCCGAGGCTGCTGGCGTAGCTCATGGACGCGCGCCCCGGAAGCGGCCGAACCAGGGGAAGCGCCGCCGCGCCTGGCCGCCCAGCGCGCCGAGCGGCTCGGCCAGGGCGCGCAGCTTGAGCGCCAGGGGGTCGCGCGGGGCCACCTCGAACAGGCTGCGCCCGAGGTTCTTCGCCCGCAGGCGCGCCTCGGCCGAGGCCGGCAGCACGCCGAAGAGTTCCAGGCCGAACATGCGGCACAGGGCCTGCTCGTCCGGCGGCACCGCGGGCAGGTAGCGCTCCACCAGCAGTTCGATGCGCGGCAGCGCCTGGCTGTTCTCGCGCAGGCGGCGCAGGCTTTCCAGGCCCTTCCGGCACGAGGGCACGCTCTGGTCCACCAGCCACAGCACGCGGCTGGCCTGCTGCAGCAACTGGCGGGCGAGCTCGCCTTCGGGCATGGCGGTGAAGTTGATCAGCACGTGGCTGAAGGCGCCGCGCAGGTTGCCCAGCAGCAGGTACAGCTCGGCGGTGGTCATGCGCTCCAGCACCCCGGGCTCGTCGGTCAGGCTGAGCAGGCGCAGGCCGGAGTCGTGGCGGCTGAAGGCGCTGTCGATCAGCGTCTGGTCGAGGCGGCGCAGGTTGCGCATGGCGTCGGCAAAGGTGAAGGGCGCGTCCATGCCGAGGATGGCCAGGGCCTCGCCGGCCGGCTGGCCGATGTCCACCAGCAGCACCCGGTTGCCCTCCCGGGCTTGCAACGCCAACGCCAGGTGCAGGGCGACGAAGGCGCCGTCGGCGTCCGGCCGGGCGCTGGCCAGGGCGAACAGCTCGCCCTGCTGCACGGCGCTCACCGGCACGCTGGGCAGGCGTCCGCCCAGGCGCCGGACCAGCCCGCCCAGTTCGCTGGCGCGGGCGCCGTAGGTGACGAAGTCGCGGGCGCCGGCGCGCATGGCCGCCAGCACCAGTTGGTTGTCCAGGCCATCGCCCACGGCAACCACCGCCAGCATCGGCCGCGCCGACACCAGGCCCTCGATCAGGGCGCCGTGGACCATCAGGTTGGCCTTGTTCAGGCTGATGAAGAGCACGCCGGCGCCGGTCACTTCCAGCAGCGCCAGCAGCTCCTCCAGGGTGCCGCTGGTGGCGGCGACCACCTGGCCGGCGCTGGCCAGGCTGCTCTGCAGCCACTCCAGCTCGCCGGCGTGCTGGGTCAGCGCGACGAAGGTCTGGGCGGCGTTGCGGCTTTGCGCGGCGGGCACGCGGCTGCCGCTGCGGCCCAACGGATCGCCGGCCATCACTGGGACATCCCGCTGGCCGAAGCGCGGCCGTCGTACTGGCCGTTCTCCAGGAAGTAGAACTCGCCGAAGCCGGGGTCGTAGTTGCGCAGGCCCTCGCCGGGCAGCTTGGGCAGCGCGGCATTGGCCGCCAGCGGCTGGACCAGGTGCGGGGTGACCACCATCAGCAGTTCGCGGTCGTCCTTGTCCAGCTGCGAGGAACGGAAGAACGCGCCCAGCACCGGCAGGTTGCCCAGGCCGGGGAACTTGTCGACGTTGCTCACCGTGTTGCTGCTGATCAGGCCGCTGATCACGAAGCTCTCGCCGTCGGCGAGGATCACGCTGGTGTCGGTGCGCCGCACGTTGAGCGCCGGCACCGCGATGCCGTTGGTCTGGATGCCGGCGGAGAAGTCCAGCTCGCTGACCTCCGGCGCCACCTTCAGGGCGATGCGCCCGGTGGACATCACCGTCGGCGTCAGGGTCAGGCGCACGCCGTATTCCTTGTACTCGATGGTGATGTTGTTGTTATCGCCGTTGGGCACCGGGATGGGGAACTCGCCGCCGGCCAGGAAGGACGCGCTCTGCCCGCTGGTGGCCACCAGGCTGGGGCGCGCCAGGGTGTAGGCGAAGCCGCTGCCTTCGAGCATGTTGAGGAAGCCCAGCACCTTGCTGCTGCCGCCGCCCCAGATGACATTGAAGCCGCTGTCGCTGGTGCCGAAGTTGCCCGTCACGCCGCCGTCGGAGCCCACGCTGATGCCGCTCAGGCTGCCCGGCGCGCCGAGCATGAACAGGTTGGAGCCGCGCCGCACCAGCGAGGTACTGGCCTGCTTGAGCTTGCTGCGGCTGACCTCGACGAAGCGGATGTCGGTCTGCACCTGGCTGGCCAGGTTGGCGGCGGCGACGGCGTCGCTGGTCGCGCCCACGTCGCGGATCGAACGCCCGGCCACCTGCACCTGGGCCCGCAGCGGGTCGCCCGGGCAGCCGGTCCAGACCAGCAGGCTGGTCTCGCCCTGGGCCTTGCCGGTGACCAGGAAGTTGCGCTTGTCCAGCAGCTGCACGTCGGCGATCTGCGGGTCGCCAATGGCCAGGCGCTTGATCGGCAGCGGCAGCTGCTGGTCCTGCTGGGCGCCCTGCTGCAGCGCCAGCACCAGCTTCTGCGGCAACTGCGCCAGCCCTTCGCAGGCCTTGGGCGCGGCCTGCGCCGAACCCAGCAGCGCCCACGCCATGACGCCCGCCAGGCAAACGCCCACCCCACCAGCCGGACGCCGGTATCCCATATTGCAAGCCATCCTAACTACTCCCTCTCCCTGCTTCAGGGGCTGATTCAAGGCGCCTCGTGCGCGACCGTGCCGCCACGGTAGACCGTCACGCCCGCAGCGGCCCGCGGCCGGGCCGGGTTGCGCGGAGCCGCCGCGGCCACCGGCTGGCGGCGGCCGAGCAGTTGCTCCAGGGTGATGGACTCGGTGTTCGCGGCGCTCAGGGCGGTGTGCTGGTAGCTGCCCTGCTGCTCTTTCTCGTAGAGCTTCTCGTCCTTGCTGCGCACCGCCAGGCGCAACGAGCCGGCCTGGCTGGCCAGCATCAGCCGCGCGGTGGCGTTCGCCGGCACCGCCAGCACCGTGGTGCGCGCCACCTTGCGTTCCTTGTCCTGGCCGTCGCCGGGGTTGCGCGCCTGGCCGTCGCCGGCCACGGCGATCTGCTCGCCATAGGTGAGGACGCGCACGCCCGGCAGCACCAGTTGGGCGCGGACGTCGCGCTGGATGCCCTGCTGGTCGGCGACGTAGAGCACCACGTCGACGTAGTCGCCCGGCAGCACGAAGCCGCCGCCGCCGACCACGTCGTCCACGGCGATGGCCATGGCCCGCTCGTCCGCGCGGATGGTCCGCGCCAGCGGGCCGCCGGGTTCGAGCACGGCGCCGGAAAGGATGCTGCCGGCCGCCACCGGCACCCACACGCGCTGGCCGAGCAAGGCCTCGACCTTGGGATAGCTGCCCGCCGGCGCGGTCTGCAGGTATTCCAGGCGCAGGTCGTCCTTGCCCAGCAGCGCCAGCGCCGGCAGGTCGCGGGTGACCACCACCACGGGGGTGCGCTGCAGCTTGTCCGGGTCGGTGGGGAGCACGGTGAGAGCGGGTTCACTGGCGACCACCGGCGCCTCGGGCCTGCCGATGGACAACCCCAGGTAACCGACCACCACAGCCCCCAGTAACAGAAGCCCGGCAAACGCCATCAACAATTTACTTTTCATGATGATTATTTCGTTGCAGCCAGCGGAAAGCACATTCGGGAAGCAAGTATCGAAAGCAGACTCGTCGATCTCGCGAGAAGGCCGGCAAGCTACCTTGGCGCCCCGATAAATAAAACGACCAAAAGCTACTAGGCCCTTCCTACTAGTTGTAAAAAGTTACTCCCCATAAAAGAATCGGAAGATATACCCGCAACGGAGGCACCATGAACTTCAAGTTGAAAATCCAGAAACTCGTCTCTTCCATGAAGGCATTCGCCAAGGACAAGGAAGGGGCCACCGCGATCGAGTACGCGGTCATCGCAGGGCTGATCTCCGTGGCCATCATCGCCACCTTGAAGCTGCTAGGTCCCAAGCTGGTCTCGGTCTTCGAGAAGATCACCAACTCGCTCTGATTTCCCGCCGCGGCAATAGCACCGCCCCACTTCATATCCGCAATCGAAGTGGGGCAAATTCATGAATATCCGCGCGCGCACTGGGCAGCTTTAATCAATAAGACCTGCCCAGCGGAAATGCAAAAGGAAACAGGCGAATACCACTCTCCGCAGAACTTCGGTAAAAGCGATGCTGACCCGATCGGAACTTCCCCTGATATTGCTCGTTGACGATGACCCGGACGCACTGGCCTCGACGGCGGAGTTGTTCGAAAGTCTCTTCAATATAAAAACCGCGGGTTCCGGCCACGAAGCCCTCGGCACGCTGGAGGAAACGCCCCTGCCGGACATCGTCATCGCCGACCTGGGCATGCCGGGCATGAACGGGCATCAGTTGTGCGAAGCGATCAAGTCCGACGCGCGCACCCGCGACATCACTATCATCTTCCTCACCGGCGAGGACACCACCGAAGCCGAGCTGGAAGGCTTCGAGCTGGGCGCGGCCGATTTCATCCCCAAGCCGGTGGAGCCCCGCACCTTCGTCAGCCGGATCAGGTCGCACATGCGCAGGAAGCTGGAGCGCGACAGGCTCCAGGACCTGAGCGAATACCTGGAACTGCGCTCGCGGAACCTCACGCAATCCAGCTGAACCGCCGGGGCCCGGCGCCTGCGCAACAAGGTCTGAACACAGTGGCTACGACAAGAAAAGCGAACCTGCACGGGCACCAGGCACTCATCCTCGACGACGAGCCCGACATCGTCGAAGAGGTCGTCGACCTGCTGAACTGCGCCGGCTACCCCTGCCTGGGCGCGCACACCGCGGAACAGGCCCTGGCGCTGTTCCAGGCCAACCCCGGCGTCGACATGCTGATCCTCGATTTCGACCTGCAGGACAGCCAGGGCCCGCGGGTGCTGGAGCGCATGCAGGCGCTGGCCGGCAGCGAGCGGCTGTTCGAGGCCATCACCATCAGCGGGCGGGCCGGCAAGGACGAACTGATCGACGTGCTGCGCAGCGGCTTCTGCGACTTCCTCGCCAAGCCGCTGAACCCCGAGCACCTGCTGGCCGCGCTGGAGAAGCTGGCCGAAAAGCTGGAGGAGCGGGCCCGCGACCGGCAGCGGGTCATCCGCGCGGAGTCGCGCCTGGACGTGCTGACCGAGAGCCTGAAGTCCCTGGCCAGCGATGCGAAGAAGGCCATCAATTACGCCAGCACCTCGTCCAGGCCCGCCAGGGGCGAGCCCTCGAAGGACGACGAGGCCCTGTTGAACACGCCGGAAGACCAGTTGGCCAACCCCTTCTTCGCCAAGCTCTCCCTGCGCCAGCTCGACGTGGTCAGGCTGATCGGCAAGGGCCTGAGCAACTACCAGATCGCCTGCAAGCTGGGCATCAGCGAGCATACGGTGAAGCTCTACGTCTCCCAGTCGCTGCGCCTCACCGGGCTGAGCAACCGCACGCAGCTGGCGCTCAAGTCATCGCCCAGGCGCAAGGCGAACCACGACCTGTAGGCGCCCGCTTATTGCGGATTACCTCAGCGCCCCCCTGGCATCCAAGCCTCCAGGCGCGCCGGAGGAGGCGGCCAGCAGCATGGCCAGCTGGGTGCGGTTGCTGACCCGCAGCAGCTTGAATATCTGGGTGATGTAGAGCTTCACCGTGTTCTCGGAAATGCCCAGCTCATGGGCCACCCGGTAGTTCGAATAGCCCTTGCAGATCAACTGCGCGACTTCCTGCTGGCGTTGCGTCAGGTTGAAGAACAGCGGGCTGCTGATGTCGACCTTGTCCGGGGCGGCGCGCTCGTCATCGTCCAGGTCGAAGACGTTCGGGCCGCCGTGGACGTCCATCTTTATCGCGCTGACGTCCTGGAACAGCGAGTTCAGCGACTCCGCGATATGTTCCAGCCGGCCGTTGAGGTGAAGGATCCTGCGTTGCCGGCGGATGCTCTGCAGCAGCTTGTTCTCCACCCGCTCCACCGACTCGATCAGCTCCTGCGGCGACACCGGCTTCATCAGGAAGTCCGAGGCCCCGGCGCGCATCGCCTCGACCACCTTGTCGCTTTCGCCGTACCCGGTGAGGACGATGACTTCGAAGAGGTAGTCATCGCCCACCGCGCCGTGGATTTCCTTGATGGCGTCCAGGCCCCATTCGCTGCCCAGGTTCAGGTCGCACACCAGGATGCGCAACTTGGCGTTCTTCTTGAACAGCGCGACCGCCTCGGCGATGGAACTGCAACCGACCGAGGAGAAACCGACGCTCTCCAGCACTTCGGAAAGCTCCGATGCGACCAGCGGCTCATCGTCGATGACGAGCACCTCGAACGCCCGGCGTTGTTTGTTTTTCATTTGACTCCCCACACTCGCCCCCTAAGCCCGCAGGCCGCCAGGGCCTTTCCTTTCCAAAAATAAAACGCGGGACTTCACGGGTTGCTTCCCAGTAACCCCATCATTTCTTCCATGGAGTCCAAGTCCCCTGTTTCTGCCAGTTCTCGCAAGTACACCGCCAACTCCCCAGAGGCATCGGCGAGTGTTCGACTCCATTCGATGAGGTCGGTGATGGCGCCCGCTTCCACGAGCGCCTGAAGCTGTTGCCGCTGCCCTCGGCTCAAGGATTCCAACTGCCCGGCCAGCGCTTGCTGACGGCGGTCAGGCTTTTCGGTCACGCCGGCCAGGCCGCCGCGCAGGCGCAGCAGCTGGGCCAGGGTCACGCCCAGGTCGGCCAGGCTGATGGGCTTCACCAGGCTGGCGTCGAACGGCAGGCCGCCCGCCTGGCCGAGGGAATGCATGGTCTGCTGGGTGGCGGACATCAGCACCACCGGCAGCCCGGGCCAGCGCTCGCGCAGCGCCAGCAGGAGCTCGCCGCCGTTGCAGCGCGGCATCAGGTAGTCGGTCAGGACCAGGTCCGGCCGCTGCCCGCCCGGGCCCATCAGGCGCTCCAGGCAGTCCTGCCCGTCGACGGCCGCCTCGACGCGGAAGCGGCTGGCCTCGAGCAGGTCCACCAGCATGTCGCGGATATCGGCGTTGTCCTCGACGACCCACACCAGCTGCCCCTCGCCGCGCACCGGCAGGCTCTTCATCGGCAGGTCGAACAGCTGCGGCTGGGCCATGTCCTGCTCGGTGCCGACGGCCAGGGTCAGCTCGAAGGAAACCCGGGTGCCTTCGCCGGGCGCGCTCTGCACCGTCACCCGCCCGCCCATGAGCAGGACCCAGTGCTCGACGATGGCCAGGCCGAGCCCGGCGCCTTCCACGCCGGTGGCGTCGCAGCGGAAGAACGGGGTGAAGAGCTTGGGCAGGTCCTGCTCGGGGATGCCGCAGCCGGTGTCGCTGACGCAGAAGTGCAGCTGCGCCAGGCCCGTCTGCGGCGGCTGCCCGGCGGCCTGCACCTGCAGGGCGATGCGCCCGTCGCGGGTGAACTTGGCGGCGTTGTCCAGCAGGTTGGTCAGCACCTGGCGCAGGCGCTTGGCATCCAGTTGCAGCACCGTGGGAATGTCGCCGCACAGCGTCAGGCGGAAGGCGTTGCGGTTGCGCTGGGCGAGGATGTGCGCATCCATCGCCACCGCGTCGAGCAGGCCGTGGATGTACACCGGCTGGATGTCCAGGCGGTCGCTGGAAACGCCGCGGGCGTGGTCGATCAGGTCGTTGATCAGGGTCAGCATGTGGCCGGCGCTGCGCAGGATGACACCGGCCTTGCGGGTGCCGCGCCCGCCCTCCTCCTGCAGCAGCTGGGCATAGCCGATGATGGAGGTCAGCGGCGAGCGCAGGTCGTGGCTGACGCGCCCGAGGAAGTCGATCTTCGCCTGGTTGGCGTCCTTGGCCTTCACCAGGGCGGCCTGCAGCTCCGCGGTGCGCCGGGATACCGCCTCTTCCAGCTGCGCCTTCTGCCGGCGTTCGCTCTGCAGGCTCTCGGTTTCCAGGCGTTGCTTGCGCATCTGCTGCTGCAGGGTGAACAGGCCGATGATGCCGATGATGATGCTCAGCCTGAGCATCACCACGTCCACGCTGAACTGCCCGCTGTAGCCCAGGTTGAGCAGGTAGCGGAGGATGAACCAGAAGCTTTCCGCCCAGCTCAGCAGGAACAGCCCCGCCAGCACCTGTCGGCAGAAGTCGCCGCGCAGCCGCAACGAGAACAGCGACAGCGGCCAGCAGGCCAGGAGGCAGAAGCTCAGCGACAGGTTCAGCGTGCGCGCCAGGTTGTTCGGCAGCAGCGGCAGGGCGACGGCCAGCGCCAGGCAGGCGAACACGCCGGCCAGGTACAGGCGCCGCCATGCGCCCTGCCCGGCCAGGCCGAGCAGGCGCCGGGCGGCGACCAGGAAGCCGACCAGGGAAACCAGCCAGAAGGCGATGCGCATGCCCGGGCCGTGGATGAACTGCCCGCTGAACAGGTGGAAGGCCAGGTAGCCCTCCTTTTCCGCCTCCAGGGCGTAGGCCGCGCCCAGCCACACGGCGAGCATGGCGAAGCTCCAGTCCAGGCGCAGCAACAGCAGCACGGTCAGGGTGAGCACGCAGCCGAACAGCACCGCATGGGTCAGTTGCTCGACATTGTCCTGGGCCAGCACGGCGCCCATGTCCCACAGGTTCAGGGCCAGGCTCGGGCGGCTCTCGCTGCGCACCCGCAGCAGCAGCTCGCGGCTCTCCCCGGGGGCCAGCGCCACCGGCAGCAGGTTGCGCCGGCTGTGCAGCGAACGCTCGGCCAGGGGCACCGACAGGCCGATGCGCCAGTGCCCGTCGACGCGCCCGCCGGCCGCGTCCAGGCGGTACAGGTCGACCTCGCCGACGCGCCAGGGCGCCACTTCCAGCCAGCGCTCCCAGGCGCTGGCGTCGGGGTTTTCCAGCCGCAGGCGCAGCCAGAGCGTCGCCTCCCGCCGTGGCGCCGCCAGGCTGCGGGCATCGGCCGGCCGCCAGTCCGCCTGGCGCCAGGCTTGCTCGGGCGTCAGCGCCTGGCCGGGGGCCTCCTCGAACACCTGGGCGCTGCGGGTCAGGTCGATGTAGGGCGCCTGCAGGTCGCCGCGGTTGAGGAACAGCGACACGCCCATGACCAGCAGCAGCGCCAGGCTCCCCAGCAGGGCCGTGAAGGCGGCGCGCGGGTCAGGGCGCATCGCCGGGCTCCAGGTCCAGGCGCGACTGGCGGAACTGGCTGGGCGAGAGGCCATAGCGCTCGCGGAAGGCGGTGGAGAAGTTGGCCCCGCTGGTGAAACCCACCTCCAGCGCGATGGCCTGGATCGGCAGGCCGGTGCCGCTGAGCAGCACGCAGGCCTCCTTCATGCGCTCCTCGCGCAGGTACTCGAAGACCGTCACGCCCACGCACTGGCGGAAGGCCTCGTTCAGGCGCTTGCTGTTGGTGCCCACGGCCTCGGCCAGCTCCTGCAGTTCCGGGGTGTGCGACAGCGCGCGCAGCAGCACCTGGCGGGCCGACTGGAAGAGGATGCTGTCAAGGTTGCCGGCGTGGCTGGGCGGCATGGGCGAGGCTTGCCGGTCGGTGCCCCAGCGGCGCAGGTGGATGGCCAGGCGCAGGCGGATTTCTTCGAGGTTGAAGGGCTTGGTGATGTAGTCGACGGCGCCCACCAGCAGCCCCTGGACACGTTCCTCGGGGGTGTTCGCCCCGCTCAGGAACACCACCGGGATATCCCGCGTATGGGTGTTCGCCTGCATCATCCGGCAGCAGGTCAGGCCATCCCACACGGGCATCAGCACGTCCATCAGCACCAGGTCCGGGTTGATCATCTGGACTTTCTTGAAGGCGTCCTGGCCGTTGCTCGCCAGGTAGATGCGGCAGCCCTGCTGCTGCAGGTATTCGGCGAGCAGGCGACGTTCGCTCTCCAGATCATCGACGACCAGGATGCGCTGCCCCTCCAGCGCATCGGGAATAAAGCTCGGCATTCCGATGAGTTCCTACACGTCAGTTCCCGCCCGACCGTTACTTTGCCATTACAGAGGGAATTTTCCGTATACGACGAAAATATTTTCCCTGCTGGCAAAGGGCCACAGCACTCCAGCAGAAGCGCTACTTCCTGGCGCCGAGATAATGGCACCGAACGAAGGAGAGGCCCCTTGGCCCGTAGGTACCCCATGCCAGCAGAGTGCGTGACTGTCTCGCCCGCCCGCCCCGGCCGGCGTTCCCCGGAGGGCTGCCGCGCCCCGGCGCCGCCACGGAGCCTGCCCCATGCTTAAGCGGATTCGCACCGACCAGGTTCGCCTGGGCATGTTCATCCAGTCGCTGGAGGGCAGCTGGCTGTCCCACCCCTTCTGGAAGACCCGCTTCATGCTGGAGAACCCCGGCGACCTGCGCGCCCTGCAGAACAGCGGCGTGCAATGGCTGTGGATCGACGACGCCCGCGGCCTGGGCGTCACCGACGCCGTCGCGCCGGCGGCGCAGGACCCCGGCGCGGCGCCCGCCGCAGGCATCGCCGAGCCGGTCGTGGCGCTTGTCGGCGAGGCGCCGCCGGCCATCTATCCGAACGAGTTCTTCGAAGCCGCGCGCATCCTCGAACGCTCCAAGCTGACGCTGATGGAGCTGTTCCGCGAGGCGCGTATGGGCCGGGCGATCGACCTGGACCTGTGCCTGCCGCTGGTGGAGGACATCTGCGCCTCGCTGGCCCGCGACGCCTCGGCGCTGATCAGCCTGGCGCGGCTGAAGAACAAGGACGAATACACCTACATGCACTCGGTGACGGTGTGCGCACTGATGGTCGCCCTGGCCCGCCAGCTCGGCCTGGACGTCGAGGCCCAGCGCGAGGCCGGCCTGGCCGGGATGCTCCACGACATCGGCAAGATGGCCATGCCGCCGGCGATCCTCAACAAGCCCGGCAAGCTCGACGAGGCCGAGCTCGCCATCATGCGCACCCACCCCGAGCGCGGCCACGAGATGCTGCGCCAGCACACCCGGCTGTCGCCCCAGGTGCTGGACGTCTGCCTGCACCACCACGAGCGCTACGACGGCACCGGCTACCCGCACCGCCTGGCCGGCAACCAGATCAGCCTGCTGGCGCGCATGGCGGCGATCTGCGACGTCTACGACGCCATCACCTCGGACCGCCCGTACAAGTGCGCCTGGGAAGCCGCCGGCTCCCTGGCGCGCATGGCCAGCTGGGAGGGGCATTTCGACCCGCAGCTGTTCCAGGCCTTCGTCAAGACCATCGGCATCTACCCCATCGGCAGCCTGGTGCGCCTGGAGTCCGGCCACCTCGGGGTGGTGGTCCAGCAAAACCCGGAGAACCTGACGCGCCCGCAGGTGCAGGTGTTCTTCTGCTCCCACCGGCGCCAGGCCATCGCCAAGGAACTGCGCGACCTGGCCGACGTGCGCATCTACGACCGCATCGTCCAGCGCGAGGACCCGCTGCGCTGGGGCTTCAGGAACCTGGAGCGGCTCTGGCTGCCCGAGGGCCTGGTGCCGCCCGGGATGGTGCCGAGCCGGGGCCACGACGACGGGCACGACTGAGGGCGCGCCCAGGCCCCGGCGGCGTTCGGGGCTCAGACGTGGAAGCGGCCGACCAGCGCCTGCAGCTCGCCGCCCAGCCGCGCCAGCTCCACGCTGGAAGCGGCGACCTGCTCGCTGGCCGCGGCGGTCTGCTCGGAAACGTCGCGTACGCTGACCACGCTGCGGCTGATCTCCTCGGCCACGGTGCTCTGTTCCTCGGCCGCGGTGGCGATCTGCTGGTTCATCGCCTGGATGCTGGACACCGTGCGGGTGATGCTGCCCAGCGACTCGCCGGCCTGGCGGCTCAGGGCCACGCTGCTGGCGGTCAGCTCGCGGCTGCCGAGCATGGCGCTGGAGACCTGGCGGGTGCCGTTCTGCAGGCCGGCGACCAGGGTTTCGATCTCCTCGGTGGACTGCCGGGTGCGCAGGGCCAGGCCACGCACCTCGTCGGCCACCACGGCGAAGCCGCGGCCGGCTTCCCCCGCGCGGGCGGCTTCGATGGCGGCGTTGAGGGCCAGCAGGTTGGTCTGTTCGGCCACCGACTTGATCACGTCCATCACCTTGCCGATCTTCTCGCTCTCCTGCTCCAGGCGCTGCATGGCGTCGGCCGAGCGTTCCACTTCCCGGGCCAGGCGCTCGATGCGCTCCACCGCCTGGTTCACCACGCGGTCGCCGTCGTGGGCTTCGCGGTCGGCGGCGGAGGCGGCCTGGGAAGCCTGCTCGGCGTTGCGCGCCACTTCCTGCACGGTGGCGGACATCTCGTGCATGGCGGTGGCCACCTGATCGGTCTCGACCTTCTGGCTGTTGGCGCCGGCGCTGGTCTGTTCGGTGACCGCCGAGAGCTGCTCGGCGGCGCTGGCGATCTGCGTCACGCCATCGCGGATGCCGCCGATCAGGTCGCGCAGGCTCCAGCTCATGCGCTGCATGCTCTGTTGCAGGCTGCCCAGCTCGTCGCGGCGGCTGACCTGGATGTTCTGCGACAGGTCGCCCGAGGCGATGCGCTCGACCACCTGCAGGGTGTCGTGCAGCGGCCGGGTGATGCGGCGGGTGATGAACCAGGCGGCCAGGGCGCTGGCCAGTATCGCCAGCAGGGCCACGCTGGCCTGGGCCAGGCGGCTGAAGGCCGCCACCTCGTCGCGCAGTTCGATCTGCTGACGGGTCAGCGCCTGGGTGATCTCGCGGGTCTGCTCGGCGACCTTGACCAGCACCTGCCGGGCCTGCTCCACCGTGGCGGTGGCGGCCCGGTAGGCCTCGATGCACTTGGCGTAGCGCTGCTGGTCCGCCGCCACCGCCATCAGCTCGGCGGGGGGCTGTGCGCCGAAGACCTTGGCCTGGCGCGGGAAGTTTTCCATGGCCAGGCGCATCTGTTCGTTCAGCAGCCGCTCGGACTCCGGCCCGGGGTGGGCCACGTAGCCCGCCGCGCGGTAGCGGACCAGCAGCAGGTCCTGCATCAGCTGCGTGCCGGCCTGGTAGTAGGCGAAGCGGCGCTCATCGTGTTCGTCCAGGCCCGCCGCCAGCGCTTGCAGGGCACTGAGCGCCGCGAAGGCCCGCTCGGCGCGCTCGACCATCTCGTCGCGAACGACGCTGGCCGCATGGTTGGCGGCCTGCAGCTTGCCAAGGGCCTGGCGGTAGTCGCCGACCAGTTCGCCCTGTTGCTGCTCCAGGGCGAGCAGGTCCGCGCGGGCGAACAGCTTGCGCGCGCGCATCGCCGCCTGCTGGCGCTCGAAGTCGTCCAGCGCCGCGCCCAGGCGCTGCTCGCTGGCCGCCTTGGCGCCGTCCAGCAAATAGTCCTGCAGCGACAGGCGCAGTTCCGCCAGCGATTCGTTGAGCGCGCCGTAGACCTCCTGGGCCCGGCTGCGCTGCAGCAGGCTCTCGCGGCTGATCCAGTCGCCCACTGCGAGCAGCGCGGTGAGGCACAGGACCAGGCCAAAGCCCAGCCCCAGCTTGTAGGTGACGCCGAGGTTGTCAAACCAGTTGCGCATGGCGCGAGTCGCTCCCGTTCCGGGGCCCCCGGCACCCGGCGTGCGCGGAACGGGCCAGTGGATCCAGCTGTGCGAAACGGCCCCGCCGGCGACTGCCGGCGGGGCCCGTTGCGGTGGCTAGAAGTTGTTGGCGAGGTCGATGCCGGACTTGCCCGGCGAGAGGATGTTGTTCGGGTCCAGGGCGCGCTTGATGGCGTGCTCCACCCTGCGCTTGACCGGGCCGTAGATCTGCGCCACGCGGTCCTGGAAGGCGGTGTTCACGCGGTACACGGCGTAGCCCTCCTTGGCGAACTCGTCCAGCAGCTCGGCGAAGCAGTCGTGGGCGCGCTGGGTCTCCTCCGGGTCGGTGCGGTCGTAGAGCACGTCGATCACGTGGTGCATGTCGCGCCAGCCGACGATGAACTCGCCGGTGTAGTCCAGACCGTGCTTGTTGAGGATGCGCTTGGCCAGCACCTTCTGCTTGTCGCACTCGCTGCCGCGCGCCTGGCTGACCGGGGCGAACCACATCGAGCCACCGCCGCCGCGCCAGTTGTACAGGCCGAATTCCTGCAGGTTGGGCACGCCGCTCATCAGCTCGGCGCGGTACTTGAACGGCTGGGTGTCGCCGGCCTGCTCCTGGGTGACGATGCGGCCCTTGCCGGACTTCTTCACGGTCTCGGTGACGATCTTCCAGTTCACCTCCACCTGCTCGGGGGTGCCGTACAACGCCGCGTAGACGTTCCACTGGCCCAGGCCCTTGTCCTTGACGATCTGCTGGACCACGGAATCCGGCGTTGCGCCCTTCTCCTTGATGTAGTCCGAGCGGCGCACGCTGATGCCGCCGGCCTCCCACAGCGCGTTGGCGATCACCACCGCGTTGGGGATGATCTGGGCAATGCGCAGCGGGCGGATCATCTCGACGATGTCGGCGATGTCCGCCTCGTCGTCGTAGACGATGCTGAAGGGCTTGAACACCGGCGGCTTGGGCATCAGCCAGAAGCCCATCTTGGTGCAGATGCCGTAGTTGGCCTGGGTGAACATGCCGTCCAGGGTCGGGCCGTAGCCCCACTTGAACACCTGCCAGGCCTTGTCGCCGGGCACCCCGCCCATGCCGGTGCGGTAGACGTCGCCGTTGGCCAGCACCACTTCCATGCCGCACTGCATGAGGAAGTGCTCGCCGTAGGGGGTGTAACCCACGCCGCGGTCCATGGTGTTGCCCACCGGGCCGGCGATGGCCGAGGGCGCGGAGAACGACAGCATCAGCGGCAGATTATTTTCCTGCAGGTAGTCGTAGAGCTGGCCGTAGGTGACGCCGGGCTCGACCAGGGCGGTGCACAGCTCCGGGTCGATGTGGATGATCTTGTTCATCTTCTTCAGGTCGAGGATGACCTGGCCGCGTTGCGCCGGGGCCGCCGAGCCGTAGCCGAAGTTGCGGCCGGTGGAGATGGTCCACAGCGGGATCTTGAACTCGTTGCAGATCTTCACCACGCCCTGCACCTGCTCGACGCTGGTGGCGGTGACGGCGGCGGAGGGCGCGTGCTCGGCGTTGTCCACCGGCATCATGATCTTGCCGTAGGGGATCAACTGGTCGTCCTTGGCCAGGACGTTCTCCTCGCCCAGCAGCTTGCGGAACTTGGCCAGCGCCTGTTGGAAGTGGCTGGCGTCGACGCCGCGCGGGAGCACGGCCTTGTTGGTTGCGTCAGTCATGGGAGGTGCTCCTTCAAGCCTGGATCGAGAACGAAACGAAATGTCCGGCCAGCGGGCTCGGGCGGCCGGCCACCAGCGGCGCGGGTGCCGGCGGCTGCGCGCCGAGCGAGGCCAGGCCGTAGCCGAGAGTGGCGGCCCATTGCTCGGCATTGCCGGCGTTGCGGCCGGCGGCGCCCAGGCGCAGGGGCTGGCGGCTGCCCAGCGGGCACTGCTCGCGCAGGTCGAAGCCGGCGCCGCAGGCGTCCAGCTGCAGGCCCAGTTGCAGAGCGTGGCCGTGGGCGGCGTCCGCGGTGATCAGCCGGTGCCGCGAGGCGCGCGCATCGGCGCTATGCTCACCGAGCCACTGCACGCGGGCGCCGGCGCTGCGCGCCAGGTCGACCACCAGCGCGGCGCTGGCGTCGTCCAGCAGGCCGACGATGCGCTGCGGCCGTCCGGCCTCCAGGCGCTGTTGCAGTTCACGGACGAAAGCCAGGCTGGCATCGCTGCGCAGCAGCTCGGCCCGGGCCGCGGCCGGGTTGGCGGCCAGGCCCTGGAGGAAGGCCGAGCCGGCCACCACCGGGCTGATGAGCACCAGCGTCGGCTGCGCCACGGCGCTGCCGGCGACGCCACGCGCCAGGGCCAGGCCGGAGCCGCCCATGGCGATGCCCGCCAGCCCGCCCAGGGCCATGCCCTTGAGCAGGGAACGACGTTCGAGATTCATTGCGCGCTCCTCAGGGCTTGGCCGCCGGCGCGGGCGCCTGCGAGATGTAGTCGGCGACCTGTTGCAGCGCCTTGTCGTCGATGAAGGAAGCGGGCCAGGCCGGCATCGCCCGCAGGCCGTTGCGCGCCACCGCGACTATGTAGGGCGACGGCAGCTGGCGCCCCTTCAGTTCCGGCCCGATGCCGGTCTCGTGGCAGCGGCCGCAGACTTTTTCGTAGACGTTGGCGCCGCCTTTCCACACGCCGTCGCCGTCGGCGAAGGCGCTACCGGCCAGCACGAGCAAGGGCACGCAAAGGCAAGCAGCGAAGGTCCGTTTCACAGCCGGGCTGTCGAAGGATAAGGACATTTCGTACTCCATCTTGTTATTGGATTGGTGGGGCCGGCGGCCGCTCAGAAGGGATAGGGCCGCGGCGAGTGCTGCAGGGTGATCCAGTGGTCGGTGGTGAATTCCTCGATCGCCCAGTCGCCGTTGAAGCGGCCCAGGCCGGAGTTCTTCTCGCCGCCGAAGGGGGCGTTGGGTTCGTCGTTGACCGGCATGTCGTTGACGTGGGTCATGCCCGCGTGGATGCGCTGGGCGAACTGCACGCCGCGCTCCAGGCTCGACGTGAACACCGCGCTGGACAGGCCGTATTCGCTGCCGTTGGCCAGCTCCAGCGCATGCTCGGCGTCGCGCGCAGCCTGGATGCCCACCAGCGGGCCGAAGATTTCCTCGCGGGCGATCTCCATGCCGGCGTGCACGTCACCGAACACGTGGGGCGGCATGACGTTGCCCTGGGGCTCGCCGCCGACCAGCAGGCGCGCGCCCTCGTCCAGGGCCTTGGCGACCTTCTCGCGCAGGCCCTGCAGCTGGCGGTCGTTGATCACCGGGCCGACCACGGTTTCCGGCTTGCGCGGGTCGCCGTAGGGCAGCGCCTGGACGCGCTCGACGAAGCGCCGGGTGAAGGCTTCCAGCGCCGGCTGTTCGACGATGATGCGGTTGATCGCCATGCAGATCTGCCCCTGGTGGAGGAACTTGCCCACCACCGCGGCGTTCACCGCCTGCTCGATGTCGGCGTCTGCCAGGACCACGAAGGGGCTGTTGCCGCCCAGCTCCAGGGCCACGTGCTTGAGGTGCGCGCCGCCGCTGGCGATGCGGCCGATGTTGCGCCCGACCTGGGTCGAGCCGGTGAAGGAGATGAAGGCCGGCACCGGGTGCTCGACGAAGGCATCGCCGATCTCGCTGCCGGCGCCGACCACCACGCTGAGCACGCCGGCCGGCAACCCGGCCTCCTCGAACACGCGCGCCAGCAGCAGGCCGCCGGACACCGGGGTGTCGCTGGCCGGCTTGACCACCACCGCGTTGCCCAGGGCCAGGGCCGGGGCCAGCGAACGCTGGGTGAGGTGCAGCGGGAAGTTCCACGGGCTGATCACCCCGACCACCCCGAGCGGCACGCGGTACACGCGGCTTTCCTTGCCCGGCACGTTGGAGGCGACGATGCGCCCGTGCACGCGGTTCGGCAGGCTGGCCGCCTCCAGGGTGATGGCGCGCGCCGCGCCCCATTCGATCTGCGCCTTGAGCAGGGTGCTGCCGGATTCGCGGACCAGCCAGTCGATGATCTCCTCGCGGCGCGCATCGAGGATGCGCACCGCTTCGAGCATCACCCGGGCGCGCTCGGCGGGCGCAGTGGCGGCCCAAGCCACCTGGGCCTCGGCGGCCTTGGCATAGGCGGCGTCGAGGTCGGCGCGGTCGGCCAGGGCCAGGCGCAGCAGGCTCTGCCCGCTGTAGGGGTCGAGGACCTCCATGTGCCGGCCGCTGCTCCCGGCGCGCCAGGCGCCGGCGATCGGCTGCAGGTCGAGGTTCTGGTAGGGCTGGGGTCTGGTGCTCATCGTTGCTGGTGCCTCTTGTCTGGACGAGGGACGGCCGCCGCCGGCCTGGGCGAAGGCCACGGAAACAGGGAAACGGGCTGGGCGAAGGTCAGTCGCCGGGGCGGGCCGGGCGGCGCCGGGCAAGGGCGGGATGGGCTAGCGCACGGGCATGGCGGAAAGCGCGGAGGATGTTCATGTCGAAATCACCGGTTTCTTGTTATGGATTTTTCAGGTTGCAGGTGTTTCGGCATTAACAACTATCGTGCCAGCTGCGCTTTCTATAAAAATATCCTTTAAAAACAAATAGTTGTTATTTGATCGGAGGATTTCTGCGGCGCCTTTCGCGCTGGCGGCGCGGCGGCCGCGGAATTTTGTGCAGAGAAAAACGCGGCGCTGGAGAAAGCTCGACGGACGCGGCCAAAAGCGGGATTTCGTGCGGTTATCGTACATTTTGCGCTCGCCGCCCCTCCCCGTAAGACTGGAATCCGATTGACCGCCGTGGCCGGGCCGGCATACTCCCCAGACCAGCCTGCGTCTTCTTGAACTGCCTTATGACTATTACAAATCCGGGCAAACACGGGCGCGCGGTGGACGAAGAGTTCTTCCGGCACATGCTCAGCCGGCAGAAACGCCTGATCGTCGACCGCGCCTGCCAATTCGATCCACGGGGCCTGCCTTCTGCCGAGCAACTGGCCGAGACCGTGGCCTTTTCTCCCCAGGACGGCAGCATCTGGCTGTGCGGCCAGCGCATGATGCTGCTACAGGGCTCCGCCTTCGGCGCCATCCGCCGCGAACTGATCGAGGCCCAGGGGCTGGACAAGGCCCGCGGCCTGCTCACCCGCATCGGCTGGCAGGCCGGCGCGCGCGACGCGGCGCAGGTCAGCGAGCAGTGGCCCGAGGGCGACCACGCCAGCCTGTACAGCGCCGGGCCGCGCCTGCACATGCTCGAAGGGATGGTCAACGTCGAGCCGATCAACTTCGAGATCGACACCAGCATCGGCCACTTCTACTCCGAGTTCTTCTGGCACAACTCGCTGGAGGCCGACGAGCACATCGCCACCTACGGCCTGGGCAGCGAGCCCTCGTGCTGGATGGGCATCGGCTACGCCAGCGGCTATGCCTCGTCGCTGCTCGGGCGCCTGGTGGTGTTCCGCGAGGTGGAGTGCCGCGCCATGGGCCACCACGCCTGCCGCATCATCGGCAAGCCGGCGGAGGAATGGGACGACATCGACGCCGGCCTGGCCCACCTGGACGCCAGCGACTTCCTCGGCCGCAGCACCTACGGCAGCAGCCAGGCGACCACGGTCGCCACGCTGCCCAGCCCCGACGAAGACCAGCCGATGGTCGGCATCTCCGCCGCCTTCATGGCCGCCAGCCAACTGCTGCAGCGGGTGGCGCCGACCCAGGCGACGGTGCTGCTGACCGGGGAATCCGGCGTGGGCAAGGAACTCTTCGCCCGCACCCTGCACCAGGCCAGCAAGCGCAGCCAGGGGCCGCTGGTGGCGCTGAACTGCGCGACCCTGCCGGAGAACCTGGTGGAGGCCGAGCTGTTCGGCGTCGAGCGCGGGGCCTTCACCGGCGCCGAGCGCTCGCGGCCCGGGCGCTTCGAAAGGGCCAACGGCGGCACCCTGTTCCTCGACGAGATCGCCACCCTCAGCCTGGCCGCGCAGAGCAAGATCCTGCGCGTGCTGCAGGAGGGCGAGCTGGAGCGGGTCGGCGGCACCACGGCGATCCGCGTGGACGTGCGGGTGGTCGCGGCCACCAACCTCGACCTGCGCCGCGAGGTGGAGGCCGGGCGCTTCCGCGAGGACCTGTTCTACCGCCTGAACGTCTTCCCCATCCACCTGCCGCCGCTGCGCGAGCGCCGGGAAGACATCCCGCTGCTGATGAGCTACTTCCTGCGCAAGTTCAGCCTGCGCCACGGCCGGCAACTGGCGGGCTTCAGCACGCGCCTGGTCAACGCGCTGCTGACCTACCGCTTCCCGGGCAACATCCGCGAGCTGCAGAACCTCATCGAACGCGGCGTCATCGCCGCCGCCGATGGCGAGGTGATGGACGTCATCCACCTGGCCGAAGGCGGCGCCGCACCGATCGCCGCGCCCATAGGGCTGACGGCGGAAGGCCGGCTGTCCCGCCCCCTCGCCGAAGCCGGCGGCGAACCGCCCGCGCAGGCGCCAGCGACGCCCGAGGCAGCGCCCGGCAAGGCCGTGGAAGAACCCGAACTGGCCAGCCTGCTCGCCTTCGTCTCCGGCCGCAACCCGACCCTCGGCGTCTCCCTGGAAGACGTGGAAAGACGCCTGGTGCAAGTGGCGATGGAGCGCACCGGCGGCAACATCACCGCCGCCGCGCAGATGCTCGGCATGAGCCGCGCCCAGGTCAGCTACCGGTTGAAGGGGCGCTGAGGCGGGGGCCTGTAGCTGCGCATACCGTCGTAGGATGGGTTGAGCGAAGCAATACCCATCACCACGACCGCATGGGTATCGCAGGCTCAACCCATCCTACGGGGCGTCATGTTTACCGGAGCGGACCTTGTCCGCGATTCGCGCGCAGGGCGCGCTCCTACAGGGGAATGGCGTAGGCGGGGCGGCGTAGGAATCTCATCCGCGAATCGCGCCGATGGTTCCGGCTATCGCGGAGAAGCTCCGCTCCTAGCGCATGGGCGAGCATGGCTTTTCGTAGGATGGTGTTGAGCGAAGCGATACCCATCACCACGACCGCATGGGTATCGCAAAGCTCAACCCATCCTACGGGGCGTCATGTTTACCGTAGCGGGCCCTGCCCGCGAATCGCGCGCAGGGCGCGCTCCTACAGGGGAATGGCGTAAGCGGGGCAGCGTAGCGGATCTCATCCGAGAATCGCGCCGATGGTTCCGGCTATCGCGGAGAAGTTCCGCTCCTACCGCATGGGCGAGCATGGCTTTTCGTAGGATGGTGTTGAGCGAAGCGATACCCATCACCACGACCGCATGGGTATCGCAGGCTCAACCCATCCTACGGGGCGTCATGTTTACCGTAGCGGGCCCTGCCCGCGAATCGCGCGCAGGGCGCGCTCCTACAGGGGAATGGCGTAGGCGGGGCAGCGTAGGAGCGGATCTCATCCGCGAATCGCGCCGATGGTTCCGGCTATCGCGGAGAAGCTCCGCTCCTACGAAAAGCCCTCGGGCTTTTAGAGCGGCGTAGTGAACTTGAACCAGAACGTCTGCCCATCCGGCCGGTTGCGCACGCCCGTATCGTCCTGCCACTTGGCACTGAAGAACCAGCCATCCTTACTCGCGTACTGCACCGCCGGGCCGATGGAGAAGGTCCGCCCGCGGGAGTCCTCGACGGTATGGCCATCGAGCTTGTCGTCGCTGATCTGCTAATAGGCGTGGCCGCCGACGCCGAGCACCCAGCCGTTGCCCATGCCCCAGCCAAGGGTGTAGTCGGCGTGCAGCTCACGGCCGGACTGGTAGTCGGTGGCGCGGTTCTCGAAGTTGTAGTCGTGCATCAGGCGGATGTCGGCGTTGGGCCCCGCCGGGTCCACGTAGGTCATCGCCAGCACCGCCTGCACGGTGTAGTAGTGGGTGCCCAGGTTGATGATGTCGTCCTTGTCGTAGCTGCCGGTGGGCAGCACGAAGTCGACGCCGGTGGCCACGTGGAACTTCTCGCTCGGGTGGAAGCCGATCACCGGCCCCAGGTGGGCGTCGCCGATGCCGCGCTTGTGGTCGTGGGGGCCATTCTTGATGTTCAGGCGCATGTCGGTGAGCGGCAGCAGGGCGTGGAAGCCGAGGTCGCCGCCCAGCACCTTCTGCTCCGTCACCCAGACGAAACGCGGCACCAGGGTGGAAACGCGCAGGTCGATGTCGGCGGCCTTGTGGCCGCCGTTGTCGCGCAACGTATCGGCCAGGTAGTTGCCCGCGAACAGCTGGGCGTAGGTGCCAGGCGGTGGAAGGATGCCCATCCCGTAGATCTCGATGCCCATGGGCCAGGAGGAGGTGCCGCCCTCCGTGGCGAGGGCCGAGGTGGCGGCGCCGGCCAGGAGCATGGCGCAGGCGAGGCGGGATACGCGAAGGCGAACGGATTGATCGAACATGGGAGTGCCGGCCTTTTGTTGTTATCGGATTGGCGTGCGGCCACTTGCGTGCCGCGCCGGCGACCCCCAGTCAATTACCATGCCACGAGTTAAATACTTAAAAATCAATTAGTTATAAATATTCAGCGGACAAGCCAAGCGAATACTCTTAAGAAAATTCCACTCTTCGCGGAAAAGTCTCCAGCCCTGCCCTCCCGCCGTAGATCGGCCACTCGCACGATCCACGAAAAGTCCAGGTTATCTGTTGGATAGTGCCTTCTGCAGCAGAACCTACCCACCAAAAATGCAGGCGCCAATAACAACAACCGAACCGCGACCTGGAGACATGGTGATGGGCATATTCGACTGGAAACACTGGCTGGTCCTGCTGCTGGTGGCGCTGCTGGTATTCGGCAGCAAGCGGGTGAAGCACCTGGGCAGCGACCTGGGCGAAGCCATCAAGGGCTTCCGCCGCTCGGTCAACGCCGAAGACGAGCCGGCGGCGCAGAAGTTGGCCGGGGAAGAAGCCATCGCCGAGCCCCGGCGGCTGCAGGAAAGCGCCCGCCAGCAAGCCTGAAAGCCCACAACCTGTAGGAGCGGGCCCTGCCCGCGAAATCGCGCGCAGGGCGCGCTCCTACAGGGGGATGGCGTAGGTGGGGCAGCGTAGCGGATCTCATCCGCGAAGCGCGCCGATACATCCGGCTATCGCGGAGAAGCTCCGCTCCTACGGGAAAAACACCACGCATTCCCGCACGGGCCCTGCCCGCGATTTCGCGCGCAGGGCGCGCTCCTACAAGGGAATGGCGCAGGTGGGGCAGCGTAGGAGATCTCATCCGCGAAGCGCGCCGATACATCCGGCTATCGCGGAGAAGCTCCGCTCCTACGGGAAAAACACCACGCATTCCCGCACGGGCCCTGCCCGCGATTTCGCGCGCAGGGCGCGCTCCTACAAGGGAATGGCGTAGGTGGGGTAGCGTAGGAGCGGATCTCATCCGCGAAGCGCGCCGATACATCCGGCTATCGCGGAGAAGCTTCGCTCCTACGTTGCAGGCGAGCACGGCTTTTCGTAGGAGCGAGCTTGCTCGCGAACCGCATGGCACCGCGTTTGTTCGCGAGCGAGCTCGGCTCCTACAAGAGCACCTCGGCTAAACGCTCCACCGCCTGCTCGAACGCCGCCTTCATCTCCTCGACCACCGCATCGGTGTGGACGAAGGACAGGTACAGCCGGCCATAGGGCGAGGGCATCAGCAACAGACCCGCGCGGCGCAGTTCCAGGTGCAGCGCCTTGCTGAAGCCGGGATTGGCGATGCGCACAGCTTCGTCGAAATCCCGCGGCGCCCGCTCTGCCGGCCAGAGGCCGAAGACGTTGCCGTAGCCGCTGGTGGACAGGGGCATGCCATGTTCGCGGAACAGCCGCTCGATCCAGTTGCGAAGCACCTCGCCACGCGCCATCAGCGCGGCATAGTCGGCGTCTTCGAGCTGCGCCAGGGTCGCCTGCACGGCCGCGCAGGCCATGGGGTTGCCGCTGAAGGTACCGCCGCGCAGTACCCGGCCTTCCTCGAAGCCGGCCAGGATGTGCGCCTTGCCCAGCACCGCCGAGACCGGCACGCCGTTGCCGATGGCCTTGCCGACGCTGGCCAGGTCCGGGTCCAGCCCCTCGTACAGGCTGCTCAGCCCGGCGTGACGGCGAAAGCCCATCAGCACCTCGTCGCTGATCACCAGCGCGCCATGGGCGTGGGCCACGCGCTGCACGTGCGCCAGGTAGCCGGGCGCGGCCATGATGCAGCCGGCGTTGGCCAGCATGGGTTCGAGCAGTACGGCGGCGATGTCGTGGTGCTCGGCGAACAGCCGCTCGACGTCGTCGAAGTCGTTGTAGCGCAACAGCGTCATGCGCTCGCTCGCCGGGCGCTCGCCAGGGGCGAAGGTGGCTTCGGCGGAACCGACGTTGCCCAGGATCACCTCGTCGAACCAGCCGTCGAAGCCGGCGGCCATCTTGGCGATGCGCGGCCGGCCGGTGTAGGCGCGCGCCGCGCGGCAGGCCAGGTGCACCGCCTCGCTGCCGGAGTTGGTGAAGATCACCTTGTCGAGCGCGCCGCCGTGGCGCGCCAGGCAGTCGGCGGCGGCATGCTCGCGCACGTGGGCCCAGGACGGCGCGGCGGCATCCTGCAGGGCAGTGCCCACCGCCTCGATCACCGCCGGCTCGGAATGGCCGAGCAGCACCGCGCCGAAGCCCAGCGCGGTATCGATGTAGCGCCGCCCCTGGGCATCCCAGAGGTAGGCTCCCCTGCCCCGCTGGATGAACAGCTTCTCGCCGTCCAGGTCGGGAAGAATGCGCGCGGCGCTGGATACGTCACCCACCAGATGGGCCATGGTCTACTCCTGCATCGCGCCCGCCATGCGGGCGCCTCGTGAAAGGGTCGTAACGGCCTGGCCTAGGACAGGCTCCAGGGTGCCTCCCGCAGGCGCTGCTCGAGGAAGTCGCGGAAGACCTTGATCCTCGGGCTCAGGTGCTTGCGGTTGGCATAGATCAGGTACACCGGCTCGCGCAGGTCGCTGGGGTATTCCTCCAGCACCTGCACCAGGCGGCCGGCGCGGATGTCGGCGCCGATATGGAAGTCGGCCAGGCGCACGATGCCGGCGCCGGCCAGGGCCATGTCGCGCAGCAGGTCGCCCTGGGCGAAGGTCGCCGCGGGCGTCACCGGCACGTTCAGGCGCTCCGGGCCTGCGCGGAAGCTCCAGCGGTTCCACGGGCTGTCGAAGCTGAACTGGAAGCAGCGGTGGCGCAGCAACTCCTGCGGGTGGCGGGGCGTGCCGCAGCGCGCCAGGTAGGCCGGGGCGGCGCAGGTGATCCACTGCGTCTCGCCCAGGCGCCGGGTCACCCGGCTGGAGTCCGGCAGCACGCCGCTGTGGATGGCCAGGTCCAGGCCCTGCTCGAACTGGTCGACGTACTGCGCGCCGACCTGGATCTCCACCTGCAGCGCCGGGTAGCGGTCGAGGAATTCCGGCAGCCAGGGCGCGATCTGGTGCTTGGCGAAGGTGGTCATGGTGTGGATGCGCAGGGTGCCGCTGACCCGCGTCGGCAGCGCCTCGGCCAGCGAGTCCGCCTCGGCCATCGCCTCCACCACGGCGCGGGCGCTGCGCAGGTAGGCGGCGCCCTCCTCGGTCAGCGTCAGGCTCCGCGTGCCGCGCTGGAACAGGCGCACCTGCAGGCGATCCTCCAGGCGGCTGATCAGCTTGCTGACCGCCGAAGGCGTCATCTCGTGGGCGCGCGCCGCGGCGGAGAAATTGCCGTGCTCGACCGCCCAGATAAAGGCCAGCAGTTGCGAATAGTTGTCCATGTCCGGTCCTCGATGCGCCGTGGCGGCGAGCATAGCGCCCGCCGTGCCGGCCCGCTTCAGCGGATGAAGCGCTCGACGTAGTCCTCGCCCAGGCCGATGGACGCATAGTGCCGGCGCGCCGCCTCCAGCTTGGTGAAGACGTCCTCGTAGCCCACCGCCACGCCCTGCGGATCGACGTAGGTGTAGCCGCCCTGGACGTGGAACCAGGTGATCATTTCCTCGACGTCCTCGGGCACGAACAGGGTGTGGGTCTCGCCCGGCGGCTCGAAGGCGAAGGAGCCCTGCTCGGCGACCCAGTCGTGCTCCAGGTACCACCAGCGGCCCTTGAGCACCAGCGCGTGCACGCCGCCGGTGTGGCGATGGCGCGACAGCACGCCGCTCTGGCGCACGCGCAGCAGGTTGATGTAGTAGCCGCCGCTCACGCTCAGCAGCAGCGGCTTGAAGGAGACGCTGGCGGTCACCGGGACCCACAGCTGGTCGTCCTCCAGCCACTGGTCCAGCACGCCGGGCAGGACCATGTCCGGCGCCATGAACGGCACCTGCGGCAGTTGGTAGGGAATCGCCAGTTCGTCCGGCTTCATCGCGATGCTCATCGATCACTCTCTATCAGGCAGTTGGGGAAGGCCACGGCGGGCTCGGCGAACCGCGCCACGGGCAGGTTAGGTGGGCGCCGGCGGCGGAAAAACCGGGCCGCCGGCACAGGCGTTGTGAAGTGGCGTCACAGCGCCGCCAGTTCGCCGAAGCCGCCCTGCGCGCGCTGCGCGGAGAGCTGCGGCTGGCGCTTCTGCAGGTACAGGCCGATGCCCGCCAGCACGGCGCTCAGGCCCAGGGTGGTGAGCAGCTCGCCGCGGTGGCCGGGGAACACCGACATGATCGCCAGGATGCCGACGATCAGCGCGATGGTCGCCAGGGTCAGCCAGGGGAAGGCCCACATCTCCACCGCCAGGGGCTCGCCGCTGGCGCGCAGCTTGCGGCGCATGCACAGCTGGGTGATGGCGATCACCAGGTACATCAGCAGGGCGATGGCGCCGCTGGAGGCGAGCAGGAAGTCGAACACCTCCTTGGGCAGCAGGTAGTTCGCGCCCAGCGCCAGCAGGGCCACGCCGGCGGTGCTCAGCACCGCGCCCAGCGGCACGCCGCGGCGGTTGGTGCGGCCCCAGGCGCGCGGCGCATCGCCGCGATAGGCCAGCGAGTAGGCCATGCGCGAGGCGGTGTAGATCGCCGAGTTCAGGCAACTGCTCACCGCCACCAGCACCACCACGCTCATGATCTGCGGCGCGTAGGGAATGTTCATCGCCGCCAGCACCGACTGGTAGGAACCCTGCGCCAGCCCCGGGGCGTTCCACGGCACCAGGCACACCACCACCAGCATCGAGCCGAGGTAGAACAGGCCCAGGCGCCAGACCACCGCGCGGATCGCCTTGCGGATGTTGGCGCGCGGCTCCCTGGTCTCGGCGGCGGCGATGGTCACGATCTCGCTGCCCTGGAAGCTGAACATCGCCGTGAGCATGGCCGCCACCACCGACACCGGGCCCTTGGGCATGAAACCGCCGTCGGCATACAGATGCTGCACACCGGAAGTGGAAGAACCCGGCAGCAAGCCGAAGATCGCCAGCACGCCGAGGACGATGAAGCCGACGATGGAAACCACCTTGAATAACGCCAGCCAGTACTCCAGCTCGCCGAAGTTGCCGACGCTCAGGCAGTTGCACAGCGTCAGCGCCAGGGTGATGCCCAGCGCCGCCACCCAGGGCGCCACGCCCAGCCAGGGCGCGAGGATGTTGCCGGCGACTATGGCCTCGATGCTGATCACCAGCACGTAGAACCACCAGTACAGCCAGCCGATGGAAAACCCGGCCCAGCGCCCCATGGCCTGGTCGGCATAGGACGAGAAGGAACCGGTGTCCGGCCGCGCGGTGGCCATCTCGCCGAGCATCTGCATCACCAGCACGACGATGACCGCAGCCAGCAGATAGGCCAGCAGCACCGCCGGCCCGGCGGTGGCGATGGCATTGGAGGAACCGACGAAAAGCCCGGCGCCGATCACGCCGCCGATGGAAATCATGGTCACCTGGCGGCTCTTCAGGCCATGGCCCAGGCGGTTCTTGGGTGGATTATCAGGCGTCGCGTTCATCGACAGCACCTCGGCACGCAGGAATTGTTCTTGTGATTGTCCAGGGCCTCACGGGCCCTGGTCTGCGCAGGGTAGGGAGCCGGGGGCGGGGTGATAATCCCCGTTGGTGGCATAGGGGCTGTGAACTGGGTTCACAGCTAGGGATGAGGGATAGCCGAAGGACTCGGTGCAGTCGGAACCGCGCTGCTCATTGAAGCAATCGCCATTTGGGTAGTGATGCGCGATTCAACCCGCTCATAGGCTGAACGTCACAGTGTCGGCAGAGGCAAAAAAGCGTCCGCAGACGGTTCAAATTCGGTCCGAATTCAGGCTACGATACGAAACCGATCGGCAGGTTCAACTGTCGACGTGTGAATCCCATCGGTTGCCTGGATATGGAGCCTGGTGGAGTTCGAACACCGTAGAACCTGAGTTCCAGGCCTTGAGTGTTCCCACAGCAATGGAGGTACCGACTCATGCGAGTCGAGACAATTAGTTATTTGAAACGCCATGCGGCCGACCTGGATTTATCCGAGCCAATGGTCGTCACACAGAACGGTGTTCCTGCCTACGTGATTGAGTCATATGCAGAACGAAAGCAACGTGACGAAGCAATTGCGTTGGTGAAGCTGCTTGCGATCGGCTCTCGTCAATACGCAGAAGGCAAACATCGCTCTGTAGATGATCTGAAAGCTCGTCTTTCCAGGAGGTTCGATCAACCAGAATAAGGAGGTTCGATGTCCAAGGTCGTCATCCGTCTCACCGATACCGCAGAACAAAGCATCGAAGACCAAGTACACCACTTGGCTCAATTCCAAGGTTCGCAGGCTGCACTCCAGTCAGTGCTGAGCCTTTTGGATGAGATTGAAGAGAAGATTTCTCTTACACCCCAAGGTTACCCAATCAGCCAGCAGGCAAGCCTTTTGGGGGTGTTGAACTATCGCGAACTCAATACCGGCCCTTATCGCGTCTTTTACGAACTACACGAAGAGCAAGGCGAGGTCGCGGTTATCCTGGTCTTACGCCAGAAGCAGAGTGTGGAACAGCAATTGATTCGCTACTGCTTGGTGGGGCCTATCGGGTGATGGCTCTCTGCGCCCGAGTGCGTATGAGCAAGTATGCCTCGACACTTTTTCGACACCTTCCCGCCCCCAAAAAAGCAAAACCCCCGAAACGCTAGGCATTTCAGGGGCTTGGCAGGGTGTTCTGGAGCGGGCGAAGGGAACATCACGCCGCACTCATATCGTTGATTGATAACGGGTTTATTCCGTTGGCGCTACGGAATCAGGCCAGATCATGTACCGGTCGAACCGCATCGGCAACCAGATCCTGTCCGCATTTGTCTGCGGACATTCGCGATCAGTCATCAACGCGCGCTCCAGGCAGGCGAGTTTCATTCTATCGTTTGATGTATAAGATCAACGAAATCAAGGAACACCTTTGGGACGATGGAAAGATCCTCACATGCCCAGCGCGCTCTTGCCCTGCTCCACAAGCAGGGCTTCCTGCGCACCAGCGACTTGGACACCATCGGCGCGCCGCGGGTGGTGCTGACACGTCTGTCTACTTCCGGGCAGTTGGAGCGTGTCGGGCGCGGCCTCTACCGTTTGCCAGGCACCCCCATGTCCGAGCACGAGGACCTTGCCACGATTGCAGTCAAGGTTCCCAAAGCCGTGTTCTGCTTGCTGACGGCACTCCAGTTCCACGAACTGACCACGCAACTGCCTCGCCAGGTTTGGATTGCCATGCCTCGCGGCAGCCACACCCCACGTATCGAGCAGCCGCCGATCAAGATGGTGCAGATGGCGGGTGATGCCTATGCCTCGGGCATTGATGAGCACGAACGCGACGGCGCCAGACTGCGGATCTACAGTGCCGCAAAAACCGTGGCGGACTGCTTCAAGCACCGCAACCAGATCGGCCTGGACGTGGCCATTGAGGCAGCTGCCTGGAGGACACGCAAGGCTTCAGCCGATGACCTATGGCGCCATGCCAAGGTCTGTCGGGTCGCAAATGTCATGCGTCCTTACCTGGAGGCGGTTTCGCATGAGTGACCACGCTGCCTTGATTCACGCTTGCCGGGCGAGCCGATCCGTAAATTCGGATCGAGACGTCGTTGTCAACGAACGGCTCGAATAGGCAGCCCATCATGGCACTGGACCACCTCACGCTCACGACATACCGCGATCGGCATCCTGCATGGCGATTGCTCGCCTCGCCACATGCGCCATTGGTAGCAAGCTTCCTGTACCGGGTGTTCGTTGCACCGAACGTGCGGCTGACGAGCGAAGCGGATCTGGCCGAAATGCTGGAAGACGAGTTGTTTGCCCTGCGCGAACAGCTCGGTGCCGAGGCGTATCCGAAAGCCGCAACCGAATACCTGAATGACTGGTGCGCGCCGGACAAGGGCTGGCTGCGCAAATTCTACAAGCCCGGCACCGACGAGGCCCAGTTCGATCTCACCCCTGCCACGGAAAAGGCCATCGCCTGGCTGGTGTCGCTGACCGAACGGCCTTTCGTCGGTACCGAATCGCGCCTGCTGACCTTGTTCGCGCTGCTGGAGCAGATCAGCACCGGAAGCGAGGCCGATCCAGCCAAGCGCCTGGAGGAACTGCGCCGCAAGCGCGATGAGATCGACGCCGAGATTGGCCGCGTCCTGTCCGGCGATGTGCCGCTCATGGATGACACGGCCATCAAGGATCGCTTCCTGCAATTCCAGCAGTTGGCGCGCGAACTGCTGAGCGATTTTCGCCAGGTGGAACACAACTTCCGCCAACTCGACCGCAGCGTCCGCGAGAAGATCGCGTTGTGGGACGGGAGCAAGGGGGCGCTGCTCGACGAGGTCATGGGCGAGCGCGACGCCATCGGGGATTCCGACCAGGGGCGCAGCTTCCGTGCATTCTGGGACTTCCTGATGTCCAGCCGTCGCCAGGAAGAACTGTCCGCACGGCTCGACCAGATCCTCGGCCTGCCCGCCGTGGTTGCGCTCAAGCCGGAGCCGCGCACCCGCCGGGTGCACCACGATTGGCTGGAAGCGGGCGAACATACCCAACGCACGGTAGCGCAGTTGTCGCAACAACTGCGCCGCTTCCTGGATGACCGGGCCTTCCAGGAAAACCGCCGCATCCTCGAACTCTTGCACGGCATCGAAACCAAGGCGCTGGCCTTGCGCGACATGCCTCCGGCCGGCGACGTGATACGCCTCGACGAGATGGGCGCGGACATCGCCTTGCCGCAGGAACGCCCCCTGTTCGCGCTTCATGCCAAGCCACGCCTGGCGGAACTGGTCCTTGAGGACGGTGACGACGACATCGACACCGCACGCCTGTTCGACCAGCACGTCGTGGACAAGACCCGCCTGCGTCAGGCCCTGCGGCAGGCATTGCGGCAGCAGTCGCAGATCAGCTTGCGCGCGTTGCTGGAGACGCAGCCGCTGCAACAGGGATTGGCCGAGCTGGTGACCTGGCTGGAACTGGCGCACGCGGGCAGCCGCGGGCTGGATGGCCTCAGGGCCACGGTGGATGACGATGTGCAGGAGATCGTCGAATGGGCCATGCAGGACAGCGATGGCTCAACGGTACGACGGCGGGCGCGAATGCCCCGCGTTATTTTTGCGCGTTGAATGCAAGCTGCGACGGATAGAGCAAAGAGCCATGAACGACATGCACCAGGATGATCCAGAAGGCAGTACCGAGTCCCGCCCGCCCGTTGTCGCGGAACTCTCGCAACTGATGGTGCATTTGCTCAAAGGCGTGTTGTACCTTCAGGACGACGAGCGCCTGTGGGCCAGCCTGCTGAGCCTGCAAGCGCGGGTGCGGGAGCAGGCGGCGGTGCTGTTGCTGGATCTGGTACTGGACGAAGCCGAGGGTTACGCCTTCCTCAAAAGTCAGCCGGAGCCGGAGCATGCGGACGCCACACCCCGTCCGCCACGCCTGATCGCGCGACGGCCGCTGTCCTACCCGGTCAGCCTGATGCTGGCCTTGCTGCGCAAGCGCATGGCCGAATCCGACGCCAGCGGCGGCGATACCCGGCTGGTGCTGTCGCGCGAGGAGATCGCCGAATTGATGCGCGTGTTCCTGCCGGACGGCACCAACGAGGCGCGCCTCATCGACCAAGTGGATTCGACCATCACCAAGGTGGTGGAACTGGGTTATCTGCGCAAGCTCAAGCCCGCTGCTGGCGCAGCTCAGCAGGCAACTCGCTACGAGGTACGGCGCATCCTCAAGGCGTTCGTCGATGCACAGTGGCTGGCCGACTTCGATGCACGCCTGGAGGGCTATCGCACCGCATTGTCAGGTGCCGATCGCGACAAGGAAGCCGGCCGATGAACGATTTTTCGCCACAGGAGCTCGATTTCGTGGCCGACGACAGCCGCGTCGGCTTTCGCCTGCAGCGGCTGGAAGTCCTGAACTGGGGCACATTCGACCGGCGTGTCTGGCGCTATGAACTCGATGGGCGCAACGGCCTGCTGACTGGCGACATCGGTTCGGGCAAATCCACCCTGGTCGATGCCGTCACCACGCTGCTGGTGCCGGCGCAACGCATCGCCTACAACAAGGCTGCAGGCGCCGAGACGCGTGAACGATCACTGCGGTCCTACGTGCTGGGCCACTACAAGAGCGAGCGCAACGAAACCACCGGCAGCACCCGCCCGGTGGCGCTACGCGACACCACCAGCTACAGCGTGATCCTGGGTGTATTCCGCAACGAAGGCTACGGCCAGGCGGTCACACTGGCGCAAGTCTTCTGGTTTCGCGAACCACAGGGCCAGCCTGCGCGCTTGTTCGTGGCTGTAGAGCGGGAACTGTCCATCACCGAGCACTTTTCCGGATTCGGCAGCGACATCAACGGCCTGCGCAAGAAGTTACGCGCGATGGGCTGCGAACTGAACGACAGCTTCCCGCCCTACGGCGCCTGGTTCCGCCGCCGCTTCGGCATCGAGCACGAGCAGGCACTGGAACTGTTCCATCAGACGGTTTCCATGAAATCGGTTGGCAATCTGACCGATTTCGTGCGCAGCCACATGCTCGAACCGTTCGACGTAGGGCGCCGCATCGAGGCACTGCTCGGCCATTTCGATGACCTCGACCGCGCCCACCAGTCGGTACTCAAGGCCAAGCGCCAGATCGAGTTGTTGGCTCCGCTGGTGGAGGATGGCCTTCGCCACGGGCAAATCACCGGCGAGATCCAGGCGCTGCGCCAAGGACGCGATGCATTACGCCCGTACTTTGCCGGTTTGAAGGCAGCATTGCTGGAGAGGCGCCTGGAATTGTTGACTCAGGATGCGACGCGCTGGGATGCCCGCATCAAGCAATTGGGAGAGCAACGAGACAACGCCCGAATCGAGCAGGGGAAACTCGAAGGCGCACTGCGCGAGAACGGCGGCGACCGGCTGCAACAACTCGCTGCCGCCATTCAGCAGCAGGAGGCCGAGAAACAGCAACGGCAGGAGAAAGCCGACGCGTACACCACGCTATTGACGTGCATTGGCGAAGCAGCGCCGGGAGACGAAGCTGCTTTCATGACACAAAGATCCACCATCGGAGAACACGCCGAAGCGCTGCGTACAAGCATTGCGGACCACGATACGCAGATCAATGAAGACGGCTATGCGCTGCGGCGGGGTCAGGAAGAACACAAAGCGCTCAGCGACGAGATCGACAGCCTTGCGCGTCGCAAGAGCAATATCGACGCGGCCCAAGTGCGTATCCGCGAGGCATTGTGCACCGCCCTGTCCATCGCAGAGGAAGACCTGCCCTTTGCCGGTGAACTGATCCAGGTGCGCGAGGACGAACGCGACTGGGAGGGCGCGGCCGAACGCCTGCTGCATGGCTTCGGCCTGTCCCTGCTGGTGCCGGATGTGCACTACAAGGACGTGGCCGATTGGGTGGAACGCCAGCACCTTGGCACGCGTCTGGTGTACTTCCACGTGCGTGCGCGCAAGTCCACGCAGGCCGTCAGCCTGCCCCCCCAGTCGCTGGTGCGCAAGCTGCTCATCAAGCCCGACACGCAGCACTACGATTGGCTGGAACGCGAACTGCACCACCGCTTCGACCTGGCCTGCTGCGACAACACCGAGCAGTTCCGCCGCGAGACCCGCGCCATCACCCGCGCCGGACAGATCAAGGACCCGAGCGGACGCCACGAAAAGGACGACCGCCGCCGCATCGACGACCGCAGCCGCTACGTGCTGGGCTGGAGCAACGCCGACAAGCTGCGCATCTTGCGCGACGAACGCGAGGGCTTGGAACAGCAACTGGGCGACATCGGTCTGCGCATTGCCAACACACAGCGATTGCGCGGGCAATGCCAGGCGCAACTGGAGGCCTTGGCCAAGCTCGAAGTCTTCACCCGCTACAGCGAAATCGACTGGCAGGCACCGGCACGCGAGATTGCCCGGCTGACCGAGGAACGCGACCGCCTCAAGGCGGCCTCCGATACCCTGCGGGAACTGGAAAGCCAACTGGCGCAGGTCGTTGAGCGCCTGAAGGAGATCGAAGACGATCTTGGCGAAGCACAAGGCAAACGCGGAGAAATCCGCAGCAAACACGAAACTGCCCAGGCACAGCATGCGCAGGCTCTCGAAATCCAGACGCAAGCCGCACTCGACGACATGTTGCTGCAATCTCTTGAGGGCTGGCGCGCCGAAGTCCTGGGCGACCACCAGCTCACGGTGGAATCCTGCGACAACCGCGAACAGGACGTGCGCAATGGCTTGCAGGCGCGCATCGATGCCGAAGACAAGCGTCTCTCACGCTTGACCGAACGCATCATCAACGCCATGCGCGGTTTCAAGGAGGCCTTCAAGGCAGAGACCGCCGAGATCGACATCAGCCTGGCCGCGCTGCCCGAGTTCGAGCGACTGATGAAGGATTTGCAGCACGACGACCTGCCGCGCTTCGAAGCGCGTTTCAAGGAACTGCTCAACGTCAATACCATCAACGAGATCGCCAACTTCAATGCCCAGCTCGCGCGCGAGCGGGAAACGATCAAGGAGCGGGTCGATGTCATCAACCAATCCTTGCAGGTGATCGACTACAACCCCGGACGCTACATCCGGCTGCTGGCGCAACCCAGCCCCGATGCGGAGATCCGCGACTTCCTGCAGGATCTGCGTGCCTGCACCGAAGGCGCGCTGAGCGGCTCGGAAGACGAACAGTATTCCGAGACCAAGTTCCTGCAGGTCAAAGCCATCATCGACCGCTTCCGGGGGCGTGAGGGACTGGCCGAGATCGACCGGCGCTGGATGCAGAAGGTGACCGACGTGCGCAACGGCTTCCTGTTTTCCGCCAGCGAGCGCTGGCGCGAGGACGATGCCGAGCACGAACACTACTCCGACTCCGGCGGCAAATCCGGCGGGCAGAAGGAGAAGCTGGCCTATACCGTGCTGGCCGCCAGCCTGGCCTACCAGTTCGGCCTGGAATGGGGGGCGGTGCGCTCTCGCTCGTTCCGTTTTGTCGTGATCGACGAAGCCTTCGGGCGCGGCTCGGATGAATCGGCCCAGTATGGGCTGGAACTGTTCCGCCAGCTCAACCTGCAACTGCTGATCATCACGCCGCTGCAGAAGATCCACATCATCGAGCCATACGTGTCCAGCGTCGGCTTCGTGCACAACGAAGGCGGCCGTGAGTCGCGGCTGCGCAGCCTGAGCATCGAGGAATACCGGGCACAGAAGGCTGCCGCCAGGGGCGGCGCTGTATGACATGGAGCCAGCCCGCCGACCTTCGCGCGCAGATCGAACGGCTGTGGCAGCGCGGCGAGTTGCTGCGTGCCGTGGTCGGCGACGGCACGCTGGGCTGGCCGTTGCGTCTGTCGCTGAAATCGCCGTCCGCCGCCGATCTCAGCAACCGTTTCGATGCCGTGCGCGGCTGGGTGCGCGACATCAGCGCCATGCCACTCGTGCGCATCGAATGGCGCGAGTGGACGCACCGGGTGCAGGGACGGCAGCGCCTGCCGGATACGCTCTGGATCGATACACTGGAAGACGCGCTGGCGATGATCGGTAAGACCGGCGATACCCACCGATTCCAGGCGCTCTGGCAGCAAACTGCCGAAGCGCAACCCGCACTGCTGCCGTGGCTGCACAGAGCACCGTTGCAGACCTTGGCACTGGCCGAACACTGGCCGCGCCTGCTGGCCGTGGTGGCCTGGGTGCAAACCCATCCGCGCCCCGGCGTCTATCTTCGGCAGGTCGATGCTCCGGGCGTGGACAGCAAGTTCATTGAAGCGCATCGCGGTACGCTGGCTCAGTGGCTGGACCTGGCCTTGCCGACTGAAGCCATTGAGCCTGCTGCAACCGGGATGACCGGGTTTGCCCGTCGCTACGGCTTTCTGGAAAAGCCCGTTCGCATCCGCCTGCGCTTGCTCGATCCGCAACTGCCCCAACTTCCCGGCTGCACCGGCCTGACCGACATCACCCTGGATGAGGACAGCTTCGCCGCGCTCGCACTGCCTGCGCAGCGTGTCTTCATCACCGAAAACGAGGTGAACTTCCTGGCCTTTCCGCCGGTGTCCGGTGCCATCGTCGTGTTCGGTGCTGGCTATGGCTGGGGAGCGCTCGCCCGGGCCGACTGGCTGCATCGCGCCTCTCTGCACTATTGGGGAGACATCGATACCCATGGCTTTGCCATTCTGGACAGCCTGCGCAAGTATTTCCCGCTGGCCGCTTCGTTTCTCATGGACCGCTCCACCCTGATGGCCCACGCACTTCAATGGGGTGAGGAGCCCCTCGACAAACGCCATACGTTGCCCTTGTCCCGACTGGTCGATGATGAACCCGCTCTCTACGACGACTTGCGCGGTGATCGAATCCGGCCACAACTGCGGCTGGAACAGGAACGCATCGGCTATCGCTGGCTGTGCGCGGCGTTGGTCGCAACAGTCCGGGACGATTTCCGGCCGTAGCGGCATTTCCTGCCGGCGTTGTCAGGGCGTGGTCGATTCGACGAACGCCGGCTCGAAGTCCAGCAGGTCGGTGCCGCGCATGCCCAAGCCCCGGGCCACCGCGCGCCAGCCCGCCACGGCCTGGGCCACCTCGTTCCAGATCGCTCCCGCTTGCGCTGGATCCAGCCTGAAATACGGCGCCGCGGCCATCAGCATGTCCCGACTATCGATGACGCCCGCATCCTCGGTCAGCCAGGTCTTGCTCTCCCGACGGTCGCCCGGCATCGGGTTCAGGTCGAAGGCCGGCGACAGGCGCCAGCCGCGCTGGCGCGCGTCGTACAGGAAGCCGGTGTTGCGCAGGTGGTCGTCGGTGTTGCAGATCAGGAAATTGAAGACCAGCCGGCGCCACAGCTCATGGATGTCGGCAATCGGATCGGCGCCGGTCTGGAGCAGCACATCCACCAGTTCGGTGTAGGCATGCGTCGCGTCTCGGCCATCGGACTGGAGCATCGTCGCGGCCGACACGTAGGGGATGCGAGCGCCGTCGTCGGTGCGGTCGAAACGCCGGATGACGGCGACCGCCGTGCCGCCGATCACTTCCACGCGCACCGGCGCCACGCGGATGCCGGCCTCGTCCGCCAGTTGCATGGCCAGCACTTCGCCCCGGATCACGTCGCGCCGATCCGCCTGGCTGGGAAATTTGCCGACCGCCAGGCGTCCATCGGTATCGCGCACCGTGGACTTGGGCCTGGCACCACCCAGCGAGGTGCCTTGCCCCAGCAGGTAGCGCAGGTCCTGCACGCTTTCCGTTCCGTCTTCCAGGGCGCGGGCCGCGTGGAGCACCTTGTCCAGTTCCACCAGGGGCGGTACACGCCGATTCGCTCCTCCGGCGCGCAGGTAGGCGCCAGATTGCGGATCGAACAGGCGCAGCGCGCCGATGCGCGCCTCGTCATCCACCCACATCACGAAGTCCACCGGGTCCAGGGCGGGCGTGTCGCGGTCTTCCTGCCGCAGCTTCGCATGGGCGCGCCGGATCACGCGCTCGCCCCAGGCGTCGGGCGCGGTGTCCTCCAGCGCGAGGAAGAACACCTGCCGGGGGTGCTGCACGCCGGCCACCGGCTGGAGATCGGGCGACAGCGTGAAGAAACGGGCATCCCGCAGCCAGCCTTCGTCGTAGCTGAACGCGCTGCGCCGGCCGCTGCCCAGATGTAGGCGCCCCACGACCAGGCCGCTCGCCCCCAGGTGGACTTCGAGGTCCGGACGTCGTGTGGGCCGAGGCGCTGCCATCAGAATCCCTTCAGGTCATCGGCCGGCGCGGGCACATCGCCTTTGTCGACGACGGGGGCTGCCTGCCGCTTCCTGCCGGCAGAGGTGCGTACCCGCTGCGGCAGTTGCTCCCGCACCAGTTCCATGCCGAGCGCGTCGTTCTCCAGGGTCATCGCCTGGGTCAGTTCATCGAGCCGGCCCAGCACGTGCAGCGCGCGCAGGAAGGTGTGCAGCGCGGTGCCGGGATAGCCATCTTCCATGCGCCTGACGGTGCTCAGGGACGTGCCGATGCGTTGAGCAAGGTCTTCCTGGCTCAGGCGGCGCATGCGCCGCGCCGCCGAGATGTCCTGCCCTAGGCGGCGCAATGCGCGCGCGACAGGCTGCGGCATCGCCACCTGCGCGCCAGAACGCTTTTGCTCGGAAGAAGACATCTTTTACGGCCTCAAATATGAGCTTATTTACCAAATAATCGTTCATATTTGAACGCAAAAATGGAGGGCGGTCAATCCAGCCCATGCCTGCCCCTTGCAGTTCCGGTGACCGCGCTGTTCCATTGCGAGCGGTCCTGTTCGGGGGAGGTAACAACGGGCTGCCAGCACCATTTGAAATCCGACGGGTGATCTCGCCTCTTCACCGCTCGATTGCGTTGCAGGAGCCACCAAACGGCTCTTTCGCACGCGTGCGAGAAACGGGGGGCATGCTTTGTCGATCTGGAGGCAGACCGCTGGAGTCTTGCCCGAAACCTCGTCGCACCCCGTCTAAGCGGCATCACTACACCTGATTCCGCCCGAACCGTGTCTGCTGACAGACCGTCGCTGTCTTGCATGCCGGTGACGACCAGGCTCTAACGCGAGAAGACCGAATCCGTCTTTCGCCTTGATGGCGTCTGTAGCAAAACCTCGTTATCGAGCCATCCTGCCATGAGCAGTCAACCCCTTGAAGCATACCGCCACGCAGAGGCTCGGTGCTGGTGGACAAGTGCCATATCGACAGGCGGCTGCTCTGGTGAACATCCGTCATCCCGGCCTTTCCCACAAGCCAAGCCGCCACCGTCTCGCGCCGTGAAGGTGCGTGCCGGCAGCGATTCCAATCAACGAGGGAAACAGATGTCCTGAATCCGGTTACCAGGGAGCAGCCATGCGAAAGCCACCTTCATCCGGCCCCCAAGCCAAGGTCTTTTACCGTCCGATCGAGGCGGCCATCCAGTGGACGGGGCTGTCACGCTTCGAGCGCCGCATCCTCGATCTCGCCAGGGGGATGAACCGGCTGCCGATGTCGGTGATCTGGTCGGCGATACGGAACTGGATCGACCAGGGGCTGGTGTAGCCATGACCACGGCCGGCGCACCACGGCGCGAAGACCCGGTTGCGCTGTCGGCGGTGTTCGACGAGGCGCTGCGGCACCTTGAGCCGAAGGAACCGGCGCAGGGCACGGCGCCAAGCCAGGACGGGTTTCTCTACAGCGGCAACCGCCATGAGAGCGTGCCGCGCCGACTGTTCCTCGACCGGCGCCTGACCCCGCTGGAGCGCAACGCCTGGCAGGTGTTCCGCCTGCAGCTCAACGACGACGGCGTGACCGCCTTTCCCACCTACGACCAATTGCGCCCCTACCTGGCCTCGATGCCCTGCGGGGCGCAGGCATCGCACGAGACCGTGGCGCGCGCCCTGACGCTGCTGCGGCTGACGCGCTGGCTGAGCCTGGTGCGACGACGGCGCGACCCGAAGACCGGCCGCATCCAAGGCAACCTCTATGTGCTGCACGACGAACCGCTGTCGCCCTTCGAGGCGATGCAGCTCGATGCCGACTACCTCGGCCTGGTCAGCCAGGCGCTGACCCATGCCGCCAAGGCGGTGCAGATCGTGGGCATGAACACGCTCAAGGAGATTGCCGAAGACCCGCTGCTCAGCGGCCGCACGCTGCCGACCCGCCTGCAGGTGCTGGCGCAGCGCATGGCGCTGCATGGCCGGACGACGCCAGGTTATCCACAGGAGGGTGCGGACCACGAATCCGAAGAAGGCCAGGAAGCCCATCTTCGGAATGCTGCGCGCCCGTCTTCGGAATCCGAAGCAGGGCCGAAACCCGCGCCGGACGGCTCTCTTCGGATTCCGAAGGAGGACCGTACAGTACGTAGTGATCGTATAAATGAAGTACGTACAGTACCGCGCGCGAGGGCCTTGCAGAACCTGCGGCTACCCGAGCGTTTCCTGCGCCTGAAGGACGAGCAGCAGGCCGGTGCGCTGGTGGCACTGCAGCAGGTGGACGAGGCCCAGCGGCAGGCCGTACTCGACGAGTGGGCGGCACGCTGCCGAAACGGCGCGGTGCGCAACCCGGCCGGCTATCTCTTCGGCATCATCCAGAAGGCGATCCGCGGGGAGTTCAAGGCGTGGGCGGGCGACGGTGCCACAGTAGCGCCAGCAGTTCGTCCACCGCCATCCGCACCGGCACCGGCACCGGCATCCCCCGAGGTGGTGCGTGCCCACCTGGCACGGCTGCGGGCGGCGCTGCGCGACCCCTGACCGAGCGGGCTATCCCCAGGGGATGGCTGGGACAGGGAGCCTTCCGGGAGGCTCATTGGCATAAAATGCCAACACTGCTATTCTGACGCTGTTTCATCGTGGAGGCCAAGACCATGCCCACCCGCAATGTGGTGCTCAGTGAGCATCAACACGCTTTTGTCGAGGCCCTGGTTCAGTCCGGGCGTTACCAGAACGCGAGCGAAGTGCTGCGCGAAGGCCTGCGCCTGATCGAGCGGCGCGAGCAACTCGAAGAAACCAAGCTCAAGGCGCTGCAGAAAGCCGCCAAGACGGGCTGGGCCGATGTGGCCGCCGGCCGCTATACGGATGTGGACGATGACAAGCTCGAAGACTTCATCGGGCAGTTGGGGCAACAAGCCGCCGGTCGGGTGCAGACAGCTCGCTGATGGCGCGATATCGACTATCCGCTGCGGCACAGACGGACCTCATCGACATCCTGGCCTGGACGCACGAACACTTCGGCGACGTAGCACGCAAGCGCTACGAGGCGTTGATCGTGGCCGCGTTGCGCGATGTTTCCGCCCAACCTGACCGGCCCGGTAGTATCGAACGACCGGAGCTTGGCGACGGCGTGCGCTCCTGGCATCTGCACTTGAGCCGGGAGCGTGGCCGCACCGATAGCGGCATCGTACGTCGGCCGCGGCATTTCCTGATCTACCGCACGGAGACCGACGTGACCGTCGTCGGTCGTGTGCTTCACGACACGATGGAGCTGGCACGACACCTCGACCCCGAGGCGTCCTGGGAATAACCGGCACCTCCTGCGGCACACCTATCCCCAGGGGATAGCCGGCACACACAGCCTTCCGTGCGGAACAAACCGGGCGCGCATGGGCTGCGGTTTGTTGACTGACGGCCTTCCTGCCGATGCCGATGCTGGCGACTCGCCCCTTCACCGCGAGTCGCTCCCATGGCCAACGAACGCACAGAACCCCTGCAACTGAATCTCGGATCGCTGCGCAGCGCGATGTCGCTGACGCTGCACACTCATCACGCTTCGCGCATCTGGCACGGCCGCGCACCGGCGGAGGGACGCGCCGGCATCATCGGCCTCAACGGCTTCATCAGCGCGATGAACAAGATGAAGCGCGGTTCCGAGCAGGATGATCCGTACTCCGATTTCTGGATGCTGCGTATCGAAGACAAGCTGGAGCAGACCAAGAGCACGCTGCAGGCGCTGCGCGAGCAGGTGGACCAGGCGCTGGCCGATGTACCCCCGGCGCTGTCGCTGGGCGAGAACATGAACGTGCAGCCAGTGAAGCTGCCGCTGTTCGTGAACGCCCAACTCGGCTTCATGGCGGTGTACCTGCTGGCCGACTACGACGACCTGGCACGCAAACTCATCCTGGCGCACCACACGGCGCTGATCGACCGCAGCACCTTGGAGCGCTGGCTCAATGATGGCGCGCACGCGTTGCGCAGCCTTTTCTCGCTGGCCCAGCAGTACCGCTACTCGGGCACGACGCGCGACGACTTCGCGGCGAAGAACGCCGCGGCGAGAGCAGCATTGGAGAAGTTCGGCGAACTGCCGCAGGACGTGCTGGAAGGCACGCGCCGCTCGCGCTTCGCGCCACCGATCGCGCGGCGGACAACCAAGCCCGGAATGCCGCCTGTTGCGCCTGCCATCGAGCCCGATGCGCCGGTTCCCACGGACGGCGCAGCCGATGGTGCGGCGGGCGACAAGGGGGCTGGCGCATGACCGCATCGCCCCCCATCAGCCACTCCACGCGCTTCGTGGCGCTGGAACAGGCGGACTTCCAGCGGCTGGAACACGCAGGCTACCTAAAAGGCCTTTTACAGCCTTTTAAGGGTAAGGGGAGTCTGGAGACCTGGGCCAGCCAGTGCGCAGCGCTGCGCGACGACGTGATTGGCCTGGCGCAGCGGCGCGTGCTGCCCCAGGCGCGCGCCTACCCCTTCAGCCTGCTCGACGTGCAACTGGCCCAGCAGGCCACTGGCGCAGGGACGACCTTCCTGCGCTGGCGCAATCTGGACCGTTCCTCCATGGGCGTGTCGTTGTGGGAGGCCCTGCTGGCCAACCCCGCGACGCCGGCGTCGCTGATCGACGAACTGTACGCGATGGAACTGCAGCGCATCGTGCTGAACATGCAGATCAGCCTGACCCACAGCATCGCTCGCCAAGCCCTGGAATGCGCCAGCAAGGCCGCCCAGGCGGAAGCGGCTTACCTGCGGCGTGTCCACGGGCATACCGCGGCCGTTCCACCCACCACCAAGGAGTCACCATGAGCACGCACTTCGTCGGCGAGGGCAACATCGGTTCTGCGCCGGACTATCGCGAATTTCCGAACGGCAACGACGAGCCGCGCCGGCTGCTTCGCCTGAACGTCTACTTCGACAACCCAATCCCGAAGAAGGACGGCGAGTACGAAGATCGCGGCGGCTACTGGGCACCGGTCGAGCTGTGGCATCGCGACGCCGAGCACTGGAAGACGCTGTACCAGAAAGGCATGCGGGTGCTGGTCGAGGGCCGCACCGTGCGCGACGAATGGAAGGACGCCGACGAGAACGAGCGCGTCACGTTCAAGGTCGAGGCGCGGCGCGGCGCGGCGCGTGGGCATCCTGCCGTACCGCATCGAGTCGGTGGCGCTCAGCGCCAGGCCCGCCGCCGGACAGTAATTCGCCCATCGCCGTTCCCCCGAGGGCGGCTGTAGCAACCGTCATGCGCCCGCGATGCACCAGCGAGCCATCCCCAGGGGGGGCTCCAAGGTCGTCCACGGAGTTCCAGCCGCCCCTCCCGAAACGACGTCCTTGCTGCGCCAGATCCTGCGGTCTATGCGCACCGCTGCGGCAACGGACTGCCTGCCGATCACAAAGCGGCGCCTGCTTCAATCGGCTTCCTTGCTGCCGGCATCTCCTGGCCCTGCCAAGCTGACGCCCATCCGATGAACCGCATATTTCCGAGGAGGCTTCATGCGCGTATTCCTGTGCGAGAAACCGTCCCAGGGCAAGGACATTGCCCGTGTGCTGGGCGCTGGCCAACGCGGCAACGGCTGCTACAGCGGTGCCGCGGTCGTCGTGACCTGGTGCATCGGTCATCTGGTCGAGCCGGTTCCGCCCGAAGGGTACGGCGAACAATACAAGCGCTGGGCCATCGAGCAACTGCCCATTCTTCCCGAGCGCTGGCGTGTCGAGCCCAAGGCGGCGACCGCGGCGCAATTCAAGGTCGTGCGGCAACTCGTCGCCAAGGCAAGCGAACTGGTGATCGCGACTGACGCCAACCGCGAGGGCGAGATGATCGCCCGCGAGATCATCGACCTGTGCGGCTACCACGGGCCGATTCAGCGCCTGTGGCTGTCGGCGCTCAACGATGCGTCGATCCGCAAGGCGCTGGGCGCGCTCAAACCGTCCGCCGAGACGCTGCCACTGTATTTCTCCGCACTCGCCCGATCGCGCGCCGACTGGCTGATCGGCATGAACCTGAGCCGGCTGTTCACCCTGCTCGGGCGCCAGGGAGGCAACTGACGATCCATGTGCCCCCCGATCTGCGCTCGGGCAGCACCCGCGCCTGGTGGGATGTGCCGCCCGAGAGTGTCTATGCCTTCGCCTTCTACGTCTGGCAGCAGGTCCAGCGCTGGCCGACGGATGGCGAACAGGATTACCCGCGCAACCTCCACGCGCTGTCGGCCTATTTCACACCGGCCTGCCAGGCCTTCCTGCGCCAGGACTACGAGCACCGGCGCAGCAGCGGCGAACTGCGCCAGCGGGTGCGCGGCATCTACGAGATTCCGGGGCGCGGCTTCGGCGACAACCCCACGATGCGGGTAAAGACGGTTTCCAGTCGCGACTGGATCGTCACGCTCGATGTCAGCGCGGACGAGTACTACGGCGCCGAGCAGGTCAAGCGGGCCCTGGTGCGCTATCCACTGAAAGTAGTGCAGCTGGACGTCGATCCCCCGCGCAACCCCTTCGGCCTTGCGCTGGACTGCTATGACGGCGCGCCGCAGCGGATCGAGGCACCGTCGCAGGCAGTGCCTCCGTCCGGCACGCCCGGCGGCGGCCTTTCGCAGGGAGGCAACCCTTGAAACACCACGTCTTCACCATCGTGGCGAGCCTGGCCCTTGGCTTCGGCCTGGTACCGGACAGCCATGCCATCGAGATCCTGCGCTGGCAGCGGCTGCCGCTGGCCGTCCCGCTGGTCGTCGGCCAGGAGCGCGTGGTCTTCATCGACCGCAACGTGCGTGTCGGCCTGCCCCCGAGCCTGGGCGAGCGGCTGCGCGTGCAGAGCGCGGGTGGAGCCATCTACCTGCGCGCCAGCGAGACCATCGCGCCGACGCGGCTGCAACTGCAGGACGTGGAATCCGGTGCCATCGTGCTGGTCGACATCGCCGCCACGGACGCCCGGGAAGGCGAGCAGCCGCTGGAGCCTGTACGCATCGTCCTGCAGGACGCCGCCGCGGAGGCCAGCAAAGACACCGCCGCCGGTCCGAGCCAAGCAGCGCAACCCGCCAAGCGTCGGCAGACGCCGGTAGCCGTTGTCCTGACGCGCTACGCTGCGCAGAACCTTTACGCACCGCTGCGCACCGTCGAGCCCGTGGCCGGCATCGGGCGCGTGCCGCTGCGGCGCCCGCTCGCGCTGGACACACTGCTGCCAACGCTGCCGCTCAAGGCGCGGGCGCTGGCAGCCTGGCGACTCGAAGACCAGTGGGTCACCGCGGTGCGCCTGACCAACACCTCGCCTCACCGTATCGATCTCGATCCAAGGGCGCTGCAAGGCGACTTCGTGGCCGCGACCTTCCAGCATCCCGACCTGGGGCCAGCGGGCGCTTCGACCGACACCACGATGGTCTATCTGGTCACGCGCGGCCGCGGCCTGGCCGAGTCCCTGATGCCGGTGCTCAGCCCCATCGATGCCGGCACGAACTTGCCGCCGGCCGCCGCTGCGGGGAGGACGTCCGATGAGGAGTAATCCCCTGTTGAAGTGGCTGCTGAGACAGGACGGCGCAGGCCGTTGCCGACACCACCCGGGCGGTCTATACGGTGCCCGCCAATGCCACACTCATGGGCTCGGTCGCCATGACCGCGCTGATCGGGCGCATTCCCATCGACGGCACCGTCAACGACCCGTTTCCCTTCAAGGTGCTGATCGGGGCCGACAACCTGGCGGCCAACGGCATCGAGATTCCCGACGTGGCCGGTGCGGTGGTCAGCGGCACGGCCTCGGGCGACTGGACGCTCTCGTGCGTGCGTGGGCAGGTCCGCTCCATCACCTTCGTGTTCAGCGACGGCACCATCCGCACGGTGCCGGAGGAAGACGGCAAGCGCAGTCGAAGCCAGGACAGCACCAGTCTGCTGGACGGCCTGAGCTGGATCAGCGATCCCTACGGCATCCCGTGCGTCTCGGGCGAGCGCCGCAGCAACGCCCAGCAGTACCTGGGATCGCAGGCGTTGATCACCGCTGCCGGCGCGGGCGCCGCTTCGCTCATCAAGTCTGACAACGGCAGTCACGCCGGCTTCATCCTCTACATGACCGACGCCGCACAGGACCAGGCAGACATCGACAACCTGCGCACAGCACTGAAGAACGCAAAGGGCCCGGGCAACTTCCGCAACCTGTTCATCTACGCGCCCAACGGGAAGAAGGAGGGGATCCAACTGATCCCGGTCAGCGAGGTGGCGGCGAAGGACGACTTCGGGGCGATCAAGAACATCAGTCGCGACGACCAGCTCGCCGCGCTGCGCGTCTACCCGCAGCTGCTGGGTGTGGTGCCGCAGAATGCCGGCGGCTTCGGCTCGATCACGGACGCGAAGGCGGTGTGGGAGGCGAACGAACTGGCGCCGCTGCAGGCGCGGCTGCGCCAGGTGAATGACTGGGTGGGGGAAGAGGTGATGCGGTTCCGCGAGTCCGCCTTGCCAGCGTAGCGCCAGACTGAAACGACAAAGCCGCCCTCGAGGCGGCTTTTTTCTGTCCTGCAGGCGAGGATTTTCGCCGTTCAGCAATACGAAAAACCCCACTAAAACATACCACTTCCACCATTCCAAGGCCAGCAGAAACGGGCTGAAAGCCCCGTTTTTACTGGGCTGGCGACCAGTGGTGTGTGTCACGCCAGGGGGATTGCGCATGCGCTCGCCGGCATCGTTGAGCAGCCGGTACCGGCGGGCCAGTCGGGGGCTGGGTGGGGGCCATGAGGGGGCTGAAAGCACTGTATGGACAGCCAGTATTTCCGGCCGGACAGGGCCTGGCAGCACCCGGCGCGCGCAGTCGTCCCCCCGCCACGCCTGCGGGCTAAAGGGGGCACTTTTTCTTCACCCCTGCGCAGCCCTCCAGGCGGCCCAGGCTGGGCGCTGGCTGCACGTTTCGGCGGTGGGAAATACCTGCGAATCCCTGCACCGGAGCCCCCTTTTCCTGGGCGCGGCAGAGGGCTGTCCCAGGCCGTGTTTTCGGTTGAGGCCTCGGAAAAAGGTAATTTTGGTAATTCGGGGTTCGAACACCCCTGGAAGCCGCGTCGTTACTGGCTTTGGACGATTACCTTGAAAGGTAATTTGAGGTAATTGGAAAGGTAATTTTTCTGTAAGTGATTGATTTACAAGGGTTTGATAAAACCGAAAACTTACCTTGGGGAAAGGTAATTCGATTACCCTAAAATTACCCTATTATTATCTTTAAGAAATCGTTTCAACCCATTGAAAACAAATGGAAAAACGGCATTTCAAAAATGAAATTACCAAAATTACCCAATTTCGATGGGTCAACATAAAACGAAGGTCATGCCTTCGGCCGCTGGGTTGTAAGCCTGGTCCACTCTGCCGCACACACACCGGCGCACGCTGGCACAGACTCACAGAAACGGCCCCCGAAACGGCCCCCAGCTGTTCGCGAAGGTCTCGCTGGGCCGCTGAGAGGCCCGTGGAATCTGGAGCGGGCGAAGGGAATCGAACCCTCGTCATGAGCTTGGGAAGCTCAGGTAATGCCATTATACGACGCCCGCTTGGGGGTGCCTTTTTACCAGAAGGCGCGGGCGGAGTGAAGCCTTGGTGCTGCACTTCGGGGCATTCGCCGATTCGGCTGTGCCGGGGGATGCCAAATGCCAGCATCGGCGGTATCTTCCGCTCCCATCGATTTCCCGCTGGGTTCAAGGCGAGGCAGGTTCATGGGCAATACCCTGGTGCGCGCGGCCGTGCTCGGTCTTTCGGTGCTGTGTTCGACGGCGGCGTTCGCGCGGGTCGAGGTTGCGCCGGTGCAGAACAAGTCGCTGGGGCTCACCCTGGCGGTGCGCGTCACCGAGGACATCGCGCCGGGGGACTACGAGCGCCTGCTGCAGGGGCTGAAGCGCAACCCCGGCAAGTTCGCCCGCAGGATCGCCCTGCTCGACTCCATCGGCGGCAGCCTGGGCGAGGCCATCAAGATGGGCCGGCTGCTGCGCGAGGCCGGGTTCGATACCTGGGTGCCGCGCAACAGCGTGTGCCAGGGCACCTGCGTCTACCTGCTGGCCGCCGGGCATGCGCGGCGGGTGCGCGGCTATGTCGGCCTGCACCGTCCCTACTTCCCCGGCGGCGATTCCTGGCTGGCCGATGGCGCCAGCCGCTACAGCCCGGCCGCCTACCTGCGCGAGATGGACGTGCCCGTCGCCCTGCTGGACGACATGGCGGCCATCGAGCCGGGGCGCATGCGCGTGCTTTCCGCGCAGGACCTCGCGCGTTACCGGCTCGATTGAGCCACCTGGCACGACGGTACGCCTTGTAACAGCCCGCGCCGGGATTCCGTCGCCGCGCCCGCCTGCCCTTCTCCCGCCCCTTGGCGCCAGGCTAGAGCCGCCGGGGGCCGGCCGCCGGTAAATGGCCGGGGGCCATTATCGGGAATGGTTCTTGCTGTCGATCCGTGCGGAAGACCCAACTTACGCACGGATAGAAGAAAATCGGAGCAACCTGCATGTTCAAGACCTTCGGCAAGACCCTGCTCGCCGTGACTCTGGCGGGCGCTGTGGCTGGTATGGCGCAGGCGGACAACAAAGTGCTGCACGTTTACAACTGGTCCGACTACATCGCCCCTGACACGGTCGACAAGTTCACCAAGGCCACCGGCATCAAGGTCGTCTACGACGTCTACGACAGCAACGAAGTGCTGGAAGCCAAGCTGCTGGCCGGCAAGTCCGGCTACGACGTGGTGGTGCCGTCGAACAACTTCCTCGCCAAGCAGATCAAGGCCGGCGTCTACATGCCGCTGGACAGGTCCAAGCTGCCGAACTGGAAGAACCTCAACCCGGACCTGATGAAGACCCTCGAGATCAGCGACCCGGGCAACAAGTTCGCCATCCCCTACATGTGGGGCACCATCGGCCTGGGCTACAACCCGGACAAGGTCAAGGCCGTGCTCGGCGACAACGCCCCGGTGGATTCCTGGGACCTGGTGTTCAAGCCCGAGAACATCCAGAAACTCAAGCAGTGCGGCGTGAGCTTCCTCGACTCGCCCACCGAGATGCTGCCGGCGGCCCTCCACTACCTGGGCTACAAGCCCGACAGCAATGATCCGAAGGAGATCAAGGCGGCCACCGCGCTGTACCAGAAGATCCGCCCGTACATCACCTACTTCCACTCCTCCAAGTACATCTCGGACCTGGCCAACGGCAACATCTGCGTCGCCGTCGGCTACTCGGGCGACGTCTACCAGGCCAAGGCCCGCGCCGCGGAAGCGAAGAACAACGTCCACGTGCTCTACAACATTCCGAAGGAAGGCGCCGGCGCCTTCTTCGACACCGTGGCCATTCCGAAGGACGCCGAGAACCCCGAAGGCGCGCTGCAGTGGGTCAACTTCCTGCTCGAGCCGCAGGTGATCGCCGAGATCAGCAACGTCACCTCCTTCCCCAACGGCAACGCTGCCGCCACCGCGCTGGTGAACGAGGAAATCCGCAACGACCCGGGCATCTATCCGAAGGAAGAGGTGATGAAGAAGCTGTACGCCTTCCCGGACCTGCCGGCCAACACCCAGCGCCTGATGACCCGCAGCTGGACCACCATCAAGACCGGCAAGTAAGCCGCACCGGGAGATAACGCACCAGGATGGTGCAATGGCAAGAAAAACGCCCCCTTTTCGCCCAGCGAGAGGGGGCGTCTCGCTTTCCGCTTCCCGCCCGGCGGCGCTGCCTTCCGTCGTCCGCGGGCTCGAATTCCCATCGCACTCCAGGCATGATGGCGCCGAGACATCACTGCATTTTCCCGCGCAACGGAAGCCATCGGTCGGGCCGGGCAAGCGCACCGCCATGGACCGAGGCGCCAGCGCGCCGGGCCGGCGCGTGCCTGCGCCCGCCCCCGCCGCACCGTCCCGGGGCGCACCCAGGAGCCCAGGCATGACCGCCTACCCCGACACCAACCCGCCACCGCTGCCCGAGCGCCCCGCCGAGGACTACCTGGCCGAGCGCGTCGCCACGCTGTTCTCCACCAGCCCGTCCACCGCGGTGGGCAACGTGTTCTCCGGCACCATGGTGTTCGGCGTCTACCATGCCAGCGCGCCCCTGCTCGGGCGCTGCCTGTGGCTCGCCGTGCTGGTGCTGCTGATGAGCGTGCGCCTGGGCCTGGTGTACGCCTGGCGGCGCAACCCGCAGCGCCTGGCGCCGCAGACCTGGGCGCGCCTGACCATGCTGCAGTGCGGCGCCGTGGGGCTGGCCTGGGGCATCGGCGCCATCTGGCTGATGAGCTACGGCACGCCCTACGAGGACGTGATCTACGGCTGCATCGCCCTGGCCTCGGTGATGGTGGCCATGAGCAACGTGTCCTACTGGCCGGCGCACCTGGCCTTCCACGTGCCCATGTTCTTCTTCCTGGGCATCGCCTATTTCCGCGACCCCGAGCCCCAGGCGACCTTCCTGGCGGTCTCCGCCTGGGTGGTCTGCCCGTTCATCGCGGAAATGGGCCGGCGCCTGCAGATCCGCTTCAACGAGGCGCTCAAGCTGGCCTGGGAACACCAGGTGCTGGCGCACAAGTACGCGCTGGCCAACCAGGAGCTGGCGGTGCTCAGCCGCACCGACGACCTCACCCGCATCGCCAACAAGCGCCACCTGGACGAGACGCTCAAGCGCGAATGGCACCGCTGTGCGCGGCACGCCGAGCCGCTTAGCGTGCTGATGCTGGATATCGACCACTTCAAGCTCTACAACGATGGCTACGGCCACCTCGCCGGCGACGTCGGCATCCGCCGCGTGGCCGAGGCCATCCGCGACAACGTGCGCGAGCACTGCGACTTCGTCGCGCGCTTCGGCGGCGAGGAGTTCACCGTGGTCATGCCCGGCGCCGACCTGGCCAGCGCCTGCGCCATCGGCGAGCGCATCCGCGCCGCCGTCGAGGCCCTGCAACTGCCCCACGCCTGGGCCGCCCGCGGCCACCTGACGGTGAGCATCGGCGTGGCCTCCACCGCCCAGGGCCCGGTGGCCAGCCAGGAAGCCCTGGTGGGCAACGCCGACGTGGCCCTGTACGCCGCCAAGCACGGCGGGCGCAACCGGGTGGAAGCCTTCAGCGGCGACCCGGCCAAGGCGCCGCTGCCGCCCGGCAAGGTCGAACTGCCCGGCTGACCGGCCGGGCGCCAGCGCCCCCGCAGGAAAGCTTCAGACGCGGCGCCCGCTCAAGGGCACGGCCGGCGCGTGCCCGGCGATCTTCCGTGAAAATGTTCAGTATAATTTTCACGAAAGGCCTGGTCCGTAAAAAATAATGGACCGATATTTATCGAATTAAATAAAAAACCCTTTAAATACAGCGACTTGAAAACGAAATCACCGTGAATTTCGGCCATTATTTTTAACGATCGAAAGCGAAATTGTTTGACATATTTTACGGCTCTGGCAGGCTGGTGGGCAGGCTTCGACCGTTTGCGGGCGCTTCCAGCCCCGCTACGGCAGTGCTCGGAGCCCCAGGTAGCGCCCTCCCGGCCGCGCCTGCACATAAACGACAGGCCGAGCCTGTCCCAAGGTGACATATGTCCAACAGCAACATTGGCAATAACAATCAGAAACTCCGCAAGCCCGTCGTCCTGATGTCCATGGGCGCCCAGGAACGCAAGGGCCACGACTATCAGGTGATGACCCACAAGTACATCACCCCGATCAGCGACATCGCCGGTTGCGTGCCGGTCCTGGTGCCGACCTGCTGCGGCATCGACGATCTCGAGCAGTACCTCGACATGGCCGACGGCGTCTACCTCACCGGCGCCGGCAGCAACATCGACCCGGCCCTCTACGGCCAGGAAAACGAAACCCCCGGCAAGGCCCAGGACAAGCAGCGCGACCTCTTCGACCTGCCCCTGATCAAGGCCGCCATCGCCCGTGGCCTGCCGATCTTCGGCATCTGCCGCGGCATGCAGGAAATCAATGTGGCGCTGGGCGGCGACATTTACCAGAAGGTCTACGCCGAGCCCGGCTTCAACGACCACCGGGAAAACCCCGAAGACCCGGTCGAGGTGCAGTACGCCCCGGCGCACAGCGTGCGCGTGGCGCAGAACACCTGGCTGCACAAGCTGCTGCAGACCGACTCGATCCAGGTCAACTCGCTGCACGGCCAGGGCCTGAAGAACCTCGGCAAGGGCCTGGAGCCCATCGCCCACGCCGAAGACGGCCTGGTCGAGGCGATCCACGCGCCGAGCCTGTCGCCCTTCCTCTTCGCGGTGCAGTGGCACCCGGAATGGCAGGCGCTGAAGAACCCCGATTCGGTGAAGATCTTCCAGGCCTTCGGCGACGCGTGCCGCCAGCAGGTCAAGAAGAAACAGGCCCGCTACGGCAACGCTGCCTGAGCGGACGCCGAAAGGCGCTGATGAAAAAGCCGCTCCTCCTCATGGGGGAGCGGCTTTTTCGTTTGTGCGGCGTTCGGGCCACTGCAGAGGCTGGCAGTTGCCTACGCGTCCGCGATAGCCGGTGATATCGGCGTGATTCGCGGATGAGCGAGCATGGCTTTTCGTAGGATGGTGTTGAGCGAAGCGATACCCATCACCACCACCGCATGGGTTTCGCCAAGGCTCAACCCATCCGTTGAGGCGCGCTTCGGCGCAGCCGCCAAGACAGTTGCGCCTACGTTGCAGGCGAGCGCGGCTTTTCGTAGGAGCGAGGGGGACGCCTGGTCCTTGCTCGCGAATGGAGTTTGCCGGTGGCGTAGGCGCCTGACTCAAGAGCACCCTCACCCCAACCCTCTCCCGCAAGCGGGAGAGGGGGCTGTCCTGAGCGGCCTGGAGGTCAGGCACCATCCTTCCCCTTCGCCACTCTCGCGAACGCAGGGACAGACAGGCATTTCAGGCTGACTCTGGATTCACCACTCACGCCGAACGGCTCCCTCTCCCTCCGGGAGAGGGCTGGGGTGAGGGAACGGAGTCAACCGAATACACCGCAGTCGCAAGGAAGCACCCTTCGCGAGCAAGCTCGCTCCTACCCTCACCATTCCCGCGAACGCGGGGATAGACAGGCGTTTCAGGCTGACTCTGGATTCACCACTCACGCCAAACGGCCCCCTCTCCCTCCGGGAGAGGGCTGGGGTGAGGGAACGGAGTCAACCGAATACACCGCAGCCGCCAGGAGGTTCGCGAGCAAGCTCGCTCCTACACTCCCATCATCACTGCGACGTCCCCGCCGCCGGGAACACCCGCTGAATCCGATCGGCCAGCGCCAGCGCCCGCTCGCTCTTGGTGAACAGCAACAGATAGTCATGATCGGACTTCGCCGCCGGGGCGATGCGGTACTCCAGCGGCCCCTGCACCACCTGCTGGCCCACCGGCACGCGGAAGGTGGCCACGCATTCGAGCACGCCGCTGTCCGGGTCCTTCTCGAGGATGGCCGCGTCGCGCAGCTCCACGTCCTTGAGCAGGTCGCCGCGGCCGGACAGCGGGCCGTCGGTGAACACCTTCACCAACTGGTCGCGCATGTCCTTGCTGGCGCACACTTCCGCTTCCTTGCCGCCGCAGGCACTGAGCAGCGCGGCGACTCCGATCATCGGCAACAGCTTGTAGTTCATCATTCACCCATGGCGTGACTTGGTGGGAGTTTGAGTCGGCTCCCGGGGAAAAATTCCCACGCCTCAGCGCTTTCCGTAATCCGTCCCGCGCAACGCGAAGCGCGCGGCCAGCCGCCGCGGCAGCCCCCAGTCGCGCTGCATGCCGGCCGCGGCCAGGAGGATGGCCGCCACGCCCAGCCACTGCGCCAGGCCCAGGCGGTGGCCGAACACCACCCAGTCCACCAGGATCGCCGCCACCGGATAGATGAACGACAGCGCGCCGGTCAGCGCCGTCGGCAGTTTCTGGATGGCGCCGTAGAGCAGCACGTACATCAGCCCGGTGTGGACGATGCCGAGGGCGGCCAGGCAGGCCCAAGCCGAAGGCTGCTGCGGCAGCGCCGAGAGGTTGGCCAGGGGCGCCAGCAGCAACACGCCGCTGCACACCTGCACCAGCGCGATCACATGCGGCGGCACCGTCTGCAGGCGCTTGACGATCAGCGCGGCGAAGGCATACAGCAGCGCCGCGCCCAGGGCCAGGGCGATGCCGCCCAGGTAGTCGCTGCCCGGCCCGCCGCTGCCATGGGCGCTGACGATAGCCAGCATGCCGGCGAAGGACAGCCCCAGCCAGCCGAGCTTGCGCGCGCTGAGCTTTTCGCCGAGGAACACCGCGGCCAGCAGCACCAGCATGAAGGGCTGGGTGTTGTACACCGCGGTGCCGATGGCGATGGACGCCCGCGAATAGGAGGCGAACAGAAGCACCCAGTTGCCGACGATGGCCACCCCGCTGAGCAGCGCCAGGCCGAAGGCGGAAAGGCTCAGCACGCCCGGGCGCAGCATCCCGAGCAGGGCGCAGGCGACCAGCAAGGTGGCGGCGCCGAACACGCAGCGCCAGAACACCACGTCCAGCACCGGCTGGCCGGACACCAGCACCAGCCAACCGATGGTGCCGCAGATCAGCATGGCCGCGGTCATCTCCAGGGTGCCGCGTTGAAGGGACTTGTCCATGGGGCTTCCTCCTGCAAGGTGTGCCTACAGCATGACAAGGCCCAACCCTGTCCTTCCATCGCAAACGCAAGGCACTCTCGAAATACTGCCTTTACTATCAAGGCATCTGCCCACAATCACCTAACGAGCCGAAGATGACCGACGAAATCGACCAGTTGCTGATCGCCGCCCTGATGGAAGACTCGCGCCTGTCGCTCAAGGCCCTGGCCCAGGTCAGCGGCCTCTCCGCGCCCAGCGTCGGCGAACGCCTGCGCAAGCTGGAGGACCGCGGGGTGATCCGCGGCTACACCCTGGAGGTGGACCCGAAGGCCTTCGGCTACCTGCTCCAGGCCATCGTCCGCGTGCGCCCGCTGCCCGGCCGGCTGCACGAGGTGGAACGGCAGATCCAGGCCATCCCCGAGTTCACCGAGTGCGACAAGATCACCGGCGACGACTGCTTCGTCGCCCGCCTGTGCGTGCGCGACATGGAGCAGCTGGACACCCTGCTCGACCGCCTCAACGCCTACGCCGAGACCAGCACCGCCATCGTCAAGAAGACTCCGGTCAAGCGCCGCCTGCCGCCCATGGCCTGAGGCGGGCGCCGGCAGCAATAGGCAAGAATGCGGCAGCATCGAGCGCCGTCCTTCCAGGGCGCGGCGCCCATACTGGTGGCGTCCGCCGCTGCGCGAGGCAGCGGCGCCTTCCCTGCCCCCTCCCGAGGATTGCTCGCCATGCGCTACAGAAAGTTCGGCAACACCGGTCTGTTCGTCTCGGAACTCTGCCTGGGCACCATGACCTTCGGCGGCGAAGGCCAGCTGTGGAGCCAGATCGGCAAGCTGCAGCAGGCCGAGGCCGAGCAGTTGGTCGGCGCGGCCCTGGCGGCCGGCATCAACTTCATCGACACCGCCGACGTGTATTCCGAGGGCCGCTCCGAGGTCATCACCGGCCAGGCCCTGAAGAACCTCGGCGTGCCCCGCGAGGACGTGGTGATCGCCACCAAGGTGTTCGGCGAGACCGGCACCCGCGGCGCCAACTCCCGCGGCCTGTCGCGCTACCACATAGCCGGCGGCGTGCAGGCCAGCCTGGAGCGCCTGCAGCTGGAGCACATCGACCTCTACCAGGTGCACGGCTTCGACCCGGCCACGCCGATCGAGGAAACCCTGCGCGCCCTCGACGACCTGGTGCGCCAGGGCCTGGTGCGCTACGTCGGCGTTTCCAACTGGGCGGCCTGGCAGATCATGAAGGCCCTGGGCAGCGCCGAGCGCCTGGGCCTGGCCCGCTTCGAGTCGCTGCAGGCGTACTACAGCATCGCCGGCCGCGACCTGGAGCGCGAACTGGTGCCGCTGCTGCGCAGCGAGAAGGTCGGCCTGATGGTCTGGAGCCCCCTGGCCGGCGGCCTGCTCAGCGGCAAGTACGGCCGCGGCGGCGAGGCCGAGGCCGGCAGCCGGCGCACCCAGTTCGACTTCCCGCCGGTGAACCGCGAACGCGCCTACGACTGCATCGACGCCATGCGCGGCATCGCCGAAGCCAAGGGCGTATCGGTGGCGCAGGTGGCCCTGGCCTGGCTGCTGCATCAGGAGGCGGTGACCAGCGTGATCATCGGCGCCAAGCGCCTGGAGCAATTGGAGGACAACATCGCCGCCACCCAGGTCGAGCTGAGCGCCGAAGAACTGGCCACCCTCGACCAGGTCAGCGCGCTGCCGGCCGAGTACCCCGGCTGGATGCTCGAGCGCCAGGGCGAGTACCGCCGCGGCCAGCTGGGCGGGCGCTGAGCCGCCACACGGGCAGGGCCCCGGCCACCCCGGCGCCCTGCCCCGGCCTACCGCTCATGCGGAAATCCTGAGCATTCGCCGCCGTCGTCAGTCGCATCCATCAGGCAGGCCCCGCGCCTGCCTTTTCGCTTGCGCCCTTCCCACAGCAGAGGACTGACGACATGAGCGTGAACATCGACAACCTGACCATCGGCCTGCCCGTCCCCCGCTCGGCCACCAACCCGGTGGCCCTGGAGATCCCCGGCAGCCAGGCGCTGCAGCAGTACCCGGAGCTGGTCACGCGCCAGCCCGACGGCAGCGTGCAGTTCACCGCGCCGACCCTCGGCGCATCCAGCAAGAGCACCCAGCGCACCCGCTGCGAATGGAAGGAGGCGAAGTACTGGCTGCTGGATAAAGCGCGCGCGAGCACAGCAACCGCCAGGAGATGACGCTGACGCGGGTGAACTCGGCGCAGAAGGTGGTGATCTCGCAGATGCACGTGCTCAACGACGACAGCCCGGTGGTCAAGGTGTTCTGGAACAAGGGCAAGATCACCCTGGGCTTTCGTCAGCACTTCGACCAGCCCGACCCGGTGAACAGCACGGTGCTGGACAAGGTGCCGCTGGGCGCGCGCTTCAGCATCCTCATCCACGCCACCGCCTCGGCCGTGATCACGGTGCAGGCCAGCTGCGACGGGCGCACCTCCAACCTCGCGCCCATGACCCTCGACCCGGACTGGGCCGGCCACGCCTTCGACTTCCACGGCGGGGTGTACAACCAGGTCGACTACACCAGCGCCACCCTGGCCACGGACGGTTCGGTGTGCATCATCCATGACCTGCAGCTGAGCCACGTCTAGCGTGCGGCTTTGCTTCCGCGCCCGGACGCGGCAAGCTCGGGGGCCCAGCCAAGGAAACCGCCATGACCGCCCCCGAGCCCCAGCCACGCCTCACCGGCGAGCACGCCGAACTCCTGCCCCTGGCCCGCGAACAGGCCGGCGAACTCCTCGCCGCGGCGGCCGACGGCGAGCTGTGGAAGCTCAAGGTCACGGTGGTGCCGGGGCCGGGCGGCATCGACGCCTACCTGGACAAGGCCCTGGCCGGGCGCGACGCCGGCACGGTACTGCCCTTCGCCATCCGCGACCGGCGCAGCGGGCGCATCGTCGGCAGCACGCGCTTGTGGAAGATCGACCGCGCCAACCGCAAGCTGGAGATCGGCCACACCTGGCTGGCCGCCTCGGCGCAGCGCACGGCGATCAACACCGAGGCCAAGTTCCTGCTGCTGGAATACGCCTTCGAAGTCATGCACTGCGTGCGCGTGCAGTTCACCACCGACGTGCTCAACGAGAAGTCCCGCGCCGCCCTCCTGCGCCTGGGCGCGGTGCAGGAGGGCATCGTCCGCCACGAGCGGATCATGCCCGACGGGCGCAAGCGCGACTCGGTGCGCTTCAGCATCATCGACGACGAGTGGCCGGCGGTGAAGGCCGCGTTACTGACGCGCCTGGGCCGCGGCTAGGCGCACCCGCTCGATGTAGCGCGCCACTGCCGGCGCCTTCTCGAAGCGCCGGTAGTTCTCCCGTGGCTGGCTGATGCGCCGCAGCACCGACTCTGGCCATCGGCATGCTCGCCGCGCACAGCGCCCGGTTGCTGCGCAAGGCCGTCGCCGGCGTGGCCGCGTTGGCGTTCGCCGTACTGGTCGGGGCTGCTGGGCAAACCGCTGCCGGAGCTGGAAATCGCCCGGCCGGACGGCATTGCCTGAGCACTGTGATCGAATCTGCAAGCAACCGGAAAAGCCTCTCACCCAGCCAAGAAACCACCGACAGCCAAACCCTCGACAAAGGCATTTCCTGCCAGCCGGACTCATCCGAATGCTTGCAGGAGTTGCAACATGGGCCAGCGTTTCGTCGTTCGCAAGGACGACAGCACTACCACCGGCGGCCAGGTGCTCGCCGGCTCCCCTGACCTGATCATCGGCCATCGCCTCGCTGCGCGGCGCAACGACCCGGTGCGCTGTCCGAGATGTGGCAGCGTCGGGCTGATCGCAGAAGGCAACCCTACCTGGCTGGCCAACGGTGAACCGGTGGCCGGCCATGACCATGTAGTCAGCTGCGGCTGCCCGCCCGGCAGCCATCGACTGATCGCCAGCCAGACCCACACCCTGATGGCCGAGGAAAGCGTCGGCCTGGACTGGCAGCCGCCAGGCGAAATGGCCAGCGGCGTACACCTGCGCTTCCCCAGCCTGGAGGCCTTGCAGGCATTCCAGCAACTCGAGCTCGACGGCCAGGCCGTGCGAGTAGCCACTGACCAGGAAGAACCGGAAGAGGAAGACGAAGAAGAAGAGCTGGACGAGACGCCAGGCCTGACCCTGCGCCTGGCAGCCTTCTTCGACGGCACCGGCAACAACCTGGCCAACGCGGCACTGACCGAGCGCTGCCGCCAAGACGACCGTCAGCAGCTCGGCGAGGAAACCCTGCTGGACACCATCGCCATCTGCGAACGCTTCGGCTTCAGCGCCCCGGACGAGCATGGCGTCTTCCAGAGCCATCCGAATGACAGCTACGGGAATGCACCGAGCAATGTGGCCCTGCTATCCGAACTCTACCCAGACCATGCACGGGACCCACTAGAACCCGATGCCACCATGGCTTTCGTGCCTTTCTACATCGAAGGCATAGGCACCACCAGCGGCGCGCCGGACTCACGCGTCAGCCAAGCAACGGGGCTGGGAGAAACCGGCGTACTGCAACGCGTAATACAAAGCCCCGCAACGATCAAAGAGCAACTACGGCTGTTCATAAGAACCAACCCAGCCCCCCGTATAGCCCGTCTCGAATTCGACCTCTTCGGTTTCAGCCGCGGCGCGGCGGCAGCCCGCCACTTCGCCAACGAAGTGCTCAAGCCCGATGGCGGCATCCTGGGCGAAGTATTAAAGCCCGGGCAGTTCGGCCTGCTGGCGGATTTCGACTGGACTACCGACGTCCGCATCAACTTCATCGGCCTGTTCGATACCGTGGCCGCCATCGTCGACCCACTGCGCGGCGACTGGAGCCCAGCCAACGACCTCAACCCCGGCATCAACCTCTACCTGCCCCCCGGTTGCGCGCGCAAGGTCGTACAACTGACCGCGGCCGACGAACGCCGCTGGAACTTTCCCCTGACAAGCGTAGCCCCGCACCACCAGGAGATTTCCCTGCCCGGCGCACATTCGGACATCGGCGGCGGCTACCCGGCCCTGATGCAGGAGAAACTGTTGCTGAGCCGGCCACGCGCCACCCGGGTCAGCCCCAACATGCCCCTGGAACGCAGCTCGGTATGGCGGGAGGCCCAGCTTGAAGTCGCCCGGCTGGAACTGGACGGACTGCCCGGCGATGGCCAGATGGAGCCGGTCGGCTGGCATTTCCCCAACGCCAATGAACATGACGTGTCGCAAAGGGCGTTGGTTGCCATAGCCATTCAGCGTCGGGTACGAGGCGAACTGTCACGGGTGGCGCTTCGGGTGATGCGTGAATTGGCCTTACAACATGGTGCACCTTTCGACACTCTCAACGCCGAAGATCGCCGCTTTGAAATACCCGGCGAGCTTCACTCTATCGCCACCAAAATCCAGGCCTATGCCCAAGGCGCCCCTCTTCGCTTGAGCAAGGAAGACAATCGCCTGCTACGGATACGCTACATACACCTGTCGGCCCACTGGACTCCCAGCAGCGGAGTGATGGTCAACAAACCCGCACCGAATCGGCGGCTGTCCTATAGCAACAAACCGCAGCAGGGTTACCCGGAATGAGAAAGCTCCTATTCGTCCTAATTGCAGTCTCGCTTACTGGCTGCGCTACAAGCCAAGGTCGACCCAAGCTGCCCTACAACGCCTGGTCCGTCGGTATAGGTGCGCCGAAATACATGGAGGTCTGGGTCGAAAGTGTCGATGTGGTGGACAGACGCGGGCTGGCCTACGAACACGTACATGGGGGGGTCGTCGGCTACAGCGGAAGCCCTGTCGGCTGGCCCAAGAACGGCATGGGCAAATTGAAGCCGGTAACAGGCGTCGATCTGCCGGAAATCATCTTCATCCGCTGGCAGTCCCTCGTGGAACCCCAGACCTACAACGTGCGCATCAACATCCCGCAGTGGGTCCGCGATGAGATGCTCAAACCCCAGCAGGCCTACTGCCTGGGCGACAGGAGTTGGGTAACTGACTACCGCAAGATGATCTCCATCGGCATGGCCCCTGGCGGCATCGCCAAGGCCTGGGTCGGCGGCCCCTGCCTCGAGGAGAAGGAAATCGGGCGTTTCAAGGGAGTCATCGATAAGCGGGGCCCCTATGAAGGGCATTCAAAGGGGATCTATTACCGCCCGCCGACCGAAGCCGCCCAAGCCTATATTCGAGAACAAGGCATTCCTTATGACTCCTGGTAATCGGCGTCAAAGGAGACCCCTCATCACGAACGCGCTCCTGCTCTGCATTACAGCAGCCACGCTTACGGGCTGCAGCACAAGCCAAGGTCGCCCCAAGCTGCCCTACAACGCCTGGTACGTCGGCATAGGTGCGCCGAAATACATGGAAGTCTGGGTCGAAAGCGTCGATGTGGTGGACAGGCGCGGGCTGGCCTATGAACGCGTTCATGCCGGCGTCGTGGCCTACAACAACAAGACCGCGGGCTGGTGGAACGGCAGCGGCAAGATGAAGCCCGTTATGGGCGTCGATCTGCCGGAAATCATCTTCGTCCGCTGGCAGTCCCTCGTGGAACCCCAGACCTACAACGTGCGCATCAACATCCCGCAGTGGGTCCGCGATGAGATGCTCAAACCCCAGCAGGCCTACTGCCTGGGCACCAAAAGTTGGGAAACCGACTACCGAAAGATGATCTCCATTGGCATGGCCCCTGGCGGCATCGCCAAGGCCTGGGTCGGCGGCCCCTGCCTAGAAGAGAAGGAAATCGGCCGCTACAAGGCGGTGATTGAAAAACTCGGCCCATCGCAAGGCAAGACCAACGGGCAGTATGCATGGCCATCCCTGGAGCCAGCCACCAAGGACTATATCGACCAGCACGGCATTCCCTATGACTCCTGGTAGCTACCCGAAGCCCCCCCTCCTTCAGACCTGCCTCCGATAACCGAAAGCCGCCTCGCTCAACGCCGGCAACACCACCCCGGCAGGCCCTTCCAGGCTGAACTGCCGCGGCCCGCGCACGCTCACCGGCTGCGGGTTGACGTGGGCGACCACGGCGCCGCTTTCCGCGGCCAGTTGCGGAATCATCGCGGCGGGCTGGACCACGCCGGAGGTGCCGATGGAGAGCAGGCAGTCACAAGCCCTGGCGGCGGCGAAGGCTTCCTCCAATGCGGCTTCCGGGAGCATTTCACCGAACCACACCACGCCGGGGCGCACCCGCTCGCCGCAATGGACGCAGCGTGGTGGTTCCAGACGGCGGCCCTCTTCCGGTTCCCGCAGGCTCGTCGAAAGGCCGTCGTGGGCCCGGCCGCAGGCCACGCAGCGCGGCTGGTGCAGGCTGCCGTGCAGGTGGATCACCGCCGGGCTGCCGGCGCGTTCGTGGAGGTCGTCGACGTTCTGCGTCACCAGGCTCAGGCGCGGTACCCGCGCGGCCAGTTCGGCGATGGCCCGGTGCGCCGGGTTGGGCTGCGCGGCCAGCACCTTCATGCGCCGCCATTCGTACCAGCCCCAGACCAAAGCCGGGTCTTCGGCGAAGGCTTCGGGGGTGGCCAACTGGGCGGGATCGAAGCGCTGCCACAGGCCACTCAGGGCATCGCGGAAGGTGGGGATACCGCTCTCTGCGGAAACCCCGGCGCCGGTGAACACCACAAGGTGCCGCGCCTGGCGCAGGGCATCGAGCAGGACGGGAGGGAAGGATGCGGGCATACTGGGCGCCTCGTCGGGAGTGGGCCCGGGATTATTCGCGGCGCCGGGTGGCCAGCGCAAGGCGGCCTGCGGCGGTCAGCGCTTGCCAGCGCGCGCCAGGCAGCGCTGGTAGCGCTCGTCCACGCGCTGGGCGAACCAGGCGGTGGTGAGGTTGCGGGTGATCTTCGGGCTGTGCAGGGTGATGCCCGGCAGCACCGCCCGGGCCAGGGGCTTGCCTTCGTTCTTCTCGGCCAGGGCGAAGACCTTGGCGTAGAGCTTCGTCTCGCCGAATTCGGCGCGCTCGCCCTGCTCCAGGTCGCGGCGGATCTGGCTGTCGCTCAGGCCCAGGCGCGGGCCCAGGGTGCGCACCGCAAGCTCGGTAGCGCCGGCGGCGCTGGAGTCGTAGCGGATCAGGTCGCCGTCCAGCGCCAGCGGGATGCCGGTGGCCAGGCTCACCGCGCGCTGGAAGGCGGCGTTGCGGCTGGCGTACCAGCCGGCGTTGAAGTCGGCGAAGCGGTACAGCGGCCGCTGGTAGTCCGCCGGGTAGCCCAGCAGGTGGGCGATGCCGAAGTACATGCCGCCGCGGCGGCTGAACACTTCCTGGCGCACGCTGCCCTTCAGCGGGTACGGGTAGCCCTCGGCGTGCTGCTCGGCGAAGGCCACGCTGACCTGCATGGGACCGCCGGTGCGCACCGGGTTGAAGCGGCCGAACAGCTGCTGGCCGAGCGGCACCATGCCGATGAAGTCGTCGAAGATGGCGCTCAGCTCGCGCTCGCTGCGCACCGCGTCCAGGCGCTGGCTGTAGCTCTTGCCGGTGGGCGACTTCAACGCCAGGGCGGCGTCGAGCAGGAAGTTGGGGACGTGCAGGCGCGCGGCGCGCTTCTGCATCTCGCCGCGGGCGATGTGGCCCAGGCCCGGCACCTGCGGGTCGGCCTGGAAGTTGGATTCCTGCTCGGTGATCGCCAGCACCGAGCAGAGGTTCTCGGTGCTCGGGCGGATGCGCTGGGCGGCGAAGGCCGCCTGGATGTCCGTGGCCCAGCCGCTGCGGTCGCTCACCTTGGCCGGCAGCAGTTGCGCCAGGGTGGCGCGCACCTGCGCCGGCGTCGGCTCCGGCGCCTGGCGGGCGGACTGCGAACTGCAGCCGGCCAGGGCCAGCAGGCCGAGGGCGATGCCCAGGGCGCGCCAGGGCATTTTGGCGGGACGGGCGAGCACAATGGCGATGGCGGACATGGACGCTTCCTGACGACGAGACGCCGCGACCATCGCAGAAATGCCCTTTCCAGGCCAGCCCAAGGCGCCGACTTGCAGGCCCCTGGCCAGCCTCTAAGCTCGAACTCATGGCCCCGGGATTGGAGGTGAACGATGGACATCAAGGAACTCCGCAAGCAGGGCAAGGACGCCCGCGATAAGTGCCCGCGCAGCAGCCACTCCGAACCCGGGAAAATCGACCGCGACCCGCTGCCGCTGATCGAGGCCTCCAGCGCCGGCCGCGTGCAGTCGCTGGTGGCGCTGCGCTACGGGCGCATGCTGGTGTCGCCCTTCACCTTCTTCCGCGGCAGCGCCCTGCTCCAGGCCCACGACCTCTCGGGCACCCCGGACATGGGCATGGAATTGCCGATCTGCGGAGACTGCCACCTGATGAATTTCGGCGGCTTCGCCTCCCCCGAGCGCAACCTGCTGTTCAACGTCAACGACTTCGACGAGGTCCACCCCGGCCCCTGGGAATGGGACCTCAAGCGCCTGGTGGCGAGCTTCCTCATCGCCGCCCGCGACCTGCGCCACGGCGAGAGCGTGGAAGAGAACGCCTGCCACGAGCTGGTCGCCTCCTACCAGCAGAACATGGCCGAGTGCGCCGAGATGGGCGCCCTGGAGCTGTGGTACGGGCGCATCGACTACGAGGTGGCGCTGGAGCAGGAGAAGGAAAAGGACCTGCGCGAGCACGTGCAGCGCGCCATCGAGAAGGCCAACCGGCGCACCCACGCCGAGCTGCTGCCGAAGATCGCCGAGCGCGACGCCAAGGGCCGCCTGCAGATCCGCGACGACCTGCCGGAAATCTTCCACCTGCACGCCTCGACCTCGCTGCTGGACAAGGACGACGACTGGATGGACCTGGAGCACTGGCAGGACCTGCACGACACCTTCATGCGCGACTATCGCGCCACCCTGCAGGCCGACCGCCGCGACCTGCTGGACCGCTTCGAGGTGCAGGACCTGGTGTTCAAGGTGGTGGGCGTGGGCAGCGTCGGCACCCGCTGCCTGGTGGCGCTGCTCACCGATCCCCAGGAGCAGCCGCTGTTCCTGCAGTTCAAGGAAGCCCGCCCCTCGGTGCTGTCCGGCTACGTGCGCAGCAAGCTGCGCACCCGCCACCAGGGCCAGCGGGTGGTGGACGGCCAGCGCCTGATGCAGTCGGCCAGCGACCTCTTCCTCGGCTGGACCACCGGCCCCGGCGGCCGCCACTTCTACGTGCGCCAGCTGCGCGACATGAAGGTCTCGGCGGAACTGGAGACCTTCGACGAAAACGCCTTCCTCGCCTACGCCCGCGTGTGCGGCCGGGCCCTGGCCTGCGCCCACGCCAAGTCCGGCGGCCAGGCGGCGCGGATCGCCGGCTACATCGGCAAGAGCGATGCGCTGAACGATGCGCTGGTGCATTACGCCAAGGCTTACGCGCTGCAGAACGAGCGGGACTTCGAGCGCTTCCAGCGCGCTTGCCGCAAGGGGCAGCTGGAGGCGCGTTCGGAGGCGGATTTCGTCGCGGATCGGATGCCGTAGGGCGTATAACCGTTCGCGGTTATACGCCGATACACCGAAGCCACAGCCAACGCCAAGGTCAGCCTCGGAGCCGCCGGGAACCAAGGCCAAACGGCGGATAACGTGGAACGTTATCCGCCCTACGCCTGGTGAATGGAGTTCTACCGGGCAGGTTTGGTGTGCATTTTCAAGAGCGCCCTCTCCCTAACCCTCTCCCTGAAGGGAGAGGGGACCGTTGGGCAGAAACGGGAACGCTGGAGTTAGCCGGCAGTTGCGGAGTTGGAGGTGCGTTCGAAGGCGGATTTCGTGGCGGATCGGATGCCGTGAGGGGATTGGTGGTTGTAGGAGCGAGCTTGCTCGCGAATGGAGTTCTACCGGGAGGTCCGGAGCGCATCCTCAAGAACGCCCTCTCCCTAACCCTCTCCCTGAAGGGAGAGGGGACCGTTGGGCAGATACTGATACTTCGGCGTTAGCCGGCTAGCACAGTGATTACCGGCTGAAACCATTCCTCCTCTCGGCACGGACAAGCCCCCTCTCCCTTCAGGGAGAGGGCTGGGGAGAGGGGGCCGGAATCCCTCTGATACTCCATCGCCGAAGGTAGACACCATTCGCGAGCAAGCTCGCTCCTACGAAAAGCGCCATAGCGTAGGGCCGTTCGCGGTTATACGCCGTTAGATCGGGCTCACCCCTCCAGCGACTCCGTCCCCAGCTCGTTCCACACTTCCTCCGCCAGGTGGAAGGTGGCGTTGGCCGCCGGGATGCCGCAGTAGATCGCGCTTTGCAGCAGCACTTCCTTGATCTCCTCGCGGCTCACGCCGTTGTTGCGGGCGGCGCGCAGGTGCAGTTTCAGTTCGCCTTCGCGGTTCATGCCGATGAGCATGGCGATGGTCACCAGGCTGCGGGTGTGGCGCGGCAGGCCGGGGCGGGTCCAGATGTCGCCCCAGGCGTGGCGGGTGATCATTTCCTGGAATTCTTCGTTGAAGGTGGTGCGGTTCTGCAGGCTGCGGTCGACGTGGGCGTCGCCCAGCACCGCGCGGCGGACCTGCATGCCGGCTTCGTAGCGTTGTTTCTCGTCCATCGGGTTCTCTCTCGCTTGTCTGTCGCGCCTCAGCCGAGGCGCGCGTGTTCTTCCAGGGCGCGTTCCACCCAGCGGCGGCACTGGCCCAGGTAGTGGGCCGGATCCAGCAGCCGGTCCTGCTCGGCTTCGCTCAATTGCGCGCAGACCTCGGCGTTGCCGCCCAGCACCTGGCGCAGGTGCGCGCCTTCGGCCACGGCCTGGCGGCAGCACTGCTCCACCAGGTGGTGCGCGGCGTCGCGGCCGATGCACCGGGCCAGGGCGATGCTCACCGCCTCGGCCAGCACCAGGCCGCGGGTCAGGTCGAGGTTGCGGGCCATGCGCTGGGCGTCCACTTCCAGGCCCGGCACCACCAGCAGCGCCTGCTGCAGTGCGCCGGAGACCAGGCAGCAAAGCTCCGGCAGGCTTTCCCATTCGGCATGCCACAGGCCGAGGCTGCGCTCGTGCTCCTGGGGCATGGCGCTCAGCATCGTCGCCACCAGGCCCGGCGCGCGGGTGGCGGCGCCGATCAGCACGGCGGCGCCCACCGGGTTGCGCTTGTGCGGCATGGTCGAGGAGCCGCCCTTGCCCGGCGCGGAGGGCTCGAAGACTTCGCCGGCCTCGGTCTGCATCAGCAGGCTGAGATCGCGGCCCAGCTTGCCCAGGCTGCCGGCCACCAGGCCGAGCCAGGCGGCGAATTCGACGAGGCGGTCGCGCTGGGTGTGCCAGGGCTGTTCCGGCAGTTGCAGGCGCAGCTCCTCGGCCAGCGCCTCGGCCACGGCGAAGCCGTCGTCGCCCAGCGCCGCCAGGCTGCCGGAGGCGCCGCCGAACTGCAGGCTGAGCAGGCGCGGCTTGAGTTCGGCCAGGCGCTCGCGGTGACGGGTGACCGCGCCGAGCCAGCCGGCGATCTTCATGCCCAGGGTCACCGGCGTGGCGTGTTGCAGCCAGGTGCGCCCGGCCATGGGCACGTCGGCGTGCTGGCGCGCCTGTTCGGCCAGGGCCGCGCCCAGCCGCGCCAGGTCGTCTTCCAGCAGGCCGACGGCGGCGCGCAGTTGCAGCACCAGGCCGCTGTCCATGGCGTCCTGGCTGGTGGCGCCGAAATGCACGTAGCGCTCGGCCTGCGCGTCCGTCGCGGCGACCTGGCGGCCCAGCGCCTTGGCCATGGGGATGGCCGAGTTGCCGGCGCTGCAGATGGCCGTGGCCAGGGCGTCGAAGTCGTACAGCTCGGCGCGGCAGGCGGCCTCGATGGGCGCCACCGCGGCGGCCGGGATCACCCCGCAGCGCGCCTCGGCGCGGGCCAGGGCGGCCTCGAAGTCGAGCATGCCCTGCAGGCGCGCGCGGTCGCAGAACAGCTCGCGCATCGCCGGCTGGGTGAAGTAGGCGTCGAAAAGTCGGTTGCTCACGCAAGGGCTCCAGTTTTCTTCGTCATCAGGCACAGCCTACGCCATGCCGTGAACGCCGACGGGCGGACCGCTCGCGCGGCCCGCCCGTTCAGGCGCCGGAACGCATCAGAAATCGAAGAACACCGTCTCGCCTTCGCCCTGGATGCGGATGTCGAAACGATAGGCCAGCTGGCCGTTCACTTCGCAGCGGCGGGCCACCAGGGTCTCGCGGCGCGGCGCCTGTTCGATCAGGTTGAGCACCGGGTCCTTGGCGTTGGCCTCGGCCTCGTCCTCGAAGTAAAGGCGCGTCTGCAGGTGGATGTTGATGCCGCGGGCGAACAGCGACACGTTGATGTGCGGCGCCTGCGGGCGGCCGTCGGCGGCCTTGGTCACGCCCGGCTTGATGGTCTTGAGCGTCCACTCGCCGGCATCGAAGGTGGTGGCGGTGCGGCCGAAGCCGTTGAACGCCTTCTCGGCGTCGTAGCGGCTGTCGTAGTTGCCTTCGTGGTCGGCCTGCCAGAACTCCAGGAAGGAGTCGCGCACCAGGTGGCCGTTGCCGTCGTAGACGTGGCCCAGCAGCAGGATGTGCTCGCCGGCGGCGCCGGGCTTGGCCATCTGGTTCCAGATTTCCAGGTCGCGGGTCGGGTTGCCGGCCGCTTCCAGGGCCAGGCCGATGTGCACGTAGGGGCCGGCGGTCTGCGAGGGGGTTTCGGGGAGCAGTTGAACGGGCATGGCGAACCTCCTCAGCGATTCTCGAAGTGGGTCTGGCGCTGGCCGCGCAGGACGATGTCGAAGCGGTAGGCCAGGCAGTCCATGGGGTTGGCCATGCCCATGTCCAGGCGCGCGATCAGGCTCTGCACCGCCTCGGGGTTGGCGATCGACTTGACGATGGGGCACATGGGGATCAGCGGGTCGCCCTCGAAGTACAGCTGGGTGATCAGCCGGGTGGCGATGGACGGGCCGCTGATGGAGAAGTGGATGTGCGCCGGGCGCCAGTCGTTGGGGCCGTTGCGCCACGGGTAGGGGCCGGGCTTGATGGTGCGGAAGATGTAGCGGCCGTCGCTGTCGGTGATGGCGCGGCCGACGCCGCCGAAGTTCGGGTCCAGCGGCGCCAGGTAGCGGTCGTTCTTGTGCCGGTAGCGGCCGCCGGCGTTGGCCTGCCACATTTCCACCAGGGTGTTGGGCACCGGCTTGCCGTACTGGTCGACGACGCGGCCGTGGACGACGATGCGCTCGCCGATGGGCAGCGCGCCGGTGTTGAAGTTGAGCAGCAGGTCGTTGTCGTGCTCGCCGAACTTCAGGTGCGAGAAGTCCGGGCCGGTGGTCTCGGAGATCGACTGCGGGATGCTTACCAGCGCCTGGCGCGGGGAGCGGGCGACGGAGGTCTTGTAGTCGGGGGTGAGGGCTTTGGGGTGCCAGTTGCGGTCACGGATGACGAACCGGCTGTTGTCCACTTCGGACATGGCGGTCTCCTGTTGTTGGAGTTATAGGAGCCTGTAGAGCACCAGGCATGTGCTCCGCAGTTTCCGCCAGCTCGACGCGCAGGGAAATTGAAAAGCTGCCCGAAACCCATAACCAAATGGTTATGGATAAACCCCTTCGCGGTATTCCTGCCCCACCTCGCGCAGCACCTCCTGGCACCAGTGCGCGCCGAGGGACAGCGGCAGCGAGGCGTTGCTGCAGATGCCCACCGAGCCACCGGCCTCCTGCAGCTGCGGCGCCAGCTCGGCCAGCTCGCCCTTGCCCAGGGCCGCGCGCACCGCGTCCAGCGGCGCCATCCACACCGCGTCGCTGTCGTCGACGTAGCGCCGGCTCAGGCTCAGCGAGAGGGTTTCCAGGCGCCGCGACGACTGGCGCAGGCCGTGCTCGACGAACAGGCTGTCGACGCGCTTGCGGATGGTGGTGCCGGCGGTGGGCAGCACCAGCGGGTATTCCTCCAGCTCCGCCGCGTCCAGCGGCCGGCCCAGCAACGGGTGGCCGGCGCGCACCACCAGGGTCAGCGGCTCGTTGTACAGGTGTTCGAAGGTCAGGCCCTGGATCTGCGGGCTGTCGGTCATGCGCCCGACCACCAGGTCCAGTTCGCCGACGCGCAGTTGCGAGAGCAGGTGCGCGCTGGGCCCGGTGACCACGCTGACCACCAGCGCCCCGTGGCGCGCGTGCAGGCGCCGCACCACTTCCGGGAGGAAGGCGCCCTCCACGGTGGAAAGCACGCCCAAGCGCGCGCTGCTGGCCGCGTATTCGCCGCCGCGCAGGCTCTCCACGCCGTCGCGCAGGGCCTGCACGCAGGGCCCGGCGTAGCGCAGGAAGGCGATGCCGGCCTCGGTCAGCACGGCGCCGCCCTTGCCGCGCTCGAACAGGCTGGCGTCGAGCACTTCCTCCAGCTCCTTGAGCGTCTTCGACACCGCCGGCTGGCTCACCGCCAGGCGGTCGGCGGCGCGCGCCAGGCTGCCCAGGCGGGCCACTTCGAGGAAGCACAGCAGGTGGCGGAACTTGATGCGTGAGTCGATGTTCATCGGTTACCCCGGAAGGCCCTGGGCGACTGCCCGGTGCCGCGCTTGAAGAATCGCGAGAAGTACGCCGGCTCCGAGAAGCCCAGCTGGTCGGAGACCTCCTGCACGGTCATGTCCGTGTACACCAGGTTGCGCTTGGCCTCCAGCAGCAGGCGCTGGCTGATCAGCTGCAGCGCCGAGACGCCGGCCAGGCGCCGGCACAGGGCGTTGAGGTGCGCCGCGCTGATGCCCAGGCGCTCGGCGTAGCGCTCGATCGGCAGGTGCTCGCGCAAGTGTTTCTCCACCAGCCGGCGGAACGCCTGCAGGTGCTCGCGGCCACGGTCCGGCGCGGCGCTGGCGGCGTGGCTGGCCTGCAGGTGGCGGCGCCCCAGCCACACCAGCAGGGCGCTGACCAGCGAGCGCAGCATCAGCTCGCGGCCCGGCTCCTGGCGCGCGTATTCGCGCTCGATGGAGTCGAACAGGGTGCTCAGGTAGCGCTCGTCCTCACCCACCGCGTAGCACTGCGGCTGTTCCAGCACGGCGCGGTCGAACTGGCGCAGCAGTTCCTCGGCGAAGGGCTGGGCCAGGCTGAGGACGTAGCCGTCGATCTGCGCGGTGAAGCGGAAGCCGTGCACGCACAGGGGCGGCGAGACCTGCACTGTGGCCTCGCGCACGCGGGTGACGCTGCCCTCCACTTCCAGCTCGGCTTCGCCGGCGCGCACGTAGAGCAGCTGCACCAGGTCGGCGTGGCGGTGCGGGCGGATTTCCCAGTCGTACAGGCTGCTGCGCGACGGAATGGTCTCGCAGTGCAGGGGGTCGGGTGTCGGCCAGGCGTGGGTCTCGCCGTACAGCTGGAACACCGGGACCGGATTCGAAGCGGGCGTCTTGTGCATTTATAGGCCGCCGGGGCTATCCACGAAAAATCCAGGTTATCTGTTGGATATTGCCTTCTGCGCGGCGATTCATCCACCAAAAATGCAGGTGCCAATAACAACTACGCGGCCAGGGGGCGTGCCTACGACCAGGCCCCGGCCCGCGACGACGAGGAAAACAACAATGAAAACCCAGGTTGCCATCATCGGCGCCGGCCCTTCCGGCCTGCTGCTCGGCCAACTGCTGCAACGCGCCGGCATCGACAACGTCATCCTCGAACGCCAGAGCCCGGACTACGTGCTCGGGCGCATCCGCGCCGGGGTGCTGGAACAGGGCACCGTGGACCTGCTGCGCGAGGCCGGCGCCAATGCCCGCATGGACGCCGAAGGCCTGCCCCACGACGGCTTCGAACTGGTGCTGGACGGCCGCCGCGAGCGCATCGACCTCAAGGGCCTGACCGGCGGCAAGAACGTGATGGTCTATGGCCAGACCGAAGTCACCCGCGACCTCATGGAAGCCCGCCAGGCCAGCGGCGCCCTGAGCATCTACGAAGCCGGCGACGTGCAGCTGCACGAGGTGCAGGGCGAGAAGCCCTACGTCACCTTCAGCAAGGACGGCGAGACAGCGCGCCTGGACTGCGACTACATCGCCGGCTGCGACGGCTTCCACGGCGTATCGCGGCAGACCATCCCGGCGGACAAGCTGAAGATCTACGAACGCGTCTACCCCTTCGGCTGGCTCGGCCTGCTCAGCGACACCCCGCCGGTCAACCACGAACTCATCTACGCCAGCAGCGAGCGCGGCTTCAGCCTCAGCAGCATGCGCTCGGCCACCCGCAGCCGCTACTACCTGCAGGTGGGCCTGGAGGAGAAGGTGGAGGACTGGTCGGACGAGCGCTTCTGGGACGAACTCAAGCGCCGCCTGCCAGCCGACGCCGCGGCGCGCCTGGTCACCGGCCCGTCGCTGGAGAAGAGTATCGCCCCGCTGCGCAGCTTCGTGGTGGAGCCGCTGCAGTACGGCAAGCTGTTCCTGGTCGGCGACGCCGGGCACATAGTCCCGCCCACCGGCGCCAAGGGCCTGAACCTGGCGGCCAGCGACGTCGACGCCCTGTACCGCATCCTGGTGAAGGTCTACGGCGAAGGCCGCGTCGAGCTGCTGCAGCGCTACTCGGAAGTTGCCCTGCGGCGCATCTGGAAGGCCGAGCGCTTCAGCTGGTGGATGACCAGCATGCTGCACAAATTCCCCGACAACGACGCCTTCACCCAGAAGATGCTCGATACTGAACTGGCCTACTTCCTCGACTCCCAGGCCGGGCGCACCTGCATCGCCGAGAACTACGTCGGCCTGCCCTTCGAACGCATCGACTGAAGGCAGCGCGGCGAGCCCCCGAAGGAGCGCGGGGGCTTGCCCTCGGCGGAAAAATTACGCAGAGTGTAAGGCAATTACGAAAACAACAGTGCCCGCCACGACGCGCACGCTGCCTGCGAGTGAGAGTCCATGGACCTCTACACCTACTACCGCTCCACCTCCAGCTACCGCGTGCGCATCGCCCTGGCCCTCAAGGGCCTGCAGCCCCGGCACGTGCCGGTCAACCTGCTGCAGGGCGAGCACCGCCAAGGCGCTTACCTGGCGCTGAACCCGCAAGGCCGCGTGCCGGCCCTGCGCACCGACGAAGGCGAACTGCTGATCCAGTCGCCGGCGATCATCGAATACCTCGAAGAACGCTACCCCGAGCCCGCCCTGCTGCCGGCCGACGCCCTGCAGCGCGCCCACCAGCGCGGCGTGGCGGCGCTCATCGGTTGCGACATCCACCCGCTGCACAACGTCGCCGTGCTCAACCGCCTGCGCGCCCTGGGCATAGACGAAGACGGCGTGAACCAGTGGATCGCCCACTGGATCGGCGAAGGGCTGAAGGCCGTGGAAGCGCTGATCGGCGACCAAGGCTTCTGCTGCGGCCCGCAGCCGGGCCTGGCCGACGTCTACCTGCTGCCGCAGCTGTACGCCGCCCGCCGCTTCAAGGTGGACCTGAGCCCATTCCCGCGCATACTCAGGGTAGAGCGCCTGGCCCTGGAGCACCCGGCCTTCCGCCAGGCCCACCCGGACGTCCAGGCCGACAAGCCGGCCTGAGGAGCGCGTCATGCACAGCCTCGGATTCAAAGTCACCATCGGCGACTTCCTCGCTCGCAGCGTGCGCGGCGTGCCCTGCTCGCCGCCGCGCCAGCCGCGCAGCTGACTCCCCACGACTTTCCGAATCCCGGACGCATACCAGAAGCGCGTCCACCGCGAGGAACACGAACATGGCAGACCTCTTCGACAACCCCATGGGCCTCATGGGCTTCGAATTCATCGAATTCGCCTCCCCCACCCCCGGCGTGATGGAACCCATCTTCGCCAGCCTGGGCTTCACCAAGGTGGCCAGCCACCGCTCCAAGGACGTGCACCTGTACCGCCAGGGCGAGATCAACCTGATCCTCAACAACGAACCCAAGAGCCTGGCGGCCTACTTCGCCGCCGAGCACGGCCCCTCGGTGTGCGGCATGGCCTTCCGCGTGAAGAACGCCCACCAGGCCTACGCCCGCGCCCTGGAGCTGGGCGCGCAGCCGGTGGAAATCCCCACCGGGCCGATGGAACTGCGCCTGCCGGCGATCAAGGGCATCGGCGGCGCGCCGCTGTACCTGATCGACCGCTTCGGCGAGGGCTCGTCGATCTACGACATCGACTTCGAGTTCATCGAGGGCGTGGACCGCCACCCCAAAGGCGCCGGCCTGAAGATCATCGACCACCTCACCCACAACGTGTACCGCGGGCGCATGGCCTACTGGGCGGACTTCTACGAGAAGCTGTTCAACTTCCGCGAGATCCGCTACTTCGACATCAAGGGCGAGTACACCGGCCTGACCTCCAAGGCCATGACCGCGCCGGACGGCATGATCCGCATCCCGCTCAACGAGGAATCCTCCAAGGGCGCCGGGCAGATCGAGGAATTCCTCATGCAGTTCAACGGCGAGGGCATCCAGCACGTGGCCTTCCTCACCGACGACCTGGTGAAGACCTGGGATGCCCTCAAGGGCCTGAACATGCGCTTCATGACCGCGCCGCCGGCGACCTACTACGAGATGCTCGAAGAGCGCCTGCCCAACCACGGCGAGCCGGTGGAAGAACTGCGCAACCGCGGCATCCTCCTCGACGGCACCTCCGAGGGCGGCAGCCGCCGGCTACTGCTGCAGATCTTCTCGGAAACCCTGATGGGCCCGGTGTTCTTCGAGTTCATCCAGCGCAAGGGCGACGACGGCTTCGGCGAAGGCAACTTCAAGGCGCTGTTCGAATCGATAGAGCGGGATCAGATCCGCCGCGGGGTGCTGGAGACGAAGTGAGCCAGACCCACCGCTCCGAAGCGCTCTCGTAGGATGGGTTGAGCTTGCGATACCCATCGGGCCACGGTGATGGGTATCGCTTCGCTCAACCCATCCTACGGAGCTTTGTTTGGCCCCGTAGGGCGCATAACGCCTACGGCGTTATCCGCCATCGTCCCCGGCAACGGTGTTCCGGCCAACGGCGGATAACCGCGAACGGTTATCCGCCCTACTCCGGCCTGCGCCCCGCCATCCGCGCGGTAATCGCTGCCGCCGCTTCCTTGAGCAACTCCGCCGCCCGCCCCTGGGTCTCGGCGCGGAAGGCACTCGCCGCCCCCACCACCGTCACCACCCCCGCCAGTTGCTCACCCACCGCGAACACCGGCGCCGACAGGGCATTCACCCCCGGCATCAACAGCCCATGCACATGGTGCAAGCCGGAAGCCCGGATCTCCGCCGTCTGCTTGTGCAACTCCGCCTCGTCCAGCGCGCCAGGCATGCCCTTCTCCTCCTCGCGCAGCGGCGCGGTCTCGCCGTCGGGCAGGTAGGCGTTGAACACCAGGCCGGTGGACGAGCCCAATAGAGGCAGCACCGAGCCCACCCGGGTGACCAGGGTCACCGCGCGCAGCGGCTGCTCCACCTGCACCACGGTCGGGCCCTTGTTGCCCCACACGGCGAGGAAGCAGGTTTCGTTCAGCTCGTCGCGCAGCGCGCTCAGGTGCGCCATGGCGGCGCGCACCACGTCCAGCCGGCCGATGGCGGCCAGGCCGACGAACAGCGCCTCCGGGCCCAGGGCGTAGTGGTTGGTGGCCGCGTCCTGCTCGGCGAAGCCGCTGGCGATCAGCGCCTGCAGGTAGCGGTGGACCTTGGCCGCGGGCATGCCCACGTGCTCGGCCAGGCGCGACAGCGAAGTGGCCGGGGCCAGGTCGGCCAGGCCCTTGAGGATGTCGGTGCCGACTTCGGCGGCCTGCACTTTCTGGCGTTTCGGCGCGTCGCCGGTGTCCCTGGGAATGGCCATGCAATGACTCGTTCGTCGATGGAGGCGCTGTTATAGCTTGACCCCTTCCGGCGTTCAAATTACGTTATTCGTAATTCGATTACAAAAACAACGAGGTCGCCATGTCGTCCGCCGAATCGCTCACCTACCTGTCGGGTTTCAACAACCAGTTCAGCAGCGAGGCCCTGCCCGGCGCCCTGCCCCACGGGCAGAACTCGCCGCAGCAGGTGCCCTTCGGGCTCTACGCCGAGCAGCTTTCCGGCACCGCCTTCACCGTGCCGCGCAGCGAGGCCCGGCGCACCTGGCTGTACCGCATCAAGCCCTCGGCCAGCCACCCGCGCTTCGAGCGCCTGGCGCGGCAGATTCCCGGCCGCGAACTGGGCCAGGTGAACCCCAACCGCCTGCGCTGGAACCCCCAGGACATCCCCGGCGAGCCCACCGACTTCCTCGACGGCCTGCTGACCCTCGCCGCCACCGCCGACGCCGAGCAGGCCAGCGGCGTCAGCGTGCACCTGTACCGCGCCAACCGCTCCATGGACCGGGTGTTCTACGACGCCGACGGCGAGCTGCTGATCGTCCCGCAACAGGGCCGCCTGCGCCTGGCCACCGAGCTGGGCCGGCTGGACATCGAGCCGCTGGAGATCGCGGTGATCCCGCGCGGCATGAAGTTCCGCGTCGAACTGCTCGACGCCAGCGCCAGCGGCTACATCTGCGAGAACCACGGCGCCGCCCTGCGCATCCCCGACCTGGGCCCGATCGGCAGCAACGGCCTGGCCAACCCGCGCGACTTCCTCGCCCCGGTGGCCCACTACGAAGACATCGACGCGCCGGTGCAGCTGGTGCAGAAATTCCTCGGCGAGCTGTGGGCCTGCGAGCTGGACCACTCGCCGCTGGACGTGGTCGCCTGGCACGGCAACAACGTGCCCTACAAGTACGACCTGCGCCTGTTCAACACCCTCGGCACGGTCAGCTACGACCACCCGGACCCATCGATCTTCACCGTGCTCACCTCGCCCAGCGACACCCACGGCATGGCCAACGTCGACTTCGTGATCTTCCCGCCGCGCTGGATGGTGGCCGAGAACACCTTCCGCCCGCCGTGGTTCCACCGCAACCTGATGAACGAATTCATGGGCCTGCTCCAGGGCGCCTACGACGCCAAGGCCGACGGCTTCGCCCCCGGCGGCGCCTCGCTGCACAACTGCATGAGCGCCCACGGCCCGGACAACGCCAGCACCGTGCAGGCCATCGCCGCCGAGCTGAAACCGCACAAGATCGAAAACACCATGGCCTTCATGTTCGAGACCGGCCGCGTGCTGCGCCCGAGCCGCTACGCTCTCGAATGCCCGCAACTGCAGCGCGACTACGACGCCTGCTGGAGCGGCATGGCCAAGACCTTCCAGAGGAACTGAACCCATGAACCAGGCAGACACCCGCCGCAGCTGGCTCGACTCCGCCAACGGCCACCCCGACTTCCCCCTGCAGAACCTGCCGCTGGGCGTGTTCAGCAGCCCCGGCCGCGAGCCGCGCGGCGGCGTGGCCATCGGCGAGCACATCCTCGACCTGAAGGCGGCGCTGGCCGCCGACCTGTTCGAGGGCGAGGCCCGCCACGCCGCCGAAGCTGCCAGCGGCGCCAGCCTCAACGCCTTCTTCGCCCTCGGCGCCGGCCCGCGCCGCGTGCTGCGCGAGCAGTTGCAGGCGTTGCTGGCCGAAGGCAGCCCGCAGCAGGCGCGGATGCAGGAGCTGGGCGCCAGCCTGCTGCCGGCCCAGGCCAACTGCCAGCTGCACCTGCCGGCCCAGGTCGGCGACTACACCGACTTCTACGTCGGCATCCACCACGCCAACAACGTCGGCCGCCTGTTCCGCCCGGACAACCCGCTGCTGCCCAACTACAAGCACGTGCCCATCGGCTACCACGGCCGCGCCTCCACCGTGGTCGCCTCCGGCGCCGCGGTGCGCCGGCCCAACGGCCAGACCCTGGCGCCGGGCGCCGAGGCCCCGGGCTTCGGCCCGAGCAAGCGGCTGGACTACGAACTGGAGCTGGGCATCTGGATCGGCCCGGGCAACGAGATGGGCGAGGCCATCGGCATCGGCCAGGCCGAGCAGCACGTGGCCGGCTACTGCCTGCTCAACGACTGGTCGGCGCGCGACGTGCAGGCCTGGGAATACCAGCCGCTGGGCCCGTTCCTGGCGAAGAACTTCGCCACCAGCGTGTCGCCCTGGGTGGTCACCGCCGAGGCCCTGGCGCCGTTCCGCAAGGCCCAGCCGGCGCGCCCGGAAGGCGACCCGCAGCCGCTGCCCTACCTGCTGGACGAGCACGACCAGGCCCATGGCGCGTTCGACATCCAGTTGGAAGTGCTGCTGCAGACCGCCGCCATGCGCGAGCAGGGCATCGAGCCGCTGCGCCTGGCGCTGAGCAACACGCAGAACATGTATTGGACGGTGGCGCAGATGGTCGCCCACCACAGCGTCGGCGGCTGCAAGCTGCAGGCCGGCGACCTGTTCGGCTCCGGCACCCTCTCCGGGCCCGCGCCGGAAGCCTTCGGCAGCCTGCTGGAGAGCACCTTCGGCGGCAAGCAGCCGCTGCAGTTGCCCGGCGGCGAGCAGCGCACCTTCCTACAGGACGGCGACGAAGTGATCTTCCGCGCCTGGTGCGAACGCGAAGGCTACCCGCGCATCGGCTTCGGCGAGTGCCGCGGAGTCATCCTGCCGGCGCGTTGAAACACCTGTTCGCGGTTATCCACCGATACACCGGGGCCTCAGCCAACGCTCAGGTCAACCCCGGAGCCGCCGGGAACCAAGGCCAAACGGCGGATAACGCCGTAGGCGTTATGCGCCCTACGCCAGGCCCGACCTTGACGTAGGGCGAATAACCGTTCGCGGTTATCCGCCGCCTGACCTTGGCCCCGCATCGCGCGGAGCCAACCTTGGCGTCCCTCTACCCCGCCGGTGACAACGTCCCCAACAGCGACACGACGGCCACCGCCGCGAGCCCGCACACCCACTCCAGCACCACGCTGCGCCGCAGCGCCAGCAGGCGCTTCTCACGGAAGGCCAGGGCCACGCGGTTGAGCAGCGCCAGGGCGAGCATCCCCGCCACCAGCAGCAGCTTGATCGTCAGCACCAGCCCGAAGGTGGAAGTGCGCGGGTCCGGCCATTGCCCGACCAGCGCCCAGACGTTCACCAACCCGCTGGCCGCAACCCCGGCCACCAACAGGTAGCCGACGCCACTGAAGCGCCGCAGCGCCTCGCCATGGGTGGAATCCGGCGCGCGGTACAGCAGCGCCGCCAGCAACAGCAGGCCGCCGAGCCAGGCGCCGGCGCAGAGCAGGTGCAGCGCCTGGTTGAGCATCAGCCCGACGCCGGCCCAGCCGTCGAGCATGGCGCCATGGCCTACCGGGGCCAGGCTGGCCAGCACCGCGCCGGCCAGCAGCACGCGCAGCGGGTTGTCCGCCGACAGCGGCAGGCACAGCGCAACCAGCAGCGCGACGTTCGCCAGCAGGTGCCAGGCCCAGACCTGGCCGAAGAAGGTCTGCCCCAGCACCAGCCGCAGCGTCGGCCCATCCAGCGCGGCGGACCAGTCGCCGGCCATGCTCGCCGCCACCAGGCCGAGCCAGGCCAGGCCGCCGAGCAGCGCCAGCGCGGCGGCGATGCGTTGCCCAGCGAGCACGTGGCCGTCCAGCGCAGCGAGCACGGCGGGCTCCTGGCGGCGCAGCACCGCACGGAACAGCGCCACGCCGAACAGCGTCAGGGTCAGGGCGAGATGCAGGAAACGGCAGAAAACCAGGGCGTCATCCATGGCGGATGCGGCTCATGGTTCAGGGCGCGACCTTGAAGGCGTAGCTGCCGTTGCTCTTGTGGGTGTCCACCGAAACAGCGTGCCATTCCACCTTGTACTCGCCGGCGGGCAGCGGCTGGTCGAAGGTCACCACCAGCACCTTGGCGTCGCCCTCGGTGGTGGCGATGCCGGCCACCTTCACGGCCTTGCCGTCGGCGGCGGTGACCGTGACCTTGGTGAACTTCGCCTCGACGCCCTCGGAGAAGGTCAGGCGCAGCTCCCTGGGGGCGGCGGCGGTGCTGTCGGCGGCGGGGGTTTCGCTCTTCAGGTGGGCGTGGGCGAAGACGGCGGGGGCGTTGAGAAGGGCGAGCAGGCCAAGGGTGGCGAACAGGGGGGAACGGCGCATGGCGGGACCTCGAATGGATTGCGGCGCCCGGCAGCTTAGCAAACCCGGCAGCTTAGCAAAGAGGTTGGGAGTGTAGGGGGTTGGTTCTTGCTGGTGGCTTTGGAGCGGTGGTTTTACTCCGCCCCTCTCCCTAACCCTCTCCCTGAAGGGAGAGGGGACCGTTCGGCATGCTTGGGCACTCCTGAGTCAGCCGGCGAACGCCATTCTCTCCGCCGGCACGGACAAGCCCCCTCTCCCTTCAGGGAGAGGGCTGGGGAGAGGGCGCTCTAGAACCCAGCCACCCAACGCCCCTGGAAGCACCATTCGCGAGCAAGACAACATCACCCCTGCAACCGACTCACATCCCCCGGATCGATAGAAGCCCCAGCCCCCAACTCCTCCCGCTGCTGCGCCAGACGCGCGCCCTCCTGCGCAACCAGCGCAAAAAGCTTCTCCGGATCAGCCTGCCGCAGTTGCAAGGCCAGCTTCTCCATCCCCTCGGCCACCACGATGTCGTGCTGCCGCGCAGCCAGGCCGGCGAGGATGGTCTGGGCCGCCACCGCCGGGTCGATGCCGTTGTCGATGTTGGTGTCCGAACGGCCGCGCTGGGTGCCGTTGCCTTCCAGGGAATTCAGCGCGATGGCGGTGCGCACCGAGCCCGGCAGGATCACGCTGACGCCGATGCCGTAGGCCGCCTCCACTTCCGCGCGCAGCGCCTCGAAGTAGCCGACCACCGCGTGCTTGGCGCCGCAGTAGCCGGTGCGCAGCGGCGCGCCGACCTTGCCGGCCACCGAGCTGACCACCGCCAGTTGCCCGCCGCGCTGTTCCACCAGGCGCGGCAGCAGGGCCTGGGTCAGGGCCACGGGGGCCAGGTAGTCCACTTCCATCAGTTGGCGGTAGACCGCAAGGCCGGTATCCAGGGCCAGGCTGCGCTGGCTGACGCCGGCGTTGTTCACCAGCAGGTCGATGCGCCCGCGCCAGGCCCAGGCCTGCTCCACCAGGGCCGGCAGGCGCTCGTAGTCGGTGCTTTCGAAGGGCAGCACCAGGGCCCGCTGCGGGGCGCGTCCGGCCAGCGCCTGCAGGGCCTCGACGCGGCGGCCGGAGAGGATCACCTCGGCGCCCTGCTCCAGCAATGCCAGCGCCAGCGCCTCGCCGATGCCGGAAGAGGCGCCGGTTATCCACACTACCTTGGCTGCGAAACTCATCTTGTTGTTCTCCTTGGCCTGCGGGCGCACGCCGCCCGCGCTGCCAGGCAGGCTAGGCCAGCGCGCGGCGCAGGACTGCCGGAAACCCGACAATTGGCCCTGGCTTGCAGCGGCCGGGCAAGGCGGTCAAAGTGCCTCGACCCACTGCCCGAACCCGCCCCATGACCGACACCGAAGCGCTGCTGCAACAGCTGGACGCCAACCCCTGGTTCGCCCGCCTCGCCCCCGCGGTGCGCCATGCCCTGGCCGCCGAGGGCCGGCGCCTGCGCCTGCGCGCCGGCGAGTTCGTGTTCCGCCAGGGCGACCGCGGCGAGCACTTCCTCACCCTGCTGCAGGGCAAGCTGAAGGCCTCGACCCTGCGCGAGGACGGCAAGGAAGCGATCCTCGCGGTGCTGGAGCCCGGCCACTGGTTCGGCGAGGCCTCGATGCTCGACGGCCTGCCGCGCACCCACGACGTCATCGCCAGCCGCGACAGCGAGGTGCTGGGCGTGGACCAGGCGACCTTCGACCGGCTGATGCTCGACAACGGCTTCGCCCGCGCCGTCTGCGTGCTCCAGGCGCAGCACACGCGCCTGGTCTACCGCCTGCTGGAAGACGCCATGCTGCGCTCCACCCGTGCCCGCATCGCCAGCCGCCTGGAACAGCTGGCGCGCGGCGACGGCAGCATCGACGGCGAGCAGCGCCAGCTGGTGCGCATCAGCCAGGACGAGCTGGCGATGATGCTCGGCATCAGCCGCCAGACGCTGTCCCTGGAACTGCGCGAACTGGTGGCCGGCGGCGCGCTGGAGCTGGGCTACCGGCAGCTGCGCATCGTCTCGCTGGAGCGGCTGCGGGAGATGGCGGCGCAAACGTAAAGGATGGGCTGGGCGTAGGGTGTATAACCGTTCGCGGTTATCCGCCGTTTGGCCCAGGTCACAGCCACGCTAAGGTCAGCCTTGGAGCCGCCTGGACCACGGTCAAACGGCGGATAACGCTGTAGGCGTTATGCGCCCTACGTCGTGGTCGAGCTTGGTGCGGTTACGTTTCCAACTCCCGCAGGCGCTGTTCGAGGAAGCGTCGTTCCGGTTCCAGGCGCGTCAGCGTTAGCGCGCGCTGGTAGGCCTCGCGGGCCTCGGCGGGGCGGTCCAGGCGTCGGCAGAAGTCGGCGCGGGCGGCGTGGGCCAGGTGGTAGTCGGCCAGTTCGCCGCGGGCGAGGATGGCGTCCACCGCTGCCAGCCCGGCCTGGGGGCCGTCGCGCATGGCCAGGGCCACGGCGCGGTTGAGTTCCACCACCGGCGAGGGCTGCAGTTGCAGCAGCGCGTCGTACAGCGCCAGCATCCGCGGCCAGTCGGTGCTGGCCAGGTCCGCCGCCTCGGCGTGCACCGCGGCAAGGGCCGCCTGCAAGGTGTAGGAACCGAAGCGGCGGCTGGCCAGGGCCAGGCCGACCAGGCGCTGGCCCTCGGCGATCAGCCCGGCGTCCCAGCGCGAGCGGTCCTGATGCTCCAGCAGCACCAGCTCGCCGTGCTCGTCGCTGCGCGCGGCGCGCCGCGATTCCTGCAACAGCATCAGCGCCAGCAGGCCCAGCACTTCCGGCTCCGGCAACAGTTCCAGCAGTTGCCGGCCCAGGCGGATGGCCTCGGCGCAGAGGTCGGCGCGGGTCAGAGATTCGCCGCTGGAGGCCGCGTAGCCCTCGTTGAACACCAGGTACACTACGCGCAACACGCTGGCCAGGCGGTGAGGCAACTCGGCCGGCTCCGGCACCTGGTAGGGAATGCGCGCATCGCGAATCTTCTGCTTGGCGCGGACGATGCGCTGGGCGATGGTCGCGGGCTGCACCAGAAAGGCCCGGGCGATTTCCTCGGTGCGCAGGTCGCAGACTTCGCGCAGGGTCAGCGCCACCTGGGCGTCGGCGGCCAGCGCCGGGTGGCAGCAGGTGAACACCAGGCGCAGGCGGTCGTCCTCCAGGCCTTCGTGCTCGGCCTCTTCCTCGCCCTGGGCGTCGATCTCCAGCTGGCGGGCGATCTGCTCCAGCGAGGCGTCGAAGCGCACCCGCCGGCGCAGGTGGTCGATGGCCTTGAAGCGCCCGGCGGAGACCAGCCAGGCCCGCGGGTTGTGCGGCAGGCCATCGCGCCCCCACTGCTCCACGGCGGCGGCGAAGGCGTCGTGCAGCGCTTCCTCGGCGCGGTCGAAGTCGCCCAGCAGGCGGATCAGCGTGGCCAGCACGCGCCGCGATTCGCGGCGGTAGATTTCATCCACCACGTCCCGCAGCGAAGGCGGCGCGTAGTCATGCATGCGGCCGGCTCATGGCTGGGCGTCGAACAGCAGCTGCCCGGTGTGCATGTCGAAGGGGATGGAGAAATGCTCGTGGACGATCTTCCATTCCCCATCCACCCGCCGCAGGCCGAAGCTCGCCCGCGCCCAGGAGGCCTTCTCCTCGCCCTTCTCGTCCTTGCCGCCGCAGTACGACAGGTAGTGGCCGAAGGCGACGTCGCCGCCCTGCTCCACCGCCAGGTGGTGGCGCTCGAAACGCGTCTGCTGGCAGGCCTGCAGGCAAGCGCGCCAGTGCTGCGCGTAGGCCTCGCGGCCGACGAACTGCAGCTGGGCCACGGCGTCGAAGGCCAGCACGTCGTCGCTGTAGTGGCGGACGATGGCCGCCACGTCGCCGGCCTGTACCGCTTCCAGCCAGCCGTCCAGCAGGCGCTGGATGGCCGGGTCGATGGGACTTCCCATGGCGATTCCTCCTCTTCAGGATGCGCAGCAGCCGTGCGGCGGTCGCTCGTCGTCGTAGCGGTCATGGTAGCGCAGCCAGTTCATGCCCTTGCCGTCGAGGTCGGCCATGCCGCCCCAGCCCTCGCCACGGCCCAGGGGCGTGAGGTCGAGCAGGTGGTAGGTGAACAGCGGCGCCTCCAGCCCGCGGCCGTAGGCGGAGTAGCTGTGGTAGACGCTGTCGCCGTCGCGCAGGAACACGCTCATCCCCGGCTGCTCGCCCTGGATGTGGTAGTCCTGGCCCAGGCGCCGCAGTTCGTCCAGGTCGCGGTAGTTGTATTCGATCGGCGCCACCTTCTCGTCGAGGGTGACGTGGAAGTCGTAGTTGAAGTCGCTGCCGAAGGACGAGTACCAGGGCAGCCGCCAGCCCATGCGCGCGCGGAACGGCGCGATCTCCGCCAGCGGCGCGCGGGACACCAGGGCCAGGGTGGTGCCGCGGGCGTGCAGGTGCTCCAGGCGGCCGAGGTTGTCGACCAGGAAGGAGCAGCCCTCGCAGCCCTCGCCACGGTCGCGGTGGAACATGAAGTGGTAGACGATCAGCTGCGGCCGCCCCTCGAACAGGTCGAGCAGGCGCAGCGGGCCGTTGGGGCCTTCGAAGCGGTAGTCCTTGTCGATGCGCACCAGCGGCAGCTTGCGCCGCTCGGCGTTGAGGGCGTCGCGGGCGTGGGTGGCCTCGCGCTCCAGCCGCCACAGGCGCTTGCGCGCGGCCAGCCAGTCTTCGCGGGGCACCACGGGCGGCAGGGTGAAGTTGTCGATGCTCATGCTTGGCTCTCCTCTTCGAGCGGCTCGCCGCCGCGGCGGATGGCGGGGCTCAGCCCTGGGCGGCGAAGTGCTGCTCCCAGTCGCGGATCGGCCGCACCTCGATGCAGCCCAGGCGCCCCGGCGGGATCTTCGCGGCGATCTGGATGGCCTCGTTGAGGTCGCGCGCCTCGATCAGGTAGAAGCCGCCGAGCTGCTCGCGGGTCTCGGCGAAGGGCCCGTCGGTGACCGACAGCTGGCCGTCGCGGTGGCGCAGGGTGGTGGCGCTGTCCACCGATTGCAGGGCCTCCACCGCCAGCAGCTGGCCGCGCTCGCGCAGCTGCTGCTCGTAGCCCAGGCACTCTTCCACCACGGCGCGGTAGTCATGGGCGGGCAGATGCGCGGCGGCTTTCTCGTCCAGGTAGATCAGGCACAGGTATTTCATCCTCGGCTCCTCCGGCGGTGGGACGCAGATACCTATAGTCGCGCCGGGCCGGAGGGGATCGACAGCAGGTCGGTTTTATCCCCCGCCAACGGACGAACGGTCGCTCATTCGTAGGTCATGGTGAAGGTCGCGGTGACCGCAACCTGCCCGCCCGTCACCGTGCTGGCGGTCTTGTAGTACTTGGCCGCCAGCGGGATGCTAACCGCCTGGCCGGCGCCCGTGGTGGTGGTCTGCAGCGCGCGGGTGGCCAGGGGCTGCACCAGGGTGCTGCTGACGTCGCCATAGAACAGCTGGACGCCGACGCCGCCGGCCATGCCGGCGCCGCTGGCGTTGTCGAGGACCTGGTTGCCGCTGCTGGCGCCGTCGATGCGGTACCAGACCTGCACCCCGCTGTCGCAGCGCAGGTTGATGCGGAAGGCGCGGGCCTTGCCGTTGTCGGCCAGCACGCCGAGGCCGGCGGGGAAGTCGCTCTTGAGCACGGTCGGCAGCGGCACGGTGATGCCCTGGCTGTCGGGGTTGATCTCGCAGGCCCGCGAGGTGACCGCGGTGGCGCCGGTGAAGGTCAGCTGCGCCACCTGCAGGTTCTGGTACGACACCGTGGAGGTGCCGCTGACCTGCAGCTGGCCGCCATTGAGAATCGGCCCGGTCTTCACCAGGCGCACCCACCAGGAGTTCTTCAGCGGGTACTGGGTGGCGCTCACCGGCCAGGCCAGGCTGGCGATGGGCGTCACGTTGTTGTAGTTCGGGTTGCAGTTGGCGTTGTTGCACCAGTAGACCGAGATGCCGATGCCGTCGATGTTGGTCTTGAACACCGAGGGGAAGCCGTTGCTGTTGGTGAAGCCCGGCACGGCGGCGCCGATGCCGGCGGCCAGCACGCCGGAGACGACGCCGGTGCTGTTGCAGCTGATGTTGTTGCCGCTGGCGGAGACCCAGCCGCTGCTCCACAGCTCGCTGTTCGGCGTGGCATCGACGGGCACGCTGATGGTCGCCGGCAGGCTGATGTTCAGCTGCGAGGTCATGTAGCCGGAGTCGAAGCTGCAGCTCGCCCAGGCCGTGGTCGACAGGCCGCCGAGCAACAGGCAGAACAGGAAAATCTTCTTCATGGATACCTCGTCGAACGCGGCCGCCTAGCGGGCCGCCAGTTCACCGCCGGCGGACGGGCGCACGCACACCGCCTCGGCCTGCTGGAAGGGTTTGCCGTCGCCGGCCGCGGCCGGCACCTGGTAGCGCGCCCGGCATTGCCGCTGCGGGCCTTCGCCCCAGCGCACCTGCAGCTCGCCGCTGGTGTCGCGCAGGCGCAGGAACACCCGGCTGCCCTGGCCCACCAGGGTCAGGCTGTTGCCCTTGGCGTCGAGCACCTCGGCGCCTACCGGCAGGTTGTTGCCCTGCTCGTCCAGCAGGCGCAGCAGCAACGGCTGGCCGCTGACGGTGGGGTACTTGAGCATCACCACCGCGCCGTAGCGCGGCGCCACGTTCTGCGCGGTTGTCTGCAGCTCGACGTCGTCGGGCAGGCCCTTGGGGTCGAGCGCCACCTGGTTCTCGCGGTAGGGCATCAGGCTGGAGACCACCCCGTAGCCGTTGCCGCCGACCGCGCCGCCGCTGCTGTTGACCAGCGCCGCGCCGGCCGCGCCCCTGGCCTCGATCACCGCGCGGGTCTCGCCCTGGGCCTGGCTGAAGTTGATCCCGCCCGGGTGCGCCACCACGCTGCCGGTCAGGCCCAGGCCGTACTGGTGGTAGCCCTCGCCTTCGCTGTAGCTGGCCGACAGGTTGGTCTGCGGCGCGCGGTACTGCACGTTGGCGCCGCCGGTGTTGCTGCTCTGCCCGTCGATGCGGCTGCGCGAGCCGTACACGCCGTAGCTGAACTGGTTGTAGTCGCCCAGCGAGCCGGCCACGCTCAGTTGGCTGTTGATATCGCCGTTGCTGTTGCGCGTGGTGGTGCTGTTCAGGTACGGCGCGTGGCTGAAGCGCCCCAGCGGCAGCGACAGGTTGAGCATGTACTGGGTGTCGGTCTCGCCGGACAGCGCGCGGGTGCGGTTGGCCGACAGGCTCAGGCTGCCCCAGCTGAAGCTGTTGGAGTAGCCGGCCTGGTAGCTCATGTCGCTGCCCTTGCCGGTGTTCCAGTAGTTCTGCGCCGAACCGCTCAGGTACAGGCTGCCCAGGCGTTCGCCCAGGGGCTGGCTGAGGTTGACCTGGAAGCGGTTGCGCTGGCGCCAGGCGATGTAGTTGGCGTCTTCCGGCGAGCGCGCGTAGGCGAAGTCGGCGAAGTTCAGGTAGCCGTCGCTGGAGAAGCGGTAGGCCGCCACCGCGAAGTTGGTGCGGGTGGACTCCAGCAGCTTGCTGTAGCTCAGGCGGAAGCTCTGGCCGCTGGCGCTGCCGCCCTGGTCGCCGGCCTTCAGGCCGCTGGCGTGGGACTGGGTGACGTCGAAGGCGAAGGCGCCCACCGGCGTGCTCAGGGCCAGGCCGCCCTGCAGCGCCAGGTAGTTCTCCGCGACTATGCTGCCGGTGTAGCCGGTCCACAGGTTGGAGATGCCGCGCTGGTAGGTGCCCTGGACGAAGTTCGGGGTGTCGTCCAGGCGGTCGTCGCGGTACTTGCCGGCGGTGACGCTGTAGCGCGACACGCCCGGGCGCAGCAGCTGCGCGACGCTGGCGAAGGGCACGGTGAACTGGCGCACGCGGCCGTCGGCCTCGGTCACCGTCACTTCCAGGTCGCCGGCGTAGCCGGAGTTGTACAGGTCGTCGATGACGAAGGGCCCGGGCGCCACGCTGGTTTCGTAGAGGACGTTGCCGCCCTGGCGCACCGTGACCTTGGCGTTGGTCTCGGCGGTGCCGCGGATGGCCGGGGCGAAGCCGCGCTGCGAGTCGGGCAGCATGCGGTCGTCCGAGGCCAGCTGGACGCCGCTGTAGGGCACGCTGTCGAACAGGTCGGCGGGGGTGAAGTATTCGCCCAGGGTCAGCTGCGATTTCAGCGCGGTGACGTCGCGCTGGGCGTAGCTGCTGATCGCGTCGTAGTGCCGCGTGCTCTTCTGCCGGTCGCCCTGGCTCTGGCTGTAGCTGCCGTTGTGGCGCAGGCGCCAGTCGCCCAGGTTGAGCCCGGCGTTGAGGCCGGCGTAGTACTGGTCCTGGGTGCCGCCGGCCTCGGTGCGGTAGGCGTTGGCGTTGTAGTCGACGAAGGCCGCGGTGACGCCGCGGTCCCAGTCGCGCGGGTCGACGTAGCCGCGCGACACCCGGCCCAGGTAGGCCTGGGGAATGCTCAGGTCCAGGCGCAGGTCGCCCTGGACGAAGTCCGCGCGGGCGCCGGGCACCAGGCGCACCACGTCCACGCAGTCGGCGTCCTCAAGGGCGCGCGCGGTGGCCTTGGCGTCCGGCAGCCGGGCGCTGTCCAGGCCCAGGGCCGGCAACTGGCTGCGCTTGAAGCAGTAGCTGGGCGGGGCGTCGCCCTCGCCGCCGCGCACCCGCAGTTCCTGGCGGCCGGTCCAGGTCTGGTTGACGTAGACGTCCACCCGGTAGCTGCCGGGGGTGACCGGATTGCCGTGCTCGTAGCGCGTGACGTCCAGCGGGCGGCCGTCGGGGCCGCGCAGGAAGGCCGGGTTGAAGGCGGCATAGAGCGCGTCCTCGGCGGCCCGCGGCGCGTCCGCCGGGAAGGCGGCCCAGGCCGCGGCGATGGCCAGGGCCAGCGGCCCCGGGCACGGCCAGGCGCGCCGGCGCGCGGCCGGAATACGGCGGGAATGACGAGACATCGATGTACCTTGTCGGATCGGCCCTCGCGCGCCAGGCGCGGCCGGGGTCAATGCAGGCTGGCGGTTCGTTCCGGGGCGGCGCCGTAGTCGCTCATCCAGCGGTAGCGCACCTGCCCGGCGCCCGTACCGCCGGCGAAGCCGTCGAGGGCGAAGGTCTGGCTGGCGAAGGGCGCGATCATCCCGCCCGCCGCCTTGTAGTCGCGGCCGCCCTGGACCAGGGTCAGGCCGCTGTAGGACAGGTGGTAGGGGCTGGAATTGTCGCCGCGCAGGGCATAGCCCGCGCCCTGGCGCACCAGCTGCCAGCGCACCTGGCCCACCGCGCTGCCCACGTCGCCGGGCAGCCCGGCCGGCCGGTAGAACAGCTTCAGCCGCGAGCGCACGGCGATCTGCATGTAATTGGCCTCGGCGCCCTGGGGCATGGGCGGCACTTCCAGGGCGTTGAACCAGAACAGCGACTCGCGGTCCTGCGGCAGCTTCTCGCCGGTGAACATCAGGCGCACGCTCTGGCCCTTCTGCGGGTCCAGGCGGAAGATCGGCGGCGTGATGAGGAAGGGCACGTTGGCAGTCTGCGGCGTGGAGCGTTCGTCGCCGCGGTCGGCCCAGACCTGCATCAGCACCGGCTGTTTGCCCTGGTTGGTCAGGCGCAGGGTGACCTCGCGTTCCTTCGCCGGGTAGATCACCCGCGTGCCGTCGATGACCACCCCGGCGCGGGCCAGGGGCGCGCCGAAGGCGAGCAGCAGGAGGCCGGCCAGCAGCCAGGCCGGCCGCAGCGAGGGGAAGACTTGTTTCATGGGTACCTCGATGCCCGGGGCGGAGCCTCGGGCAGGTCGATCACGGGTGGATCACTGGTAGATCAGCTGGAAGTTCGCCTGGGTCGCGACGTCACCCGCGCCAGCCCCGCCGGCCGCGGAGAAGTAGCGGGCGTAGTAATTCAGGTTGATGTCGCCGCCGGACACGTCGGTGGACTCGCCGCGGGCCACCTGGGCGCTGTAGCTGTCGTTGTGGATGTTGATCGGCTGCTGGTTCTTGTCCAGCAGCTGCACCGCCACGGCGCTGGCGCCGCCGGTGTTGACCAGGTTGCCGTTCATGTCGACGTTGGCATCCGGGACGAAGGCGACGGACACGACGTCGGCGCCAGCGCCGGAGCTGCCGGTGCAGCCGGAGACCTTGACCGAGAACGGGGTGATGCCGGTGTTGCTGCCCGGGTTCTGCAGCAGCGACTTGTCGACGTTGGGCAGGGTCACCTGGACATTGCCCGAACCGGCGTCCACCGAGCAGGTGGTATCCACCACCTTACCGGTGATCTGGATCTGCCCGGTCTGGGCCGCCTGGGCGTTTAGCGACAGGCCGGCGCCGGCCACGATCAGGGCGGCGAGCAGGTTCTTGTGCATGATCGAACTCCAATTGAATGCGGTTGCGCTGGCTGCCTGCCGAGCGGCAATGGCCCGCCCGAGGAACCCGAGCCACTCGAAGGTTCCTCGCCACCGCCTTCCAGCGCAGTGGCGATGGAGGGCCGGCAGCCTCGACGCCGCATACTTTAGGGAGTGCTCGAGAATGCTTTAATCAGACGAATCTCAAAGAAATTTCCAACTATTCCTATGTATGTAATGAGAAGATTCCTACATGCTCTTACTGGAAGAGTTCGGCCTTGATGCAGAAGGTCAGCAGCGCCTGGTCGCTGTCCACCTCCAGCTTGCGCATGGCGGCGATCTTCTGCGCGCTGACGGTCTTCACGCTGCGGTTGAGCACCCGGGCGATGTCGCGCACGCTCAGGCCCGAGACGAAGTGGCGCAGCACTTCGTACTCCTTGGTCGAGAGGCTGGCGATGCGCCCCTCGATGTCGTCGCCGCCGGGCAGCACGCTGTTCGGGTCCTGCATGCAGGCGCCGCGGTAGATGCGCCCGCCGGCGATGGCGTCGAGCGCCGCGAGGATTTCCTCCGGGTCGCTGCTCTTGGGCACCACCCCGGCCACGCCCAGGTCGTAGAGGCTGGAGAAGATCAGGTTGTTGCTGAGCATGGTGTAGATCAGCACGCGGGTGCCCGGGAACTGCCGCAGCAGGTAGCCGACCAGCTTGAGGCCGTCGCCGTACTGCTCGTCGCCGGGCATGTTGTAGTCGGCGATGACGATGTCCGGCGCCAGCTCGCCGTACAGGCGCACCAGTTCGCTGGAGTTGGCGGCCATGCCGACGATGGAGAAGCGCGGGTCCCCCTGCACCACTTCGCGCACGCCCATCCGTACGATCGAATGATCATCGGCCACCACGATTCTGAGTTTTTCCATAACGGTCTCTTGGTCATGCCTGTTGCCCGCCGCAGCGACGGGCCGTCCTTCTCAGCTTAGCCCTCAGAGGCTGCGCAGAGCCTCGTCGATCCGCGCCAGCAGGCGCTCCACCCGCGGATCGTCGCAGTCCACGCGGCCTTCCCCGAGGCCCTCCTCCAGCAGCCGGCAGCTGCGCACCAGGGCCTGCCCGCGCACCACCGCCAGGGCCCCGGCCATGCGGTGCAGGGCCTGGCACAGCGCTGCCGCGTCGCCCGCCTGACGGGCCTGGGCGGCGCTTTCCAGGTCCTGGCGCATGGTGTCGACGAACAGCCGCAGCATGTGCGCCGGCACCTGCAGCCCCGCCGCGGCCTGCGGCGCCTGCGCAGTGCCAGCCACCGCGCCGGGCGCCGCCAGCGCGCGCAGGGTGTCGTGCAGCACCTGCAGGCTCAGCGGCTTGACCAGCCAGGCGTTCATCCCCACCGCCCGGCAGCGCTCGCCCTCCTCGCGCATGGCGTTGGCGGTCACGCCGATGATCGGCAGCGCCAGGCCGCGCTCGCGCAATTCGCGGGTCAGTTGGTAGCCGTTGCAGTGCGGCATGTTGACGTCGGTGAGCAGCACGTCGAAGGTCTCGCCCTCGAACTGCCGCAACGCCTCGCGGCCGTCGCCGGCCAGGCGCACCTGGCAGCCCAGCTCCTCCAGCTGCTCGCGCAGCAGCACCTGGTTGACCGGGTTGTCCTCGGCCACCAGCACCCGCAGGCCGAGCTTGCCGAAGCGCGGCGGCTCGGCCACCGCCGGCAGCTGCTCCTCGCCGTTCTGCGCCAGCGCCAGGGTCCGGGCGATGCCGCGCAGGCTGAGCGGGCTGACGCACCAGGCGCCGCGCTCGAACTGCGGCTGGCCGGCGGCCTCGGCCAGGACGCGCACCCGCGGCCCCGACCAGTCGCAGCGCTCCAGGGCATCGGGAAACAGCTCCAGCAGCACCGTCGTCGCCTCGCTGCCGGGCGGCGGCTCGCCGGGCAGCACCAGGCAGCCCCAGCGCTGCAGCCAGGCCTCCAGGCAGCCGGCCAGCTCGCGCACGGCGCCGCGCAGGTACACCGGCCCGGATTGCAGCTGCACCTCGGCCAGGGCGCTGCCGCCCTCGCCGCTTTCGGGCAGGTCGAGGAACAGCGAGAAGCTGCTGCCCAGGCCCGGCTCGCTGACCAGGCGCAGCTCGCCGCCCATCAGTTGCGTGAGCCGCGAGCAGATGGCCAGGCCCAGGCCGGTGCCGCCCAGGCTACCGTGGCCCTCGGTGACCTGGAAGAAGGGTTCGAACAGGCGCGGCTGCAGGTGCTCGGGAATGCCGATGCCGGTGTCGGTGACCTGCCATTGCAGGCGCACCCGCGGCCCATCGTGGCCGAGCACCTTCAGGCGCAGCACCACGCGGCCGACGTCGGTGAACTTCAGCGCGTTGCTCAGCAGGTTGTTCAGCACCTGGCGCAGGCGCGCCGCGTCGCCGTGCAGGCGCGCCGGAACCTCGGCGTCGATGCAGGCGTACCACTGCAGGTGCTTGGCGGCGGCGCCGACGGCGAAGCCGCGCATCACTTCCTCGGCCAGGTCCAGGGGGCTGAAGTCTTCCTCCGTGAGGAGCATCTGCCCGGCCTCGATCTTGGACACGTCGAGGATGTCGCTGATCAGTTGCAGCAAGGTCGTCGAGGAGCCCTGGATGGCCTGCAGGTAACCGCGCTGCTGCACGTCCAGGCTGGTGAGGGCGAGCAGTTCCAGGGTGCCCAGCACGCCGTACAGCGGCGTGCGGATCTCATGGCTCATGTTGGCCAGGAACAGCGTCTTGGCGGCGTTGGCCGAGTCCGCCGCGCGCTTGGCCTCGGCCAGCGCGCCCTGAGCCTGGTGGTAGGCGGTGATGTCGCGGAACACGCAGAGCAGCGCTTCCTCGCCGTGGTAGCGGGTGGCGGCGAAGGCCGCCTGCAGGTACAGGCCGTCGTTGCGGATGCACAGCTCGCCGTGCTGCCAGCCGCCGTCGAACAGCCGCCAGTCGCGGGCCAGGGCGAGGATGTCGGCCTCGCTGCCCAGCCACTGCGCGGCCAACTGGTTGTGGATGATCAGTTGCTGGCCGTGGCGGCCCAGCACGCACAGGGCCACCGGCGCGGTGTCGATCACCGTGCGGCTGAAGGCGTCGCTCTCCACCACCCGCAGGTGCGCCGCGCTGGCCGGCCCCACCACCCGCCGCGCGTACCAGCGCACGCTGTACAGGCCGATGCCCACGCCCGTCAGCACCAGCGCCGGCAGGCTCAGCAACAGCCACTCCAGGTTGCGGAAGAACAGCGTGTAGTCCACCCCGTAGACGGCCACCCAGCCGCCGTGGGGCTGGCTGCGCAGCTTGAACAGCATGCCGCGGCTGCCCAGGCTCAGGCCGTCGTCCAGCTCCGCCGGACGCGGTGGGCCCATCAGCTGGCGGCCGTCCGGCGCCAGCAGGGTCAGCTGGCCGAACAGCGGGCGCAGGAGGGTCTGCTCGTAGTCGTTGATGCGGTCCAGGTCGAGCAGGCTGGCGGCGATCACCTGGCGCTCGCGCTCGCCTTCCCACCACAGGCTGTCCGGCAGGTCGACGGTGACGTAGCCGAGCAGCGCGCGGCTGTCGCCGTGGTAGGTGTCGGCGCGGCCCCAGTGCACCTGGTAGTCGTGCGCGGGGGGCGGGCGCTCGCGCACGCCGGCGGCGACCCGCGCGGCCACTTCGAGGAAGGTGTCGCGGGCCAGCCCGCCGCGCCCCGGGGAGCTGGCCAGGGCCGGCACCGCGATGCTGGTGGTGCCGTCCAGGTCGAACAGCAGCGCCTGCGGCGCCGGGTAGCTGGAAGTGCTCCAGACGCTGGAGTAGAAGTTCGCCAGCATCACCCCGAGGGAGAACGGCCCGGTGGAGACGCCGTCCGCCGGCGCATGGTCGCGGGCGGCCAGGGTGAAGGGCATGGCGAAGGAGAACTCGCGGCCCTCGTAGACCTCCATCGGCCCCTCGCGCCATTGCAGCGAGAGCTGCAGCGGCACTACGTCCTGGTCGCGCTTGCGGGTGGCCTCGTCGCTCTGCTGGGCGATGCGCAGCAGGAACGCCTCGTGCTCGCGGATGTCGCCCATCAGCCGGGAGAAGTGGAAGTCGATCTTGTCGTACTCCTCCTGCAGCACGCGCTTGATCGCCCAGAAGCTCACGCCCACCAGCCCGAGGCTGAGCGCCAGCAGACCGAACAGCCAGAAGTTCAGGCGCTGCGAGCTGCGGGCCAGCTTGCCGATCGAGCCTTCGTTGTGTTCCAAGGTGCAATGGGCTCCGCGCATGAAACATGCAGAATATGATTCGCTGACTGTAGATGGCCCCGGGCGAGCCCGCGAGGCTGCGCCGCCGGCGCGGCGCCGGACGAGGCTCAGGGAGCCCCCGCCGGCCCGTCTTCGTGCAGCAGGCGGTCGAAGGCCTCGGCGCACACCGCCTCGGAGATCAGGAAGCCCTGTACCCGGTCGCAGGCCAGGCGCCGCAGCAGGCTCAGCTCGGCGGTGCTCTCCACGCCTTCGGCGACCACTTCCAGGCCCAGCCGGTGGCCCAGGGCCACGGTGCTCTCCAGGGCCGCGGCGAGGGATTCGTCCTCGACGCTGCCGTGCACCAGGGCGCGGTCGATCTTCAGTTCGGTGAAGGGCGTCGACACCAGGTTGTACAGCGAGCTGTAGCCCTGGCCGAAGTCGTCCTGGGCCAGGCCGAAGCCCTTCATGCGCAGGCGGCAGGCCCCGGCATGGTAGTTGCCGGGCCGGCGCGTGGTGCTGCTTTCGGTCAACTCGAAGCACAGCGAGGCCGGCTCGCCGCCCTGCAGCACGACGAAGTCGGCCAGGCGGTCGGGCAGGCCGGGGTCGTCCAGCAGGTGCGTCGGCAGGTTCACCGACACCGGTATGCGGTAGCCCTGCTGGCGCCAGCCGGCCTGGGCGCGCAGCGACTGCTCGATCATGGTCCACAGCAACACCTGCTCCAGGCCGTGGCGGGCCAGGTCGTCGATGAAGGCGCCGGGCAGCAGCAGGCCGTGCTCCGGGTGCAGCCAGCGCACCAGGGCCTCGGCGGCGACAATGCGCCCGTCGCGCAGCGACTTCTTCGGCTGGAACCAGGCCTGCAGCTCGCCCCGCGCCAGGGCCAGCAGCAGTTGCGAGCGGCTGAAGCAGGTCGCCTGCCGGCCCGGTTCGCGCGCGGCGCCCTGGCGCTGGCCGAGGCGCTCCAGCAGCCGCGCGATGGCCGCCGGCGGCGCCGGCTTGGCGATCAGGTCGAGCACCGTCAGGCCCAGCGCCCGGGCCGCCTGGCAGGCGCCGCCGAGCACCCGCTGCGGCGCCGAGCTCATCAGTGCCAACTGCGGGCGCCACTCCAGGGTGGACAGGTGCTGGATCAGCTGCACGCCGTCCATCCCCGGCATCAGCAGGTCGCTGAGCACCAGGTCGAAGCGCTGGCGCTCCAGGCGCTCGATGGCCTCGGCGCCGTCGGCGGCCGCCTCGAGGTAGCACACGCCCTGGGTGCGCAGTTGCTCCAGCAGGTACTCGCGCTGGAAGGCCTGGTCTTCGACGACCAGCACCCGGTAAGGCAGGGGGTTCATGAAATCTCCTTCGCTGCCGCCAGGCAGCGGTACAACGTCTCCAGGTCCACCGGCTTGAGCAGGCAGTCATCCATGCCGGCGGCGAGGCAGCGCTCGCGCTCCTCGCGCATGGCATTGGCGGTGGCCCCGATGATCGGCTGCTGCCAGCCGCGCTGGCGCAGTTCGCTGGCCAGTTGGTAGCCGTCCATGCGTGGCATGTTGAGGTCGGTGAGGACCACGTCGATGTCTTCGGCGCGCCCGCGCTGCAGGGCTTCCTGGCCGTTGCCGGCCAGTTCCACGCGGCAGCCCAGGGCGTTCAGCTGGTCACGCAGGATCAGCTGGTTGATCTGGTTGTCCTCCACCACCAGCACGCGCAGCCCCTGCAGGTCGCGTGCGGCGCCCGCCGGGCGTTCGCGCTGGGCGCCGCCGCTGAGGCAGCCCTGGGCCAGCCCGATGGCCCGGCCCAGGGCGCCCAGGCTGTGCAGGCCGACCAGCCAGTCGCAGCCCAGGCGCGCCGGCTGCAGGTGCCCCTCGGCGCTGAGCACCACGCGGCAGCCCGGCCAGCCCTCCAGCGGCGGCGCCGCCGGGCCGTGCAGGCGGACCTCCACCAGCACCGACTGGTCGTCGGCCTCGGCCAGCAGTTGCGGCGTGGCCATCCGCGCCCGCGCGCCCCAGCGGGCGATCCAGCCGCACAGCGCCTCGCCCAGCTCGCGCATGGGCGAGAGCACCAGCACCGGGCCGTCCTCCAGAATCGGTTGCGGCGCCGCGGCCTCGACCGGCTCCAGCGGCAGGCTCAGGGTGAAGCTGCTGCCCAGGCCGAGGTCGCTGACCACCCGCAGGCGGCCGTGCATCAGGCGGGTGAGGCGCTTGCAGATCGACAGGCCCAGGCCGGTGCCGCCCACCTGGCGGGCGCTGCCGCCAACCTGGTAGAAGGGCTCGAACAGCCGCACCTGCTCCTCGGCGGCGATGCCGCAGCCGCTGTCGATCACCTGCCAGTCCAGGATCGCCTTGCCGCCCTCCTCGCCGCGCTGGCGCACGCGCACCAGCACGCGGCCGCTGTCGGTGAACTTCAGCGCGTTGCTCAGCAGGTTGCCCAGGATCTGGCGGATGCGCGTGGCGTCGCCGGACAGGCGCAGGGGCAGCTGCGCGTCGATGCAGCTGAACAGTTGCAGGCCCTTGGCCCGCGCCGCGCCGGCGAAGGACTGGACCACTTCCTCGGTCAGCTCCAGGGGCGAGAATTCCTCCGGCTCCAGCACCAGTTGCCCGGCCTCGATCTTGGACACGTCGAGCACGTCGCTGATCAGCTGCAGCAGGGTCGACGAGGAACGCTGGATGGCCTGCAGGTAGCCGGTCTGCTGCAGGTCCAGGCGGGTGCGGCCGAGCAGTTCCAGGGTGCCCAGCACGCCGTACAGCGGCGTGCGGATCTCGTGGCTCATGGTGGCCAGGAACAGCGTCTTGGCCTGGTTGGCGGCGTCGGCCAGCTGTTTGGCGCGGGACAGCTCGGCCTCGGCCTGCTTGCGCGCGCTGATGTCGCTGAAGGCGCAGAACAACACGTCCTCGCCGTTGTAGCGCGTCGGCGTGTAGCTCAGGTACAGGTGGCGCCCGCCGCCCACCGCCAGTTCCTCGCAGGCCGCGCCGCCGTCACTGGCGAAGGCCTGGGCGATCCAGCGCGCGCCATCGCGGGGGATCACCTGGCCGCCGTCCAGCCATTGCTCGGCCTGGGGGTTCTCCAGCACCACCGCGGCATCGGCGCGGCGCAGCACGCACAGCGCCACGGGGGCGGCGCGGATGACCGCGCGGGAGAAGGCTTCGCTTTCCTTGAGCGCCTCCAGGCGCTGCTGCGCCGGGCGGATCAGGCGCTGGTCGATGCGCTGCCCCAGGCGCTGCAGCAGCAGGCCGGCGGCCAGCGCCAGGCCGCTGGCCAGCAGGATCGGCAACCAGAGGGCAACCAGCAGTTGGCCGACGCCCTGGTGGTAGACCAGCGCCCAGTTCGAGGCGCCCAGGTGCTTGAGCAGGGCCACCTGCTGGGGAATCGGCCCCAGGCCGACGAAGTCGAAGCAGTCGCCATTCCACAGGTTGCGGAACACTTCACCGTCGGGGCTTTCGGCGGGACTGGAGAACACCACCCGGTGCCGGCGGTCCAGCAGCAGGTAGTCGCCGGCCTCGGGCCGCTGCAGCGCCGCGTCGAGGTCGTCGCCGCGGATTTCCAGACCCAACCAGCCGTCATCCAGGCGCTTGAACAGAAACAGCCGCCCCAGCGGGTCGCCGGGGTCGGCCAGCCAGCGCGTGCCCGGCCCCGCCCCGGAGCTGCCCGCCAGGGCGGCGAGCACGCCGGCCGGCAGCGCGGCGTCGGGGTGGCCCGCCTCGTTGAGCCGGCTGACCTGCGGCGTAGCGCCGGACGCCACGTGGATCAGCCCCAGGCGCTTGTCGCGCAGCTCAGCCAGGTCGCCGGGGAACAGCAGCAGCGCCCGCACGGCGCCGGGCAGCGGCAGCAGCAACGGCGCCGGCCCTTCGCCGGGCCAGGCGGGTAGCCGCGTGGCCGCGGTGACGGGCGTGGCCAGCGGCACATGGCCGCGGCCGAGGTAGTCGAGCAGCGACTCGCGCTGGCTGAAGTACAGCTGCGCCTCGTACATGGCCGCGTTCATGTCGCGGCGGCGGATCGACACCTCATGGTTGAACGCCATGCTCAGGGCGAACGCCAGGCTGCACAGCAGGCACAGCAGCAGCGCGCCGCTGAGCAGGCGCAGCAGTTTGCGGGCGGCGCTGGGAGTGGAAAAGGAGGCGTCCAGCGGACGAAGGAATTGTCCTAACTTCATTCCGCCAGCTTGTAGGCAATGACCTCAATCTGACATCAGACAATTCTAATTGTGATGCCTATCGCAATTTTGCCCCTCAAGCTTCCAGCAACCCGCTGGCCCGCTGCACCCGCCGCTCGATCGCCGCCTCCAGCACCCACTGGCCGCGTCCGGCGCTGGCCAGGCTGAACCAGCTGCGCGCGCGGGTGATGCCGGTGTAGACCAGTTCGCGGGTGAGGATGGGGTTGAGCGCGTCGGGCAGCACCAGGGCGGCGTGGGTGAATTCCGAGCCCTGGGACTTGTGCACGGTCATGGCGAACACCGTTTCCACCGCCTGCAGGCGGCTGGGCAGCACCCACTTGATGCCGCCGCGGCCGTCGGCGAAGGCCACCCGCAGCGGCCATTTGCGCTCGCCGCCCTCCTCCCGCGGCAGCGCCAGGGTGATGCCGATGTCGCCGTTCATCAGGCCCAGGCCGTAGTCGTTGCGCGTGACCAGCAGCGGGCGGCCGAGGTACCAGGCGCCGCTGTGGGGCTGGATCAGCCCCTCGTCCTGCAGCAGGTCGGCGATGCGCAGGTTCAGCCCGTCCACGCCCCAGGGGCCGCGGCGCAGGGCGCAGAGCACCTGGAACTGGCCGTGGGCGGCGAGCACGCGCCCGGCCCAGGCGTCGAACTCGGCCTGGGCGGCGTCCGGCGCCGGGCGGGTGTCGCGCAGCACCTGCAGGTAGTGGCGGTAGCCCTGGGGCGGGGCCACGCCCGTGCGGGCGGCGGCGTCGAGGAAATAACGGCCGCCGCCTTCCACCACCAGTTCGCGCAGGTCCTGGTTGTCGCGGGCGTCCAGGGCCAGGCGCGCCAAGTCGGCGTAGCCCCGTTCCCAGACCGCACGCATGGCCGCCACGTCGCCGGCGTTGACCGCCTCGGCGAGCTGGCCGATGCCGCTGGCGGAACTGAAGCGGTGGCTGTGGCGGAGCATGGCCACGGCCTGGTCGAGGGGCTGGCCGTGGGCGTCGAGCAGATCATCGTCGACCTGCTCGCCGCTGACCGCCTGCAGCCAGTCGCGGGTCGCCGCGCGGTAGTGGCCCTCGCGGGCGCGGCTGCACAGTTCGCCGAGCACCGCGCCGGCTTCCACCGAGGCCAGCTGGTCCTTGTCGCCGAGCAGGATCAGCCGCGCCTTGTCCGGCAGCGCGCCGAGCAGCGCGGCCATCATTTCCAGGTCGACCATGGAAGCTTCGTCCACCACCAGCAGGTCCAGCGCCAGCGGGTTGCCGGGGTGGTGGCGGAACTGGCGGCTGTCCGGGCGGCTGCCGAGCAGGCGGTGCAGGGTGGTGACTTCCTTGGGCACCTGCTGGCGTATCTGCTCGCCGTTGGCGAAAGCGCCGAGGTCCAGGCGGTCCACGGCGTTGGCGATGGATTCGTTGAGCCGCGCCGCCGCCTTGCCGGTGGGCGCGGCCAGGCGGATGCGCAGCGGCCGGCCGCCCTCGCCGCCCAGGGCCAGGCTCTGCAGCAGCGCCAGCAGGCGCACCACTGTGGTGGTCTTGCCGGTGCCGGGGCCGCCGGTGACGATGCCGAAGGCGTTGCCGGCGGCCAGGGCGCAGGCCAGTTTCTGCCAGTCCGCCGGGGCATTCGCCTGTTTCGGGAAGAGCGCGTCCAGGGCCTGGCGCAGGGCGTCGGTCGGCAACGCCGCGCGCAGGGCCTCGCCGCGGGCCAGGCGCTGATCGATGCCGGCGCGCACCTCGCGTTCGTACTGCCAGTAGCGACGCAGGTACAGGCGCGAGCCGGCCAGCACCAGCGGCGTGGCGCCGGGGCCCTCGCCCACCAGGCGCGGGTCGGCCAGGGCGGCCTGCCAGGCAGCCAGGTCGAGGCCGTCGAGCAGTTCGCCGGGCAGCGTCAGCGGCGTGCCTTCCAGTTCGCCGTCCGGCGGCAGCGACAGGGCGAAGCGGCTGTCGGCGAGGGTCGCGGCCAGCTCCAGGCACACGTGGCCGCGGCCCAGCTGGTGGCTGGCCAGGGCGGCGGCGAGGATCAGCAGCGGCTCGGCGTCGGGCGCCTGTTCCACCAGGAAGGCCGCGAAGGCGCGGTCCAGCTCGCGCAGCCAGCCGCGTCCGGCCCATTGGCCGAGCAGTTCCAGCAGTTGCTCGCGGGTCATGCCGGCACCTCCTCGGCGTGTTGGCTGAACAGCGCTTCCAGCGCCTCCATCAGCGCCTTCGGCGGGCGTTCGTGGAACACGCCGTGCTCGCCGCCGCGCAGGAACAGGTAGAGCGCGCCGCCGATGTGGCGATCGTAGTCGTAGTCCGCCAGGCGCGCCTTGAGCAGGCGGTGCAGGGCGAACAGGTAGAGCGCGTACTGCAGGTCGTAGCGGTGCTCCAGCACCGCCGCGCGCAGCGCCGGCGCGGTGTAGGCGGCGGCGTCGGGGCCGAGCCAGTTGGATTTGTAGTCGGCCACGTAGTAGCGCCCCTCGTGTTCGAAGACCAGGTCGATGAAGCCCTTGAGCATGCCGCCCAGCTGCGTCGGCTGCAGCGCCGGGCGCGTCTCGCCGGGCAGCACGTGGGCGCGCACGGCGGCGTCGAGGCGGGTGCTGTCGGTGGGTTTCACGGCGAACCAGAACTCCATTTCCTTCTGGTAGCTGGCCAGCGCCGCCAGTTGCACCGGCGCCGCGCCGGGCACCGCCAGTTCGGCCTGGAGGAAGGCCGGCAGCCACTGCGCCAGGGGCTCGATCCAGGCTTCCCAGCCGCGCAGCTGGCAGCGCCGGGCGATCAGGTCGCGCAGCGCCTCGGGTTGCTCCGCCACGGCGGCGAAGCCCTCGTCGGCGGCCCATTCCAGCAGGCCGTGGAGGAAGCTGCCGGGGTTGGGCCCGCGCGGGAAGGCGTGCAGGCTGCCGGCGGCCGGCGCGGCCTGGGCCAGTTCGGCCGCGGCGCTGTCGGCGTCGCCTTCGCGCAGGGTGGCTTCCTCGGCGCTGATGGGTTCGCTGGCCGGTGCCGGGGCGTCGCCTTCGGCGTCCAGGGTGGCCAGCGCGGAATAGCTGGCGATCCACCATTTCTCCGCCACCCGCCGCTGCGGCTCGCGGGCCTGGCCGAGCTGGCCGGCGCGGGCCTCGTCGTAGGCCGTGGCGTCCACCGCCGGAACCGGTTCGATGCGGATGCCGGGGCAGCCGCCGCCCAGGGCCTGCAGGCAGCCGGCGAAGCCGTCCAGGGCGATGGCCGCGCCGCCGCCGAGCAGGTAGCCGAAGGCGCCCTTGTGCAGCTCGGGGTTCTTCGCGTTGCCCGCCACCAGCGGCGCCACGCCCAGCCACAGGGCGTGGCGGGCGCGGGTCAGGGCCACGTAGAGCAGGCGCATGTCCTCGCCCAGGCGTTCGTCGTTGGCCAGGCGGTAGGCCGCCTCGGCCAGGTCCTTGCCGCGCGCCAGCTCGATCACCTTGCCGTCCTCGCCCTGGAAGCTGGGCGGCGTCTGGCTCTTGCCGTCCAGCTCCTTCCAGCTGCAGATGAACGGCAGCAGCACCAGCGGGTATTCCAGGCCCTTGGACTTGTGGATGGTCACCACCTTGATCAGGTCGGCGTCGCTTTCCAGGCGGAGGATTTCCTCGCTCGACGGGCTGGCCAGCTGCTCGGCCAGCACCCGCAGCAGGGCGTGCTCGCCGTCCAGCTCGGCGGCCTCGCGCTGCAGCCATTCGGCCAGGTGCAGCAGGTTGGTCAGGCTGCGCTCGCCGTCGGCGCGGCGCAGCAGCCGCGCCGGCAGTTCGAAGTCGGCCAGCAGCCGGCGCAGCATGGACAGCACGCCCTGCTGCTGCCACTGGCTGCGGTAGTCGCGGAAGCGCATGAGCATGCCTTCCCAGAACTGTTCGTCCTGGTTCAGCCGCTCCAGAGTCTGCCAGCCCAGGCCCAGGGTGCGGGTGGCCAGGGCGCTGCGCAGCAGGGCGTCGTTGCCCGGCTCGGCGCAGGCGCGCAGCCAGTGCAGCAGGTCGCCGGCCTCGGGGCTGTCGAACACCGAGTCGCGGTCGGACAGGTAGACGCTGGCCAGGCGCCGCGCCGCCAGTTCCGCGCGCACCGCCTCGGCCTCGCTGCGCCCACGTACCAGGATGGCGATGTCCGCCGGGCGCAGCGCGCGGCCCGTGCCGTCGGCCTTGTACAGCCCGGCGCGGCCCTGCTGGGCCAGGCTCAGCCAGTGGCGGATGGCGCTGGCGGCGCCGGCGGCCATCTGCTCGCGGTAGAGCCGGCTGCCGACCACCTGGCCGTCGTTCTCCAGCTGCCAGAGGGTCAGCGCCGCGGCTTCCTCGCCGTCGATCAGCAGGCGCTCGTCGCGGCCCTTGGCGGCCACTGCCTGGAACGGCACCGGGTTGTCGCCCTGCGCGGCGAAGCGGAAGGCGCCGCGCTCGTGGCCCTCGGCGAAGGCGAAGCAGTGGTTCACCGCCTCCACCACGGCGAGGGTCGAGCGGTAGTTGGTGCCCAGGGTGTAGTGGCGCCCGGCGGTGGCGGCGCGGGCGCGCAGGTAGGTGTGGATGTCGGCGCCGCGGAAGGCGTAGATCGCCTGCTTGGGGTCGCCGATCATGAACAGGCCGCAATCCCTGGGGTTGTCGGCGATGCGGTAGATGCGCTCGAAGATGCGGTACTGCAGCGGGTCGGTGTCCTGGAATTCGTCGATCAGCGCCACCGGGAACTGCTGGCGGATGCGCTCGGCCAGGTGCTCGCCGCCGGGGCCGGCCAGGGCGCGGTCCAGGCGCGCCAGCAGGTCGTCGAAGCCCAGTTCGGCGCGGCGCTGCTTCTCCGCCTCCAGGGCGCGGCTGACTTCGCCCAGTGCGTGCAGCAGCAGTTGCGGGGCGATGTCCGGCTGCTGCTCGGCGGCCTCCAGCCAGGCATCGATGGCCTGGAACGCGGCGTGCTCGGGCACCAGGGTCTTGGCCTTCACCTTGATCCGCGTCTGGCCGAAGCGGTGGAGGTTTTCCGGCGCCGCGCCGCCCAGGCTCCAGGCTTCCAGTGCCTGCAGCCAGCCTTCGAAGACGGCGTCGTCGTCCTTGTTGCGGTAGCTGTTGCCGTTGAGCTGCGGGCGCAGGTCGATCAGCAGTTGGCGCAGGCCCTGGGCGTCGGCGGCCCAGGCGGCGCGGGCCTGCTGCGCCAGTTCGTCCAGGCGGGCGTAGAAGGCGCCGGTCTCCTCCAGCAGCTCGCGCAGCGAGCCGGGCGCGCTCAGCGGCTGGTCGGCATAGCGGAAGCCGGCCTCCTGTTGCGCCAGCAAGGGCTGCAGCAGGCGCGCCAGGGCTTCGGGGCCGCCCTTGTAGATGTCGCCGACCACCTTCGCCGCCGGCGCCGGCAGCGGGTAGAAGTTGCGCCGCCAGTAGTCGCGCACCACTTCGGCGAGCAGTTCGCTCTGGTCGGTGATCAGGTCCTGGGTGAACAGGCTGCCGCTGTCGAAGGCGTGCTCGCGGAGCATGCGGTAGCACCAGCTGTGGATGGTCGACACGGCGGCCTCGTCCATCCATTCGGCGGCCAGGCGCAGCAGGCGCGCGCAGCCGGGCCAGCGCTGCTCCGGGTAGCTGGCGCGCAGCTCCACCAGCAGCGCGTCGTGCTGCAGCGCCGGCTCGGCGAAGCAGGCGGCAGCCTCGCCCAGGCGCGCGCGGATGCGTTCGCGCAGTTCCTGGGTGGCGGCGTCGGTGAAGGTCACCACGAGGATTTCCGGCGGGCTCAGCGGCCGGCCGAAAGCCAGTTCGCCGCCGTGGTCGAGCACCAGGCGCAGGTACAGCAGGGCGATGGTGAAGGTCTTGCCGGTGCCGGCGCTGGCCTCGATCAGGCGGCTGCCGTGCAGGGGGAATTCCAGGGCGCGCAGTTCGCGGCTCATTGGCCTTGCTCCTCGTCGTCGCGGCGTTGCAACAGCTGGTACAGCGGGCCGTAGAGGTTCTCGGCCCAGGTGGCGAATTCGCCGCTGGCGTTGAGGCTGGCGAAGTCCGGGTAGACCCGCGCCAGGGCCGGCGAGGAAGCCGCCTCGCCGCTGCTGCCGAAGCCGCCGTCATAGCGCTTGGCCGCCTCGCTGGCGGCGCGGGCTTCGTCACCGGCGGCGCCCAGCCAGGCGAAGGCCGCCTTGCAGGCCACCGGCAGCGGCCGGCGCAGGCCTTCGAGCCAGGCGGTGATCAGCGCGTCCAGGTGGCCGCGGGCGATCTCCGCGGTCAGCGGCGGCAGTTCCAGGGTGCCGGTCTGGCTGACCAGCAGGCTGCGCACCGGCGCGCCGCACAGTTGCAGGCCCAGGTGGCGCACCCAGTGGCGCACCAGGCTGTGCCACTTGTAGCCGCGGCCTTCGTGCAGCTTGCCGCTGACCAGCTGCACGCTGGCCCACTGGCCCTCGGCGTTGCGCCGCAGGCCGCCGAGCCAGTCGCCCAGCTCCACGCCGCTGGCCGCGTGGCTGTGGATAAGCTCGCGCTGGCCTTCCTCGGCCTCGCTCCAGTGCTCCAGTTCCTCGCGGTAGCGCGTCAGCAGTTCGCCCAGCGGCGCGCTCAGCTCGCGGGCGCTGAAGGCGCCGAAGGCCGCCAGCGGCAGGCGCCCCTCGCCGCGCAGGCGCGCCAGTTGCCCCTCGATGCGGCCGGGCAGTTCGCCGTCGGCCCAGTGTTGCTCGATCCACGGGCGCAGGCGCTCGCACAGTTCGAACTGCAGCTGCCAGACCTGCAGGCCGTCGAGGGCGAAGGTTTCCTCGTCGTGGCCGGTCAGGTCTTCCTCGGCGAAGCGCACCTTCAGGCGCTGCTGGAAGAAGGCGTTGACCGGGCTGGCGAGGAAGTCGGCGAGCACGCGCAGGCCGATGGGCGCGTCCGGCAGCAGTTCGGGCAGCGGCGCCTCGGCCTGTTCCGCCGGCTCGTCGTCGCGGTGCACCTCGCGCCATTCGCGGGCGTAGGTGTAGAAGCCGTCGACGCCCTCGCCCCGGCCTTCGAAGTAGCGGCGGCTGAAGGGTTGCAGCGGGTGTTCGGTGGTCAGCGCGTGGAGCAGCGCCTTGCCGTCGCCGGGCTGGCCGGCCAGCGACCAGCCGGCCGCCAGGTGGTCGCGCAGCTGGCCGATCAGCACCGACGGCGGGCGCTCGCTGTTGTCGCGGATGCTGCGGCCCACCCAGCTGACGTAGAGCTGGTCGCGCGCCGAGAGCACGGCTTCGAGCAGCAGGTAGCGGTCGTCCTCGCGCCGCGAGCGGTCGCCCGGGCGGTAGTCGTTGCGCATCAGGTCGAAGTCCAGCGGCGGCTGCTGGCGCGGGTAGTCGCCGTCGTTCATGCCCAGCAGGCAGACCACGCGGAAGGGAATGGCGCGCATCGGCATCAGCGTGCAGAAGCTCACCGCGCCGGCCAGGAAGCGCTGGTTCAGGCCGCCGGCGTCGAGGCCGCCGAGCCAGGCCTCGCGCACCACCGACAGCGGCAGCGGTTCGCCGAAGGCGGCGCGCCCGCAGGTTTCCAGCCAGCGTTCGAGCAGTTGCAGCAGTTGCTGGCGCAGCAGTTCGTCGTGCTCGTCGCGGGTCAGGAAGAAATCGTCGAGCAGCTGGCGCAGGCGCTCGCGCCAGACCTCCGGCGGCGCCGGCTCGGCCAGGCGCTCGCAGGCCTCGGCCAGGCGCTGCAGCAGGCCGGCCAGGGGGCCGAGCACGGCGGCGTCCAGGCCGCCGATCTCGGCGTAGGGCTGGATGCCCTGGAAGGCTTCGCCCTCGCCCACCGCGAAGCCCAGCAGCATGCGCCGCAGGCCGAAGCGCCAGGTGTTGGCCTCTTCGGCGGCGGGCAAGCCGAGGTCTTCGCGCTGCTCGCCATCCAGGCCCCAGCGCACCCCGGCGCCGTCGATCCAGCGTTGCAGCAGCGGCAGGTCGGCCTCGCCGATGCCGAAGCGCGCGCGCAGGGCGCCGACGTCCAGCAGGTCGAGGATTTCGCTCACCGCGAAGCGGCTGTCGGGCAGCTGCAGCAGATGCTCCAGGGCCACCAGCAGCGGCTCGCGGCCGCGCTGGCCCTGGTCGGCCAGGGTGAAGGGGATGAAGCGCCGGTCGTCGCGCCCGAGCTGGCCGAACACCGCCTGGATGTGCGGCGCGTAGGCGTCGATGTCGGGGACCATGACGATGACGTCGCGCGGGCGCAGCGTAGGGTCGGCGTCGAAGCGCGCCAGCAGTTGGTCGTGCAGCACCTCCACCTCGCGCTGGGCGCTGTGGGCCAGGTGGAAGCGGATGGAGCGGTCCCGCGCCGGCTCCAGGGCCGGCCATTGCGCGCGGGTCTCGGCCAGCGGGCGCAGTTCGAGGATGTCGTCCTGCAACTGGCCGAGCAGGTGCGCCGGCGACTCCTCGCTGAACAGATCGATGCGCCCGCCGCTGACCTCGCCGAAGCGGCTGCGGTAGCTCTCGGGGTTGTCGTACTGGTCGAGCAGGTTGATGTAGTCGCGGCCCTGCTTGCCCCAGGCGGCCAGCAGCGGCTGGGCATACTGGTGCTGGAGGTCGTCGTCCAGTTGCAGCGGCACGCCGGGGCGGCGCTGCTGGCGGCGGTATTCGTGGCGCAGCAGGTCCTTGTCGGCGACGATGTCGGCCCAGTGGTGGCGGCAGGGGTTGTGCACGCACAGCAGCACCTGGGCCACCTGCGCCAGCGCGGCCAGGGCTTCCACCGTCTGCGCCGGCATGGCGGAGATGCCGAACACCACCACCCGGCGCGGCAGGCCCTTGGGCGGCGCGCCTTCGCGCAGGCGTTCGAGGAAGCGCCGGTGCACGCCGGCGCGGCTGCCGGCCAGGCCGTCCTCGCCCACCTCCGCCAGCAGGGCGCGCCACAGCTCGGCCTGCCAGCGTTCGTCGTCGTTCAGCGGGCGAAGGTTGCCGCCGGCGGTGCGCAACTGGTCGCGGTGCTCGCTCCAGTCCTCCAGCCAGTCGGCGCGGTACACCTGGTACTGGTCGAACAGGTCGGCCAGGCGCTCGGCCAGCTGGTAGCGCTTGCGCAGGTCGGCGTCGTCGGCGAGGAAGCGGCGCAGGGCCTGGAATTCCTCGCGCGCCAGGAGGGTCGGCAGCAGGCGCATCAGGCGCCAGGTGAGCGGCGCCTTGTCCAGCACCGAGACTTCCGGCACCTGGTCCTTGCCCAGCGCGCCGCGGTAGGCGCGCCAGAGGAACTGCGCAGGCAGCTGCACGTCCAGCGCCGCAGTGATGCCGCAGCCGCCGTCGGCGACGTCGCGGCCCAGGGCCAGTTTCAGCCACTGGGCGATGCCGTTGCTCTGCACCAGGATGGTTTCGCTTTCCAGCGGCGCCAGCGGGTAGCGCGCCATCCAGGCCACCAGCAGGTCGCGCAGCGCCTCGGGGTGGTTGCCGTGGATGACCATCAGGCCGGGGCTCAGGGCTTCGCTCATCGTTTCTCCAGGTTTGCCGGGGGGCCCGGCAATTTGAGCAGAAGCCGGGGTGGGGTGGGAGGGTTTTTCCCAAGGTGGGGGATTGTATCGGGGTGGGGCGACGTTCTGTGTCGCGAAGCGCATGCTTTGGCTGGGCCAGGTGTAGGGCGCATAACGCCTATGGCGTTATCCGCCGTTTGACCTCGATCCCAGGCGCGCTTCGGGTCGGGCCACGGATCACCTGCTTCCGGGCACTCCGAACTCGACCGCGAAGCCGGGCATGAGCTGGGTGAAACGGCGGATAACCGCGAACGGTTATTCGCCCTACGCCAAGGCTGGGCCAGGCGTAGGGCGCATAACGCCTACGGCGTTATCCGCCGTTTGACCTCGATCCCAGGCGCGCTTCGGATTGGGCCACGGAGCACCTGCTTCCGGGCACTCTGGGCTCGACCGCGAAGCCGGGCATGTGCTGGGTGAAACGGCGGATAACCGCGAACGGTTATTCGCCCTACGCCAAGGCTAGGCCAGGTGTAGGGCGCATAACGCCTACGGCGTTATCCGCCGTTTGACCTCGACCCCAGGCGCTTCGGGTTGGGCCACGGAGCACTTGCTTCCAGGCACTCCGAGCTCGACCGCGAAGCCGGGCATGAGCTGGGTGAAACGGCGGATAACCGCAAACGGTTATCCGCCCTACGATGGACGCGAATCACCCCGCCCCAGGTACTCTTCCACCTCCTCCGCCAACCACTGGGCAAACACCGCCACCTTGGTCCGCGTCTCCTCCCGCTGTGGCCACACCAGCCAGTAGGGGTAGGCGTAGGGCGCGCTGACCTCGCCCAGTTGCACCAGTTCGCCGCGGGCCAGGGCGCCGGCCACCAGGCTGCGGCGTTCGACGCTTATGCCCAGGCCCAGGCGCAGGGCTTCCACCACCAGGTTGGAGTCGTTGACGGTGAACAGGCCGTCGCCTTCGGGCAGCGCCACGCCCGCCGCCTGGCACCAGGGCAGCCAGGACTCGAAGCCGTGGATCAGCGGGCCGGCGAGGATCTGCTGCGGCGTGCGCGGCAGGCGCCCGCCGTTGAAGTGCGGGGCGCAGACCGCCAGCAGTTCGTCGTCGAACAGGCGTTGCTGGGCCAGGCCCTCCCAGTGCCCCTGACCGATGCGGATGGCCACGTCGGCCAGGCCCTGGCGCAGATCGATCACTTCCAGGCTGGCCAGCAGGCGCAGGCGGTATTCGGGATGGCGTTCGCGGAACGCCGGCAGGCGCGGCAGCAGCCATTGCTGGGCGAAGGACGGCAGCACCGCCACCACCAGTTCCCCCTCGCTGGGCCGCGCCCGCGCCAGGCGCGTGGCTTCGGCTATGTCGCGCAGGGCGCGGCGCACCTGCAAGGCGTAGAGGCGGCCCTCCTCGCTCAGGCGCAGGCCGCGGCCCTCGCGCTGCAGCAGGGTGACGCCGAGCAGTTCCTCCAGCTGGCGCACCTGCTGGCTGACCGCCGAGTGGGTGACGTGCAGCTCGGCGGCGGCCTGGGTCACGCTGCCGAGCCGGGCCACGGCCTCGAAGCTGCGCAGCGCGGACAGGGGTGGATAGGCGCTCATGTAAGTTCTGCTAACCCTTGCAGTTATAAATCGTCGATTTTTTCCGGCCTTTCCAGCCGCTAGATTTAGCGACAGCAGCGCTGCCATGCGGCCCTCACGGCCGGCTACCCCATGTAATCTCCAATAACAGGATGCCTCCATGCAACTGATCGGAATGCTCGACTCGCCCTACGTCCGCCGCGTGGCCATCAGCCTGCGCCTGCTGGACGTCGACTTCAGCCACCGCTCGCTCTCGGTGTTCCGCCACGTCGAGGAGTTCCGCGCCATCAACCCGGTGGTCAAGGCGCCCAGCCTGGTGCTGGACGACGGCCAGGTGCTGATGGATTCGAGCCTGATCATCGACCTGGCCGAACACCAGGCCGGGCGCAGCCTGATGCCCGCCGAGCCGGCCGAGCGGGTGCGCGCCACGCGCCTGCTGGGCCTGGCCCTGGCGGCCTGCGAGAAGGCCGTGCAGCTGTACTACGAGCTGCAGCGCGACGAGGCCCGCCGCGACGCCGCCTGGTACGCCCGGGTGGACCAGCAGCTGCGCGCCGCCTGCGCCGGCCTGGAACTGGAGCTGCTGACGCAGCCGCTGCCGCGCGACGGCCGCCTCGACCAGGCCGGCCTGAGCGCCGCCGTGGCCTGGACCTTCATCCAACTGGTGCATGCCGAGCGCGTGGCCGCCGACGATTACCCGGCCCTGCGCGACTGGACCGCCCATGCCGAGACACTGGCGGCGTTCAAGGCCTTCCCGCCGGTGTGAGGCCCGCGCGGGCGAGCCCACACTTCACCGATACTGCACTCAAACAGCAATAACATTCATTGGATATGGATCGTCACGCTGTCTAGGATGGCCGTCGGCCTCGCCCCTGCGACAGAACGCCGCTCGACCAACCATAAGGAAGCGCCCGCCCGACCGGCCCCAGGCCGGAATCGTGATGCGCGGTGCCTGCGTGACATGCATCCATTGACTGCCCCCCTTCCCGGCGCCTCCCGCGAGGTGCCGCGATGAAAGCCGCTGCCTTCGGTTCCTGGCTGCACCGCCTGGCGCCCTGCGCCGGCCCCTCGTCCAACCGCGACTGGCTGCGCGCCGTGCTCGGCTGCGGGTTCGCCCTGGGCCTGTGCATGCCCTTGTGCGCCTGGCTGTTCGGCGTCGACACCATGCTGCGCATCGGCCCGCCGCTGGCCGCCTCGGCCCTGCTGGCCATCGCCGTGCCGTCCAGCCCGCTGGCGCAGCCCTGGTCGCTGCTGGGCGGCAACCTGGTGGCGGCGCTGGTGGGCCTGCTGCTCGGCCACTGGCTCGGCCACAGTTGGCCGCAGGCATCGCTGTCCATGGTGGTGGCGGTGCTGCTGATGCTCGGCCTGCGCTGTCTGCATCCGCCGAGCACGGCCATGGCCTTCAGCCTGGCCGTGGGCGGGCCGCTAGTGGACCAGCATCTGCTGCACCTGCTGCTGCCGGTGGGCGTGGCCTCGCTGGCGCTGATCGGCGTGGCCCTGGTCTACAACAACCTCACCCGCGCGCCCTACCCGCGCAAGCTCGCCGTCCCGGCCAGCAACCCGCACCTGACCGCCGACCCGCTGCCCGGCGAGCGCCTGGGCCTGCATGCCGACGACCTGGAAAGCGCCCTGGCCAGCGCCGGCGGCTTCGTCGACGTCACCCCCGAGGACCTCGAACGCCTGCTGCTAGCCGCCGAGAAGCACGCCAGCGAACGCCTGCTGGGCGGCATCCGCGCGCGCGACATCATGTCCCGCGACATCCGCTCGGTCAGCCCGGACGCGCGCATCGAGGAAGCCTGGGGCCTGCTCGACAAGCACCACCTCAAGGCCCTGCCGGTGCTCGACCGCGGCCACTTGGTGGGCATCCTCACCTTGAGCGACCTGTTCCGCGGCCAGCGCCGCCTGCGCTCGCCTTTCGGCCAGCGCGTCGGCAACCTGATGACGCACCGCGTGCAATCGCTGCGCGAGGACGCCCAGCTGCCGGAGCTGATCCAGCTGCTCTCCGACCAGGGCCGCCACTGCCTGCCGGTGGTCGACGGCGCCGGCCGGCTGGTCGGCATGCTCAGCCAGACCGACCTGATCGCCGCCTTCCGCCACCTCTGGCTGCAGCCGCAGGTGCAGGCCGAGCGCGCCCTGCAGGTGGCGGTCTAGGCCTCGTAGTCCCAGCGCTGCGACCAGTCGATGTCCCCGGCCACCACCTCGCGGAGGATGGCCAGGGCGTTCTGCAGCGCCGGTGAATCCTTCTCGCGGGAATACACCAGGTAGGTCGGGTAGATGAATTCCGGCGCCAGCGGTACCCGCTCCAGCACCCCGGCCTGCAGGTAGCTGTGCACCACCCGCGTGCGGAAGTAGCCGCTGCCGCCGCATTGCAGCAGGTGCTGCAGGGCCAGCGGGCCGAGGCTGAAGCTGGTGGCGGCGTGGGCCCGGTCGGGCAGCGCGGCGTCGTGCTGGCGGCGGAATTCCTCGCCCCAGTCGATGTAGATGTAGGGCTCCGGCTGCTGCGTCGAGCGCACCAGGATCAGCTTCTCCTCCAGCAACTGCTCCACCTGCATGCCCGGCCAGTAGTCCGGGCGGTAGACCAGCGCGGCGTCGAGCACACCCAGCTCCAGCTGCTTCTGCAGGCGCTCGCCGCTGCCGATCTCGGCGTGCAGGGCCAGGGCCGGCATGCGCTGGCGCAGGCGCACCGTCCAGGCGAGCATCAGCGGGTTGCTCAGGCTCAGCTCGCCGCCGATGTTGAGCACCTCGCGGTAGCCCGCCGGCAGCGGCAGGTCGCGGCGCGCCGCGTCCCAGGTCTGCACCAGCTGGTTGGCGTAGCCGAGGAAGCGCTCGCCGTCATCGGTCAGCCGGGCGCCGGCGCGGCTGCGCTGGAACAGCCGGCAGCCCAGTTGCGTCTCGAGGTTGTGCACCCGCGCGGTGACCGTGGTCTGGGTCACGTGCAGGCGCTGCGCGGCGGCGACGAAGCTGCCGCCACGGGCGATTTCCAGGAAGGTGCGCGCCAGTTCGATGTCCATGGGAAGCGGTCACGGCGGGGGATGCCGCAGTCTAGTCGAAGTCCAGTTCCTCGTGGCGCTGGCGGGTGAAGCGCAGCAGCCAGAGGCAGATGAGGAAGCCGCAGGCGGCCAGCAGCGCGGCCACCAGGAAGATGCTGGCGTAGTCCGAGTGCGCGGCCACCGCGCCCATCAGCGGGCCGGCCAGGCCCAGGGCCAGGTCGAAGAACAGCGCGTAGGCGCCCAGCGCCGAACTGCGGCTGGCGGCGGGAATGCGCAGCACCGCCTCGACGCCCAGCGCCGGGTACACCAGCGACAGCCCGGCGCCGGTCAGCGCCGTGCCGAGCAGGGCGAAGGCCGGGCTCGGCGCCTGCCACAACAGCAGCAGGCCGGCGCTTTCCACCAGCAGGCAGAGCACCGCCACGTTGAAGCCGCCGAAACGGTTGATGGTCCAGGACAGCAGCAGCCGCGCGCCGACGAAGCTGATGCCGAACAGGCTCAGGCACCAGGCCGGGTCGGCCCAGCCGCGGCTGCCGTAGTAGAGGGTGATGAAGGTGGCCAGGCTGCCGAAGCCGATGGAGCCCAGGGCCACGCACATACCGTAGGGCAGCACCCGGCCGAGCACGGCGAAGAAGGCCATGCGCGTGCCGGCGATGATCGGCGCCGGCGCCTTGCCGCGAGCCAGCAGCAGGCCGAGGCCGGCCAGCGCCAGGATGCCGGCGCCCAGGCTCCACAGCCCCAGCTGCGCGGCCATGCCCACGCCCAGCGGCGCGCCCAGGGCGATGCCGCCGTAGCAGACGATGCCGTTCCAGGAGATCACCCGCGCGGTGTTCTGCGCGCCGACCCGGGCGATGCCCCAGCTCGCCGTGCCGATGCCCATCAGGCCCTGGGCGAAGCCGATCAGCAGGCGGCTGCCCAGCAGCAGCGCCAGGCTCGTCCAGGCCAGCGCCTGCAGGCTGGTGGCCAGCAGCACCAGCGCCCCGCCGCCGGCCAGGCTGAACAGGCCGTAGATCACCGCGCGCTTGGCCCCCAGGGTGTCGGTCAGGCGCCCGGCCAGCGGCCGCGAGGCGAGGGTCGCCAGGTACTGCGCGCCGATCACCAGGCCCGCGGTGGTGGCGTCGAAGCCCAGGTCATGGTGGACGAAGCCGGGCAGCACCGGCAGCAGGAAGCCGATGCACAGGAACAGCAGGAAGGTGAAACCGACGATCGAGACGATCTGCAGGGTGACGGCGTGCGGACGCTGCTCGGGAGAGCTCATGAAGAACGGGCCTGGCGCGAGGGGATGTCAGGGACTGCGCCATCATTGCCCGATGCCGGGAAAATTGAAAGCCACCTATCGATTCCGCGGCCGACCGGCCCGCGCCGAACGCCTATAGTTGATGCACGACCGACCACAGGAGGCCCGCCATGGACACCACACCCCACACCTTCGCCGAACTGTTCAAGCAACTGGGCCTGCCCAGCGGCCGCCAGGAGATCGACGCCTTCCTCGCCGCGCACCGCCTGCCCGCGGACCAGGCCCTGGCCGACGCGCCCTTCTGGAACGAGGCCCAGGCGGCCTTCATCCGCGAGGCCCTGGAAGAGGACTCGGACTGGGCCGAGGAAGTCGACGAACTGGCCGCGCGGCTGTCCCACTGAGCGCCGGGCGGCCTTTGACGGCGACTCCCATCTGCGGCCTAATGCACGCCCCCGACCGCCACCGCCGCCCATGTCCGAGAAGCCGTTTTCCGCCGCCCAGCACCGCGCCAGCACCCTGCACCTGCCGGCCGGGCCCTGGTCGACGGTGCTCGACTGCCTGTGCGCGCGCTTCCCGGCGATCCCCCGCGAGACCTGGCTGCTGCGCCTGGCCCGCGGCCGCGTGCTGGACGCCGAGGGCAAGCCGCTGGACGCCAGCACACCGCACCGCGAGGGCCTGCGCGTGCACTACTTCCGCGAGGTGGAGGCGGAAACGCCTATCCCCTTCGAAGAACGCATCCTGCACGTCGACGAGCACCTGGTGGTGGCCGACAAGCCGCACTTCCTGCCGGTGACGCCGTCAGGGCAGTACGTCGAACAGACATTGCTGGCGCGCCTGGCCCGGCGCCTGGACAACCCGCTGCTGGTGCCGCTGCACCGCATCGACCGGCCCACCGCCGGGCTGGTGCTGTTCTCGGCCAACCCGGCCAGCCGCGCGGCCTACCAGGCGCTGTTCCGCGAGCGGCGCATGCACAAGCGCTACGAGGCCATCGCCCCGCCGCTGCCGCAGCTGGACTTCCCCCACGTGCGGCGCAGCCGCCTGGTGGACGGCGAGCCCTTCATCCTCATGCGCGAGGCCGAGGGCGCGATCAACAGCGAAACCCGCATCGAGGTGCTGGAGCGCCGCGAGCACTGGTGGCGCTACGCGCTCTATCCGGTGAGCGGCAAGCGCCACCAGTTGCGCGTGCACATGGCCGCCCTGGGTGCGGCGCTGCGCAACGATCCGCTTTATCCACAGCTGCTGCCGGAAGAGCAGCGGCGCAGCGACGACTATTCCCGCCCGCTGCAGCTGCTGGCCCGGCACCTGGCCTTCGACGACCCGCTGACGGGCCGGCCGCGGCAGTTCGACAGCCAGTTGCAGCTGGACTGGTGAGCCGGGTCTTTCATCGATTTCATCAATAGTCGAAAGCAGGAAGTTCCATTTCCGTTGATGGTGGCCGTTGCGTTTTCATAGCTCCGTCCCCCACTGACGGAACGCAAGGAGCCCGCCATGAGCTATACCGCGAAGTCCTTCTCGGCGCTGGTCAACGCCCTGCGCGCCAACGGCATCACCCGCCCGGAGCAGATGGCCCGGCAGCCCTTCCGCAACGCCCAGGGTTACTGGTCGGCGGAGGTGAAGGCATGAACGCACGTCATTACGTCCAGTCGCCGTTGAGCGAAGATGGGTCGGTGTTGTTCTATCTGCTGGCGGTGGCCTGGTTATTGTGCTCGGGAGTTTGAGCGAGCGGGCCTTGTCCTCTCGCACCGTCCACCTCGCTATTCCCACGAACGCGGAACGCGGCTCCACCGCGGACAGAGTCCTATCCCTCCGACAAACGCAATGCCCCGTAGGATGGTGTTGAGCGAAGCGATACCCATCACCACGACCGCATGGGTTTCGCCAAGGCTCAACCCATCCTACGAAGAGCGCCAGTTGCTTCTACGGCCCCAGGGAAGCGCGATCGGATTCACCGGCCACGCCGGACGCCCCGGCCACACCTGCGCCCCGCCCCCGCTATTTCTTCAGGCACCCACTCATGAACGTCTTGCGCTCATCGCCCTTCAGCGCCTTGGCCGCGGCGTCCTTGTTGCACTGGGCCATCTTCTCCTGCTGCGGCGTCAGCTTCTTGCCGGTATCGCCGCCGCCGGCTTTCAGGCAGCTGCTCATGAAGGTCTTGCGCTCATCACCCTTCAGCGACTTGGCGGTGGCGTCGGCGTTGCAGGTCTTCATCTTTTCCTGCTGGGCGGTGTTGGCGGCGAAACCCTGCACCGAGAACAACAGCGCGCACAGCAGCAGGGGAAGGCGGAGCTTGATCATGGAGCGGTCTCCTCGAATGTTGATCGCTTCCTGAGCGTAGCCTGCTGTTACATTTGTGCGAGCCCACCCGCGTGCCCCGGTCACGGCTGACAGCGCCCCGCCAGCGGTTATAATCGCGCCTGCTATGCTTTCCCCGCATATCCCCCCATCAGCCACACGCCATCAGGAACACAGGTGACGAAAGACGAACTGCGCGCCGAACTGGAGCGCCAGGAACAGCGTTACAAGGATGTCTATGGCGGCGAGGTCACCCTCTACGCCGCCCAGCCCGACCCCGACAAGAAGCCCTGGCGCAAGCGCCCGACCGTGCAGGACAAGGCCTTCGACCGGGAACTGGAGAAGATGCAGACCGACCTGCAGAAGGCCCAGCAACGCCAGGCCGAACAGGACGCGAACTGAGCCGCGACGGCCCCCCGAAAACGTTGCAGCGCATTGCCCGCAGCGCTGCAAGCCCCGTGCGACCGGGTGTCGCTGGATTCCGAGAATCGCTTCAGGTTTCAGACGACATCCTATCGCTTCTGGCATAATCGCCGCCCCGTCACCGACCGGTCACAGAAACTTCATGTTCGATCTCTTCAGCGGACTCGACCTCTGGGTAGGCATCAGCCTGGTGCTGGCGCTGGGCTTCGTCCTGGCCTTCGAGTTCATCAACGGCTTCCATGACACCGCCAACGCGGTGGCCACGGTGATCTACACCAAGGCCATGTCGCCCTACCGCGCGGTCATCCTCTCCGGCATCTTCAACTTCCTCGGCGTGCTGCTCGGTGGCGTCGGCGTGGCCTATGCCATCGTGCACCTGCTACCGGTGGAACTGCTGATCAACGTCAACAGCGGCCACGGCCTGGCCATGGTGTTCTCGCTGCTGGCCGCGGCCATCGCCTGGAACCTGGGCACCTGGTACTTCGGCATCCCCGCCTCCAGTTCGCACACCCTGATCGGCTCGATCCTCGGCGTGGGCCTGGCCAACGCAGTCATCACCGGTGTGCCGCTGGCCGACGGGGTGAACTGGCAGAAGGCGATCGACATCGCCATGTCGCTGATCTTCTCGCCGCTGGCCGGCTTCATCGTCGCGGCCCTGGTGCTGATCGGCCTGAAGTGGATGTACCCGCTGTCGAAGATGCACAAGACCCCGGAAACCCGCCGCGAAGTCGACGAGAAGAAGCACCCGCCGTTCTGGAACCGCCTGGTGCTGGTGCTCTCGGCCATGACCGTGAGCTTCGTCCACGGCTCCAACGACGGCCAGAAGGGCATCGGCCTGATCATGCTGGTGCTGATCGGCATCGTCCCCGCCAAGTTCGTCCTCGACCTCAACAGCACCACCTACCAGATCGAACGCACCCGCGACGCCGCCATCCACCTCAGCCAGTTCTACCAGCGCCACACCGACGTGCTCGGCGACATGCTCGCCCTGGGCAAGGGCGCCGACGGCGAGATGCCCGAGCTGTACCGCTGCGAAGCGAAGCAGACCGAATCCACCCTCAAGGGCCTGCTGAGCGACATCAAGGGCATCTCCAGCTACAACGAGCTGTCCGCCGACAGCCGCGTGCAGGTGCGCCGCTACCTGCTGTGCCTGGACGACACCGCGAAGAAGGTCGGCAAGCTCGACAGCCTGCCGGCGCGCGAGAAGGCCGACCTGGAGAAGCTGCGCAAGGACCTGACCAGCACCACCGAATACGCGCCCTTCTGGGTGATCATCGCGGTGGCCCTGGCCCTGGGCGTGGGCACCATGGTCGGCTGGAAGCGCGTGGTGCTCACCGTCGGCGAGAAGATCGGCAAGCAGGGCATGACCTACGCCCAGGGCATCAGCGCCCAGCTCACCGCCACCGCGGCGATCGGCATGGCCAACCTCTACAGCCTGCCGGTGTCCACCACCCACGTGCTGTCCTCGGGCGTGGCCGGCACCATGGTCGCCAACCGCAGCGGCCTGCAGGGCGGCACCGTGCGCAACATCCTGATGGCCTGGATCCTCACCCTGCCCACCTCCATGGCCCTGGCCGCCGGCCTGTTCTGGCTGGCCTCGCGCTTCTACTGACGGCCCCGCCGACGCCTGCCCCGCGCAGGCGTCGCCTGGCCATCCGGGCCTGACCTGAGCAGGACACGAGCGAATGCTGGCGACATGGATGCTGCTCGGTTGGCTGGCCGCCTGTGCCTACCAGGACCTGCACCGCCGCAAGGTGGACAACCTGCTGACCTTCGGCGGCCTGGCCGCGGCCGCCGCCTACCTGTACCTGCACGGCCACAGCCTGACCCAGCATTCCGTGGCGGCCGCCCTTGCCGCGGCGGCCCTGGGCCTCGCGCTGAGCCTGCCCGGCTACTGGCTCGGCAAGCTGGGCGCGGCGGACGTCAAGCTGCTGGCCGCGCTGGGCCTGGCCAGCGACCCCGACACCCTGCTCTACAGCCTGGGCCTGGCCTGCCTGGCGACGCTGCTGCTGATGCTGGGCAGCAGGCTTTCGATCGACTCGAACAGGCTTCCGCAGCCCGTCGTGGCGCGGCTGAAATCCTTCGATGCCAGCCGTTCCAAGTCATTTCCCTTCGTTTTCTCGATCTTTGCCGGCTATCTGCTGCAACTGACGTTCACCTGAACGATGCCCGCGGGATCCGTCATTCTTTTCTGACGTCATTTTCCCATCACAAAGCTAAAGTCCTACAGAAGACGGCCGATACAACCTGCCCACACCGTCGTTCCCGCAGGATGCTCTACCCATGCTTCGCTCGCTGTCCTTCGCCAAGAAGATCCTTCTGGCGGCCTCCCTCGTGGTGATCTTCGCCTTCGCCTGCTTCATCTTCTTCAACGACTTCCGCCAGAGCCGCGCCATCCAGGAGGACACCGACTCCTACCTGCGCGAGATCGGCAGCCTCACCGCCAGCAATATCCAGAGCTGGCTGGAAGGCCGCATCCACCTGGTGGAGATGGAAGCCGCGCAACTGGCCGATGGCGAGCCCACCGCCGAGCGCATCCAGCACGTGCTGGAGCAGCAGGTGCTGCAACGGAACTTCGAATCGGTGTACCTGGGCGAGGCCGCCAGCGGCGTCTTCACCATGCGCCCCTACTCGCCCATGCCCGACGGCTACGACCCGCGCCAGCGCGGCTGGTACAAGGACGCCGCGGCCGCCGGCCGGCTGATCGTCACCGAGCCCTTCCTCGACGCCGGCACCAAGGAGCAGATCCTCGCCATGTCCATGCCGGTCATGCGCAACGGCCAACTGGTCGGCGTGGCCGCCGGCGACATGAAGCTGCAGACCATCACCGCCATCCTCAACTCGCTGAAGTTCGACGGCGACGGCTATGCCTTCCTGGTCAGCGACGCCGGCAAGATCCTCCTGCACCCGGACGACGCGAAGGTGTTCAAGAACCTCGCCGAGGTCTACCCGCACGGCGCGCCGCAGGTCCGCCCCGGCGTGCAGGAAGTGGAAGTCGACGGCCATACGCAACTGGTCTCCATGACCCGCGTCGAGGGCCTGCCGGGGGTGTCCTGGTACGTCGCCCTGGTGCTGGACAAGAGCGCCGCCTACGCCATGCTCAGCGACTTCCGCACCTCGGCGGTGATCGCCACCCTGGTCGCCATCGTCGCGATCATCTTCCTGCTGGGCATGCTGATCCGCGTGCTGATGCAGCCGCTCACCGACATGGGCCGCGCCATGCAGGACATCGCCCAGGGCGAGGGCGACCTGACCAAGCGCCTGAAGGTCGACAGCCGCGACGAGTTCGGCCTGCTGGCCGAGGCCTTCAACCGCTTCGTCGCGCGCATCCACGAATCCATCCGCGAAGTGGCCGGCACCGCGCGCCAGCTGCATGACGTGTCGCAGCTGGTGGTCAACGCCTCCAACTCGTCCATGGCCAACTCCGACGAGCAGGCCACCCGCACCAACAGCGTGGCCGCGGCGATCAACGAGCTGGGCGCCGCCGCCCAGGAAATCGCCCGCAACGCCGCCGATGCCTCGCACCACGCCAGCGACGCCAGCCACCAGGCCGGCGACGGCCGTCAAGTAGTGGAGCAGACCATCGCCGCGATGAACCAGCTGTCGGAGAAGATCAGCTACGCCAGCACCCACATCGAGGCGCTGAACAGCCGCACGGTGAACATCGGGCAGATCCTCGAAGTGATCAAGGGCATCTCCGAGCAGACCAACCTGCTGGCGCTCAACGCCGCCATCGAAGCCGCCCGCGCCGGCGAGGCGGGCCGCGGCTTCGCCGTGGTGGCCGACGAGGTGCGCAACCTGGCGCACCGCGCCCAGGAATCGGCGCAGCAGATCCAGGGCATGATCGAGGAACTGCAGGTCGGCGCCCGCGAGGCGGTCAACACCATGGGCGAAAGCCAGCGCTACAGCCTGGAGAGCGTGGAAATCGCCAACCGCGCCGGCCAGCGCCTGGCCAGCGTGACCGGACGGATCAGCGAGATCGACGCGATGAACCAGTCGGTGGCCACCGCCACCGAGGAGCAGACCGCGGTGGTCGATTCGCTGAACATGGACATCACCGAGATCAACACCCTCAACCAGGAAGGCGTGGAAAACCTCCAGGCCACCCTGCGCGCCTGCGCCGACCTGGAAACCCAGGCCGGACGCCTGCGGCATCTGGTGGACAGTTTCCGTATCTGATCCGCCATCCATGAACAAGGCGCCTGCGGGCGCCTTTTTCATGCTCGCAAGATGCCATCTGTAGTGAGCGGGCCCTGCCCGCGAATCGCGCGCAGGGCGCGCTCCTACAAGGGTGCGAGGCATGGGCACCCGTAGGGCGTATAACCGTTCGCGGTTATACGCCGATACACCTCATCCACAGGCCATCTCCTGGCCGAGCCCGGAATGCGCGGAAACAGAGGTTCGGGCTCCACCATGCAAGGGCCTGGAACCAAGGCCAAGCGGCGTATAACGCGGAGCGTTATACGCCCTACACACTTCTCTGCCTTTCACCCTCCGGCCGCTACCGTTCGTCCGCCTCGCTAAAGCTTCCTACGGAAAATGCCGACTTCTTGTCTGAAAGCCGCATCAGCCGGCGCTTCAGCCCCAGGCAAGGGCTTCCCGGCACAGGAGTGCCACCGGCCGCACGTCACCCGCGGGCGGCCCCACCGCCGCCCCACCCGGCGCGCGGTCTGTAGTCCGGGGGCTCGGAACCATCGCCGAGGCCCCCAAATCACTGGCCCCATCCCTGGATGCAAAAACAAGATGATGAAGAACCTGAAGTTCAGCCACAAAATACTGCTGGCCGCTTCTCTGGTGGTTTTCGCCGCATTCGCGCTCTTCACCCTGTACAACGACTCCCTGCAGCGCAACGCCATCCGCGCGGACCTGGAGTCCTACCTGCAGGAAATGGGTGAAGTCACCGCCAGCAACATCCAGAACTGGCTCAGCGGGCGCATCCTGCTGGTGGAACACACCGCCCAGAGCATCGGCCGCGACAGCGCGCCGGCCAGCCTCGGCGGCCTGCTGGAGCAGAAGGCGCTGACCTCGACCTTCAGCTTCACCTACCTCGGCCAGGCCGACGGCACCTTCACCATGCGCCCGGACGACAAGATGCCCGACGGCTACGACCCGCGCACCCGCCCCTGGTACAAGGACGCCCTGGCCGCCGGCGGCACCACCCTGACCGAACCCTACGTCGATGCCGCCACCGGCCAGCTGATCATCACCATCGCCACGCCGGCCCAAGCCGCCGGCAAGACGGTGGGCGTGGTCGGCGGCGACCTCAACCTGCAGGCCATCGTGCAAATCATCAACTCGCTGGACTTCAGCGGCATGGGCTACGCCTTCCTGGTCAGCGGCGACGGCAAGGTGCTGGTCGCCCCGGACAAGCAGCAGGTGATGAAGAACCTCAGCGAAATCTACCCGCAGAACACCCCGCGGATCGGCAGCGGCTTCAGCGAGAGCGAGCTCAACGGCTCTACCCGCATCCTCGCCTTCGCCCCGGTCAAGGGCCTGCCTTCGGTGAACTGGTACATCGGCCTGTCCATCGACAAGGACAAGGCCTACGCCATGCTCAGCGACTTCCGCACCTCGGCGGTGATAGCCGCGCTGGTCGCCATAGTCGCGATCCTTCTGCTGCTGGGCATGCTGATCCGCGTGCTGATGCAGCCGCTCACCGCCATGGGCCGCGCCATGCAGGACATCGCCCAGGGCGAAGGCGACCTGACCAAGCGCCTGGCGGTGCACAGCCGCGACGAGTTCGGCGCCCTGGCCGAAGCCTTCAACCGCTTCGTCGAGCGTATCCACGAGTCCATCCGCGAGGTGGCCGGCACCGCGCGCCAGCTGCATGACGTGTCGCAACTGGTGGTCAACGCCTCCAACTCGTCCATGGCTAACTCCGACGAGCAGGCCAACCGCACCAACAGCGTGGCCGCGGCGATCAACGAGCTGGGCGCCGCCGCCCAGGAGATCGCCCGCAACGCCGCCGATGCCTCGCACCACGCCAGCGACGCCAGCCACCAGGCCGGCGACGGCCGCCAGGTGGTGGAGCAGACCATCAGCGCGATGAACCAGCTGTCGGAGAAGATCAGCTACGCCAGCACCCACATCGAGTCGCTGAATAGCCGCACGGTGAACATCGGGCAGATTCTCGAAGTGATCAAGGGCATCTCCGAACAGACCAACCTGCTGGCGCTCAACGCCGCCATCGAAGCCGCCCGCGCCGGCGAGGCGGGCCGCGGCTTCGCCGTGGTGGCCGACGAGGTGCGCAACCTGGCGCACCGCGCCCAGGAGGCCGCGCAGCAGATCCAGGGCATGATCGAGGAACTGCAGGTGGGCGCCCGCGAGGCGGTCACCACCATGGGCGAAAGCCAGCGCTACAGCCTGGAGAGCGTGGAGATCGCCAACCGCGCCGGCCAGCGCCTGGCCAGCGTGACCGGGCGGATCAGCGAGATCGATGCGATGAACCAGTCGGTAGCCACCGCCACCGAGGAACAGACCGCGGTGGTCGACTCGCTGAACATGGACATCACCGAGATCAACACCCTCAACCAGGAGGGCGTGGAGAACCTCAAGGCCACCCTGCGCGCCTGCGCCGACCTGGAGACCCAGGCCGGGCGGCTGCGGCAGTTGGTGGACAGCTTCCGTATCTGAACCGCCATCCATGAACAAGGCGCCTGCGGGCGCCTTTTTCATGTTCGCAAGAGGCCACCTGCAGGAGCGGGCCTTGCCCGCGAATCGCGCGCAGGGCGCGCTCCTACAAGGGTGCGGGGCATGGGCACCCGTAGGGCGAATAACCGTTCGCGGTTATTCGCCGATACACCGATCTCATGCCCAGCCCATCGCGGACGGAGTCCGCTCCTACGGTTCCAGGAAGCACGGCTTTTCGTAGGATGGCGTTGAGCGAAGCGATACCCATCACCGCAACCGCATGGGTTTCGCAAGCTCAACCCATCCTACGAAGAGCATCGCGGCGCCGGCTGTAAGCGATATGCCCACCTACCGCCGCTTGCCGCCCAGCAGCGAGCCCATCAGCCCGCGCACCAGCTCGCGGCCGATCTGGTTGGCGGCCTGGCGCACCACCGTCTTCATGGTCTGGCTGGCCAGGTTGCCGAGGATTTCCCCGGCCATGCTGCCCAGGCTGCTGCCGGCGTCGGCCTTGGTTTCGCTGGGCGCCATCTTCTCGTCGGTGCGGCCGGTCAGGCGCTCGTAGGCCGATTCGCGGTCGATCGGCTTGTCGTAGCGCCCGGCCAGGGGCGAAGTGCGGATGATCTGCGCGCGCTCGGCGTCGGTCAGCGGGCCGATGCGCGACTGCGGCGGGGCGATGGCCACGCGCTGGACCATGGCCGGGGTGCCCTTCTCTTCCAGGGTGCCCACCAGCGCTTCGCCGATGCCCAGTTCGGTGAGCACCTTCAGGGTGTCGAACGCCGGGTTCGGGCGGAAGCCGTCGGCCACCGCGCGCAGGGATTTCTGCTCCTTCGCGGTGAAGGCGCGCAGGCCGTGCTGAATGCGCAGGCCGAGCTGGGCCAGGACGTCGTCCGGCAGGTCGCTGGGCGACTGGGTGACGAAGTACACGCCCACGCCCTTGGAGCGGATCAGCCGCACCACCTGCTCCAGGCGGTCGTGCAGGGCCTTGGGCGTGCCGTTGAACAGCAGGTGCGCCTCGTCGAAGAACAGCGCCAGCACCGGCTTGTCGGCATCGCCGCGCTCGGGCAGCTGCTCGAACAGCTCCGACAGCAGCCAGAGCAGGAAGGTGGCGTAGACCTTGGGCGCCTCGTGCACCAGCTTGCTGGCGTCGAGCAGGTGGATGCGCCCGCGGCCGTCGGAATCCGGGCGCAGGATGTCTTCCAGCTGCAGCGCCGGTTCGCCGAAGAAGGCCTCGGCGCCCTGCTGCTCGAGGGTCGCCAGGCGCCGCAGCAGCGCCTGGGACGAGGCGCCGGTGAACAGCGCGCGGTCGTCGCCGAGCACTTCCGGGTGGTCCTTGAGGTAATTGAGCAACGCCTTGAGGTCCTTCAGGTCGAGCAGCAGCAGACCCTGCTGGTCGGCCACCTTGAAGGCGGCGAAGAGCGCGGCCTGCTGGCTGTCGGTCAGCTCCAGCAGGTTGCCCAGCAGCAGCGGGCCCATCTCGCTGAGGGTGGTGCGCAGCGGGTGGCCGCTGTGGCCGGCGACGTCCCACAGGCTCACCGGGTAGGCCTTGGCCTGGTAGCCCAACCAGGGCATGGAGGCGATGCGCTCGGCCACCTTGCCCTGCGGGTTACCCGCCGCGCCCAGGCCGCAGAGGTCGCCCTTGATGTCGGCGGCGAACACCGCGATGCCGGCATCGCTGAAGCTCTCGGCCAGGTGCTGCAGGGTCACCGTCTTGCCGGTGCCGGTGGCGCCGGCGATCAGGCCGTGGCGGTTGGCCAGCTTCCACGGCTGGCTGACGGGCTGGCCATCGGGACCGGCGCCGATGATGAGTTGGTTGCTTGCTGACATCCTTGCTCCCCTGGTGAACGGAAGGTCACCCGGCAAGACTGGCGCTTCGCGCGCCCGAGCGCAACGGCGCCGCAGCGCTTTTCAGCCGCGGGCCTCGTCGACGCGGAAGACGTGCTTGAGGTAGCGGCCGAAATTCTCGTCGTTGCATTGCATCTTGCCCGGGGTATCGGAGATTTTTGCCACCGGCTGGCCGTTGCAGGCGGTCATCTTCAGCACGATGTTCATCGGCTCGACGCCGGGGATGTCGCAGGTGAAATGGGTGCCGATGCCGAAGCTGACGTCGATGCGCCCGCGCAGCGAGCGGTAGATGTGCAGCGCCCGCGGCAGGTCGAGGCCGTCGGAGAACACCAGGGTCTTGCTGCGCGGGTCGATGCCGAGGCTCTCGTAGTGGGCGATGGCCTTCTCCGCCCAGACCAGCGGGTCGCCGGAGTCGTGGCGCAGGCCGTCGAAGAGCTTGGCGAAGTACAGGTCGAAGTCGCGTAGGAAGGCGTCCATGGTGATCACGTCGGTCAGGGCGATGCCCAGCTGGCCGCGGTATTCGCGGACCCAGGCGTCCAGCGCGGCGGCCTGGCTGTCGATCAGCCGCGGGCCGAGCTGCTGGTGGGCCATCAGCCATTCGTGGGCCATGGTGCCCAGCGGCTTGAGGTCGAGCTTGCGCGCCAGGTGCACGTTGCTGGTGCCGACGAAGCGCCCGGGGAAGCTCGCCTTCAGCTCGCGCACCACGCATTCCTGCACGGCATAGGAGAAGCGCCGGCGGGTGCCGAAGTCGGCCATCTTGAAGCCGGCCAGTTCCTCGGCGCTGGCCTCGCGGCGCAGCCAGTCGAGCTTGTCGCGCAGGCGCTCGCGCACCAGGTCGAGGGTCACCTGTGGATAACGCTGCAGGTTGTGCGCCTCGCTGATGCTGGCCAGCACCGGCACCTCGAAGAGGATCACGTGCAGCCAGGGGCCTTTCAGGCGCAGGAAGAACTCGTCGTTCTCGATGCCGGTCTGCACGTAGCGCATGTTGAAGCGGAACAGGCCGAGGAAGCGGATGAAGTCCGGTTTGAAGAAGGGAATGCGTTCGAGGAAGGCCAGTTGCTCGCTGCTGAAGCTCAACCCGGCCAGCGCCTCGATGCGCTCGCGGATGCGCGCCAGGTAGGGGCGCAGGTCCTCGCGGTTGCGGCAACGGAACTCCCACTCCACCTCGACGTTGGGATAGTTGTGCAGCACCGCCTGCATCATGCTCAGCTTGTAGAAGTCGGTATCCAGCAGGTTCTGCACGCCGAAGGGGGTGAATGCGGACTCAGCCATGCTCGCCTCTCGCTTGTCGTCAGCTTGCAGTCTAACGGGATGTGTTCGGCAGGCGCAGAAAATCCGTAGCCCTCCGGCAAACACAAGACCCGTAGGATGGCGTTGAGCGGAGCGATACCCATCACCACGACCGCATGGGTTTCGCCAAGGCTCAACCCATCCGTTGAGGCGCGCCTTGGCGCAGCCGGCAAGACAGTTGCTCCTACGAGTTCAGGGAGGCACGGGCGGACTTTGTCCGCGATTGGATTCACCGGCCACGCCGGGCCCCGGCGCATCATGAAAAATGCCGTTTCCCCCATAGGGAGAAACGGCATTCTTTTCTTCACCGCCGAGGCGGACCCTGCTCAACGTGGCGCGCTGACACCACCCTGCGACATGCCAAAGAGGAACAGCAGCAGATCGTGGTCCGGCCGCGCCGCCTGTTTGGCCTGCACGTTCGCCGGCACACGGCAGCTGGCCTGCTCGCCATGGGAGCCGATCACCTCGGGACCCGGCTCATGCCAGGCAGCCGCCGCCAGCGTTGCCACGCCCAGGGCGCCAACGAGGAGCAAACTTCGTGTGATTTCTAGTTTCATGCCTGCAACCCTTTGATGGCGCTGCCAAACGCCGCCTCGTAACCATAGACAAAGGCTTGCCATTGCGCTTCCGTCCACGACGAACGGCGCTTCACCTGGCGCAGGTCGTGGCGGGCCGCGCGGCGGGCGCTGAAGCGCTGGCGGGCTTTTTCCAGGTCGATCAAGGCGACGTCGATCTGCTCGCCCTCGACCTTGACGAAGACATGCTTGAGGTACAGGCAGCCATGCTGCCAGCGGCCCAGGTTGAGCCTGGCGAGGGTCTTGCCGTACTGCTGCAGGATGCGCTGGTGCACGGCCTCGCCCCAGCGCTCGTGGTCGCCGCGGGCGTAGCAGTCTTCCAGGCTCGAATAGCCGTCCAGCGACTCGGTGACCAGCAGCGCCTGCCATTCGCCGTCCACCTTGCGGCAGCCGGCGTAGACCAGGGTCGGCACCTTGACGCCCAGGCTCGCGGCGGCCTGCAGCGCATCGCGCTCGCGGATGGCGGTCGGGTAGCCGAAGGGGTGCAGCAGGTCGCGGTAGATATGCCCGACCTGCTGCTTGCGATAGAGCAGGCGGCCATCGTCGGTCAGCACGCGCTGGACCCCGCTTTCGCCGCCCCGCCGCCGATTCGGCTCCTCTACCCATTTGCCGGGAATCTGCAACCAGCGATCGATGGCATCTTCACCGGAAATTCGCTGCAGAGCTGCCAAATCAGCGCCCATCATTACTCCTTACGCAGAATGTAGACCCGCCACATGTGCACCAGCGGGACGAAATCGATATGGTCCTGCACCGAGAAACCGGCCTGGCGGAACTCCTCCTCGATGCTGCGGGCAGGAATCACGAAGCGGTTCTGGTACGCGTGCTTCTTGCGCCCTTCCTCGGCGCGACGGCGTTTCCAGGCCTTGAAGTTGCCGTCGACCCACAGCGAGAGGATCACGCTGTCGCGGGTCACGCGGTGGAACTCGCGCAGCATGGTCATGCGGTCGCTCGGCTCACCGATGTGGTGCATCAGGCGCATGCTGAAGATGCTGTCGACGGCGTTGTCCGGCAGATCGATGGCGAACGCCGAAGTCTGCAAAGGTCGCACGCGTTTGACAACCTCCTCCGGCTGGCCGGCGCAGGCCACGGCGATCATGTCGGCGGAATTGTCCGCGCCGATGATCACCCGGTTGTCCTTCTCGGCCAGCATCGGCCAGAAGCGCCCGGCGCCGCACGGCAGGTCCAGCACCAGGTTCGGCTGGCCGGCCAGCTTGAGTGCCTGGCGGGCGATCTGGACATCGCGCCAATGGGAAAGTTTCCGGGACAGCCCACTGCGATGCTTGCGCAGGTAGCGCTCGGCATGCTGACGGTCGTACTTCTGGGAAAACTCAAGCTCGACGGGCTTGTCGCTCATGATGGGGTTCCTGCTCATTTTTTATACGAAACTAAGGGTGATTCTGTATCCATGCGGTCATGCGCATGTGAAAAATTCGTCAAGGCTCGCCCACCAGGCGAACCTCGAAACGGCAGCCGTGGGGCTGTGCCGGCGTCAGGTCGACTTCCCAGCCTTCCGCCGCGCAGATCCGCTTCACCAGCGAAAGGCCCAGGCCAAGGCCCTCGCCGCGCTGTTGCGGGCCGCGGACGAAGGGCTGGAACATGCGCTCGCGCTGCTCCTCAGGAATGCCCTGGCCGCTGTCCTCGACGACGAAACCGCTGTCGGTCAATTGCAAGCGGATATGTCCGGCGTCCGTGTAGTGCATGGCGTTGCGCAACAGGTTGCTCATCACCGAGCGCAGGAAGGCCGCGTTGTATTCCTCCGGCGGCACTGCCTGCACCTCGTAGATCAGCTGCAGCCCCTTGGCCTCGATGGGCCCGCGCCATTGCCCGGCCAGGTCGTCGGCGATGCGCTGCAGGCCGGCCCGCGGGGCGATGTCCAGTTCCTTGGTGCGCGAGCGCGCCAGCATCAGGAAGGTCTGTACCAGGTCGCGCATTTCCTCGCTGGCGCTGGCGATCCGCGCCAGCTGGGTGCGTGCCTTCGGGCTCAGGCCCGGTTCCTCGGCAAGCAGCTCGCTGCTGGTGGCGATCACCATCAGCGGCGTGCGCAGTTCGTGGCTGACGTCGCTGGTGAACAGCTTCTCGCGGGTCAGCACCTGATGCAGTTGGCCGATCGCATAGTCGAAGGCCTCGGCCAGTTCGCCGACCTCGTCGTGGGCGTAGTCCGGCGCCAGCGGCGGCGCCAGGTCCAGCAACTGGTCGCGGTGGCGCACCTGGCGCGCCAGGCGCACCACCGGCTCCATCACCTTGCGCGAGAGCAGCCAGCCGAGCAGGCCGGCCAGCGCCAGGCTGAGCACGTAGCCGGTCACCACGGCGGCGTACAGCACCTGCTCGCGCGCCTCGAAATCGCTCTGGTCCTGCAGCAGCACGTAGCGGCGGCCGTCGGTGTCGCGCACCAGCGCGTGGAACGACAGCTCGCCGTCGAACACTTCGTGGAAGCCCGACTCCAGGCGCCGCAGCGCCGGCGGCATGGCATAGATGCCGACGCCGTCGCTGACGAAGAAGCGCATGCCGGGGTCCAGCCGCGGGCCCCTGCCGCTGTGTAGGTCCTCGTTGATGATGCGGTCCAGTTCGCCGCCCAGGTCACGGGAGATCAGGCGTTCCTCGACCACGTGCACCACGCCGACGATGCTCAGGGAAAACAGACCGCCGACCAGCGCGGTCATGAACACGAAGGCAAAGACGATCCGGCGGGAAAGGCTCTGCCTATACTCCATTCGTTTCCTCCGCCAGGCGGTAGCCGACACCGTGGACGGTGTGCAGCAACGGCAGGGCGAAAGGCTTGTCGATCACCTGGCGCAGTTGGTGCACGTGGCTGCGCAGGCTGTCGCTGTCCGGGCAATCGTCGCCCCAGACGGCTTCCTCGAGCACGTCGCGGCGCACCACGTGGGGGCTCTTCTGCATCAGCACGGCCAGCAGCTTGAGGCCGATGGGGTTGAGCTTGAGCGCCTTGCCGGCGCGGTTCACTTCCAGGGTGTCGAGGTTGTAGCTCAGGTCCGCCACCTGCAGCTCGCGGCGGCCGCCGCCCTGGGTCCGGCGCAGCACCGCCTCGATGCGCGCGGCCAGCTCCGACAGGGCGAAGGGCTTGAGCAGGTAGTCGTCGGCGCCGGAGCGGAAGCCTTGCAGGCGGTCATCCAGTTGGTCGCGGGCGGTCAGCATGATCACCGGGGTGTCGCGCCGCGCGTCTTCGCGCAGGCGCCGGCACAGGGTGAAACCGTCCAGGCCGGGCAGCATCACGTCCAGGACGATCAGGTCGTAGTGCGCGGTGGCCGCCAGGTGCAGGCCGGACAGGCCGTCCTGCGCGCAATCCACCGTGTAACCCTTGAGCCCCAGGTAATCCGCCATGTTGGCCAGGATGTCCCGATTGTCTTCCACCAACAGAATCCGCATGTTCCTCTCCGCTTTGCAGGGCACCCTAGACTAGCTCGCTTAATTGGAACTTAAGCGTCTTTGACGTTTTTTTCACAAAGCTCCAGGCCGCGCCAGCCGGGGCGTCAAGGGGATCGCGGGAGAGGTGTCGCGAAGAGTCGCGGGGGCGAACTCGCAGCGCCCCCGCGGCGGTTCATCTGCCCATCAGCCAGTTGCCGGTGAACAGGCCGAGCAGGGTCATCGCCAGGGAGCCGCCGACGTGCACGGCGACCGCGCCCATGGCCCAGGCCAGGCGGCCTTCCTGCAACAGGGTGACGACCTCGGCGGAGAAGGTCGAGAAGGTGGTCAGGCCGCCGCAGAAGCCGGTGATGATCAGCAGCCGCCACTCCGGGGCGATGCCCTGGGCGCTGGCGAAGTAGGCGACGGCGACGCCGATGATGTAGCCGCCGATCAGGTTGGCGGCCAGGGTGCCGGGAGGGACGTTGGGCATCAGGCTGTTCAGCTTGAGGCCGAGGTACCAGCGCAGCAACGCGCCGATGGCGGCGCCGAGGGCGATGGCGAGAACGGGTTTCCACATGATCCTGTCCTTGAGGGGCTTTCGGACAGGCCGCAGGCGAACGCCTACGCGCCTGGTCCAGGTGAATGCGTAGGCATCATCAGCCACGGGGGCGGTTGAAGGAGGAATGCCATCTCCTGCGCGGCACATCTTGGCACAAAGGGCCGGAAACGAAAAAGCCCCGCCGAAGCGGGGCTTTTTCTCAGCCAGGGGCCGGGAGGCTTACATCATGCCGCCCATGCCACCCATGCCGCCCATGTCCGGCATGGCCGGAGCGGCCTTGTCGTCCACCACTTCGGCAACCATGGCCTCGGTGGTGATCATCAGGCCGCCGATGGAGGCAGCAGCCTGCAGGGCCGAACGGGTGACCTTGGCCGGGTCCAGGATGCCCATCTCGATCATGTCGCCGTAGACACCGGTAGCGGCGTTGAAGCCGAAGTTGCCGGAGCCTTGCTTGACCTTGTCGACCACCACGCTCGGCTCGTCGCCGGCGTTGGCGACGATCTGGCGCAGCGGGGATTCGACGGCGCGGCGCAGCAGGGCGATGCCGACGTTCTGGTCTTCGTTGTCGCCCTTCAGGCCTTCGATGGCCTGCAGTGCGCGCACCAGGGCAACGCCACCGCCGGGGACCACGCCCTCTTCCACCGCAGCGCGGGTAGCGTGCAGGGCGTCTTCGACGCGGGCTTTCTTCTCTTTCATCTCGACTTCGGTGGCAGCGCCGACCTTGATCACGGCAACACCGCCGGCCAGCTTGGCCAGGCGCTCTTGCAGCTTCTCGCGGTCATAGTCCGAGGAGGTCTCTTCGACCTGCTTGCGGATCTGGGCGACGCGGGCCTCGATGTCGGCCTGGGCGCCGGCGCCGTCGATGATGGTGGTGTTTTCCTTGTTGATGGTCACGCGCTTGGCGTTACCCAGGTGCTCCAGGGTGGCGCCTTCCAGGCTCAGACCGACTTCTTCGGAGATGACGGTACCGCCGGTCAGGACGGCGATGTCCTGCAGCATGGCCTTGCGGCGATCGCCGAAGCCCGGGGCCTTGACGGCGGCGACCTTGACGATGCCGCGCATGTTATTGACCACCAGGGTGGCCAGGGCTTCGCCCTCGACGTCCTCGGCGACGATCAGCAGCGGACGGCCGGCCTTGGCGACAGCTTCCAGCACCGGCAGCATTTCGCGGATGTTGGAGATCTTCTTGTCGACCAGCAGCAGCAGCGGGTTTTCCAGCTCGGCCACCATGGTGTCCGGCTTGTTGATGAAGTAGGGCGACAGGTAGCCGCGGTCGAACTGCATGCCTTCGACGACGGACAGTTCGTTTTCCAGGCCCGAGCCTTCTTCTACGGTGATGACGCCTTCTTTACCGACCTTGTCCATGGCTTCGGCGATGATCTGGCCGATGGATTCGTCGGAGTTGGCGGAGATGGTGCCAACCTGGGCGATGGCCTTGGAGTCGGCGCACGGCTTGGCCAGGTCCTTCAGCTGGGCGACGATGGCGATGGTGGCCTTGTCGATGCCGCGCTTCAGGTCCATCGGGTTCATGCCGGCGGCAACGGCCTTCAGGCCTTCGTTGACGATGGCCTGGGCCAGGACGGTGGCGGTGGTGGTGCCGTCACCGGCGGCGTCGTTGGCCTTGGAGGCAACGTCTTTCACCAGTTGGGCGCCCATGTTCTCGAACTTGTCCTTCAGTTCGATTTCCTTGGCGACGGACACGCCATCCTTGGTGATGGTCGGTGCGCCGAAGGACTTGTCCAGCACCACGTTACGGCCTTTCGGGCCGAGGGTGGCCTTGACGGCATCGGCCAGGACGTTCACGCCGACCAGCATTTTCTTGCGAGCGGAATCGCCGAATTTGACTTCTTTAGCAGCCATGTTCTGTTTCCTCTAAATCGAATTCAGTGGGGTTGGGGCGGACTGATCAGTCTTCCAGGACGGCGAGGATCTCGGACTCGCCCATCACCAGCAGTTCTTCGCCGTCGACCTTGATGGCGTTGCTGCCCGAGTAGGGGCCGAACACCACCTTGTCACCCACTTTCACTGCCAGAGCGCGAACTTCGCCGTTGTCCAGCACGCGGCCGGCACCGACGGCGACGACTTCGCCACGGTTCGGCTTCTCGGCGGCGGAACCCGGCAGCACGATGCCGCCTGCGGTCTTGGTTTCTTCCTCGCTGCGACGGATGACGACGCGATCATGCAGAGGACGAAGCTTCATAGTCGTAACTCTCCCAAACAGTGGTTTACAACGGCCGGATCAGTGTCCGGCAGGTTTTGTTGAAGCCGGCTTCGCCGGTTTGCGGCCCGACGGGCGAGCCGCGTAAGACAGCCTGTCCGAATGACAGGGACCTTGCGGTGCCTGCTACATGAGGTCGTCGTGGGGCATTTCAAGGCCGTGAAGAAAAAATTTTCAGCGCAGGCGATCGTTGTCGCGGCGTTCGAACTCGCCCTCGATCACGTTCGGCCCATGCGGGCCGCGGGATTGCGCCGACGGGTCGCCAGCGAAGGCGCGGCGCCGCTCTTCCTGCTCGCGCATGCGTCGGCGCAGGCCGCCCAGCAGCAGGCTGCGGGTGAACGGCAGCAGGCAGAGCAGGCCGAAGATGTCGCTGATGAAGCCCGGCAGCATCAGCAGGGCGCCGCCGACGGCGATCAGCAGGCCCTCGAGCATTTCCTGCTCGGGCATCTCGCCGCGGGCCAGGCGCTCGCGGGCGCGCCACAGGGTGGCCAGGCCGGCCACGCGCAGCAGCGCCGCGCCGAGGAAGGCGCCGGCGACCAGCAGCAGGAGGGTCCAGCCCACGCCGATGACGCTGCCGACCTTGATCAGCACGGCCAGTTCGATCAGCGGGAAGAGCAGCAGGAAGAACAGGGTAACTCGCATTTCAGGGGTCCTTGGCGGGGCGTCGGCCCGGATATTCAGTAGTTGGCGCCGACACCCGCCTATTTCAAGCCTGGATCACCTCGTTGCCCGGCCAGGCCTGCGCCCGCGCCAGTTGCACCAGCGCCTGGCGAACCTCGCCGGGGTTGGCGCAGGGCGCCGGGAACGGCAGCCAGTGGAGTATGGAGCCGACGCGCAGGTGGAAACCTTCCGTATCGATTCCCGCCAGCTCCGGGGCCTCGCCCACCGGCAGGCCGGCCAGCTCCAGGTAATGCACGATGGCGTTGGCGTGGTCCTGGTTCATGTGCCCGACCATGCCCCGCTCCACCTCGCCGACGAAGGGGTTGGCCAGCGGCACGCTGTCGGCGCCCAGCCAGTGGATGTCGCCGAAGCCGCCGATGAAGCGCCACTGCACCGGCTGCAGCACCCAGAAGTCGAAGTCGTGGGCCGTATGGTAGTCGCGCGAGCCGGGGAAGAAACGGTAGTAGCGCTCCGCCGCGGCCTCGATCTCCTCGACGTCCTCCAGTTGCCGGGCCTCGGCCAGCAGGGTCAGGCGGCCGGCGGCCTGGATGTCATCGGCGCCGCGCTCGCCGACCAGCAGCGAGCACTTGGCGTCGGCCTGCAGGTTGTGGGTGTGCTGGGCGATCCGGCTGATCAGGATCAGCGGCCGGCCGGCGCCGTCCAGGCAGTATGGAACCACCGAGCCGAAGGGGTAGCCCGGCCACTTCTTCGACTGGGTGGAAAGCACTGCCCGGTATTCCTTGAGCAGCAATTCTCGGGCATTCTTGGCAGCTTTCACGCTCACCTTATGACTCCTCGCTAAGAATCCGTCGCAAACGGACGGGCACAGAAAATTCGTTCACCGTTGCCGGCGAGGCCAATCACTCGACATTGCCGTGGGGATTCCAACCATGCAATTGCAAGACAAGGTCATCATCATCACCGGCGGCGGCCAGGGCCTGGGCCGCGCCATGGGCGAGTTCCTCGCCGCCAAGGGAGCGAAACTGGCGCTGGTCGACCTGAACCAGGAGAAACTGGACGAGGCCGTCGCCGCCTGCAAGGCCGCCGGCGGCGACGCCCGCGCCTACCTGTGCAACGTGGCCAACGAGGAACAGGTTAGCCACATGGTGGCCCAGGTGGCCAGCGACTTCGGCGCCATCAACGGCCTGGTGAACAACGCCGGCATCCTGCGCGACGGCCTGACCATCAAGGTCAAGGACGGCCAGCTGAGCAAGATGAGCCTGGCCCAGTGGCAGGCGGTGATCGACGTCAACCTGACCGGCGTGTTCCTCTGCACCCGCGAAGTGGCGGCGAAGATGATCGAGCTGGACAACCAGGGCGCGATCGTCAACATCTCCAGCATCTCCCGCGCCGGCAACATGGGCCAGGCCAACTATTCCGCGGCCAAGGCCGGCGTCGCCGCCGACACCGTGGTCTGGGCCAAGGAACTGGCGCGCTACGGCATCCGCGTGGCCGGCGTGGCGCCGGGCTTCATCGAGACCGACATGGTCGCCAGCATGAAGCCCGAGGCCCTGGAGAAGATGACCAGCGGCATCCCGCTCAAGCGCCTGGGCCGCCCGGACGAGATCGCCCACTCGGTGGCCTACATCCTCGAGAACGACTACTACACCGGCCGCGTGCTGGAACTGGATGGCGGGTTGAGATTGTAAAGCCCGAAGCCCGAAGCCCGAAGCCCGAAGCTGGAAGCTGGAAGCTGGAAGCTGGAAGCGCCCTCCCGCCTCCAGCTTCTAGCTTCTAGCTTCTAGCTTCTAGCTTCTAGCTTCTAGCTTCTAGCTTCTAGCTAATTTACTTACCACCCCACCCCGATCCCCAGCGTGTAGCGCCGCTGGTTCACCCCGCCATCCTCGGCGCTCAGGCGGTCCCATTCGCCCTTCAGGCTCAGCGCCGCCCAGGAGGTCAGCTTGTAGCGGACGCCCGCCTCGCTCTCCACTTCGTAGTCCACCTTCGACGACAGCGGCTTGCCCACCTCGCCGTTGGTGAAGATCTCGAACTGCTTGGCGAACAGGTAGCGGTTGTAGTCCCATTTCACGCTCGCCGAATAGAAGTGGTCCTTCTCGCCATCGACGAAGTCGTAGTCGTTGCGGTTGACCAGGGTGGCCAGGGAGAAGGCGCCCAGTTCGTTGTCCCAGAACTGGTAGCCGGGGCCGGTACCGACGGTGCGCTTCTTCTCCAGGTCCTCGACCCAGTCGCGCTTGTATTCCACCTTGCCCTGCCAGAACCAGTGCTCGTCCAGGAAGCGGTCCAGGGCGTATTCGGCGGAATAGTTGTTGACGCTGACCGAGTCGTCCTTCTTCTCGCGGTTGTACTCGCCCTGCAGGTTGTGCCGCCACATGCCGTGGCGGGCGTTGGTCTTGAAGTCGACGTCGTAGTCCTCGACGTCGTTCTCGGCCATGGTGTGGTCGACGGAGAAGTCCACCTGGCCCTTCCACACCCAGTCCTGCAGCAGCGGGCGCGGCGGCACTATCTGCTCGATGCTGGCCAGCGGCACCGTCTCCTCGGCGCCGTTGACCAGGGTGACCTTGCCCGGCTCGGCGGCCTTCAGGCCCTTGGAGTGCTCGCCGGTGGCGTCCTCGTCGTGCTTGACCAGCAGGTTCTGCTCGGTCTGCAGGGTGGCGATCTTGTCGCCGGTCAGGGTGACCTCGCCGGCATAGTCGGTGGCCAGCACCAGGCGGCCCCCATCGTAGAGCTTGATCTTGCCGGTCAGCCGGTCACCGTTCTTCAACCAGACGGTATCGGCCAGGGAGGTCAGGGGAGCGGCGGCGACGGCAAGGCACAGCAGGGTTCTCGACAGCATGAGCGGCATTCAATTCGGATGGCTGGAAAAAAAGCCGGGCATTATCCGCATACCCGACACCAGAGCAACGACTGACCGGGCCCCATGCAGGGAGTTCAACTGGATGGATGAAGGGTACCTCCTGCATCATTGCCCCGACGGTGCCCGGCGATATGCTGTCGACCTGGCCCGCAGCCATCGGAAAGCCGCCCCATGCCTTCGAGAAAACCGCCCGCCCCCGCCCCTGAAAATGTCGCCGACCTCGGCCTGGAAAGCCTGCAGGTGCGTCGCGAAGCCATCTACCTGGCGCTGTCCCAGGTGCCCGAAGGTTACGTGGTGAGCTACGGCGAGCTGGCCCGCATGGCCGGCCTGGGCCGCGCTGCGCGCCTGGTGGGCCGCGTGCTCAGCCAGTTGCCGGAGGGCTCGCGCCTGCCCTGGCACCGGGTGATCGCCGCCGGCGGGCGCATCAGCCTGCCGCTGGGCAGCCCGGGCGGCGACGAACAACGGGCACGATTGCGCGCCGAGGGAGTCCGAATCCACAACGATCGGGTGGACATACGTCGGCATGGCTGGCTTCACGCCGGGCTCTGCTAGTAGAGTTCGCGATAATTTTTTGCGTGCTGGAAACCTTTCATGAAGAAGCACTCCTGGCGAGAGGCACTGGTTGCCTACAAGTCTCCCGCCAGTCTCGCGCTGTTGCTGCTCGGCTTCGCCGCCGGGCTGCCGACGATGCTGGTCTTCACCACCCTCTCGGTGTGGCTGCGGGAAGCCGGCGTGGCGCGGGAAACCATCGGCTTCGCCAGCTGGCTGGGGCTGGTCTACGCGTTCAAGTGGGTGTGGTCGCCGATGCTCGACCAGTGGCGCCTGCCCGTCGTCGGCCGGCTCGGCCGGCGCCGCTCGTGGCTGGTGTTCTCCCAGGCGCTGATCGCCATCGGCCTGCTCGGCATGGCCCTGTGCAACCCGCAGAGCCACCTGCCGTGGCTGATCGGCCTGGCCCTGGTGGTGGCCTTCGCCTCGGCCACCCAGGACATCGCCATCGACGCCTACCGCCTGGAGATCGCCGAGAACACCCGCCAGGCCGCCCTGGCCGCCTGCTACATGACCGGCTACCGCGGCGCCGTGCTGCTGGCCAGCGCGGGCGCGCTGTTCCTCGCCGAATGGCTGGGCTCCAGCAGCCTGCACTACAGCCAGGCGGCCTGGGGCCTGACCTATGCGCTGTTCGCCCTGCTGATCCTCCCCGGGCTGGTCACCAGCCTGCTGATCCGCGAGCCCGAGGTGAACGTCCAGCCGCAGGCGGTGGGCAACTCCGCCTACGCCTTCAACCACCAGCTGCTCTCGGTGCTGCAGCTGCTGGTGCTGCTGATCTCGGTGCCGGCCATGCTCACCGCGCTGACCAACCAGGCCTGGCCGCGGGCGGCGCTCTACGCCCTGTTCATCGTCCTCTGCCTGAGCCCGCGCGGGCGCAAGCAGATCCGCCCGGTGCGCGAGCTGCTCTCGCGGGTGCGCCGGCCGCTGCTGATCGCCGCCCACGGCAAGGGCGTGCCGCAGTTCGACTTCGTCCACCAGGCGGTGTCGGTGATAGTGCTGATCATCCTGCTGGTGACCGGCACCGCCATGACCAACTCCGCGGGCGCCGGCAAATGGTGGCTGGCCAGCCTCTACCTGCTGATCGCCCTGAGTTGCCTGTCGGCCCCCGGCCGGTTGCTGATGGCTCCGGTGCTCACGCCCATCACCGAGTTCATCCGCCGCTACCGCTGGCAGGCGCTGCTGCTGCTCGGGCTGATCTCCACCTACCGGCTCTCCGACACCGTGATGGGGGTGATGGCCGGGGTGTTCTACATCGACATGGGCTTCTCCAAGGAAGTGATCGCCACCGTCAGCAAGCTGTTCGGGGTGATCATGACCCTGGTCGGCGCGGCGGCCGGCGGCCTGCTCATCGCCCGCTTCAGCATCCTGCCGATCCTGCTCCTCGCCGGCGCCGCCTCGGCCGGCACCAACCTGCTGTTCGCCATGCTGGCGCACATGGGGCCGATCACCGACCCGAGCGTGATCAGCGAAGACGTCTTCACCCTGCTGCTCGAATTCGAGCCCCACGTCAGCATGTTCGTGCTGACCATCATGCTCGACAACTTCAGCGGCGGCCTGGCCGCCTCGGCCTTCGTCGCCTACCTGTCGAGCCTGACCAACCTGAAGTTCTCCGCCACCCAATACGCCATGCTCAGCTCCACCATGCTGCTGCTGCCGCGCTTCATCGGCGGCTACTCGGGCAAGATGGTCGAGCACATGGGCTACGAGCACTTCTTCTTCGTCACCGCCGTGCTCGGCATCCCCACCCTGCTGCTGATCGGCTGGCTGTGGCTGCGCCGCGACAAGGGCATGCCCGACGGCGTGCCGAGCGAGCCGGAAGAGCCGGTAGCCACGCGGCACAGCGCCGAGCGCAGCGGCTGAGCTGCCTTGGGCGGGCCCTGCCCGCGATTGCGCCGGCAAGGCCGGCGCAGAAACGAAAAGGCCGGCATATCCAGGCTGTGTGAAAACCCGAGCGGCTCTTCGAAGAGTGCGTTCCTACGTGAAATCTGAAAAGGCTTGGCTATTCAGCCAACCCAGAATCCGCGTAGAAACGCGAAATCCAGGTTGTTTTTTAACCAGCTGGACCGATCCGGAGGTTTTCACACAGCCTGATATCGCCGGCCTTTTCCATGGGCTCGCCCTCACTCGGCGAAGGCTTCTTCCTCGGAGCCCCTGACCACCCGCACCACCCGGCTCGGCAGGGCCAGGTCGATGCCGCGGTCGCGCAGGCACAGGCGCACCTGCTCGTTGAGCATGAAGGTCACCGCGCCGAAGTCGGCGTTGGCGGTCCACAGGCGCAGCGACAGGGTCACCGAGTTCTCGCCCAGGGCCGAGACCACCACCACCGGCGCCGGGTTCTTGAGCACGCGCGGGTCCTGGGCCAGTTCCAGGAGGATGCCGCGGGCCGCGTCCAGGTCGGCGTCGAAGGCCAGCTTGATGTCGAAGATCACCTGGCGCGTGGCCTGGCTCGAGACGTTGGTGATGATGCCGTTGGACAGCGCGCCGTTGGGCATGATGACCGTGCGGTTGTCGCCGGTGCGCAGCACGGTGTGGAAGATCTGGATGCTGTCCACGGTGCCGGAAACGCCCTGCGCCTCGATGGCATCGCCGACCTTGAACGGACGGAACAGCAGGATCAGCACGCCGCCGGCGAAGTTCGACAGGCTGCCCTGCAGGGCCAGGCCGATGGCCAGACCGGCGGCGCCGATGGCGGCGACGAAGCTGGTGGTCTGGATGCCGATCATCGAGGCCACGCTGACCACCAGGAGGATCTTCAGCGCCACGTTCACCAGGCTGCCGATGAAGCCCTGGAGAGTCTTGTCCACCCGCTGGCTGGCCATCAGCCCGCCCACCCGGCGGGTCAGCAGGTTGATCAGCCACCAGCCGATCAGCAGGGTGATCAGCGCCAGCACGGCGTTGCCCAGGTAAGTCAGCACCACCGGCATCCAGGCCTCTGCGCTCCGTACTAGCTGGTCGTAATTCATGTCCATGGAATGGGGCCCCCTTGGTTTTCGATTATTAGAAATACGAACGCCATGGCGAACCATGGCGATCGGTATTCGCCGAGCGGCGCTCTATTTGCGACGCCGCCCGGACAACGAGGTTCCGCTCAATCGCGGAAGTTGTTGAACTGCACCGGCATGCCCAGGGACTCGCCGCGCAGCATGGCGATCACTTCCTGCAGGTCGTCGCGCTTCTTGCCGGTGACGCGCACCTGCTCGCCCTGGATGGCGGCCTGGACCTTCATCTTGCGGTCCTTGATCAGGCCGACGATCTTCTTCGCCAGGTCCTTGTCGATGCCCTCGCGGAAGTTCACTTCCTGCTTGACCACCTTGCCCGAGGGGTAGGCATCCTTGAGCTCCATGCACTGGATGTCGATCTTGCGCTTGATCAGGTTGCTGCGCAGGATGTCGAGCATCTGCTCCAGCATGAAATCGGCCTCGGCGGTCAGGGTAACCGACTTGTCCTTGGGCTCGAAGCTGCACTTGCCCTTGAGGTCGAAGCGGCGCTCGAGCTCCTTGCCGGCGTTGTCCAGGGCGTTGGTCAGTTCGTGCTTGTCCAGTTCGGACACCATGTCGAACGAAGGCATGTCATCTCTCCAGATGGACGGCGCGATCCGGTTCACACTCGGGCACGCGCCTGGCTTGACGGTAAAAATGCGCGCTCATTATAACTGAGCCACAAGCACGCGCCCGGCCCAGAACCGGCGAATCCCCGCCTCCTCCGAGTCCCCTGCCCCATGCCAACCAACCATCTGAGCATCCTGGTGGTCGACGACGCGAAATTCTCCAGCGCCATGATCGGCCGGGCGCTGAGCCAGGCCGGCTACCAGAACGTGCGCTTCGCCAGCAGCGCCAGCGAGGCCCTGCAACTGCTGGAACGGGAACCGGTGAGCGTGCTCCTGGCCGACTGGCTGATGCCGGAGATGGACGGCCTGGAGCTCACCGCGCGGGTACGCCAGCTGGACGAAAGCGGCGACCACTACACCTACATCATGCTGCTCACCGGCAAGGAGGGCGACAACGCCCTGGCCGAGGCCTTCGACCGCGGCGTGGACGACTTCGTCAGCAAGACGGCGATGAGCGAGCAACTGGTGCCGCGGGTGCTGGCCGCCGACCGCCTGTGCAACACCCTGCAGCGCCTGCTGGTGGAGAACCGCCTGCTCACCGAGAACATCAACCGCCTGGAAGAGCGCAACCTGGTGGACGCCGCCACCGGCCTGGGCAACCTGCGCTACCTGCGGCAGAAGCTCGCCGACAGCATCCGCCAGGTGGAATCCCGCGGCGGCGCGGTGTGCTACCTGCTGATCGGCATTCCCGTCCTGCTGGAGCAGGACGGCCAGCATTTCCCCGGCTTCCACCAGGAGCTGCTGCACGGCATCGGCCGGCGCCTGCAGCAACTGGTGCGGCCGCTGGACGTGCTGACGCGCATCGACGAACAGCACTTCGGCCTCATCACCCTGATCGACGACCTCCAGGAATGCTCGCCGAGCAGCTTCCGCCGCCTGCACGAAGGGCTCAACCTCAAGGCCTTCAAGACCAGCCGCGGCTTCGTCAGCCTGAAGGCCGGCATCGGCCTGGTGGGGCTGGACGCCAAGTCCCTGCCGCTGCAGGCCGAAGAGGTGATGGAACAGGCCCGCCAGTTGCTGCCCGACGCCTATGCCAGCGGGCGAATCAACGCCAGCCGGCTGCCCGGGGTGCGCTAGACTTCGCTGTACGCCCATCGACACGCGAAGCCCACCATGAACTGGACCATCCTCGGCGCAGGCAGCCTCGGCAGCCTCTGGGCCGCCCGCCTGGCCCGCGCCGGCCTGCCCGTGCAGCTGCTGCTGCGTGACCGCCAGCGCCTGACGGCGTACCGCGCCCGCGGCGGCCTCACCCTCTGCGAGGACGGCCGCGAGAGCCTCTACCCGATCCCCGCGGAGACCGCCGGGCACCTGAACGCGCCCATCCAGCGCCTGCTCCTGGCCAGCAAGGCCTACGACGCCGAGGAAGCCGCCGCCAGCGTGGCCGCGCACCTGGCGCCCGGCGCCGAGATCATCCTCCTGCAGAACGGCCTGGGCAGCCAGCAGGCGGTGGCCGCGCACCTGCCGCGGGCGCGCTGCCTGTACGCCTCCAGCACCGAAGGGGCGTTCCGCGACGGCGATTTCCGCGTGGTCTTCGCCGGCCGCGGGCAGACCTGGCTCGGCGACGAGCGCGGCGGCCCGGCGCCGGCCTGGCTGGACGACCTGGCCCGCGCCGAAATCCCCGTGCAGTGGAGCGGCGACATCCTCGAACGGCTGTGGCGCAAGCTGGCGCTGAACTGCGCGATCAACCCGCTGAGCGTACTGCACCACTGCCGCAACGGCGAACTGGCCAGCCATGCCGAGGAAGTCGCCGGCCTGTGCGACGAACTCGGCCAACTGCTCCACGCCTGCGGCTACGACACGGCGGCGCGGGAGCTGCAGGGCGAAGTGGAACGGGTGATCGCCGCCACCGCGGCCAACTATTCCTCCATGTACCAGGACGTGGCCAACGGTCGGCGCACCGAAATCGCCTACCTGCTCGGCCATGCCTGCGCCGAGGGCCAGCGCCGCCACCTGGCGCTGCCCGGGCTGAACGCCCTGCACCGGCGCCTGCGCGACGCGCTGCGCCAACGCGGATTGCCCGAGGCCTGAGCGGCGGGCTAACCTGCCCGCCACGCTTTCGATCGCCGAGCCCCTATGCTGTCCTTCATCAACCTGCGCCAGCGCCTGGAAAACCTGCCGGTCGGCCAGAAGATTCTCGCCGCCCTGCTGGTGCTGCTGGCCACTGTTTTGCTGGCGGCCAACCTGGCGTTCATCAGCGCGGCCTACTGGATCTCCCAGGACAGCGTGGCGCCCCAGGCCCTGCAGACCATCGGCCGGCTGATCGCCAACCCGGCGCTCAGCTACCCGGCGCTGAGTTCCCCGGAGCAGGCCGACACCCTGCTGCACCAGCTCGACGACTACCAGCCGCTGCGCGCCGCCGCGCTCTACGACGCCAACGGCACGCGCATCGCCCAGTCGCCCCGGGAAGGCTCGCTGCCCAGGCACCTGGAGGACCTGGAACGCTGGCGCGCCCACGAATACCGCCTCAACGCCCTGTTCGAACTGCCGCAGCCCGGCGGGCGCAACGGCTACCTGCTGCTGGTGGCCAGCAGCGAGCTGCCCGGCGCCTTCTACACCGGCACGCTGACCGCCAGCCTGGCGATCCTGGCCGTGAGCGTGCTGCTGTGGATGCTCATCGCCCGGCAGATCCGCCGCCTGATCACCCGGCCGATCCGCAGCCTGGAAGAGCTGTCGCGCCAGGTCACCCGCGAGGAGAACTACTCGCTGCGCGCCGAACGCGGCAATGCCGACGAGATCGGCCGCCTGTCCGACGCCTTCAACACCATGCTCACGCGCATCGAGGCTCGCGAGCAGCAGCTCAAGCGCGCCCGCGACGACGCCCAGGACGCCATGGCCCAGGCCCAGGACCTGGCCGAGGAAACCCGCCGCTCCAACCGCAAGCTGGAGCTGGAAGTGCAGGTGCGCAGCAAGATCGAGAAGAAGCTCACCGGCTTCCAGCACTACCTCAACAGCATCATCGACTCCATGCCCTCGGCGCTGATCGCGGTGGACGAGCAGCTCTACGTCACCCAATGGAACCAGGAGGCCAGCCGACTTTCCGGCACCAGCCTGGACGACGCGGTGAACCAGCCGGTGTTTCTCGCCTTCCCCTCGCTCAAGCCCTTCCTCCTGCAACTGACCCGCGCCGCCGAGCAGCACAAGGTGGAGCGCGTGGAGCGCGTCACCTGGGCATTGATCGACTCGCCCCGGCACTATGCCCTGACCTTCTACCCGCTGATGGGCGGCACCGGCCGCGGCGCGGTGATCCGCATCGACGACATCACCGAGCGCCTGGGCATGGAAGAACTGATGGTGCAGTCGGAGAAGATGCTCTCGGTGGGCGGCCTGGCCGCCGGCATGGCGCATGAGATCAACAACCCGCTGGGGGCCATCCTGCACAACGTGCAGAACATCCGCCGGCGGCTGTCGCCGGAACTGCCGAAGAACCTGGAAGTGGCGGCCGAGGTGGGCGTCGCCCTGGACGACCTCAACCACTACCTGGAGGCGCGGGAGATTCCCAAGCTGATGGACGGCATCCAGTACGCCGGCTCGCGCGCCGCCAAGATCGTCACCCACATGCTCGCCTTCAGCCGCCGCAGCCACCGGCAGATGGCGCCCTGCGAACTGCCCTCGCTGATCGAGCAGGCGGTGGAGATCGCCGGCAACGACTTCGACCTGGCCGGCGGCTTCGACTTCAAGTCGCTGGAGATCGTCCACGAGTTCGACCCGCGCCTGGGCCCGGTGCCGGTGATCGCCAACGAGTTCGAGCAGGTGCTGCTCAACCTGCTGAAGAACGCCGCCCAGGCCATCCACCTGCGCGACGACGAGGAGGAAGGCGAACATGGCCGCATCGTCCTGCGCACGCGGCTCAACCCGCCGTGGGCGGAAGTGCAGGTGGAAGACAACGGCTGCGGCATGCCGGAAACGGTGCGCAAGCGCATCTTCGAGCCCTTCTTCACCACCAAGGAAGTGGGCCAGGGCACCGGCCTGGGCCTGTCGGTGTCGTATTTCATCATCACCAACAACCACAAGGGGCAGATGGAAGTGCAATCGGAACTCGGCCAGGGCACCTGCTTCACCCTGCGCCTGCCGCTGGGCGACGAGCCCGTGGCGCCGGTGGCGCTGCCGCCCCCGCAGAACAAGGAGCTCTGAGGCATGGGCTATCGCCTGTCGAAGATCTACACCCGCACGGGCGACGCCGGCGAGACCGGCCTGGCCGACGGCAGCCGGGTGCCGAAACACCACCCGCGGATCGAAGCCATCGGCTGCGTGGACGAGCTGAACAGCCAGCTGGGGCTGCTGCTGGCCGACCTGCAGGAAGCCCGCAGCGCCGCGCTGGACCAGTTGCTGACGGTGCTGGCGCCGGTGCAGCACCGCCTGTTCGACCTCGGCGGCGAACTGGCGATGCCGGAATACCGCGCCCTGGACGACCACGAGGTGGCGCGCCTGGAGCAGGCCATCGATACCTGGAACGAAGAGCTGGAGCCGCTGAAGGACTTCATCCTCCCCGGCGGCTCCCGGCTGGTGGCGCAGATCCACGTATGCCGCGCCCTGGCGCGCAAGGCCGAGCGCCGCTGCCAGCAGCTCAACGCCGAAGAGCCACTGGAAGGCGCCGGGCTGCGCTACCTGAACCGGCTGTCGGACCTGCTGTTCGTGGCAGCCCGCATAGCCGCCAAGCGCCAGGGCGTCGCCGAAGTGCTGTGGAAGGCGGCGGAAAAGCCCGCGTAGATGGGTAGGAGCGGGCCCTGCCCGCGATTCGCGCGCAGGGCGCGCTCCTACGATGGGAATGGCATGGGTGGGGCAGCGTAGGAGCGAATCTCATCCGCGAATCGCGCCGATACGCCTGGCTATCGCGGACAAGGTCCGCTCCTACGGGGAAACGCCATGCCTCACGGCAAAACTGTAGGAGCGGGCCCTGCCCGCGATTCGCGCGCAGGGCGCGCTCCTACAATGGGAATGGCATGGGTGGAGCAGCGTAGGAGCGGATCTCATCCGCGATCCGCGCCGATACGTCCGGCTATCGCGGACAAGGTCCGCTCCTACGGGGAAACGCCATGCCTCACGCCAAAACTGTAGGAGCGGGCCCTGCCCGCGATTCGCGCGCAGGGCCCGCTCCTACAATGGGAATGGCGTGGGGGCGGTTGTAGGATCTCATCCGCGAATCGCGCCGATACGCCCGGCTATCGCGGACAAGGTCCGCTCCTACGGGGAAACGCCATGCCTCACGGCGAAACTGTAGGAGCGGGCCCTGCCCGCGAATCGCGCGCAGGGCGCGCTCCTACAATGGGAATGGCACGGGAGCGGTTGTAGGAGCGGATCTTATCCGAGAATCGTGCCGATACGTCCGGCTATCGCGGACAAGGTCCGCTACGGGGAAACGCCATGCCTCACGGCGAAACTGTAGGAGCGGGCCCTGCCCGCGAATCGCGCGCAGGGCGCGCTCCTACAATGGGAATGGCGTGGGTGGAGCAGCGTAGGAGCGGATCTCATCCGCGAATCGCGCCGATACGTCCGGCTATCGCGGACAAGGTCCGCTCCTACGAACGTGTTTCCCTGAAGCCCCGTAGGATGGGTATCGCTTCGCTCAACCCATCCTACGAAGAGCACCCCGGTGCAGCCGGAAAGAAAGCGGCACCTACGACGGCCTATGCCCCGGCCTTCGGCCAGAGCGCGCGGATGCCCGCCACGCCCTGGGCGCCTATCTGCCAGGCGCGTTCCAGGTCCTGCGGGCCCAGGCCGCCGAGCAGGAATACCGGCTGGTTGAAGCCTTCCACCAGTTGCTGCGCCACGTCCCAACCCATTGCCGGTTCGCCCGGATGGCTCTCGGTCGGCTGCACCGGCGACAGGGTGACGAAGTCCACGCCCATCGCGCTGGCCAGCGCCAGTTCTTCGGCGCCGTGGCAGGACGCCGCCAGCAGGCGCTCCTGGGGGAACGGGCGGCCGTTGGGGGCGTACTTGCGCAGTTGCTCGGCGGTCAGGTGCCAGCCGGCGGCGGGGAAGTCGCCCAGCCATTCCAATGGGCCCTTGAGCATCAGTTGCGCCTTGCCGGCACACAGCCCGACGGCATCCACCGCCATGTCGCGGTACTCCGGGCTGTACATGTTCGGCGCGCGCAGCTGGATCAGGCGCACGCCCCCGGCCACGGCGGCGCGGATACCCTGCAGGACTTCCTGCGGCTCCAGCCCGTCGGGGGTGATCAGGTAGCGTTCGGGCAGCCGCGCGGCCTGCACGATGGGCCGGTTGGCGGCGGGGAACTCGTAGTCGGGCAGCTCCCGCGGGGCCACCCAGGCCAGCGGCTGGCCCTCGGCGCCATGGGGTTCGCCGGAGAACGTCGAGACCTCCCAGACGTCCAGCAGCACCTGCTTGTCCGGGTAGTCGTGGGCCACGCGGATCAGCGGCCGGGCGCGCTCGACGCGAATGCCCAGCTCCTCTTCCAGCTCGCGGGCCAGCGCGACCTGCACCGGCTCGCCCTCCTCCACCTTGCCGCCGGGGAACTCCCACAGGCCGCCCTGGTGCTTGTCGTCCGGGCGCCGGGCGATCAGCACGCGGCCATCGACGCCACGGATCACGGCGGCGGCGACATGTACTCGTTTCACAGCATTACTCCTCGTCGGTTGCCGGCGCTCAGGGGCGCTCGGCCAGCGCGGCCTGCAGCCAGGGCTGGAAGGCCGCCCACTGGTAGATAGTGTCCACGTAGGCCTTGGCCAGCGGCGGCAGCTCCACGGCGTAGCTGCGCAGGCGCGTGGCCACCGGCGCGTAGAAGGCGTCGGCGATGCTGGCGTGGCCGAACAGGAACGGCCCGTCCTGGCCGAAGCCCTGGCGGCACAGGGTCCACAGCTCGACGACGCGGGCGATGTCGGTTTCCACTTCGGGCGGCACCTTGGCCAGCGGCTTGTGCCGCTGCAGGTCCATGGGCATGTGCGAGCGCAGGGCGAGGAAGCCGCTGTGCATCTCCGCGCAGATCGACCGCGCCAGCGCCCGGGCCGCCTCGCCGCGCGGCCACAGGTGCGCCTCGGGGAAGCGTTCGGCCAGGTATTCGGCGATCGCCAGGGAATCCCAGATCACCCCGTCCTCGCACTTGAGCACCGGCACCTTGCCGGTGGGCGAGTGCTCGCGGATGCGCCGCGCAGTGTCGACACCGCCCAGCGGGATCAGCACCTCTTCGAGTTCCGCGCCGGTCAGTTGCATGGCCAGCCAGCCGCGCAACGACCAGGACGACAGGTTCTTGCTGCCAATGACCAGTTTCATCGCTCGTTTCTCCGCTACGAAGCTAGAAGCTAGAAGCTAGAAGCTAGAAGCTAGAAGCTAGAAGCTAGAAGCTAGAAGCTAGAAGCTAGAAGC
>NZ_KL647099.1:0-219806 GCF_000725445.1 Pseudomonas sp. AAC | reverse complement strand
GAAGCTAGAAGCTAGAAGCTAGAAGCTAGAAGCTAGAAGCTAGAAGCTAGAAGCTAGAAGCTAGAGAGCGTGGCGCCTTTCACTTCCGGCTTCCAGCTTCCAGCTTCAAGCTTCCCGCTCCCATCAAGTCCTGTATTCCGCGTTGATCTTCACGTACTCGTGGGACAGGTCGGTGGTCCAGATGGTCTCGCTGCAGTCGCCGCGGCCCAGTTCGATGCGGATGGTGATCTCTTCCTGGGCCATCACCCGCGCGCCCTGGTCCTCGGTGTAGCTGGCGGCGCGGCAGCCGCGGCTGGCGATGCAGACTTCGTCGAGGAAGACGTCGATCCTGCTGACGTCCAGGTTCGGCACGCCGGCGTAGCCGACCGCGGCCAGGATGCGGCCCCAGTTCGGGTCGGAGGCGAACAGCGCGGTCTTGATCAGCGGCGAGTGGGCCACGGCGTAGCCGACGTCCAGGCACTCCTGGTGGGTGCCGCCGCCGTTGACCTGCACGGTGACGAACTTGGTGGCGCCCTCGCCGTCGCGGACGATGGCCTGGGCCAGCTCCATGGACACCTCGATCACCGCCTGCTTCAGGGCGCTGAACAGCGCGCCGCTGGCCTGGGTAATCTCCGGCAGCGCGGCCTGACCGGTGGCGACCAGGATGCAGCTGTCGTTGGTGGAGGTATCGCCGTCGATGGTGATGCGGTTGAACGACTTGTTCGCCGCGTCGCGCAGCAGGTCCTGCAGCACGCCCTGGGCGACCTTGGCGTCGGTGGCGATGTAGCCGAGCATGGTGGCCATGTTCGGCTTGATCATGCCGGCGCCCTTGCTGATGCCGGTGACGGTGACGGTGACGCCGTCATGCACGAACTGGCGGCTGGCGCCCTTGGGCAGGGTGTCGGTGGTCATGATGCCGGCGGCGGCCTCGGCCCAGTTGTCCGGGCCCAGGGCGGCCAGGGCGGCCGGCAGCGCGGCTTCGATCTTGGCCACCGGCAGCGGCTCGCCGATCACCCCGGTGGAGAACGGCAGCACCTGGCTTTCGTCCACGCCGGCCAGCTCGGCCAGCTTGGCACATACCGCCGAGGCGTTGGCCAGGCCCGGCTCGCCGGTGCCGGCGTTGGCGTTGCCGGTGTTGGTCACCAGGTAGCGCACCGGCCCGAGGAAGCGCTGCTTGCACAGCAGCACGGGCGCGGCGCAGAAGGCGTTGGTGGTGAACACACCCGCCACGCTGGAGCCTTCGGCGCATCGCATCACCACGACGTCCTTGCGACCGGGGCGCTTGATGCCGGCGGAAGCGATGCCGAGTTCGAAGCCGGGGACCGGGTGCAGGGTGGAGATGGGGCCGAGACCGACAGCCATGGATGTGCTCCTCAGGAAAAAGGGTGGATCGAATGTGAAAAACGCCGCGAGCGGCAGGGCCGGTCGCGGCGTCGGGGGTTACGACGGCAGGCGGATCAGTTCACCTGGCCGTGGCAATGCTTGTACTTCTTGCCGGAACCGCAGGGGCACAGCTCGTTGCGGCCGATCTTCGGCTCGGCGCGCACCGGCTCCAGCGGCACGACCTGGCCCGGACCCTGCTCGCCCTCTTCGCCTTCCTCGGCATCGGGGGCCTGGTCGATGGACGGCGCCTCGGCATGCTGGAACTGCATGCGCTTGGCCATTTCCTCGGCTTCGCGGCGCAGGCGCGCCTCTTCCTCGGCCGGGTCCTCGCGGCGGACCTGGACGAAGGACAGCACGCGGATGGTGTCGCGCTTGATCGAGTCCAGCAGTTCCTGGAACAGGTTGAAGGACTCGCGCTTGTACTCCTGCTTCGGGTTCTTCTGCGCGTAGCCGCGCAGGTGGATGCCGTGGCGCAGGTGGTCCATGGTGGACAGGTGGTCCTTCCACAGGTCGTCCAGCACGCGCAGCAGCATCTGCTTCTCGAAGGTGCGCAGGGCCTCGGCGCCGGCCAGGTCTTCCTTCTCGTTGTAGGCGGCGACCAGCTCGGCGAGGATCTTCTCGCGCAGGGTCTCCTCGTAGAGCTTCTCGTCGTCGTCCAGCCACTGCTGGACCGGCAGCTTCAGGCCGAAGTCGCTGTACAGCGCGGCTTCCAGGCCGGCGATGTCCCACTGCTCGGGCAGCGACTGCGGCGGGATGTGCTGGCTGATGGTGTTGTTCAGCACTTCCTCGCGGAACTCGGCGATGGTGTCGCCGATGTTCTCCGCGGCCAGCAGGCTGTTGCGCATGTGGTAGATCACCTTGCGCTGCTCGTTGGCCACGTCGTCGAATTCGAGCAGTTGCTTGCGGATGTCGAAGTTGCGGCCTTCGACCTTGCGCTGCGCCTTCTCGATGGCGTTGCTGACCATGCGGTGCTCGATGGCCTCGCCCGGCTGCATGCCCAGGGCCTTCATGAAGTTCTTCACCCGGTCGGAGGCGAAGATGCGCATCAGGTTGTCTTCCAGCGACAGGTAGAAGCGGCTGGAACCCGGGTCGCCCTGGCGGCCGGAACGGCCCCGCAGCTGGTTGTCGATACGGCGGGATTCGTGGCGCTCGGAGGCGATCACATGCAGGCCGCCGGCCTCGATCACCTGCTGGTGGCGCTTCTGCCACTCGGCCTTGATCTGGGCGATCTGCTCGTCGCTGGGGTTCTCCAGGCTGGCGATCTCGGCTTCCCAGTTGCCGCCCAGGAGGATGTCGGTACCACGGCCGGCCATGTTGGTGGCGATGGTCACCGAGCCCGGCGCGCCGGCCTGTGCGATGATCTCGGCTTCCTTCTCGTGGTACTTGGCGTTGAGCACCTTGTGCTCGATGCCGGCCTGCTCCAGCAGCTTGGACACGTACTCGGAGGTTTCGATGGAAGCGGTACCGACCAGGATCGGCCGGCCCAGGGCCTGGCTCTGCTGGATGTCGGTGATGATCGCGGCGTACTTCTCTTCCTGGGTCAGGTAGACCAGGTCGTTGAAGTCCTTACGGGCGACCGGCCGGTGGGTCGGGATCACCACCACGTCCAGGCCGTAGATCTGGCGGAACTCGAAGGCCTCGGTGTCGGCGGTGCCGGTCATGCCGGACAGCTTGGTGTAGAGGCGGAAGTAGTTCTGGAAGGTGGTGGAGGCCAGGGTCTGGCTCTCGGCCTGGATCGGCAGGTTTTCCTTGGCCTCGATGGCCTGGTGCAGGCCCTCGGAGAGGCGGCGGCCGGGCATGGTGCGGCCGGTGTGCTCGTCGATCAGCAGGACCTGGTCACCCTGGACGATGTACTCGACGTTGCGGTGGAACAGCGTGTGGGCGCGCAGCGCGGCGTAGACGTGGGTCAGCAGGCTGAGGTTGTGCGCCGAGTAGAGGCTCTCGCCCTCGCCGAGCAGGCCGGCCTGGCTCAGCAGTTCCTCGACGTAGGCGTGGCCCTGCTCGTTGAGTTCGACCTGGCGGGTCTTCTCGTCGATGCTGTAGTGGCCCTGCTGGGTCACCTGGCCCTCGACTTCCTCGATGTGGCGCTTCAGGCGCGGGATCAGCTTGTTGATCTTGATGTACAGCTCGGAGCTGTCTTCGGCCTGGCCGGAGATGATCAGCGGGGTCCGCGCCTCGTCGATGAGGATGGAGTCCACTTCGTCGACCACGGCGAAGTTCAGCTCGCGCTGGAACTTGTCCTGCAGGCTGAAGGCCATGTTGTCGCGCAGGTAGTCGAAGCCGAATTCGTTGTTGGTGCCGTAGGTGATGTCCGAGGCGTAGGCCGCGCGCTTCTCTTCCGGCGGCTGGAAGGGCGTGACGATGCCCACCGAGAGGCCGAGGAACTCGTACAGCGGACGCATCCAGTTGGCGTCGCGGCGGGCCAGGTAGTCGTTCACGGTGACCACGTGCACGCCCTTGCCGGACAGCGCGTTCAGGTACACCGCCAGGGTGCCCACCAGGGTCTTGCCCTCGCCGGTGCGCATCTCGGCGATCTTGCCCTCGTGCAAGGTCATGCCGCCGATCAGCTGGACGTCGAAGTGACGCATGCCCATCACCCGCTTGCCCGCCTCGCGGCACACGGCGAAGGCTTCCGGGAGGATCTGGTCGAGGGTCTCGCCCTTGGCCAGGCGCTGCTTGAATTCCTCGGTCTTGGCCTTCAGTTGCTCATCGGAAAGCGCCACCATCTGTGGTTCGAGCGCATTGATGGCCTGGACCTGCTTGGCCATGCGCTTCACTTCACGCTCGTTCTTGCTTCCAAAGAGTTTTTTCAACAAAGGCGCAAACATATCGACTGGGTCATCCGAACTTGGGGAATGGAGGGCTGCCCGACTGGCTGGCCGCGGCTTGCATCGACGGCAAAGGGGGCATTCTACTCGGAAACGTGAACGAAAGAAGTGCCCAGGTCATGCCGGGGACTTTCCATGCGCGCACATTGCCCGGCAGGAACTCGGGGGAGGACTGGCAGTCCGCCTGCTTTATATTGTGTCGCGCCGGCAAAGTTCAAGGCTCGGCGCCGGCGGGCGTCGGCGCGACGGCCTGCGACGACCGCATTCTGATACCATCGGCGCTCAACAACCCCGGAATTTTCACCATGGCGTTCCGCCCGCTGCCCGCACAGGCCACCACCAAGCTGCTGCGCGAAGCCAAGCCGCTGCAGTCGCTGTTCAACGAGGCCCAGCGCCTCGCCCAGTTGCAACAGCTGCTCGACAGCCAGCTGCAGCCGGCCGCGCGCCCGCACTGCCGGGTCGCCTCCTGGCGCGGCGGCAACCTGCTGCTGGTGCTCACCGACGCGCACTGGGCCACGCGCCTGCGCTACCAGCAGAAGCGCCTGCTGCGCCAGTTGCAGATGTTCGACGAGTTCGCCGGGCTGCAGCACATCCTGTTCAAGGTCCAGCCCCAGGTCGAGCGCCAGGCGCCGGTGCACACCCACCAGCTCTCCCCCGCCGCCGCCGAGGCCCTGCAGGAGGCCGCCGAAGGCATCGCCAACCCGCGCCTGCGCGCGGCCCTGGAACGCCTGGCCAGCCGCAGCCGCCCGCGCGAAGACTGAACCCCTCGCCTACCGCCGGTCTCATAACGCCCCTCGTCGGCGCTTGCCGATGAACTCGTGAGAACTTTCCCCCTCCAAACTCCAAGCCTCCTGCCCGCGCCATTTCGCGCGCATAAAAAAAGGCCACCCGGGGGTGGCCTTCAATATGTACAGCTTGAAAGGAGGAGGTTTCCTCAAACGGCCGCAGCGGGCCGCATGTAGGAAATCGGCGCGGTGCTCGCGTCTTCGAAGGTGACCACTTCCCAGGCCTCCTTGTCCGCGATGAGTGCGCGGAGCAGGCGGTTGTTCAGGGCATGGCCGGACTTGAAGCCGCGGAACTCGCCGATAAGGCTGTTACCAAGCAGGTACAGGTCACCGATGGCGTCCAGGATCTTGTGCTTGACGAACTCGTCCTCGTAACGAAGGCCGTCTTCGTTGAGCACGCGATACTCGTCGACCACGATGGCGTTCTCCACGCTGCCACCGAGCGCCAGGTTCTGCGAACGCAGGTACTCGATGTCACGCATGAACCCGAAGGTCCGCGCACGGCTGACTTCCTTGACGAAGGAAGTGCTGGAGAAGTCCACCGTCGCCTTCTGGGTGCGACCACGGAAGACCGGGTGATCGAAATCGATCTCGAAGCTCACCTTGAAGCCGTCGAAGGGAACGAAAGTGGCGCGCTTGTCGCCCTCTTCCACGGTCACTTCACGCTTGATGCGGATGAACTTCTTGGCCGCCTCCTGCTCCTGCAGGCCGGCGGATTGGATCAGGAATACGAAGGGCCCCGCGCTGCCGTCCATGATCGGCACTTCCGAGGCGGACAGCTCGACATAGGCGTTGTCGATGCCCAGGCCAGCCATGGCCGAGAGCAGATGCTCCACCGTATCCACTTTGACGTCACCCTTGACCAGGGTGGTCGACATGGTGGTCTCGCCGACGTTCGAGGCCCGAGCCGGAATTTCCACCACCGGGTCGAGGTCGGTACGGACGAACACGATACCGCTGTCCACCGGAGCCGGCTTCAGGGTGAGGTAGACCTTCTCCCCCGAGTGCAGACCGACGCCGGTGGCCCGGATGATGTTCTTCAAGGTGCGTTGTCTGATCATGGCTTTGGCCGCTTTCGCGCAAGTTGCGAACTGTTGTCAACAATGGGCGGCGATGATAGCAGAACCGCCCTTTGCTGAACACCAATCACATTCATACTCCTGATAAATTGCCTCAATCGGCCTGGCGACGCAGGAATGCCGGGATGTCCAGGTAGTCCAGGTCGTCCTGCGGGTTGAGCTTGGCCGCGGTGGCCGCGCTGCCGTGCGCCTGGTTGCGCATCACGGTCGGGCGGTCCAGGTCGCGGTAGTTCACCGATTGCTGCTCGCGCTGTACCGGAGCCTGGCTGCTGACCGCCTGGGTCTGCACGGTGTTGTCGACCACCTTGACCGGTTTTTCCAGGCGTGCGCCCAGGCCGGTGGCGACCACGGTGACGTGCAGTTCGTCGCGCATGTCCGGATCGATCACGGTGCCCACCTTGACGGTGGCGTGCTCGGAGGCGAACTGCTCGATGATGTTGCCCACGTCGGAGTACTCGCCCAGGGACAGGTCGGGACCGGCGGTGATGTTCACCAGGATGCCGCGCGCGCCCTGCAGGTTGACGTCTTCCAGCAGCGGGTTGCGGATCGCCGCCTCGGTGGCCTCGCGGGCGCGGTTCGGGCCGCTGGCGGCGCCGGTACCCATCATGGCCATGCCCATCTCGCTCATCACGGTCTTCACGTCGGCGAAGTCGACGTTGATCATGCCCGGACGCTTGATGATGTCGGAGATGCCGCGCACGGCGCCGGCCAGCACGTCGTCCGCCTTGGCGAAGGCTGCCAGCAGGCTGGCGTCCTTGCCGAGGATGGTCAGCAGCTTCTCGTTGGGGATGGTGATCAGCGAGTCGACGCTTTCCGCCAGGGAGCGGATGCCCTCGTCGGCGATCTGCATGCGCTTGCGGCCTTCGAACGGGAACGGACGGGTGACCACTGCAACGGTCAGGATGCCCATTTCCTTGGCCACTTCGGCGATGATCGGCGCCGCACCGGTACCGGTGCCGCCACCCATGCCGGTGGTGATGAAGACCATGTCGGCGCCTTCCAGCACCTCGGCGATGCGCTCGCGATCCTCGATCGCGGCCTGGCGGCCGACTTCAGGGTTGGCGCCGGCGCCCAGGCCCTTGGTCACGCCCGGGCCGAGCTGCAGCACGGTGCGCGCCGCGATGTTCTTCAGCGCCTGAGCGTCGGTGTTGGCGCAGATGAACTCCACGCCGTCGACGTTGTTCTTGGCCATGTGGTTCACGGCGTTGCCGCCGCCGCCACCGACACCGATGACTTTGATTACTGCCGTTTGTGGGACGTTATCGACGAGTTCAAACATTTTCCCCTCTCCTTCCTTTCTAGTTGTGTCGCCTACGTTTTACCGCGCCGGTAAATCAGAAATTGCCCTGGACCCAGCGTTTGAGCCGTTCCAGAACAGGTGTCTTGGGTTCATCGCTGAAGCTGCCGCCGGACATGGAGATGCCGTCGGATTGCTTCTGCAGGCCATACATGAGCAGGCCCACGCCAGTGGAATAGATAGGATTGCGCACGACGTCGGTCAGCCCCTTGACGCCATGCGGCACGCCCAGGCGCACCGGCATGTGGAAGATCTCTTCGGCCAGCTCCACGGCGCCTTCCATCTTGGCGGTGCCGCCGGTCAGGACGATCCCGGCCGGGATCAGGTCCTCGTAGCCGCTGCGGCGCAGCTCGGCCTGGACCAGGGTGAAGAGCTCGTCGTAACGCGGCTCCACCACCTCGGCCAGGGCCTGGCGCGACAGCTCCCGCGGCGGCCGGTCGCCGACGCTGGGCACCTTGATGGTTTCGCCCGCGCCGGCCAGCTTGGCCAGTGCGCAGGCGTAGCGGATCTTGATTTCCTCGGCGTACTGCGTGGGCGTGCGCAGGGCCATGGCGATGTCGTTGGTGACCTGGTCGCCGGCGATCGGGATCACTGCCGTATGGCGGATGGCGCCTTCGGTGAAGATGGCGATGTCGGTGGTGCCGCCGCCGATGTCCACCAGGCACACGCCCAGTTCCTTCTCGTCCTCGGTGATCACCGAGTAGGCCGAAGCCAGTTGCTCGAGGATGATGTCGTCGACTTCCAGACCGCAGCGGCGCACGCACTTCTCGATGTTCTGCGCGGCGTTCACCGCGCAGGTCACCACGTGCACCTTGGCTTCCAGGCGCACGCCGGACATGCCCAGCGGCTCGCGCACGCCTTCCTGGTTGTCGATCACGTAGTCCTGCGCCAGGGTGTGCAGCACCCGCTGGTCGGCCGGGATCGCCACGGCCTGGGCGGCGTCGAGCACGCGGTCGATGTCGGCCGGGCTCACCTCGCGGTCGCGGATCGCCACGATGCCGTGGGAATTCAGGCTGCGGATGTGGTTGCCGGCGATGCCGACGAAGGCCGAGTGGATCCGGCAGCCGGCCATCTGCTGCGCCTCGTCGATGGCCCGCTGGATGGACTGCACGGTGGACTCGATGTTCACCACCACGCCCTTCTTCAGGCCGCGCGACGGATGGGTGCCGATGCCGACGATCTCCAGCTTGCCATCGGCCGCTACCTCGCCCACCAGCGCCACCACCTTGGAGGTGCCGATGTCCAGGCCGACGACCATCTTGCCGCTCTGCACGCTTGCCATGTTTATTGCTGTCTCCTCAAATCACTGCGCGGGCGCGGCCTGGGCCACGTCCGTCTGCGGCAGCGGGTCGCGCCACGCCACGGCCAGGCCGTTGGGGTAGCGCATGTCGATGCGCGCAATCTTCGATATCTGTTCTTTCAGGGCCTTTTCGTAGATGGTCACGAAACGGCGGATCTGTTCGACCGTGTGGTCGCGGCCCAGGACGATCTGCACGCCCTGGGCGGTATCCAGGGTCCAGGCGCCGCGCGAGCTCATCTCCAGGCTGGCGATGGTGAAGCCCAGGGGCCGCAGCAGTTGGCTGAGGATCTGGTACTGCTGCATCACCTTCTGCTGGGCGAACTGCGGGCCGGACAGGCGCGGCAGGTGCTCGTAGTGCGACACCTCGTGGGGCGCGAAGGCCTGGCCCTGGTTGTTCAGCAGCGCTTCGTCGCCCCAGCGGGCCACCGGCAGTTGTTCCTCCAGGTGGATCACCACCTGGTCCGGCCAGACGCGGCGGACTTCGGCGTGGGCGATCCAGGGCATCTGCTCCAGTTCCTGGCGCATGCCGGCCAGGTCGATGCTGAAGAAGCTGGCCGAGACGAACGGTGCGATGCGCTGCTGCACCGCCTGCTGGCTGATGTAGCTGAGGTCGCCTTCGACGCTGATCTTGGCGATCGGGCGGTCGGCATAGGGCAGCACGTACTGCGCGCCCTGGTAGGCGCCGAAGCCCAGCACGGCCAGCAGCACCGGCCACATCAGCATGCGCAGGAAGCCGAAGCTGGGCCTGGGCAGGCGAGCGCTGATCGGCTCCTTCGCCACCAGGCGGCTGGCGCCGCGCGGCACCGGCTTGCGTGCGGGCACGCGGCCGATACCGGGTTGCGAGTGGCGGAGCATCGCGCCGTTCATGGTCTTACCCCCTTGCCTCGACGCTGTCGGCGAGGATCGCCAGCACCAGTTGCTGGAAATCCAGGCCGGCCGCGCGCGCGGCCATGGGCACCAGGCTGTGGTCGGTCATGCCCGGTGCGGTGTTGACTTCGAGCAGCCAGAAACGCCCCTCGGCGTCCTGCATCACGTCGGTCCGCCCCCAGCCCTGGATGCCGAGGGCCTCGCAGGCGCGGGCGCACAGGTCCTGCAGCTCGCGCTCCTTCTCGGGGCTCAGGCCGCAGGGGATGCGGTACTGGGTGTCGCTGGCCAGGTACTTGGCGTCGTAGTCGTAGAAGCTGTGCGGGGTGCCCAGGCCGATGGCCGGCAGCACCTGGCCGCGCAGGGTGGCCACGGTGAACTCGGGGCCGCTGATCCACTGCTCGACCAGCACTTGCGAGTCGTATTCGGCGGCGCTGCGCCAGGCGGCGATCAGCGCGTCCACGCCGTCGACCTTGGCCATGCCGATGCTGGAGCCTTCATGGGCCGGCTTGACGATCAGCGGGAAGCCCAGTTCCGTCGCGGCGCGGCGGCAGTCGTCCTCGCTGGCCAGCACGGCATAGGCCGGCGTCGGCAGGCCAAGGCTCAGCCACACGCGCTTGGTGCGCAGCTTGTCCATGGCCAGGGCCGAAGCCAGCACGCCGCTGCCGGTGTAGGGGATGCCGGCGACTTCCAGCAGGCCCTGCATGCTGCCGTCCTCGCCGCCACGGCCGTGGAGGATGATGAAGGCGCGGTCGATCTTCTCGCTCAGCAGGCGCTGCAGCAGGTCGTCGCCCACGTCAATGCCGAAGGCGTCCACCCCGGCGTCCTGCAGGGCCTTGAGGACCATGCCGCCGGACTTCAGCGAGACCTCGCGCTCGGCGCTCTTGCCGCCGTAGAGCACGGCGACGCGGCCGAAGGCGCGGGGCTCGAGGGTGGATTTGAGTGCGTCGTTCATCACGCCTTCCTCGGGGCGTCGCCGCCGAACATCGGGTTCTTGATCAGCGCCGGGGCCAGGCCGCCGATGTCGCCGGCGCCCTGGCAGAGCAGGATGTCGCCGGCGCGCAGCAGCGGCTTGAGCAGCGCGGCGAGGTCGCCGTCACGCTCCAGGTAGATCGGGTCGAGCTGGCCGCGCTGGCGGATGCTGTGGCACAGCTGGCGGCTGTCGGCGCCGGGGATCGGCTCCTCGCCGGCCGGGTAGACCTCCATCAGCAGCAGCACGTTGGCCTCGCCGAGCACCTGCACGAAGTCTTCGTAGAGGTCGCGGGTGCGGGTATAGCGGTGCGGCTGGTAGACCATCACCAGGCGCCGTTCCGGCCAGCCGCCGCGCACGGCCTTGATCACCGCCGCGACTTCGCGCGGGTGGTGGCCGTAGTCGTCGACCAGCATCACGCTGCCGCCGTCGACCTGCAGCTCGCCGTAGACCTGGAAGCGCCGGCCCACGCCCTGGAAGCCGGACAGGCCCTGGACGATGGCTTCGTCGGAGATGCCCTCGTCGGTGGCGATGACGATGGTCGCCAGGGAGTTCAGCACGTTGTGCAGGCCGGGCATGTTCACCGAGACGTCCAGCGGCTCGCGCTCCGGGCGCAGCACGGTGAACCAGGTGCGCATGCCTTCCTGGCGGATGTTGATGGCGCGGACGTCGGCGTCCTCGCTCAGGCCGTAGGTGACGGTCGGGCGCGCCACCTGCGGGAGGATTTCGCGGACCACCGGGTCGTCCACGCACATCACCGCCAGGCCGTAGAACGGCAGGTTGTGCAGGAAGTCGACGAAGGTCTTCTTCAGCTTGTTGAAGTCGCCGCCGTAGGTGGCCATGTGGTCGGCGTCGATGTTGGTGACCACGGCGACCATCGGCTGCAGGTGCAGGAAGCTGGCGTCGCTCTCGTCGGCCTCGGCCACCAGGTAGCGGCTGGTGCCCAGCTGCGCGTTGGTGCCGGCGGCGTTCAGGCGGCCGCCGATGACGAAGGTCGGGTCCAGCCCACCGGCGGCGAACACCGAGGCGATCAGGCTGGTGGTGGTGGTCTTGCCGTGGGTGCCGGCCACGGCGATGCCGTGGCGGTAGCGCATCAGCTCGGCGAGCATTTCCGCGCGCGGCACCACCGGCACGCGGCGCTCCAGGGCGGCGGCGACTTCCGGGTTGGCCTTGTTCACCGCGCTGGAAACCACCAGCACGTCGGCGCCGTCGGCGTTTTCCGCGCGGTGGCCGATGAATACCTGGGCGCCGAACTTCTCCAGGCGCTCGGTCACAGCCGAGGCCTTGAGGTCGGAACCGGACACTTCGTAGCCGAGGTTCAGCAGCACTTCAGCGATACCGCACATGCCCGCGCCGCCGATGCCGACGAAGTGGATGCGGCGGATGCGCCGCATGGTGCGGGTGATGCCGTTGGGTTCCTTAACCACGGGCCACCTCCAGGCAGGCATCGACTACCGTGCGGGTAGCCTCGGGCATGGCCAGGCGGCGGGCGCTGGCGGCCATCTGCTTCAGGGATTCGGGATGCATCAATACCTCGGACAGCTGCGCGGCCAGGTCGGCGGCGCCGGTAGACTTTTGCGGCAGCAGGCGGGCGGCGCCCTCCCGTACCAGGAATTCGGCATTGCGGGTCTGGTGGTCGTCGATCGCGTGGGGCAGCGGCACCAGGAAGGACGGCAGGCCGGCGGCGGTCAGCTCGCTGACGGTCAGGGCGCCGGCGCGGCAGATCACCAGGTCGGCCCAGGCGTAGGCCGCGGCCATGTCGCCGATGAACGCAGCGACGTCGGCTTGGACACCGGCCTGGGCGTAACGCTCCGCGGTGACCTCGGCATGCTGACGACCGGCCTGGTGGCGAATGGCCGGGCGCTGCTCGGCGGGGATCAGCCGCAGCGCCTCGGGCAGCAGTTTGTTCAGCGGCTCGGCGCCCAGGCTGCCGCCCAGCACCAGCAGGTTGACCTTGCGGCCAGCCAGCTCGGCGCGGGCATCGGCCTCGAGGAACAGCTCGGCGCGCACCGGGTTGCCGGTGGTCAGGCGCTTGGCGCTGGCCGGGAAGGTGTCCGGGAAGGCCTCGCAGACGCGCTTGGCCAACGGCGCCAGGCCACGGTTGGCGGTGCCGGCGACGGCATTCTGTTCGTGGATCACCAGGGGCGCGCCGCTCAGCTTCGCCGCCACGCCGCCGGGACCGGTGACGTAGCCGCCCAGGCCGAGCACGCACACCGGCTTGAGCCTGCGCACCACGCCCAGGGCCTGGAACAGCGACTTGAGCAGGTCGAAGGGCGCGCGCAGCAGGGCCAGGCGGCCCTTGCCGCGCAGGCCGCTGACGTTGATCAGGTGCAGCGGCAGACCGGCCTTGGGCACCAGGTCGTTCTCGATGCCGCGCGGGGTGCCGAGCCAGTGCACGGCATAGCCGCGGGCCTGGAACTCGCGGGCGCAGGCCAGGGCCGGGAACACGTGGCCGCCGGTGCCGCCGGCCATGATGAGGACGTTACCTTTCATCGGCGAAGTCCTCCTCGGTGAATTCGTACTCTTCGCTGCCCACCGCGGTGCGCCGCTCCCATTCGATGCGCAGCAGCATGCCCAGGCAGCCGCAGCAGATGACCAGCGAGGAACCGCCGTAGCTGAGGAACGGCAGGGTCAGGCCCTTGGTCGGCAGCAGGCCGACGTTCACCCCGACGTTGATCAGGAACTGGCCGATCCACAGGAACGCCAGGCCGTAGGCCACGTAGGCGGAGAAGTACTGCTTGGCCTGCTCGGCCCAGATGCCGATGTAGAGCGCGCGCAGGCCGACGAAGACGAACAGGCCGACGGTGGCCAGGGCGCCGACGATGCCCAGCTCCTCGGCCAGCACGGCGAACACGAAGTCGGTGTGCGCCTCGGGCAGGTAGAACTGCTTCTGGATGCTGTTGCCCAGGCCCATGCCCAGCCAGCCGCCGCGGCCGAAGGCGATCAGCGCCTGGCTGAGCTGGTAGCCGGCGCCGAACTGGTCGGCCCAGGGGTCGCTGAAGTTGGTCAGGCGCGCCATCCGGTAGGGTTGCGTCCAGATCAGCAGGGCCACCGCGCCCACCGCCAGGGCCACCATCAGGCCGAAGCGGAACAGGCCGACGCCGCCGAGGAACAGCATGGCCGCCGCGGCGCCCATCATCACCACGGTGGCGCCGAAGTCCGGCTCGCGCAGCAGCAGGCCGGCGAACGGCAGCAGCACGGCGAAGGGCTTGAAGAAGCCGATCCAGCTCTCGCGCACCTCGTGCTGGCGGCGCACCAGGTAGCCGGCCATGAACACCACCACGAAGACCTTGGCGATCTCCGAGGGCTGGATGTTGAACAGGCCGAAGCCGATCCAGCGCATGGAACCGTTGACCTCGCGGCCGACGCCGGGGGTGATCACCGCCACCAGCAGCAGGAAGGCCACGCCCAGCAGCTTCCAGCTGTGGCGCTGCCAGGTCTCCATCGGCGTCAGCATGGTCACGCCGCAGGCGACGAAGCCGATGGCCAGGTAGATCAGGTGGCGCACCGAGAAGTACAGCGGGTTGCCCGACTGCGCCGCCGCCACTTCCGAGGACGCCGAGGTCACCATCACCAGACCCAGGCCGAGCAGCGCCAGGCAACCGGCGAGCAGCGGGAAGTCCAGATCGATGCCGTTGCGGCTGATCAGCGGGGACGGGTACGGACGCAGGAAGGAGAACATCAGGCGATCTCCTCCACGGCCCTGGCGAACAGGCGGCCGCGCTCTTCGAAGTTCTTGAACATGTCCAGGCTGGCGCAGGCCGGCGACAGCAGCACGGCATCGCCCGGCTTGGCCAGCTCGGCGGCCTTGCGCACGGCTTCGTCCAGGGTCTGCACGCGCACCTTCGGCGTCTCGTCGCTCAACGCGGCGCCGACCAGCTCGGCATCACGGCCGAGCAGCACCACGGCGCGGCAGAACTTCGCCACCGGCTCGCGCAGGGCGCTGAAGTCCGCGCCCTTGCCGTCGCCGCCGGCGAGCAGCACCAGCTTGCCGTCGATGTCGGCGCCCAGGCCTTCGATGGCGGCCAGCGCGGCGCCGACGTTGGTGGCCTTGGAGTCGTCATAGAAACTCACCCCGGCGCGCTCGCCGACCCACTGGCAACGGTGGGCCAGGCCGGCGAATTCACGCAGGGTCCGCAGCATGGGCTCGAACGGCAGGCCTACGGCGTGGCCCAGGGCCAGGGCGGCCAGAGCGTTGGATTGGTTGTGGGCGCCGCGGATCTTCAGCTCACGCACCGGCATCAGCGCCTCGAACTGGAAGGCCAGGTACTTCTCGCCACCCTCTTCCACCAGGCCGAAGGCCTTGAAGTCGGGCTTGTTGGTGCCGAAGGTCCAGCACGGCACCGAGTCGGCGATCAGCGGCCGGCTCAGGGCGTCGGCGCGGTTCACCACGACCTGGCGCGCGCCGCGGAAGATGCGGTGCTTGGCCAGGTGGTAGTCGGCCATGCCGTCGTAGCGGTCCATGTGGTCTTCGCTGACGTTCAGGCAGGTGGCGACCTCGGCGCCCAGGCGCTCGCAGGTCTCCAGCTGGAAGCTGGACAGCTCCAGCACGTACAGCTCGACGTCGTCGGCCAGCAGGTCCAGGGCCGGGGTGCCCAGGTTGCCGCCCACGGCCACGCGCTTGCCGGCCGCCGCGGCCATCTCGCCGACCAGGGTGGTCACGGTGCTCTTGGCGTTGGAGCCGGTGATGGCGACGATCGGCGCCTTGGCGTGACGGGCGAACAGGTCGATGTCGCCGGACAGGCGCACGCCACGGGCGGCGGCCTCGACCAGCGCCGGCGTGCGCAGCGACAGGCCGGGGCTGACGTACAGCTCGCTGGCGCGGCAGAGGAAGCCGGCGTCCAGCTCGCCGCAGCGTACTTCCACCTGCGGGTACTGGGCGCGCAGGCTGGCCAGCTCCGGCGGATTCTCGCGGGTGTCGGCCACGGCGAAAGGCACGCCCTGGCGCGCCAGGAAGCGCACCAGCGACATGCCGCTCTTGCCGAGGCCGACAACGATGCGGAAATTGTCCGAAGCGATCAGGCTCATGCTCGCTCTGCCCTCAACGCAGTTTCAACGTGGCCAGGCCGATCAGCACGAGAATCACCGTGATGATCCAGAAGCGCACGATCACGCGCGGCTCCGGCCAGCCCTTGAGTTCGAAGTGGTGGTGGATGGGCGCCATGCGGAACACCCGTTTCCCGGTCAGCTTGAAGCTGGCGACCTGGATGACCACCGACAGGGTTTCCATGACGAACACCCCGCCCATGATGAACAGCACGATTTCCTGGCGCACGATCACCGCGATGGTGCCCAGCGCGGCGCCCAGGGCCAGCGCGCCGACGTCGCCCATGAAGACCTGCGCCGGGTAGGTGTTGAACCACAGGAAGCCCAGCCCGGCGCCGACGATGGCGGCGCAGAAGATGATCAGCTCGCCGGCCCCCGGCACGTTGGGGATCAGCAGGTATTCGGCGAATTTCACGTTGCCCGACAGGTAGCAGAAGATGCCCAGGGCGCCGCCGACCATCACCGTCGGCATGATCGCCAGGCCGTCCAGGCCGTCGGTCAGGTTCACCGCGTTGCTGGAGCCGACGATGACGAAGTAGGTCAGCACCACGAAGAAGATGCCCAGGGGGATCTCGATGTTCTTCAGCAGCGGCAGGATCAGCGTGGTCTCGACCGGCGTCTCGGCGGTCAGGTAGAGGAAGACCGCGGCGCCCAGGCCGAACACCGACTGCCAGAAATACTTCCAGCGACTCGGCAGGCCGCGGGAGTTCTTCTCGATCACCTTGCGGTAGTCGTCGACCCAGCCGATGGCGCCGAACAGCAGAGTCACGGCCAGCACCACCCAGACGTAGCGGTTCGACCAGTCGGCCCAGAGCAGGGTGCTGATGGCGATGGCGGTGAGGATCAGGGCGCCGCCCATGGTCGGGGTGCCCTTCTTCGACAGGTGCGACTGCGGCCCGTCGTTGCGCACGGCCTGGCCGATCTGGCGGATCTGCAGGGTGCGGATCATCCACGGCCCCAGCCACAGCGACAGGGCGAGCGCGGTCAGCACGCTGAGGATGCCGCGCAGGGTCAGGTACTGGAAGACGCCGAAGCCCTTGTAGAACTGTTGCAGGTACTCGGCGAGCAGCAGCAGCATTAATGTTTCTCCTCGGGGGACGCGCACAGCGCCGCGACGACCTTGTCCATCGCCGCGCTGCGCGAGCCCTTGATCAGAATGGTGGTGGTGGAGGGTTCGCCGGCCAGGGCCTGGATCAGGCTGGCCTGGTCGGCGAAGTGCCGGCCCGCCGCGCCGAACGCCTCGACGGCGTTGCGCATCAGCGGCCCCACGGCATAGAGCGCACCGACCTTGCCCGCGGCGTAGGCGCCCACCTCGCGGTGCGCGGCCTCGGCCCAGGCGCCCAGTTCGCCCATGTCCCCGAGGACCAGGACGGTCCGGCCGGAAAAGCCGGCGAGTATATCAATGGCCGCGCAGATTGACGCCGGGTTGGCGTTGTAGCTGTCGTCGATCACCCGCATGCCGTTGGTCGCCAGCTGGGCTACCGCGCGGCCCTTGACCGGCTGCAGTTGCGCAAGGCCCTGGACGATCCCGACCAGCGGCACGCCAAGGGCGTGGGCGGCGGCGGCGGCGGCCAGGGCGTTGGCGACGTTGTGCTCGCCCAGCAGGTTGAGCTGGATGCGCGCCTCGCCGGCCAGCCCCAGCAGGGTGAAGCCGACGCAGCCGCGGGCGTCGCGCTGCAGGTCGCGGGCGTGGAAGTCGGCGCTGGTCTTGTTCAGCGCGAAACTCAGCACGCGGCGTTCGCCATTGCGCTTCTTCCAGGTGTCGAAGGCGCGGTCGTCGAGGTTGAGCACGGCGGTGCCGGTATCGTCGAGCCCTTCGAGGATCTCGCCCTTGGCCTGGACGATCTTGTCCTGGCCGCCGAACTCGCCGACGTGGGCGGTGCCGGCGTTGGTGATGATGGCCACCTGCGGGCGCGTCAGGCCGACGGTGTAGGCGATCTCGCCGACGCGCGAGGCGCCCAGCTCGATCACCGCGCTGGCGTGTTGCGGGCCGATCTGCAGCAGGGTCAGGGGCGCGCCCAGGTCGTTGTTCAGGTTGCCGCGGGTGGCCAGGACTTCGCCCTGGGTGCGCAGGATGCTAGCGAGCATCTCCTTGACCGTGGTCTTGCCGCTGGAGCCGGTGACCGCCGCCACCTTGCCGGTGAAACCGGCGCGGTTCAGCGCGCCCAGGCGGCCAAGGGCCTCGCGGGTATCGGCCACCAGCAGTTGCGGCAGCGGCGCATCCGCCACTTCGCGCTGCACCAGGGCGGCGACGGCGCCCTTGGCGGCGACCTCGGCAAGGTAGTCATGGCCGTCGAAGCGCGGCCCGGCGAGGGCGACGAACAGCTGGCCGGCCTCGATGGCGCGGCTGTCGGTGCTCACCGCGTCGAAGGCGACGTCGGCGCCGAGCACGCGGCCCTCGAGGGCGGCGGCGACTTCACTGAGCAGCAGCGGCTTAAGCATCTTTCTTCACCTCCCAGGCAGCCAGCGCCTTGGCGGCTTCTTGCAGATCGGAGAACGAATGGCGGACGCCGGCGATCTCCTGGTAATCCTCATGGCCCTTGCCGGCCAGCAGCACCACGTCGTCGGCGCTGGCGCTAGCGATCAGCTCGGCGATGGCCTGGCCGCGGCCCGGCACGAAGCGCACGGCCTCGGGCCTGGCGAAACCGGCGCGGATGTCGTCGATGATCCGCGCGCTGTCTTCGCTACGCGGGTTGTCGTCGGTCACCAGCACGCCGTCGGCATGCTGTTCGGCCACCTGGGCCATGATCGGGCGCTTGCCGCGGTCGCGGTCGCCGCCGCAGCCGAACAGGCACAGCAGCTTGCCGTGGGCGTGCGGACGCAGCGCCAGCAGGACTTTCTCCAGGGCGTCGGGGGTGTGGGCGTAGTCCACCACCACCAGCGGCTTGTCGCCACCGCCCAGGCGCTGCACGCGGCCCACCGGGCCTTGCAGCTGCGGCAGCAGCTTGAGGATGTCGCCAAGCGGGTAGTCCAAGCCGAGCAGCGCGCCGACCACCGCCAGCAGGTTGCTCAGGTTGAAGCGGCCGAGCAGCGAACTGCGCAGCACGCCTTCGCCCTTGGGCGTGACCAGCAGGGCTTCGACGCCGGCGTCGCTGAAGCGCGCCTCGCGGCAATAGAGGAAGGCGCTGGCGTCTTCCAGGCTGTAGCCCATCAGGCGCGAGGGATGGGTTTCGCCGGCCAGTTGGCGGCCGAAGGCGTCGTCCAGGTTGATCACCCGGCACTTCAGGCCCGGCCAGGCGAACAGCCGGGCCTTGGCGGCGCCATAGGCTTCCATGGTGCCGTGGTAGTCGAGGTGGTCGCGGGACAGGTTGGTGAACACCGCGACGTCGAATTCGAGGGCGGCCACGCGGCCCTGCTCCAGGCCATGGGAGGACACTTCCATGGCCACGGCGCGCGCGCCGGCCTGTTTCAGCCGCGCCAGGGTGGCCTGCAGCGCCAGGGCGTCGGGCGTGGTGTGCTTGCCGCTTTCCAGGGCGTCGTGGAAACCGTTGCCGAGGGTGCCGACGATGCCGCAGCGCTGGCCGAGCAGGTCCAGGGCCTGGGCCAGCAGCTGGCTGACGCTGGTCTTGCCGTTGGTGCCGGTCACGCCGATCAGCTCGATGCCGCGGCTGGGCTCGCCGTAGAAGCGCCCGGCGATGGCCGAGAGCTGGGCGGCCAGGCCCTTGATGGCGACCAGCGGCGTATCGCCGATGGGCGCGACGGACGCGCCCTCGGCTTCGTAGGCGATGGCGGCGGCGCCACGGGCGACGGCATCGGCGATGTGCGCGCGGCCGTCATGCTGGGCGCCGGGAATGGCCAGGAACAGGTCGCCCGGCTTGACCGCGCGGCTGTCCAGGGTCAGCTCGCGGATCAGCACGCCGGCTTCGGCCTGCGGCAGCAGTTGGTTGAGGCTCATCGGCATCAGCCACGCCCTCCTTTCGTGGGCGCAGCATCGGCTTGCTGCTGCGGGGTCGTCTGCAGGTTGTCTGGCGGAATGTTCATCAAGCGCAGCGTGCCGGACATCACCTTGCTGAACACCGGGGCCGAGACCAGGCCACCGAAGTAGCCGGCCTTGCTGGGTTCATCGATCACCACGACGACCACGAAACGCGGGTTGCTCATCGGCCCGAAGCCGGCGAACAGCGAGCGGTAGGAGTTCTCGGCGTAGCCCTTGGCGCCGGTCTGGGTCTTGCGCGCGGTACCGGACTTGCCGGCCACGTGATAGCCGGGGACCTGGGCGCGGTAGACGCCGTTCGGCGCCTCGACCACCTGCTGCAGCATGCCCTGCATGGTCTTGGCGACCGGCTCCGGGATCACCTGGGTGGCGGTCGGCAGGCGGTCGGCGCGGACCATGGTCAGCGGCACCGTCTGGCCGTTGTTGGCCAGGGCCGCGTAGGCATGGGCCAGCTGGATGGCGGTGACCGACAGGCCGTAGCCGTAGGACAGGGTCGCGGTCTCGGCCTTGCGCCACTCGCGGTAGTTGGGCAGGTTGCCGACGCGCTCGCCGGGGAAGCCAAGGCCGGTGTCCTGGCCGAGGCCGACCTTCTGCATCAGTTGGTAGATGGCTTCGCCGCCGATGTCGAAGGCGACCTTGCTCATGCCCACGTTACTGGAGCGGATGAGGATGCCGGTGAGGTCCAGCACCGGGCCTTCGGTGCGCGACACGTCGCGGATGGTGTAGCGGCCGATCTGCAGGGTGCCCGGGTAGACCTCGACGGTGTCGCTGGGCTTCCAGCGCCCGGTTTCCAGGGCCGCGCTCATGGAGAACGGCTTCATGGTCGAACCCGGCTCGAAGACGTCGATCATGGCGCGGTTGCGCATCATCTCCGGCTGCATGTCGCGGCGGTTGTTCGGGTTGTAGGTCGGCTGGTTGGCCATGGCCAGGACCTCGCCGGTCTTCACGTCGAGGATCACCAGGCTGCCGGCCTTGGCGCCGTTCTCGACGATGGCGTTGCGCAGCTCGCGGTTGGCCAGGTACTGCAGGCGCAGGTCGATGGACAGCGCCAGGGTCTTGCCGGCCTTGGCGTTGCGCGTGACCTGCAGGTCGCGGATCAGGTGGCCGCGGCGGTCCTTGAGCACCTGGCGCTTGCCCGGCACGCCGGCCAGCCAGCTGTCGTAGGACAGCTCGACGCCCTCGCGGCCGCGGTCGTCCACGTCGGTGAAGCCGACCACCTGGGCGGTGACGTCGCCGGCCGGGTAGAAACGACGAAACTCCTCGATGGAGTAGACGCCGGGAATCCTGTTGGCCTTGACCTCGGCCATCACCGCCTCGCCCTGCTCGGGCGTCAGCCCGCGGACCAGGTAGATGAATTCCTTGTCGGCCATCTGCTCCAGCCGCGCGCTCAACGCGTCGCGGTTGATCCCCAGGGCATGGGCCAGGATCGGCCACTTGTCGCGTTCGAGGACCAGCTCCTTGGGGTTGGCCCAGAGGGTGGCGACCGGCGTGCTCACCGCCAGCGGCTCGCCGTTGCGGTCGGTGATCTGCCCGCGGTGGGCCGGAATGGAGATGTGCCGCACGCTGCGCGCGTCGCCCTGCTCCTGAAGGAAGTCGTGGTCGATCACGTGCAGGTCGACGATGCGCCAGACGATGGCCGACACCATCGCCAGCAACAGGCCGACGGCGACGCGGAAACGCCAGGGGTAGAGCGCGCCGTTGAGGTTCTTCATGGCGCCACCATGATGATTTCCGCCGGGTCCGGCACGCGCATCTTCAACTGGCCGGTGGCCAGGGTCTCGATGCGGTTGTAGGCGGTCCAGGTGCTCTGCTCCAGGACCAGCCGGCCGTACTCGGCCTGCGCCTTGTCGCGCACGCTCAGCTCGGTGTACAGGGTGTTCAGCAACTGGCGGTTCCAGTAGGCGCTGTAGGCCACGGAAATCGCCGACAGCAGCACGCCGATGAACAGCAGCAGCATGATGAAGCTGCCGGTGGGCAGGCGCTTGGCGAACAGGCGGCTCATCGCAGCTTCTCCGCCACGCGCATCACCGCGCTGCGCGAGCGCGGGTTGGCCTTGAGCTCGGCCTCGGAAGCGTACTGCGGCTTGCCCAGCAGCTTCAGGCGCGGCTCGAAGGCCTTGGCGCGGATCGGCAGGTCGCGCGGCAGGTTGTCCGCCTCGCCCTTGGCGTGCTTGCGCATGAACTGCTTGACGATGCGGTCTTCCAGGGAATGGAAGCTGATCACCACCAGGCGGCCGCCCACGGCCAGCGCCTCCAGGGCGGCGTCCAGGCCGCGCTCGAGGTCGCCCAGTTCGTTGTTGACGTGGATACGCAGGCCCTGGAAGGCCCGGGTGGCCGGGTTCTTGCCCTTTTCCCAGGCCGGGTTGGCCTCGGTGATCACGGCGGCCAGGTCGGCGGTGCGTACGAAGGGCTTCTCCGCCCGGCGCTGCACGATGGCGCGGGCCATGCGCTTGGCGAAACGCTCCTCGCCGTACTCCTTGAACACCCGGGCGATCTCGTCCTCGGCGGCGCTGGCGATCCACTGGGCGGCGCTGACACCGCGACTGGGGTCCATGCGCATGTCCAGCGGGCCGTCGTTGAGGAAGCTGAAGCCGCGCTCGGGGTCGTCCAGCTGCGGCGAGGACACGCCCAGGTCCAGCAGAACGCCGTCGACCTGGCCGGTCAGGCCGCGCGCGGCCAGCTCTTCGCCCATCTCGGCGAACGACCTTTGTACAACGACGAAGCGGCCATCTTCGGCCGCCAGTGCTTGACCCGTGGCTATCGCCTGGGGGTCCTTGTCGAACCCGAGCAACCGCCCGCCCGGGTCCAGCCTGCCAAGCAAGGCCCGGCTGTGCCCTCCCCTGCCGAAGGTACCGTCCACATAGCAGCCGCCCGCCCTTGGGGCCAGCGCTTCGACGGCCTCCTCGAGCAGTACGGTGATGTGTTGGTAGGTGGCGTTCACAGGCAGGCTCACAAAATAAGGTCGCGTAGTTCGTCCGGCAGTCCGCCGGGTTCCTTGATGGCGGCGAGGTCGGCCTCGGCCACCGCATTCCACTTGTCTTCGTCCCACAACTGGAACTTGTTCAACTGGCCGACGAGCATCGCCCGCTTGTCCAGCTTGGCGTACTCGCGCAGCCGCGGCGGCACCAGGAAACGCCCGTTGCCATCCAGTTCCAGGTCCACCGCGTTGCCGATCAGCAAACGCTGCAGGCGCCGCGTCTCTTCACGCAGCGAGGGCAGCTCGCGGAGCTTGGCTTCGATGATTTCCCATTCGGGCAAGGGGTAGACGGTCAGGCAGGGGTCGACGGCATCGATGGTGACGATGAGCTGGCCATTGCAACGCGAAACGAGCTCGTCACGATACCGACTCGGCATCGCGAGGCGCCCTTTGGCGTCGAGACTGATGGCGTTAGCTCCGCGAAACACGTCAGCGTTTCCCCCGGTGGTTGGCTTTCCTTGCCAGTTGATCCCACTTTTACCCACTTCATACCACTTGCGCACACTATAGAAATGCGCGCTCCCCACCGTCAAGGCGAGGCTGGAGGGAAAAATCCTTATAGGACGGAGATTTAGCGTGCTTTTAAGAGGTTTCGCAGCGTTTTTGACGCCACCTTGAAAGGCAAAAAGCCCAGTGTTTTCAAAACACTGGGCTTTTCTACTTAAAGCAACTTCTTAAGATTTATGTTTCTTCCATCGCGCGACAAATGGTCGTTGTGGGAAGAAGTGGGAAAAGAGGAGAGAGTCGATCTGTAAGCCGGGTTCTGTCGAGGACAGCCATTCCTCTGGGACATCCATCACTGAACGCCTCAAGCGACCTACCCGAATCCAGCGCGGGCCACGCAACGGATTCCTATTTGGTCTTGCTCCGAGTGGGGTTTACCTAGCCACGCACTGTTGCCAGCCGTGCGGTGCGCTCTTACCGCACCTTTTCACCCTTACCGGCGCTGTAGCGCTTAGGCGGTTATTTTCTGTGGCACTTTCCGTAGGCTCGCGCCTCCCAGGCGTTACCTGGCACTCTGCCCTATGGAGCCCGGACTTTCCTCCCCCCCGTGGCGAACCACGAAGCAGCGACTGTCCAATCGACTCTCCGCCGCCAAGGTTAGCGACAGCGGCGGCCAGCCGCAAGGGCAATCCGCCAGCCTGGTACGAAGGTCTTAAAATCGCGAACCGACGCTTCAGTCCGCCTTGCGCTCCAGCGCCGCCTGGTACAGCAGGTTCTTGCGCACCCCGGTGATCTCCGCCGCCAGCGCCGCCGCGCGCTTGACCGGCAGCTCCGCCAGCAGCAGGTCGAGCACCCGCAGCGATTCGGCGTCGATGCCCTCATCCTCAGGCGCCTCCCAGCCGGCCAGCAGCAGCACGCACTCGCCGCGCTGCTGGTTGGCGTCCGCCGCCACCCAGTCGCGCAGCTCGCCCAGGGGCAGGCCCTTGAGGGTTTCGAAGGTCTTGGTCAGCTCGCGAGCCAGCACCGCCTGGCGCGCCTCGCCGAACACCTCGGCCATGTCCTGGATGCACTCCAGGATGCGGTGCGGCGCCTCGTAGAAGATCAGCGTGCGCGGCTCCTCGCGCAGCGCTTCCAGGCGCGCCTTGCGCCCGGCGGTCTTCGCCGGCAGGAACCCTTCGAAGACGAAGCGGTCCGACGGCAGGCCCGCAGCCGACAACCCGGCGATCAGCGCGCAGGCCCCCGGCACCGGGACCACCCGGATACCCGCGGCGCGCGCCTGGCGCACCAGGTGGTAGCCGGGGTCGGAAATCAGCGGCGTGCCGGCGTCGGACACCAGCGCCACGTCGTCCCCCGCCAGCAGGCGGGTGATGAAGCGCCCGCCCTGCTCGCGCTCGTTGTGCTCGTGGCAGGCGGCCAGCGGCGTCTCGATGCCGAAGTGCTGCAGCAGGCGGATCGAATGACGGGTGTCCTCGGCGGCGATGAGGGCCACCTCGCGCAGGGTGCGCTGGGCGCGGGCGCTGATGTCGTCGAGGTTGCCGATGGGCGTAGCCACCACATACAAGGTACCGAGGGACACGCAGCACTCCTTAAAGCCGAACCGGAAAATTCCCCATTGTATCCCGTTTCCGGCACCCGCCATCGCCTCGGCCAGCCGCCTTGGGTACAATTGCCGACTCTTTTTGAATGCGCCACGAGAAGCCCGATGATGATCGCTCGACTGCGTCCGCTTTCCGCCCTGTGCCTGGCCACCCTGTTGGCCGCCTGCGCCAGTTCGCCCTCTTCCAACCTCGGCGAACTGCCGCGCACCCCGAACGCCAGCATCGAGCAACTGCTGCAGCAGGCCGCCACCGCCAAGCCCGAGGAAGCCGTGCTGCTCAAGCTGTCGGCCGCCGACCTGGCCTACCAGCAGAAGGACGTCGGCCGCGCCGCGCAGATCCTCGAACAGATCCCGATGGATAGCCTGAAGCCGGCGCAGCAGATCTTCGCCAGCACCCTGGACGCGCAGATCGCCCTGGCCCGCAACAAGCCCAAGGCCGCCCTCAAGGCCTTCGACCACCCCAGCTTCACCCACCTGGGCGAACTGCCGGTGGAACAGCAGGCGCGCAGCGGCCTGGTCAAGGCCCAGGCCCTGGCCGCCGACGGCCAGACCCTGGCCGCCGCCCGCGAACGCGTGTTCGTCGACCCACTGCTCAACGCCGAGGCCAGCAAGGCCAACCACGAGGCCATCTGGGGCCTGGTCTCCAGCCTGCCGGTGGAGCAGCTGCAACCCGTGGCCAACGAAGGCGACCTGAACGGCTGGATGGAGCTGGCCCGCGTGGTGAAGAGCGCCTCGACCCTGCAGGAGCAGCAGGCCAACATCGACACCTGGCGCCAGCAGAACCCGCAGCACCCGGCGGCCAAGCAACTGCCGGACGCCCTGGAGAAGCTCAAGTCGCTGGCCGCCCAGCCGCTGAACAAGATCGGCCTGCTGCTGCCCCAGCAGGGCCAGTTGGCCGGCGTCGCCCGCGCCCTGCAGGACGGCTTCATGGCCGCCTATTACCAGGCCCAGCAGAGCGGCAGCCAGCAACCGTCCATCCAGCTCTACGACAGCAGCCAGGTGCGCTCGCTGGACGACTTCTACCGCCAGGCCCAGGCCGACGGCGTGCAACTGGTGGTCGGCCCGCTGGAGAAGCCGCTGGTCAAGCAGCTCGGCGACCGCCCGCAGTTGCCCATCACCACCCTGGCGCTGAACTACACCGACAGTGCCCAGGCCGGCCCAGCCCAGCTGTTCCAGTTCGGCCTGTCGGCCGAGGACGAGGCCCGCGAAGTGGCCCGCAAGGCCTGGGACGACGGCATGCGCCGCGCCGTGGCGCTGGTGCCGCGCGGCGACTGGGGCGACCGCGTGCTGGCCGCCTTCAGCCGTGACTGGCAGGCCCGCGGCGGCACCCTGATCGCCGCCGAGCACGTCGACCAGCCGGTGGAGCTGGCCCAGCAGATCGCCGACCTGCTCCAGCTGCGCCAGAGCGAAGGCCGCGCCAAGCGCCTGCAGGGCGTGCTCGACAGCAACGTCGACACCCAGCCCTCGCGGCGCCAGGACATCGACTTCATCTTCCTCGCCTCGACCCCGCAGCAGGCGCGCCAGATCAAGCCGACCCTGGCCTTCCAGTACGCCGGCGACCTGCCGGTCTACGCCACCTCCAACCTCTACACCGGGCAGAACAACCCGGCGCAGGACCAGGACCTCAACGGCATTCGCTTCTGCGAGACGCCCTGGCTGCTGCAGACCGGCAACCCGCTGCGCCAGCAGGTCGTGGCCCAGTGGCCGCAGGCCGCCAGCAGCCTCGGCCGGCTCTACGCCATGGGCGCCGACGCCTATCGCCTGGCGCCGCGCCTGCCGGAACTGAAGGCGCTGCCGAGCATGCAGCTCGACGGCTTCACCGGCAACCTGAGCCTGGCGCCCAACCAGCGCATCCAGCGCCAGCTGCCCTGGGCGGAATTCCGCAATGGCCAGGCGCAGCCGCTGGAGAACGGCGGCCTTTGAGCGGACGGCGCGGCGACTCGCAGGAACTCGGGCGCCGCGCCGAGCAGCTCGCCCGCGAGCACCTGCAGCGCCAGGGCCTGCGCCTGCTGGCGCAGAACTGGCGGTGCCGCCGCGGCGAGCTCGATCTGGTCATGCTGGACGGCGATACAGTAGTATTCGTCGAAGTTCGCTGCCGCCGGCACCAGGCCTGGGGCGGCGCCCTGGAAAGCGTGGACGCGCACAAGCGCCAACGGCTGATCGCCGCCGCCGAACATTTTCTGCAACAGGAAGCCCGCTGGTCCCGGCACCCTTGCCGGTTCGACGTAATAGCGGTGCAGCCCTCCGCGGGAACCCCACCCGCTCAACTGAACTGGATCACCAACGCCTTTGACACCTGATCAGACGCTCGACGAAAGGTCACACCTGATGGACATGCAATCCCGTATCCGCCAGCTCTTCCATGCCAGCATCGAGACCAAGCAGCAGGCCACGGAAGTGCTGATTCCGCATATCGAACAGGCCAGCATGGTGATGGTCAATGCCCTGCTCAACGAAGGCAAGATCCTCAGTTGCGGCAACGGCGGCTCGGCGGGCGACGCCCAGCATTTCTCCTCCGAGCTGCTCAACCGCTTCGAGCGCGAGCGCCCGAGCCTGCCCGCAGTGGCCCTGACCACCGACAGCTCGACCATCACCTCGATCGCCAACGACTACAGCTACAACGAGGTGTTCTCCAAGCAGATCCGCGCCCTCGGCCAGCCCGGCGACGTGCTGCTGGCGATTTCCACCAGCGGCAACTCGGCCAACGTCATCCAGGCCATCCAGGCCGCCCACGACCGCGAGATGGTGGTGGTGGCCCTGACCGGCCGCGACGGCGGCGGCATGGCCTCGCTGCTGCTGCCGGAGGACGTCGAAATCCGCGTGCCGGCCAAGGTGACCGCACGCATCCAGGAAGTGCACCTGCTGGTGATCCACTGCCTGTGCGACCTCATCGATCGTCAACTGTTCGGGAGTGAAGAATGAGTCGTAGTCCGCTGACCCTCGCCGGCCTCCTTGCCCTGACCCTGGTCATGGGCGGCTGCAGCAGCTTCCTCAGCGCCACCCGCGAGGAGCCCATCGACGACAACCGCGGCACCCGCACCATCGGCAGCACCATCGACGACTCGCTGATCGAGACCAAGGTCGCGGTCAACGTCGCCAAGGCCGATCCGGACCTGGACCGCAACTCGCACATCGTGGTCATCAGCTACAACGGTGTGGTCCTGCTGGCCGGCCAGACGCCGCGCGCCGACCTGAAGAACAAGGCCGAGCAGGCCGCGCGCAACGTGCAGAAGGTCAAGACCGTGCACAACGAGCTGCAGGTCCTGCAGCCCTCCTCGCTGCTGGCGCGCAACAACGACACCTGGCTGACCACCAAGATCAAGACGCAGATGCTCACCGACGCCAACGTGCCGTCCTCGCGCATCAAGGTCGTCACCGAGAACGGCATCGTCTACATGCTGGGCCTGGTGACCCGCCGCGAAGGCGACCTGGCCACCCAGGTGGTGCAGAACGTCAATGGCGTGCAGAAGATCGTGCGGCTGTTCGAGTACATCGACTGAGCGACTTCAGCCAGTTGAAAAAGCCCCGCCACGCGGGGCTTTTTTTCTTGCTACCGCGACCGCTGTAGGGCGCATAACCGTTCGCGGTTATCCGTCGTCGGCCGTGCCACCGGGGCGTCTACAGTCCAGCGGAAGGCATGGCGTCTCCCCTGTAGGAGCGAGCTTGCTCGCGAACGGGGTTTGTCGGTGGCGTAGGACTCAAGAGCACCCTCTCCCCAACCCTCTCCCTGAAGGGAGAGGGGGCTGTCCTGAGTGGCTGGAGAGCTCGGAGTCTTCCTGAAACGCCTAACCCCACCCCGTCATTCCCGCGAACGCGAACCCTGGGTTCGCGAGCAAGCTCGCTCCTACGAAAAGCAAAAGCAAAAGCGCGTTTGCTCTTGGGATTTCCAGAGAAATATCCGAGCGCACCGGAACGCCCCTTCAGCAGGCCGAGCGAAACCCGCGCTCAGGAGGTCATGCGACATGGAGGTCGCGAGAGCCCCGATGGGCTACAGGGACGTACGCTCGGGGGGGGACGCCTAGTTCGGGCCTCCGTGGCGGGGGAATTCGCGAGGGTAGCCCGACTGTGTCGGGCCCGTATGTCGGGGCAAGCCTTTTTGGTTCCTTTTTGCGGGGGTGGCCTTCCACCGACTGACAAAAGGGACTCGCCCGAGGGGGCGAAACAAGACGGTCGGGCAGACTCGGTGCGGCGCAGAAACACCCAAGCCAAGGCAACTGGGTTATTAGTATTGCTCGCGGCAATGACGAGGTTAAGGCCGGAGTGGGGCAAGCTTCGCGAGCCAAGCCATAACCCCAAATGAAAAATACCGTTTCCCCCAGGCAGAGAAACGGCATCCCTTCTTAAGTGAACAGCGTTACCGCCATGCGGGGCTTTTTCCTTGGCAGGAACGTAGGGCGAATAACCGTTCGCGGTTATCCGCCGTTGGCCGTGCCGCCGAGGTGTCCGGCGTGGCCGGCGAAACCAATCGCGGACGGAGTCCGCTCCTACACCCGTGCTTCCCTGGAACCGTAGGAGCAACTGTCCTGCAGGCCGCGCCGAGGTGCGCCTCAACGGGTGGGTTGAGCCTTGGCGAAACCCATGCGGTCGTGGCGATGGGTATCGCTTCGCTCAACACCATCCTACGGGGCGTTGTGTTTGCCCGGACTCTGTCCGCGATTCGGCGGATAACCCGTAGACGTTGGCACACCGGAGAAATGCAACCTGGCGGCGAACCATCGAAACCGCGCGGGCATGAAAAAGGCGATCCGAGGATCGCCTTTTTTCTACTTGACCACTTTCAGGCTGGGCCGCCCGCTGGGCCTTGGCGGCTCGTCGCTGGGCCCGCCGTCGTCCTGCAGTTCCTCGTCGTCCGCCGGCACCGGCGGCTCCAGGTCGAAGACCATGCCCTGGCCGTTCTCCCGCGCGTAAACCGCCATCACCGCCTGGGAGGGGATGTACAGGCTCTGCGCCACGCCACCGAAACGCCCCTCGAAACTCACCGCCTCGTTGTCCATCTGCAGGTGGCGCACCGCCGTGGGCGACACATTGAGGACGATCTGGCCATCGCTGGCATATCCCGGCGGCACCCTGACCCCTGGATATTCGGCGTTCACCAGGATATGCGGCGTACAGCCGTTGTCGACGATCCACTCATAGAGGGCTCGTACGAGGTAGGGTCGACTGGAATTCATCATCGGTTTCCTTAGCGCATATCACGTTCGATGGAGGACAGACTAGCCTGGAAGCTGTCGCGGGCGAACTGCCGCTCCATGTAGTCGAGCAACGGCTTGGCCTGGCGCGGCAGCTCGATGCCGAGCAGCGGCAGGCGCCAGAGGATCGGCAGCAGGCAGCAGTCGACCAGGCTCAACTCCTCGCTGAGGAAGAAAGGCTTCTCGGCGAACAGCGGCGACACACCCGTTAGACTCTCACGCAACTCCTTGCGCGCCAAGGCGCGATCGCCATCCTTCTGACGATCGTCGAGGATGCGGTCGACCAGGGCGCACCAGTCGCGCTGGATGCGATGCACCAGCAGGCGGGTGTTGGCCCGCGCCACCGGGTACACCGGCATCAGCGGCGGGTGCGGATAGCGTTCCTCGAGGTACTCCATGATCACCGTCGACTCGTAGAGTACGAGATCGCGGTCGACCAGGGTCGGCACGCTGGCGTAGGGGTTCACCTCGGCCAGCTTCGGCGGGCAACGCCCGGCCTGGACCTCGACGATGTCGGCCTGGACGTTCTTTTCCGCCAGGACCAGACGCACACGATGGCAGTAGTGATCGGCAGGGTCGGAGTAACAGGTGAGCTTATTGACTGCGGCCATGCCGGGCCTCCTCGCAACAGCATTTCAGGGAGGTAAAAAGACGCGCGCGCCCCGTAGGGCGCGCGCGCTTCAACGCTTGGAACTGGCTTGTGCTTAGTGCACGTCCTTCCAGTACTCGCGCTTGAGCAGGTAGGCGAACACGAAGAAGAAGGCCAGGTACAGCAGGACGTAGGTGCCGATGCGGTGGGAATCCAGCTTGTTCGGGTCAGCCGAGTAAGCCAGGAAGGTCACCAGGTTCTTCACCTTCTCGTCGAACTGCGCTTCGGTCAGCTGGCCGGTCTTCGGCACCACGGTGAGCTGGTCGCAGGCCTCGTGCGTCAGCGGCGTACCGGTCAGCGGATCGAACTGCTTCTTGCCATTTTCCACGACCTGGATCTGCTTGCAACCGATAACCTGGCGGCCTTGCACGCTACCCAGCACGTTGGGCATGCCGACGTTGGGGAACACCTTGTTGTTCACCCCCCACGGACGCTTGGGATCCTCGTAGAAGGAGCGCAGGTAGGTGTACAGCCAGTCGGTGCCACGCACGCGGGCCACCAGGGTCAGGTCCGGCGGCGCGGCGCCGAACCAGACCTTGGCGTCGGCCGGCTTCATGCCGATGTCCATGTGGTCGCCGATCTTCGCCCCGGTGAACACCAGGTGGCTGAGCATCAGCTCCTCGGGAATCCCCAGGTCACGGCCAACGCGCTCGTAGCGCTGGAACTTGGCGCTGTGGCAACCCATGCAGTAGTTGGCGAAGGTACGCGCGCCATCCTGCATGGCTGCTTTGTCGGTCAGGTCGATGTCGACGTGATCGAGGGCCGGTCCGTGGCCTTCGGCGGCGAAGCCGAAGAGGGGCACCAGGGCCAGAATCAATGCTGCGAATTGCTTTTTCATCAGCCAGTCACCCTTTCCGGAACCGGTTTGGTTTTCTCCATCCGGGTGTAGAACGGCATCAGGATGAAGAACGCGAAATACAGGATGGTGCACAGACGCGACAGCGTGGTGCCCAGCGGCGACGGCGCTTGCGAGCCGTAGTAGCCGAGGATCACGAAGGACACCGCGAAGATCACCAGCCAGATCTTGCTCAGCCAGCCCTTGTAGCGGATCGAGCGCACCGGGCTACGGTCGAGCCACGGCAGGACGAACAGCACGGCGATGGCGGCGCCCATGGCGATGACGCCCATCAGCTTGTCCGGAACCGCGCGCAGGATCGCGTAGAACGGGGTGAAGTACCACACCGGGGCGATGTGCTCGGGGGTCTTGAACTGGTTCGCCATCTCGAAGTTGGGCTTCTCGAGGAAGAACCCGCCCATTTCCGGGAAGAAGAAGATCACGGTGCAGAACACGAACAGGAAGACCACCACGCCGAGGATGTCCTTGACGGTGTAGTACGGGTGGAACGGGATGCCGTCCAGCGGGATGCCGTTCTCGTCCTTCTTCTTCTTGATGTCCACGCCGTCGGGGTTGTTCGAGCCGACTTCGTGCAGCGCCAGGATGTGCAGCACGACCAGGCCGAGCAGGACGATCGGCAGGGCGATCACGTGCAGGGCGAAGAAGCGGTTCAGGGTGATGCCGGAGATCAGGAAGTCACCGCGGATCCACTGCGCCAGCGCCTCGCCCACCACCGGGATGGCGCCGAACAGCGAGATGATCACCTGGGCGCCCCAGTAGGACATCTGGCCCCAGGGCAGCAGGTAGCCCATGAAGGCCTCGGCCATCAGGGCGAGGTAGATCAGCATGCCGAACAGCCAGACCAGTTCGCGCGGCTTCTGGTAGGAGCCGTAGAGCAGGCCGCGGAACATGTGCAGGTAGACCACGATGAAGAACGCCGATGCACCGGTGGAGTGCATGTAGCGGATGATCCAGCCGTAGTCCACATCGCGCATGATGTATTCCACGGAGGCGAAGGCTTCTTCCGAGGACGGCGTGAAGCTCATGGTCAGCCAGATACCGGTGAGGATCTGGTTGACCAGCACCAGCAGTGCCAGGGAGCCGAAGAAGTACCAGAAGTTGAAGTTCTTCGGGGCGTAATACTTGCTCAGATGGTCTTCCCACATCTTGGTCGCGGGGAAGCGGGCATCGACCCAAGCCATGAACTTGTTCATCAGGCTTTCTCCTGGTCCACACCGATGGTCAGCACGTCACCATCGAGGCTATAGGGCGGAATCGGCAGGTTCAGGGGCGCGGGCTGGCCCTTGTAGACGCGACCGGCCAGATCGTAGTGGGAGCCGTGGCAGGGGCAGAAGTAGCCACCCTTCCAGTCCGGGCCGAGGTCGGCGGGAGCGACTTCCGGGCGGAAGGTCGGCGAGCAGCCCAGGTGGGTGCAGATACCAACGATGACGGCGAGTTCCGGCTTGATGGAGCGCAGCTTGGGATCGACGTAGGTCGGCTGCTCGGAAGCCTTGGATTCCGGGTCGGCCAGCTGACTTTCGAGGGTCGGCAGGGCATCGAGCATTTCCTTGGTTCGGTGAACCAGGAACACCGGCTTGCCGCGCCATTCAGCGATGACCTGCTGTCCTGGCTCGATCTTGCCGACGTTCACCTTCACCGGCGCGCCGGCCGCCTTGGCCTTGGCACTGGGGAACCATGACCCCACGAACGGGACCGCAGCTCCGACAGCTCCCGCGGCGCCGACCACCGAAGTGGCCGCGACGAGGAAGCGACGCCGGCCTGCATTCACGCCGTCATTACTCATTCAGTCGTCTCCCATCAGCTTTAGCCCGTTATCTTCTCGGGCCTTAGAGTAAAAGTTGTGCCGCAGAAAAATTCGCCAAATGGTAAAGAAAAGCCCTGTAGCTGACAAGGTAATTACCCCCGAGCAGGAAGCTGGAACCCTTGCGCCATGCGGCTCCCAGACCGTGCGACACCTTGCCGCATAAATTACCGGCCCCCTTAATCCTAGGCATAAAAAAACGCCCAGTCCTCTCGGCGCTGGGCGTTTTTTTCGAAGCGTCGTATTAACGCTTGGAGTACTGCGGACGCTTACGCGCTTTACGCAGACCGACTTTCTTACGCTCGACCTCACGGGCATCGCGGGTAACGTAGCCGGCTTTGCGCAGGGCGCTGCGCAGGGTCTCGTCGTATTCGATCAGGGCGCGGGTGATACCGTGACGGATCGCACCGGCCTGGCCGCTGACACCACCACCGACGACGGTGACGTAGATGTCGAACTTCTCGGTGTTCTCGGTCAGCTCGAGGGGCTGACGCACGACCATGCGAGCGGTTTCGCGGCCGAAGAACACGTCCAGGCTGCGGTTGTTGATGGAGATATTGCCGGTACCCGGACGCAGGAAGACGCGTGCGGTAGCGGTCTTACGACGGCCAGTGCCGTAATTTTGAGTCGCCGACATGATGAGCTATCCCGTTAAATCTTCAGTTCTTGAGGCTGCTGAGCGGTGTGCGGGTGGTTGGCACCCTTGTACACTTTCAGCTTGCGGTACATGTCGCGACCCAGCGGGTTCTTCGGCAGCATGCCTTTGACCGCGATCTCGATGACGCGCTCGGGAGCCTTGGCAATCAGCTTCTCGAAGTTGATCGACTTGATACCGCCCGGGAAGCCCGAGTGATGGTAGTACATCTTGTCGGTGGCTTTGGCGCCGGTGACACGGACCTGCTCGGCGTTGATCACGACGATGTAGTCGCCGGTGTCAACGTGCGGGGTGTATTCCGGCTTGTGCTTGCCGCGCAGGCGGGTAGCGATTTCGGTAGCCAGACGACCCAGGGTCAGGCCAGCAGCGTCGACGACGAACCAGTCGCGCTTAACAGTTTCTGGTTTCGCGGTGAAAGTTTTCATTCGTTATAGCCTCAGGGGCCGCCTGAAAATAAGACGGCGAATCTTACTGGACAGTGGTTGCCTTGACAAGTCAAGGACAGCCAGAAACAGACACGATTTGGGGCTCGGGTCAGTGTGCGTCCGTAACGACTAGATGTATCAATCGGCAGGCTAGGCATCCCCTACCGATGAAAGGCTGCCGAATTATGCAGATTCCGGCAGAATTTACAACCTTGTTAACCACTTGATTTCACGAGGAGACGCCATGGAGTACCGCCCGCTCGGCCGCACCGAACTGAAAGTCAGCGCCCTGTGCCTGGGAACCATGACCTGGGGCGAGCAGAACACCGAGGCCCAGGCCTTCGCCCAGATCGACCTGGCCAAGGCCGCCGGCGTCAACTTCATCGACACCGCCGAGATGTACCCGGTGCCGCCGCGCGCGGAGACCTACTCGCGCACCGAGCAGATCATCGGCAACTGGTTCCGCCAGCGCGGCGACCGCGCCGACTGGATCCTGGCCAGCAAGGTGGCCGGCCCCGGCAACGGCATCAGCCACATCCGCGACGGCCAGCTCAAGCACGACCGCAAGAACCTGGTCGCGGCCCTGGACGCCAGCCTGAAGCGCCTGCAGACCGACTGGATCGACCTCTACCAGTTGCACTGGCCCGAGCGCAGCACCAACTTCTTCGGCCAGCTCGGCTACCAGCACAAGGAACAGGACTTCACCCCGCTGGAGGAAACCCTGGAGGTGCTCGACGAGCAGGTGCGCGCCGGCAAGATCCGCCATGTCGGCCTGTCCAACGAGACGCCCTGGGGCACCATGCGCTTCCTGCAGCTGGCCGAAGAGCGCGGCTGGCCGCGCGCGGTCTCCATCCAGAACCCCTACAACCTGCTCAACCGCAGCTTCGAGGTGGGCCTGGCGGAAATCGCCATCCGCGAGCGCTGCGGCCTGCTGGCCTACTCGCCGCTGGCCTTCGGCATGCTCTCGGGCAAGTACGACAACGGCGCGCGCCCGGCCAACGCCCGCATCACCCTGTTCAGCCGCTTCACCCGCTACACCAACCCGCAGAGCGAGCGCGCCTGCGCCCGCTACGTGGCCCTGGCCCGCGAACACGGCCTGGACCCGGCGCAGATGGCCCTGGCCTTCGTCACCCGCCAGCCGTTCGTGACCAGCAACATCATCGGTGCGACCTCGCTGGAGCAGTTGGAAAGCAACCTCGCCAGCTTCCAGCTGCAACTCTCCGAGGAAGTGCTGGCCGGCATCGAGGCGATCCACAAGGACCAGCCGAACCCGGCGCCCTGAAAAAAGCGGCGGCAGGCTACAAGCCATAGGCTGCAGGCAAGAGCCTGCCGCCTGTAGGAGCTACTGTCTTGCCGACTGCGCTCTTCGCAGGATGGGTTGAGCCTGCGAAACCCATGCGGTGGTGGCGATGGGTATCGCTTCGCTCAACCCATCCTACGGTGGCGTTTCTCCTGCACCTCGCAGGAGGGCCTTGCCGCTTACAGCGCCCGGGCGATGATTTCCTTCATGATCTCGTTGGTCCCCGCATAGATGCGCTGTACCCGCGCATCGGCCCAGGCGCGGGCCACCGGGTATTCCCACATGAAGCCGTAGCCGCCGTGCAGCTGCACGCACTCGTCCAGCACCTTGCACTGCAGGTCGGTGGTCCAGTACTTGGCCATGGCCGCGGTGGGCACGTCGAGCTTGCCTTCCAGGTGCAGTTCCAGGCAGCGGTCGACGAAGGTGCGCCCGACCTGGATCTCGGTGGCCATCTCGGCCAGCTTGAAGCGGGTGTTCTGGAAGTCCGCCACGGCCTTGCCGAAGGCCTTGCGGTCGCGGGTGTAGTCGAGCGTCCACTTCAGCGCCGCCTCGGCCGAGGCCAGGGCGCCCAGGGCCACGGTCAGGCGCTCCTGGGGCAGTTCCTGCATCAGGTAGATGAAGCCCTGCCCCGGCTGGCCGAGCAGCGCCTCCTTGGGCACGCGCACGTCCTGGAAGAACAGTTCCGAGGTGTCCTGGGCCTTCATGCCGACCTTCTCCAGGCGCTTGCCCTTCTCGAAGCCCGGGGTGCCGGCCTCCACCAGGAACAGGCTGGTGCCCTTGGCGCCGGCCTTGGGATCGGTCTTGGCGACCACTATCACCAGGTCGGCGAGGAAGCCGTTGGTGATGAAGGTCTTGGAGCCGTTGATCACGTATTCGTCGCCATCCAGCACCGCGGTGGTCTTCACCCCCTGCAGGTCGGAACCGGCGCCCGGCTCGGTCATGGCGATGGCGCCGACCATCTCGCCGGAAACCAGCTTGGGCAGGTAGTGCTGCTTCTGCGCCTCGCTGCCGTAATGCAGGATGTAGGGCGCGACTATGTCCGAGTGCAGGGAGAAGCCGATGCCGGTCAGGCCGAAACGGCCGATCTCCTCGATCACCACGGCGCTGTAGAGGAAGTCCGCGGCCATGCCGCCGTAGGCCTCGGGGATGTGCGAGCAGAGCATGCCCGCCTCCCCCGCCTTGTTCCACAGGGCGCGGTCGATGTGGCCGTCCTTTTCCCACTGGTGATGGAAGGGCACGGCTTCCTGCTCGAGGAACTTGCGCACGCTGTCGCGGAAAAGCTCGTGGTCGGAACTGAACAGGGTTCTGGGGATCATGCTCGCCTCCTGGCGCCTCGCTGGAGGGCCGAATGTAGGTCAGCCCGCCGAGCGGCGCCTACTGGACACTTGCGCCAAAAAATAAGACGATCCAGCCGCCATTTGACCGGTTAGGCGTCGAATGCAGCCCTCCACAACAATGATAAGAACGATGTCCGAACAATCCGAATCTTCCCTGAAAAGGGTCTGCATCCTGGCGACCGACGGTGTCTTCGCCTCCACCCTCATGCAGGCGCGGGACTTCCTGCACATGGCCAGCCTGCGCTTCGGCAGGCAGGAAGGCCTGGGCCTCACGCCGCTGCTGCAAAGCCGCATCGTCAGCCCCGACGGCCAGCCGGTGCGCGCCTTCAGCGGCGACCTGCTGGCGGTGGACGGCGCCCTCGAGGAATCCGACCTGGTGATACTGCCGGCCTTCTGGGGCGACTTCGACCAGCTCCTGGCGCGCTACCCGCAGGTGGTGCCCTGGCTGCGCGAACGCCATGCCGCCGGCAGCGCCATCGGCAGCGAGGCCACCGGGGTGTTCTGGCTGGCCGAGGCCGGCCTGCTGGACGGCAAGGAGGCGACCACCTACTGGCGCTTCTTCGACGACTTCGCCGCGCGCTACCCCAAGGTGCTGCTCAACCGCGAGAAGCACATCACCGACGCCGACAATCTCTACGCCGCCAGCGGCGTGACCTCGGCCCGCGACCTCTACCTGTACCTGATCGAGCGCTTCTGCGGCGCCAGCGTGGCCCAGGGCGTGTCCCGCGACATCCTCTTCGAGGTGCAGCGCAGCTACACCCCCGGGCGCCTGGGCTTCGGCGGCCAGAAGCTGCACCACGACCCGGCCATCCTGCAGGTCCAGCAGTGGCTGGAGGAGCACTACGCGGACAAGTTCCGCTTCGAGGACGTGGCCCGCGAGCACGGCATGAGCATCCGCAACTTCATGCGCCGCTTCCAGGCCGCCACCGGCGACAAGCCGCTGCACTACCTGCAGCGCCTGCGCATCGAGACGGCGCGCAGCCTGCTGTCGACCTCGCGCAAGAGCATCAAGACCATCAGCTACGAGGTGGGTTACGACGACGCCAGCTTCTTCGCCCGGCTGTTCCGCCAGCACACCAAGCTGTCGCCCAACCACTACCGCAACCAGTACCGACGGAAAGAGGCCTGAAACACGCTATCCATAGGATAGGTCCCGTGCCTGCGGGCAGCTCCCTATGATCGGGGCTGCCCTTCCAGAACAAGAACACGGGATTCCCTCATGCGCCGTCTACTGCTCGTCCTGCTCGCCTGCTTCTGCCTGCCCGCCTTCGCCGCCGGCGACTGGAAGCCCTTCCCCTACGACCAGAGCGCCTTCGACTACTCCGGCGACAAGCTGCGCAGCGCCTGGCCACGGCTGACCCGCGGCTTCGGCGGCTACCCCTTCCCCGACGCCGACTGGGTGACGAAGATGGCCGCCGCCCACCCGGACGCAGTGGCGAAGACCGTCGCCGCCGGCAGCGGCTTCAGCGGCAAGCCCGAGGAAGCCCAGGCCTATGCCGAGAAGCTGCAGGACGTATGGCGCAAGCTGTTCCGCGGCGACTTCGCCCAGGCCAAGCAGGACGGCCTGGCTCTGGGCGTCGGCGGCCAGGTGCCGGCGATGTTCGCCCAGGTGCTCTACGCCATGTTCCTGGCTCCGGCGGCGGACAAGCAGCAACTGCTGGAAGAGGTGATCAGCTACACCGACCAGGCCGGCCCGCTGCTCAACGCCGACCCCATCGCCCAGTTCGGCCGCGCCTACGCCAAGGCGCGGCTGGCCGAGGAACTGCCGGTCCCGGTGGTGCTCAAGCGCGGCTACACCAGCGACATTCCCAAGGAACTGGACGCCATCCTCGCCAAGCAGCCCAGCCAGCCCTTCGCCCTGGCGCTGTACGGCGGCTACGAGGCCGGGGTGATCCGCAAGGTCGGCAAGCTGGTCGGGCGCATGACCTACGGCGTCAGCGCGGACAAGATGGAGACCTACTTCGCCCGCTCCTTCCGCGCCAGCGACGACCTGCCCATCGGGCACTACGAATATGCCAATGCGCTGGGCTATGTGTATGGCGACGACGAACAGGACAAGGCGCTGGAACAGTTGAGGAAAGCGGTGGCGATCAAGCCGATCAATGCCATGGAGGCATTGGAAGTGGCGCATGCGAAGCAGTTGTTGCAGAAGGCGGAGGCGCAGACGGCGCAACGCTGAACGCTTTTCGTAGGAGCGAGCTTGCTCTCGAAGGGGGTTTGCCGGCAGCCACTTGGTGTTCGTCCCGAAGATCCCCTCTCCCTAACCCTCGGCTGCGCGCCCCGCCCTGAAGGGAGAGGGAACTGTCCGTGCCAACGGACATATCGGCGTTCGCCGGCAGCATCACGGTAGCAATGAGCACTGAGATTGCGCTTTATGCCGTACGGCCCCCTCTCCCTTCAGGGAGAGGGCTGGGGAGAGGGAAAGGAACCAAACGGATGCACTAGCGCCACCTGTAAATGCCATTCGCGAGCAAGCTCGCTCCTACGAAGAGCCCAAAACGAAAAAGGGCTGCCATCCGGCAGCCCTTTTCGCATCACCACGCCCCCATCAGGGCCGATGCGGCCGGCTGAGGAACTCGTGGGACTGCATCTCCAGCAGGCGGCTCAGGGTGCGCTGGAATTCGAACTCCAGGCGCCCGCCGGTGTACAGGTCCTTCAGCTCCACCTCGGCGGAGATGATCAGCTTGACGTTGCGGTCGTAGAACTCGTCCACCAGGTTGATGAAGCGGCGGGCCATGTCGTCCTTGGCCACGTTCATCTGCTCGACGTTGGAGATCAGCACCGCGTGGAAGATCTTCGCCAGCTCGATGTAGTCGTTCTGGCTGCGCGGGCCGTCGCACAGCTCGCGGTACTCGAACCAGGCCACGTCGTCGCAGGTCAGGCGCGCGCGGATCTCGCGGTTCTCGATCATCAGCACGTCGTCGCGGGTGGCCGCGGCGCATTCCGGGGTGAGCTTGCGGAAGTCGCGGGCCATGGCCTGCTCGGCCTGCTCGGTGAGCGGCCAGTGGTACAGCTCGGCCTGTTCCAGGGCGCGCAGGCGGTAGTCCACGCCGCTGTCGACGTTGACCACCTCGGTGTGCTCCTTGAGCAGGGCGATGGCCGGCAGGAAGCGGGCGCGCTGCAGGCCGTCGCGGTACAGGCCGTCGGGCACGATGTTGGAGGTCGCCACCAGGCTGACGCCGTTCTTGAACAGCTCCTCCAGCAGGGTCGCGAGGATCATGGCGTCGGTGATGTCGGAGACGAAGAATTCGTCGAAGCAGATCACCCGGGCCTCGTCGGCGAAGCGCTTGCCGATGATGGTCAGCGGGTTCTTCTCGCCCTTGAGGGTCTTCATTTCCTCGTGCACGCGCTTCATGAAGCGGTGGAAGTGCGTGCGCATCTTCTGCTTGAACGGCAGCGCGTCGAAGAAGGTGTCCACCAGGTAGGTCTTGCCGCGTCCCACGCCGCCCCAGAAGTACAGGCCCTTGACCGGCCCGTTGGACTTCTTGCCGAGCAACTTGCCAAACAGCCCGGGCTTGGCCTGGTCGGCCGCCAGCAGGTCGTCATATAGACGCTGCAGGTGCTTCACGGCATTGGCCTGGGCCGCATCGTGGAAGAAATCGGGACGTTTGAGGTCTTCCTGGTAGCGCTGAAGGGGCGTCATGATCGGTAGCAAGGCAACGAAAACGGGGCCGACACTTTAGCGACGGCCCCGCTTCTTGGCAATCGGCCATCCGTCGAGGATGGCCGTGTACGGGCTTAGTCCTGGGGCGCCAGGGCCTCGCGCACGCGCTCGATGGCGGCGTCGCGGCTGGCGGCGTCGGCGAACTCGGGGCTTTGCGCCACGGCCGCGCCATCCAGCCACAGGGCGAAGGCATTGCCTTCGACGCGCAGGTCCAGCGCCTCGCCGCCCTGCAGGCGCTTGCTCACCGCACCGGCGGACTTGCCGTCGGCGAAGGCGTTGGACAGCAGCAGCTGCTCGCCGGCGGCGTCCAGCAGGCGGAAGCGGAAGCTGCCGTCGTCCTCGCGGAAGCTGACGATGCGCGCGCTCTTGGCGGCCTTCTTCTTGCCCTCGCCGGCCACCTGCACCTGCTCGCGGAAGGAGCGCAGACCAACTGCTTCGCGCAGCTCGCCGAGGAACGGGGTGGCGATGCGGCGGGCCTTGGCGGCGCCGGCCAGGAGGATGTCCTCCAGGTCGCCCGGGCGGGTGATCAGCGTGTGGTAGCGCTCGCGGGCCTCGCCCAGCTCGGCTTCCAGCAGCTCGTAGAGGCGCTGCTTGGCCTCGCCCCAGGCCAGGCCTTCGAGCAGCGCGGCGCGGAATTCGGCCAGTTGCGCCGGCGTGGCGAAGGCCTGGTAGAGGGTGAACAGGTGCGAGTTGTCAGGGTCCTTCGGCTCGCCGGGGGCGCGGGAGTCGGTGACGATGCGGGCGATGGCATCCTTGAGCTGCTTGCTGCTGCCGAACAGCGGAATGGTATTGTCGTAGCTCTTGGACATCTTGCGCCCGTCCAGGCCCGGCAGGGTCGCCACTTCTTCCTCGATCACCACTTCCGGCAGGGTGAACAGCTCCTTGCCGTTGCCGAACAGGTGGTTGAAGCGCTGGCCGATGTCGCGGGCCATTTCCACGTGCTGGATCTGGTCGCGGCCGACCGGCACCTTGTGCGCGTTGAACATCAGGATGTCCGCGGCCATCAGGATCGGGTAGCTGTACAGGCCCATGCTGACGCCGGCGTCCGGGTCCTCCCCGGCCTCGACGTTCTTGTCCACCGAGGCCTTGTAGGCGTGGGCGCGGTTGAGCAGGCCCTTGGCCGAGACGCAGGTCAGCAGCCAGGTCAGCTCGGGGATTTCGGGAATGTCGGACTGGCGGTAGAAGGTCGCCTTGTCGGTATCCAGGCCCAGGGCCAGCCAGGTGGCGGCGATCTCCAGGCGCGAGCGCTGGATGCGCAGCGGGTCGTCGCACTTGATCAGCGCGTGGTAGTCGGCCAGGAAGTAGAACGAGTCGGCCTGCGGGTCGCGGCTGGCGACGATCGCCGGGCGGATGGCGCCAGCGTAGTTGCCCAGGTGCGGGGTGCCGGTGGTGGTGATGCCGGTGAGGATGCGGGTCGTCATGGGATACCAGAAATCAGCGCGGGAAAAATGAGCGGCCTGGATGTTAACCCGCGGCGCCGGCCGGCGCGAGCCGGGGCTGCAGCAGGTCCTTGAGCTCGATCAGCTTGCCGTGGAAGAAGTGGCTGCACCCGGGCACGCGCAGCAGTTCGTGAGGCAGAGCCAGCGACTCGCTCCAGGCGTAGACGCGGGCCGGGGTCACCACTTCGTCATCTTCGGGCTGTACCACGGTGATGGGGCACTGCCGCGGCAGCTCGACCGCGAAGCGCTCCACCGGCGGCGCCAGCATGAACAGGTGACGCAGGGCCACGCCCTGCCCTTCCAGGCGCGCGGCGGCATTGCCGGCCACGCAGGAGCCGAAGGAGAAGCCCATCGGCGTCAGCGGCAGGCCGGGATGTCGCCCGCCGAGCCAGCGGGCCGCGGCCAGGGCGTCGTCGATTTCGCCACGGCCTTCGGCGTAGCTGCCGGCGCTCTGGCCGACGCCGCGGAAGTTGAAACGCAGGGTCGCGTAGCCGGCATCGCGGGCGATGCGCTGCAGGGTGGCGACCACCTTGTTCTGCATGGTGCCGGCGAACAGCGGGTGCGGATGGCAGATCAGCGCCACGCCGATGGCGTCGGGGGTGTCCAGGTGCAGGGCTTCCAGGGGGCCGTCCGGGCCATCGATGAACAGGGGGATTTCGCGGGTGGACAAACAACAACTCCGTGACCCCGAAGCGGGTCGTCTCGTCTAGCTCGATACCGCGCCGACACCGAGGCCTCGCCCCGTGGTATACAGCGCAGGTGCAAGCCGCTAACGTAAAGCAAAGCCGTCTATAGAGGAAGGATTCGCGTGGAACAGTCCCTCACCACCTGGTTGGTCCCGGTCATCGCTCTGCTCGTCGGGGCCGCTGTCGGCTTCCTGATCGCTCGCCTGCTGCCCAGCGCCGCACCCAACCGCATGCAACGCCAGGTCGATGACCTGCAGGAACGCTTCGACAGTTACCAGCGCGAGGTGGTGACGCACTTCAACACCACCGCCAGCCTGGTGAAGAAGCTCACCCAGAGCTACCAGGACGTCCAGGAACACCTGTCCGAGAGCGCCGAGCGCCTGGCCCTGGACGAGCAGACCAAGCAGCGCCTGCTGGCCGCCCTGCACGCCGAGGACGGCTACCCCGAACGCCGCGAGCGCCTGACCCCGCCGGCCAGCCAGGAAGCGCCGAAGGACTACGCGCCGAAGAGCGGCGAAGGCCCCGGCACCCTGGACGAGACCTACGGCCTCAAGCGCAAGCTCTGAGCCCGCAGCGCCCGCAGAAAAGCCCCGCCATGGCGGGGCTTTTTCATTTCAGAAGCGACCTACAGGCACTGGCGACGAGCATCCCCTGTAGGAGCGGACTCCGTCCGCGATAGTCAGCCCTCCACTCGGAGGCTGATTCATGGAAAGAGCACAGCGAGCGGACTTTGTCCGCGATGATCGAAGATGTCGGCGCGGATCACGGATGAAGTCCTACGCCGCCCCCACCACGCACCCCATCTACGCATTTAGACTGTAAGGCTTTGATTTTTAAAAACTAAAAATGGCGCTCGCTGCAATCGATGCCCAACAATGTCAGACGATTTCCGACGGTTCCCCGCAAAAGTCCCTGAGCGAGCCACGAGCCAGGGGAGGCGCAATGTGTGGTCAATGGACAGTCAAGAGAAGTGCAATTGCGCATCTGAAGAACCGTTTCAGCCAATCATCCCCAGAACAGAGAAAGCGGAACGGCCGTCAGTTGCTGGTCGAAAGGCACCACCTGCTCCCCCGTGTAGAAAACGATTCCTCGCTTGAACTGCCGAGGGGTCGTATCACGCAGGTGACGCAGGCCGTTGAAGTCCTTCGCACTGATCGTGGTAGCCGCCTTGACCTCTACCCCGACCAGCTCACCCCGCCGGTTCTCCAGGACAAAGTCGACCTCCATCCCCGTGGAAGTTCGATAGTGCATCAATGTCGTGCGTATCTCCGCCCACGTCTGATGCTTGGCCAGCTCCGCATATACAAAGGCCTCCACTAGGTCACCCGGCAAACCGAGCGAAGCTGATACGCCGGATTTGCTCACCCCCAGCAGGTGAGCCATCAGCCCATAGTCCGTCACGAATAGCTTGGGGGACTTCTGCAGGCGTTTGCCCAGATTGGAGGACCAGGCCGGAACCTGTCGAATCAGGAAAAGTGTTTCCAGCAGCGTCAGGTAGCGCTTCAAAGTCGTCTGCGGAATGCCTGTGGCGCGGGACAGCTCAGCAGCGTTGAGCAGGCCACCACTACGCGCGGCCAGCAACTGCATCAACCGGGGCAGCTCCGTCAGCCCCTCGATCTGGGCCAGATCACGAACGTCACGCAACAGGATGGTGCTCAGGTAGTTGTCGAACCAGGCTTCGCGCCGGCGCTCGCTCGTACGCGATAATGCCTCCGGATAGCCCCCAGCCATCAGCCGCCCGATGAAGTCATCGCGTTGATAGGCACAGCGATCCGGGAACTCCCCGTCGAACAGCCTATCGATCATGCTGATTGGCCGGCCGGCAATTTCACTCTGCGCCAGCGGCCAGAGCGTCAACACCTCCATACGCCCGGCCAGAGAATCGGCAATCTGGGGCAGTAGCAGGACGTTGGCCGATCCGGTCAGTAGGAAACGGCCGGGCGTACGATCCTTGTCCACCTCGGCCTTTATGGCCAGAAAAATCCCGGGAGCTCGCTGCACTTCATCCAGGCAGACCGCCCCTTCGAGCGCCCCGATGAAGCCGAACGGGTCGGCTTGAGCAGCCGCCAGCACAGCCGGATCGTCAAAGGTGAAATAGCGGACATCCTGCTCCAGAGTTCGAACCAGGGTGCTCTTGCCTGTCTGGCGGGCGCCATTGACCAGAACGACCGGAGAGTCACCCAAAGCTTCAAGCGTGTACTGGCGGATTTTGCGTGGGTACATTATGTAAATTCATCCATAAACCGGGTGAAATTACACCATTAACCTGGATGCTTTTCCAGTCCCCCACCCCGCCTACCCTCGGCAAATGGCCATCGGCTTACTACTCACGCACTCGTAGCCAAACCAGTACACGACCTTCGGATACCAAATATCGTCTTAGCAGGGCGTCCTACAGAGAGGCCAGGCAAACCAGGGAGCGCAACATCCTACCTTTCGCACCCCTTGTAGGAGCGCGCCCTGCGCGCGAATCGCGGACGGAGTCCGCTCCTACAGCTCACCGTGAGGCGTGGCGTTCCGGCCCCCGCCGAGCACCAAAGAAAAAGCCCCGCCTAGCAGGCTGTGTGAAAACCTCCGGATCGGTCCAGCTGGTTAAAAAACAACCTGGATTTCGCGTTTCTACGCGGATTCTGGGTTGGCTGAATAGCCAAGCCTTTTCAGATTTCACGTAGGAACGCACTCTTCGAAGAGCCGCTCGGGTTTTCACACAGCCTGCTAGGCGGGGCTTTTCACAACGCTGTCGCGATCAGATCGCGCCGCGCTGGCGCAGCAGGTCGAGGACCGCTTTCACGCCCTCTTCCACCGACTGGTGGTGGGTGTCGATCACCAGGTCGGCATCCAGCGGCACGTCGTAGGGGAAGGACTCGCCGGGGATGTTGTCCTGGCCGGCCGCGTACAGGCCCTGCGGGTCGCGCTCGCGGCAGACCTGCGGCGATGCCTGGACGTAGACGGTGATCAGGCGCTCGTCGCCGATCAGCGCCTTGGCCCGCTCGCGGCCTTCGGCGCTGGGGGCGACGAAGGCGCACAGGCTGATCAGCCCCGCTTCGTTGAACTGCCTGGCGACGTGGGCGGTGCGCAGCCAGTTCTCGGTGCGCCCGGCGCGGTCCTGCGGCAGTCCCTTGTTCAGGTCATGGCGCAGGTTCTGGCCGTCCAGCACGTAGACCGCGCGGCCCATGTCGAACAGCTTGCGCTCCAGGGCGTAGGCCAGGGTGCTCTTGCCGGCGCCGGAGAGGCCGCTGAACAGCACCGTGGCCGGCTGCTGGCCGAAGCGCGCAGAGCGCTCCTCGCGGCTCACGTGGGCGCCCTGGCCGTGGTGGCTGGCATGGCTCTGGCCGGCCTGCGGCGCGGCGATGATCATGCCGGCGCCGACGGTGCCGTTGGTCAGCCGGTCGATGACGATGAAGGCGCCGGTGGTGCGGTTCTGCGCATAGCCGTCGAGGGCGATGGGCGCATCCAGGCTGACCTTCACGCGGGCGATCTCGTTGAGCTTGAGTTCGCTGGCGGCGGTCTCTTCCAGGGTGTTCACGTCCACCTTGTGGGCGATGCTCGGGATCGAGCCCGGCACGTAGCTGGTGGCGCGCTTGATGTCGTATTTCTTGCCCGGGAGCATGGGCTCCTCGGCCATCCACACGAGCATGGCGTCGAAGCCGTCGGTGACCAGCGGGCGGTTGTCGGCGTGGACCAGCATGTCGCCGCGGGAGACGTCGATCTCGTCTTCCAGGGTCAGGGTGATGGCCTGGCCGGGGCCGGCGTGTTCCAGCTCGCCCTCGAAGGTGACGATGGACTTGACCTTGCTGCCCTTGCCCGACGGCAGCGCCACGACCTCGTCGCCCTTGCGCACGATGCCGCTGGCCAGGGTGCCGGCGAAGCCGCGGAAGTTCAGGTTCGGGCGGTTGACGTACTGCACCGGGAAGCGCATGTCGTCCAGGTTGCGATCGCCGGCGATCTCGACGCTCTCGAGGATTTCCATCAGCGACTGGCCGGTGTACCAGGGCGAACGCTCGGACTTGTTGACCACGTTGTCGCCCTTGAGCGCCGACATGGGGACGAAGTGCAGCGAGCTGGTCTTCAGGTTGATCTTCTCGGCGAACTGCAGGTAGTCGGCCTTGATCTGCTCGAAGACGCCCTGGTCGAAGTCCTTCAGGTCCATCTTGTTGATGGCCACGACTATGTGCTTGATGCCCAGCAAGGATGCGATGAAGCTGTGCCGGCGGGTCTGCGTCTGCACGCCGTAGCGGGCGTCGATCAGGATGATGGCCAGGTCGCAGGTGGAGGCGCCGGTGGCCATGTTGCGGGTGTACTGCTCATGGCCGGGGGTGTCGGCGATGATGAACTTGCGCCTGGCGGTGCTGAAGTAGCGGTACGCCACGTCGATGGTGATGCCCTGCTCGCGCTCGGCCTGCAGGCCGTCGACCAGCAGCGCCAGGTCGACTTCGTCACCGGTGGTGCCGACCTTCTTGGAATCCTTGGTGATAGCTTCCAGATGGTCTTCGTAGATCATCTTGGAGTCGTGCAGCAGGCGCCCGATCAGGGTGCTCTTGCCGTCGTCGACGTTGCCGCAGGTGAGGAAGCGCAGCAGTTCCTTGCGCTCGTGCTGGGCCAGGTAGGCGAGGATGTCCTCGCTGATCAGATCGGATTGGTGACTCATTGCATTCTCCGAGCTGGAAGCTTGAAGCTGGAAGCTTGAAGCCAACAGCGCATCGCAGTATCAGTCTTGGCGTATCACGCGAATCAGACTGGACAGCATGGCGGCGATTTCCCGGGTTTCCTGAATACTGGTCTGCGCAAAATCCCTCGGCACAAAACCAACATCCAGTCCGATGTACAGTTGCGTTCGTAGCTCCGCACAGGAGCCTTTCGCGATCAGCAGGAACCTGACCTTCTCCCGAGCCCCGTCCCGGCTCATGCCCTCGGCAATATTGCTCGGAATCGAAAGCCCAGCTCGAGTGATCTGGTCCCTGAACCCCAGGTCTCTCAGGCTACCCAGTTCTCGATAAAGATTTGCCGAGAGCCGGGCCGCCCGCTTCCACACATCCAGTTTTTCGAAATCCATGCAGCCATCCCTGCCGCTCTTGCTTCAAGCTTCCCGCTTTCAGCTTCAAGCTTAGAAATACCCCTGCCGCTTCTTCTCTTCCATGGAACCTGCCTGGTCGTGGTCGATGACCCGGCCCTGGCGTTCGGAAGTGCGCGTCAGCAGCATTTCCTGGATGATTTCCGGCAGCGTGGTGGCGGTGGATTCCACCGCGCCGGTCAGCGGGTAGCAGCCCAGGGTGCGGAAGCGCACCATCTTCTTCTGGATGCTGGCCTTCTGCTCGTCGCTGAGGTGCTCGAGGATGCGCTCGTCGTCGATCATGATCAGCGCGCCGTTCATCTCGATGACTTCGCGCTCGGCGGCGAAGTACAGCGGGACGATCGGGATCTGTTCCAGGTAGATGTATTGCCAGATGTCCAGCTCGGTCCAGTTGGACAGCGGGAAGACGCGGATCGACTCGCCCTTCTTCACCTTGCCGTTGTAGACGTTCCACAGCTCCGGGCGCTGGTTCTTCGGGTCCCAGCGGTGCTTGCTGTCGCGGAAGGAGTAGACGCGCTCCTTGGCGCGGGACTTCTCCTCGTCGCGGCGGGCGCCACCGAAGGCGGCGTCGAAGCCGTACTTGTCGAGCGCCTGCTTGAGGCCCTCGGTCTTCATGATGTCGGTGTGCTTGGCGCTGCCGTGGGTGAAGGGGTTGATGTCCTGGGCCACGCCATCGGGGTTGATGTGGGTGATCAGGTCCAGGCCCATCTCCTCGACCATCTTGTCGCGGAAGCGGTACATCTCCTGGAATTTCCAGCGGGTGTCGACGTGCATCACCGGGAACGGCAGCTTGCCGGGGAAGAAGGCCTTGCGCGCGAGATGCAGCATCACCGCGCTGTCCTTGCCGATCGAGTACAGCATCACCGGGTTGTCGAACTCGGCGGCCACCTCGCGGATGATGTGGATGCTTTCCGCCTCCAGCTGTTTCAGATGCGTCAGTTTGTCGACCATGGCTACTCACGGAATTGCTTATGGACGGCCTTCGGGCCGTAGACGAGGGCGCACTCTACCACAACGTCAGACTCTAACCGGGCGGCCACTTATACCGAAAGAATATACCCATATAGCCACTTGTCAGACCGCGCCAGCGCCCAGGAGACTAAGGCCCCGGGCTTGGCCGGGCGGATGGGGCGCGCCGCTGGAAACGAGATATCCACAGACGCCCGCCTCTCCGACGAACTGCCCTTCACCCGCAAAGCCGCCACCCGCTCCGAGCCCGGAAACAGATTCAGGAGGAAGCGCATCCCGCCCTCCGCTAGAGTAGGCCCCGGTAAGCGCCCCCATCTGCGCTACCCTATTCCTCATTCCCCACGCCCCAGCAGATTTCCCATGCGCCGTATCGCTCCGCTCCTGCCTCTGTTCCTTCTCATCGCCGCCTGCAGCAGCAAGCCCACCGCGCCGACGCCGGCAGCCGCCCCGCAGAAAAGCGCCACCACCGGCACGACGCGCCTATACACCCCGGCGAACCCGGTGCAGCCGATCCGCCCGCTGACCGGCGACTTCGCCAACAACCCCAACGCCCAGCGCTTCGTCGACCGGATGGTCAGCCTGCACGGCTTCGATCGCCAGCAGTTGCAGGACGTGCTGGGCCGCACCCAGCGCCTGGACTGGGTGATCCGCCTGATGGACCGCCAGGCGCCGACCTACCAGGCGCCTAGCGGGCCGAACGGCGCCTGGCTGCGCTACCGCAAGAAGTTCATCACCCCGGACAACGTCCAGAACGGCGTGGCCTTCTGGAACCAGTACGAAGACGCCCTCGAACGCGCCTCGAAGATCTACGGCGTGCCGCCGGAGATCATCGTCGGCATCATCGGCGTGGAAACCCGCTGGGGCCGGGTGATGGGCAAGACGCGGATCATGGATGCCCTGGCCACCCTGGCCTTCGACTACCCGCGGCGCGCCGACTTCTTCACCGGCGAGCTGGAGCAGTTCCTCCTGCTGGCGCGCAAGGAGCGCGACGACCCGCTGGCCCTGCGCGGCTCCTACGCCGGCGCCATGGGCTACGGCCAGTTCATGCCGACCTCGTTCGCCCGCTACGCGGTGGACTTCGATGGCGACGGCCACGTCGACCTGTGGGACCCGCAGGACGCCATCGGCAGCGTCGCCAACTATTTCCAGCAGCACGGCTGGGTCACCCACGACAGCATCGCCGTGCCGGCCAGCGGCCAGGCGCGCGGGCTCGAGGATGGCTTCAAGACGCAGTATCCGCTCCAGACGCTGAGCGCCGCCGGGCTGCGCCCGCAGGCGCCGCTGGGCAAGCACCAGAGCGCCAGCCTGCTGCGCCTGGACATGGGCCGCAACTACCAGTACTGGTACGGCCTGCCGAACTTCTACGTGATCACCCGCTACAACCACAGCACCCACTACGCGATGGCGGTCTGGCAGCTCGGCGCGGCCGTGGACCAGGCCCGGCGCCGCTACGCCTCGACGCCGTGAGCGCCCGCGGCGCTCAGGCGGGGTTCGGGCAGTCGATGAAGCGGTGCTCGATGCCGAAGCGCTCGGCCAGGTAGCGGCCCAGCGCCTGCACGCCGTAGCGCTCGGTGGCGTGGTGGCCGGCGGCGATGAAGGTGATGCCGTTCTCGCGGGCGCTGTGCACCGTCTGCTCGGAGACCTCGCCGGTGAGGTAGGCGTCCACGCCCGCCGCAATGGCCTGGTCGATGTAGCCCTGGGCGCCGCCGGTGCACCAGGCGATGCGCCGGATCGGCCGCTCGCCTTCCACCAGTAGCGGCTCGCGGCCCAGCACCCGGGCCACGTGGGCGGCGAAATCGGCCGGCGCCACGGGTGCCGCGGGCGCGCCCAGCAGCACGATGGAACGCGGGTTGCCCGGCTCCAGCGGGCCTTCGATGTCCAGGCCGAGCTGCTGGCCCAGCTGCACGTTGTTGCCCACCTGCGGGTGCAGGTCCAGCGGCAGGTGGTAGGCGATCAGGCTGATGTCGTGGGCCAGCAGGGTCTTCAGGCGGCGCTGCTTCATGCCCACCACGCAAGGGTTCTCGCCCTTCCAGAAGTAGCCATGGTGGACCAGCACCGCATCGGCCTGCGCGGCCACCGCCGCGTCCAGCAGCGCCTGGCTGGCGGTCACGCCGCTGACGATGCGCCGCACCTGCGGCCGGCCCTGCACCTGCAGGCCATTGGGGCAGTAGTCCTGGATGCGCGCGGCGTCCAGGTAGCGGTCGGCCTCTTCGACCAGCTCGGTCAGATCGATCGCCATCGAATTTCCTCCAGGCATTAGGGGAGACGGCTATTTTCTTGCCACGCCGCCCGTATAATGGCGGCCACCCTAGCGGCCTTCCCCAGGCCGAGCAACCCCCAAGGATCGTCCTCCGATGCTGAAGGCCCTGCGTTTTCTCGGCTGGCCCGCGCTTGTCGGCGTCTTGCTGGCGCTGCTGATCATCCAGCGTAACCCCGAATGGGTCGGCCTGCCCGAACAGGAAGTCCACCTGCAGCAGGCGCCCCTGCTCAGCCGCCTGCAGCAGGGCCCCGGAACCTATGCCGACGCTGTGACCCGCGCCGCGCCGGCGGTGGCCAACCTGTACACCACCAAGATGGTCAGCCGGCCGGGCAACTCGATGCTCGACGACCCGCTGTTCCGCCGCTTCTTCGGCGACAACCTGCCGCAGCAGAAGCGCATGGAGTCGAGCCTGGGCTCGGCGGTGATCATGAGCCCCGAGGGCTACCTGCTGACCAACAACCACGTCACCGCCGGCGCCGACCAGATAGTCGTGGCCCTGCGCGACGGCCGCGAAACCACGGCGCGCCTGGTCGGCAGCGACCCGGAAACCGACCTCGCGGTACTCAAGATCGACCTCAAGGACCTGCCGGTGATGACCCTCGGCCGCTCCGACGGCATCCGCACCGGCGACGTCTGCCTGGCCATCGGCAACCCCTTCGGCGTGGGCCAGACGGTGACCATGGGCATCATCAGCGCCACCGGCCGCAACCAGTTGGGGCTGAACACCTACGAGGACTTCATCCAGACCGACGCGGCGATCAACCCGGGCAACTCCGGCGGCGCCCTGGTCGACGCCAGCGGCAACCTGGTGGGCATCAACACCGCCATCTTCTCCAAGTCCGGCGGCTCCCAGGGCATCGGCTTCGCCATCCCGATCAAGCTGGCGCTGGAGGTGATGAAGTCGATCGTCGAGCACGGCTCGGTGATCCGCGGCTGGCTGGGCGTCGAGGTGCAGCCGCTGACGCCGGAGCTGGCCGAGTCCTTCGGCCTGCAGGACCAGGGCGGGGTGGTGGTCGCCGGTGTCTACCGCGACGGCCCGGCCGCCCAGTCCGGCATGCAGCCGGGCGACATCATCCTCGACATCGACGGCAAGAAGGCCGCCGACGGCCGCACCGCGATGAACCAGGTGGCGCGCACCAAGCCGGGCGAGAAGATCAGCATCCAGGTGCTGCGCAACGGCAAGCACGTCACCCTGGAGGCGGAAGTGGGCCTGCGCCCGCCGCCCACTCCGCCGGTGCAGCAGCCGCAGCAGCAGTAACGAAGAACGGCGCCCGAGGGCGCCGTTGCTTTTTCCGCCGGTCGCGTTTCAGAGCCGCGTGCGCAGGGCGTCCAGCAGCGCCTGGTTCTGCTCCTCGGTGCCGATGCTGATGCGCAGGAACTGGGCGATGCGCGCCTGCTTGAAGTGGCGGACGATCACACCCTGCTCGCGCAGGCCGGCGGCCAGTTCGGCGGCGTCGTGCTGCGGGTGGCGGGCGAAGATGAAGTTGGCCGCCGACGGCAGCACCTCGAAGCCCATGCCACTCAGTTCGCCGACCAGCTTCTCGCGGCTGTCGATCACCGCCTGGCAGGTGCGCTGGAAGTACTCGCGGTCCTCGAAGGCGGCGATGGCGCCGGCCTGGGCCACGCGGTCCAGCGGGTAGGAGTTGAAGCTGTTCTTGACCCGCTCCAGGGCCTCGATCAGGTCCTCGTGGCCGACCGCCAGGCCGACGCGCAGCCCGGCCAGGGAACGCGATTTGGACAGCGTCTGCGCCACCAGCAGGTTCGGGTAGCGCTCCACCAGGCCGATGGCCGTCTCGCCGCCGAAATCGACGTAGGCCTCGTCCACCAGCACCACGCTGTCCGGGTTGGCCAGCAGCAGGCGCTCGATGGCGTCCAGCGGCAGCAGGCAGCCGGTCGGCGCGTTGGGGTTGGGGAAGATGATCCCGGCGTTGGGGCGGGCGTAGTCCTCGACGCGGATCTGGAACTGCTCGTCCAGCGCCAGCGCCTCGAAGGGAATGCCGTAGAGGCCGCAGTACACCGGGTAGAAGCTGTAGGTCACGTCGGGGAACAGCAGCGGCCGGCCGTCGTGCTGGAACAGCGCGTGGAAGGCGTGGGCCAGCACCTCGTCGGAGCCGTTGCCGACGAACACCTGGCCCGGGCGTACGCCGTAGTAGTCGGCGATGGTCTGCTTCAGGCGCTCGGCGTTGGGGTCCGGGTACAGGCGCAGGGCGTCGCCCAGCTCGGCCTGCATGGCGGCCAGCGCCTTGGGCGACGGGCCGTAGGGGTTCTCGTTGGTGTTCAGCTTGACCAGCCTGGCCAGCTTGGGTTGCTCACCCGGCACGTAGGGCACCAGGTCCTTGACGAAGGGGCTCCAGAACTTGCTCATCGCCCTCTCTCCTTTAAAGAATCGCTGAAGACTGGAGGGCTGGAGGCTGAACGAAAAAGCGAAACCCACTTCGTCCAGCCTCAAGCCTCCAGCGGCTTTTATCGGTTTTTATCGGCTTTTCAGCCCTTGATCCGGTATTCGGCGCTTCGGGCGTGGGCGGTCAGCGACTCGCCGCGAGCCAGGACCGAAGCGGTCTTGCCGAGCACCGAGGCGCCGTCGGCCGAGCAGAAGATGATCGACGAGCGCTTCTGGAAGTCATACACGCCCAGCGGCGAGGAGAAGCGCGCGGTGCCGGAGGTGGGCAGCACGTGGTTCGGGCCTGCGCAGTAGTCGCCCAGGGCCTCGGCGGTGTAGCGGCCCATGAAGATGGCGCCGGCGTGGCGGATGTTCGGCAGCCAGCTTTCCGGGTCGGCCACCGACAATTCCAGGTGCTCCGGGGCGATGCGGTTGGCCACCTGGCAGGCCTGGGCCTGGTCGGCGACCTGGATCAGCGCGCCGCGGTTGCCCAGCGAGGTGCGGATGATCTCGGCGCGCTCCATGGTCGGCAGCAGCTTCTCGATGCTGGCGGCGACCTTGTCGAGGAAGGCCGCGTCCGGGCTGACCAGGATCGACTGGGCGTCCTCGTCGTGCTCGGCCTGGGAGAACAGGTCCATGGCGATCCAGTCCGGGTCGGTGCCGCCGTCGCAGACCACGAGGATTTCCGAGGGGCCGGCGATCATGTCGATGCCCACCTGGCCGAACACGTGGCGCTTGGCGGTGGCCACGTAGATGTTGCCCGGGCCGACGATCTTGTCCACCTGGGGCACGCTCTCGGTGCCGTAGGCCAGCGCGGCCACCGCCTGGGCGCCGCCGATGGTGAAGACGCGGTCGACGCCGGCGATGCAGGCGGCGGCGAGGACGATCTCGTTGATTTCGCCACGCGGGGTCGGCACCACCATGACCACTTCGGCGACGCCGGCGACCTTGGCGGGAATCGCATTCATCAGCACCGACGAGGGATAGGAAGCCTTGCCGCCGGGCACGTACAGGCCGGCGCGGTCCAGCGGGGTGACCTGCTGGCCGAGCACGGTGCCGTCGGCCTCGGTGTAGCGCCAGGAGTCCTGCTTCTGCTTCTCGTGGTAGCTGCGTACGCGCTCGGCGGCGGTTTCCAGCGCCTCGCGCTGGGCCGGGGTGATGCGCGTCAGGGCCAGTTCCAGGCGCTCGCGCGGCAGGATCAGGTCGGCCATGCTGGCGACCGCGAGGCCGTCGAAGCGCTGGGTAAGCTCGACCAGGGCGGCGTCGCCACGGCTGCGCACGTCGGCGATGATGTCCAGCACGCGCTGGTTCACGGCGTCGTCGGACACGCTTTCCCAGGACAGCAGATGGTCCAGATGACGCGCGAAGTCCGGATCGGCGGCGTTGAGTCGACGGATGGCGAAGGGTGCGGTCATAGCTGGCCTCTTAAAATTGGCGTGATCTCGGGCGCCGCTAGACTAGCAAGCCCACCGTGCGGGCACCCGAGAAAATTTGGCTATGACACGGATAGGCGGGCGCGGCGGGAAGGCCGCGCAGGGAATTACGCCCGGTGTCGAGACTCCACCGCTTCACGCAGAGTGTCGATCAGGGCCTGGATGCGCGCGTGCTGCATCTTCATCGAGGCCTTGTTGACGATCAGCCGCGAGCTGATGTGGGCGATCAGCTCCTGGGGTTCCAGGCCGTTGGCGCGCAGGGTGTTGCCGGTGTCGACCACGTCGATGATCTTGTCGGCCAGGCCGACCAGCGGCGCCAGCTCCATGGAGCCGTACAGCTTGATCACCTCGACCTGGCGGCCCTGTTCGGCGTAGTAGCGCTTGGCCACGTTGACGAACTTGGTGGCCACCCGCAGGCGCCCCTTGGGCTCGGCCGCGCCGACCGCGCCGGCGGTCATCAGCTTGCAGTTGGCGATCTTCAGGTCCAGCGGCTCGTAAAGCCCCTGGCCGCCGTATTCGAGCAGCACGTCCTTGCCGGCCACGCCGAGGTCGGCGGCGCCGTGCTCGACGTAGGTCGGCACGTCAGTGGCGCGGACGATCAGCAGGCGCACGTCGTCGAGGCTGGTGGGGATGATCAGCTTGCGGCTCTTGTCCGGGTTCTCGGTCGGCACAATGCCTGCCGCTGCGAGCAGCGGCAGGGTGTCATCGAGGATCCGGCCCTTGGACAGGGCGATGGTCAGCATGTCTGGTCAACCCTAGCCCGGTACGCGGCGGATCTTGGCGCCGAGCAGTTGCAGCTTCTCTTCGATGCACTCGTAGCCACGGTCGATGTGGTAGATGCGGTCGATCAGGGTGTCGCCCTCGGCCACCAGGCCAGCGATCACCAGGCTGGCGGAAGCGCGCAGGTCGGTGGCCATGACCGGGGCGCCCTTGAGCTGCGGCACGCCGGTGACGATGGCGGTGTTGCCCTCGACGAGGATCTGCGCGCCCATGCGGTTCATCTCGTAGACATGCATGAAGCGGTTCTCGAACACGGTCTCGATCACCGCGCCGGTGCCTTCGGCCACGGCGTTCAGCGAAATGAACTGGGCCTGCATGTCGGTGGGGAACGCCGGGTACGGCGCGGTGCGGATGTTCACCGCCTTCGGCCGGTTGCCCTTCATGTCCAGCTCGATCCAGTCGTTGCCGGTGTTGATGTGCGCACCGGCCTCTTCCAGCTTCAGCAGCACCGCCTCGAGGATGGTCGGGTCGGTGTCCTTGAGCTTGACGCGGCCACCGGTGGCCGCGGCGGCGACCAGGTAGGTGCCGGTCTCGATGCGGTCGGGCAGCACGTTGTACTTGGCGCCGCCCAGGCGCTTCACGCCGTCGATGACGATGGTGTCGGTGCCGGCGCCCTGGATCTGCGCGCCCATGGCGATCAGGCAGTTGGCCAAGTCGACTACTTCCGGCTCGCGGGCGGCATTTTCCAGCACGGTGCGGCCGTTGGCCAGGGCCGCGGCCATCATGATGTTCTCGGTACCGGTCACGGACACGGTGTCGAAGAAGAAGTGCGCGCCACGCAGGCCGCCGGCCGGGGCCTTGGCCTTGATGTAGCCGCCCTCGACGGTGATCTGCGCGCCCATGGCCTCGAGGCCGCGGATGTGCAGGTCGACCGGACGCGAGCCGATGGCGCAGCCGCCGGGCAGGGCCACCTCGGCCTCGCCGAAGCGCGCGACCATGGGGCCGAGCACCAGGATCGAGGCGCGCATGGTCTTCACCAATTCATAGGGCGCGACCAGGGTCCTGATGCTGTTGGCGTCGACTTCGACGTTGAGCTTCTCGTTGATCACCGGCTGCACGCCCATGCGACCGAACAGCTCGATCATGGTGGTGATGTCGTGCAGGTGCGGCAGGTTGCACACGGTGACCGGAGTATCCGCCAGCAGGGTGGCGGCAAGGATCGGCAGCGCGGAGTTCTTGGCGCCGGAGATGCGGATTTCGCCGTCGAGACGGGAACCGCCGGTAATGATCAGTTTGTCCATAGCAGGTATATCCCCGGCGGCTCAGGAACGCTCGGCCCAGGCGGCGCGGCTGAAGAATTTCATGGTCACGGCATGGATGGCGCCACTGGCGATCCATTCGTTAAGGTGCGCGTAGATCTGCTGCTGACGTTTCACCGGGCTCAGACCGGCCAGTTCGTCACTGATCAGGTTCAGCTGGAAGTTGCAGCCTTCGCCTTCCACTTCGACCTGGGTACCCGGGAGCTTGGCTTCCAGGATGTTCTTGACTTCAATCGCCTGCATGCTCGACCTCGATCGGCGCTCAACGCGCGCGGGCCGGCAATGATACAAAAAAGCCCCCCGCCTGCGAACCCCGCCAGGGGAAGTCGCGGACGGAGGGCCTTTCGAGCGCCCCGATCAGCCCTGCAGCGGCAGGATGCCGTCGAGGTCGCTGACCTTGGCGATGTCTTGCATGTCTTTCGGCAGGCCGCGGACCTGCAGGCTCTTGCCCGCCTGCTGCGCATCGCGCAGGAAGGCCAGCAGCAGCGACAGGCCGACGCTGCTGGACTTCTCCACCGCCGAACAATCCACCACCAGTTGCTGGGCGCCGCTCGCGGCGATCAGGGCCTTGCCCTGCTCGCGCAGCTGCGTGCCGCTGCGGTAGTCGAGCACCCCGGCCAGGCGCAGCTCGCCGGCCGCGCCCTCGCTGATGCTGGCGGCGCTGGTCATTGCGCGCCACCCTCGTCCGGGTTGCCCTTGGCGGCATCCTTGGCATGGGCGACCACCTGGTCCCAACCGGCGATGGTCTTCTCCAGGTCGTTGCCGTTCTTCTGCATGGAGTCGGCGAACTGGTCGCGGAACAGCTTGCCGATGTTGATGCCGTTGATGATCACGTTGCGCAGGCGCCAGGTCCCCGACTGGTTGACCATGGTGTACTGCACCGGATAGACGGTGCCCTTGCTGTCACGGATCTCCATGTTCACGCTGGAGCGCTCCGGGTCCTGCTTGCCGGTGGACGGCAGCACGCGGATGTCCTGGTTGTCGTACTCGAGCAGGGCGTTGCCGTAGAACTGCATCAGGCTGTTCTTGAACACCGTCTCGAAGCGCTTGATCTGCTCCGGGGAGGCCTGGCGCGAATACTTGACGGTCATCACACCCCTGGCGATGCCCTCGGAGTCCACCACCGGGCCGAGGATGCGGTCCAGGGCGGCGTAGAGCTGCTTGGGATCGGCGCGGTAGGCCGGCTTGTTGGCCTTGAGGTCGGACAGCAGGTTGTCGACGGTCTGCTGCACCACCTGCTGCGCATTGGGCGCGGCGCTGGCGATCAGCGGCAGTGCTGCGAGCAGGACCAGCAGGCCGCGGCGCAGGAGAGTCAGCATGGCGTTCATCCTCATCATCGTCATTGCTTCTTGGGCTCTTCTTTGTTGACCGAGTTCAACAGGAACTTGCCGATCAGGTCCTCCAGCACCAGCGCGGACTGGGTGTCGTGGATGACGCCGCCGTCCGTGAGCATCTTGTCGTCGCCGCCGACGCTGATGCCGATGTATTTTTCGCCCAGCAGGCCTGCGGTGAGGATAGACGCGGTGGAGTCGTCCGGCAGGTTATTGACGCTCTTGTTGATTTCCATGGTCACCCGGCCACGGTAGCTGTCGTGGTCCAGGTCCACGGCGACCACCTTGCCGATGGTCACGCCGGCCATGGTCACCTTGCCGCGCACGGTCACGCCGGCGACGTTGTCGAAGTAGGCATACAACTGGTAGGTGTCGGTGGAATGCCCGATGGTCAGGCCGCTGACACGCAGCGCCAGCAGCAGCAGGGCCAGCAGGCCGCCGAGAAGAAACAGGCCTACACCGATTTCCAGGGTGCGGGTTTGCATCAGAAGTCTCCAAACATCAAAGCGGTCAGTATGAAGTCCAGCCCCAGTACCGCCAGGGAGGCATAGACCACGGTTCGAGTCGTTGCGCGGCTGATCCCTTCGGAGGTCGGCTCGCAGTCATAGCCCTGGAACACGGCGATCCAGGTCACCACGAAGGCGAACACCACGCTCTTGATCACGCCATTGAGCACATCCTCGCCGAATTGCACGCTGTTCTGCATGTTCGACCAGAAGGAACCCTCGTATACGCCCAGCCAGTCGACGGCGACGGCGGCGCCGCCCCAGATGCCGACCACGCTGAAGATCGCCGCCAGCAGCGGCATCGAAATGAAGCCGGCCCACAGGCGCGGCGCGATCACGTAGCGCAGCGGGTCGACGCCGATCATCTCCAGGCTGGAGAGCTGCTCGGTGGATTTCATGTTGCCGATCTCGGCGGTCAGCGCGGAACCGGCGCGGCCGGCGAACAGCAGGCCGGTCACCACCGGGCCCAGTTCGCGCAGCAGGGTCAGGGCCACCATCTGCCCCACCGCCTGCTCCGAACCATAGTCCTTGAGGATGTTGTAGCCCTGCAGGGCCAGCACCATGCCGATGAAGACGCCCGAAACCACGATGATCGCCAGCGACAGCACGCCCACCGAGTACAGCTGCTTGACCAGCAGCTGGCCCATGCCGCCGGGCACCCGACGGCCGAGCATGGCGTGGCCGAGGAACAGCGTGGAACGGCCGAGCGCCTCGAGCACGTCGAGGCCCGACCGCCCGAGCAGGCGAATCCGCTCGAGCAGTGAAGTCTTGCGCATCAGCGTTCCCCCAGCAGGTCGGCGCGATAGTCGCGCGCGGGATAGTGGAAGGGCACCGGACCGTCCGGAATCCCCTTCATGAACTGGCGCACGCGCGGATCGTCGAGCTCCTTGAGCTCCGCCGGCGTGCCCTGCCCCAGCACCTTGCCGTCGCCGACGATATAGATGTAGTCGGCGATGCTGGCGGTTTCCGCCAGGTCGTGGGAGACCACGATGCTGGTGATGCCCAGGGCATCGTTGAGCAGGCGGATCAGCCGCACCAGCACGCCCATGGCGATCGGGTCCTGGCCGACGAAGGGTTCGTCGTACATGAGGATCTGCGGGTCCAGGGCGATCGCCCGGGCCAGCGCCACGCGGCGCTTCATGCCGCCGGACAGCTCGTCCGGCATCAGCTCCAGCGCCCCGCGCAGGCCCACGGCCTGCAGCTTCATCAGGACGATGTCGCGGATCATCTCCTCGGGCAGGTCGGTGTGCACCCGCAGCGGGAAGGCGACGTTCTCGAACACGTCCAGGTCGGTGAACAGCGCGCCGCTCTGGAACAGCACGCCGAACTGCTTGCGCAGGTCGAACAGGTCGGCGCGGGCCAGCTTCGGCAGGTTCTGCCCGTTGACCAGGACGTCGCCCTTGACCGGGCGCAGCTGTGCGGCGATCAGGCGCAGCAAGGTGGTCTTGCCGCAACCCGACGGCCCCATGATGCCGGTGACCTTGCCGCGCGGAATACGGATATCCACGTTGTCGAAGATGGCGCGGGTACCGCGCTTGAAGGTGACCCCCTTCAGCTCGACAGCGTATTTTTCATCGGTGCTCATAGAACTCCTTGCATGACGGCCCTGTCCCTGCAATGCCCCGTCGAACCGTCGGAACACGGTAACGCAAGACAGGCCGAACGGCGGCGAACTATAGCATTGGCGCGCGCGGCGGCCCAAGGCCCGCCGCCGGCGATTCAGCTCGGATTCAGCTTTCCCTGTGCAAGATCCGGTATCGGCAGGGTGAAGCCCGGGCCGCTTTACCGTTATAATCTCGCCCTTCACTTCGCCCCACGCGATCGGAACATGAGCCAGAATCACGATTTCATCCAGTCGGCACAACGCACCATCGGCCTCGAGCGCGATGCGGTGGATGCCCTGCTGCCACGCATCGGGGCCGATTTCTCCAGGGCCTGCGAACTGCTGCTCGGCTGCACCGGCCGCGTGGTGGTGGTCGGCATGGGCAAGTCCGGGCACATCGCCCGCAAGATCGCCGCCACCCTGGCCAGCACCGGCACCCCGGCGTTCTTCGTGCACCCGGCCGAGGCCAGCCACGGCGACATGGGCATGATCACCAGGGACGACGTGGTCCTGGCGCTGTCCAACTCCGGCTCCACCGCCGAGATCATCACCCTGCTGCCGCTGATCGCCCGCCTGGGCATCACCCTGGTGAGCATGACCGGCAACCCCGAGTCGCCGCTGGCCAAGGCCGCCGCGGTGAACCTGGACGCCAGCGTCGAACACGAGGCCTGCTCGCTGAACCTGGCGCCGACCTCCTCCACCACCGTCTCCCTGGTGCTCGGCGACGCCCTCGCCGTGGCCCTGCTGGAAGCCCGCGGCTTCACCGCCGAGGACTTCGCCTTCTCCCATCCGGGCGGCGCCCTGGGCCGGAGATTGTTGCTGAAAGTGGAAAACATCATGCACGTGGGTGAAGAACTGCCGCAGGTCTCCCCCGGCACTTCGCTCAGCGGCGCCCTGCTGGAAATGACCCGCAAGGGCCTGGGCATGACCATCGTCCTCGGCGAAGACGGCCGCCTGGCCGGCGTGTTCACCGACGGCGACCTGCGCCGCACCCTGGACAAGGGCGTGGATGTGCGCACGGCCACCATCGACCAGGTGATGACCGTGCACGGCAAGACCGTGCGCCCGGACATGCTCGCCGCCGAAGCCCTGAAGATCATGGACGACCACAAGATCAACGTCCTGGTGGTGGTCGACGGCGACGACCACCCGGTCGGCGTCCTGCACGTCCACGACCTGACCCGCGCCGGAGTCATCTGAATGACCGCAGACCTGCTGCAACGCGCCAGTGGCGTGCGCCTGGCGGTGTTCGACGTGGACGGCGTGCTGACCGACGGCAAGCTCTACTTCCTGCCCGACGGCGGCGAGTTCAAGACCTTCAACACTCTCGACGGCCACGGCATCAAGATGCTCATCGCCTCGGGCGTGCGCACCGCCATCATCAGCGGCCGCAAGAGCGCCGTGGTCGAGCGCCGCGCGCAGAACCTGGGCATCGAGCACCTGTTCCAGGGCCGCGAGGACAAGCTGGCGGTCCTCGACCAACTGCTCGCCGAACTCGGGCTAGGCTATGAACAGGTCGCCTACCTGGGCGACGACCTGCCCGACCTTCCGGTCATCCGCCGGGTCGGCCTGGGCATGGCGGTGGCCAGCGCCGACGCCTTCGTTCGCCAGCACGCCCACGGCGTGACCCAGGCGCGCGGCGGCGAAGGCGCGGCCCGTGAATTCTGCGAACTCATCCTGCGCGCCCAGGGCAACCTCGAGGCGGCGCAAAGCGCCTACCTGTAGAGCCAGACATGCCGAAGACCCTTCGCCAGAAGCTTCTCCTCGCCCTGATCGCGGTCCTGCTGGTCGCACTGGGCTACTACTGGAACGTGCGCCTGGACTTCAACGAGCGCCAGGTCGCGCCGAGCAACGACGCCATCGATTTCTACGCGGCCAATGCCCACAGCCTGCAGTACCGCGAGGACGGCAGCCTGGCCTACGAGATGACCGCCGATCGCCTGGAGCACATGAAAGCCACCGACGTCACCAACGTCACCACGCCGGACCTGTTCTTCTTCCGCGAGGGCGAGCCGCAGCCGTGGCACGTGCAGAGCGTGCGCGCCGAGGTGGGTCCGGAAGGCAAGCAGGTCGAACTGATCGACAACGTCCGGGTCCAGCGCACCGACGCGCAGAACCGCACCCTGCTGCTCACCACCACGCGCATGACGGTGTTCCCGGACAAGGATTATGCCGAGACCAGTCAACCCGTTAAGATCACCGAGCCCCAAGGGGTGACCACGGCGGTAGGCATGAAAGCGTATCTGAAAGACAGCCGGATGACCCTGCTGTCCAACGTAAGAGGTCAGCATGAGGTTCGTTAAAACCTTCCCCCTTTTCCTCGGCCTCGTCGCCGCCCTGGGCAGCAGCGCTGGCTGGGCGCTGCCGACGGATCGCGAGCAGCCGATCCGCGTGCAGGCCGACAGCGCCGAACTGGACGACAAGCAGGGCGTCGCCGTGTACCGCGGCGACGTGGTGGTGACCCAGGGCAGCATGAAGCTGACCGGCAACACCGTCACCCTCAAGCAGAACAAGGACGGCGAGATCGAGGTGGTCACCTCGGTCGGCAAGCCCGCCTATTTCGAGCAGAAGCCGGCGCCGGACAAGGAAATCACCAAGGCCTACGGCCTGACCATCCAGTACTTCGTCACCCAGAACCGGGTGATCCTGATCGACCAGGCCAAGGTGATCCAGGAAGGCAACACCTTCGAAGGCGAGAAGGTCGTCTACGACACCGAACGGCAGATCGTCAACGCCGGCCGCGCCACCGGTACCCAGGTGACCACCCCGCGCCCGCGCATCGACATGGTCATCCAGCCCAAGAAGAAGCAGGATCAAGCCCAGTAATGGCCACGCTCACCGCACAGCACCTCGCCAAGAGCTACAAGGGTCGCCAGGTCGTCCGCGATGTCAGCATGAGCATCGACAGCGGGCAGATCGTCGGCCTGCTCGGCCCCAACGGCGCCGGCAAGACCACCTGCTTCTACATGATCGTCGGCCTGGTCCGCGCCGACCAGGGCGTGGTCCGCATCGACGAGCAGGACGTCACCAACCTGCCCATGCACGGCCGCGCCCGCGCCGGCATCGGCTACCTGCCGCAGGAAGCCTCGATCTTCCGCAAGCTGTCGGTGGCGGACAACATCGGCGCCATCCTCGAGACCCGCGCCGACCTCGACCGCAACGGCCGCAAGGAGGCCCTGGAAGGCCTGCTGGAGGAGTTCCACATCCACCATATCCGCGACAACCTCGGCATGAGCCTGTCCGGCGGCGAGCGCCGCCGCGTGGAGATCGCCCGCGCCCTGGCCAGCTCGCCGAAGTTCATCCTCCTCGACGAACCCTTCGCCGGCGTCGACCCGATCTCGGTGGGCGACATCAAGCAGATCATCCACCACCTCAAGGCCAAGGGCATCGGCGTGCTCATCACCGACCACAACGTGCGCGAGACCCTGGACATCTGCGAGACGGCCTACATCGTCAACGACGGCCAGTTGATCGCCGAGGGCGATTCCGCGGCCATTCTGGCCAACGAACTGGTCAAGGAAGTCTACCTGGGCCACGAGTTCCGCCTCTGAAGTCCTGCCCCGGCCGTCGCGCCGGGGCGCAACCTCATGTCGCGCCGACGGACAGGCAGCGAATTATGCGCAAACGCCCCTAGGCAAAGTCTGAGAATTCAGGCATATAATTTGCTTCCTAGCGGCGTCCGGGAATTTGGGTCCAGGCGCCCGTAGTCGTGGATTGGGTGCGCTACACGCCCGCGGACAAGGTGCCAAGTTCCAGCCATGAAACCATCGCTCGTCCTCAAGATGGGCCAGCAGCTGACGATGACTCCGCAGCTGCAACAGGCCATCCGACTGCTCCAACTCTCCACCCTGGATCTGCAACAGGAGATCCAGGAGGCGCTGGAATCCAACCCGATGCTCGAGCGCCAGGAAGAAGGCGAAGACTTCGACGGTAGCGACCCCTACGCCGAGGGCGCGGAAACCCCCACCAATACCAACGTCAACTCGCAGAGCGAAAGCTTCCAGGAAACCACCACGCCCAGCGCCGACAGCCTGGACGAAGACCAGTGGGCCGAGCGCATCCCCAACGAGCTGCCGGTCGACACCGCCTGGGAAGACGTCTACCAGACCAGCGCCAGCAGTCTGCCCAGCAACGATGACGACGAATGGGACTTCACCGCCCGCACCTCCGCTGGCGAGAGCCTGCAGAGCCACCTGCTGTGGCAGCTGAACCTCTGCCCCATGTCCGACAGCGACCGCCTGGTGGCCCTGAGCATCATCGACGGCATCAACAACGACGGCTACCTGGAAGAGTCCCTGGAAGACATCCTCACCTCCCTCGACCCCGAGCTGGGCATCGAGATGGACGAGGTGGAAGTGGTGCTGCGGCGCATCCAGCAGATGGAGCCGGCCGGCGTCGGCGCGCGCAACCTGCGCGAATGCCTGCTGCTGCAGCTGCGCCAGATGCCCGCCAACACCCACCTGCTGAGCGAGGCCCTGCGCCTGGTCGCCGACCACCTCGACCTGCTCGGCAGCCGCGACTACACCCAGCTGATGCGGCGCATGAAGCTCAAGGAAGACGAGCTGCGCGAGACCATCGAGCTGATCCAGTCGCTGCACCCGCGCCCAGGTTCGCAGATCGAGTCCGGCGAAGCCGAGTACGTGGTGCCGGACGTGATAGTGCGCAAGCACAACGAGCGCTGGCTGGTGGAGCTGAACCAGGAGGCGGTGCCGCGCCTGCGCGTCAACTCGCAGTACGCCGGCCTGGTGCGCCGCGCCGACTCCAGCGCCGACAACACCTTCATGCGCAACCAGTTGCAGGAAGCCCGCTGGTTCATCAAGAGCCTGCAGAGCCGCAACGAGACGCTGATGAAGGTGGCGACGCAGATCGTCGAGCACCAGCGCGGTTTCCTCGAGTACGGCGAGGAAGCGATGAAGCCGCTGGTCCTGCACGACATCGCCGAGGCGGTGGGCATGCACGAGTCGACCATCTCGCGGGTCACCACGCAGAAATTCATGCACACCCCACGCGGCATCTTCGAGCTGAAGTACTTCTTCTCCAGCCACGTGAGCACTTCCGAGGGCGGCGAATGCTCGTCCACGGCGATCCGCGCGATCATCAAGAAACTGGTCGCGGCAGAAAGTCCGAAAAAGCCGTTGAGCGACAGCAAGATCGCTGGTTTACTGGAGGCACAGGGCATTCAAGTGGCACGTCGGACAGTCGCCAAGTACCGGGAATCTCTCGGAATAGCTCCATCGAGCGAGCGCAAGCGACTGGTCTGATTGACCCAAGCCAAGGTGTTCCGGCGGCAGGCCCCATAACCTGCCACTTATACACGGGCAATAAGGAGAAAGCGGTATGCAAGTCAACATCAGTGGCCATCAACTGGATGTGACCGACGCCCTGCGCGACTACGTGGTCGAGAAACTCGGCCGACTGGAGCGCCACTTCGACAAGATCACCAATGTTCAGGTCATCATGGAGGTCGAAAAGCTGAAACAGCGTATCGAAGCCACGCTGCACATTTCCGGTGGCGAAGTCGTGGCCTGCGCAGAACACGAAGACATGTACGCCGCCATCGACCTGCTGACCGACAAACTCGATCGACAACTGATCAAACACAAGGAAAAGTACCTCGAACGCCAACAGGGCGTTGGAGTCCGCTAACCCCCCTCCCCTATGATCCGACTTGAGCAGATCCTGTCCCCCGGCCGTTCCCTGGTGAACGTGCCGGGCGGCAGCAAGAAGCGCGTACTCGAACAGATCGCCAACCTGGTCGTGAAAGACCTTCCCGGCCTCGACGCGCAAGACATCTTCGAAAGCCTGGTGGCCCGCGAACGCCTGGGCTCCACCGGCTTCGGCAATGGCATCGCCATTCCCCACTGCCGCCTGACCGGTTGCAAGGCGCCGATCAGCGCCATCCTTCACCTCGATGCACCGGTGGACTTCGACGCCCTCGACGGCGCTCCGGTCGACCTGGTGTTCGTCCTGCTGGTACCCGAAGCGGCCACCGAGGAGCACCTGGAGCTGCTGCGCCAGATCGCCTCGATGCTCGACCGTTCCGAGGTGCGCGAACGCCTGCGCCGCGCGAGCGATGGCGAGGCGCTGTACCAGATAGTCGTGGAAGTGCAGAACGGCCACTAGCATGCGCCTGATCATCGTCAGCGGCCGTTCCGGCTCCGGCAAGAGCACTGCCCTCAACGTCCTCGAGGACAACGGCTTCTACTGCATCGACAACCTGCCGGCCAGCCTGCTGCCGGACCTGGCCCAGCGCGCGCTGCTGCACACCGAGCTGATGCACCCGCAGGTGGCCGTGTCGATCGACGCGCGCAACCTGCCCAGCCAGCTCAAGCGCTTCCCCGAGCTGCTGCAGGAAGCCCGCGACAAGCACATCCAGTGCGACGTGCTGTACCTGGACGCCGACGACGAGACGCTGCTCAAGCGCTTCTCCGAGACGCGCCGGCGCCACCCGCTGACCACCGACACCCGCTCCCTCGCCGAGGCCATCGCCGACGAGGAGCAACTGCTCAGCCCGATCGCCGACCTCGCCGACCTCAAGCTGAACACCACCAACCTCAACCTCTACCAGTTGCGCGACGTCATCAAGCTGCGCCTGCTGAACAAACCCGAGCCGGGCACCGCCTTCCTCGTCGAGTCGTTCGGCTTCAAGCGCGGCATGCCAGTGGACGCCGACCTGGTGTTCGACGTGCGCTGCCTGCCCAACCCCTACTGGAAACCCGAGCTGCGCGAGCAGTCGGGCCTGGACAAGGGCGTGCAGGAATACCTCGCCGAGCAGCCCGACGTGGAAGAGATGTACCAGGACACCCTGGGCTACCTGAACAAATGGCTGCCGCGCTTCGCCGCCAGCAACCGCGCCTACGTCACCATTGCCATCGGCTGCACGGGCGGCCATCATCGCTCGGTCTACCTCGCCGAGCGCATCGGCAATGCCCTGAAAGCCACCCTGAAGAACGTGCAGATTCGCCACCGCGACCTGAGCTAGCAGCAGATAACGAAAGGACAGCCCCCTCGCGATGCCCGCCCTCGAGATCACCATCATCAACAAGCTCGGCCTGCACGCCCGCGCGGCGGCCAAATTCGTCGGCGTGGCCGGCCGCTTCCCGTGCCAGGTCCGCGTCGGTCGCAGCCCGGAGAGCACGGTGGATGGCAAGAGCATCATGGCGGTGATGATGCTGGCCGCGGGCAAGGGCACCAACCTGCACCTGAACGCCGAGGGCGAGCAGGCCGACGAGGCCCTGCAGGCTCTCGTCGACCTGATCAACAACTACTTCGACGAAGGCGAGTGACCGCCCGTCCGCACCGCGCCGGGCGCTAGCCCAGCGACGTATCCAGCACCATCATCAGGCAGAAGCCGACGATCAGCCCCAGGGTCGCCTCCCCGGCATAGCCGCGCCGCTGCGATTCGGGAATGATCTCCCGCACCACCACGTAGAGCATCGCCCCCGCCGCCAGGGCCAGGCCCCAGGGCAGCAGCATCCGCGACACCCCCACCAGCCAGGCGCAGAGCACCGCGAACAGCGGCTCGACCAGCCCGGAAGCCGCGCCGGCCAGCATCGCCCGCACCCGCGACATCCCCGCGCCGGCCAGCACCAGAGCGATGGCCAAGCCTTCGGGCACGTCCTGCAGGGCGATGCCCAGCGCCAGGCCGCCGGCGCCCTGGACCTCGCCGCCGGCGGCAACGCCCACGGCCATGCCCTCGGGAATGTTGTGCAGGACGATGGCCGCGACGAACAGCAGGATGCGGGCGGGAATGGCGGGGGTCGGCGCGTCGTCCAGGTCATGCTGGGCATCGTCCAGCATCCGCCCGGCCAGCATCAGCCCCAGAACCCCCAGGGCCATGCCGAAGCTGACCAGCAACGCGGCGTACAGCGGCGAGCGTCCGCCCGCCTCGACCGCCTCCAGGGCCGGCAGCAGCAGGGAAAAGGCCGTCGCCGCCAGCATCACTCCGGCGCCGAAGCCCAGCAGGATATCGGCGACCCGCGCCGGCATGCTGCGGATCAGCAGCACAGGAACCGCGCCCAGGGCAGTGCCCAGGGCGCAGATCAGGCCGCCGCTCAGCGCCTGGTACAGCGGCGCCGGCAATTGCAGGCGCGCCAGCAGCAACAGGTGGTTGAACAGCAGGCCGCTGCCCAGCAGCACTATCCCCAGGCCGAGCAGCCAGCGCAGGCTGCGCGCGCCGCCCTGCCGCGCGCTTGCCTCTAGCGGGCGCATGGCGTCACTTCCGCGGCGGGCATCAGGCGAGCCCCCGCTGCTCCAGGGCCAGGCGGTAGCGGCGCGCCACTTCCGGCCAGTCGACGACCTCGTAGAAGGCCGCGATGTATTCCGGCCGGCGGTTCTGGTACTGCAGGTAGTAGGCGTGCTCCCAGACATCCAGGCCGAGGATGGGGATCAGGTCCTGCATCAGCGGGCTGTCCTGGTTGGCGCTGCTTTCCACCTTCAGGCGGCCCTGGCTGTCGACGCAGAGCCAGGCCCAGCCGCTGCCGAAGCGGGTCAGCGCGGCCTTGGTGAAGGCCTCGCGGAAGGCCGCGTAGCCGCCCAGTTCGGTCTCGATGGCGCGGGCCAGGGCGCCGTCGGGCTCGCCGCCGCCGGTCGGCGACATCACCTGCCAGAACAGCGAGTGGTTGGCATGGCCGCCGCCGTTGTTGATCACCGCGCCGAGCAGCTTCTCCGGCAGGCGGTTGAGCTGCTGCAGCAGTTCCTCCACCGGCAGTTCGGCGAAAGCCGTGCCCTCCAGCGCGGCGTTCAGGTTGTTGACGTAGGTCTGGTGGTGCTTGCTGTGGTGAATCTCCATGGTCCGCGCATCGATGTGCGGCTCCAGGGCGTCGTAGGCGTAGGGCAAGGCGGGAAGACTGTGGGGCATGGTCGCTCCTAGTGGTAGCGCATGGATTGCGGGGTGGCGAAAAGGCCGGGACGCAGCTCCACTTCGCCCTGCTGGTGCAGCAGCTCGCGGGTGCGCGGGTAGTTGCCGTGCTCGCCGATGAAGTTGAGCAGTTCGAGGTAGCTGCGCCGGCTGTGGCGCAGCGCGGCCTCGCGCATGTCGCGGCTCTGCCGCGGGTCGATGCTCAGCTCCAGCAGCCGCTCGTGGCAGTTGCACAGGTATTCGGCGGCCTCTTCCGGCTGGCCCAGCTGCACGTGCAGGTCGCCCAGGTTGTGGTGGGAGATGACGAAGGCCATCACCGCCTCGTCCGGGTCGTGCCAGCGGCCCAGCAGCAACTGGGCGTGGGCCAGGGCGTGGAGGTAGTGCTCGCGGGCATCGATCAACTCGTTGCGGATGAAGCAGCGGTTGCCCAGTTCGATGGTCTGTTGCCAATGGCGCATGTCACATACCTCCATGGTGGCGCGGCCTCAGAGGCCGCCGGCGGTGAGTTTCTCGGGGTCCAGCAGGGCCTCCAGGCGCTCGCGGCCGAGATCGGTGTTCTCCAGCGCCACCTTGATGATCGGGCGGCCTTCGCGGTAGGCCTGCTTGGCGATCTCGGCGGCCTTCTGGTAGCCGATGATCGGATTCAGCGCGGTGACCAGGATCGGGTTGCGCGACAGCGCTTCGCGCAGGCGCGCCTCGTTGACCTTGAAGCTGGCGATGGCCTTGTCGGCCAGCAGGCGGCTGACGTTGCCCAGCAGCTGGATGCTCTGCAGCAGGTTGTCGGCGATCACCGGCAGCATCACGTTCAGCTCGAAGTTGCCGGACTGCCCGGCCACGGCGATGGTGGCGTCGTTGCCGATCACCTGGGCGGCGACCATGGCGGTGGCCTCGGGGATCACCGGGTTGACCTTGCCGGGCATGATCGAGGAGCCCGGCTGCAGGGCTTCCAGCTCGATCTCGGCGAGGCCGGCGAGCGGGCCGGAGTTCATCCAGCGCAGGTCGTTGGCGACCTTCATCAGCGCCACGGCGAGGGTCTTGAGCTGGCCGGAGACGGCCACGGCGGTGTCCTGGGCGCCGATCAGCGCGAAGAAGTCGTCGCCCGGGCGGAAGGCCAGGCCGGTCAGGCCGTTGAGTTCCTGGCAGAAGCGCGCGGAGAACTGCGGGTGGGCGTTCACCCCGGTGCCGACGGCGGTGCCGCCCTGGGCCAGTTGCTGCAGCGCCGGCTGCAGGGCTTCGAGGTTGGCAGTGGCCTGGCGCACCTGCTGGGCCCAGCCGCCGAGCACCTGGCTCAGGCGCACCGGCATGGCGTCCATCAGGTGGGTGCGCCCGGTCTTGACGTACTGCTGCACCTCGCCGGCCTTGCGCTCGAGGGTGGCCTGCAGGTGGCGCAGCGCCGGCAGCAGGCGCTCGTGGATTTCCAGGGCGGCGCTGATGTGGATGGTCGAGGGGATGATGTCGTTGCTGCTCTGCCCGCAGTTGACCTGGTCGTTGGGGTTGACCGCGCGGCCCAGGCGACGACCGGCGAGGGTCGCCACCACCTCGTTGGCGTTCATGTTGGAGCTGGTGCCGGAACCGGTCTGGAACACGTCCACCGGGAAGTGCTGGATGAAGTCGCCGGCCAGCAGTTCCTCGCAGGCGGCGACGATGGCCGCGCCGGTCTCGGCGTCCAGTTGCTCCAGGGCGACGTTGGCCCGCGCCGCGGCGGCCTTGGCCAGCAGCAACGCGCGGATGAAGGCGGCGGGCATGCGCTGGCCGCTGACCGGGAAGTTGTTCACCGCACGCTGGGTCTGGGCCCCGTACAGCGCCGCGGCCGGCACCGCCAGTTCACCCATGCTGTCGCGTTCGATACGGCTGTCAGTCATTCTGCTTTCTCGCTTACAGGTCGTGGTACGTCAGGGAAGGCGCCATCGGCTGCGTGGCCAGCCGGCGCGAAAGCTGTTGCAGGCGCTGCCTGCGTTCGGCATCGCCGGCGAGGCGGCGCAGGTCGCAGAGCGGGCGATAGGCGTGGTCGAGGCAGAGTCCGCGCCAATGCCACGGCAGGGCGACGTCGGCGGCGGTGTCGAGCAGCAGCTGGAAGCTCTTCTCGAACAGCTGCCAGGCCGGCAGCGGCTCCCAGGCCACCAGGTAGCGCGTCTCGAACAGGTAGAGCTCCAGCAGGCGCGGCTCGTCGGGCTCCAGCGCGCAGCGGATGCGGGTGCCCAGGCGGTACCAGCGGTCGAGCAGGGAGGTGTGGGTTTCGACGAACATGGCTGGCCCTCGAACGATAATGAGATTGATTATCGTTACGAGAGAAAGAAAATACAAGTCAGACCAAGGGAGTAGGGCAAATCGGGGGTGGTATGCGCCGGGTGCTCTTCGTAGGAGCGAGATTGCTTGCGAAGGGGGTTCCCCTGAAACGCCGCTGCATAAGGGAGGCGCCTTTCCCTCTCCCTAACCCTCTCCCTGAAGGGAGAGGGGACCGTTCGGTGTGTTTGGATGTTCTGCAGTTAGCCGGCAGCGCCGAAGGTTTCCGGCTGAAACCATTCCTCCTCTCGGCACGGACTGCCCCCTCTCCCTTCAGGGCGGGGCGCGCAGCCGAGGGCTGGGGAGAGGGAGCGAAATACCACCAAAACACCAATGCAGCCGGGAGCGCTGTTCGCGAGCAAGCTCGCTCCCACGAAAAAAGAAACGCCGCTTCCCTCGGCAGGAAACGGCGTTCTCCAGAACCACAGACTGCTATCAGTTCCCGGCCACCATCATCCTTTCCACCAGCACCGACCCGGTATGCAGGTTCCCGCGGTTCTCCACGTCGTTGCCGATGGCCAGGATGCTGGCGAACAGGTCCTTGAGGTTGGCGGCGATGGTGACTTCCTGCACCGGGAACTGGATCTCGCCGTTCTCCACCCAGTAGCCGCCGGCGCCGCGGGAGTAGTCGCCGGTGACCAGATTGACGCCCTGCCCCATCAGTTCGGTGACCAGCAGGCCGCGGCCCATGCGTCGCAGCAGGGCCTTCTGGTCCTCGTCGCCGTGGCTGACGAAGAGGTTGTGCACGCCGCCGGCGTTGGCCGTGCTGGGCATGCCCAGCTTGCGCCCGGAGTAGGTGCCGAGCACGTAGGAAACCAGGGTGCCGTTCTCCACGAAGGGCTTGGCGTAGGTGGCCAGGCCGTCGTTGTCGAACGAGGCGCTGCCCAGGGCGCCGGGCAGCAGCGGGCGTTCGTCGAGGGTCAGCCACTCGGGGAACAGACGCTGGCCCAGGCAGCCTTCGAGGAACGACGACTTGCGGTACAGGCTGCCGCCGGAAATGGCGCCGAGGAAGTGACCGAACAGACCCACGGCGACTTCCGGGGCGAACAGCACCGGCACCTCGGCGGTCGGCACCGGGCGCGCGCCCAGGCGGCTGGCGGCGCGCAGGGCGGCGCGGCGGCCGATGCTTTCCGGGCTATCCAGCAGTTCGCCGCGGCGCTTCACGTCGTACCAGTAGTCGCGCTGCATCTGCCCCTCGCCCTCGGCGATCATCACGCAGCTGAGGCTGTGGCGGGTGCTGGCGTAGCCGCCGATGAAGCCATGGCTGTTGCCGTAGACGCGGCAGCCATGGTGGATGTTCAGGGTGGTGCCGTCGGCCTTGGTCACTCGCGGGTCGGCATCGAAGGCCGCAGCTTCGCAGGCCAGGGCGCGCTCCACGGCCTGGTCCGGGGTCAGCGACCAGGCGTGGTACAGGTCCAGGTCGGGGAGGTCGCGGGCCATGAGCGCGGGATCGGCCAGGCCGGCGCAGTCGTCCTCCGAGGTGTGCCTGGCGATGGCCAGCGCCGCCGCCACGGTTTCGCGGATGGCCTCGTCGCCGGTCGCCGAGGTGCTCGCCGAGCCCTTGCGCTGGCCGACGTAGAGGGTGATGCCGAAGCCCTGGTCGCGGTTGAATTCGACCGTCTCGACCTCGCGCTGGCGCACGCTGGTGGACAGCCCCTGCTCCAGGGACACCGCCACTTCGCAGCCCGTGGCGCCCTGGCGCTTCGCCTCGGCGACGATCCGCTCGACCTGCTCGCGCAGCGCCGGAAGTGCCTCGGGGCCGACTGCCTTGGCCTGTTCGCTCATTGCCAAACTCTCCTGTTCTGTTCCGCGGCCGGGGCGACGGGCCCCGTGGCATCGCGGGCGGGCCGGACAAGCGACCCTCGACTCGTTATCATGGCGGCGTTTTCCACTGGACCACCGCCATGGCTGAATATCAAGACGACGACTCGCTGTTCGAAGAGAAGAGCAAGTCGCAAGTAAAACGCGAGCTGCACGCCCTGCAGGACCTCGGCGAGCGCCTGACCGCGCTCAAGCCGGACATGCTCGACCGCCTGCCGCTCACCGAGCCGCTGCGCCGCGCCATCGACGAGGCGCCCAAGCACAAGGCCAATGCCGCCCGCAAACGCCACCGGCAGTTCATCGGCAAGCTGATGCGCGACCAGGACCTCGACGCCATCGTCGCCCTGCTCGACCAGCTCGACAGCTCCACGCGCCAGTACAACGAGCGCTTCCACGCCCTGGAGCGCTGGCGCGACCGCCTCATCACCGGCGGCGACGAGGCCCTCTCCGCATTCTTCGCCGAATACCCGGACAGCGACCGCCAGCACCTGCTGCAACTGATCCGCCACGCCCAGCACGAGGCCGCTCACGACAAGCCCCCGGCCGCGGCGCGGAAAATCTTCAAATACATCCGCGAACTGGACGAGCTCAAGCGCGGCCTCCGCTGAAAGCCTACCCACGACCTGCTGCGCGTCGGCATAACTGCGTTAAAAACAGGTGAGAAATGCTCATTTAGCATCAGTAAACTGCGCTTCCTCACCTGTTTTTGCCTTGTTCTGCTCTAGCTCGCGAGGCCGTGAGCAGACTTTCCAAATGCTCCCCGGCGCCTCAGGCGCCGGTCCCGCCCACGGTGATGCCGTCGATCTTCAGCGTCGGCTGGCCAACGCCCACCGGTACCGACTGGCCATCCTTGCCGCAGGTGCCCACGCCGCTGTCCAGGGCCATGTCGTTGCCGACCATGGACACCCGGCTCATCACTTCCGGCCCGTTGCCGATCAGGGTCGCGCCCTTCACCGGGCGGGTGATCCTGCCGTTCTCGATCAGGTAGGCCTCGCTGGTGGCGAAGACGAACTTGCCGCTGGTGATGTCCACCTGGCCGCCGCCGAGGTTGGCGCAGTAGATGCCCTTCTCCACCGAGGCGATGATTTCCGCCGGGTCGCTCTGCCCGGCGAGCATGTAGGTGTTGGTCATGCGCGGCATCGGCAGGTGCGCGTAGGACTCGCGGCGGCCGTTGCCGGTGCGCGCCACGCCCATCAGGCGGGCGTTGAGCTTGTCCTGCATGTAGCCCTTGAGGATGCCATTCTCGATCAGCACGTTGTATTGCGTGGGAGTGCCCTCGTCGTCCACCGACAGCGAGCCGCGGCGCCCGGCCAGGGTGCCGTCGTCGACGATGGTGCACAGGCTGGAGGCCACCTTCTCGCCGATGCGCCCGCTGTAGGCCGAGCTGCCCTTGCGGTTGAAGTCGCCTTCCAGGCCGTGGCCCACCGCCTCGTGCAGCAGCACGCCGGACCAGCCGGCGCCCATCACCACCGGCAGGGTTCCGGCCGGCGCGGGGACCGCTTCGAGGTTGACCAAAGCCTGGCGCAGCGCCTCGCGGGCGTAGGACATGGCGCGGTCTTCAGAGAGGAAATAGCGATAGTCGGTGCGCCCGCCGCCGCCATGGCCGCCGCGCTCGCGGCGGCCGTTCTGCTCGACGATGACGCTGACGTTGAAACGCACCAGCGGGCGGATGTCCGCGGCCAGGGAACCGTCGGCGGCGGCGATGAGGACCTGCTCCCAGACGCCGGCAAGGCTCACGGTGACCTGCTGGATGCGCGGGTCGAGGGCGCGGGTGGCGGCGTCGATCTTCTTCAGCAGCTCGACCTTCTCGGCGCGACTGAGCACGTCCAGCGGGTTTTCGCCGGCGTACAGGCGCGCCGGAGCGACCGTCTTGAACGCCTGCACCCGGCCGTTCTGCCCGGCCCGGGAAATCGAGCGCGCAGCGAGCGCCGCCTGGGACAGGGCATCGGGGGTGATGGCATTGCTGTAGGCGAAGCCGGTCTTCTCGCCGGACTGGGCGCGCACGCCCACGCCCTGGTCCATGTGGAAGCTGCCTTCCTTGACGATGCCGTCCTCGAGCATCCAGGACTCGGAGACCTGGCTCTGGAAGTACAGGTCGGCGGCGTCGATGCCCGGGCCGCTCAGCTCGTGCAGGATCGGCTGCAGGCCGTCGACGTCCAGGCCGCCGGGGGCCAGCAGGTGCTGGCTGACGGATGACAACAACTCGCTCATGGCTACTCCGTAGGCGCCGGTCCGGGTACGGCCGGCGGGTAGAATCTTCGATGGCGGACCACCGGCATGCGTTGCCGGAGCGCCGTTTGTTCTTCACTGTCGCGTTCGGCCAGCAGCACCGCCTCGCCCTTGTCGCGCTCGGCGAGGATGCGCCCCCAGGGGTCGACGATGGCCGACTGGCCCCAGGTCTCGCGGCCGCGCGGGTGGGTGCCGCCCTGCCCCGCCGCCAGCACGTAGCACTGCGTCTCGATGGCGCGGGCGCGGATCAGCACTTCCCAGTGCGCCTGGCCGGTCACCGCGGTGAAGGCCGAGGGCGCCGTGATCAGCTCGGCGCCGGCCTCGCGCAGCCGGGTGTAGAGCTCGGGGAAGCGCAGGTCGTAGCACACCGTCAGGCCCAGCCGGCCGACCGGCGTGTCGGCCACCACCACCTGGCCGCCGAAGGCGTAGTCGTCGGACTCGCGGTAGCGGCCGCGGGCATCGGCGACGTCCACGTCGAACAGGTGCAGCTTGTCGTAGCGCGCCACCCGCTCGCCGCGCTCGTCGACCAGCAGCGAGCAGGCGTTGGCCTTGGCTTCGGGCTGGCCGTCCGGCGGCAGCGGCAGGGTGCCGGCGACTATCCACAACCTGAGGTCGCGCGCGACGCTTTTCAACCAGGGCAGGATCGGGCCCTCGCCCAGGGCCTCGGCGCGGCCCAGCTCGGCCAGGTCGCGGCGGCCCATGGCGGCGAAATTCTCCGGCAGCACGGCGAGGCGCGCGCCGCCCTCGGCGGCCTGTTCGAGCAGGCGACGGGCGGCGGCGAGGTTGGCCGGGACGTCGTCCTGGCTGACCATCTGGATCACGGCGAGGGACATGCGTTTCTCCGACGACAGATGCGATTCATCCTAACCGATGCCCGCCGGCTCTGCTCACCGCGGTTTCTCGAACGGCTTGTCGAAGGCGATCTCGGGGTTCTGCCAGGGGCCCTTGACGCGGTACTGCACGCTGGCGAAGCGCGCCACCCTGTCGCCCAGCAGCTTGTCCACCACGAAGAGCGCGCCGCCCACCGCCGGCGCGCCGACGATGAGCGCGGCCAGCGGCAGGTTGTTGGTCAGCGGCAGGGTCACCAGCAGCTTGGCGTCGATCTGGTCGTGGGCCATGTCGAGGGTGCCGCTCATCTCGAGGTTGCTCGACGGGCCGGTGAGCCTGATCGGCTCGCGGGTGAGGTAGACGCCATTGGTGGCGCCCAGCACGCCCTGCACGCGGTCGTAGCTCAGGCCCTTGCCGAACAGGTCGGAGAAGTCCAGGCGCAGGCGGCGGTTGATGGCGTTGAAGTTGAGCAGGCCGAACACCCGCAGGGCCTGGGCGCTGCCCTCGACGTCGACGAACTGGCCCTTGCGCATGTCGGCCTCCAGGCGCCCGCCGAAGCGGCGCAGGCTGATGTAGGCCGGCGAGCCGGGCCAGTTGCCGTCGATGTCCAGGCTGAAGCGGTCGCTGGTGGCGGTGGGGGCGAAGTCCCAGGCCTTGAGCACGTCGGCCAGGTTCCTGCCTTCCAGGCGCCCCTGGAAGGTGCTGCGCGTGGAGCCCACCGGGCCTTCCCAGCGCAGCGTCCCGCCGACCTTGAGGCCGCGCAGGTCGAGCTTGAGGCTGTTGAAGGCGATGCCGCTGGTGGTCGGGCGCACGTTGAAGCTCCAGGCTCCGATGGGCTTGCCGCCCTGGGAGATCTGGCGGATGGCCACGTCCATCGCCGGAATGCTGCGCGGGTCGACCTTTTCCAGCGGGTCGGGGGCGATGGTCGGCGCGGCGGCCAGGTCGTTGGTGGGGTTCTTCGGCAGGTCCAGGCGCGCCAGGTTGATCTGGATCGGCCGCTGGCCGCTGTCCGGGAACACCGCCTGGCCGGCCAGCGGGGCGCTGTCGACGCCCAGCTGCCAGCCGCCGGAAACCCGCGCCAGGTCGAGCTTGAAGTTGTCCAGGCTGGCGCCGAAGCCGCGGAAGTGACCGATCTGCAGGTCGGCGCCGCGCAACAGGCCCTGGTTATCGCTGGGCACACTGCCGATGCCGTACTTCTTCAGCACCGCCTGCCACTGCTCGACATCCAGGGTGTCCAGGCTGCCGCGCACCTGCACCCCGCTCCAGTTGGGCAGCAGCGCCGGGTCGCCGCCCAGGCGCAGGGTGCCGCGGCCGCCCAGGGGTTTGTCGGCGGGGGCGGCGTAGGCCAGGCTGGCCACCTTGTCGTAGTTGGCCCAGTAGCGCCGCTCGGGGCCTTCGAGGGTCATGCGCCAGTCGCTGGCGCGGGTCTCGTCGGCGGCCTTGCCAAAGGGGGCCGGCAGATCGATGGCCAGGCCCTTGAGGTCGGAGTTGACCTGCAACTGGCTGTCATGGCCGTCGAGCAGCAGGTCGAGCTGGAACGGCAGGCGCCCGGCGGCCGGCACGGCCTGCTTCACGCCGCCCCAGTCGAGCAGGCTCTTGAGCGCCACCTGGCCGCCCACCAGCACGCGGGTACGCGGCTTGCCCGGGCTGCCCTCGGCGCGGATGCTGCCGCTGACGCGGCTGCCCAGGGCCTGGGCGCTGAGGCCCTTGGCGCTCAGGCCGCTGTTGGTGTCGTAGCGGAAGTCGCCCTTGAGCTGGGCCAGTTCCAGGGTCGGCTTGGCGATCTTCAGGCGCGCGCCCTCGGTGGCGAAGTCCACCACCACCCGCGCCTGCTTCGCCTGTTCCTTGGCCAGCGGGATGTCCAGGTTCAGGTGGCCCTTGAGCGGGCCCTCGCCTTCCCAGCCGGCGAAGACCTGCTGCACGCCCAGGGGCGAGTCCTGGAGGATCTTCAGGCCGTCGCCCAGGCTGCTGTCGACGTCGCCATCGACATGCAGGTGGGCGACTTCGCCCTTGGGCACGTGGGGAATGTCCACCTGCACGTCGCGGACCTGGCTCTGCAGGATGCGCCCGGACTGCGCGCGGATGCGCACGCCGCTGTCCTCCACCAGCACCTCGCCCTCGGCCTGGCTCAGCGCCGGCCAGCCCGGCTGGTAGTCCAGCTCGCCGTCGTGGACCTTGAAGTACAGGCTCATGGCGTGGTCTTCCGGCGCCGAGCCCTTTTTCAGCGAACCCTGCCACTGGAAGTAGCCCTGCTCGACGCGCCCGCCCTTGATGGCGCTGGCCAGCCAGCGGGCCAGGTCCTTGTTCATCTCCGGCAGCACCGTGGGCAGGAACTGCGGGGTGTAGCTGCCGTCGCCGTCCTCCAGGCCCACGCGCAGGTCCATGTAGCTTTCCTTGTCGTGGTCGTGCATCAGGCGGATCAGCATGTCGCCGCCCAGGCGGCCGACGTCGCCCTCGACCTTCATCAGGTGGCTGCCAAGGGTGAAGGCCTCGTCGTCCCACTTCCAGAACAGCCGCGCGTTGGCGCTGCGGAAGCGCCACGGCTCGGGGAACAGGGCGGCCAGGTGGAGCATGAAGTCCTTGGCCGAGGCGTCCAGCTGGCCGCCGCCGAGGTTGCCGCTGAAGGTGCCGTCGACGTTGGCCACCGCCGGCACCTCGTGGAAGGCGTTGACGCCGACCTTCTCCAGGTTCACGCCGTAGGCCAGGCGCTCGGCGCCCTGGCGCTGCGGCCACCAGTCGAGGTTGAGGTGGTGCAGCACGCCCTGCGGCGCCAGGCCCTGCAGCCACTCCACAGCCTTGTCCGGCAAGGGCGCCAGGCTTTCCACCACCGGCAGCAGCGGGCCCAGGTCCAGGCGGTCGGCGCGCAGGCGCCAGTGGTCTTCGCCGCGGGTCTGCCGGTTCAGTTCCAGTTCCGCCTCGCCCCAGCGCTTTTCGCCGAGGTTGGCCGCCAGATCGCTGACGCGCAGGCTCATTTCCTCGCCCTGGCGCTGGAAGTACAACCCCACGCCGAGGTCGCCGACCTTCACCGCCTCGCGGCCATCGAAGGAGGCCTGCACCTGCGGCGCATTGAGCCTGGCCACCGCCGCGCTGGGCTGGCCCTTGTCGATGCGCGCCCAGAACTCGCCGCCGGCCTCCAGGCGCTGGATGCGCCATTGCCGCGTCAGGCTCGCCGGCAGCCACTTCGCCCAGTCGCTCTGCGGCAGGCTGAGGTAGGCGTCGGCCGAGCTGCGCTTCCAGTCCTCGCGGTCGATGCGCGTGTCCACCCGCAGCGCCACCGGCTGGCCGTCGGGCAGGTTGAAGCGGCCATCCAGGCGCTGGCCGAACACGCCGCTGTGCAGGGTCAGGCCGAGATAGGTCAGGTTGAGCGTCTGCCCCTCGCGCGGCAGCAGGCTCAGCTGGCTGTCCAGCAGCGACAGGCGGCGCGGCGTCAGCAGCAGGTCGACGAGCTGGCGCGGGTCGCTACCCTGCGGGCTGGCCGGCAGGCCCTCGACCTGCCAGTGGCCGTCCTCGCCCTCGCGCAGGCTCAGGTGCAGCCCCTGCAGTTCCAGGCTGTCGATGCGCGGCTGGCGCGCCAGCAGGCTGGCGGGGAGGTCGGGGGTCAGGCGAACCTGCTCCAGGCGCAGGGCGTCGCTGCCCTCGCCGAGCTGGATGTCGCGCACCGTGATGATCGGGCCGAAGCCGCGCCAGCTGCCTTCCAGGGCGCCGATGCGCACCGGCATGTGCAGCCGCGCGCTGGCCTGCTCGGCCAGGTCGTCGCGATATTCCGCCACCAGCGGCACCAACTGGCGCCCCAGGCTGACGTACAGCGCCAGCAGCACCAGGCCCAGGGCGCAAAGCCCCAGGAGCAGGCGCAGCAGGCGGGCGAACAGGCGGCCGAAGCGGTCCATCTCAGCCGCGCGCCTCAGAGCAGGACCACGTCGTACTGCTCCTGGGAATACATCGGCTCGACCTGGAACTTGATGGTGCGCCCGATGAACATCTCCAGATCGGCGACGTTGCCCGACTCTTCGTCGAGCAGGCGGTCGACCACCTTCTGGTTGGCCAGCACCACGTAGGAATCGGCCTGGTAGGCGCGGGCCTCACGGAGGATCTCGCGAAAGATCTCGTAGCAGATGGTTTCCGGGGTCTTCAGCATGCCGCGCCCCTGGCAGCACGGGCAGGGCTCGCAGAGCACCTGCACCAGGCTTTCGCGGGTGCGCTTGCGGGTCATCTGCACCAGGCCCAGTTCGGTGATGCCGATGATGTTGGTCTTGGCGTGGTCGCGCTCGAGCTGCTTCTCCAGCGTGCGCAGGACCTGGCGGCGGTGCTCCTCGTCCTCCATGTCGATGAAGTCGATGATGATGATCCCGCCGAGGTTGCGCAGGCGCAGCTGGCGGGCGATGGCGGTGGCCGCCTCGAGGTTGGTCTTGAAGATGGTCTCTTCGAGGTTGCGGTGGCCGACGAAGGCGCCGGTGTTGACGTCGATGGTGGTCATCGCCTCGGTCGGGTCGATGATCAGGTAGCCGCCGGACTTGAGCAGCACCTTGCGCTCCAGGGCCTTCTGGATCTCGTCCTCGACGCCGTAGAGGTCGAAGATCGGCCGCTCGCCGGGGTAGTGCTCCAGGCGGTCGGCGATTTCCGGCATGAGTTCGTCGACGAACTGCGTGATCTTCTGGAAGTTCTCCCGGGAATCCACGCGGATCTTCTCGATGCGCGGGTTGACCAGGTCGCGCAGGGTGCGCTGGGCCAGGGACAGGTCCTCGTAGATCACCGTCGGCGCGCCGACCGTCTGCATCTGCGCATCGATCTGGTCCCACAGCCGGCGCAGGTAGCGGATGTCGGCGAGGATTTCGTCCTCCCCGGCGCCCTCGGCGGCGGTGCGCAGGATGAAGCCGCCCTTCTCGACGATGCCCTCGGCCTCGACGCACTTGGCCACCACCTGCTTGAGGCGCTCGCGCTCCTGCTCGTCCTCGATTTTCAGGGAAATCCCGACGTGGCTGGTGCGCGGCATGTATACCAGGTAGCGCGAGGGGATCGACAGGTGCGTGGTCAGGCGCGCGCCCTTGGTGCCGATCGGGTCCTTGGTGACCTGCACCACCAGGCTCTGGCCCTCGTGGACCAGGGCGCCGATGCTTTCCACCGCGCTGCCCTCGCGGGTGGAGATTTCCGCCGCGTGGATGAAGGCCGCGCGCTCCAGGCCGATGTCGACGAAGGCCGCCTGCATCCCCGGCAGCACGCGGACCACCTTGCCCTTGTAGATGTTGCCGACTATCCCGCGGCGCAGCGTGCGCTCGACGTGGACTTCCTGAAGGACACCGTTTTCCACCACCGCCACGCGCGATTCCATCGGCGTGATATTGATCAGGATCTCTTCGCTCATGCGCCCTTCCTTATCGCGCCCGTGTGCAGCGCTACTTCTTCAAGACTGCCAGCAAGGGATCGAGAAGTCAGCCAACAGTTCCGCGGTCTCGCACAGGGGCAGGCCGACCACCCCGCTGTAGCTGCCCTCGACGCGGTTGACGAAGATCGCCGCCAGCCCCTGGATAGCGTAGCCGCCCGCCTTGTCCTGGGGCTCGCCGGTGGCCCAGTAGGCCTCGGCTTCGGCCTCGGAAACATTGCGGAACGATACCAGGCTGGTCACCACCCGCACCTCGCAGCGGTCGCGGTCGGCCACCGCCACCGCGGTCAGCACCTGGTGCTGGCGGCCGGACAGCGCGCGCAGCATGGCCAGGCTGTCCTCGCGGTCCGCCGGCTTGCCGAGGATGCGGCCGTCGAGCACCACCGCGGTATCGGCGCCGAGCACGCAGACGTCGGGCCTCTGGGCAAGCATAGTCAGTCCGGCCAGGGCCTTGCCGCGCGCCAGGCGCTCGACGTAGGCGGCCGGCGTCTCGCCGTCCTGCGGGGTTTCGTCGATGTTGCCGGAAACCAAGTGGAAGGACAGGCCGATCTGTGTCAGCAGCTCACGCCGGCGCGGCGAGCTGGAGGCCAGGTAAAGCTGGGGCATCTGCGACTCCCGGAAGAGTCCCGGCCGCCCCTCCCCCGGCCCGTGCCAGGTGGGAAGCGGCGGGACGGGTATTAGTAGACCTTCAGGCGCTGGCCCAGGCCCTTGAGCAGCACCAGCACCCAGGGCCAGAGCAGGCCGCTGACCAGCGCCGGCAACAGGAAGGCCAGGGTCGGCGGACGGTTGCCGGTCAGGGCGTTGAGCCACAGCTGCACCAGTTGCGCCAGGCCGTAGACCACCATCAGCACCAGGCACTGCTGCCAGACGGGGTACAGGCGCAGGCGCTGCTGCAGGGCCATGACCAGGAACACGATGAAGCTGAGGATCAGCGCGTTCTGCCCGAGCAGGCTGCCGTACAGCACGTCCTCGGCCAGGCCGCAGACCCAGGCGGTGACCATGCCCACTCGCTGCGGCACCATCAGCACCCAGAAGGTGAGGAACAGCGCCAGCCACAGCGGCCGGCCGATTTCCGTGAAGCTGGGCATCGGCGCCACCGACAGCAGCAGCGCCAGCAGCAGGCTGACCCAGATCAGCCAGCCGTTGCGCGGTCCTTGGGCAGGCATCAGTGACGGTTCCTTTGTGGCGCGGCCTGGGCCGGCGCCGGCGGATGCGCGGGGGTAGCGGCCGGCGCGGCGGGTGCAGGTGCCGGAGCGGCGCCCTGGGCCGGGGCAGCCGGAGCGGCAGGCGTGGCTGGAGCGGTGGGAGCCGGCGCGCTCGGCGCCGGTGCCTGGCCGGCGGCCTCGGCGGCCTTGCGGTCGGCCTCGGCCTGGGCTTCGGCGGCCTCGGTGGCGCGCTGTTCGGGGGTGCGGCTGTCGCTGAACACCAGCAGCACGTAGCGGCTGCGGTTCATCTTCGCGGTAGGCACGGCGCGGATCACCGCGAACGGCTGGCCGGAGTCGTGGATGACTTCCTTGACCACCGCCACCGGGTAGCCGGCCGGGAAGCGCTGGCCGAGGCCGGAGCTGACCAGCAGGTCGCCTTCCTTGATGTCCGCGGTGTCGGCGACGAAGCGCAGTTCCAGGCGTTCCGGGTTGCCGGTGCCGACGGCGATGGCGCGCAGGCCGTTGCGGTTGACCTGCACCGGGATGCTGTGGGTGGTGTCGGTGAGCAGCAGCACGCGGGCGGTGTAGGGCATGACCTCGACCACCTGGCCCATCAGGCCGCTGGCGTCGAGCACCGGCTGGCCCTGGAACACGCCGTCCTTCGAGCCCTTGTCGATGAGGATGCGCTGGGTGAAGGGGTTGGGGTCGACGCCGATCAGCTCGCTGACCAGCACCTTGTCGTCCACCAGGGCGGCGGAGTTGAGCAGCTCGCGCAGGCGCACGTTCTGTTCGGTCAGGGTGGCCAGCTTCTGCAGGCGGCGCTGCATCAGCAGCGACTCGGCCTTCAGCCGCTCGTTCTCGGCGAGCAGCTCGCTGCGGCTGGTGAACTGGTCGCGCACGCCTTCCCAGGCGCGCACCGGCAGGTCGGCCACGCCATAGAAGGGGGTCAGCACCAGGCCCATCTGGCTGCGCACGGGCTTGAGGTAGTCGAAACGCGCGTCGACCACCATCAGGCCCACCGAGAGCACGGCGAGCACCAGCAGGCGCACGCCCAGCGAGGGCCCTTTGGAGAATAGCGGTTTGATGACCAGCTCCTAGCTGATTGAAGGCGGTTGATGTTTCGCCGCGCGCGGCAAAACGTCAACCACCCTCAAGGCTCCCACCTCACTCGGTGGAGAGCAGGTCCATGGAGTGACGGTCCATCATGTCCAGCGCCTTGCCGCCGCCACGGGCCACGCAGGTCAGCGGGTCTTCGGCGACGATCACCGGCAGGCCGGTTTCCTGGGCCAGCAGCTTGTCCAGGTCGCGCAGCAGGGCGCCACCACCGGTCAGCACCAGGCCGCGCTCGGCGATGTCCGAGGCCAGCTCCGGCGGGGACTGCTCCAGGGCGCTCTTGACCGCCTGGACGATGGTCGCCAGGGATTCCTGCAGGGCTTCCAGGACCTCGTTGGAGTTCAGGGTGAAGCTGCGCGGCACGCCTTCGGCCAGGTTGCGGCCGCGGACGTCCACCTCGCGCACTTCGCCGCCGGAGAAGGCCGCGCCGATCTCCTGCTTGATGCGCTCGGCGGTGGATTCGCCGATCAGGCTGCCGTAGTTGCGGCGCACGTAGGTGACGATGGCTTCGTCGAAGCGGTCGCCGCCGACGCGCACGGATTCGGCGTAGACCACGCCGTTCAGCGAGATCAGGGCGATCTCGGTGGTGCCGCCGCCGATGTCGACGACCATCGAGCCACGGGCTTCCTCGACCGGCAGGCCGGCGCCGATGGCCGCGGCCATCGGTTCTTCGATCAGGTACACCTCGCGGGCGCCGGCGCCGAGGGCCGACTCACGGATGGCGCGGCGTTCCACCTGGGTGGACTTGCACGGCACGCAGATCAGCACGCGCGGGCTGGGCTGCAGGAAGCTGTTCTCGTGCACCTTGTTGATGAAGTACTGCAGCATCTTCTCGCAGACGCTGAAGTCGGCGATGACGCCGTCCTTCATCGGACGGATGGCCGAGATGTTGCCCGGGGTGCGGCCGAGCATGCGCTTGGCCTCGGTGCCGACGGCCACGACGCTCTTCTGGTTGCCATGGTTGCGGATGGCCACTACCGAAGGCTCATTGAGGACGATGCCGCGTTCGCGCACATAAATAAGGGTATTGGCAGTGCCCAGGTCGATCGACAGATCACTGGAGAACATGCCACGCAATTTTTTGAACATGGAAAGGGAACCCTGGACGATGCGTGGGTGAAAAATGCGCGGGTAAAAAAGTGCGGCAAACTCTAACAACGACGGGGATTTTGGGCAAGGCGGCATTGTGTTAAATTGCTTGACTTTCAGCGCCTTTAAGGCCTGTCCCCGCGGTCCCTGGGACCGCCCGCCGCGGGTTCCGTTCCCCCGCCTACGTTTCGTCCGGCCATGCGTCCGATCGACGCTGGCAGCTCTAGCCTGGAGACCCCCGATGGCGCTTGACCGCTCCGACGTGGAAAAAATCGCCCACCTGGCCCGCCTGGGCCTGGCGGAAACCGACGTCCAACCGACCACCGCGACCCTGAACAACATCCTCGGCCTGGTCGACCAGATGCAGGCGGTGAACACCGACGGCGTCGAACCCCTCGCCCACCCCCTGGAAGCCACCCAGCGCCTGCGCCAGGACCTGGTGACCGAAAGCAACCAGCGCGAGGCCTACCAGGCCATCGCACCGGCCGTGGAAGACGGCCTGTACCTGGTTCCGAAAGTGATCGAGTAATAAGGAAGGACACGGACCCATGCTGCACCAACTGACCCTCGCCGAAGTCGCCCGCGGCCTCGCCGACAAACAGTTCTCCGCCGAAGAGCTGACCCGTGCCCTGCTGAGCCGCATCGAGCAGCTCGACCCGCAGCTCAACAGCTTCATCAGCGTCACCGCCGACCAGGCTATCGCCCAGGCCAAGGCAGCCGACCAACGGCGCGCCAATGGCGAGACTGGCGCCCTGCTCGGCGCGCCCATCGCCCACAAGGACCTGTTCTGCACCAAGGGCGTGCGCACCAGCTGCGGCTCGAAGATTCTCGACAACTTCGTCTCGCCCTACGACGCCACCGTGGTCGAGCGCCTGGCCGCCGCCGGCGCCGTGAGCCTGGGCAAGCTGAACATGGACGAGTTCGCCATGGGCTCGGCCAACGAATCCAGCCACTACGGCGCGGTGAAGAACCCCTGGGACACCAGCCGCGTGCCCGGCGGCTCCTCCGGCGGCTCGGCCGCGGCCGTGGCCGCGCGCCTGATTCCTGCGGCCACCGGCACCGACACCGGCGGCTCGATCCGCCAGCCGGCGGCGCTGACCAACCTCACCGGGATCAAGCCGACCTACGGCCGCGTCTCGCGCTGGGGCATGATCGCCTACGCCTCCAGCCTCGACCAGGCCGGCCCGCTGGCCCGCACCGCCGAGGACTGCGCGCTGATGCTCGGCGCCATGGCCGGCTTCGATCCCAAGGACTCCACCTGCGTCGACCAGCCGCTGGACGACTACCTGGCCGCCCTCGGCAAGCCCCTGGCCGGCCTGCGCATCGGCCTGCCGAAGGAATACTTCGGCGCCGGCCTGGACAGCCGCATCGCCGACGCCGTGCTGGCCGTGGTCGAGCAGCTCAAGCAACTGGGCGCGCAGGTCAAGGACATCTCCCTGCCGAACATGCAGCACGCCATCCCGGCCTACTACGTGATCGCGCCTGCAGAGGCCAGCTCCAACCTGTCGCGCTTCGACGGCGTACGCTACGGCTACCGCTGCGAGAACCCCAGGGACCTGCAGGACCTGTACAAGCGCTCCCGCGCCGAAGGCTTCGGCGCCGAGGTGAAGCGCCGCATCATGGTCGGCACCTACGCGCTTTCCGCCGGTTACTACGACGCCTATTACCTGAAGGCGCAGAAGATTCGCCGGCTGATCAAGAACGATTTCGTCAGCGCCTTCGCCGACGTCGACGTCATCCTCGGCCCGACCACGCCGAACCCGGCCTGGAAGCTCGGCACCAAGAACGACGACCCGGTCGCCCAGTACCTGGAAGACATCTACACCATCACCGCCAACCTCGCCGGCATCCCCGGGCTGTCCATGCCCGCCGGGTTCGTCGATGGCCTGCCGGTGGGCGTGCAGCTGCTCGCCCCGTACTTCCAGGAAGGCCGCCTGCTCAACGTCGCGCACCAGTACCAACAGGTGACCGACTGGCACAAACAAGCACCGGCTGGATTCTGAGGACGACACACATGCAATGGGAAACCGTGATCGGGCTGGAAATCCACGCGCAGCTCGCCACCCAATCGAAGATCTTCTCCGGCAGCGCCACCACCTTCGGCGCCGAGCCCAACACCCAGGCCAGCCTGATCGACCTGGCGATGCCCGGCACCCTGCCGGTGCTCAACGCCGAGGCGGTGCGCATGGCCTGCCAGTTCGGCCTGGCGATCAACGCCGAAATCGCCGAGCGCAACGTCTTCGCCCGTAAGAACTACTTCTACCCGGACCTGCCCAAGGGCTACCAGACCAGCCAGATGGACCACCCCATCGTCGGCAAGGGCTTCCTCGACATCACCCTGGAAGACGGCACCGTCAAGCGCATCGGCATCACCCGCGCGCACCTGGAAGAGGACGCCGGCAAGAGCCTGCACGAAGACTTCCACGGCATGAGCGGCATCGACCTGAACCGCGCCGGCACGCCGCTGCTGGAGATCGTCTCCGAGCCGGACATCCGCTCGGCCAAGGAAGCGGTGGCCTACGTCAAGGCGATCCACGCGCTGGTGCGCTACCTGGGCATCTGCGACGGCAACATGGCCGAAGGCTCGCTGCGCTGCGACTGCAACGTCTCGGTGCGGCCGAAGGGCCACGCCGAGTTCGGCACCCGCGCCGAGATCAAGAACGTCAACTCCTTCCGCTTCATCGAAAAGGCCATCAACCACGAAGTGCAGCGGCAGATCGAGCTGATCGAGGACGGCGGCAAGGTGGTGCAGGAAACCCGCCTGTACGACCCGAACAAGGACGAGACGCGCTCCATGCGCAGCAAGGAAGAAGCCAACGACTACCGCTACTTCCCCTGCCCGGACCTGCTGCCGGTGGTGATCGAGCGCAGCTTCCTGGAAGAGCTGCGCGCCGGCCTGCCGGAGCTGCCGGACCAGAAGCGCGAGCGCTTCGAGAGCCAGTACGGCCTGTCCGCCTACGACGCCAGCGTGCTCTCGGCCAGCCGCGAGATGGCCGACTACTTCGAGCAGGTGCAGGGCATCTGCGGCGACGCCAAGCTGGCGGCCAACTGGGTGATGGGCGAGCTTTCCAGCCTGCTCAACAAGGACGGCCTGGAGATCGAGCAGTCGCCGGTTTCCGCCGAGCAGCTGGGCGGCATGATCCTGCGCATCAAGGACAACACCATCAGCGGCAAGATCGCCAAGATGGTCTTCGAGGCCATGGCCGCCGGCGAAGGTTCGGCCGATGAGATCATCGAGAAGAAGGGTCTGAAGCAGGTCACCGACACCGGCGCCATCGACAAGATGCTCGACGAGGTGCTGGCGGCCAACGCCGAGCAGGTCGAACAGTACCGCGCCAGCGACGAAGCCAAGCGCAGCAAGATGTTCGGCTTCTTCGTCGGCCAGGCCATGAAAGCCTCGAAGGGGAAAGCCAACCCCGGGCAGGTGAACGAACTGCTGAAGAAAAAGCTCGAAGGCTGAGCCCACTCTTCCTGACGCCGGGCTTGCCCGGCGTTTTTTCGTCCGGAGGTTCGATGCTGCGCTCCCTCGCCCTGCCTGCCCTGCTCTGCGGCCTGGCCCTGCTGGCCGGTTGCGCCAGCTCGTCCTATGAAAGCGGCTCGGCGCGCGGCTACCGCGCCGAGGGCACCGCGTCCTATTACGGCCGCGCGCACCATGGGAAGAAAACCGCCAGCGGCGAGCGCTTCGACCAGCACGCCCTGACCGCCGCGCACCGCAGCCTGCCGTTCGGCACGCGGCTGAAGGTCACCAACCTCGACAACGGCCGCAGCGTGGTGGTGCGGGTGAACGACCGCGGGCCCTTCGGCCGCGGGCGGATCATCGACCTGTCGCGGGCGGCCGCGGAACGCCTCGACATGTTGCGCAGCGGCACCGCGCCGGTGCGCCTGGAAGCCATCGATTAGGAGCAGTCCGAATGACCGACAAGCGCAAGGCCGGCGAACAGGTTCGCCGCGAAGTGATGGGCGACGCCTTCGTCGACCGCGCCCTGAACAACGCCACCGACTTCACCCAGCCGCTGCAGGATTTCGTCAACGAAAACGCCTGGGGCAGCGTCTGGTCCCGCGACGGCCTGCCGCGCAAGACCCGCAGCCTGATCACCCTGGCCGCCCTCACCGCGCTGAAATGCCCGCAGGAACTGAAAGGCCACGTGCGCGGCGCGCTGAACAACGGCTGCACGGTGGAAGAAATCCGCGAGGCGCTGCTGCACTGCGCGGTCTACGCCGGGGTGCCGGCGGCGATCGATGCCTTCCGCGCGGCGCAGGAAGTGATCGAGGCGTGGCAGGCGGATCGGCAGGCCTGACGGGCGCGGGCCTTGCCCGCGAATCGCGCGCAGGGCGCGCTCCTACATGGGCATGGTGTTGGGGCAGCCCGTAGGATCTCATCCGCGAATCGCGCCGATACGTCCAGCTATCGCGGACAAGGTCCGCTCCTACGACAGCCGGAACGCCGGAGACCGCGGCCAATGGCGGATAACCGGGAGCTCCGCGATTCCAGCTCGCTCCGAACGGTCCCCTCTCCCCTCAGGGAGAGGGTTAGGGAGAGGGAGCGGAGTCAGGGTTGGCAGAGGTGTGTGGGCGAAGTCCGTAACCCTCTCCCCAGCCCTCTCCCTGAAGGGAGAGGGAGCTTGTCCTGAGCAAGCTCAAGGTCAAGAGTCAGCCGGCAACCCCGGCGCTTTCGTAGGGAACGCTTTTGCTTACGGCTTCCAGCCTCCAGCCTCCAGCCTCCAGCCGCCCTTACGGATAACTGAACCGCTTCACCAACGTCAGCTCCCCCGGCTGGCGCATCGGCACCAGGAAGCTCTCCTGCTTCTCGTTCGGCGTGCCCTCCTCCGTCACTATCGTCACCCTGGCCGTGGTCAGCGGCTGGGCGGCTTCCACGTCGCCACTCTCGCTGTCCTGGCTGTAGCCGCCGCCGAAGTAGTTCACGTAGACCAGGTACGCGCCCTTCAGCGGCGTAGGGGTGGCAATGATTTCCGGGCCGTAGCCGGTGGTCACGTCGACGTCCTGGGTGGCGCCGTTGGGCAGGCTGCGGTTGCCGTACCAGACGTGGCCGCCGTCGGGGGTCACCAGGTGCAGGTCGAGGTCGGTGTTGTCGCTGTCCCAGGACAGCATCACCCGCAGCTTGGCCGGCACCTCGCCGCCGCCACCGCCGTGGTAGAACTGCACGCGCTTGCGCTGCTGGCCATCCGGGCTGATCACTTCCAGGCTGTTGCTGCCGGCCGGGAAGGCGTAAGGACGGTCGAAGCCGCCGTCCTCGCCTATCTTCAGCGGCATCGACACGCCGTTGACCACCAGGGTGGCCGGCTTGTCCTTGGCCGCGTTGGCGATCTCGCCCTTGATCCGCGCGGTCATGGCCTGGTCGGCCGGGGTGTTCACCGAGGCCGCCGGGTAGTTCACCCTCTGCCGGAAGTTGGCGCCCTCGCCGTTGCCGGGGCGCCAGCCGCCCAGCGGGGCGTCCAGGCGGATGCCCGGCTCGGCGGCCTGGGCGAGCCCGGTGATGAGGAGGAGGAGCAGGCAGGGACGCAGCTTCATGGCGGTCATTCCAGTATCAGGCGGCGGGCGAGGCTTTCGACGAAACCCTCGTCCTGGCCGTTGGGGTGCGCCTGGAAGGCCAGGTGCAGGTATTCGTGGGTGAGGTCGAGGCGGTCCTGCAGCGAGTACAGGCCGCGCACGTAGATGCGCTGGCGCTCGCGGTCGACATACGGGCGCCCGGAGGACAGCTGGCACACGGCGAAGCTCTGCAATTCCTCGTAGCCCGGCTCACCGTCCAGCTTCGCGCGCCACGCGCGGCGCTGCTTGCGCAGCCAGTCCTCGGCCGCCGGCAGCGGCTGGCAGGCGGCCACCGGGTTGTTCCAGGCGCTGAGGCTGGCCTGCGGGAAGGCGCGGGCGAGGATGGCGTCGAAGCGCAGGCCGTTGGCCGCCTGGGCCTTGGCGTCCTGCCAGGAGAGTTTCGCCGGCCCGGCCTGGTCGGCGTGGTAGGTGACCGGGCTGCCGGCCAGCACCAAGCCGTCGGTGAAGGCCGCCACGGCGCGCATTTGCGCCGTGGCCGGACGCGGGGCGACGCGCTGGCGCTGGCTGCTGTCGGCGATGCTCAGGCACTCGCCGCGCTGCCCGGCGCTCTGCAGCAGGTAGCTGCGGATGGCCACGGCCAGGGCGCGGGCGGCCTCGACCGGGGTCGCCGCGGCTTCGCGTTGCAGCACCCGGGCGACGTATTCCTCGCGGTCCAGGCGCGCCACCAGTTGCGGCTTGCCGTCGCGCTGCAGGAAGAGTTCGCCGTCGCTGTGGATATCCAGGTCGTTGCCGTTCGCGAAGCTCACCCGGTAGCTGCCGCTGAGGCCGCCGGCCGCCGCCGGGCGGCCCTGGACGTCGAAGACCTCGCGCAGCGGGTAGCGCTCGAACAGCGCCACCGCCACGCAGCGCCCCGGCTCGCGCGGCCAGGGCGCCGGCAGCGCGGCGCCGAGGGCTTCGGCGTAGTGCGCCAGCACCGTCTTGCTGGTGCCGGGGCCGGAGGCCCAGACCGCCGAGCCGTCCGCCAGCCAGCCGGCAAAGCCGCCGCGGCGGGACTGCGGGTCGTGCTCGTCGAGCCAGCTCCAGGTCTTCACCCGCAGGCGCCCGCCCAGGCTGGCCAGGGCGCGGCCGTCGTCGGCGTTGACCACCACGTCGAGCAGCACCTGGCGCGCCTCGGCCTGGGCCGGCAGGCGCGTCAGCATGTCGAGCAGTTCGGCCACCGGCACTTCGGTCTGCGGCTGCAGGCGTTCGAGATCGAGCAGCCAGGCCGGCGCCTGGCGTTCCTGCCAGTAGCGGCGCCAGCTCGCGGCGTCCAGGCCGAGGCGCGCCGGCTGGTAGTAGAGGCCGCAGGACCTCACCAGCGCCTGGTCGCGGCCGATGCTCTGCCCGGCCGAGCAGCAGTACACCTCCTCGCGGGACTGGCCCTTGCAGGCGTACTCCGGCTCGTGCCGGTCGTTGTCCACCAGCCAGGCGAAGACGAAGAGTTTCCACAGGCTGCCCAGCGGCGTGCGCAGGTCCGCCGGCAGGGGCTCGCGGGCGAGCACCTGCTGCTGGTCCAGATGCAACAGCAGGTCGCCCTGCGGGCTGCGCCAGGCCAGCTCGACGGGCGCCTGCGCCGCCGCGCACAGCGGCAGCAGAAGCAGCAGCCAGGCCAGGCGCCGTCCCATTTACTGCACCTTCACCCTGGCCAGCGCCGGGTTCTGCTCCAGGGCCTGCTCCGCCGGCGCGTACATGCGCACATAGCGCGCCGGCGGCAGGGCGAACTCGCCCTTCTGCGAGAAGCGCACCAGGTGGCGGAAGCGCAGCTCGCCGGCCAGGCTGTCCACCGGGATACCGTAGTGCAGGTCGCCCGGCTCGTTGCGCGCGCGTTCCAGGCTGGTCGCCTCGGTGCCGCCCAGGCCGCTGACCTGGATGCCCCAGGTGGTGCGCTCGACGTCGGCGCCCGGCGGCAACGGCACTTCCAGCATGCCGTAGCGCAGCGCGGTGGGCTGCTCGGTCTTGACCGTCACTTCGTCCAGGTACAGCTCGTCGCTGGACAGCGGCTTGTCGCCCAGTTCCTCGACCTTGAACTCGAACGCCTTGTCCCCCGGCACCAGGCGCAGCAGGCGGCGGCTGATGCTCACCGGCAACTGACTGGCCGGCGCCTCGGCGCTGCGGTAGCTGAGCGAAGCATTGAGCGGGCGCGACGGCGGAGTCTGCAGGGTCAGCTCGGCGGGCACGCCCTGGCCTTGCCACTGCCAGTAGCGCTCGCCACTGGGGCCCTGCTGCTCGGCCCAGTCCTTGCCCGGCTTGAGCGGTTCGGGAGCCTGCGCCTGGGCCAGGGCGCGCTGCAGCCAGGTCAGCGCCAGGGCGCGTTCCAGGGTCGACTGCTGCGGCCCCAGGCGCGCCAGCAGGGCGCGGGCACGGTTGACGTCGGGCGCCGCCAGCGACAGCTGCACCGCCTGGGCGAACGGCTGGTCGCTGCCGTTGACCTTCAGCCGCGCGCCGTCCAGCTGCTTGGCGAAGGCCGCCGGCAGCGGCACCTTGGCCTGCTGCGCCAGGTTGTTGGCCAGCACCCGCGCCACGGCCAGGCCGAGGCTGGAGTCCGGCTCGGCCATCACCAGGCTGACTTCGGCGTCGGCCGGCAGCTTCGCGTCCTCGCCCTCCCCGGCCTTGGCCAGGTCGTCGAGCAGGCCGCCGACCAGGGTCTGCACCGGCAGCTGCATGTCGCGGGCGAAGCCGAGGATCAGCGCGCGTTGCAGCAGCGGCGTCTGCTCGGCCAGCTTGGCGTAGAGGTCGAGCACGCGCTGCCAGTGCTCCGGCGGCAGGCTGATCTGCAGCGCGCGGCTGGCGTGCCAATCGGCGTAGTAGGCGTAGGCGGTGAGGAAGGCGTCGCTGTCGGTGTTGTCGCCCCACCAGGTGAAGTAGGCGTTCGGCCCGGCCATCTGCACCAGGCGCAGGCGGCTGTTCTGCATGATCAGGCGCAGGCGGTCGCGCACCCGCGGCTCGCCCTCGGCCAGCAGCGGGTAGGCCACGCTCAACGGCAGCAGGCGGCTGGCGGTCTGCTCGACGCAGCCGTAGGGATAGGCCAGCAGGTCGTCGAGGCTGCCGCGGAACAGCGCGCTGGCGCTGTCGTCCAGGCGCAGGCGGATGTCGCGGGCGTCCGCCGGCAGTTGCAGCGGGCTGTTCTGCCCGGCCAGTTGCAGGCTGCGCGCTTGCAGCACCTGCCAGCCGTCGGCGGCCAGGGCGAAGCGCACGGCCAGGCTGTCGCGCACCTGGCCGTCCTGGCGCAGCTCGGCGCTCCACTCGCCGTCGCTCAGGGCCTGGGCCGGCAGGCGCACGTAGTTCACGCCCTTGGCCAGTTCCAGCGCCTGGGTCTGCTCCTGGCCGGCGTAGCGCACCAGCAGCTCGGCCTTGGCTTGCTCGCCCTGGTTGAACACGAACAGGCCGAGGTCCGGCTTGTCGCCGGCGCGGAAGCGCTTCGGCCCGCTCCACTTCAGGTACAGCGGTTTTTCCGAGCGGATGAACTGCTTCTTCTGGCCGACCTGGCCGTCGCTGTCCATGGCCCGCGCGGTGATGCGCCAGCGCGTCAGCGAATCGGGCATGCGGAAGCTGAAGCGCGCCTTGCCCTCGGCGTCGGTGACCAGTTTCGGTTCCCAGGCGGCGGTGTCCACATCCTCGCGGCGCGGCCGCTCCAGCACCTTCACCCCGCGCTCGCTGCGGTTGCTGCGCCCCGGCGCGCTGGCGCTGCCCGGCAGGGCCACGTCGTAGCTGATGAACGACAGGCTGGCGCTGGTGCGCACGTTGTTGCGCCGCGGGTGGTAGAAGAACTGGTCGATGCCCGGGGCGATCTCCGGTTGCAGGGCGTAGATCATCTCGTCCACCACGCCCACCGCCACCTGGCTGGACACCGGCTTGCCGGCGTAGGTGGTGGAGAGGTCGACGGTCACGGTGTCGCCCGGCTCGTAGCGTTCCTTGTCGGTGGCGATGGCGATCTCCACCTGCGGCACCGTCACCTTGATGCCGGCGTTCTGGAAGCTGTAGTCGCCGCCGCGGGTGTAGAGCACGGAGAAGGTCAGGTTCGGCGAGAAGTCCGGCTTCACCGGAATGCGCGCGCGGTACTGGGTGGGGTTGAGCTTCTCCAGCTTCAGCCAGTCGCCGCCCTTGGACAGCAGCGCGGTGGCCTCGACCTTGTCGCGCTCCAGCGACAGCAGGGCGTCGTCCACCGGCTCGGGGAAGGTGATCAGCGCCAGGGCTTCGTCGCCGGCCTGGTACTCGGCCTTGTCGAGGACGATTTCCACGGTGCCGGGCACCGCCTTCACGCCCTCCCCGCTCACCGAGTGGCCGGTGCCGCCGAGCAGCTGGCCCTGGGCGTCGCGCAGCTCGATGCTGTAGGTGCCGGGCTTGTCGAAGGCGATGACGAACTTGCCGTCGCCGGCCTCGCCGTCACCCGTGGAGCGATCCTCCAGGCGCACCCAGCGGTAGCTCTTGGGCTTGAGTTCGGTGGGCTGTTCGGGCGCGTAGCTGAACTCGACCTTGTCGCCCACCGCGCTGAAGCGCTGCGGCGCGGCCAGGCGGTAGCGCGCGGCGCCGCGCTCGATGAGGATTTCCTTGCTGGTCTTCACCCGGTAGGCCGCGCCGTCGCTGGCGAACACCGTCAGCAGGTAGCGGCTGGGCTTGTCCGCCGCCGGCAGTTCGAGGGCCGCGCGGCCCTGGGCGTCGGTGCTGAGTTCTGCGCTGGTCAGCTCCACCGGGAACTGGCCGAGGTACTGCAGCTCGTTGTCGACCATGGACAGCTGCTGGGCGCGCAGGCTCAGTTGCAGCTTGGCGTTGGCCACCGGCTTGCCGTCCGGGTAGAGCAGGATCAGGTTGCCCTTCACCGCTTCGCCGGTCTTGAAGTCCGGCTTGGCGAGGTCGAGGGATATCTCGAAGTGCGGCTTGATGTACTCGGCCACGCGGAAGGCGCTGCTGTAGGTCTGCCCGCGGTAGTCGAAGCGCAGCTCGTAGCCGCCGGCCACGGCATTGCTGGGCAGCTGGAAGCGGCCGTTGGCGCCGGCCTTGGCGTCCAGTTGCAGGTCGAGGGTCTGCAGGGTGGTGCCGGCGGCGTCGATCACGCTCAGCTTCACCGGCGCGGCCTGGGGCGCGGCGGAGTCGCGGGCGTTCTTGAATTCGCGGCCGTAGATCTTCAGCGCCACCCAGTCGCCGGGGCGGTACAGCGGGCGGTCGGTGAAGGCGTAGAGCTTGGTGTCGTAGATTTCGCTGTCGTAGTAGAAGTTTTCCGAGACGAAGACGCCGCCCTCCTTGTCTTCGCCGATCACGAAGGAGCGCTCGGGGCTGGCGTGCTGCAGGCGCAGCAGGCCCTCGGCGTCGGTGCGGCCGCTGCTCATCACGCCCAGGCCGTCGGTCCAGAGCACCTGGGTATCCGGCACCGGGGTGCCCTCGTGCTTGCGCGCCGACCACACCAGCAGCTCGTTGCCGGCGATCTTGCTCACCGCCACGGTGCTGGAGACGAACACCACGGTGGTGGCGCGGTACTTGCCCACCAGCGCCTCGACCAGGTACAGCCCCGGCTTGAGCTTGCCCAGCGGCACGTAGACGTTGCCCGGCGAGACGTTGATGAACTCGCTGGAGGAGCCGGCCAGCTTGACGTCGGCCGGCGGTTCGATGGGCTTGGCGTCCCACAGCGGATAGCGGAACTGCTCGACCAGCGGCAGGCCGGGGATCGGCGCGTACTGCGGCTGGGCATCGTAGGGCGTGGGCGCGGCCATGGCCTGGCCCATCTTCAGCTCCGGCACCACCTCGGTGACCTGCTTGCGCGACTCGTAGGAGAAGGCGCGCTGCATCACCCGCCGCGACTTGCGGTACCAGTTGTCCCACAGGTAGGCCAGGGTGTTGGACAGCCCCTCGCCCTTGAACTGCCCCTCGGCCAGCACCCGGTGCAGGTTCTTCTGGCGCTTGAGGAAGTCCAGCGGCTTGTCGATGCGGTAGACGCGCATGTCCACCCCGCCGTAGGCCTCCATGCGGTAGCGGCGGTAGTCGCGGCCCGGCGCCTCCAGGCGCACGCGGGCCTCTTCGTCGGGAGCGAAGCTGCTGTCGGCGAGCAGGAAGAACGACTCGCCGCTGATCGGCGCGTAGTTGCTCGCCGGCACCTCGTCGTCGGCCCGGGCCTGCGCCGGCGCGCCCGCCAGCAGGCCGCCCAGGGCCAGGCCGGCGCACAGCGCGAGCAGCTTCATCGGGCGAGGAACGACAAGCGGTACACGCCGACGAAGTTGGGGTTGGCAGGGTCGGGTATCCATCGGGTGTCCTTCCATGTCATGAGTTGTTGCAGGCTGACCGAGCGCATGCCGTTGTCGGTCGGCGTGCTGGTACCTGTGTGGTAGGCGATGTTGCGGCCCATCCAGATCATCAGGTGCTGGTCGTCGCCCTGGTCGAAGAAGATCAGGTCGCCGGGCCGCGCCTGGTTGAGGTCGCGGCCGACGAGGGTGCTGTTGTACTGGATCAGCTTGATGGCGTTGACGTAGGGGCCGACCTGGCCGCCGCCCTGCCGCCAGTTCTGCGCCAGGGCGCGCTGCTCGTCGCTCAGCGCCAGCTCCGGCGGCAGGTAGCGGTTGGACAGGCCGTTGGCGCGCAGCCACTTGGCGTCGTGGGGCTTGAGCGCCTCGTTGGCGGCGAAGCGCACCAGGCCCGCGCAGTCCTGCTGGTGCCAGCGCGGGCTGGGGCCCTGGCGCAGCTGTTCCTCGGCGATGCGCACGAACCAGGCGCGGAATACCTGGGACTGCTCCGGATCGAGCGACGCCGCGCCGGCCTGGGCGGCCCACAGGCCGAACGCCAGCAGCAGGGCGCGTGCCGTCACAGCGCGCGCCACTGCAGCGGCAGCCATTGCCAGGCTTGTTCGGCGCGGCTGCCGGCGGGCAGGCCGAGGGCGTAGCCGCCGTGCCCGGCCAGGGCCTTCAGGCGCGGCAGCAGCAGGCTGTCGGCGGCATTGCGGAACACCGGCTCCATGTCCTGCGGCAGGCTGTCCAGGGTTTCGCGCTGGAGCAGCGTGGAAAGCGACTGCGGCGCCAGGTAGGCCGGTACCAGGGCGTCCTTGGGCAGCACGTCGGCCAGCGGCGGGAAGCGCTTGTCGAGGGTGCCCAGGGCCTTGTCCAGCAACTGGTCGTCGAGGGAGAACAGCAGGGTGCTGCCCTGCCGCGCCAGGCCGACGCGGAAGAAGCCGCGGCCGCTGACGGCGTCCGGGTCGGCCGCATCGGCAGCGGCGTACTGGCCGAAATTGGAGCTGACCTGGCGCAGCCACTTGTGGGTCTCGCCCTGGTTCTGCTCGTCCACCGGGAAGTTGCCGCCTTCGGCGTTGGCCTCGTAGGCGCCCACCAGGCTGTCGAACAGCCTGCCCAGGTCGGCGTCCAGTTCCGGGCCGGGCGGCGCGCTGAGCGTGGCCACCAGCAGCGGCGTATACAGGCGCGAGTCGGCGTACCAGCACAGGCCGGCGGCGCCGGACAGGTGCTCGGAGAAGGCCGCGGCCATCTTCTGCTCGGCGCCCAGGCGCACCAGCAGGCTGTCGTACAGGCCCGGGGTCAGCGGCAGCGCCACGCAGGCGCTGGCGCCCATGGGCATGGCCTGCCACACGGGGCTGAAGTCGAGGTCCGGCTGGCGCTCCACCGCGTTCAGCGCCAGGTAGCTGCTCCAGCCCTTGGCATCCTTGTCGAAGCGCACCCCGGCGAAGGCCGGGATGAAGCGCTGGTAGCCCATGGCCAGGGCGCCGGCGCCGAGGCTGATGCGCTGGCTCAGCTCGCCGCGCGGGCCCAGGCCGAAGGCGCGCGGGAAGGCGTCGTCACCGCCGAGCAGGGCGGCCAGGTCGGCGCTGACCTGGGCGTCGGCCGCGCCAGGCTCGTCGTCGCTGGCATTGGGGAACAGCATCTTCGGGTTGGACAGCAGCACCAGGTAGTCGCCACTGGAGGCGAACAGCAGGGTCTTCTGGGCGTTGTAGCGCAGGCGATAGACACCGGTGCCGCCCTTCAGCTCGCCGACCTTGCGCAGTTGGCTGTCGTTGGCGGCGATGTGCGCCAGCGGCTCCAGCAGCCTGGCCAGGCCGCCGCGCTTCATCACCACCAGGAAGTCGCGCAGGCGGCCGTCGGCGCCGCGCCACAGGGCGACCTGGGCCGGCTGGTCGAGCAGTTCCTCGACCAGGCTGTCCTTCAGCGTCAGGTCGTGCTCGTAGACGATGCGCCGCAGGCTGCCGGCCAGGCCGAGGCGGTCGCCGTCGTTCTCGTAGTAGAAGACGAAGTCCTCGGTGAGGGTGTCGCGCAGCAGCGGCACCTCCAGCAGTTCCTTGGGCAGGCGGGCAAGCGAAGCGCTTTCGATGAGCGCGTCCGGGTGCCTGATGTCGCGGCCCGGGGCATTGGTCGGCGGCGCCTCCAGCCCGGCCAGCGGGCCGCTCGGCGGCGCCAGCCAGACGTAGCGCGCCAGCAGGCCGCCGAAGACCAGCAGGGCCAGCACCAGGCCGCCGAAGATCAGCGGCCAGCGCTTCACCGGTGCGGCTTCGGCGGAAGGAGTGGGGCTGGGAGTGGTGTTGTCGCTCATGCTTGCTCGATCCCGTTTCATCCCTGGCAGGGGACAGCTTTCAGTAGGTGAAGGTCTTGACCAGGACCAGGTCGCCGATGGTGCGCAGCGGCACCACGAAGGTCTCGCGCTTCTCGTCGACGCTGTTCTCGTTGAACACCAGGTTGACCTGGGCGGTGATCACGTCCTGCTGGTTGGCGCCGGCCTGGAAGTTATAGCCCTGCGCGCCGAAATTGCCCCAGTAGTTGACGTAGACCAGGTAGGTGCCGTGCAGCGGCGCGGCCATGCTGAACATTTCCGGGCCGGGGCCGTCGACGCCGTCCGGGTCGAGGCCGCCGCCGTTGCCCAGCCGCGGGCGCGCCCAGAAGGCGTGCTGGCCGTCGGGGGTGACTATGTGCAGGTCCAGCTCGGCCTTGGGGTCGTCCCAGCCCAGGGCCACGCGCACCCGCGGCGGCACGCGCCCGGCGTTGGCCTCGTAGAACTGCACGCGCTTGAGCGACTGGCCGTCGGCGCTGGCCACCTCGACGCTGTTGGAACCCGCGCCGAAGGCGTAGGGGCGGACGAAATGGCCCTGGGCGTCGGTATAGAGCGGCAGCGGGTTGCCGTTGACCACCAGGCGCTGGGCGCGGTCGGTGCCGGCGAGGTTCTTCAGGTCGCCCTCGATCAGGCTGCGGCCGCGCTGGCCGCCACGGTCGATGGGCGGGGTCGGATAGGCCACGCGCGGGCTGTCGAGATCGTCGAGCAACCCCGAGTAGCGCCAGCCGGCGGCCGGGCTGGACAATTCGGCGCCGGGCCCGGCGTACGACGACGCCAGCCACAGCAGGCCGAACAGCAGCGCGAGGCTGCGGACGGAATCCTGGAAACGCATGAGCAATCCTTTGTCGCGCGCTGGAAGGGGGACAGTGTAACCGCCTGTAAAACGGCTTGAAATGGCCTTCGGGCAGAGTAAGTGATGTTGTCTGCGAATTCAGATTCTGCCTAGACCGCGCCCCAGCGGGAGGTTGTCCAGGGCGTAGGGCGTATAACGCCTACGGCGTTATCCGCCGTTTGACCTCGATCCCAGGCGCGCTTCGGGTTCGGCCACGGAGCGCCTGTTTCGGGGCACTCCGGGCTCGACCGCAACGCCGGGCATGAGTTAGGTGAAGCGGCGTATAACCGCGAACGGTTATACGCCCTACGCCGAGGGAGGGCTGGGCGTAGGGCGTATAACGCCTACGGCGTTATACGCCGTTTGACCTCGACCCCAGGCGCGCTTCGGGTTCGGCCACGGAGCGCCTGTTTCGGGACACTCCGGGCTCGACCGCAACGCCGGGCATGAGTTAGGTGAAGCGGCGTATAACCGCGAACGGTTATACGCCCTACGAACTTGCCGGCTGACGCCGCGATTCGAGGTTGAGCACCTCAGATCCACCCACCCCACTGCAGGATGAACAGCCCCAGGTTGGTGGTTAGCGCCGCCGCCAGGGTGGTGATGACGATGATCGAGGCCGCCAGTTCGGCGTTGCCCTGGGCGGCGCGCGCCATCACGTAGCTGGCGGCGGCGGTGGGGCTGGCGAAGTAGAGGAACAGCACGCCCAGTTCGGCGCCGCGGAAGCCGCAGAGCCAGGCGGCGGCGGTGCACAGCGCCGGCAGCCAGACCATTTTCATCAGGCTGGCGCTCAGGGCCAGGCTGCCGCTGCTGCGCAGGGCCGGCAGCGACAGGGTGCCGCCGATGCAGACCAGCGCCAGGGGCAGGGTCATCTGCGCGAAATAGTCGCCGGAGGTGAGCACCCAGGCCGGCAGGGCGATGCCCCACCAGGCGAACGGGAAGGCCGCCAGCACACCGATGATCAGCGGGTTGACCAGCACCTGGCGGGCGATGCTCAGCGGGTCGGACTTGAGCACCGGGCTGTAGATCGCCAGGACCACCGTGGCCAGGGTGTTGTAGCAGAGGATCACCAGGGCCGCGAGCACCGAGCCCAGGGCCAGGCCGTGCTCGCCGTAGAGGCTGGTGGCCAGGGCCAGGCCGACGATGCCGTTGTTGCCGCGGAAGGCGCCCTGCACGTAGACGCCGCGCTCTTGCCGCGGCACCCGCCAGTGCGCCCAGGCCCAGGCGAGCAGGAAGCCGCCGAGGGTGGCCAGGCAGAAGAACGTCAGCACCGCCGGACTGGCCGCGCGGTGCAGGTCGGAATGGTAGATGCCGAGGAACAGCATCACCGGCATGGTGGCGTTGAACACCAGGGCCGAGGCGGTCTGGATGAAGCCCTGGTCGATCCAGCCGACGCGGCGCAGCAGCACGCCGATGAACAGCATGGAGAACACCGGCGCGGTGATGCCGAGGGTCTGGAACAGCAGTGCGAGCATGGAGGGGAAACGCCGGCGGAAGAACTGCGGCGATCATAACAAGGGGCGGTGCTTCGCGTGCTAACGATTTGCCTCAGGCGGGCTCCGCTTCCTCGGCCTCGGCACGCGCCCGGTGGCTCGCGGGCGCCGGCAGTTCCAGCGGGCGCTGCTCGTCCAGGCGGGTGAGCTTGCCGTCGACGCTGGCGCCGTTCTCCATGCTCAGCTGGCGGTAGTGGATGTTGCCGATGACGCGGGCGTTGGAATGCAGCTCCAGCAGGTGCTCGACGTAGAGGTCGCCGACGATGGTGCCGTCGATCAGCGCGTCGTAGCTGCTGACGCAGCCCTCGATCCGCCCTTCCGCGCCCAGGGCCAGCAGGCTCTGGGTGCCCGGCTTGTGGCGCACGTTGCCCTGGATGCGGCCCTGGACCTTCAGGCCTTCCTCGAACTCCAGGTCGCCCACCAGCGCCAGGTTGCCCGACAGCAGGCTGGAAAACCTGTCCACCGCCACCTGCGGCCCTTTCTTCTTGTTGCTGCTGAACATGTTCGTCCTCCTGCGGATCACTTGGCGGGTTTCTGCTGGCGGTAGAACGCCAGGTCGGTCTTGAGCTTCTTGAGTTCCCCGGACATCTGGTCGATGCGCCGCTGCAGCTGCTCGCGCGTGGCCTGGGCCTCGGCGGTCAGCAGGCGCTGGCGCTGCAGGTCGGCGGCCAGCGCGGCATTGCCGGCCTGCAACGCATCGATGCGCTGCTGTGTTTCGGCCTGCTGCGAGCCGCGCCAGAAATGCACCGCGGCGAAGGCCATGGCCAGCGCCAGCGCGGCCCAGAGCAGCGGCCGGTAGCTGCGCGCCACCTGGGCCCGCGGCTGGTGCTCGGCGCGCAGCAGTTCGCGGGTGGTCGCCGGCCTAGTCCTGCGCCAGCGCATCGAGGGCCTTCTCCATGTCGCCGAGGGAAAGGAAGTGCTGCGGGTCGACGAACTCGCCGCGGTAGAGCACTTCGAAATGCAGGTGCGAGCCGGTGGAGCGTCCCGTGGAGCCCATGGCGGCGATGCGCTGGCCGGGCATCACCACGTCGCCGACGCGCACCTCGGCCCTGGACAGGTGCGCATAGCGGGTGAGCAGGCCGTTGCCGTGGTCGATTTCCACGCGGATGCCATAGGAGCTGAAGGGGCCGGCGGCGACCACCCGGCCACCGGCGGCGGCCTGGATCTCGGTGCCGCCGGGCGCGGCGAAGTCGAGCCCGGAGTGGAAGGCCAGGCGGCGGTTGAACGGGTCCAGCCGGTTGCCGAAGGCCGAGCCCAGGCGCGCCTTGTCCACCGGGCGGTGGGTGGGGATGGCGAGGAAGTCGGCGTTGCGCCGCGACACCGCGTCCAGCAGCAGGTCGAGCTGACGTCTCAGGCAACGCGCGGCCTCGGTGCCCTGCTGCACGTCGACCAGCGGCGCGGCCTGGCATGGCCGCGGCGGCAGCAGCAGGCCGCCCTCCCCGTCAGCGCCGCGTGCCGGCGCCTGCTCCGGCACCAGGCCGGGGTCGATGCGCGCCAGCTTGCGGGCGATGTCCTCGTGGCCGTCGACCACTTTCAGCAGGTAGGCGGCGTCCTTTTCCAGCACTTGGAGGCGCCCGGCCAGCTCGCCCAGGCGTGCCACGGCGAAGCGCTGCTCCGGCGTCTGCTGCGGGGCGGCCTCGGCCAGCGGCGCGGGCGGCGCCATGACGCGGCCGAGCCACAGGCCGGCGGCGAAGGTCAGCAGCGCCAGCGCCGTGGCGCCGGCGAGCGCGAGGCCAAGGAAGCGGCGCGGGTTCACCAGGCGCAATGCCTCGCGCGTCAACGCCTGACCAGAAGGGGAAAGACCATGCATGGCGATATCCGGAATCCGAATGCGACGGGCTGTTTACCGCAAAGCCGTCGAGGGTACCGGGTATGGGTCAGAGAACGATGCAGCAGTCCCCAAAACTGCCAATCAATTGCGAGCTTTCCTGCAAAATCTGAAGGAATTCACAGCACGATCTTTCCCAAAATCCTATCGCCGGGGGATTCCCTTGCCACAGGTAGGCGTGTCAGGCCGGGAGCACCGCCTCGACCTCCCGCAGGTGACGATCCTCCAGGCGCAGCTGGCGTTCGTGGAAGCGCCTGAGGTCGGCGCGGTGGCCGATGCTGACCAGGGTCACGCCGGGCAGTTGCTCCAGCAGGGTCTGGTAGAGCGCGGCTTCGTCGTTGTCGTCCAGCGCCGAGGTGGCCTCGTCGAGGAACAGCCAGGCCGGCGCGTAGAGCAGCGCGCGGGCGATGGCCAGGCGCTGCTGTTCGCCCGGCGAGAGCAGGCGCTGCCAGTGCTGGGCTTCGTCCAGGCGTTCGCCCAGGTGCTCCAGGCGGCACAGGCGCAGCACTTCGCGCAGGCGCTCGGGGCCGTGCCGGCCGGGTTCCTCCGGATAGCTCAGGGCCGTGGCCAGGCTGCCGATCGGCAGGTAGGGCTTCTGCGGCAGGAACAGCGTGCGCGCCGCGGGCATCTGCACCTGCCCGGCGCCGTAGCGCCAGAGCCCGCTCATGGCGCGCAGCAGGGTGCTCTTGCCGGCGCCGGAGGGGCCGCTGATCAGCACGTGCTCGCCGGCTCGCAGGGTCAGGTCGGTGGGTTCCAGCAGCACGCTGCCGTCGCCCAGGCGCAGGCTCAGGTGCTTGAGCTGCAGGCCGTTGCCGGCGGCGTGCACGGCGATGCTCTCGTGCTCGCCGGCGACCTCGTCCATGGCGTTGCGGAAGCTCAGCAGACGGTCGCAGGTGGCGCGCCAGGTGGCCAGGCTGGAGTAGGCGTCGATGAACCAGCTCAGGCCGTCCTGGACGTTGCCGAAGGCGGAGTTGATCTGCATGAGCTCGCCGAGCTGGATCTTGCCGGCGAAGTAGCGCGGCGCGGCCACCACGATCGGGAAGATGATGGCGATCTGGGCGTAGCCGGAGCTGAAGAAGGTCAGGCGCTTCTGCACCTTCATCAGTTCCCAGAAGTTGCCCCAGACGTTGCGGAAGCGCGTCATCAGGCGCTCGTTCTCGCTGCCCTCGCCGTTGTACAGGGCGATGCTCTCGGCGTTCTCGCGGATGCGCACCAGGCCGAAGCGCAGGTCGGCCTCGTAGCGCTGCTGCTGGTTGTTCAGGCCGATCAGGCGGCGGGCGATCAGGTGCGTCAGCCAGCTGCCGACCAGGGCGTAGAGCAGCGCGGCCCAGAACATGTAGCCGGGAATGCTGATGCCGAACAGCTCGATGCTGCCGGACACGCCCCAGAGGATCACCGAGAAGGACACCAGGCTGACCAGGTTGCGGATCAGCCCCAGGCCCAGGCTCAGGGTGGTGTCGGTGAAGCTGTTGAGGTCCTCGGACAGGCGCTGGTCGGGGTTGTCGGTGTAGCCGCGCTGTTCCAGGCGGTAGTAGTTCTTGTCGGACAGCCAGGCGGCGAAGTGCTTCTCGGTGAGCCAGCGGCGCCAGCGGATGGTCAGCATCTGCGTCAGGTACAGGCGGTACACGGCGACCAGGATGGCCACCGCGGCGATCCCGCAGAAGTACAGGATCAGCCGGATGAAGGCATCGAGGTCCTTGTTCTGCAGGGCGTTGTAGAAGTCGCGGTACCAGGTGTTGACCCACACCGAGACGCCCACGCCGACCAGCGACAGGGCGATCACCACGATCAGCAGCAGCCAGGCCATGCCCTTCTCTTCGCTGCGCCAGTAGGGCGCCGTCAGTTTCCACACCTGGGAGAAGAAATGCCCGCGAACGGCATCGTTCGCGGCACGGTATTCGGCGCTTTCAGTCATCGGGTCGGGCTCGGCACGGGCACAAAAAAAGAGCGCCCAGTCGGCGCTCCCTGTCTTAGAACCTGTCTACGATCTGCTGCGCGTCGGCATAACTGCGTTAAAAACAGGCGAGTGATGCTCATTTAGCGGACTAAACTGCGCTCCCTCGCCTGTTTTCGCCTTGTTCTGCGCTAGCTCGCGAGATCGTAGATACAGCTTCTTATGAATTCCTTAACGCCTCACGGGGCGCTTCTGCAGCTTACGCTGCAACGTCCGCCGATGCATCCCCAGGGCGCGGGCGGTGGCGGAAATGTTGCCGTCGTGCTCGGCCAGCACGCGCTGGATGTGCTCCCACTGCAGGCGGTCCACCGACATGGGGTTTTCCGGCACCAGGCTGTCCAGGTCGGCGTGCTGCGAGAGCAGCGCGGTCAGCACGTCGTCGGCGTCGGCCGGCTTGCACAGGTAGTTGGTGGCGCCGCGCTTGATGGCTTCCACCGCGGTGGCGATGCTGGAGTAGCCGGTGAGGATCACCACGCGCATCTCCGCATCCAGCTCCAGCAGCTTGGGCAGCAGCACCAGGCCGGAGTCGCCGTCCATCTTCAGGTCCAGCACGGCGTAGTCGGGCAGGTCTTCCTTGGCCAGCGCCAGGCCTTCCTCGGCGGAGCCGGCGACCGATACGCGCAGGCCGCGGCGGCTCATCGCACGCGCCATCACACGGGTGAAGGTGGCGTCGTCGTCCACCAGCAGCAGGTGGGGTTGCTCTTCGCCTTCGAACAGATTCTCTTCGCTCATGGGTACTTCCTCGCGCGTGGGTTCACACCACACCATAGCTGCGCGGCAGGCGCAGCTCGGTGAGCGTGCCGCCGTCTTCGTGGTTGTACAACTTCACCGTGCCGCCGGCGCGGGTGACGCTGGCCTGGCTGAGGAACAGGCCGAGGCCGAAGCCCTTGCCCTTGGTGGTGAAGAAGGGTTTGCCGAGTTGCTCGGCGATCGCCAGCGGCACGCCGGGGCCGTGGTCGCGGATGCTCAGGCAGATGTCGGTGGCAGTCCAGTCGACGCAGATCTCCAGGTCGTCCGGGCAGGCATCGGCGGCGTTGTTCAGCAGGTTCAGCAGGGCCTGGGTGAGGTCGGTGGGCGGCGTCAGCCGCGGGGCGCTGCCCGGGCCCAGGTTCAGGTAGCGGTAGGTGGCCTCCGGGCGCATCAGGTGCCAGCGGCGCAGCACCGCCTCCAGCCATTCGTTGACGCCCTGCTCCTGGATGGCCTGGCGGCGGTCGGCCTCGGCGGCGCGCACCAGTTGCTGCAGGGTGTCCTTGCACAGCTTGACCTGCTCCTGCAGCAGCGCCAGGTCTTCCTGCAGCAGCGGGTCCTTCGGGTGCGCCTGGCGCAGTTCCTTGAGCAGCACGCTCATGGTCGCCAGCGGCGTGCCCAGCTCATGGGCGGCGCCGGCGGCCTGGGTGGCCACGGCGAGCAGTTGCTGGTCGCGCATGCCCTCCTCGCGGCGCTGCGCGACTATCTGCTCCTGGCGGCGCAGCGCCTGGGACATGCGCGCGACGAAGAAGGTGATCAGCCCGGCGGCCAGGGCGAAGCTCAGCCACATGCCGTAGATCAGCAGGTAGTCGCGCTGCGCCGGGGCGATGTTCAGCGGGTGGAACCACACCAGCAGCACCGTGTAGGCGGCCAGGGCCAGGCCGGCGAGGACGATGGTGTAGAGCCATGGCAGGGTCGCCGCGGCGATGGTCAGCGGCACCAGGTAATAGGAGACGAAGGGGTTGGACGAGCCGCCGGAGAAATACAGCAGGGCGCTGTGGATGATCAGGTCGCAGCCCAGTTGCACCGCGTATTCCACCTCGGTCACCGGCCAGGGCCCGCGCAGGCGCAGGGCGGTGGCCAGGCACAGCACCAGGGACACGCCGAGGGTCACCCCCAGCGCCGCCCAGGGCAGCGGGATCAACTGGGCCTTGTAGGCGATGCCCACCGAACCGGCCTGGGCGGCCAGCACGAGAATACGGATGAGCGTCAGGTGCAGCAGGTTCTGCCGGCTGGCGGATAACTGGAAAACCGGTGTGCGCATGGTGAATTCCGGAATTTGCGCGAGTATAGCCAAGCCCCTTCCCCTCTCGGTGCGTCATAGCGACACAGCATACGAGATAAAGGCTATCGCGATTCAACCCCTTTGAACGCCGACCTGCGTCAATAGGTCTGACTGTCCATGTGCGGGGTCGTCTACCCTGCACCCGGGACTCATTACAGGACCAAGGAGTCGAACATGTCCGCATTGAAGAAAAGCCTCGCCGCCCTGGCCGCAGCCGTCGCCCTGGCCGCCACCAGCTTCGCCGCCCAGGCCGACGAGCCGCGCTACAACCTGGTGTCGCTGCACGCCGAGGCCAGCCAGGAAGTGGCCCACGACCAGATGCACGTGACCCTCTTCAACGAAGCCCAGGCCAGCGACCCGGCCAGGCTCGCCGCCGAGACCACCGCCGCCCTCAACGCCGCGGTGACCGAGGCGCGCAAGGCCAAGGGCGTGACCGTCAGCCTGGGCAGCCGCAACAGCTACCCGGTGTACGACGACAAGGGCCAGAAGATCACCGCCTGGCGCGAACGCGCCGAACTGCGCCTGGAAAGCTCGGACTTCGCCGCGCTATCGCAGCTCACCGCCAGCCTGCTGGGCAAGCTGAAGATGGGCAACATGAGCTTCAGCATCGCCGACTCCACCCGCCAGCAGAACGAGGACAGCCTGATGAAGAACGCCGTGGCGGCGTTCAAGGCCCGCGCCCAGTTGCTGACCGACTCCCTCGGCGGCAAGGGCTACCGCCTGGTCAACCTGAACCTGAACAGCGCCGGCGCGCCACGGCCGATGCCAGTGATGCGCATGGCGGCGATGAAGGCCGACGCCGGCTTCGCCGCGGCCCCGGAGATCGAGGCCGGCACCAGCCAGGTCACGGTGACCGCCGACGGCACCATCGAAGTGCAGATGCCCTGATGCGGGCCCGCCGCGGCGCCACCCGCCCGGGCGCCGCGGCGGGCTTCTTGCGTTATTGCGACATTCCCTTACGACTTCCCCACAGCTTCTACACTGTGGCGGGTGTGGCCCTTGCGCCCGGCATGTGCCCTGCATAGTTTCAGGCGACACGCCCCACAAGGACGTGCCTCGATGACAACCACAACAATCTGAGGTCAGCATGCGCAAGAATGCCGTCATCCGCTCCATGATCGCCGCTGGGTTGATCGCCAGCGCTCCCTTCGCCCACGCCGCCGGCAACCTGGTGTTCTGCTCCGAGGGCAGCCCGGCGGGCTTCGACCCCGGCCAGTACACCACCGGCACCGATTTCGACGCCGCCGCCGAGACCGTGTTCAACCGCCTCACCCAGTTCGAGCGCGGCGGCACCCAGGTGATCCCCGGCCTGGCCGAGAAGTGGGACGTATCCGATGACGGCAAGACCTACACCTTCCACCTGCGCCACGGCGTGAAGTTCCACACCACCGACTACTTCAAGCCGACCCGCGAATTCAACGCCGACGACGTGCTGTTCACCTTCGAGCGCATGCTCGACAAGAACCACCCGTTCCGTAAGGCCTACCCCACCGAATTCCCCTACTTCACCGACATGGGCATGGACGCCAACATCGCCAAGGTGGAGAAGGTCGACGACTACACCGTCAGGTTCGTCCTCAACGAGGTGGACGCCGCGTTCATCCAGAACCTGGCCATGAGCTTCGCCTCCATCCAGTCCGCCGAATACGCCGACCAGTTGCTCAAGCGGAACCGCGCCAGCGACATCAATCAGAAGCCGATCGGCACCGGGCCCTTCGTGTTCAGCCGCTACCAGAAGGACGCGATGATCCGCTTCAAGGCCAACAAGGACTACTGGGTGCCCGGCGAGGTGAAGATCGACAACCTGATCTTCGCCATCAACACCGACGCCTCGGTGCGCATGCAGAAGCTCAAGGCCAACGAGTGCCAGATCACCCTGTTCCCGCGCCCGGCGGACCTGGAGTCGCTGAAGAAGGACGCCAACCTGAACATGCCTTCGCAGCCGGGCTTCAACCTCGGCTACATCGCCTACAACGTGCTGCACAAGCCGCTGGACAAGCTGGAAGTGCGCGAGGCGCTGGACATGGCGGTGAACAAGAAGGCCATCATCGACGCCGTCTACCAGGGCGCCGGCCAGCTCGCCGTGAACGGCATGCCGCCGACCCAGTGGTCCTACGACGACAGCATCAAGGACGCCGGCTACAACCCGGAAAAGGCCAAGGAACTGCTGAAGAAGGCCGGCGTGCCCGAAGGCACCGAGATCACCCTGTGGGCCATGCCCGTGCAGCGCCCGTACAACCCCAACGCCAAGCTGATGGCCGAGATGCTCCAGGCCGACTGGGCCAAGGTCGGCATCAAGGCGAAGATCGTCACCTACGAATGGGGCGAATACATCAAGCGCGCCAAGGCCGGCGAGCACGACGCCATGCTGATCGGCTGGAGCGGCGACAACGGCGACCCGGACAACTGGCTGGGCACCCTGTACAGCTGCGACGCGGTCAACGGCAACAACTTCTCCAAATGGTGCGACCAGCCCTACGACAAGCTGATCAAGGAAGCCAAGCGCACCCCCGACCAGGCCAAGCGCACCGAGCTGTACAAACAGGCCCAGCACATCCTCAAGGAGCAGGTGCCGATCACCCCGATCGCCCACTCCACCGTGTACCAGCCGATGCGCAAGACGGTCGAGGACTTCAAGATCAGCCCCTTCGCGCTCAACTCCTTCTACGGCGTGGGCGTCGGCAAGTAAGGCCCGCGGCCGCCGCGAGGCGGCCGTCACGCCATGCTGCGCTGGCTACAGCCGCTTACCGATAGACGTCCGGGCCGCCCCGCGTGGGCGGCCCTGGCGTTGCTGCTCGCCGCCGCGCCGGCCCTGGCCCGGCCCCTGGTGGTGTGCACCGAGGGCAGCCCGGAAGGCTTCGACATCACCCAGTACACCGCCGCCACCACCGCCGACGCCACGGCGGAGACGGTGTACGAACGCCTGGTGCAGTTCGCCCCCGGCAGCACCAAGGTGATCCCCGCGCTGGCGCAGAGTTGGGACATCAGCGCCGACGGACTGGCCTACACCTTCCACCTGCGCCCCGGCGTGAAGTTCCAGCGCACCGACTACTTCACGCCTACCCGCACCTTCAACGCCGACGACGTGCTCTGGAGCTTCCGGCGCCAGCTCGACCCGGCGCATCCATGGAACAGGCTGGCCCCGCGCGGCTTCCCCTATGCCCAGTCGATGGGCCTGCCGGGGCTGATCGAGCGCGTCGAGAAAGTCGACGACCTGACAGTACGCTTCACCCTGCGCCATCCCGAGGCGCCCTTCCTCGCCGACCTGGCCATGGGCTTCGCCTCCATCTACTCGGCCGAATACGCCGACCTGCTGCTGGCGGCCGGCAAGCCCGAGCAACTGAACAACCTGCCCCTGGGCACCGGCCCCTTCGTCTTCCAGCGCTACCAGAAGGACGCCCAGGTGCGCTTCGCCGCCAACCCCGACTACTGGGGCGGCACGCCGAAGATCGAGCGCCTGCTGCTGGCGATCACCCCCGACCCCAGCGTGCGCATCCAGAAACTGCGCGCCGGCGACTGCCAGGTGGCGGTGTACCCGCGGCCCACGGACATCCCCGAACTGCGCAGGGACCCGCGCCTGAAGGTGGAGGAACTGGACTCCCTGCTGGTCGCCTACGTCGCCATCAACACCCGGCACAAGCCGCTGGACGACGTGCGTGTGCGCCAGGCCATCAACCTCGCCTTCGACCGCGACGCCTACCGCAAGGCGCAGTTCGGCGAGGGCGGCGCCAGCCCCGCGGTGGCGCCCTACCCGCCGACGCTGTGGGGTTCGGACGCGGACCTGAAGGGCTGGCCGCGCGACCTCGAACGGGCCCGCCAGTTGCTGGCCGAGGCCGGCGTGCAGCCAGGGCAGAAGCTCAGCATCTGGACCCGCCCCGGCGGCGGCCCGGCCAACCCCAACCCCGGCATAGGCGCGCAGATGCTGCAGAACGACCTGGGCAAGCTGGGCATCCGCGCCGACATCCGCGTCTACGAATGGGGTGAGCTGATCCGCCGTGCCAAGCATGGCGAGCACGACCTGGTGTTCATGGGCTGGGTGGGCGACAACGGCGACCCGGACAACTTCCTCACCCCCAACCTGTCCTGCGCCGCCGCGCAGAGCGGCGAGAACATGGCCGGCTGGTGCAACGCCCAGTTCGACGACCTGCTGCGCCAGGCCCGCGCCAGCACAGACCAGGACGCCCGCGCCGCGCTGTACCGCCAGGCCCTGGCGATCTTCCAGCGCGAAGCGCCCTGGATAGCCCTGGCCTACCCGAAACAGTTCGTGGTGCTGAGCCCCAGGGTGAAGGGCTTCACCCTGAGCCCGCTGGGCTCGAACAACTTCACCCACGTCGAACTGGGGCCCTGAGCCCGTATTTCCCGCCCCCTGTAGCGGACCTTGTCCGCGATAGCCGGAGGTTCCGGCGCGGTTCGCGGATAAGATCCGCTCCTACGCCGCCCCACCCGCACCATTCCAATGTAGAAGCGCGCCCTGCGCGCGAAATCGCGGGCAGGGCTCGCTCCTACAGGTTACCGAGAGACACGGCATGCCTCCCCCGTAGGAGCGGACCTTGTCCGCGATAGCCGGGCGTTCCGGCGCGATTCGCGGATAAGATCCGCTCCTACGCCGCCCCACCCACACCATTCCAATGTAGGAGCGCGCCCTGCGCGCGATATCGCGCGCAGGGCCCGCTCCTACAGGTTACCGAGAGACACGGCATGCCTCCCCCGTAGGAGCGGACCTTGTCCGCGATAGCCGGAGGTTCCGGCGCGGTTCGCGGATAAGATCTCCTACGCCGCCCCACCCACACCATTCCAATGTAGGAGCGCGCCCTGCGCGCGAAATCGCGGGCAGGGCCCGCTCCTACAGGTGGGTACCAAGATTCCCACCACGCCGCCTCCCAAAAACGCTGCGAAGCCTCTATTCCGGGCATCGGCGAGAAGCGGCGTAGTGAAGCACCAGGCATTTTTTCATTGTCGCGGCCGCCAGGCATGGCTTAGCTTCCCCCCTGAAGGTCCGGCAGCCCCGGCCCCCACGCCTTCTACGGCACGGCGTACCCGCCGCTGCCGTCCCTGCGCCCGCCCCATCCGCTGCGGGCAGCCATGAGCCAGGCCCGACCGGCCAGGCTCTTCCAACAATCATCCCACCGCACTCGCTTTCCGCCTTGCAGCCGGCCACCGGCCGTTCCCGGCGCGCGCCCAGGTGCCCGCCGTTGCGCACAGCACTAGAAACGAGGAGCAATCAGATGACCAATCCACACTTCCGCCCCACCGCCATCGGCCTGGCGCTGCTCGCCGGCATCACCGGCCAGGCCTGGGCGGCCGAAGAGGACGACAGGCAGCGGGGGCAGGCCGCCGCCAAGGGCTTCATCGAAGGCCAGAGCCTGACCCTGAGCACCCGCAACTTCGCCTCCCGCGAGCAAAAACATGGGCGCTTCGTCTTCAAGATCCCCAAGGACGACGGCTACGAGCCCACCCACAGCCGGCGCACCTGGGTGCAGGGCAGCATCCTGCAGTACAGCTCCGGCTACACCCGGGGCACCGTCGGCTTCGGCCTCGACGTCGGCGCCTTCCATGCCCTCAACCTGGAGCGCGGCAAGGGCGTGGTCGCCGGCGGCAGCAACCGCACCCTGACCGACAGCGACGGGCGGCCGCTGGACGAGTGGTCCAAGCTGGGCGTGGCCAACCTGCGCCTGCGGCTGTCCAACAGCGAACTGCGCGCCGGCCGCTTCCAGGTCCAGACGCCGGTGCTGGCCACCATCGACAACCGCGCCCTGCCCTCCACCTTCCGCGGCGTCGGCCTGACCAGCAGCGAACTCACCGGGCTCAGGCTGCAGGCCGGCAGCTTCGATCGTGTCAGCCCGCGCACCGGGGCCGGCGACGAGAAACTCACCACCACCTACGGCGACCGCAAGGCCAAGGGCGACCGCTACAGCTACCTCGGCGGGACCTACCGCGCGACGCCCAACCTCAGCCTCAGCGCCTACGGCGGCGAGTTCGAGGACATCTGGCGGCAGTACTACCTGGGCTTCTCCCACGACCTCGGCGACCCCGACGTGCTGGCCCTGCACACCCGTTTCGACGGCTACAGCACCCGCGATGCCGGCAGCCGCAAGGCCGGCTACATCGACAACGACACCTGGAGCCTGGCCTTCACCCTCGCCCGCGGCGCCCATAGCCTGATGGCGGGCTGGCAGCAGGTCGATGGCGACGAGTATTTCGACTACGTCAACGAGACCGCGGCCATCTACCTGGTCAACTACCTGCAATCCGACTACAACGGCCCCAACGAGAAGTCCGCCCAGCTGGCCTACGGCACCGACTGGGCCCGCTACGGCATACCGGGGCTGAGCAGCACGCTGTGGTACGCCAAGGGCTGGGGCATCGACGGCACCCGCTACGACGGCGACCGCAACGGCGCCCACGGCAGCTACGCCGAGGTGCGCAAGCAGGATGGCGAAAGGCATCGCGAACTGGGCATGACCATCGCCTACAAGATCCAGGACGGCCCGCTCAAGAGCAGCAGCATCAAGCTGACCTACCGGCGCCACCGGGCCAGCCAGAACCAGGCCGACGGCAGCATCGACGACGTGCGCCTGATCACCACCCTGCCCTTCAACCTGCTGTAGCCACCCACCCCGGCGCCGCCCCGCCAGAGGCGGCGCCGGGCAGGTAGGCGCCCTCCATCGCCCCCGCGCCTACCTTCGACGAGTACCCCGTCGCCCGAATGCAATCCCCTGAATATTCGGAATTTTCCGTTTTTCGCAGCGCGGCCGAATCCGCCTTGATCGCCCTTCCCGCCCCCACTTAGCTTCGGCCCCTCACAGGGGCCAGCGCACCCACGGCGTCATCGGCCTAGCCCCTCCAACAAGAACAAGAAGGGAGCAACAGCCAATGATCCAGCAGCACATCCGCCCCACCGCCCAGGGCCTGTCCCTCGGCGCCTGCCTGTTCGGCCAGGCCTGGGCCGCCGAGGACGACCGCCGCGAGGCCCGCGGCCAGGCCGGCGCCAAGGGCTTCGTCGAAGGCCAGAGCCTGAGCCTGCGCACCCGCAACTTCGCCGCCCTGGAGCAGGCCCAGGACAGCAACGGCTTCCGCATCCCCAAGGAAGACGGTTCGGAGTTCACCCACAACCGCCGCACCTGGGTGCAGGGCACCCTGCTCAAGTACAGCTCCGGCTATACCCGGGGCACCGTCGGCTTCGGCCTGGACGTGGCCGGCTACCACGCCCTCAGCCTGGAGCGCGGCAAGGGCGTGATCGCCGGCGGCGGCGGCAACCGCACCCTGACCGACAGCGACGGCAACGCGGTGGACGAATGGTCCAAGCTGGGCATCGCCAACCTGCGCCTGCGCGTCTCCAGCACCGAACTCAGGGGCGGCCGCTTCCAGGTCGACACGCCGGTGTTCAACAGCCACGACAACCGCGTCCTGCCCGCCAGCTTCGACGGCTTCGCCCTGCTCAGCGAGGAACTGCCGGGCCTGGCGCTGCAGGCCGGCAGCTTCACCCGCGCCAGCCCCCGCGCCGGCGCCGGCGAGGAAGACCTGACCACCGAATACGGCACCCGCCTGGCCAAGGGCGACCGCTACAGCTACCTCGGCGGCAGCTACAAGGCCCCCGGCGGCCTGTCGGCGACACTCTACGGCGGGCACTTCGAGGACGTCTGGAACCAGTACTACCTGGGCCTGAGCCACAGCCTGGGCGACCCGCAGAAGCTCGCCCTGCGGACCCGCGCCAACCTCTACAGCACCCGCGACACCGGCCGCCGCGCCGCCGGCTACATCGACAACGACACCTGGAGCCTGGACTTCACCCTCAGCCGCGGCGCCCACTCGCTGATGTTCGGCTGGCAGCAGGTCGAAGGCGACGAATACTTCGACTACGTGCACGAGACCAAGGCCATCCACCTGAGCAACGTGGCCTTCGCCGACTACAACGGGCCCAACGAGAAATCCGCGCAGCTGCGCTACAACACCGACTGGGCGGCCTACGGCGTGCCGGGGCTGAGCACCTCGGTGTGGTACGTCAAGGGCTGGGACATCGACGGCACGGGCTACACCGGCGACCGCAACGGCGCCTACGGCAACTACGCGAAGGGCCGCGAGCAGGACGGCGAGAAGCACCGCGAACTGGGCCTGTCGGCCGCCTACGTGGTGCAGAACGGGGCGCTCAAACGCAGCCACTTCCGCCTCATGTACGTCAGCCACCGCGCCAGCCAGAAACAGAGCAACGGCAGCGTCGACGAGCTGCGGCTGGTCAGTACCTTTCCCTTCGAGTTGCTCTAGTAGCCACAGCTGTCTTGCCAGCCGTGCCGAAGCGCTTTTCGTAGGATGGGTTGAGCCTGCGAAACCCATGCGGTGGTGGTGATGGGTATCGCTTCGCTCAACACCATCCTACGACGGTGTTCCCACAACCCGTAGGGCGCATAACGCCTACGGCGTTATCCGCCGTTTGGCCTTGGCTTCCAGCGGCGCCAAGGTTGACCTGGGCGTTGGCTATGGCCTCGGTGTATCGGCGGATAACCGCGAACGGTTATGCGCCCTACGCCGCACCAGCCATGGCATCCCCTGTAGGTAGGCCCTACCCCGCCAGACCGAACGGATCGTCGATGGAATGGCTCGGCCGGGTGAACCAGCGCGGGCCTTCGGCGCTCATGTAGAAGTGGTCTTCCAGGCGGATGCCGAACTCGCCGGGCACGCAGATCATCGGTTCGTTGCTGAAGCACATGCCGGCCTCCAGCGGGGTTTCGTCGCCGCGCACCAGGTAGGGGCCTTCGTGTATGTCGAGGCCGATGCCGTGGCCGGTGCGGTGCGGCAGGCCGGGCAAGGCGTAGTCCGGGCCCAGGCCGCCGGCTTCCAGGCAGCGCCGCGCGGCGGCGTCCACCGCCTGGCAGGGCGCACCCGGCACGGCGGCGGCGAAGGCGGCCAGTTGCGCGGCCTTCTCCAGGTTCCATAAGGTGCGCTGGCGCTCGCTGGGGGTGCCGAATACGTAGCTACGGGTGATGTCCGAGTTGTAGCCGTGCAACTGGCAGCCGGTGTCGATCAGCACCATGTCGCCTTCGCGCAGCGGGCGCGGCTCGCGCACGCCGTGGGGGAAGGCGCTGTCCTCGCCGAACAGCACGATGCAGAAGGTCGAGCCGGGCGCGCCGACGCGGCGGTGCGCCGCCTCGATGAAGCGCACCACCTCGGTGGTGCTGATGCCTTCGCGGAGGATGCTGGCGGCGGCCTTGTGCACTTCCAGGGTCATGTCCTTGGCGCGCTGCATCAGCGCCAGCTCGGCGGCCGACTTGCGCTGCCGCCCATGGTCGACGGCGGCGCTCGCATCCACCAGGCGCAGGGCGCCGGCAACCTCGCGCAGGCGCTCGACCATGCCGAACGGCAGGCTCGGGCACAGGCCGAGGCGGGCGTTGGCCGGCACGCCCAGCTCCACCAGCATGTCCAGCAGCAGGCGGTAGGGGCTCTGGTGTTCCTGCCAGGTGCAGATCGCCCCGGGCAGCACCTGGAAGTCGCGCACCGTGCCCTCCTCGAAGGCCGGGGCGAGGTACTGCGGCGCGCCCTCGGCGGGCACCAGCAGGCCGACCAGGCGTTCGCTGGGGTTCCATTTCACCCCGCTGAAATAGCGCAGGTAGCTGCCGGCATCGACGAACGCCGCGGCCATGCCCTGCTCGCGCAGGCGCGCCTGCAGGCCGGCCACCCGGGCCCGGTATTCGTCCAGCCCGATCGGCTCGACGCCGCCGCTCATGTCGCGCAGCCCCGCCAGAGCCTGCTCGGGGCTACTGCCCCCAACGCCCAACGTCATCGCCCAACTCCCATCCTGAAAATTCCGGCGGAATTTAAGCATTACTTAAAATCCGTGCCAAACGAATTTTAAGCACCACTTAAAATCACAGCAAAAGCCCTCTTCGCAAGCCAACCTTTCCGGCCCTCTTCCTCCGCCTTCCTTCGCCGGTATACTGCCGGCATCCTCCAAGAGCCCAGCCAATGACCGTCGATCGAATCGGAGAGCGCCTGCGTCGCTATAGGCGCGCCGCGAAGAAGACCCTCAACCAGGTGGCCAGCGAATCCGGCCTCACCGCCAGCTTCCTGTCCCAGGCCGAACGCAACCTCACCGGGGTTTCCATCTCGTCCCTGGCCAGCATCGCCAAGTCCCTGGGGGTGCCGCTCAACGAACTGTTCGACCAGCCGCAGCAAGCGCAGCCGGACACCCACCAGGGCGAGCGCGTGCGCTATGCCATCGAGGGCCAGCCGCTGGGCTACGAACGCCTGTCCAGTTCCTTCCCCGGCAACCAGCTCAACGCGGTGAAGATGAACATGCCGGTCGGCTACCAGTCCGAGCTGATCGCCCACGAGGGCGCGGAATTCGCCTACGTGCTCAGCGGCAGCATCGTCTACACCATCGACGGCCGCAGCTACCCCCTGGGCCCCGGCGACTCGGTGCACTTCGACGCCGGCAAGCCCCACTGCCTGCGCAATGCCGGCGAGGAAACCGCCGAGGTGCTGACCGTCACCACCATGCCGCTGTTCGGCGAGCATCCGGGTACCTGAGACATTCCCTAGGTATTAGGACGCTTCTGATTTTTGCAGTAGCACTGAATTTAAGTTGACCTTAATTTCAGCCTGACTTAACTTCGCGTTCGACGTTCGCCGGCTACCCCGGCGGCATCCGACCATCGCCCACGGGGGAGCGGTGGCGCCCGAGCCGGCACAGGTCCATCAGGCCCGCGCCCGGCTCCCTCAGAAAAAGAACAACGAGGTTAGGCATGCGTATGAAGCGTCGTAACTCCATGCATTCACTGGTCGCCGGCGGCCTGTTGCTGGCCAGCTCGGCGAGCTTCGCCGGCAACACCCTGGTGTACTGCTCCGAAGGCAGCCCGGCCGGCTTCGACCCGGGCCAGTACACCACCGGCACCGACTACGACGCCACGTCGGAAACCCTGTTCAACCGCCTGGTGCAGTTCGAGCGCGGCGGCACCGAGGCCGTGCCGGCCCTGGCCGAAAGCTGGGAGACCAGCGCCGACGGCAAGGCCTGGACCTTCCACCTGCGCCATGGCGTGAAGTTCCACACCACCGACTACTTCAAGCCCAGCCGCGAGTTCAACGCCGACGACGTGGTCTTCACCTTCGAGCGCATGCTCGACAAGGACCAGCCGTTCCGCAAGGCCTACCCCACCGAGTTCCCCTACTTCACCGACATGGGCCTGGACCGCAACATCGCCAGGGTGGAGAAGCTCGACGACTACACCGTGAAGTTCGTCCTCAACGAGGTCGACGCCGCCTTCATCCAGAACCTGGCCATGAGCTTCGCGGCCATCCAGTCCGCCGAGTACGCCGGCCAGTTGCTCGCCCAAGGCAAGGCCAGCGAGATCAACCAGAAGCCCATCGGCACCGGGCCCTTCGTGCTCAGCCGCTACCAGAAGGACGCGCTGATCCGCTTCAAGGGCAACAAGGACTACTGGAAGCCCGAGGACGTGCGCCTGGACAACCTGATCTTCGCCATCAACACCGACGCCTCGGTGCGCATGCAGAAGCTCAAGGCCGGCGAATGCCAGATCAGCCTCAACCCGCGCCCGGCGGACCTGGCCTCGCTGAAGCAGGACGCCAACCTGAACATGCCCTCGCAGCCGGGCTTCAACCTCGGCTACATCGCCTACAACGTCACCCACAAGCCGCTGGACCGCGTCGAGGTGCGCCAGGCGCTGGACATGGCGGTGAACAAGCAGGCGATCATCGACGCCATCTACCAGGGCGCCGGCCAGCTGGCGGTGAACGCCATGCCGCCGACGCAGTGGTCCTATGACGAATCCATCAAGGGCCAGGCCTACGATCCGGCGAAGGCCCGGGAACTGCTGAAGCAGGCCGGCATCGCCGAAGGCACCGAGATCACCCTCTGGGCCATGCCGGTGCAGCGCCCGTACAACCCCAATGCCAAGCTGATGGCCGAGATGATCCAGGCCGACTGGGCCAAGGTCGGCATCAAGGCCAGGATCGTCAGCTACGAGTGGGGCGAGTACATCAAGCGCGCCCACGCCGGCGAGCACGACGCCGCCCTGTTCGGCTGGACCGGCGACAACGGCGACCCGGACAACTGGCTCGGCACCCTCTACGGCTGCGATGCGGTCAACGGCAACAACATCTCCAAGTGGTGCGACGCGGCCTACGACAAGCTGGTCAAGCAGGCCAAGGCCACCACCGACCACGCCCAGCGCGTCGCCCTCTACCAGCAGGCCCAGCAACTGCTCGCCCAGCAGCTGCCCATCAGCCCCATCGCCCACTCCACGGTGTACCAGCCCATGCGCAAGTCGGTGCAGGGCTTCCTCATCAGCCCCTTCGGGCGTAACACCTTCTACGGCGTGAGCAACCAGCCCTAGCCGAGGCTTTCGGCCCGCCGACCCGGCGCAGACCGGGCGGCCCTTCGTTTCGCCACTGCCCCACACCCCGCGCGCGCGCCCAGGCAGGCGCGGCGGGATGCGTTTGCCGTCTCGAACAACAACGAAGAAGAAAAAGGAGCAATCCATGCAGTGTCCCTACCTCAAACCCGCTGTACTGGGCCTGGCGATCGGCGCCGGGCTGCTCGGCCAGGCGCAGGCCGCCGAGGACGATGCGAACAAGGGCCAGGCCGGCGCCAGCGGCTTCATCGAGGGCCAGAAACTGACTCTCAGCACGCGCAACTTCTTTTCCCGCGAGCAGATGCACGACAGCTTCGGCTTCCGCATTCCCAAGGAAGGCGGCTCGGAATTCACCCACAGCCGCCGCGCCTGGGTGCAGGGCACCATCCTCCAGTACAGCTCCGGCTACACCCAGGGCACCGTCGGCTTCGGCCTCGACGTGGCCGGCTTCAACGCCATCAACCTGGAGCGCGGCAAGGGCGTGATCGGCGGCGGCGGCAACCGCACCCTGGCCCACAGCGACGGCGAGGCGGTGGACGAGTGGTCGAAGCTGGGCATCGCCAACCTGCGCCTGCGCGTCTCCAACACCGAGCTCAAGGCCGGGCGCTTCCAGGTGGAGACGCCGGTGTTCAACAGCATCGACAACCGCGCCCTGCCGTCGAGCTTCAACGGCGTCGGCCTGCTCAGCGAGGAGCTGGCCGGCCTCTCGCTGCAGGCCGGCAGCTTCACCCGCGCCAGCCCGCGCACCGGGGCAGGCGACGAGGACTTCACCACCGAATACGGCACGCGCCAGGTCAAGGGCGACCGCTACAGCTACCTCGGCGGCACCTACAAGGTCGCCGACAACCTCTCGGTGAGCGCCTACGGCGGGCATTTCGAGGACGTCTGGAACCAGTACTACCTCGGCTTCTCCCACGACCTGGGCGATGCGCAGAGCCTGGCCCTGAACACCAGCTTCAACCTCTACAGCACCCGCGACACCGGCAACCGCGAGGCCGGCTACATCGACAACGACACCTGGAGCCTGGCCTTCACCCTCAGCCATGGCGCCCACAGCCTGATGCTCGGCTGGCAGCAGGTGGACGGCAACGAGTACTTCGACTACGTGCACGAGACCTCGGCCATCTACCTGGCCAACTCGCTGCTGTCGGACTACAACGGTCCCAACGAAAAGTCCGTGCAGCTGCGCTACGGCACCGACTTCGCGCCCTACGGCGTGCCCGGCCTGAGCACCGCGGTGTGGTACGCCAAGGGCTGGGACATCGACGGCACCCACTACGACGGCGATCGCAACGGCGCCTATGGCAACTACGCCGAGGTCCGCGGCCAGGACGGCGAGAAGCACCACGAACTGGGCCTGATGGGCACCTACGTGGTCCAGGACGGCCCGCTCAAGCGCAGCAAGTTCCGCCTGATGTACATGAAGCACCTGGCCAGCCAGAACCAGGTCGACGGCAGCGTCGACGAGGTCCGCCTGGTCAGCACCTTCCCCTTCGACCTGCTGTAGGAGAACCCCCATGATCCCGCGCTACCTGCCCCTGCTCCTGGCGCTCGGCGCCGGCCCCGCGCTGGCGCAGAACCTGGTGGTGTGCACCGAGGCCAGCCCGGAGGGCTTCGACATCGTCCAGTACACCGGCGCGGTCACCGCCGACGCCGCCGCCGAGACGGTGTTCAGCCGCCTGGTGGCGTTCCGCCCGGGCACCACCGAGGTAGTGCCGGCCCTGGCGCAGCGCTGGGAGGTCAGCCCCGACGGGCTGGCCTACACCTTCCACCTGCGCCCGGGGGTGAAGTTCCACAGCACCGAGTACTTCAAGCCCAGCCGCACGCTGAATGCCGACGACGTGCTCTGGAGCTTCCAGCGCGCGCTGGACCCGCAACACCCCTGGCACGCCTCGGCGCCGCGCGGCTACGCCTACTTCGAGGCCATGGGCATGGGCGAGCTGATCAAGTCGGTGGACAAGCTCGACGACCTGACCGTGCGCTTCACCCTCAACCACCCGGAAGCGCCCTTCCTCGCCGACATGGCCATGGGCTTCGCCTCCATCTACTCGGCCGAATACGCCGACCAGTTGCTCAAGGCCGGCAAGCAGGAGCAGCTCAACACCCAGCCCATCGGCACCGGCCCCTTCGTCTTCAGCCGCTACGCCCGCGATGCCCAGGTGCGCTACAAGGCCAACCCGGACTACTTCGGCGGCAAGCCGGCCATCGACAACCTGGTGTTCGCCATCACCCTCGACCCCAACGTGCGCATGCAGAAGCTGCGCCGCGGCGAGTGCCAGGTGGCGCTCTACCCGAAGCCGGCCGACGTGCCGCAGCTGCAGAAGGAAGCGCACCTGGCGGTGGACAGCACCGACGCCCTGCTGACCACCTACGTGGCCCTCAACACCCAGCACAAGCCGCTGGACGATGCGCGCGTGCGCCAGGCCATCAACCTGGCCATCGACAAGCCGGCGCTGCTGGAGGCGGTGTTCGGCCCCGGCGCGGCGACCCCGGCGATCAACCCCTACCCGGCGACGCTGCTCGGCTACAACCGGCAACTGCAGGACTGGCCGCACGACCCCGAGCGCGCCCGGGCCCTGCTCAAGGAAGCCGGGGTAGACGACGGCCTGAAGCTGACGCTGTTCATCCGCAACGGCAGCTCGCCGACCATCCCCAACCCGGCGCTGGCGGCACAGATGATGCAGGCGGACCTGGCCAAGGTCGGCATCGCGCTGCAGATCCGCTCGCTGGAATGGGGCGAGTTGCTCAAGCGCTCCAAGGCCGGCGAGCACGACCTCTCGCTGCTCGGCTGGGCCGGCGACAACGGCGACCCGGACAACTTCCTCAGCCCCAACCTCAGCTGCGCGGCGGCCAAATCCGGGGAAAACCAGGCGCGCTGGTGCGACGCGGCCTTCGAATCACTGATCCAGCAGGCCCGGCGCACCGACGAGCGGTCGAAACGGCAGGAACTTTATGAAAAGGCGACAAAGATATTCCACGAACAGGCCCCCTGGATTCCCCTGGCGCATCCTAAGCTGTTCAATGTGCGCCGCAGCAATATCGAGGGCTACACCATCAGCCCGCTGAGCAATAACAACTTCGCCGAAACCCGGGTGAAGTGACAATAAAAACGGGCGCCCGCGTTATCCCCGCGGGCAGCCGCGTGATGAGGAGTCCGCCCCCACCATGCTGAGTTTCATCGCACGCCGTTTCGGCCTGCTCATTCCGACCTTCTTCGGCGTCACGCTGCTGACCTTCGCGCTGATCCGCATGATCCCCGGCGACCCGGTCGAGGTGATGATGGGCGAGCGCCGCGTCGACCCGCAGATGCACGCCGAGGCCATGCACCGCCTGGGCCTGGACAAGCCGCTGTACCAGCAGTACCTGGACTACATCGGCAACCTCGCCCAGGGCAACCTCGGCGAATCCCTGGTGACCCGCGACAGCGTCTGGCACGAGTTCCTCACGCTGTTCCCGGCGACCCTGGAGCTGGCCATCGCCGCCATGCTCTTCGCCGGCACCTTCGGCTTGCTGGCCGGGGTCATCGCGGCGCTCAAGCGCGGCTCGATCTTCGACCACGGGGTGATGACCATCTCCCTGGCCGGCTACTCGATGCCGATCTTCTGGTGGGGCCTGATCCTCATCATGCTGTTCTCCGTGACCCTCGGCTGGACGCCGGTGTCCGGGCGCCTGGACCTGCTCTACGACATTCCGCCTGTGACCGGCTTCATGCTCATCGACACCCTGCTCTCCGACGAGCAGGGTGCCTTCCTCGACGCCCTGCACCACCTCATCCTGCCGGCCATCGTGCTGGGCACCATCCCGCTGGCGGTGATCGCCCGCATGACCCGCTCGGCCATGCTCGAAGTGCTGCGCGAGGACTACGTGCGCACCGCCCGCGCCAAGGGCCTGTCGCCGGCCCGCGTGGTGTTCGTGCACGCCCTGCGCAACGCCATGATCCCGGTGCTCACCGTGTTCGGCCTGCAGGTCGGCGCGCTGCTGGCCGGCGCCGTGCTGACCGAGACCATCTTCTCCTGGCCAGGCATCGGCAAGTGGCTGATCGACGCCATCAGCCGCCGCGACTACCCGGTGGTGCAGAACGGCATCCTGCTGGTCGCCACCCTGGTGATCCTGGTCAACTTCACCGTGGACATCCTCTACGGCCTGGTCAACCCGCGCATCCGCCACCAACGCTGAGGAGCCCGCGATGAATTCCATGCAAAACGCTCCCGCCGGCGACCCGAGCCTGGTCTATCCCTCGCCCCTGAAAGAGTTCTGGCAAGCCTTCGCGCACAACAAGGGTGCGGTGGGCGGCCTGGCCTTCATGGTGCTGATCGTCTTCTGCGCGCTGTTCGCGCCCTGGGTGGCGCCCTACGACCCCAGCGAGCAGTTCCGCGACTTCCTGCTCACCCCGCCGGTGTGGCTGGAAGGCGGCACCGGGCAGTTCCTGCTGGGCACCGACGAAGTGGGCCGCGACATGCTCTCGCGGCTGATCTTCGGCGCCCGCCTGTCGCTGCTGATCGCCTTGAGCTCGGTGGTCATCTCGCTGCTGCCGGGGCTGGTGCTGGGCCTGGTCGCCGGCTTCTCGCCGAACCGCCTGGGCCCGGTGATCATGCGCCTGATGGACATCATGCTGGCGCTGCCCTCGCTGCTGCTGGCGGTGGCCATCGTCGCGGTGCTCGGCCCGGGGCTGTTCAACACCGTGATCGCCATCGCCGTGGTCTCGCTGCCCTCCTACGTGCGCCTGACCCGCGCGGCGGTGCTCGGCGAGGTCAACCGCGACTACGTCACCGCCTCGCGCCTGGCCGGCGCCGGCCTCTGGCGGCTGATGTTCGTCACCGTGCTGCCCAACTGCATGGCGCCGCTGATCGTCCAGGCCACCCTGAGCTTCTCCTCGGCCATCCTCGACGCCGCCGCCCTGGGCTTCCTCGGCCTCGGCGTGCAGCCGCCGACCCCGGAGTGGGGCACCATGCTGGCCTCGGCGCGCGACTACATCGAGCGCGCCTGGTGGGTGGTGAGCCTGCCGGGCCTGGCCATCCTGCTCAGCGTGCTGGCCATCAACCTGGTGGGCGACGGCCTGCGCGACGCGCTGGATCCGAAACTCAAGAGCGCGGCGTAAGGAGCATGCAGATGAAGAACTTCATGCTCCTCGTAGGATGGGTGGAGCGAAGCGATACCCATCATTCCAGCGCCAAGCCGATGGGTTTCGTTGCACTCAACCCATCCTACGCGCCCCGCATGCCCGCCCCCGCAACGATGAATGTTCCCGTGCAGCGCCTGATGGAGACCGCCGTATGAGCCTCCTGGAAATCCGCAACCTCTCGGTGCGCTTCGGCGGCGCCGACGCCGTGCCCGTGGTCGACGGCCTCGACCTGAACGTCGACAAGGGCGAGGTGCTGGCCATCGTCGGCGAGTCCGGCTCCGGCAAGTCGGTGACCATGATGGCGCTGATGGGCCTGATCGACGCCCCCGGGCGCATCACCGCCGACACCCTGCGCTTCGACGGCAGCGACATGCTCAAGCTCAAGGGCCGCGAGCGCCGGCGCATCGTCGGCAAGGACATCGCCATGGTCTTCCAGGACCCGATGACCGCGCTCAACCCCAGCTACACCGTGGGCTTCCAGATCGAGGAAGTGCTGCGCCTGCACCTGGGCCTGCGCGGCAAGGCCGCGCGCCAGCGCGCCCTGGAACTGCTGGAAAAGGTCGAGATCCCCGGCGCCGCCCAGCGCCTGGACGCCTACCCGCACCAGCTCTCCGGCGGCATGAGCCAGCGCGTGGCCATCGCCATGGCCATCGCCGGCGAGCCCAAGCTGCTGATCGCCGACGAGCCCACCACGGCCCTGGACGTGACCATACAGGCACAGATCATGGAACTGCTGCTGAACCTGCAGCGCGACCAGGGCATGGCGCTGATCCTGATCACCCACGACCTCGCCGTGGTCGCCGAGACCGCCCAGCGCGTCTGCGTGATGTACGCCGGCCAGGCGGTGGAGATCGGCCAGGTGCCGGCGCTGTTCGACCTGCCCACCCATCCCTACACCGAGGCGCTGCTCAAGGCGATTCCCGAGCACAGCGCAGGCGAGGAACGCCTGGCCACCCTGCCCGGCATCGTCCCCGGGCGCTACGACCGGCCGCAGGGCTGCCTGCTGTCGCCGCGCTGCCCCTACGTGCAGGACGACTGCCGCGCCGTCCGCCCGGCCCTGGAACCCCACGTCCGCGGCGCGGTGCGCTGCTACTACCCGCTGAACCTCAAGGAGGTGGTCTGATGGAAGCCGTACTGACCGCCCGCGACCTGACCCGCCACTACGACATCGCCCAGGGTCTGTTCAAGCCCCACGCCCTGGTCCGCGCCCTCAACGGCGTGTCCTTCGAACTGCAGGCCGGCAGGACCCTGGCGGTGGTCGGCGAGTCCGGCTGCGGCAAGTCCACCCTGGCCCGCGCCCTGACGCTGATCGAGGAGCCCACCTCCGGCTCCCTGCGCATCGCCGGCCAGGAAGTGAAGGGCGCCAGCCACGAGCAGCGCAAGCAACTGCGCCGCGACGTGCAGATGGTGTTCCAGAACCCCTACGCCTCGCTCAACCCGCGGCAGAAGATCGGCGACCAGCTCGGCGAGCCGCTGCTGATCAACACCGGCCTGTCGCGCAGCGAACGCCGCGAGCGGGTGCAGGCGATGATGCAGCAGGTGGGCCTGCGCCCGGAGCACTACCAGCGCTACCCGCACATGTTCTCCGGCGGCCAGCGCCAGCGCATCGCCCTGGCCCGCGCCATGATGCTGCAGCCCAAGGTGCTGGTGGCCGACGAGCCGACCTCGGCGCTGGACGTGTCCATCCAGGCCCAGGTGCTCAACCTGTTCATGGACCTGCAGCAGGAGTTCGGCACCGCCTACGTGTTCATCTCCCACAACCTGGCGGTGGTGCGCCACGTGGCCGACGACGTGCTGGTGATGTACCTCGGCCGCCCGGCGGAAATGGGCCCGGCGGACAAGCTCTACGAACGCCCGCTGCACCCCTACACCCGCGCCCTGCTCTCGGCCACCCCGGCGATCCACCCGGACCCGGGCAAGCCGAAGATCAAGATCCAGGGCGAACTGCCCAACCCGCTCAACCCGCCCAGCGGCTGCGCCTTCCACAAGCGCTGCCCCTATGCGACGGAGCGCTGCAAGACGGAAGTGCCGGAACTGCGGCTGCTGGATGAGCGGCAGGTGGCTTGCCATCATGCGGAGCAGTTTCTGGGGTAGCCGGGGACGGTGGTGCTCGTGCTGGGTCCCGTTCCCTCTCCCCAACCCTCTCCCTGAAGGGAGAGGGAGCTTGTCCGTGCCGGCTGGAGGTAAGGTTTCAGCCGGATAGCACAGCGTCCGGCTAACGCCGAATTATCAGCGCACTCCGAACGGCCCCCTCTCCCTCCGGGAGAGGGCTGGGGTGAGGGGAACGAAGCATCCCTGTACTCCACAACTCCCCCACACTCCTACACCGCCCTCAACAAAGCCAACCGCGCCCCGAACCCGATCAGCAACGAAGCAAAAGCCCACTGCTGCACCCGCTGCGCCAAGGCATGCCGCTCCAGCCAACGCCCCAACCGCGCCCCGCTCAACGCATAGAAACTATCGAACGCCAACCCCACCCCCACCAACACCGCCCCCAGCACGCCGAACTGCAACACCAACGGCCCCGCATCCGGCCGCACGAACTGCGGCAACAGCACCGAACAGAACAACAACGCCTTGGGATTGAGCAGATTGGTCAGCAACCCATTGCCAAAGGCCCGCCGCCAACTCCGCGCCTGCACCTCGGCCACAGGCCCGATGCCCGCCAACGACGGCCGCGCCAGCAACATGCGCAGCCCCAGCCACGCCAGGTAGGCCGCGCCAGCCAAACGCACCACATCGAAGGTCCAGGGCACGCTGCGGAACAACAAGGCCAGCCCGGCACCGGCCAATACCACATGGCAGCCCCGCGCCGTGGCCAGGCCCAGGGCGGTGACCAGGGCCGTGCGGCCGCCGCGGCTGGCGCCGGTGTGCAACAGCAGGAGCATGTCCGGCCCAGGCAGCAGGTAGACCATCGCCAGGGCCAGCAGGAAGACGCCGAAATCCATGGTTCGCACTCCGCAGCAAGGGACTCCGGTCAAGGATTCTATGCCCGAAGGCCAGGGCAGGTGCTTGCGTATTCGGCTTGCCAGTCTGGGTAGTTTTGGCATGATCTGCCAATCCAAATCCTGAAAGCTGGTCAGATATGCCAAACCACAAACTGGACGCCTACGACCACCGCATCCTCGCCGCCCTGCAGCGCGACGGCCGCCTGAGCAACGTGCAACTGGCCGAGGCCATCGGCCTGTCGCCCTCCCCCTGCCTGCGCCGCGTGCGCCTGCTGGAAGAGGCCGGGGTGATCCGCCGCTACGGCGCCGACCTGGACCGCGACCAGGTCGGCCTGGGCCTGACGGTGTTCGTCGGGATCAAGGTGGAGCGCCACCACGAGGAACAGGCCGAAGCCTTCCGTCGCGCGGTGGTCGACCTGCCCGAGGTGATCTCGGTGCACCTGGTCTCCGGCGAAGCGGACTTCCTGCTGCAGGTGGTGGTGCCGGACCTGCGCGCCTACGAGCACTTCCTCACCGGCACCCTGCTGAAGCTGCCGGGGGTGAGCGACATCCGCAGCAACTTCGCCATCAGCACCCTCAAGGAATCGGCGCCGCTGCCCTTGCAGCACCTGCCCCGCTAGGCGCGGAAGAAACGGTAGAAGCGCCGCAGTTCATCCTGCGCCGCTTCCAGCGTCGTCTCGGCGAAGCGCACCTCGGCGTGGGCCGGGCACTGCGCCAGGCGGCCCAGGTCCAGGGGGTGGACGAAGCCGAGCAGCGGGTAGCCGCCCATGCTCTGGTGGTCGGCCTGCAGGACGATGGGCTGGCCATCCGGCGGCACCTGGATGGCGCCACGGACCACGCCCAGCGACCATTGCCGGCGGGGTGCGCGGATCGGCTCGCCGTGCAGGCGCGCGCCCATGCGGTCGGATTGCGGGCTGAGTTGCCAGGTGCGCTCGAAGAAGGCCGCCCGCTGCTCCGGCTCGAAGGCGTCGCCGCCAGGCAGCACGCGCAGCACCGGCGTCTCGCGGTAGTCCGGCACGTAGGGCCAGGGCACGCTGGCGCCGCGTTCGAAGGCTGCACCGCCAGCCGCGCAAGGCAGCAGGTCGCCCTCCTCCAGCGCCCGGCTGTCGCCGTGCAAGCCGCCCAGGCCCTCGCGGCGCTGGGTGGCGACGCTGCCCAGCACGGGTTCGACGCGGAAGCCGCCCGCCACCGCCAGGTAGGCGCGCTGGCCGCTGGCGGCGAAGCCCAGTTCCAGTTCCTGCCCGGCGCGCAGGGTGAAGCGCGACCAGCCAGGGCGCGCTTCGCCGTCCACGCGAATCGACACTTGCGCACCGCACAGCGCCAGCCAGCAGTCCGCTTCGGCCCGCAGGCGCAGTCCGCCGAGGGCCACCTCCAGCAGCGGCGTGCCCCAGGCGTTGCCCAGCAGATGGTTGGCCCAGGCCGCGGCATGGATATCCACAGGCCCGCCGGTGGAAACACCCAGATGCTGCCAGCCGTGGCGGCCGGCATCCTGCAGCAGGCTCAGCGGGCCGGCATTGAGCACCCGCAGGCCGCTCATGGGCGGCCTCCGGCGCGGCGGAAGGCAGCCTCGTCGACGGGCAGGAAACGCACCCGGTCGCCCACCGCCAGCGGGCACGGCGGCTCCTGGTGTGGGTCGAACAGACGCTGCGCGGTGAGCCCCAGCAGGTGCCAGCCGCCCGGCGAGGCCTGTGGATAGACCGCGGTCTGCCGCTCGGCGATGGCCAGGCTGCCGGCCGCCACGCGGGTGCGAGGGTTGGCCCGGCGCGGCAAGGCCAGGCGCTCGTCCAGCTCGCCGAGGTAGGCGAAGCCAGGCGCGAAACCGATGGCGCCGACGCGGTACTCGCGGGCGCTGTGCAGCTCGATCACCTGGTCCCGCCGCAGGCCACAACGCCGGGCCACCTCGTCGAGGTCCTCGCCGGCGTACCACACGCGGATTTCATGCAGGCGCCCGGCGGCGTCGCTTGGCTCTGGGCCGGGCCAGTCCGCCAGCAGCGGCGCCAGGCGGCGCTGCAGGTCGAGGGGGTTGGTGCGGCGCAGGTCGTAGTGCAGCAGCAGCGTGGTCCAGCCCGGCACCAAATCGGTCAGCACCTCGCCCAAGGCCGAGCGCAGGCGTTCGGCCAGGGCGGCTATGCGCAACGGCAGGTGCGCGTCCGGGCGTTCGGCCAGGGTCAGCAGCAGGGCTTCGGCGCCGAAGGGCTCGACGCGGATCATGCGGCGTCCAGCAGGCCACGCAGGCGCCGCAGCACCGCCAGGGATTCGGGGTTGTCGCCGTGCACGCAAAGGCTGTCGGCGCGCAGCCGCAGGGGGTTGCCGTCGATGTCCGGGAAGGGCTCGCCACGGGCGATGGCCAAGGCCTGGTCGAGGATGCGCTGCGGCTCGTGGTGCACCGCGCCGGCCAGGCGCCGCGGGGCCAGCTGGCCGTCGGGCAGGTAGGCGCGGTCGGCGAAGGCCTCGAACATCAGCGGTACGTCGGCAGCGTCGGCCAGGGCCAGTTCGCGGCGGTTGTCGGCCAGGGCCAGGACCATCAGCGGCAGGCCCTTGCGGTAGACCGCGCAGGCATCGAGCACCGCCGCCAGCAGGGCGTCGTCGCGCACCAGGTCGTTGTACAGCGCGCCGTGGGGCTTCACGTAGTCGACGCGGGTGCCGGCGGCGCGGCAGAAGGCGTCCAGCGCGCCCACCTGGTACAGCACCAGGGCCTGCACCTCTTCCGGCGAACAGCTCAGATGACGGCGGCCAAAACCGGCCAGGTCGGGGTAGGACGGGTGCGCGCCTATGCTCACGCCCTGCTCCACCGCCAGGCGCACGGTGCGCTGGAGGGTCAGCGGGTCGCCGGCGTGGAAGCCGCAGGCCAGGTTGGCCTGGTCGATCAGCGGCATGGCGTGGACGTCGTCGCCCATGCGCCAGGCGCCGTAGCTTTCCCCCATGTCGCAGTTGAGCAGGATGCGAGTTGACTGATCGGTCATGATACTGCCTCGACTTCGCCGGCGAGTTTCGGAAACATCCCTAGGGTAAACCAGAGGGCCATCATTTAGTCTTAGGAATATTCAGTAACGATTCAGGGGAGTAATATCCTCCGCTTCCTCCCGCCGAAAGCCATCGACTCGAAGATGAAAGCCCTGATCCTGGCTGCCTACGCGGCCTGCATCGCCTATGTGCACGTACGCGGCAAGGTCCGCCACAAGCTGTCCCGGCAGCTGAGCGACCACTCCAGCTTCCTCGCCCCGCTGAACTGCTTCATGTACCTGTTCTCCAGGGTACCCAACACGCCGTACCTGACGCCCAACGCCTTCCCGGAGATGCAGAAGCTCACCGACAACTGGGAAGTCATCCGCGCCGAGGCCCTGCGCCTGCGCGAGGCCGGCAGCATCAAGCGCTCCGAGCAGTACAACGACGTCGGCTTCAACTCCTTCTTCAAGACCGGCTGGAAGCGCTTCTACCTGAAGTGGTACGACGACGCCCACCCCTCGGCCGACGTGGTCTGCCCGCAAACCACCGCGCTGCTGCGGGAGATTCCCTCGGTGAAGGCGGCGATGTTCGCCGAACTGCCGCCGGGCTCGCGCCTGGTGCGCCACCGCGATCCCTACGCCGGCTCGCTGCGCTACCACCTGGGGCTGTTCACGCCGAACGACGAGGGCTGCTTCATCGAGGTGGACGGCCAGCGCTATGCGTGGAAGGACGGCGAGGCCGTGGTGTTCGACGAGACCTACATCCACTACGCCGAGAACACCACCGAGCATGACCGGGTGATCCTCTTCTGCGACGTCGAGCGGCCACTGAAGTACCGCTGGGCGCAGGCCTTCAACCGCTGGTTCAGCCGCAACGTGATGGCCGCCGCCGCCTCGCCCAACGACGACGGCGACAAGACCGGCGGCATCAACCGCGCCTTCGGCACGCTGTACAAGATCCGCCTGCAGGGCAAGGCGCTGAAGAAGCGCAACCGCAAGCTGTACTACCTGCAGAAGTGGGCGTTCTTCGGGGCGATCCTGGCGTTCATTCTCTGGGTTTGAAGAGCCGCTGGAGGCTAGAGACTGAAGGCTGGAGGTAAGAGCCTTCAGCCTTCAGCCTCTTTAATAAACATCCCGCCGATAGCGCCCTTCTTCCAGCAACGCTTCCACCGCCAGGTCGCCCAGCGCTTCGCGCAGCACCGCGTCCACGCCGCCGGCCATGCCTTCCAGGCTGCCGCAGACGTAGATCGCCGCGCCCTCTTCCAGCCACTGCCTCAATTCCACGGCGCGTTCACGCAGGACGTCCTGCACGTAGACCTTGTCCGCCTGGTCGCGGGAGAAGGCCACGTCCAGGCGCTGGAGTTCGCCGCTCAGCAGGTAGCCTTCCAGCTCTTCGCGGCAGTAGAAGTCGTGCTCGCGGTTGCGTTCGCCGAACAGCAGCCAGTTGCGCCGGCGGCCCGCGCCTATGCTGGCGCGCAGCAGCGAGCGCAGGCCGGCCAGGCCGGTGCCGTTGCCGATCAGGATCAGCGGGCGGTCTTCCTCCGGCAGGTGGAAGCCGGCGTTGCGGCGCAGGCGCAGGGCCAGGCCGGCGCCGGGTTGCAGGTATTCGGTGAGCCAGCCGGAGCCCACACCCAGGCTGCCGTCGGGGTGGCGCTCCTGGCGCACGATCAGCTCCAGGGCGCCGTCGCTGGGCAGCGAGGCGATGGAGTATTCCCGCGCCGCCAGCGGCACCAGGGCGTCCAGCAACGCCTGCGGGTGCAGGCCGACCAGGTGGCCGAGGGAGGCCGGCAGCTCGCGCCCGGTCAGGGCATCGGCCAGGGCCATGCTGCCGCCCTCGACTTCGACGCTGGCCTCGGCGTCCACGCCCAGATGCTCCAGCCAGGCCAGCACGCGTTCGCGCGGGTGCTGCGGAAGGATTTCCACCAGGTCGCCGGCGCGCCAGTCGGCGCTGCTGCCGGCCGGCGCCTGCAGGCGCAGCAGCCAGGTGGACTGGCCCTGGCTGCCGGGGTTCAGGTGTTCGCGGGCGGCCAGGCTCCACAGCTCGTATTGCGGCGCGGCGAAGGGCGTCGGCGCGGCCACGCCGGTCAGTTGCGCCAGGTGTTGCTGCCACTCGCGCAGGGCAGCGGCGTCGCCGTTGTCCACTTCCACGCCGTCGAACAGCGGCTGCGCGCCCTGCCCTTGCAGCCAGCCCTGCATCCGCCGGGCAAAGCCGCAGAAGGCCTGGTACTGGCGGTCGCCCAGGGCGAGCATGGCGAAGCGCAGCTGGCCGAGGCCGGCGGCTTCGCCGAGCAGCTTGCGCTCGAAGCCGCGGGCGCTGTCCGGGGCCTCGCCGTCGCCGAAGGTGCTGACCACGAAGAGCGCGTTGCGCGTCTGCTCCAGCTGCTGGCGGTCCAGGCGCGCCAGGGGCTCGACGCGCACCGCCAGACCCGCGGCCTGCAGCTGCCCGGCGCTCTGCCAGGCCAGTTGCTCGGCGAAACCGCTCTGGCTGGCGTAGCCCACCAGCCAGGCATCGGCGCCGCCGGCGCCAGCCAGTTCGACGCGGGCGGCCTGGGCGGCCTTCTTCTTGCGCCGGCGGTCCAGGTAGAGCAGCCAGCCGGTGACGAAGAACAGCGGCATGGCCAGGCTCGCCAGCATCATCAGGATGCGCCCGGGCATACCGAAGTAGCTGCCCACGTGCAGGGCGTAGACGCTGGTCAGCAGTTGCTTGCCGAAGCTGCTGTCGGCGTAGCGCTTGTCGCCCAGCAGGCGGCCGCTTTTCGGGTCGATGCGCATTTCGTTGAAGGCGCGCTCGTGGGCGGCGTCGTCCAGGCGGTAGAACACCGTGGCCGGCTGCCCGCCCACCGGCGGCAGGCGTAGGTTGTAGGCCTCAAGACCAGGGCCGGCGGTGCTGCGCAGGGTGTTCCACAGAGCGCTGTAGTCCACTTCCAGCGGCGGCCCCTTGGGCGCTTCGCCGCCACGGCCACCGCGGCCGCCCTGGCGCTGCTGGCCGGCCGGGGCGTCGTCGAGCAGCTTGAACAGCGCGCCGCGGTACCAGTCGTAGGACCAGTACAGGCCGGTCAGCGAGGCCAGCAGGTAGAAGGCCAGGCACCAGGTGCCGGCCACGGCGTGCAGGTCCCAGTTGAAGGCGCGGCCCTTCTTGCGCCAGTCCAGGGCCAGCCAGGCGCGCCAGCTCAGGGTCTTGCGCGGCCAGCGCAGGTACAGGCCGGAGAGGCAAAAATAGATGAGGATCAGGGTGCAGGCAGCGGTCACCTGCTTGCCGAACTCGCCCAGGGCCAGGAAGCGGTGCAGCTGCATGATGAACATGAACAAGCCTTCCCCGGACGGCGCCGGCAGCGAGGCACCGGTGTAGGGGTCGACGTAGCGCGATTCGCCGCGGCGCTGGCCCGGCGGCGGGGTGAAGAAGATGCGCGCGGCCTCGTCGCCGTCGACCTTGGCCCAGACGAAGGACACCTTCCTGCCCGGCTCGGCGGACTCCACCCGCCGCACCAGTTCGTCCAGCGCCAGGGTGCCGCCGGGCTGCTCCTGCACCGTCAGGCTGGCAGGGTTGAAGGCGCGCAGCAGTTCGTCCTGGAACGACAGCGCCGCCCCGGTCACGCCCATCAGGGCCAGCACCAGGCCGGCGCTTATGCCGAAGAACCAGTGCAGCTGGAACCAGACTTTCTTCAACACCTTGCTCTCACCTCGGGCGCGGGGCGCCAAACAATAGAAAACCCCGCCCGAAGGAGCAACGGGCGGGGTGCACGGAAGGCCGTGCGATCAGAAGTGCAGGTTCACCCCCAGCAGCGCCGTGCGGCCCGGGGCCACGTGGGCCATGTGGGTGCTGTAGACCTGGTCGAAGTAACGCTTGTCGGTCAGGTTCTGCACGTTCAACTGCAGGTCGACGTTCTTGCTCAGCTTGTAGCTGGCCATGGCGTCGTAGCGCCAGTAGGACGGGATGTAGGTCGAGTTGGCAGTGTTGCCGAACTGCTTGTCCACATAGGTGGTGCCGCCGCCGATGGTCAGGTCCTGCAGCACCTCGTAGGTGGTCCACAGGGTGAAGTTGTTCGGCGCCACCTGCGGCATGCGGTTGCCTTCGTCGGACTTGGTGGTCGACTTGCGGATCTCGCTATCCAGGTAGGTGTAGCCGCCGAAGACCTTCCACTTGGGCGTCAGCTGGCCGCTGAAGCCCAGTTCCACGCCCTGCACGCGCTGTTCGCCGTCGAGCACCTGGAAGGAGCTGTTGTCCGGGTCGGCGACGCGGGCGTTGGTCTTGTCGGTGCGGAACAGCGCGGCGTTCAGCGACAGCGCCTCGTCGAAGAAGTCCCACTTGGTGCCCAGCTCCAGGTTGCGGTTGCGTTCCGGGTCCAGGCTGGTGTTGGCCGCGCTGACTTCCTGGCCGCCCTCGCCTGCGGTCTCGCCGCTGGGGTTGCTGGAGGTGGACCAGGCCAGGTAGATGCTGCCGTTGGGCAGCGGCTTGTAGACCAGGCCGGTCTGGTAGTTCCAGAAGTGGGTGTTGCTCTCGCGCTTGAAGTTGCCCGGCGCCGAGCCGCGGCCACCGGTGCTGTAGCCGCTGGACTCGGTGTCGAAGTCGTCGTAGCGCAGGCCCAGGTTCAGGTCCCACTGCTCGTTGAGCTTGAGGGTGTCGAACACGTAGACGGCCGAGGTCTTGGTATCGGTGTCGGTGTAGGCCTGGCTGTCGACGATGCTGCCGGTCCAGGGGTCCTTGGGCGTCGGGTTGGCCAGGCTGGTGCAGTCGCCGCTGGCCAGCAGGGCGGCGTTGCAGGTGTTGCCCGCGGCCCCCGGGGTCACCACGTAGGGGCGGTTGTGCACGTCCTCGTAGCTGAACTCCAGGCCGGTGACCAGGCTGTGCTTGATGAAGCCGGTCTCGAAGTTGGCCTTCAGGTCGGTCTGGTTGACCCAACCCTTGGAGGTGGAATTGCGGTTCTTCGACGAGCGATAGACGTAGCCGTTGGCGACGTTGCCGCGGCTGTCGTCGGGGTTGCTGACCACGTAGTCGAGCGTGGTGCGGACCATGCGGAAGCTGTTGGACAGCGTCAGGTCGTCGTTGAGGTCGTGCTCGATGCGGAAGGTGCCGCTGTCGGTGGTGCTCTTGCGGTAGTCGCGGTGGGTCAGGCCGTAGAAGTTGTCGCGGTCGACCGAGGCCGGCTTGCTCGGATTGTGCTTGCTGCGGTCGACGTTGGTCAGCGGCAGGCCATAGTCCGGGATGTCGTCGGTGGCCAGGTGGTAGTAGGAGAGGGTCGCGCGGGTCGGGGTGTTGAAGCCGAAGGTGATGGTCGGCGCCACGCCCCAGCGGCTGACGCTGACGTCGTCGCGGCCGGCGACGTTGGCTTCGTGCTTCATCAGGTTCAGGCGGAAGGCCGCGTTGTCGCCCAGGGTGTGGTTGACGTCCAGGGTGGTGCGGTGGGTCTGGTCGGAACCGTAGGTGAAGCTGGCGTCGTTGAAGTCCTGCAGCTTGGCGGTCTTGCTCACCAGGTTCAGGCTGCCGCCGGTGGAGCCGGCGCCGGTGTAGGCCGAGCCCGGGCCCTTGCTGACTTCGATCTGCTCGATGTTGAACACTTCGCGGGTCTGCGAGGCGACGTCGCGCATGCCGTCGAGGAAGGTGTCGCTCTCGGCGTTGAAGCCGCGGATGAACGGACGGTCGCCCGCCGGGTTGCCGCCCTCGCCGGCGCCGAAGGTGATGCCGGGCGTGGTGCGCAGGGCATCGACCAGGGTCAGGGCGCCGGTGTCCTTGATCACCTGCTGCGGGATCACGGTGACGGTCTTGGGCGTGTCGAGCAGCGGCGCGGTGTACTTCTGCGAGGCCGACTGCTGGACGTTGTAGGTTTCTTCGCCCTGCTGGCCGACGACGGTGTCGGCATCCAGCGACAGCACATCCTGTGCGGGCTTCTTCTCGGTGGACTCCGCCGCCTGGGCGAAGTGGCTGCCGGACATGGCGGTGATGGCCACACCGACGGCGGAGACCAGCAGGCGCGGAGCGCTGGTGGCTTCGACAGATTGACGCGACATCGAAAGTTCCCTCCCCAGGGACTTGCTGAAGGCGGCGCAATCTAGTGCAAAACGAGAATCTGTATCAATTAGTAAATATTATCAGACGCACTTTATTTACAACATTTACATTTACCCCGTGCGACCGTTCGCCACCTCCGCTATACGCTGCAAATGCAAATGTCTATCATCGGCGTCGGATTTTCATTTGACCGAGCCCCGCCATGCTGCTGCACATTCCCGGCCTGTTCACCCGCGACGAGGTGACCCGCATCCGCACCGCCCTGGAGCAGGCCGAGTGGGGCGACGGCAAGGTCACCGCCGGCTACCAGTCGGCCAAGGCCAAGCACAACCTGCAGCTGGCCCAGGACCACCCGCTGGCCCGCGAGATCGCCGAGGCCATGCTGCTGCGCCTGTGGCAGAACCCGCTGTTCATGTCCGCGGCCCTGCCGCACAAGGTGTTCCCGCCGCTGTTCAACTGCTATACCGGCGGCGGCAACTTCGACTTCCACATCGACAACGCCGTGCGCGACGTGCAGGGCGGCCGCGAACGGGTGCGCACCGACCTCTCCTCCACCCTGTTCTTCAGCGACCCCGAGGACTACGACGGCGGCGAGCTGGTCATCCAGGACACCTACGGCGAGCAGCGCGTGAAGCTGCCGGCCGGCGACCTGGTGCTCTACCCCGGCACCAGCCTGCACAAGGTCGAGCCGGTGACCCGCGGCGCGCGCTTCGCCTCGTTCTTCTGGACGCAGAGCCTGGTGCGCGAGGACAGCCAGCGCGCCCTGCTGTTCCAGATGGACCAGGCGATCCAGAAGCTCAGCGCCGACGTGCCGGAGCACCCGGCCCTGGTCGAGCTGACCGGCACCTACCACAACCTGCTGCGGCGCTGGGTCGAGGTCTGACATGGCGTTCGTCCTGCGCCGGCGCGAAGAGCTCTCGGTGGAGCAATTGCGCGCCCGCCTGGCCAGCGACCCGCGCCAGGCCGCGGCGGCCATCCTCGAAGCCGCGCGCCAGGGCGACGTCGAGGCCCAGGCGCTGCTCGGGCAGATCCTCCTCGACGGCCAGGGCATCGAGCGCGACGCCGCGCTGGCGGCGACCTGGTTCCGCATCGCCGCCGAGCGCGGCCACGCCATGGCGCGCAACATGCTCGGGCGCTGCCTGGAGCACGGCTGGGGCGTGCCCGCCAACCCCGCCGAGGCAGCCGAGCACTACGCCCGCGCGGCGGCGGTGGACCTCGACTGGGGCCTGTACAACCTGGCCAACCTGCTGGCCACCGGCCGCGGCGTGCCGCGCGACGCGGCCCATGCCCTGGCGCTGTACCGGCGCGCCGCCGACCTCGGTCACGCCAAGTCGATGAACCTGGTCGGCCGCCATTACGAGGAAGGCCTGTGCGTGCCGCGCGACCCCGAGCAGGCCCGCGAGTGGTACCGCCGCTCGGCGGTGGCCGGCGACTTCCGCGGCCAGTTCAGCCACGCCGCGGCACTGGCCGAACGGGGCGAGGTGGAGGACGCGCGCTACTGGCTGCTGCGCGCCCTGGAGGGCGGCAACCTGAACTTCCTGCGGGTGGCCCGCGAGCAGCTGGAACGGGCGCCGCAGCCGCAACTGCGCGGCCTGGCCCTGGCCTACTACCGGCGCGCCGCGGAACTCGGCGAAACGGCCGACGCCGACCTGTTCGCCGCGGCGCTCAAACGCCTGTAAGCGCTTTCTTGACGTTTTTTTCACACGTCCTTGCCCCGCCCTTCACACGCTCCCCGCTAGGCTCGCTGCCCAACTGACCGCCCCGCACGGGCGGCCCCTGCAAGACGAGGCAAGCGTGTCGACTGCAACCAACCCCTCCCGCCGCAAGGTGGACTGGGCCGGCCTGGGCTGGCTGCTGCTGTTCTTCTGGTACTTCTCCGGCGTCACCCAGGCGCTGATCCTGTTCAGCGGCACCACCGGCTTCGCCGGCTTCCGCGACGCCTTCTTCCTCAGCAGCCTGTGGCTGGCCCCGCCGTTGCTGCTGCCGCGCTTCACCCGCGGCCTGGCGGCGCTGATCGGCCTGGTGCTGTGGGCGGCCTCGCTGGTGGGCCTGAGCTACTTCGGCATCTACCACCAGGAGTTCTCGCAGAGCGTCATCTTCGTCATGTTCGAGTCGAACACGGCCGAGGCCGGCGAATACTTCAGCCAGTACTTCAGCACCTGGCTGTGCCTGGCGCTGCTTCTCTATACCGCGGTGGCGGTGCTGCTGTGGCGGCGCGTGCGCCCGCTGCGCATGCCGGCGCCGGCCCGGGTGGCCCTGGCCGTGCTGCTGGTGGCGGCGAACCTGGCCTACCCCTTCTACAAGCAGATGGTCAGCCAGGAGCGCAGCTTCGCCCAGGCCCTGGAGAAGGTGCAGCAGCGCATGGAACCGGCGGTGCCCTGGCAACTGGTGGTGGGCTACGCGCAGTACCGCCAGCAGCTGGACAACATGCAGAAGCTGCTGCAGCGCAACGCCGCCCTGCCGCCGCTGAAGAACCTCAAGGATGACAGCGGCGAGGCGCCGCGCACCCTGGTGCTGGTGCTGGGCGAATCCACCACCCGCGAGCACATGCACCTGTACGGCTACGACCGGCCGACCACGCCGAACCTCGACGCCCTGGCCGCCGGCGACCGCAACCTGACGGTGTTCAAGGACGTGGTCTCGCCGCGCCCCTACACCATCGAGGTGATGCAGCAGATCCTCACCTTCGGCGACGAGCAGCACCCAGACCGCTTCCTCACCGACCCGTCGCTGATCAACCTGATGAAACAGGCCGGCTACAAGACCTTCTGGATCACCAACCAGCAGACGATGACCAAGCGCAACACCATGCTCACCACCTTCTCGCAGCAGACGGACGAGCAGTTCTACCTGAACAACCAGCGCAACCAGAACGCCCGCCAGTACGACGACGTGGTCTTCGCGCCCTTCGAACAGGTGCTCAAGGACCCGGCGCCGAAGAAACTCATCGTGGTGCACCTGCTGGGCACCCATATGGACTACCGCTATCGCTACCCCGAGGCGTTCGCCCGCTTCAAGGACCGCCAGGGCGTGCCGGCCGGGCTCTCGGACGACCAGGCGGACACCTACAACGCCTACGACAACGCGGTGCTGCACAACGACTTCGTGGTCGCCAGCCTGATCAAGCGCTACGCCGCCAGCGAGCCGAACGGCTTCCTGGTGTACCTCTCCGACCATGGCGAGGAAGTCTTCAGCTCCGGCAAGCACGACCGCCTGGGGCGCAACGAGGGCGACCCGACGCGGCCGATGTACACCATCCCCTTCCTGCTCTGGACCTCGCCGAGCTGGCAGCAGGCCCACCCCCGCGACCTGCAGGCGCTGAGCGGACGCCCCTACAGCAGCTCGCACCTGATCCACACCCTGTCCGACCTGGCCGGCCTGAGCTACGACCGCTACGAGCCGGGCAAGAGCCTGGTCAGCCCCGAGTTCGTCGCGGCGCCGCGCTGGATCGGCGATCCCTACGCGAAGAACGGCCTGCACGAGTTCGACAAGTTGCCGCTGGATAACGCCATGGGCGACCAGCAGTTGGCCAGGGCCAGCAAGGCGCCGGCCGCCGTCCAGGTGCGCCAGGCCAACGAGGGTTGAGCCGCGCGGGCCCTGCCCGCGATTTCGCGCGCAGGGCGCGCTCCTACATGGGAATGGCGTGGGTGGGGTCGCGTAGGAGCGGATCTCATCCGCGAATCGCGCCGACACCCCCGGCTATCGCGGACAAGGTCCGCTCCTACGCCCGTGCTTTCCTGGAACTGTAGGAGCGGGCCCTGCCCGCGATTTCGTGCGCAGGGCGCGCTCCTACATGGGAATGGCGTGGGCGGGGCAGCGTAGGAGCGGATCTCATCCGCGAATCGCGCCGATACCTCCGGCTATCGCGGACAAGGTCCGCTCCTACGCCCGTGCTTTCCTGGAACTGTAGGAGCGGGCCCTGCCCGCGATTTCGCGCGCCGGGCGCGCTCCTACATGGGAATGGCGTGGGCGGGGCAGCGTAGGAGCGGATCTCATCCGCGAATCGCGCCGATACCTCCGGCTATCGCGGACAAGGTCCGCTCCTACGCCCCTGCTTTCCTGGAACTGTAGGAGCGGGCCCTGCCCGCGATTTCGTGCGCATGACGTGCGTCCCGGGGATGGTGTGGGTGGGGCAGCGTAGGAGTGGATCTCATCCGCGAATCGCGCCGATACCTCCGGCTATCGCGGATAAGGTCCGCTCCTACGGTGCCAGGAAGCACAGCTTTTCGTAGGATGGCGTTGAGCGAAGCGATACCCATCATCACCACCGCATGGGTTTCGCAAGCTCAACCCATCCTACGAAAAGCCCCTCGGCGCAGTGGGGAAGGCATTGGCCGGGGCAAAGAAAAAACCCCGCATCGGCGGGGTTTCTTCGGTTCAGCTGCGGCTCAGATGTAGAAGGCCTTCAGCGGCGGGAAGCCGTTGAATTCCACCGCGCTGTAGCTGGTGGTGTAGGCGCCGGTGGACAGCCAGTACAGGCGGTCGCCGGCGGCCAGGTTCAGCGGCAGGCCGTACTTGTAGTGCTCGTACATGATGTCGGCGCTGTCGCAGGTCGGGCCGGCGATCACCACTTCTTCCATCTCGCCCTTCTTCTCGGTCCAGATCGGGAACTTGATGGATTCGTCCATGGTTTCGATCAGGCCGGAGAACTTGCCCACGTCCGCGTACACCCAGCGCTCCACCGCAGTGCGCGACTTGCGCGCCACCAGCACCACTTCGCTGACCAGGATGCCGGCGTTGGCGATCAGCGAGCGGCCCGGCTCGAGGATGATTTCCGGCAGGTCGTCGCCGAAGTCTTCCTTGAGGAAGCGGATGATTTCCTCGGCGTAGGTTTCCAGGTCGTTGGTCTTGGCGATGTAGTTGGCCGGGAAGCCGCCGCCCATGTTGATCATCTTCAGCTCGATGCCGTCTTCTTCCTTCAGGCGCTCGAAGATCACCTTGACCTTGGCGATGGCCGCATCCCACACGGAGATGTCACGCTGCTGCGAGCCGACGTGGAAGGAGATGCCGTAGGGCACCAGGCCCAGCTGGCGGGCGAGGATCAGCAGGTCCATGGCCATGTCGGTCTGGCAGCCGAACTTGCGCGACAGCGGCCAGTCGGCGGTGGTCGAACCCTCGGTGAGGATGCGCACGTAGACCTTGGCGCCCGGCGCGGCCTTGGCGATATTGCGCAGGTCGGCTTCGGAGTCGGTGGCGAACAGGCGCACGCCCTTCTCATAGAAGTAGCGGATGTCCTTGGCTTTCTTGATGGTGTTGCCGTAGCTGATGCGCTCCGGGCCCACGCCGGTCTTCATCACCTTGTCCAGCTCGTAGATCGAGGCGATGTCGAAGTTCGAGCCCTTGTCGCGCAGCAGCTCGGTGATCTCGGTGGCCGGGTTGGCCTTGACCGCGTAGTACACCTTGGCGAACGGGAAGCAGTGGGTCAGCTGGTCGTAGGCGTCGGCGATGGTCTGCTTGTCGATGACGACGAAGGGGGTTTCCTGCTTGTCGGCAAATGCCTTCATACGCTGGAAGGTTTCAGGGGCGAAGTAATCCTCGACCTTGATGGACATGGTTGGGACTCCCAATGGCAAAACACATGGATACGTAGGGGTGAAGCTGAACGTCTAATCCGTTTCCCCACTTTGGTTCGCCTACTTCCCAAGGCATGTCGCCGAGTATCACCTGGTGCCCGGCGCTTTCTGCGAAGGACTCGCAGAAACCGCTGAACTGATTAGTCAGGCAGACTCTCGTCGTCAGTACTTGAGCCGGATGGATCGTTTCCAGCATGGACGTTCGGGCGCGAACTTTAGGACCTGAAGTCCGTGAGTTCAACCAGAAATTGCCGCTTTCCCGAATCCCTTTGTCGCCTTGCCGGTTGACTGTTCTAGATACTCGACAAAATGCACGGAATACCGCACAGCACGGGGCTTCCAGGGGTTCGGAACGGCCCAATCATCCCCCTTCTTTTTGACAGACCGGGGACAGCGACGAGGGTTCATCGGCGGCATCATCACGCTCCAGGTTTTGGGGAAAGTTCGCGCACCAGGCTCGGAAACCCGAACCACGGCTGGACCCCATACTCCCCGCCCCTGTCGGACGAAACCTCGGCGCTCGCCAATATGTCCGCCATATCCGGTTATCATCCGGTCTCTTTCCGCGTGCCCCCGACCCAGGGATAGGTCACTGGGGCCGGCCCACTTGCCTTGCCAAGGAGTACCTGCGACATGCTCGACCTCGCCGCGGCGTTCATCACGCTGACCACCCTGCTCACCTACGTGAACTACCGCTTCGTGCGGCTGCCGCCGACCATCGGCGTGATGGCCACGGCGCTGGTGTTCTCGCTCCTCGCCCAGGGCCTGTCGATGGCCGGCTACCCGGTGCTGGAGGTGGAGATGCAGCAGATCATCCGCCGCATCGACTTCTCCGAAGTGCTGATGACCTGGTTCCTGCCCGCGCTGCTGTTCGCCGGCGCCCTGCACGTGAACCTCGGCGACCTGCGCAACTACAAGTGGCCGATCGGCCTGCTGGCCACCTTCGGCGTGCTGATCGCCACCACGGTGATCGGCTACCTGGCCTACTACACCTTCGCCCTGTTCGGCTGGCACGTGGACTTCATCTATTGCCTGCTGTTCGGCGCGCTCATCTCGCCCACCGACCCCATCGCCGTGCTCGGCATCCTGCGCTCGGCCGGCGCGCCCAAGCCGCTGGCCACCACCATCGTCGGCGAGTCGCTGTTCAACGACGGCACCGCGGTGGTGGTGTTCACCATCCTCCTGGGCATCCTCATGGCCGGCGAGACGCCGACCGTCTCGGCCACCGCCTGGCTGTTCCTGCAGGAAGCGGTGGGCGGCGTGCTGTTCGGCGCGGCGCTGGGCTACGGGGTGTTCCTGATGATGCGCGGCATCGACCAGTACCAGGTGGAAGTGATGCTGACCCTCGCCCTGGTCATCGGCGGCGCCGCCCTGGCTGCGCGCCTGCACGTGTCGGCGCCGATCGCCATGGTGGTGGCCGGGCTGATCATCGGCAACCAGGCGCGCCAGTACGCCATGTCCGACGAGACGCGGCGCTATATCGACAAGTTCTGGGAGCTGATCGACGAAATCCTCAACGCCCTGCTGTTCGCCCTGATCGGCCTGGAACTGCTCCTGTTGCCGTTCAACTGGCTGCACGTGGTGGCCGCCCTGGTCCTCGGCGGCGCGGTGCTGGCCTCGCGCCTGCTCACTGTGGCCCCGGCCATCCTGGTGCTGCGCCAGACCGAGGCCGGGCGCCGCCAGGTGCCCAGCGGGACCATCCGCATCCTGGTCTGGGGCGGTCTGCGCGGCGGCGTCTCGGTGGCCCTGGCGCTGTCGCTGCCGCTGGGCGAGCAGCGCGACCTGATCCTCAGCCTGACCTACGTGGTGGTGCTGGTGTCCATCCTGCTCCAGGGCCTGTCCATCGGCCCGCTGGTGCGCACCCTCTACCGCGATGCGGCGCCCACGGCCGACGACGGCCACTGAGGCGGGGCCTTGCGTCGCCGCACCTGCCGGCGACGCAAGGCTTTGGGCTATAATCCCGCGCTTTTCCGGGCCGACCGCGCCCGCCGTCACCGAACTCCAGCAGGCACGCACCCATGACCAACCAGGCCGCCGAAGTCGCCAAGCGCCGTACCTTCGCGATCATCTCCCACCCCGACGCCGGTAAGACCACCATCACCGAGAAGCTGCTGCTGATGGGCAAGGCCATCGCCGTCGCCGGCACCGTGAAGTCGCGCAAGTCCGACCGCCACGCGACCTCCGACTGGATGGAGATGGAGAAGCAGCGCGGCATCTCCATCACCACCTCGGTGATGCAGTTCCCCTACCGCGAGCACATGGTCAACCTGCTCGACACCCCCGGCCACGAAGACTTCTCCGAAGACACCTACCGCACCCTGACCGCGGTGGACTCGGCGCTGATGGTGCTCGACGGCGGTAAAGGGGTAGAGCCGCGGACCATCGCCCTGATGGAAGTCTGCCGCCTGCGCGACACGCCCATCGTCAGCTTCATCAACAAGCTGGACCGCGACATCCGCGACCCCATCGAGCTGCTCGACGAGATCGAGGCGGTGCTGAAGATCAAGGCCGCGCCCATCACCTGGCCGATCGGCTGCTACCGGGACTTCAAGGGCGTGTACCACCTGGCCGAGGACAAGATCATCGTCTACGTGCCCGGCCACGGCCACGAGCGCATCGAGACCCAGGTGATCGACAAGCTCGACTCCGACGAGGCCCGCGCGCACCTGGGCGACCTCTACGACAACTTCCTCGAAGAGCTGGAGCTGGTGCAGGGCGCCTGCCACGAGTTCGACAAGGAAGCCTTCCTCAAGGGCGAGATGACCCCGGTGTTCTTCGGTACCGCGCTGGGCAACTTCGGCGTCGACCAGGTGCTCGACTGCATCGTCGACTGGGCCCCGCAGCCGCTGGCGCGCGCTGCCCACGAGCGCATCGTCGAGCCCACCGAGGAGAAGTTCACAGGCTTCGTGTTCAAGATCCAGGCGAACATGGACCCGAAACACCGCGACCGCATCGCCTTCATGCGCATCTGCTCGGGCAAGTACGAGAAGGGCATGAAGATGCGCCACGTGCGCCTGGGCAAGGACGTGAAGATCGCCGACGCCCTGACCTTCTTCTCCAGCGAGCGCGAGCAGTTGGAAGAGGCCTACGCCGGCGACATCATCGGCCTGCACAACCACGGCACCATCCAGATCGGCGACACCTTCAGCGAAGGCGAGAACCTGGGCTTCACCGGCATCCCGCACTTCGCCCCGGAACTGTTCCGCCGCGTGCGCCTGAAGGACCCGCTGAAGTCCAAGCAGTTGCGCCAAGGCCTGCAGGAGCTGGCCGAGGAAGGCGCCACCCAGGTGTTCTTCCCCGAGCGCAACAACGACATCATCCTCGGCGCCGTGGGCGTGCTGCAGTTCGACGTGGTCGCCAGCCGCCTGAAGGAGGAATACAAGGTCGAGTGCGCCTACGAGCAGATCAACGTCTGGTCGGCGCGCTGGATCGAATGCAAGGACGAGAAGAAGCTCAAGGAGTTCAAGGACAAGGCCTTCGAGAACCTCTCCGTGGACGGCGGCGGCCACCTCACCTACCTGGCCCCCACCCGGGTGAACCTGAGCCTGATGGAAGAGCGCTGGCCGGACATCACCTTCCGCGCCACGCGCGAGCATCACTGAGTTCGGTGCCTTCGTGAAAACGCCCGCCGTTGTGTGGGCGTTTTCGTTTCCAGCCGTAGGGCGCATAACGCCTACGGCGTTATCCGCCGTTTGACCTTGATCCCAGGCGCGCTTCGGGTTCGGCCATGGAGCACCTCTTTCCGGGCACTCCGAGCTCGACCGCGACGCCGGGCAAACGGCGGATAACCGCGAACGGTTATTCGCCCTACGCGAACGCAGACAGGGCGCTTTTCGTAGGATGGGTTGAGCTTGCGAAACCCATGCGGACATCAGTGATGGGTATCGCTTCGCTCAACGCCATCCTACGGGGCGTGTGTGCGAGCCTTTCTGCCGAGACACGATCACGGATCCAGCGCACCGGAGGTCCAGGTGCTCGACGGCGCCGCCCCGGTAAACTTCGCCGCAATCGCCCCGCGCGGGATCAACCGGTCGCGATAGCGGGTAACGAACAACCCGGTCTGCGGCGACCGCAGCACCACTTCGCTCCCGGCATCCCCCGGCCTCGCGACGATGCGGGCGAAGCGCTCGCCAGCCTGCACTACCTCACCCAACTCGCGCTCGAACACCAGCACCCCGGCCACCGGCGCGAACACCGTTTCCATGAAGCCCATGGGCACCGCCACGCCCTGCCAGGCCGGCAATTCCACCGCCTCCTGGATCACCCCGCGCCCGCAGAGAAAAGCCCACAGCCCGTCAGCATCCTGCTGCGCCAGCGCGTCGCTGACGTCGCCCTGGCCACGCAGTTCCACCGTGGCCACCAGGCGCCCGTCGAAGCGATCCTCGGCCAGCCAGGGTTCGATCACCACTTCCTCGAAGGCGCCGTCGCTGTCGCCTTCCCAGATGATCGCCAGCTCGGCGCGCAGCGCCGCGGCCAGGTCCTGCGCCGCCGGCCACAGGCGTTCGTGGACGTAGAGGTATTGCAGCGCCTCGTCGTCGGTGTGCAGGTCGAGGACGATGTCCGCCGGCGCCGCCAGCGCGGCCAGCTGGCGCTGCCAGTCGCTGAGGTTGTCCAGCGTGCCCGTGGCTTTCGCCGAGGCCGGGAAGCCACGGTTGAAGTTGCGCGCCGTCGCTTCGTGATGGCGGCCGAGAATCCGGCCCTGGCGGAACTGGCCGATGCCGAAGGGGTTGGCCTGGGGCACCAGCGTCACGCTGCCGTTGAGCAGCCCCTGCTCCGCCGCCCGCCGTAGCCTCGTCAGCAACTGGTGCAACACCAGCATGCCGGCGATTTCGTCGGCGTGGACCCCGGCCTGCAGGTGCACCCGCGGCCCCGGCCGGCCGGCATCGATGCGCCAGGCCGGCACCGTCAATGGCGCGCCGGAATCCCCGCTCAGCCGCAGCGATACGTCTTCGATCATGCTTGCCTCCTCCCTCGTCGCGGGGCATGGCAAACTTGCCCGGCGCCCCCTAGTATCGATTCCACCCACCGCGCCCCGGCGCCCCGCACAAGGAACTCCCCCGCGTGGACAGCCCCCGCCAGAAAGCCCGCCGCGCCACGCCCGAGGAACGCCGCGAGGACCTGGTGCGCGCCTGCCTCAAGTGCCTGGTCGCCGATGGCCACGCCGGCATCTCGGTGCGGCGCATCGCCAAGGAGGCGGGGGTGGCCGTGGGCCTGGTCAACCACCACTTCGGCAGCATCGAGGCGCTGGTCGCACAGGCCTATGAAAGCCTCGCCGCCGGCGTCACCCAGTCGCTGCGCGAGAGCGTCGCCGCCGCCGGCCTGGACCCCGCCGCGCGCCTGGACGCCTTCCTGGTCGGCTCCTTCTCCCCGGGCGTGCTCGACCCCGACCTGCTCAGCCCCTGGGTGGTGTTCTGGAGCCTCATCCGCCATTCCACGCCGGTCAACGACGCCCACGAGCGCGGCTACCGCGCCTACCTGCAACTGCTCGAAGGCCTGATCACCGACCTTGCGCGCAGCGAGGGCTTCGCCATCGCCAACCCGCGCCTGGCCTCCATCGGCCTGTCGGCCATGCTCGACGGCCTGTGGCTGGAGTGGTGCCTGAACCCCACCACCTTCAGCGCCGAGGACGGCCTGCAGCTCAGCCGCCACTGGGTCGAGGGCCTGCGCCGCGGCGCCTACGCCTAGACCTTCGCCTTGCGCCGCCAGAACACCCAGCCGGCGCGCGAACGCGGCGCGACGGACTCGCGGCGGACCGGCGTGGTGCGCTCCAGCAGGTTGAAACAGCCCTCGATGATGAACGTCAGGCACACGTAGATGGCCGCCACCAGCAGCAGCGGCTGATACACCTGGAAGGTCTGCGCGCGCACCACGTTGGCCGCGCCCAGCAGGTCGACCACGGCGATGGTCGAGGCCAGCGCGGTGGACTTGAGCAGCAGCACCGTTTCCCCGGCCAGGGTCGGCAGCAGCAGGCGGATCGCCCGCGGCAGCCACACCCGGTAGAGCACCAGGCGGCGGTGCATGCCGAAGGCCGCGGCGGCCTCCAGCTCGCCGCGCGGCACGGCCTTGAGGCCGCCGCGCACCACTTCGCCGACATAGGCCCCCACCGACAGCACCAGCGCCAGCACTATGTACCAGTAGCCGTCGCGCAGGTACGGCCAGAGGAAGCTGCTGCGGATCGGCGGGTAGGCGGCGAACAGGCTGCCCAGGCCGTAGTAGCAGGTGTAGATCTGCACCAGCAGCGGCGTGCCGCGGATGACGCTGGTGAAGGCCAGGCTGGCCTTGGCCACGAACAGGTTGCGCGACATCCGCGCCAGCGCCATCAGCAGCGCCAGGGCGAAGCCGAGCACGGCGCTGACCAGCAGCAGCGACAGGGTGGTGCCCAGGCCGCGCAGCAGCAGGCTGGCGTAGGCGAATATCCAGTGATCGCTCATCGCGCGCCCCTCATACCGCCGGTATCCAGCGGCGGAAGCGCCGCTCGAGCCAGCCGGAGAACAGGTTGGAGAGCACCGTGAGCAGGTAGTACAGCGCCGCCGCGGTGAGGTAGAAGGTCAGGTAGTGGCGCGTCGATCCAGCGGCCTGCTTGGCGGTGTAGAGCAGCTCGTTGGTGCCCACCACGCTGATCAGCGCGCTGTCCTTGATCAGGTTGACCCACAGGTTGGCCATCCCGGCCAGGGCGTTGGGCGCCATGATCGGCAGGGTGACGCGGCGGAACAGGCCGAAGCCGTGCATGCCGTAGGCCCGCGCCGCCTCGATCTGGCCGTAGGGGATGGCCTGGATGGCGCCGCGGAAGATTTCCGAGGCGTAGGCGCCCTGCACCAGGCCGAGCACGGCGATGGCGACCATGGTGCCGTTGAGCTTCACGTCGCCGTAGCCGAGCCAGGCGAACAGCTGGTTCAGGCCCATGGAGCCGACGTAGTACAGCAGCAGGATCAGCAGCAGCTCCGGCACCGCCCGGCACAGCGTGGTGTAGCCGCGCGCGGCGGCGGCCAGCGGGCGCGGGCCGTTGAGCTTGGCGCTGGCGGCGCCCAGGCCGATCAGCATGCCGACCAGGAAGGCGCCGAAGGAAATCTGCAGGGTGACCAGCAGCCCGCGCAGCAGCGCCGGCCCCCAGCCCTGGGCGCCGAAGCCGACGAGGTCGAGATAGGATTGCATGGTGAATTCCTCGAACGACGGCGCCGCCCGGGCAGGGGCGGCGCCGGCTCATCACTGCTGCTTGGGCGCGACGCTGAGGCCGAAGTACTTGTCCGACAGCGCCTTGTAGTCGTCGCTGGCCAGCAGCTTGCCGATGGCCTCGTCGAGCCTGGCCTTCAGCGCGGTGTCGTCCTTGCGCAGGCCGGCGCCCACGCCGCGGCCGAACAGCGGGTCGTGGGGCACCTCGCCCTTGCTGACGATGCCCGCGGCCTTGGCGTCGGGGGAATCGAGGAAGGATTTCACGGCGATGCCGTCGGCCATCATCAGGTCGATGCGCCCGGCCACCAGGTCGGCGTTCACCGAGTCCTGGGTGTCGTAGTAGCGCACGTCGGCGATCTTCTCGTAGTACTTCTTCAGGTAGTTGGAGCTGACGGTGGAGATCTGCACGCCGATCACCTTGCCCTTCAGGCCCTCGGGGCTGACGCTGATGTCGCTGGCGGCCGGCGCGGCCACCGCCACCGGGGTGTCGTAGTAGGGCACGCTGAAGGCGATCTGCTTCTCGCGCTCGTCGGTGATGGACATGGAGTTGAAGATGACGTCGATCTTCTTCGCCATCAGCGCCGGGATGATGCCGTCCCAGGCCACCTCGTCGATCTCGCACTGCGCCTTCATCTCGGCGCAGACCTTGTGGATCAGGTCCGGCTCGAAGCCGGTCCACTGGCCGTCCGGCTGCTTCACCGAGAACGGCGGGTAGGGCTCCGCCGCCAGGGCGAAGCGCAATGTCTCCGCCTGCGCGCTGGCCATGCCCGCCGCCAGCAATGCCGCACCCGCCAACCAACCGCAAAGACCCTGTCTGTTCATGATGCCCCTTCCGCTTTCTTGTGGTTTGTCGTGCTAGAAGCTTGCCCGGGTGGCCGCGCGGGGCGGCCGGTTCAACGATTCTGGTGGGCGTTGACGAACTGCCGGCAGCGCTCGCTGCGCGGCCGCGCGAAGACCTCCTCGGGGGTGCCCTCCTCCTCGATCAGGCCCTGGTGGAGGAAGGCCACGTGGCTGGAGACGTCGCGGGCGAAGGCCATTTCGTGGGTCACCAGGATCATGGTGCGGCCCTCCTCGGCCAGCGAGCGGATCACCCGCAGCACCTCGCCGACCAGCTCCGGGTCCAGCGCCGAGGTCGGCTCGTCGAACAGCATCACCTTCGGCCGCACCGCCAGGGCGCGGGCGATGGCCACGCGCTGCTGCTGGCCGCCGGAGAGGAAGGCCGGGTATTCGTTGCGCTTCTCCGCCAAGCCCACCCGCGCCAGCAGCGCCTCGGCGCGCTCGCGGGCCTCTGCGCGGCTCTCATGGAGGACGAAGGTCGGCGCCTCCATCAGGTTCTCCAGCACGGTGCGGTGCGGCCACAGGTTGAAGTTCTGGAACACCATGCCCAGCCGCGAGCGGATGCGCGTCAGCTGCTTCTGGTCGGCCACCCGCGGCTCGCCGTGGCGGTCCTGGTCGAGGCGGATGATCTCGCCGTCGACGCTGACGCTGCCGGCGTTGGGCACCTCCAGCATGTTGATGCAGCGCAGCAGGGTGCTCTTGCCCGAGCCGCTGGCGCCGATCAGCGACACCACGCCGCCCTCGCGGGCCGACAGCGAGACGCCCTTGAGCACCTCGAACTGGCCGAAGCGCTTGTGCAGGTCGCGGACTTCGATCACGGGTTTGCTGGCGAGCACGCTCTGTGTAGGAGCGCGCCCTGCGCGCGATTCGCGGGCAGGGCCCGCTCCTACAGGGGATGCCGCGGGCAAACCCTCGACGAAGGCGAGGATGCGCTCGCAGGCCTCGGCCAGTGTCTCGTCGGCCAGGGTGAAGGACAGCCGCACGAAGCCGTCGGCCTGGGGCCCGAAAGCGGCGGCGTCGAGCACCGACACGCCGCAGGCGCGGAACAGCTGCCAGGCGAAGTCCAGGGAACTCAGGCCCGTGCCGCGCACGTCGACCATCACGAACATCCCGGCCTCGGGGCTCAGCACCTTCAGCCGCGGGCTGCGCGCCAGCTGCCGCAGCACCAGGTCGCGGCGCCGGCGGTAGACCTCGCGCATCCCGGCGGCCACCTCGTCGTGACGGCGCACCGCCGCCAACGCGGCCTCCTGCACGAAGCCGGGCAGGCCGTAGAGCATGTTCAGCGCCAGGTTCTCGATGTGCCCGACCAGCTTCGGCTCGGCGACTATCCAGCCGGCGCGCCAGCCGGTCATCGCGTGGGACTTGGACAGGCTGCCCAGGCTCAGGGTGCGCGCGGCCATGCCCGGCAGCGCGGCGAAGCTCTGGTGCGGCTGCTCGAAGGTCAGCGCCTCGTACACCTCGTCCACCACCACCCAGAGGTCGTGGCGCTCGGCGACGGCGGCGATGGCGCGCAGCTCGTCGGGGCGCATGACCACGCCGGTGGGGTTGTTCGGGTTGGCGAAGAAGATCGCCCGGGTGCGCGGGGTGATGGCAGCTTCCAGGGCCGTCGCGTCGAGGCGGAAGCCGTTGTCGGCGGGAGTGGGCACCGCCACCAGCTTGGCGCCGGTGGCCTTCAAGGTGGCCTCGTAGGTGACGTAGACCGGGTCGAAGACGATGACTTCGTCGCCGGCCTCCAGCAGGCACAGGGCGGCGGCGAACAGGGCGTTCTGCGCGCCGGCGAGGACGATGACGTTGTCCGCGCCCACCTGCAGGTCGAAGCGCCGCCGGTACAGGTCGGCGATGGCCTGGCGCAGTTCCGGACGCCCAGCCACGTCGCTGTAGTGGGTGTCGCCGGCCTGCAGCGAGGCCACCGCGGCGTCGGTGATGAAGGCCGGGGTGGCGAAGTCCGGATCGCCGACGCTGAGGACGATCGCATCCTCCCCGGCGCGTTGCGCCGCCACAGCGGCGTAGTGGATATCCCAGGCGGCTGCGCCTGGCCCGACCATCCTGTCCACAAGCGACGAATAACGCATGCACGGACCTCACCCGAATGACGGAGAACCCGCGGCTGGAACGGCGTTCGGCGGCGGGGCGTGGCATCACCATAACCACGAATGAACGAGTGTTCAACAGTGTTTTCCGGCCAAATCGAGCGCTCGTTCAATTTGCCCCGGAATAGAGCGACCGCGGCCTGCGGGCCCATTTTCGGCGCCCTGCGCGGCAGCCACCGGCACTCCTGGCGAAGGGCCCGCAACGATCCCTTCCCACCCGTCTGCCCTGCCCCGCCAGGGTGCAGGCAGGGCCGCGACATTTTCCGAACATGCTCATAACGGGTTCTTAACGATTGCTCGGCGAGCATGGATGCATTCAATGGCCACAGTCCCGTGACCCGCATGGACAACGCGTTCCTCCCCTTCTCCCGGCCCAGCATCGGCGCCGAGGAAATCCAGGCCGTCAGCCAGGTGCTCGGCTCCGGCTGGATCACCACCGGCCCGCAGAACCAGTTGCTGGAGCAGCGCTTCGCCGACTACGTCGGCTGCAAGCACGCGGTGGCCGTGGCCTCGGCCACCGGCGCCATGCACATCGCCCTGCTCGCGCTGGGCATCGGCCCGGGCGACGAGGTGATCACCCCGTCGCAGACCTGGGTGTCCACCGCCAACATGATCTGCCTGCTGGGCGCCACGCCGGTGTTCGTCGACGTCGACCGCGACACCCTGATGACCGACGCCGCGCGCATCGAGGCGGCCATAACCCCGCGCACGAAGGCGATCATCCCGGTGCACTACGCCGGCGCCGCCTTCGACCTCGACCCGCTCTACGCGCTGGCCGAAAAACACGGCATCGCGGTGATCGAGGACGCCGCCCACGCCGCCGGCACCCGCTACCGCGGCCGCCACGTCGGTTCACGCGGCACGGCGATCTTCTCCTTCCACGCCATCAAGAACATGACCTGCGCCGAGGGCGGGATGTTCGTCAGCGACGACGAAGCCCTGGCCAACCGCGTGCGCACCCTGAAGTTCCACGGCCTGGGGGTGGACGCCTACGACCGCCTGAGCCACGGCCGCAAGCCCCAGGCGCAGGTGATCGAGCCGGGCTTCAAGTACAACCTCACCGACATCAACGCCGCCATCGCCCTGATACAGCTGGAGCGCCTGGACGCGCTCAACGCCCACCGCGCCGAACTCGCCGCGCAGTACCTGGAGCGCCTGGCGCACCTGCCGGTGCAGCCGTTGAGCGTGCCCGGCTACCCGCAGCAGCACGCCTGGCACCTGTTCATCCTGCGCATCGACGAGCAGGCCTGCGGCATGCATCGCGACGCCTTCATGCAGGCCCTGCAGCAGCGCGGCATCGGCAGCGGCATCCACTTCATCGGCACCCACCTGCACACCTGGTACCGCCAGCGCTTCCCCGGCGTCAGCCTGCCCGCCACCGAATGGAACTCGGCGCGCCTGTGTTCCATCCCGCTGTTCCCCGACATGACCGACGCCGACCTGGAGCGCGTGGTCGGGGCCTGCGAAACCCTTCTTCGGTGAACCCGTGAAACCCTATGCCATCGACTGCGTCTCCGTGGTCATCCCGGTGTACAACGAGCAGGACAGCCTGCCCGAACTGCTGCGCCGCACCGACGCCGCCTGCCACCAGCTCGGCCGCGCCTACGAAATCGTGCTGGTCGACGACGGCAGCCGCGACGGCTCCGCCGAGCTGCTCCAGGAAGCCGCCGAGGCGCCCGACAGCCACGTGCTGGCGGTCATCCTCAACCGCAACTATGGCCAGCACGCGGCGATCATGGCCGGCTTCGAGCAGTGCCGCGGCGACCTGGTGATCACCCTCGACGCCGACCTGCAGAACCCGCCGGAGGAAATCCCGCGGCTGGTCGAGCAGGCCGCCAGGGGCTACGACGTGGTCGGCACGGTGCGCGGCGACCGCCAGGACTCGGCCCTGCGCCGCTGGCCGTCGAAGCTGATCAACCTGGCCGTGCAGCGCTCCACCGGCGTGGCCATGAGCGACTACGGCTGCATGCTGCGCGCCTACCGCCGCGGCATCGTCAAGGCGATGCTGGCCTGCCGCGAGCGCAGCACCTTCATCCCCATCCTGGCCAACAGCTTCGCCCGCCACACCAGCGAGATCGTGGTCGGCCATGCCGAGCGCGAGCACGGCGAGTCGAAGTACGGCTTCCTGCGCCTGGTCAACCTGATGTTCGACCTGGTCACCTGCATGACCACCAGCCCGCTGCGCCTGCTCAGCCTGGTCGGCGCCGGCATGGCCCTGGCCGGGACGGCCTTCGGCGTCCTGCTGCTGGCGCTGCGCCTGCTGTTCGGCGCGGCCTGGGCCGGCGACGGCCTGTTCGTGCTGTTCGCCATCCTCTTCCTGTTCAGCGGCGTGCAGTTGGTCGGCATGGGCCTGCTCGGCGAGTACCTGGGCCGCATGTACAACGACGTGCGCGCCCGCCCGCGCTTCTTCATCGAGCGCGTGGCGCGCGGCGCGGCCCTGCCCACCGCCAGCACCGCGTCGATCTCCCCTACCCCTGCCGTCGAGTCCCTAGCCCAATGAGCGCCAAGACCCTCGTATTCGCCTACCACGACATCGGCTGCGCCGGCATCGAAGCCCTGCTGGCCGCCGGCTACCAGATCGACGCGGTGTTCACCCACGCCGACGACGCGCGGGAAAACCGCTTCTTCGGCTCGGTGGCGCAGCTGTGCGCGCAGCGCGGCATCCCGGTGCACGCCCCGGAGGACGTCAACCACCCGCTGTGGATCGCGCGCATCCGCGAGCTGCAGCCGCAGTTCATCTTCTCGTTCTACTACCGCCACCTGCTCGGCGAGGAACTGCTGGCCTGCGCCCGCCGCGGCGCCTTCAACCTGCACGGCTCGCTGCTGCCGCGCTACCGCGGCCGCGCCCCGGCCAACTGGGTGCTGGTCAACGGCGAAAGCGAGACCGGCGTGACCCTCCACCGCATGGTCAAGCGCCCCGACGCCGGCGCCATCATCGCCCAGCAGCGCGTGGCCATCGACGCCGAAGACACCGCCCTGAGCCTGCACGGCAAGCTGCGCGAAGCCGCCGGCGAACTGCTCGAGCGGCTGCTGCCGGCGATGCTCGAAGGCGACTTCGTCGAGCGCGAGCAGGACGAAAGCCAGGCCAGCTACTTCGGCCGCCGCACCCCCGCCGACGGCCAGCTCGACTGGCGCCGCCCGGCCGGCGCGCTGCACAACCTGGTGCGCGCGGTGACGCAGCCCTACCCCGGCGCCTTCGCCCCGGTGGGCGAGCGCAAGCTGATCGTCTGGCAGTCGAAGGTGGTGCCCGGCAACCAGGGCCGCCCGGCCGGCGCCGTGCTCAGCGTGGAGCCGCTGCGCATCGCCTGCGGCGAAGACAGCCTGGAGATAGTCGCCGGCCAGCAGGGCGACGCCGGGCTGTTCCTCGCCGGCGCGCAACTGGCCCGCGAGATGGGCCTGGTGACCGGCTCGCGACTGCACGCGGTGGGCAAGCCCCGGCGCAAGACGCGGGTGCTGATCCTCGGCGTCAACGGCTTCATCGGCAACCATCTCTCCGAGCGCCTGCTGCGCGACGGCAATTACGAGGTGTACGGCCTGGACATCGGCTCCGACGCCGTCGAACGGCTGAAGAGCAACCCGGACTTCCACTTCGTCGAGGGCGACATCAGCATCCACACCGAGTGGATCGAGTACCACATCAAGAAGTGCGACGTAGTGCTGCCGCTGGTGGCCATCGCCACCCCCATCGAATACACCCGCAACCCGCTGCGCGTGTTCGAGCTGGACTTCGAGGAAAACCTCAAGCTGGTGCGCTACTGCGTGAAGTACGGCAAGCGGGTGATCTTCCCGTCCACCTCCGAGGTGTACGGCATGTGCAGCGATGCCAGCTTCGACGAGAACAGCTCGAACCTGGTGGTGGGCCCGATCAACAAGCAGCGCTGGATCTACTCGGTGTCCAAGCAGCTGCTCGACCGGGTGATCTGGGCCTACGGCCAGAAGGGCCTGCGCTTCACCCTGTTCCGCCCGTTCAACTGGATGGGGCCGCGCCTGGACCGCCTGGACTCGGCGCGCATCGGTAGTTCGCGAGCCATCACCCAGCTGATCCTGCACCTGGTGGAAGGCACGCCGATCCGCCTGGTCGACGGCGGCGCGCAGAAGCGCTGCTTCACCGACGTGGACGACGGCATCGAGGCCCTGGCGCGCATCGTCGACAACGACGGCGGGCGCTGCGACGGGCAGATCGTCAACATCGGCAACCCGGACAACGAGGCGAGCATCCGCGAGCTGGGCGAGGAACTGCTGCGCCAGTTCGAGGCCCACCCGCTGCGCGCGCACTTCCCGCCCTTCGCCGGCTTCCGCGAGGTGGAGAGCCGCAGCTTCTACGGCGACGGCTACCAGGACGTGGCGCACCGCAAGCCGAGCATCGACAACGCCCGCCGCCTGCTGGACTGGGAGCCGAAGGTGCACATGCGCGAGACCATCGCCAAGACCCTCGACTTCTTCCTGCGCGAAGCCATCGCCGAGCAGCAGCAGGCCGGCAAGCTGAGGGTCGCCAGCTGATGCAGGCCGGGCTGCGCATCGACGTCGACACCTACCGCGGCACCCGCGACGGCGTGCCGCGGCTGCTGGAGCTGCTCGACGAGGCCGGGGTGAAGGCGACCTTCTTCTTCAGCGTCGGCCCGGACAACATGGGCCGCCACCTGTGGCGCCTGGCGCGGCCGCGCTTCCTGTGGAAGATGCTGCGCTCCAAAGCCGCCAGCCTGTATGGCTGGGACATCCTCCTGGCCGGCACCGCCTGGCCCGGCCGGCCCATCGGCCGCGACCTCGGCCCGCTGATGCGGCGCACCCTGGCCGCCGGCCACGAGGTCGGCCTACACGCCTGGGACCACCACGGCTGGCAGGCCAACGCCGGCCACTGGAGCGCCGAGCAGCTGCACCGGCAGATCGCCCTGGGCGTGGACAGCCTCAGCGACATCCTCGGCCAGCGCGTGGACTGCTCGGCGGTGGCCGGCTGGCGCGCCGACGAGCGCACCGTGCAGGCGAAAGAGGCCTTCGGCTTCCGCTACAACAGCGACTGCCGCGGCGCCTCGCCGTTCCGCCCGCGCCTGGCCGACGGCCGCCCAGGCACCCCGCAGGTGCCGGTGGACCTGCCGACCTTCGACGAGGTGGTGGGCCCGGACCTTTCCGCCGACGCCTTCAACGACTTCATCATGGCCCGCTTCCGCCCGCGGGCGCTGAACGTCTACACCGTGCACGCCGAGGTGGAAGGCATCGTCATGGCCGACGTCTTCCGCGCGCTGCTGGGCCATGCCCGCGAGGGCGGCATCCGCTTCCGCCCCCTCGGCCAGTTGCTGCCGGCCGACCCGGCGACGCTGCCGCTGGGCGAACTGCGCCGCGGCAGCCTGGCGGGCCGCGAAGGCTGGCTGGGCGTACAGCGATGAACCGGCGCTATAGCTTGCTGGCCGGGGCCGTGCTGGTCCTGTTCTTCCTCGTGCCGCTGGGCCTGCACGGCCTGTGGATACCCGACGAGACGCGCTACGCGCAGGTCGCCCAGGAAATGCTGCAGCGCGGCGACTGGGTGACGCCGCACTTCCTCGGCCTGCGCTACTTCGAGAAGCCCATCGCCGGCTACTGGCTGGTCGCCCTCGGCCAGGCGGCGTTCGGCGAGAACCTGTTCGGCGTGCGCTTCGCCTCGGTGCTGGTCAGCGCCTGCAGCACCCTGCTGGTCTGGCTGCTGGGCCGGCGGCTGTGGCCGCAGCCGGGCCGGGCGTGGATGGCCGCGCTGCTCTACGCCAGCTTCGCGTTGATCGCCGGGCAGGCCGGCTACGCCAACCTCGACCCGCAATTCACCCTGTGGGTAAACCTGAGCCTGTTCGCCCTGTGGTTCGCCTTCGAGGCCACCTCGCACCGCGCCCGCCTCGGCGCCTGGATCACGCTGGGCGCGGCCTGCGCCATGGGCTTCATGACCAAGGGCTTCCTCGCCGGCCTGCTGCCGGTGCTGGTGGCGCTGCCCTATGCGCTGTGGCGCCGGCGCCTGGGCGAACTCTTCCTGCTCGGCCCGCTGGCGGTGCTGGTGGCGCTGCTGGCCAGCCTGCCCTGGGTGCTGGCGGTGCACCTGCGCGAGCCGGACTTCTGGCATTTCTTCTTCTGGCACGAGCACATCCAGCGCTTCGCCGGCAGCGACGCCCAGCACGCGCGGCCGTTCTGGTTCTTCGTGCCGCTGCTGTTCGCCTGCGCGGCGCCCTGGACGCTGCTGGTCCCCGCCGCCTTCCAGCGCGGCTGGCAGGCGCGCCGCACGCCCCACGCGGTGTTCCTGCTGCTGTGGTTCGCCATGCCCTTCCTGTTCTTCAGCCTGGCCAGGGGCAAGCTGCCGACCTACATCATGCCCTGCTTCGCGCCCCTGGCCCTGCTGATGGCCGATGCCCTGGCCTGCGCCCTGGAGAGCGGGCGCCTGCGGACGCTGCGCCTGAACGGCGCGCTGAACCTGCTGCTGGGCCTGCTCGGCCTGGCCGCGCTGGCATTCCTGCAGGCGAAGAAGGCGCTGTACCACCAGCAACTGCCGAGCCTGCTGCTGATCGGCCTGGTCTGCGCCCTCTGGGCCCTGTGCGGCGCCTTGCAATGGCTGCGCCCGCAACAACTGTGGGCCGCCCCGGCGCTGGCCGCCTGGCTGCTGGTGGCCGCGGCGCCGGCGGCGCTGCCCGAGCGCATGATCAACAGCAAGATGCCCGACCAGTTCATCGCCCAGCACCTGGAGGAACTGGCCGGCGCCCGCACCCTGCTGAGCAACGACCTGGGCAGCGCCTCGGCGCTGGCCTGGCGCACCGGGCGCAGCGAGGTGTTCCTGCTCAACACCGAGGGCGAGCTCAAGTACGGCCTCGGCTACCCCGACGCCCAGGGCCGCTCGCTGAGCCTGGAGGGCTTCCCCGCCTGGCTCGCCGATGCGCGCCGCAAGGGGCCGGTGGGCGTGATCCTGCGCATCAACAGCCCCGGCGACGAAGCCGAGCTGGCGCTGATGCCGCGGGATGTCACCAGCTACCGGGAAAACCACCTGGTGTTCCTGCTGATCCCGCAGGCTGCGCCATGACCGCCCTGCTGCTCGCCGCCGTGTGCCTGCTCACCTGCCTCGGCCAGGTGGCCCAGAAGCTCGCCGTGGACGGCTGGGGCGAACGCGACTTGAGCCTGTTGGGCAAGCTGCTGTCGCCCTGGCTGCTGCTGGCCGTGGCCTGCCTGGGCGCCGCCCTGCTGCTCTGGCTGCTGCTGTTGCAGCGCCTGCCGGTGGGCCTGGCCTACCCGATGCTGAGCCTGAACTTCGTGCTGGTCACCCTGGCCGCGCGCCTGCTCTTCGGCGAAAGCGTCGATGCGCGCCACTGGCTGGGCATCCTGCTGATCGGCGCCGGCGTGGCGCTGCTGGGGGCGCAGGCATGAGCCGCATCACCGGTTTCGCCCTGGCCCTGGGCAGCGTGGCCCTGGTCAGTAGCGCCCAGCTGGGGATGCGCTGGGCCATGGTGCGCCTGCCCGAGCCGGCGCACTGGCTGCAAGCGCTGAGCACCTATCACCTGCCGCTGCTGGGCGTGCTCGCCGCCGCCGTGCTGGCCTACGCGCTGTCGCTGCTGTGCTGGCTGGGCGCCCTGCGCCAGCTGCCGCTGGGCCGCGCCTATTCGCTGCTGAGCATCAGCTACGCCCTGGTCTACCTGGGCGCCGCCGCGCTGCCCGGCTTCGGCGAACCGCTCAGCGCCCGCGGAGCCCTCGGCGTGGCCCTGGTGATCGCCGGCGTGCTGACCATCAACGCGCCGCGCGGCAAAAGAACCGTAACGAAGCACCGGCATGCTGGATCCAGCCAGGGCGGCAGCACGGCGGTGCGCTCGAATCACCCGTAACCACCAGGGACACAACCATGAAAATCAGCGTATTCGGGATCGGCTACGTCGGCCTGGTGCAGGCCGCGGTCATGGCCGAAGTGGGCCACGACGTGGTCTGCATGGACATCGACCAGGCCAAGGTCGCCAAGCTGCAGCGCGGCCAGGTGAGCATCTACGAGCCGGGCCTGGCCGAGCTGGTGAAGGAGAACCTGGAGGCCGGCCGACTGCGCTTCACCAGCGAGGTGGAAGTCGCCGCGGCCCACGGCCTGGTGCAGTTCATCGCCGTGGGCACGCCGCCGCTCGCCGACGGCTCGGCCGACCTCGGCGCGGTGTTCGCGGTGGCCGAGGGCATCGCCCTGCACCGCAAGGCGCCGGTGGTGATCGTCGAGAAATCCACGGTGCCGGTGGGCACCGGCGACCTGGTCAAGGCGCACATCCACAAGGTGCTGAGCCAGCATGGCCGCAGCCTGGACTTCGATATCGTGTCCAACCCGGAATTCCTCAAGGAAGGCTCGGCCCTGGCCGACTGCCGCCGCCCCGACCGCATCGTCATCGGCTGCGAGCGGCCCGAGGTGCTGGACGTGATGCGCGAGATCTACGAGCCGTTCAACCGCAACCACGACCGCATCCTGTGCATGAACCTGCGCAGCGCGGAGCTGACCAAGTACGCCGCCAACTGCATGCTCGCCACCAAGATCAGCTTCATCAACCAGATCGCCGAGCTGGCCGAGCACCTGGGCGCCGACATCGAGGCGGTGCGCCAGGGCATGGGCGCCGACCCGCGCATCGGCTACCACTTCATCTACCCCGGCTGCGGCTACGGCGGCTCCTGCTTCCCCAAGGACGTCCAGGCCCTGATCCACAGCGCGGACGACGCCAGTTGCTCCAGCGACCTGCTGCGCGCGGTGGAGGCCATCAACCAGCGCCAGAAGCACAAGCTGTTCGAGCGCATCGCCGCCTACTTCGGCGGCAACCTCAAGGGCCGCACCTTCGCCCTCTGGGGCCTGTCGTTCAAGCCCAACACCGACGACATGCGCGACGCCCCCAGCCGCGCCCTGATGGAGGCGCTGTGGGCGGCCGGGGCCAAGGTCCGCGCCTTCGACCCCGAAGCCATGCCCGAGGCCCAGCGCCTGTATGGCCATGACGAACGCCTGACGCTGATGGGCACCCCCGAGGCAGCGCTGGGCGGCGCCGATGCCCTGGTGATCTGCACCGAGTGGCAGCAGTTCAAGGCCCCGGACTTCGAGCTGCTGGCCAGCCGCCTGAAGGCGCCGGTGATCTTCGATGGGCGCAACCTCTACGATCCGGAGCGGATGGCGCGCTATGGCTTCGAATACTTCGCCATGGGCCGGGGGGATTCGCACCGGCTGCCGGTGCCGGCGCAGGAGCAGCCGTTGCGGCGGAGTGCCTGAGGGGCGAGCGAGCTTGCTCGCGAACCGTGTTTCCCGGCGGCGCTGGTGCGTTGGATTGACTCCGCTCCCTCTCCCCAGCCCTCGGCTGCGCGCCCCGCCCTGAAGGGAGAGGGGGCTTGTCCGTGCCGAGAGAAGGCCTGGCGTCAGTCGGAAACTTCGTGCTAGCCGGCTGACTCCAGAACATCCAAGCACTCCGAACGGTCCCCTCTCCCTTCAGGGAGAGGGTTAGGGAGAGGGCGCTCTTGGAACTGGCACCGGTGCATTGCCCAACGGAATCACTCAGCAGCCCGCACAGGCACCCCCACCATCCCCTGCACCTCATCCCGCTTGAGCAGCGCATAAATCACCCCCGTCACCACACTCCCCACGACGATCGCCAGCAGATACGCCAGCGCATGATTCATCGCATTGGGAATCAGCAGCACGAACAACCCGCCATGGGGCGCCAGCAGCTTGCAGCCGAAGTACATCGACAGCGCCCCGGTCAGCGCGCCGCCCACCACGCTGGCCGGCAGCACCCGCAGCGGGTCCTTGGCGGCGAAGGGGATGGCGCCCTCGGAGATGAAGCACAGGCCCAGCACCAGCGCCGCCTTGCCCGCCTCGCGCTCGCTCTGGGCGAACTTGCGCCGGGCCAGCAGGGTGGCGAGGCCCATGCCGATCGGCGGCACCATGCCGGCGGCCATGGTCGCCGCCATGGGTGCGTAGCTCTGCGAGGCCAGCAGGCCCACGGAGAAGGCGTAGGCGGCCTTGTTGATCGGCCCGCCGAGGTCGACGCACATCATGCCGCCGAGCAGCAGGCCGAGGAGGATGGCGTTGGCCGTGCCCATGCCGGCCAGGAAGTCGGTGAGCGCGCTCATCAGCCCGGCCACCGGCTGGCCCACCACGTAGATCATCACCAGCCCGGTGAACAGGCTGCACAGCAGCGGGATCAGCAGGATCGGCTTGAGCGCCTCCAGGCTCTGCGGCAGCTTCAGCCACTGGCTCACCGCGCGCGCCGAGTAGCCGGCCAGCAGGCCCGCCACTATGCCGCCGAGGAAGCCGGCGCCCAGGCTGCTGGCCAGCAGGCCGCCGATCATCCCCGGCGCCAGGCCCGGGCGGTCGGCGATGGACCAGGCGATGTAGCCGGCGAGCATCGGCACCATCAGCTTGAAGGCGCTTTCGCCGCCGATCTGCATCAGCGCCGCGGCCAGGGTGCCCGGCTCCTTGAAGGCCTGGATGCCGAACACGAAGGACAGCGCGATCAGCAAGCCGCCGGCCACCACCATCGGCAGCATGAACGACACGCCGGTCAACAGGTGCTTGTACAGCCCGCGCGCCTCGCCCTTGCCCGGCTTCTGCGCAGCGGCGGCGACGGCGCTTTCCGTGGCGCCTTCCTCCAGGGCCTTGCGCAAGGTCGCCTCGGGCTGCTTCAGCGCCACGCCGGTACCGCATCGGAAGATGCGCTTGCCGGCGAAGCGCTCGGCGTTCACCTCGATGTCGGCGGCCAGCAGCACCACGTCGGCGGCGGCTATGTCCTCGGCCGACAGCGGGTTGCGCGCGCCCACCGAGCCCTGGGTTTCCACCCGCAGCTGCCAGCCCAGGCGCTCGGCGGCCTGCTGCAGCGCTTCGGCGGCCATGAAGGTGTGCGCCACGCCTGTGGGGCAGGCGGTCACCGCCACTACCCGCACCGCCTTGGCCTCGGCCTGCGTGCCTTGCCAGGGCTGCGCCTCGGCGGCGGCGCGTTGCAGAAAGGCCGCGGGCTCGGCCAGGGCCTCGGCCGGGCGCGCCTGGAACAGCGGCTTACCGGCGAAGCGGGACAAGTCCAGCGGCTGGCTGCTGACCACCAGCACCAGGTCGGCCGAGCCGATCTGTTCGGCGCTCAGGCGCTGCTCGGGGCGCTGCGGCTCGTTGCTCTCGACGCACACCGACCAGCCCAGGCGTTCGGCGGCGGCGCGCAGCAGGCGCGCGCTGAGCAGGCTGGTGACCTGGCCGTTGGGGCAGGCGGTGATCAGGGCAAGGTTCATCGTCGTACCTCTTGTCATGGCTCCGCCCGGCGCTGCGGGCGGGCGGATCGATCCAGCGTGCGCACCGCCACCTGCTCCTGCAGGCGGGCCAGGCGCTCGCGGTCGGCGATGCCGAAGTCGAACTGGGTCACGGCCAGGGCGGCCAGTGCGGTGGCCTGGCGCAGCACCTGCGCGGCGGGCCGGCCGGCGAGCAGGCCGTCGACCATGGCCGCCAGCAGCGAGTCGCCGGCGCCCACGGTGCTGGCCACCTCGACCTTCGGCGGCGTCGCCTGCCACAGCCCGTCCGGGCCGTACCAGCGCACGCCCTCGGCGCCCTCGGAGAGCACCAGGTGCTCGATGCCGCCGGCGCGCAGGGCGCGGGCCTGGGCATCGACGCCACCCTCGCCCGCCGGGCCGCAAGCCTCGGCCAGTTCCTCGGCGTTCGGCTTGACCAGCCAGGGCTTGGCCGCCAGCCCCTGGCGCAGGGCCTCGCCGCTGCTGTCCAGGGCCACGCGCAGGCCCAGGCGCTTCAGGCGCAGCAGCAGCTCATACAGCCACTGCGGCTGCACGCCGCGCGGCAGGCTGCCGGCCACCACCACCAGATCCTGATCGGCGGCCAGTTCGTCCAGGCCGTCCAGCAGGCGCCGCTGGGCCTCGGCACCCACTTCCAGGCCGGGGCCGTTGAGGTCGGTGATGCGCCCGCTGCGCTCGGCCAGCTTGATGTTGCTGCGCGTCTCGCCCGGCACCCGGACGAAGGCGTCGCGGAAGCCGCGGCGGCGGAACAGCGCGTCGAAGGCCTCGGCGTTGTCGGCGCCGAGGAAGCCGCCCACGCTCAGCTCATGGCCGAGGTCGGCGAGCACCTGGGCGACGTTCAGGCCCTTGCCGGCGGCCTGGGCCAGCACCGCCTCGCTGCGGTTCACCGCGCCCAGTTCCAGGCTCGGCAGGCGCACGGTGAGGTCCAGCGCCGGGTTCAGGGTGAGGGTGAGGATGCGGGCCATCAGCGCGCCTCCCCCAGGGCCCGCGCCACCAGGGCGCGGACCTCCGCCGCCGAGGCCAGGCCGAGGGCGGCGCCGGCCAGTTCGCGGGCCTGGCTCAGGTCCAGTTCGCGCACGCCCTGCTTCACCAGCGGGATGCTGCGCGCGGACACGCTGAGTTCGTCCACCGCCAGCCCCAGCAGGACCGGCAGCGCCTGGGCGTCGGCGGCCAGCTCGCCGCACACGCCCACCCACTTGCCGTGGGCATGGGCGGCGCGCACGGTCATGTCGATCAGTTGCAACACCGCCGGGTGCAGGCCGTCGGCCTGGGCGGACAGCGTCGGGTGGCCGCGGTCGATGGCCAGGGCGTACTGCGTCAGGTCGTTGGTGCCGACGCTGAAGAAGTCCACCTCGCGCGCCAGCACCGGCGCCAGCAGCGCCGCCGAGGGCACCTCGACCATGATGCCCAGCTGCAGGTCGGCGCAGTCGTATTCCTCGCGCAGGGCCAGCGCCAGGTCGCGCGCCCGGCGCCATTCCTCGACCTGGCCGACCATCGGGAACATGATCCGCAGCGCCCGCCCGGCGGCCGCCTGCAGCAGGGCGCGCAGCTGCGTCTCGAAGATCTGCGGGCGCTGCAGCGTCAGGCGGATGCCGCGCACGCCCAGGTAGGGGTTGGCCTCGGCGGGGATCGGCCAGTACGGCAGCGGCTTGTCGCCGCCCACGTCCAGGGTGCGCACCACCAGCGGGCGACCGTCGAGGGCGTCGAGCACGCGGCGGTACTCGGCTTCCTGGGCCGCCAGGTCCGGCGCGCGCGGGCTGTCGAGGAAGACGAACTCGCTGCGCAGCAGGCCCACGCCTTCGGCGCCCAGTTCCACGGCCTGGGCGGCGCCGGCGCTGTCGCCGAGGTTGGCGCAGACTTCCACCGCATGGCCGTCGCGGGTGCGCGCCGGTTCATGCCGGCGCGCCTCGGCCAGGGCCTGGCGGCGCTGGTGTTCCTCACGCTGGCGCAGGGCCTGTTCCAGCACCTCGTCCGCAGGCGCCACCACGAAACGGCCACGCTCGCCGTCGAGCAGCAGCGGCGTGCCCGGCGGCAGCGCCAGCAGGCCTTCGCCGGCGCCGACCAGGGCGGGAATGCCCAGGGCGCGGGCGATGATGGCGCTGTGCGAGGTGGCGCCGCCGCGCACGGTGAGGATGCCGGCCACGCGCTCGGGGTCCAGGCGCGCCACGTCGGAAGGCCCGACCTCGTCCATCACCAGGATGTACGGCTGCGCCGGCGCGGTGGCCAGGCTCACCCCGCACAGGCGCGCCAGCACCCGGCGGCCGAGGTCGCGCAGGTCCGCCGCGCGCTCGGCGAGTAGGGCATCGCCCAGGGCCTCCTGCTGGCTGGCGGCCCGTTCGATCACCGCGTGCCAGGCTGCTTCGGCGCTGGCGCCGTCGGCCAATTGCACGGCCACTTCGGCGCCCAGTTCGGGATCGTCGAGCAGGGCCTGGTGGGTGACGAAGATGTCGCGCACCGCCTTGCTTCGGCTGTGCTCCACCAGGGCCTCGATCTCCGTGGCGATGGCGGCCTTGGCCTCGGCCAGGCGCTGCGCCTCGATCTCGGGGGATTCGCCGCGGGCCGGGAATTGGAATTTCGGCTCCACTTGCAGATGCGCCGGGCCGCTGGCGATGCCCGGGGCCGCAGCGATGGCGCCCAGCCACTCGCCCCGGACCAGTTCGGGCAAGGGCGCTTCCGGCTCGGCCGGCGCCTCGGGTTCCACAGGTGCGTCCGCCAGCGGCAGGACTTCCTCGCCCAGGCCCTGCTCCACTGCCTCGCGCAGGGCCGGCAGCGCCGCCTCGGCGATCGCCGGCTCAGCGAAGAACTCCAGCACCTGGCCACGCCGGGCGCCCAGGCTGAGCAGCTTGCTCAGGCTGCGGATGGACACCGGCGCAGCCTCGCTGTCGGCGACACGCACGCGGATTTCGCCGTCGAAGTCGCGGGCCATCTGCATCAGCACCTGCGACGGCCGCGCATGCAGGCCATGGGGGTTGGCCAGGGGCACGCGCAGGCTCGGCCAGTCCACCGGCAGCTCGCCGCCCAGGGCCTCCAGCACGGCGCGCACCGAAGTCGCACGGGCCAGTTCGGCGCCACGGCCGTCCACCAGCAGGTCGCACAGGCGTTCCAGCACAACGCGCGCCGCATCGCCGCGCTCGGCCAGGCAGAACAGCCCGCGCAGGGGCTGGCCGGCGTGCTGTAGTTCGCGCTGCGGGGTGACGAAGGCCAGGCCGGGCCGGCTGACCTTCTCGCCGCCGCCCAACCACCACAGCCCCTCGCCCAGCGGCAGCGCCTCGCCCTGCTGCAGCGCGGCGAGGAAGCCGCTCTCCACGCAGCCGGAGGCCTTGAGCCGGCGCGCGGCGAGCAGCAGCAGTTCGTCGAAGTCTTCGGCGCCCTGCCCCAACGCCACCAGTTGCGCGTCCAGGGCCAGGGCTTGCGGGGCGCCGCTCAGGGCCTTCAGCAGTTGCTCGGCATCCTGCGCCTCGCGCAGCACCGCGCCGGTGTCGCCCTCGCCCAGGGCGCGGGTCAGCAGTTGCAGCAGGTTCAGGTGCTCGTCCGAACGCGCGGCGATGCCGATGGCCAGGTAGACGATCTGCCCGTCGCCCCAGTCCACGCCTTCGGGGAAATGCAGCAGGCGCACGCCGGTGCGGAGCACGAGGTCGCGGGTCTGCGGAGTGCCGTGGGGGATGGCGATGCCCTGGCCGAGGTAGGTGGAGCCCTGGGCCTCGCGGGCCTTGAGCCCGGCGAGGTAGCCCGGCTCGACCAGGCCGTCGGCCTCCAGGGCCTGGCAGAGCAGTTCGAGGGCGGCCGGCTTGTCCGCGGCCCGCTGTTGCATGCGGACCTGCTGCGCGGTCAGTTCGAGCACATCGTTCTCCTCAGCGGCTGGCCCGGGAGGAAGGCCGGGCTGCCGAAACGGGGCGGTTATCCGCTTGTTGGGGTGAACAGCGAGGCTGTCCCTGGTGACCAGCATAGTGGCCGCAGGCAGGGGGACAGCTTCTGCTGAATCGTTTCACCTATTGAGACTGGCACGTTACCCGATAATGCGTGATCCTTGGAAGCCTCCAGTTGTCAGTCAGCAGTGCCGGGGTATGTGTTGAAACTCAGTGATATCGCCCGTCTGGCCGGGGTCTCGGTGACCACGGCCAGCTACGTCATCAACGGCAAGGCCGTGCAGCGGCGCATCAGCGCGGCCACCGTGGAGCGCGTGCGCGCGGTGATCGAGGCCCACGGCTACCACCCCGACCAGCAGGCCGCCAGCCTGCGCCGCGGGCAGACGCGCACCCTCGGCTTCATCCTCCCGGACCTGGAGAACCCCAGCTACGCGCGCATCGCCAAGCTGCTGGAACAGGGCGCCCGCGCCCGCGGCTACCAGTTGCTGATCGCCTGCTCCGACGACGAACCGGAAAGCGAGCGCCAGGCCCTGAACCTGTTCCGCGCGCGGCGCTGCGACGCCCTGGTGGTGGCCAGTTGCCTGCCGGCCGACGACGACAGCCACCAGCTATTGCTGGACAAGGGCGTGCCGGTGATCGCCATCGACCGCCAGCTGGACCCTCGGCGCTTCTGCTCGGTGGTCAGCGACGACCGCGACGCCGCCCAGCGCCTCACCGCCACCCTGCTGCAACCCGCGCCGCGGCACATCGCCCTGCTCGGCGCGCGCCCGGAGCTGATCATCAGCCAGGAACGCAGCGCCGGTTTCGAACAGGCCCTGCAGGGCTTTGGCGGCGAGCGCTTCATCGAGCAGGGCGCCAGCTTCAGCCGCGAGTGCGGCCGCCAGTTGATGGAAGGCCTGCTGCAGCGCCTGGGCTACCTGCCGGACGCGCTGATCACCACGTCCTACGTGCTGCTCGAAGGCGTGTTCGACGTGTTCCAGGCGCTGCCCGGCGGCTGGCCGCGCGACCTGCGCCTGGGCACCTTCGGCGACACCCAGTTGCTCGACTTCGTGCCGCTGAAGGTCAACGCCATTTCCCAGCAGCACGCGCTGATCGCCGCCCGCGCGCTGGACCTGGCCCTGGAGGCCGTGGAACACGAGCACTACCAACCCGGTGTGCACCCCATCCCGCGCACCCTCAAGCTGCGCGCCGGGTGACCGCCATGCGCCTGGTCGACACCCACAACCACATCGACTTCCCGGACTTCGACGCCGATCGCGCCGCCCTGCTGCAACGCTGCGCCCGGCTGGGCGTGGAGCGCCAGGTGCTGCTGGGGGTGTTCCGCGAGAACTGGGAGCGGGTGCTGCGACTGGCCGAGCAGAACGACGCGCTCTACGCCGCCCTGGGCCTGCACCCGATCTACCTGGCGCAGCACCGCCCCGAACACCTGCGCGACCTGCGCGAGCACCTGCAACGCCTGGCCGGCCACCCGAAGCTGTGCGCGGTGGGCGAGATCGGCCTGGACTACTACCTCGAGGACCTGGACCGGGAGGCACAGCAGGCGCTGTTCGAGGAACAGCTGCGCATCGCCATCGACTGCGAACTGCCGGTGCTGCTCCACGTGCGCCGCGCCCACGCCGCGATGATCGCCACCCTCAAGCGCTTCCGCCCGCCGCGCCGCGGCATCGTCCACGCCTTCGCCGGCAGCCGCGAGGAAGCCCGCGAATACATCAAGCTGGGCTTCCGCCTGGGCCTGGGCGGCGCGCCCACCTGGCCACAAGCCAACCGCCTGCGCAAGACGGTGGCGGAACTGCCGCTGGAGTCGATAGTGCTGGAGACCGACGCCCCGGACATGGCCCCGGCGATGTTCCCCGGCCAGCGCAACAGCCCGGAGCACCTGCCGGCGATCTGCAAGGCGCTGGCGGAGCTGCGGGGGGTGAGTGCGGAGGAGTTGGCGGAGGTTAGTACGCGGAATGCGAGGGAGGTTTTCGGCTGGACGTAGGGCGTACAACCGTTCGCGGTTGTACGCCGTTACGCCGAGGCCCTAGCCAACGCCCAGGTCAACCTCGGAGCCGCCGGGAATCAAGGCCAAACGGCGGATAACGCCGTAGGCGTTATGCGCCCTACGCCAGGCCCACCCATAGCGTAGGGCGCATAACCGTTCGCGGTTATCCGCCGATACACCGGGGCCACAGCCAACGCCAAGGTCAACCCCGGAGCCGCCGGGGGCGAGGCCAAACGGCGTATAACGCGGAGCGTTATACGCCCTACGCTCCCGGCGACAGCCTTTCACCGACAACCCGGCACCCGCGAGACGGGGAAGCATCCTTGCGCTCGCGCGGGTGCCGGGCTGCTGGTGAACCCCCTTAGACCCTGAAGGCGCCGATCAGCCGCTTCAGCTCCACCACCTGCTCGGACAGCTCGCGGCTGGCGCGCTCGGTCTCGTTGGCGCCCAGGGCGGTGCGCTCGCCGGCCTGGTTGATCTGCACGATGTTCTGGTCGATGTCGTGGGCCACCGTGGTCTGCTGCTCGGCGGCGGCAGCGATCTGCTGGTTCTGGTCGACGATCATGCCCACCGCGCCGAGGATGTTGTCCAGCGCCTGCTGCACCTGCGCCGACTGGCTGACGGTGCCATCGGCGGTCTGGTGGCTGCTGCCCATGGCCTTCACCGCGGCGCCCACGCCACTCTGCAGGCGCGAGATCATCTGCTCGATCTCCTCGGTGGACTGCTGGGTGCGCTTGGCCAGGGTGCGCACCTCGTCGGCCACCACCGCGAAGCCCCTGCCCTGCTCGCCGGCCCGGGCCGCCTCGATGGCGGCGTTGAGCGCCAGCAGGTTGGTCTGCTCGGCGATGCCCTTGATCACGTCCAGCACGCGGCTGATGGAGGCGCTGTCGGCGGCCAACTGGTTGATCACTTCCACCGACTGGTCGATCTCCGCGGCCAGGCGCTGGATGCTGCCCACCTGGGATTCCACCAGGTCGCGGCCGCTGACCGTCTCCTGATTCACGCTCTGCGCGCTGCCCACCGCGGCGGCGGCGCTGCGCGCCACTTCCTGGGCCGTGGCGGCCATCTGGTTCATCGCCGTGGCCACCTGCTCGATCTGGTCGCGCTGGCCGGCCACCGCCTGGTTGCTCTGCGCCGATACCACTTCCACGCGGCCGGTCTGCCGCTCCACCTCGGCCACGGTGCGGCCCACCTGCTCGATCAGGTCGTGCACGCGGCGCACCGTCTCGTTGAAGGCCTGGCCCAGCTCGCCCAGTTCGTCGCGGCTCTGCGCCTGGTAGTTGACCGTCATGTCGCCGGCGGCGACGCGCTCCATCATCGCGCCCAGGCTCTTGAGCGTGGAGCGGGTGGAGACGTAGAAACCGCCGTAGAGGTAGACGATGGCGAGGAACACCACCAGCAGCGCCACCACCAGCAGGACCATCTGCGCCTGCTTGCCGGTCAGGCGTTGCTCCAGCTGGCCGCCGAGGTAGCCGAGCACCTTGTCGTTGAGCTGGTAGGTCTTGTCCATGCCCTGGCTGACCTGGTCGTAGAACTGCGCCCAGGGCAGGTCGAGGGAGTCGGCCATCACCACCTTGTCCTCGATCAGCTTGCCCAGGCTCTTGAGCGTCTCGCGGCTGGCCTCGGCCTCGCCGGCCAGCGCCTGCTGCGCCGCGCTGCTGGCGCCCAGCGCCTCCTGCAGCTTCAGGGCGTATTCGGCGTGGAGCTTCTCCAGGTCCTGCAGCAGGTCGTCGAGCTTGCCGCTGGTGGAGGAATTGAGGAACCCCTGGCCCAGCGCCGCGGTGCCCAGCACGCGGCCGCGGCTGATGGTCTCGGTGACCGCTGGGGTGACGCTGCTGATCAGGTCGGCCATCTGCCGCACTTCGGCGCTGTCGTCCTGGCTCAGCCCGGACTGCGTGGCCAGCAGCTTGTTGAAGATCTGCACGTTGCTCAGCAGGCGCATGGCCATGCCGGCCTTGCTCTGCATCGAGCCTTCGGTCTCCACGGCCTTGAGGGCGGCGAGCAGCTCGTCGCGCTTGGCGGTGAAGGCGGCCACCTGCTCGCTGTCCCGCGCCACCGGCTGCAGCGCCGAAAGCGCCGTGTGCAGGCGCTGCTGCAGCTGGCCGATGCGGCTGTCCAGGTCGCCGGTGGTGCGCGTCTGGCCGATGCCGATGTTGATCTGCAGGAGATCGTTGTAGGCCTCGACGTCGCGGCGGATCTGCATGCCCGAGGCGATCAGCTGCAGGCTCTGCAGCTCGGCGCGGGTGCTGACGAACTGGCGGTAGGAGTCGCGCACCAGATAGAAGTTGGTCACCAGCATCGGCAGGAAGAAAAGCACGCTGATGAGGCTGAACTTCATGCCGAAACTCAGGCGGTTCATCAGTGCGATAGCTGGATAGAGCACGGTCTTCACGTAAGACGTCTCCTGTTCCCGTTGTTGTTCTTGTGTGGGATGGCCGAGGCGGGCTATGAGCCCGCGCTTGGCGCAGGCTCCTGTGTACCCGATATCGGCGGGACGTTCTGTAACTTAAGGTTAAAACGCCATCAGTGGCGACGTGCGGTACTCAGAGGAAAATCGCGCACAGGGCAAAGGCCGCGTACCAGAGCACCGCCGTGCGCACCAGCAGCTGCCAGAGCGCATCCAGGCTGGCCACCCCGGCCGGGCCGGGAGTGGCGTCGCACAGGTCCTCGCCGACGCAGGCGGCCTGGGCCAGCAGGCGCGCCGCCGGGTAGTCCCAGGCCAGCAGGTGGTGCAGCAGCACCCGGGCCACGGCGACGAAGTTGCCGACGAAGGCAAAGCTCAGCGCCAGGGCCCGCGCCGGCAGCCAGTCGAAGGCGTGGCGCAGCAGCGCGGCCCGCTCGCCCAGGCCCGAGCCCCGGCCCAGGTGCACCTCGGTCAGCGACAGCAGGCGATAGGCCAGGGCCGCCGCCGGGCCCAGCAGGGCGTACCAGAAGATCACCGCGAAGAAGCCCTGGAAGGCCTGCCACACCAGCATGCCCTGGACCTGGGCGAACAGCTCGGCATCGGAATCGGCCTGCACGCCCAGGTCGCGCTCGGCGACGTGGTAGGCGCCCTGCAGGTCCTCGCGGCGCCAGGCGTCGCGGAACGGCCCCATGGCCTGGTGCACGTCGCCGCGGCCCAGGCTCCAGATCAGCACCAGCAGGTGCACCGGCAGCGCCAGCAGGCCGTAGGCCAGCGGTTGCAGCAAGGTCAGGACCAACGCCAGCACCAGCAAGGGCCCGAGCAGGGCCACCAGCAGCGCCAGCCAGGGCCGCGCCGCCACGCCCGGCAGCCCCTGCACCAGGCCCAGCCAGGCGAGCCAGGCGCCATCCCTCTGCAGGCGCGCGCGCCAGCCGGAGAATTTCTCTACCAGCAGGGCCAGCAGCAGTACCAGGAAACTCATGTCGACTCCTTGCAGAGGGCGGCGAGGAAACGCTGCCAGTCGAAAGCCGGGCCGGGGTCGGTCTTGCGCCCCGGGGCGATGTCGCTGTGGCCCTGGATGCGCCCAGGGGTGATGGCCGGGTAGGCCCGCAGCAGCTGCCGGCCCAGCTCCGCCAGGGCGGCATATTGCGCATCGCTGTAGGGCTCATCGTCAGTGCCTTCCAGCTCGATGCCGATGGAGAAGTCGTTGCAGTTCTCCCGGCCGTCGAAGCGCGACACGCCGGCATGCCAGGCGCGGTCGTTGCAGGAGACGAACTGGAACACGCTGCCATCGCGCTCGATGAGGAAGTGCGCGGACACCGTCATCTGCGCGATGTCGGCGAAATAGGGGTGCTCGTCGGCATCCAGGCGGTTCTGGAAGAAGCACTGCACCTTGCCGGTCCCGAACTGCCCCGGCGGCAGGCTGATGTTGTGGATCACCAACAGGGAGACCACCTCCCCCTCCGGGCGGGCATTGAAATTGGGCGAAGGACAGTGGCTGACGCCCTGGCACCAGCCGCTGCGGGGATCGAACTGCATAGGGGCTCCTTGATTGGGCCCACTCTAAAGCAGCTTGCGGCGGAAGAGAACGGCCGCTGCGGTGCGGGAGCGACAGTCTTGCCGCGCTCTTCGTAGGATGGGTTGACTTGCGAAACCCATGCGGTCGTGGTGATGGGTATCGCTTCGCTCAACGCCATCCTACGAGGGTGCTGCTGGGCTCCATCCGCTAGCTTGCTTGCGAATGGCGTTTCCCGGGGGCGCTGGTGCGTTGGGTTGACTCCGCTCCCTCACCCCAGCCCTCTCCCAGAGGGAGAGGGGGCTTGTCCGTGCCGAGAGAAGGCCTGGTCTCAGCCGGTAGTCACCGTGCTAGCCGGCTGACTCAGGAACACCAGCGTCTGCCGTACAGTCCCCTCTCCCTCCGGGAGAGGGTTAGGGTGAGGGAGCGGAGCTCGGCCGTGCTCCGGAGCGTCGTCGAAGTCCATCACCCTCACCCCAGCCCTCTCCCAGGGGGAGAGGGGGCTTGTCCGTGCCGAGAGAAGGCCTGGCCTCAGCCGGTAACCGCCGTGCCAGCCGGCTGACTCAGGAACACCAGCGTCTGCCGAACGGTCCCCTCTCCCAGAGGGAGAGGGGGCTTGTCCGTGCCGAGAGAAGGCCTGGCCTCAGCCGGTAGCCGCCGTGCCAGCCGGCTGACTCAGGAACACCAGCGTCTGCCGAACGGTCCCCTCTCCCTCCGGGAGAGGGTTAGGGTGAGGGGGCCGCAGGCCTGCTCGCTCGATCCCAAGTCGTAGGGCGTACAACCGTTCGCGGTTATACGCCGCAGCCCGGCATCCCCTGTAGGAGCGGGCCCTGCCCGCGATTCGCGCGCAAGGCGCGCTCCTACATATTTCCAGGGAAGCCGACTCAGCCGTTCTTCAACCGCCGCAGGTTGCCGATCACCGACTCCAACGCCCGGTCGAACAGCAGCGCGTCATCCAGCAGCCGCACGGCGTTGCGGCGGAATTCCACGGCCAGGCCCATGCGGGTCTTTTCCAGCACCTTCATGCCGGTGCGGTTGACGAAGATATAGCGGCCGGTCGGCTTGATCACCGCGGCCAGCTTGCAACGCAGCTTGTGCTCGGAATCCTCGAGGATTTCCACCCAACTGCCGACGCGCAACTCGTCAACCTTGCGCAGCGACTCGTCGTCGTCCGCCAGCAGTTCTTCCGGCTCAGGCGCGCGCTCCTCGCCGGGCGTCGCCAGGACGATTTCCTCCACCACGGCGACCATCTCCGGCTGGCCGCTGGTCTGGGCCGCAGGCGTCTCGACAGCGTCGTCGAGCAGCGGAATGCCATCGAGCAGGTCGTCGTCGGCCGCCGCTTCCTGCGCCTGCTTGAAGCGCTGGAAGGCCTGCACGTGCAGGCTCTCCAGGCGGCTGAAGAACTCGCCGGTGGAGAACGGATCGAAGGCCGCGCTGGTCAGGCCCTCGCGTAGCGACTTGAGCAGTTGCGGCACCATTTCCAGCAGGCGCGTGCGGGACTCCGGGTCTTCGTGGGGCTCGACGCTCCAGATCAGGTCGTCCATGGTCGCCACGGCGTCGCGCCAGGGTTGCGAATCGCTGCCGTGCTTCAGGCAGGTCAGCAGCAGCACCTTGCTCCAGGCCTCGCGCAGCAGGCGCACCACCACTTCGGGCAGGGTGCGACCAAACAGCCGCTGGTTGAGCACCTGCGCCACCTCGCGCCGGGCCGCGTCGGCGCGGGCTCGACCTTCCTCGGCGTCGCGGGTGCGTTGTTCGAGCAGTTCGCTGCGGCGACGCTCGTCGCCGGTGAAGGCGATGAAATCTTCCAGCAGCACGCCGAAGATCGCCGTGTCGTCGACGAAGTCGTTCAGCAGGCGCATCACCACCTGCTCGATCTTCTGGTACAGGCTGTCGCGCTGCAGGTCAGTCTGCTCCGCCCAGCCGAGCGCCGCCGAGGCGATCTCGTTGAGCAGGCGCCGGGCGGGGTGGTTGCCGCGGCTGAAGAAGGTCTTGTCCAGCACCGCGACCTTGAGCATGGGGATCTGCATGCGGCCGATCAGGGCCTTGAGCGAATCCGGCAGGTTGCGGTCGTCGAGGATGAACTCGAAGAGCATGGACACCAGGTTGATCACGTCCTCGTCGACCTGCCCCACCACCCGCGAGCGCCCGCTCTTGTGGCTGACGCGGGTGAGCAGGTGGTCCAGGTGGTGGCGCACGTCCACCTCGTCCATGCCCTGGGCCGGCAGGTGGTCCTGCAGGTGCGAGAGCAGGCGCATCAGGTCGTTGCTGGAAATCGGCACCGCGTCGGCGGGCACCTGGCGGCGCGCGGCCAGGCTGCCGCGGACCTGGGACATCAGCTCCTGCAGCGCGCCGAAGGCTTCCTGGCTCTCGGCATCCAGGTAGGCGCCGGAAGCGGCGGCCTGGGCGGCGGCACCGGCGTAGCCGGCGCTGGCCGGGGCCTCGGCGGCAGGACGCGGCGGGCGGCGCACGGGGGCGGACTTCAGCTCCGGCAGCACGCCATGGGCGACGAGAATCTCGTTGGCCTCGGCATACAGTTGCTCGAGCTCGGCAAGCACGTACTTCTCGAACAGTTTGAGGACGATCAGCTTGACCTTGATCTCCACGCCCAGGCCCTGGCAGGCCTCGAGAAAGGCCTCGCACAGCGGGCGCGGGCCGAGCGGGTTGGTCTTGTCCTCGACCTTGTTGCTGACCAGGGTGTTCAGGCGCGTGGTCAGGTGGCCCAGGGCCAGGCCGTCGCGGCTGAGCACCTTGCCGACCATGGCATCCATCGCCACGGTCTCTTCCAGTTCGTCGTTCTGCACCAGCGACAGGTTGTCGAAGGAGACGGCGTCCAGCTGCGGCGCCTTGCCGATCTGGTACTGGTTGAGGTTGGCGAAGCCCTCGAAGAACTTCTGCACGAAGCCGCGCTCGATGCCCTTGCGCTTCAGGCGCAGGTCGCGCATGGCCTCGAAGAAGGCGCTCTGCTCGGCGTTGCTGGTGGCGCGGTCGGCCATCTCGAAGAGGGTGTCGTCGGCATTGTCGAACAACACCTGCAGCGCCTGGCGCAGCTGCACCGAAGCCTTGTCGCGGACGTTGACCAGCGCCGCGGGCAAACGCCCGGGGATAGCAGTCGGCGACTGGCCCTGGGCCGCCTTGTTCAGCGGCACTACGTTCGCGTCGTTCTGCATCGCTAGTCTCCTGCCGCCGGGCCTACCAAAGGCCCGATGACACCAATCGGGTAAGCGTCGTTCGGAATGTCAATCGTCTGACGCCAAAATAAGAATATTCTTAGTCATTATAGAGAAGCGCCTATGACAACCAAGACCCTTAGAAGGCATTCTTGATGAAATTCACACAAGAACAGCCACCGTTCGTCCGACTCCCGACCGCCCACCGCGGATGCACACGGCGGCCGCCGCGCCCCGTATAATCCCGCCACCGCGAATCAGGAGTCCGCCATGCCGAACCTCACCCTTGCCGACCTTTCCGGGGAAATCCAGGCCAACGTCCGCGCCGCCCTGGCCGAAGACATCGGCAGCGGCGACATCACCGCGCAACTGATCCCCGCCGAGCGCGAGGCCCAGGCCCGCGTCATCACCCGCGAAGACGCCACCGTCGCCGGCAGCGCCTGGGTCGACGAGGTATTCCGGCAGATCGACCCGCGCGTGCAGGTGCAATGGCAGGTGCGCGACGGCGAGCGAGTCAGCGCCGACCAGACGCTGTTCAGCCTGCAGGGCCCGGCCCGCGCGCTGCTCAGCGGCGAGCGCAGCGCGCTGAACTTCCTCCAGCTGCTGTCCGGCACCGCCACCCGCGCGCGCCACTACGCCGACCTGGTGGAAGGCACCGGCGTCAAGCTGCTGGACACTCGCAAGACCCTGCCCGGCCTGCGCCTGGCGCAGAAGTACGCGATCACCTGCGGCGGCTGCCACAACCACCGCATCGGCCTGTACGACGCCTTCCTGATCAAGGAAAACCACATCGCCGCCTGCGGCGGCATCGCCCAGGCCATCGCCGAGGCCCGGCGCATTGCCCCCGGCAAGCCGGTGGAAATCGAGGTGGAAGACCTGGACGAACTGAACCAGGCCCTGGCCGCCAGCGCCGACATCATCATGCTCGACGAACTGAGCCTGGAAGACATGCGCACCGCCGTGCGGGTGACCGCCGGCCGCGCCAAGCTGGAAGCCTCCGGCGGGATCGACGAAAGCACCCTGCGCGGCATCGCCGAAACCGGCGTGGACTACATCTCCATCGGCACCCTGACCAAGGACGTCAAGGCGCTGGACCTGTCGATGCGGTTGAGTCTGTAACGGCGCGGCGGGTCAGATCAGATCCACCAGAAGGGAATGGCGTGGGTGGGGCAGCGTAGGATCTCATCCGCGAATCGCGCCGATATTCCCGGTCATCGCGGACAAGATCCTACGGGGGAGGAATACCGTGCTTCCCGGCTATCTGTAGGAGCGGGCCCTGCCCGCGATTCGCGCGCAGGGCGCGCTCCTACAAGGGAATGGTGCGGGTGGGGCGGCGTCGGCGACCCAGGACTTTGCCTTTCCAGCAGGTTCCGTATACGTTACATAACACATGACTTGTCACGTATTCAGAACATGGACTATTCCCTCATCTCGACCCGCCTGGGTGAGCAGATTCGACAAAGGCGCCAGAATCGCGGGCTGACCCAGGCCGCGCTTGCCTCCATGGCCGGGCTCACCCGACAAAAGATCATCGCCGCCGAGAAAGGCAGCCTGTCGGTCGCCATGATGGCCTACGCCCGCATCCTCGGCGCGCTGGACTGCGAGTTCGCGCTCGTGCCGGCAGCGAGGCCTACGCTGGAGGAAATCCAGGGAGTGTTCGACTGATGCCGGCGACGCTGAAGGTTTCGACGCCAGAAGGTCCGAGCGGAAGGCTCTTCAGTAGCGCGAATGACTACCTGTTCCGCTATCAGGAAGGGACGGACGCGCGCGCCGCGGTCAGCCTGCTCATGCCCGTGCGCCTGGAAGAGTATCGCCATCGCGAGTTGCACCCGATTTTCCAGATGAACCTGCCCGAGGGCTATGTCCTGGAACAACTGCGCAACCGCCTGGCCAAGGTGGTGAACGTGGACCCGATGCTGTTGCTGGCCCTGTCTGGCAGCAGTGCGCCTATCGGACGGGTCCTGGTGAGTTCGCAAGAGGTCGATGCGCTGCTGCAACGCAGGCAGTTTCCAGGTGAGAAGCTGGAGGAAATCCTGGCCTGGGATGGCACGGACGATATCTTTGCCGAACTGGTGGACCGCTACATCCTGCGGGCCGGCATATCGGGCGTACAGCCCAAGGTGCTGGTTCCGGAACACCGGGATTCGCTACCGCAGCGGTTCACCTCGAAAACCTCCGACCTGATCGTCAAGAGCGGCCGTGCGGAATTCCCGGGGCTGGCGATCAATGAATTCCTCTGCATGTCCATGGCAAAGGCATGCGGCATTCCCGTTCCGGAGTTCTACCTGTCAGACAACGCCAGGCTGTTCGTCATGAGACGTTTCGACAGGGACGAGCAACTCGACCCCATCGGCTTCGAGGACATGGCGGCCCTGATGGGGCTCTCGGCGCAACAGAAGTACAGCAAGAGCTATGCGGCCATTGCCAAGGCCATCCGGCTGTTCTGTCCTCCCGAGCATGTGCCGGCCTCCCTGGAACAGCTTTTCGGCATCGTGTCCCTGAGCTGCATCGTCGGCAATGGCGACGCGCACCTGAAGAATTTCGGCCTGCTCTATTCGGATCCGACACAAGCCGACGCGCGGCTGGCGCCGGCCTATGACATCGTCAATACCACCGCCTATATCCCAGAGGACGTGCTTGCCCTGGACCTTGCCGGCAACAAGTCGCTGTTCGCGTCGCGGCAAGGGCTTCTGGACCTTGCCAGGGTATGTGATGTGGCCCGGCCGGCCGAAGTCATACGCGCTCAATTGCAAGCGGTGGAAAAGGTGCTGGCGAGCCACCCCGGGCTCTGCGAACAGGCACCCCAGGTGGTGGCCGCCATCCGGCACAGCGCCGAACCCTTCGCCAGGACCTTCGGCTAGGCCCGGCGCGCGGCGGTTGAGCCTGTAACGGCGCAGCAGGTCAGATCAGCTCCACCAGGCCGATACGCTCGTCTTCCAGGCTCTTTTTCAATTGCTCTGTCGAATTTGGGCGATCGCCTGGTTCGAACTGCTGCCCTTCTTCAGAAAGGGCAACATGCGCCGGGAAAGATTCTCGTCCAGCAGCAGCTTCATGCCGCCTCGATCCTGGCCGAATGTTTCATGCGGGCCGCCGCGAAGGCCAGGCAAGCGAGAATGTCTTCACGCTCGAGCTCCGGGTAGTCAGCGATGATTTCTTCCTGGCTCATTCCGGCGGCCAGCCAGCTCAGGACATCCTCCACGGTTATCCGCAGCCCACGCACACAGGGCTTCCCGCCACGCCTGCCGGGCTCCAGGGTAATCCTCGATTCATCCGCCATGGCTCTGTCTCGACTTATGTTCGTTCGATGATCCGGGAGCCATCCGAATCCGCTTCGTTTACGCCTCAGCCGTGGTGCTGCAAATACTCGCTCAGCGCCTGCCGGGTGAGGTCGTTCAGGCTCATGTGCTGCCGGTTGGCTGCCAGGCTCGCTGCCAGATGCAAGTCATGGCCGACCCGCACGTTGAACGATCCCTTGCAAGGCACTTCCGGCTCCTGCCTCTGCGCCTGGCATGTGGCCAGGTAGTCGTCCACCGCCTCGCGGAAAGCGGCCTGCAGTTCGGCCACCGTCTCGCCTTCGTAGTTGACCAGCGCGCGGATGAAGAGCAGCTTGCCGAACAGGCAGTTGTCCTCGGTGCTGGCTTCGATGGAGCCGTAATAGCCCCGGTATTGCAGCAGGTTGTTCACGGAATCAGTTCCCCCGCCTTGAGGTGCTCGATGATCTGGCGCCGGACATAGGCTTTCAGCTCGTTGCACGGGTGCGGCTTGTGAAGGTTGATCAACGCCTGCGGGTCGCCGTTGTCGAACTTGACCCGGCTCCCGCTGCCCTCCAACTGCCTGTAGCCCAACCAACGCAGTAGTGTCACAAGCTCCTGCCAGGTAAAGCTGGTGCTTTCGTTGAGTAGCTTGGCCAGCAGTTTCTCGTTCTTGGACATGGAGCCCCTTTCATGCAACTAAAAATAGTTGCATGCCATTTGATCGTCAACGGTCCTCTACCCCATAGACTTGCTTGCCCTGGACCTTGCCAGGGCCTGTGATGTGGCCCGGCCGGCCGAAGTCATACGCGCTCAATTGCAAGCGGTGGAAAAGGTGCTGGCGAGCCACCCCGGGCTCTGCGAGCAGGCGCCCCAGGTGGTGGCCGCCATCCAGCACAGCGCCGAGCCTTTCGCCAGGACCTTCGGCTAGGCCCGGCGCGCCGCGGCGTCCAGCTCGGAAGCCAGGACAATGCGATCGCGCCCCTGCCCCTTGGCCTCGTACAGCGCCTGGTCGGCCCGACGCAGCCACTCGGTGGCGTCGGGCATGGCCGGATCGAAGCCGGCGATGCCGATGCTGAGGCTGACACGCAATTCCGGCACCCGCTCCCAGTCCTCCCCGGCCAGCTCGCGGGACAGTCGCGCCAGAACCTCCCGCGCCGCCTCCGGCTGCAGCCCCGGCAACAGCACGCAGAACTCATCGCCACCATAGCGCCCGGCCAGGTCCTCGGCGCGCAGGTGACTGCGCATGAACTCGCTGAGCCGACGCAACACCAGGTCGCCGATCACGTGCCCATGGCGGTCGTTGGTGATCTTGAAGTGGTCGACGTCGATCAACGCCAGCGAAGCGGGCTGCTGCGCCTGCCGGCAATGCTCGAAGGCCTGCTGCAGGCGCTCCTTCCAGTAGCCGCGGTTGAACAGTTGGGTCAGGCTGTCGGTGCGGCTCAGGTCGCGCAGCGCCTTCTTGTGCCGCGACAGCTGGATGGCCAGGCGATAGAGCACAAGGCCGATGGTCATGGGGTGGATGACCAGCATGGGAATGCAGGCATACAGCTCAGCCTGGGAGGTGTCAGGCGAGAAACCGAAGCCCAGCACCAGGCCGGACAGCAACATGCCGAGCGCCTGCAGCACGAACCCCTGGACCACGAACCGCGCCCCGCCCGCCGCGGTGTTGTTCATCGCCAGCATGGAAAGCATCATCACCGAGGGCAGCACGTTGAACTGGATGGTGGCGATCCAGAATCCGCCCATCAGCGAATCGAAGAGCACGAAACGCCGCTCCAGCTCCTTGGGCCGCGACGAACGCGAAGTGATCTGGTAGGCCATCAGCGGCCACAGATAGCAGAACCACAACAGCAGCCCCCACAGCCAAGGCGAATGCCCCTTCCCCCAGAGCACGCCGGCGACACAGAAGAACCCCACGGCCAAACCCACCGCGCGCGGCAAAAGCACGCGCTGGGCATAGGAACGGCTGAACCTGGCGGACTCACTCGACTGCTTCACAGACCGCTCCCTTCCTCACCGAAAGCTTCCCTGGGCAGCGGGAGTATAGTCTGGCAATGGTGGCAGTTCGATAGCGTCCGAGCGGCAAGTACGGCGGCTTCGGAGCCGGAAAGCAAAAAGCCCCGCCGAAGCGGGGCCTTTGCCAGAGATGGTGCCGGTAAGAGGAATCGAACCCCCGACCTTCTCATTACGAAAGCGATTTAAGCCCCAATCGCCTCAGGTAGTTGCCAACAAAATCAGCAGCTTAGCGTCTCATTGAGTCCGATTAAGATGGTCCGTATAGTGGGTTTTGCACCCACCACGCACCCACGGGAAGCCATGAAAGCTAAGCTGACTCAGAGCCTGCTGAACTCCCTGCAGACGACCGGCGCCACCTATGAGGTTCACGATACCACCGTGGTAGGCCTGTTTGTGCGCGTCACAGCGAATGGACACAAAGCCTACGTGCTGAGGTGGGCCAGGGGGAAAAAGCGCACCTTGGGCCGCGTAGGCGTACTGACGCTGGACCAAGCCCGCAAGGAGGCACTGCAGGATCTGGCCGAAGCTCGCGAACACGGCGAGCCCCTGGCCGTCGCCCTGGGCCGAAAGAACTCCGCCACCCCCACTCTGCGCGACTTCATCGACGACCACTATTCGCCGTGGATGGACACCCACCTGAAGAGCGCCAGCAAGACGCTGAACCTGATCAACGTGGGCTTCGCCGAGATCATGAACAAGCGCCTGACCGAGATCACCCAGCGCGATCTTGAGACGCTGCGCATTACCTGGCAGGCCGGGGGTAATACCGACAGCACTGCTAACCGCAAGATGGCTTCGCTGCGTGGCGCCCTGTCCCGGGCTGTGGAATGGGGATTCCTCGATGACCACCCGATGGCACGCCTGAAACAGATCAAGACCGACCGGGCCAGCCGCGTTCGCTACCTCCTACCCGATGAGGAAAAGCGCCTGCGCCAAGCTATGGACGACCGCCAAGAGTCGATCAGAACCGACCGTGATAGCGCGAACCAGTGGCGCACCGAGCGCAAGAAAGAGCTACTGGCAAACCTGCGAGAAGTGCTATTCGTCGATCACCTCAAGCCCTTGGTGCTTCTCTCGCTCAATACCGGGATGCGCCGTGGCGAAGTATTCAACCTGACTTGGGCCGATATTGACCTGACCAATAAGCTGGTCACTGTCGAGGGCGAAGGTGCGAAGTCTGGCCAGACGCGGCATATCCCGCTGAACAAGGAGGCCCTGGAGACCCTGAAGGGCTGGCGGAAACAATATCCCAAGGAAGTCGGCTTTGTATTCCCTGGAAAGAAAGGCGAGCGCCTGGATAACGTAAAGAAGTCTTGGGAGGGGCTATTGAAACTCGCCAAGGTCACGGGCTTCCGCTGGCACGATCTGCGCCACACGTTTGCGTCGAAGTTGGTTATGGCTGGCGTGCCCCTGAACACCGTGCGGGAATTACTGGGGCACTCGGATATTGCGATGACACTGCGCTATGCCCATCTGGCGCCGGACAGTAAGGCGACGGCAGTTGAACTCATCTAATCATATCCATCCACTGGCGTGTCATCAATCGCAGTTATGTACTGCTGGAAATCCAGCTTTATGCCCCTGTTCTTGATAAGAAACTGAGCATACCTAAGCAAAGGAACCCACATATCATTTAGCTTATCAACATTCAATTTTGGTATAGCAGGAGAGTCAAGAACAATAGCGCAACCATCGAAAAGATCATCACCCCCTTCAAACAGATCAAGATTATGAAAAACCGTGCTAGTTGCTAATGCACTAACTTCGTCAAGAGCCTCGGGAAGCATAATATGCAATCTTGTCTTGAATATTGCTTCGTCTTCATGCCAAACAAGCTGAAGAAACCTAAAAAGACTTATCTCTGGCCCAAGCTCTACATTGTCATTTAAAAAAGCCGGCCGAGGAATCTTTGCCTCTTTAAGGCTGCTCAAAAGCCTATCCTCAATCACTCCAGTAAGTGATTTCTGCTCGACCCCCGCCAGAAGCTCCAAACCAGACCTTACAAAAGGATGAATTCTTAGCGAGATCGTCTGTGAGCGTTTTCGTTTTGCCATCACTTTCCCCTCTCCGAAGTCACAGAGCATCGCAAAACGCGTCATGACAAGCAAGTCGGATGCAATGACACGAAACCGTATTGACACAGAAATGTACTGCCAATAGCCTAGCTGTGCCTGGCGAAAATCTCGCGCCAGAAAGGAGCTACCCATGACCCAAGCAGCACCCATCCCACCGCTCGCCGTAGGCCCGGAAGACGCTGCGCGCGCCTCTGGCACTACTCGTTCCGCCGTATACGAAGCAATCGCCCGCGGCGACCTGCTGAGCTTCAAGGCAGGCAAGCGCCGGCTGATCCTCATCAAGGAGCTGGAGGCCTGGCTGAACCGCATGGCGAAGGAGAACGCACGTTGACCATTCGCCTCTTCGACCACGCTGGCGCTGTTCTCGGCCAGCTCACCCTGCCGGCGTCCACCCGCCTGGCAGACCTCGCAACCCTTCGCATCCTGGGTGCCACCCGGGTGGAGGTAATCCAATGAACACCGTGGAAAGCATCGCCGACGACGGCATCGAGCACGCCCGTTATTGCACTGAACAAGCCCGCTGGCTGAATGCCTTGGGCACGTCCATTTGCGACGCACTGGTCGGTGGTAAGGCCAGCCCTGAGATCCGGGCAGAGCGCGCCAAAGAGCTGGCCAGCCTGATCTGCTACCTGGCCTACGACCTCACCCACTACTCGGAGCGTTGCGCCTCCAAAATGGAGAAGGAGCTCGCCTCCATGCAAGCGCAAGGTGGTGCGGAATGAACATCCATCCCTTGGGCCATGAGTCCGCAAGGCTTATGAGCGAAGCCGGCTACGCCGTTGACGTGATCAGCAAACTGATCCTTGAGGACCAGTGCCGGAAATCTGATCGCGATCGGGAGGGTTATCTCAGCGACTACGACCTTGGCGGCCTGCTCGCAGCACTCACCGTTGCCGGTCAGAGTCTGCAGGAATGTGGAGAGCGATTCAGCGAGTTCCTGCAGCACTCGGAACAGTCCGAAACGGCCGCGACGGCGACGATTGAAGGGCGTGCAAAGGAGAGCGCGCAGTGATGAAGAAGGGAGAGAAGAGTGCCCAAAGCGGAGCTGCAACTCCGCCCGGGCAGTACACATTGGTTGGCACCAAGTGAGGTTGAGACTATGGCATCACACTCGTCCACTGAGCAAGACCGCAAAATGATGGAGGCGCTGCGTAAAGGCCCCATCACCACCCTGGAAGCGGCCAACGACCTGGACATCGTTCACCCGCCGAACACGATCCGCCGCCTGCGCAACAAAGGGCACGAGATCATCACGCACTGGACCTATCAGGCTACTGACCCTGGGCGTCCGCCCCACCGGGTAGCCCAGTATGTCCTGTTGCGTGAAGCGTCCTAGTCGTGATCGACCGGCGGGCTTCGGCCCGCTGGTTCCTGCCCGCGAGCCGACGAATGGCTAAGAAGAGTCATCTTCCTTTTGATAAGCGCGGCGGCGTTGTAGCGATCCAGCGCCGCCTGCTGTCGTCGCCTGAATATCTCGCTCTCACCGCACAAGCGAAAGTGCTGCTCACCCTTCTGCAACGCCACTGGACTCCCTCCGGCCCGGTTGGGTTCGGCGTGCGTCAGGCAGAGGAGGAAATCCCTTGCTCTCGTGTCGTGGCACTGAGGACTTTCAAGGAACTGGAGGAAGCGGGATTCATCGTGCTGGTGGACGACAGCTTGTTCTGCAGCAGGACGCAATCGAAGACGAGAACCTGGCGCCTTACCTGGATGCCCTGTTGGAATAACCGGGCTCCCACGAACGATTGGGAAGGACGCCGAATTTCGATTTCTACCGGTTCATAAACGATACCTATGGCCAACCCACAGGTATCAAAAATGAACCATTGCTGCCTTATTTAGCCTCCACAGGTATCATTTTTAGTACCTGTGGAGGCTGTTTTCTGATGCCACAGGTATCAAAAATGAACCACTCCTACTTAACCACCTCCTACCGATTCTTCTCTGACCTCTTCTACAGCTCCAAAGAGGGCTCAGAAGTGCGCGCGGCCCCCGCGGTGCGCAAATTTGGGTGCCAATTCTGCTGGCTGGAAGAGTTAGCAAACGCCAGATCTGGTGTTAGCCCACTGGTGGCGTTTGAAACGCGGGCGGTGAAGCGTCCACAGGGAGCGGCCCAGTGTGGCGATTTGGTCTCAGTGAGGCGTTTTCGCCACAGTGGGGCGAAGCAGGCCAACCGGCCGCCAGTCGTTCCAAAGATCCGCATTTCAAATGCTACCCTTCCGAACTGCCGTTTCAAACGGAACTTGGAACCCAGTGCTAACCGGCTGGGTTTCTTCCGGGTTTCCGCCCCGGATTGGAAAGTGTGCAGATCCTCACCTTTTCCTAAAGGTCGGAATCCCGGCTTTAGAGGAAGTAAGCTTGATCCTCATTCAGGAGAGAAAACCGCTCCACAACGCCGCCGCCAGCGCGCCTTGCCCTCGCTTCCTTTTGAAAGGGAAGCGAGCCCAGTTCCTTCCAGAACGAAACGTGTACGCCTGGTGACGATGGCTGATACCGGAAAATCCGGCGTCAAAAGTGACCCCACCTCACCTTTAAATCCCTCTGATTCGAGGTATTTAAATCCCCGGGATTCCGGGTATCTCGATCCGCTCAATGCTCGATTCAAATACCGTTCGTCGGATGAGTTAAGGCTCTGAAACGGCATGGGACAGAACGGGACAAACACCAAAAATCACCAGTAGATCAGGGGATTGGCGCGCGCGTAGATTGGTTGCCATGGCCTCATGCTTGGCGCTGGGGCTCCGTCATGCTTGGCGCTGGCGGGACGGGTGAAAGCCCATCTCCCTATCTGACTGGAGTCCCTGATATGCCCATCCATGAGACCGTTGCTGCTCGAACCAGCCGACTGCGTGCCCATCTGAATGCTGGCGGCGCTGCCGATCCCCGTGTTCTGGCGGCCATTAGCGAAGAGGTCAGCGCCCTGGGGAATGACCTGAGCGAAACCATCAAGGTCTTCACCGAAAGCAACCAAGCCATCAAGCAGCACGGCGCTGAAGTGAATTCCCGACTGCTGGCCCTGGAACAGTCCTTCCTGGCTGGTGGTGACGGCCAACAGCGTCAGCACGGCACCCTGCGCGACGTGTCCGGCGAGGTCGTCCGCTCCCTGGGTGAGTCCACCGCCTTCGCCGCGCTGAAGGAATGGAACCACGGCACCGCTCGTACCAAGCTCAGCGCCAGCATCCGCGCCATCGTCACCGAAGGCCGCGGCGATTCGAACAGCAGCACCATGCCGAGCAACCCGGAACGCTCCGGCATCGTCGGCCCGGCACTGCCACCTCTGAGCCTGATCCAGGTGCTGCCGTCCCGCCCGACCACCAGCGATGCCGTTGAGCACGTCCGCCTGAACGTAACCGGCGATGCTGCCCAGCAGGTCAAGGAAGGCGACGAGAAAGCTGAACTGGACTTCGAGGGCACCTTGGTCCGTGCCGACGTCATCACCGTGGCCGGTCATACCACCGCGTCCAAGCAGGTTCTGTCTGACAACGGCGCCCTGCAGAGCCAAATCGACTTGGTGATCCGCTCCAAGGTGATGAGCAAGCTGGAGGACCACATCCTGAACGGCCAGGGTGGCGACGACATCGAGGGCCTTCTGCACCTGGCCACAGTGATGGTTCCGTCGCTTACCACCACGCCCGCCGACCGCATCGGCGAGACCGTCACCGCAATGCGCGCCAACGGCTACAACCCGAATGTCATCGTGATGAACGTGTGGGATTGGCTGAAGCTGGGTATCACCAAGGACGCCGACGGCAACTACCAGTTCGGCAGCCCGCTCTCCCCGGCCGGCATGACGCTGTGGAACAGCCCTGTCGTGACTAGCAGCAAGATCCCGCAGGGTCAGGTGCTGGTACTCGACACAGCGTACATCACCGTCCTGGACCGTGAAGCCGCCAGCGTGATGGTGAGCAACAGCCACAAGGACTACTTCACCCGCAATCTGGTGCTGATCCTGGGTGAACTGCGTGCCGGCCTGGAAGTCCTCGATGGCCAAGCCATCTACCTGGTGGACCTGGAAGACGCCACCAGCAGCTGATAGCAGGCCGGGCCTGTCTCGCGACGGGCTCGGCGTGGATTAGCGGTGAGTGCCACGGTCAAGAAAACCGCCGCAGCCTGAGCTGTAAGGAGGATCGCAGTGATCAGGCACTAGGCCCGCGCCAGGCGGGCCTTTTACCAATACTCGGGAGAGAACCAATGACCACCACCAACGAACTGCCCAAGCACGTACAGCGCGCACTCAACACCATCGCCCACGCTCGCGCCCTGCTCCATGAAGTAAGCCAGCGTGATCGCCTGCGTCGTGAGATCGATGACTTGCTGTCCCGCGGTATGAGCCACGCCGACGCGCTGGAACACCTGCGCGCCAATCCGCCGATTGTCAATCCGAACTACTGAGTGCCTGCCATGCCTGACCTTCCTCGCTCGCACAGCGCCAGCAGCAGCACGGTCCAGAAGCACAAGCCTCGCTCTGCACGTGGCACTGCTGCTCAACGTGGCTATGGCTACAAATGGCAGAAGGCTCGCGCTGCCTTCCTCGCACGCAATCCACTGTGCGCTGAGTGCGAGCGCCATGGAAAGATCAAGCTGGCCACCGAGGTTGACCATATCAGGCCACACAAGGGCGACCAGTTGCTGTTCTGGAGCGAGTCGAATTGGCAAGGCCTCTGCAAGCCCTGTCACTCGGCCAAAACGGCGAGCGAAGACGGCGGCTTCGGCAACAAACAACGGGAGGGCGGGGTGAAAGTTTGAGGACTCTGGCTTCCAGACCGCCCGCCCCTAAGAGCTTTCATTTCCACAGAATTCAGGTTCAGGAGGCCCTATGGCCGACGCATTCGAAGTGAATCTCAAAGGCCTCGACGAGATCATGAAAAAGCTCCGCGAGCTGGGGCCAAAGCTGGAGCGCACCTACCTTCGGCGCGCAGCGCGCAAGGCCATGAACATCGTCAAGGATGACGCCAAGGCTCGCGTCAAACCCACCGACAACCCCAAGACCGCCGAGAACATCGCCAAGAACATCGTCGTCCAGGAGTCCAGCCGGCGCAGCAAGGCCGTGGGCGGTGTGGTCATGCGGGTGGGTGTCCTGGGCGGCGCTCAGAATGCCAAGGCGGGTGGCCTGATCGGCAAGAAGAACCTGAAGGAAAACCCGGGTGGCGACACCTGGTACTGGCGGTTCATGGAGTTCGGCACCGAGCATCAGGCCGCCCAGCCCTTCATGCGCCCGGCCCTTGAAGAGAACACCGAGAACGTCACCGAAACCATGGCTGTCGAGCTGAACAAGGCCATCGACAAGCTCGCCCAATAGGAGGCCCCAATGGCCAGCCGATCCCTCGGACAACTCACGCTGGACCTCATTGCCAAGACTGGCGGCTTCACCGGCCCCCTGAGCAAGGCGGAGCGTGACGCCCAGCAGCGCATGCAGAACATCAGGAAGAACGCCGAGGCGGCCGGCAAGGCAATCGGCGGCTTCACCGTTGCCGCGGCAGGCAGCCTTACCGCGCTGACGCTGAGCACCGTCAAATCCGCGGCCGAGATAACGCGGCTCTCCCAGGTAGCCAACGCCAGTACGACGGAATTCCAGAAGTATGCCCTGGCCGCCGAGACGATGGGCGTCGAGCAGGACAAGCTCGCCGACATCTTCAAGGATGTGAACGATAAGGTCGGCGACTTCCTGAATACCAAGGGCGGCGCGCTGAAGGACTTCTTCGACAATGTGGCGCCCAAGGTTGGCGTTACCGCCGATGAGTTCCGCAAGCTCTCTGGCCCCCAGGCCCTGGGCCTGTATGTGTCCAGCCTGGAGAAGGCTGGCGCCAGTCAGCAGGATATGACCTTCTACCTAGAGGCAATTGCGAGTGACGCCACTGCGCTCCTGCCCCTGCTGAAGAACAACGCTGCCGGCTTCAAGACTCTGGCCGATACCGCCTCTGCTGCTGGCGCCGTTCTCGACAACGACACGATCAAGTCGGCCAACGAACTGAATGCCGCCATCTGGCTCATCGAGAAGAGCTCGGCCGGCATGAAGAATCAGATCGAGAAGGCCCTGTTGCCGGTCCTCTCCAACTTCGCTGGCAAGCTGAGCGACACCGCCATCAACGGCACGCTGAGCCGCTCCGTCTCGGATGACCTGGCCGCGAGCTTCACCACCTTGGCCAAGGGAGCGGTCGGCGCCGTGGCTGGCGTTCACATGCTTTACACCGGCCTGAAAACACTCTCCGACCTGGATGACGCCTCGATGAAAGGCTCGTCCTACTGGGAGAAGTTCGTGCCGCCGGCGCGCTTCTATCGGACGTGGCAGAACTTCGACGAGATCGAGAAGGTTCTGACCGATGCCGGGGTGAAGTTCGACGGTCTGGCCAACGGTTATGCCGACCTGATCACCAGCTTCAACACACCGATCTCCAATCAGCCGAGTAACAAGGTCAAGGAGATTGCCGAGCTGATGGAACTGCTGCAGAAGAATGGCACCAACGCCGGCATCGTGTTCGACCAGAACGCCGCCAATCAGGCCCTGGCAGCAAAGCAAGCAGCGGACGCCATCAATTCCCAGATCGAGGCGCTGAAGCTCCAGGCCGCAACGCTGGGCATGACGGCCGACCAGCAGACGATCTACAAGCTAGCCCTGGATGGCGCGACCGAGGCCCAGATCAGCCAGGCCAAGGCCTATCTGGATACCGTCGCCGCCTTCGAGAAGCACGCCAAGGAACAGGAGGATTACAAGAGCCTGGTCGCCGATCTGCGCACCGAGGAGGAGAAGCTCAATGACCAGCTCAAGGAGCGGCTGAAGATCATCGACGCGATGCCCGACCTCAGCGATTCCGAGCGACACACTCAAGCAGCTCGGGCAGTAAATGCGGCCTTCACGAAAGCCCCCGATTTCGGCGGCGTGGATGCCTCGGTTGCCGGTCCGGCCGGGGAACTGATGAAGGTGGACAAGGCACAGGAAGAGCTGGAGAAATGGTACGAACAACAGCTCGAAATGCTGGATAAAAATCGTGAAGCGCGCGCCGACCTCAATGCCGAGTGGGATGCCAAGGAGCTTGATCTGAAGCGCCAGCACGAAGACGCATTGGCGAACATCGAAAGGAACCGCCAACTCGTCCAGATATCAGCTGCGGAGAGTACCTTCGGCAGCCTGGCAGAAATGGCCAAGTCCTATGCTGGCGAATCCTCAGGGATCTACAAGGCAATGTTCGCCGTAGAGAAGGGCATCGCCATTGCCCGAGCTGCCGTCGCCATTCAGGAGGGTATCGCCCTGGCTGCCGCGAATCCTTTCCCGCTGAACCTGGCAGCGATGGCCACGGTAGCGGCAGAGACAGCCAGCATAGTCGGGAACATCGCCGCTATCGGCATGGCCCACGACGGCATTGACGCAGTACCTGAAACCGGCACCTGGCTCCTGCAGAAGGGAGAGCGAGTAACCACCGCATCTACCAGCGCCAAACTCGATAAGACGCTTGATCGAGTTCAGGCTGGAACATCCGGCTATTCAAACATCCAGGTAATCAATAACGGCGAGCCGATGCGTGCCCGTCAAGAGATAGATGGCAACACCATGAAGATCATTCTTGATAGAGTCGAGGATGATTTTGCTGGGAAGATGGCGTCTGGAACTGGAAAGTATCCAAAGGCAGTTGAAGCCCCATATTCACTGAAGCGGAGAGGTGGATAGTGATCGAGTATCCCGCAGACCTTCCCTGCGCCTTGCGAGAGGGTTATGACTTCTCGCCGGTCAGTCCGCTGCTCCGCAGTCGATGCGGCCGGGAGGTATAGCTGAGGCGGTCACTGGAAAGAAAAAGCCCCGCCTGAACGAATCAGAGCGGGGCTTTTTTAGGCCTTTTGCACCCACCCTGCACCCACAGCGTCTGAAGGTGCAAGGTACTGAATGGCTGAAAGGCCCGGTTTTACTGGTGCCGGTAAGAGGAATCGAACCCCCGACCTTCTCATTACGAATGAGCTGCTCTACCGACTGAGCTACACCGGCGGCGCGGCGTAAGCTAGCACTCTAAAAAAGCCAAATCAATTGCTCTGAATTTATCAGTGAACCGGCACTGGCGAGAGCACCATCACAGTTTTCCGCGCGCGGCCACGCCACGTTTCCTCCACAGGACAAAGTCCGACAGAATAGTGCGTCGATCCCCTTAGGAATTCGGATATGAATGCGCTAGGCCTGCTCCGTCAGAAAATCGCTAACGGCGACTTTGCTGTCGGTATCTATGGACTTGGTTACGTTGGCCTGCCGTTGGCGCTCCGGTTTGCCGAGGTTGGTGTACGGGTCATAGGTTTCGACGTTGATGCGGAAAAGGTCCACAAGCTCAATGCAGGTCAGAGCTACATTGAGCGACTGGGAGCCGATCAGATTACCCAAGCCCTACAAACCGGCTTCGAGGCAACGGACGACTTCTCTCGCAGCATAGAGGCCGACGTACTGATAATTTGTGTTCCAACCCCCCTCGATCGTCACCATGAGCCGGACCTGAGCTTCGTGGTGAACACAGTAGAAGCCATCCTGCCGCACTTCCGCGCAGGCCAACTGCTCAGCCTGGAAAGCACGACCTGGCCCGGCACCACCGAGGAAGTCCTCCTCCCCCGCCTTCGCGAACGCAGTTTCGAACCCGGAGTAGACTGCGCGCTGGTCTTTTCTCCGGAACGGGAAGACCCAGGTAACCCCACCTACGGCACCCGTGACATTCCCAAGGTAATTGGGGGGCAAACCCCTCTCTGCCTTGAGCTGGGGCAGGCGGCCTATGCTTATGCCATCAGGACGCTAGTGCCTGTCAGCAGCCCACGAGTGGCGGAAATGACCAAGCTGCTCGAGAATATCCACCGAGCAGTGAACATCGGCTTGGTCAATGAGATGAAGATCGTCTGCGACAAGATGAAAATCGACATCCATGAGGTGATCCGCGCAGCGGCGACCAAACCCTTCGGCTTCGTTCCCTATACACCCGGCCCCGGTCTCGGCGGTCACTGCATCCCCATTGATCCGTTCTACTTGACCTGGAAAGCAAAGGAATACGGCATCAACACCCGCTTCATCGAGCTGGCCGGCGAAATCAATCATTACATGCCGCATTGGGTCGTCCAGAAGGTTGCAGACGCTCTCAACGACCGTGGCCGAGCTATCAAGGGCAGCCGCATTCTGGTGCTAGGCCTAGCATATAAAAAGAATATTGACGATACGCGTGAGTCTCCCGCCGTGGAAATCATGTCTTTACTGGAGAGCAAAGGAGCACATGTGGAGTACTCAGATCCTCACGTGCCCAAGTTTCCACGCAAACGGGACTACTCATTTGACCTCGAATCAGTGGAGCTAACGCAACAAAGCTTGCGAGGCTTCGATTGCATGGTACTAACAACCGATCACGATACCTTCGACTACGAACTGCTGCAGAAGCACTCACCCTTGTTAGTCGATACCCGTGGACGTCTAACCGGGGCGGCCAATGTCATCAGTGCCTGAGCAAATGCGTAGAGGTTGGAAGATTCTCCTAATCACCCGCAATCTCCCTCCTTTAGTGGGCGGTATGGAGCGCCTGAATTGGCATCTTATCCAAGAGCTAGCCAAGACTGAGCAGGTTGTGACCATCGGCCCACATGACGCGGCCGTATTGGCGCCAAGCAATACCATCTTCAACCCAGTGCCACTACGACCGCTCTGGCGCTTCCTCCTAACTGCATTCAGGCAAGCGCTATCCACTGCTCGGCGATGGCGTCCCCATATCATCATGGCTGGCAGTGGCCTTACGGCTCCGATTGCCCTACTAGCCGCCCGAACCTGTGGCGCAAAGGCAGTGGCGTATGTACATGGATTGGACGTCACAATCCAAAACCCAATCTACAGAGCATTGTGGCTTCCTGCACTTCGACGGATGGACCGCATAATCGCGAATAGCCACTCTACTGCGGAGTTTGCTCGTTTAGCAGGAATCAGCCAACACCGTATCGGCTTAGTACATCCCGGTGTAACGGTGCCTGCGCCCCCAAGCTCTAACGATAAACTGAAAAACTTCAGGGCAAAGTACAATCTCGAGGGGAGAAATGTGCTCATCTCAGTCGGCCGACTTAGCACTCGAAAGGGATTGCGCGAATTTGTACAGTTGGCACTTCCTCGTATCGTCGCCGAGCGCCCGGATGTACTCCTATTGATAGTAGGCTCAGTCCCAAGTGATGCTCTTCACGCTCATATCCAGACGGCCGAAAGCATTGAAGAAGCAGCACGAACTGCAGGTGTTGCCAACCATGTTCGGCTAATCGGGCAGATCACTGATATGGACGAGTTGCTCACTGCATACCAATCAGCGATCGCGCACATTTTTCCTGTTCGTCATATTCCCAATGATACGGAAGGGTTCGGTATGGTAGCGATCGAAGCGGCAGCCAACGGTGTACCCACTGTAGCATTCGCCACGGGAGGCATTACAGATGCTGTCGCTGAGGGAGAGTCGGGTTACCTGGCCCCACCCGAGGACTATGAATGCCTGGCCCGGTTGGCTCTTCGCGTAATAAAGTCACCTGGCAGTATGCGTGCCGCCTGCTTGCGTCATAGTGCAACCTTCGCCTGGGAGAAATTTGGCAGAAATGTGCTCGATCAACTTGAGTTATCCACTCCCTCGCGCCGATCATGAGCACACTCTTCATCGGCAAGCGCTTTTATACCAACAGAGATGCTCTGAAGGACCAATTCGGTAGAATTTACCAGCTTCCGCGGTTCTGGGCAGAAGCTGGCATGGAAGTTAATCTCTGGCTGATCGACTATCACACCAAGGAACGGATCAGCGAGCATCACCAGAGCCTGAAAATTCATTCATTCCCGGTCTTCAGCTTGCATAGCCTGAAGCACCTACTCAGCAGCCTGCAACGTAGACCACGAAATGTAGTTGCCAGCGGCGACTGCTATATCGGACTTCTGGGGTACATTATTGCTCGCCTGAGCGGTGCAGGATTTACTTTCGATATTTACGACAAGTACACCACCTTTTCTGGATACCACAAGCTTATAGGTATCGATCCATTCAAATTTCTAGTTAAGAATTCAGACCATCTACTCTTTGCTAGCACAGCGTTGGCCGTCGAGACCACTCCACATCAAAGCCCAAAAGCCACATTCAGCATAGCCCCGAACGGTATCGATTCTGGAATATTCCATCCAAGATGCCGCGCTTATTGTCGAAGAGCCTTGAAACTCAACACGCAATCATTATATGTAGGCTACTTCGGAAGTATGGAGCCAGATCGAGGTCTAACTGACTTACTCACTGCAATCCATTATCTCCGCTCAAACGGCCTTGAAATTCGCTTACTCCTAGCAGGAGAAAAACCTGCCAACTTAAATATAAGCGCCAGCTGGATTGACTATCTAGGCAACATTCCTCATGAAAAAGTAGCTATAGCACTCAACTGCTGTAATGTACTCTCTCTACCCTATAGAAACTCCAGTTTCTTGGACATGGCCTCATCCTGTAAGATTGCTGAATATCTAGCTGTTCAGATTCCTATCGCAGCAACCCGAACACCAAACTTTACGAAAAACTTTCCGACACAAGCCCTGCAACTCGAAAATGTACTAGCAACTCCAAATGACCCTACTAGTCTAGCCACGAGCATAGCCCAACAGCTTATGACGCCGATATTGGCTAGCTCGCCGCTGGAAATGAACTGGCAACACATTGCCAAGAGGGTCCTTCGAGAGCTGCCTATACGCTGATACCTCATAACGACATCGAACCTAAGTGCTTAAGCAGACGAACTGATGCAGCAGCATCACGATGGTCAAAAGTGAGGCGTAAGACCCGTTCCCGTTTTTCCACATACTCATCGACGCCGACAACCTGCTCCTCCAGACAAGCAAGCAAATCATCAAACGTATGTGCATGAGCTCCCGGAGTCATTTCCGGATAAGAGAAGAGAAGAGACCTGTCGTCTCGCAGATACTCATCCAAATCATATGGATAGAAAACAACAGGGCGATTAAGTAGAAGAAAATCGAAGTAGATCGATGAATAGTCAGTTATCAGAATATCGACACTAGCCAAGAGAGGATAAATATCCGAATCAGGATCGATATTTACCAAGAAGGGAGAGTTTTCCATCCTATAACGCCCATGCATGAGCGGATGTAGCTTTAGTACGAACAAGACACCAACACGCTCGCAAAAAATGGATAGTCGCTGCAAGTCCATGTGGCCAGTTTCAAAGGGAGAGATTTTGTTTTTACGAAAAGTCGGCATATAGGCTATGACCTTGCCACCCGACTCGCGGTGTGCATGAATTCGCTGTCGCGCTACGACATCCACATTGCAATTTACCAAACCACCAGACTGTCTTTGGGGGTCGAGCATGGCATCGTTCCTTGGGTAACCCAGAGCTAGAATGCTCTTCGCGTGAAAGCTCCGACGGAATGCCTGCTCGGTAAAATATTCGGACGTGGAGACCAACAGATCGGTCCTTCGATACCGTCCCAAGACGCTTTTGTATACGATCACCAGCCATCGTTTCAGCGGCGATAGCCGAGCCAAACGACGATGATGAAGATCCAGCTCAATCTCCTTCAGTGGTGCGCCATGCCACAATTGGATGACGCGAGCACCACGAATCAACCCTATCCGTCCATGTTCTCCATAGTCCATGGAGTCGACCACCAAAATGCCGGTACGGAGCAATCTAATAAATGCTGGCCAACTCGGATAGCGCAATACATCAATACCCTGCCTTTGTAGCATGGATGCGGTGGCGTTTGATTCAGTCAGAAACGCACAACGCCATCCCGCCGCATTATCCTGCAAGTAACAGAAACAATGCTTGGCATTGTCCAAGAATTTTCCGTGCTCACGCCCTAAAACGAGGACACTGAATGCATCACGAGGTACCACTAATGTGAGTGGATAGGCAAAAACCCTAGATAATAGCGCCAATAATACAGCGCCTGCTGCAAAAATCGCTTTGCGAAACATCAAGAGATTACCTCGACGAGAAGCAGGGCTAAGTACGTATACGTTCGATCACTTCTGTTGTAGAGATCGACGGCGTGCGTGGCAGATAAATAACCTCACACCAAGGCAACAGCCAATCGAACCTCCCTAACCAATCATCGCCCATGACCAGTATGTCAGCACGATACTCTCGAACGTACTCCAACTTCTCCTCTAAGGAGTGCTCGAGAAACACTTCATCAACACAGCGCAACGCCTGAACCAATCTGACACGCTCATCCTCAGCATATACAGGATGACGCCCTTTCTTCGAGATATTCAGAGCATCGGTCGAAACGCCGACAATCAAGCGCTCCCCCAGTTTTGCGGCGCGCTCAAGGAGATTTAGATGTCCAACATGCAAGACATCGAAGGTCCCAAAAGTGATGACTGTTTTCTTCACTTACTTACCTTGGATAATGATCTTGAAACCCAAACGGGCGCTTCCCGCATGAATCTGCGCGAGAACTCCAACGCAACAGCAACCGGCCGTCGAAAGAACAAACGTCCTGCCAAACAGAAGTTCCGGGACTGGCAAGCCCATAGAAATAGGAAATAGGCCTCCAAGCGAACCTCCAGCGCAAGGCGACGCCGTATGGCCATATACATATCCGGTCTATCGACAAACCACCCCAGCGCCGAATCAAGAAGCTCTCGCATATGAGCGTGACGAGACTGATCCGAACTGGCCGACATAGACAGCACACGATACAGATACAACGGCTCGGGCACATATCGCAAAAATGCTCCTGCGGCCAGCAATCGAAAAATAAACTCCGAGTCCTCGGCATAGGGCCTGCCTCCTTGGCGCACACCTGAGGACTCTAGCATTGCACGGGAAATCAGAGGCTTTATCAACAGCCGAGAAGAGCCAGCCCAGGCTGCGCCAGGAATATCCTGCACTTGAACCTCAAGCCCGGCGCCAAAGGCTTTTGGCCCACGCATACGCCGCCAAGGCCTCAAACCATGAGCAGTAGAGAGGCATTCAAGGATATCGTCGAAGACTATGGCACAGACCTCATCACCTGCTGCCTCAACCAACCTTTCCAGACGCTGCGGCATCCATTGGTCATCAGCATCTAAAAATGCAAGCCAGCGCCCGTTAGATACATCTATGGCCCGATTCCTGGAAATACCTGGCCCGCAGTTTCTATCGTTATATAAGAGCCGAACTCTAGAGTCGGACAATGATTGAAGGCGCTGCCGGGTATCGTCGGTTGACCCGTCGTCACAGATAATTATTTCGATATCTTGGTAGGTCTGCATCAGCACAGACTCAACCGCGGCGAGTACAGTAGTTGCGGCATTGTAAGCAGGCATCACCACTGACACCCGCCCCCGGGAATTTTCCTTAGTCAAACGGTTAGCCCCGGACATTAGGACTTAGCTCATAAACAACCTGGGCCGCAAACAGTGCGGGATGCCAGTTGCTGAGCCAGCGTACCAGTCTGTCGGGTCTGTCCACCTGAGCCCGGCAAGTATGAATATGCATTCCCAATACATCCGCCCACTGCTCGAAATCCTTTACCGTCCAAAAGCGAATATGTTCGCGCATGTGATAAACTATCGTAGTAATAGGAAATCGACCGCCGAACAATAACCTGAGTCGATGCAATAGAAAACCGGCATTGGGAATCGTTATAAAAATCCTACGCGGCCCGAGTTCGATAACCTGCCGAACCAGATCCTCCGCATCGACAACATGCTCAATCACCTCCATTAATACAACAACATCCCAGCTTCCGGCTAATTGCTCTACGAGTCGCCGCTGCGGATCGATTCTAGTCACACTAATACCCGAAGCAGTTAACTCCTCTAGAGCAGAAATGGAAATATCCGCTCCACTCCCCTTACAGTCCGGGCGGTTGCGCGACAAGTAGCGTAAAAAGCTCCCTTCACCGCAACCGATATCCAAAACAGATGCATTGACCGGTAATACGCTGGCAATCAGGCGATACCGATCCATCTCTTTGGCGGTACGCTGCTCCCGGACCCGCATCTGCCAGTAGGTGTCATAGTCCTCAAACTCCTGCAATGGAGCCGGACGGGTGATCTCACGCCAATATCTATGAAGAACCCGGAGCACTGGTATTTTTTTGAAGATTTTCATTAGACGCCTCAAACCCCCAAGACCGTAGGCCGTATGCCCAGTCGCCGGCGAACTTGTAGCAGTAGAATAATACGTGAAAACAGAATACTGCTGCAGGTTGCGACAGCCGCGCCAATGCCTCCGTAATACGGAGCCAATAAAGTATTGAGCAGGACATTCAATAGAACGCCCGACACCACACCAAACAGGTGAGATTTCTCGTTACCCGACATATTTAGCAAAGTCCCTAGAGGGCCACCAAGCACAGCAATGAGCTGGGCAACAACCAATATCTGTAAGATGGTCGCCCCCTCGGCATAGCTGTGCCCATAAATTAATGGCACCAATTGAGAAGCAAAAATAAACATGATCAATGCCGGCGGCACTGTCAACAGAGTTAGTCGTCGCCCCAACGATGTCACTAGTAATTGCAACTCATTCTTTTTCCCCGACGCCAAGAGCCGAGCAAAACTTGGGGCCACCGCTGTGACCGAAGCCATACTCAAAAAAACCAGCAACTCTGCAGCTCTGGAGGAAACACTATATATTCCTAACACCTGCGGCTTGCTGTTGATCCCCAGCATAATCAGGTCGATTCGACTGGAAAGAAAATAAGTACAAGCCAGCAGCATAAATGGAAAGGCCTGCCCAACTCGCAGTGTGGCAACCTCCTGTTTCGCGTTAGGAGATAAAGCCTGACGAAGCTGCAAGTGGTTGACACATAAAGCCATTGCCGCAGAAATTGTCGAAATCGACATAAGCTGCGCGGCACTCACCATACCTTGCAACAACCATAAAGCTGAGCAGAGAAGAAAGGATGTTGCCGGTATCAGAAGCAAGGACGGCCATTGGCTACGTACCAGCCAGCCTTGAGCCTGCAACAATGCCTGACGGACACTGCCCAATCCCAAGAGCAACGGCAACGGTGCTGCAGCCAGGAAGATATTTTTATCGAATCCAGGCAGAGCGAACGTGCTGAATATAATAAGTATGAGGCCGCATCCTCCACCACACAGAGAAGTCCGATGATCAGCAAAAACTCGCATCCAACCTAGACTGTGCGGGGCTCGTACGCCCTCTCGAATCAGATACTGGGGAAAACCAAGTCCCGCCAGGATCGCAAGTAACGACACCCATGCATTGACGAAGGAATACATACCAAATTCACTCGCTCCCAAGGCACGAGCAAAAACGATACTGGAGCAGAACGCCGTAGCAGCTGAAAGCAGCTTCAGCAATGTGCCCAGCCATGCAGCACGCAATGGTGCTTCCCACCCAGAGGATGAGTCACCTTCTCTCTGTAATCCCTTGCTCATGAAAGGTAACACCTTACCAAGCACGACAGATCTCTCATCCGCTCATCGGCGCACGAAACAGCCCGCTCCTACTCTGACGAATCCTTATACATAAGCGCTGTGATTTGCTCTGAAATCAGCCCCATCAGGAATATCATTACTCCACCAGTATAGAGAAGAGCACTCATATTGGTGAAGCGCCCATGTGCAACATAGGTATATCCATACCAAAATGTCGCCAAGGCCATTATCAGAGCCGCGATGGGAGCAAACAGCTTTAAGGGCGAATAAAGCGTGCCGATCTTGAAAATTATTAGCAAAAACCTCACGCCATCCCTGAATGGCTTTATATGGCTAGTTCCAACCCTTTTCGCAGCATGGATGGGAACATAAATAACTGAATAGCCTGCCCGGAAAAACGCCATAGTCGAGGTAGTGGGATAGGAAAAACCATTTGGTAGGAGATAAAGGAACTCCCTAAATTTTTTCGCCCTCACGGCACGAAACCCAGAAGTCAGGTCCTCGACACGATGCCCGGTCATGTAGGTAGCCAGGCTATTATAGAAGCCATTAGCCAACCCCCGCCCCATACTGGCCTGAGAACCGCTTTGACGCGCACCGACCACCATGTCATGGCCCTCTTCCAGCGCCTCTAGCAACCTCGGAATATCCGATGGGGAATGCTGGCCATCAGCGTCCATGAAAACAATAACCTCACCTCTGGCCTGTCTTGCCCCCGACTTGATCGCCGCACCATTTCCTTTCGAATATAAATGCCGGATAACCTTAGCACCAGCCTCTTCAGCAACTTTAGCGGTAGCGTCGGTAGAACCATCGTCAACTACGATAATCTCTGCATCAGCATACAACTTTCGAACACCACCAACCACAGCAGCGACTGCCTCCGACTCATTCTTCGCCGGAAGAACAACACTAAGTTTCATCGACAATTCCTATTGGATGAAATTCTGAGTACGGCGACTGCACCTGGGTGGACTCAAGTATAAGAGCACGCACGCGCTCGAACTCCGCCTCATATATTTGAGGAGACCTTTTAAGCTTGAAAATTGGTTGCTGTCGATAGACTTTCTCTGCTTGATCCAGCAACTGCAAAGCGCCCATTGCATAACCGCTACTAGCCACCTCTGCGACCATCATCATGGCTGCGTCGGTGTCATTGTAGCGACTAATAGCAAGGGAATAGTTCGCCAATGCCTGCTGGCGCTTCCCTTGCGACAGGAGCAACTTCCCTTTCAGATATGGCGTCAGTCGGCGGAAAAGTGCAAAGCGCCCATAACGAGAACTGGCTTCCATACGTTCCAAAAGTTCCACGCTGGGCTCGCGATAGCGGGCCAGACTTCTTTCGCGAGCAATAACTTCAGCAAGTGAACGCATTCCCCTAACTGCCTGAGCATCAAAAGGCTGTTGCGAAAGGCGGAGCGCAGCAGCCTGGAAGTCTGCGTCAATAGCGATTCCTTGCTCAACTCGCAGCAGTAGCCAGTTGATGGTCAACAGAGCACTATCGGGTAGACGCTTTGAAGCCTGATCAATAAATACAAGAGCATCATCTCCTCGGCCAAGCCGATTCAAACGCCAGGCAATTGTGCTCTGTGCTCTAGGGGATTCCGGAGTGTTGTTCGCCCAGTACATTTCCAGGTGATCAGTATCAGCCCACAGTTCCGCGCGCTGCCAAGTCATACTGGCTAACAATAAGATTATCGATGCAGCCATTAATACAGAGATGGAGACACTGATTTTATCTTTCAACCAAACGATGAACAATGCCAACGGAAGAAACAAGAATAGTGCAGACAGATAGTTTCGATGCTCAAAATATAACTCAAGCCCAATGAGGGTCGATTCCACTATATGTGCGCAAAAGAAGAAAATAATTGCCAAGGCCAGCACAGGAATACGTCTACGCACCAATAAGGCCAGAGCAAACAAGCAGAGCAATAACAAGAGAGAGTAAAGCGTTGATAGCGGATGCAATAGCGAGCTAGACACCGAAAAACCATCTTGAAACAACCCGCGCCCCTCTATACGCGGAGCTATCAGGTTAACTAGATACTCGGTAACGATACGACATTCGCTATATAAGCGCTCAACCTGATTAAAGGAGCGATTAGGCCATGGTGCCGCCGAAAGATTCAGGTAACTCAGCAGGACGCCCATAACGAGAAGCGAAGGCGCCCAAATGAAAAGCAACCGCCAGCGCCAATCAAGCCTATTTTGACTCGGATTACAAAACTCAATCACTCCTATAAGAAGCGGCAGAAGTATACCATTCTCTTTACTCAAAGTTGCCAGCACAGTCCCCAGGATGAGCGAGATACTCATCAACCAGTACCCTTGCTTGACAAGCCCCTGCTGCAGCGCCAATCGCCCCTTCAAATAACCAACCACACCAACAAGGCTGAACAACGCAGCCAACTGTGCCATCCGCTGAACAACATAAAGGGTAGTAGAAACAAAGAACGGATGTAGCAGCCAGAATGCACAAGTAAGAATGGCAATCCATTCTGCCTTACGACTTGAATAGCCATACAAGCGCAGCAAAAGAAAAGTAGACCAACACAAAAACAAGCCGCACAGCAAATGAATTAGAAGATTCGTAGTTTTAAAATAGGCCCCTTGACTGGGCCATGCATTGTCATTCAATAAAAAACTAGCCAATGCAACTGGACGCCCACTGGGACCAGACCAGCCATTGAACACGAAGCTTTTGAAGGTTTCCCAGTCCACTACTCCACCGTAGGCGGAAAGATCACTGAGATTAGGGAAATCATCGAAGAGAAAGCCGCCTTTCAATCCTGGGGAATAGCAGAAGACCGCCAGCCCCATAATCAGCAGAAGCATAGCCAAAGGAAGATGGCGAGACATCAGGCGCATCGTAATGAATCCAAAATATGGAAACGCCCACCAAGAGGTGGGCGTTCATACAGCAAAAGCCAAGAATTAACGGCAGCTAGCCGGACGATACTTGGTCTCTACGGTGCCACCTTTACATTTCCAAGTAATGGAGCCAGAACTGGTAGTCGGGCTCAGCAGCAGAGTTTTGCCATCATCAACCTTGTCGTTGAAGGTAATAGTGATAAGGCCGGTATTAGCTGTCACCCCTACCGACTTGACAGCATTACCTTTGATGTCAGAAGCGGCAGCCAAACCAGCGGAAGTCTGAGACGGCGGGAACTTGCCTTGGGAAGAGAAAAACTCAGTCACGGAAGCCTTGGCACCGCCGGCCAGAGACAGACCTTCAGCCACATGAGAACGCTTGGTGTAGTCCTGATACGCCGGCAGGGCGATAGCAGCCAAAATACCGATGATCGCAACGACGATCATTAATTCGATCAGGGTAAAACCTTTTTGAGCCTTCATGAAACTCTCCTTGAAATGGGAAGAGGTCTATCGACCTGTCAGAAAAAAAGCACAGATCGTGCCAGATACCGACACGCGCCGAAGGCTAAGACCTACAGACATAGACTCAAGAAAAGGACGCCTCCTGAGGGCATGTTCTGACAAAAAATGACACCCCCAGTGGTGGGTATTTGGCACCATCGCGCCCGTGCGTTATAAGACCTATCCAAATCAACTCGTATATTCCTCCCAATGAACGATCAAGCCGTGCTTTCCGGTCTCGCCCGCCAATTGGTAATTGCTGAGCTGCTGGATGAAAAAAGCGCCCAGCAGGCCCAACAGCAGGCTCATCGAAACAAGCTTTCGTTAGTGACCTACCTGGTGCAGAACAAGCTGGTCAAAAGCCGGCCACTGACCGAACTGGCGGCGGATCAGTTCGGTATAGCCTTCTGCGATCTAGGGGCCATAGACAAGGAAGGCATCCCCAGGGAACTGATCAGCGAAAAACTGGTTCGCCAGCATCGAGTCATTCCTCTGTGGCGTCGTGGCAACAAGCTGTTTGTCGGCATCTCCGATCCAACCAATCACCAAGCCATCACTGATGTCCAATTCAGTACAGGCCTGACCACCGAAGCAATCCTGGTTGAGGACGACAAACTCGGAGACGCGATCGAGAAGATTTTCGAAAGCGCCACCGGAGGACTAGACGACCTGGGCGATGTCGATCTGGAAGGCCTGGATATCGAAAGCGGGGAAGCCGACCGCAAGGAGGAGGCCATCGGCGGCGACGCAGACGATGCGCCAGTGGTGCGCTTCGTCAATAAAATGCTGCTGGACGCCATCAAGGGGGGCTCTTCCGACCTGCACTTCGAACCCTACGAGAAGATCTATCGGGTACGTTTCCGCACCGACGGCATGCTGCATGAGGTAGCCAAGCCACCAATTCAACTAGCGAGTCGGATTTCTGCACGCCTCAAGGTAATGGCCGGCCTGGATATTTCCGAACGGCGCAAGCCTCAGGACGGCCGTATCAAAATGCGGGTATCCAAGTCCAAATCCATCGATTTCCGCGTCAATACCCTACCCACACTATGGGGCGAAAAGATCGTAATGCGGATCCTCGATTCAGCCAGCGCGCAGATGGGCATTGATGCGCTGGGGTATGAGGAAAACCAGAAAGAACTCTATCTGGAGGCTCTCAAGCAGCCCCAAGGCATGATCCTGGTGACTGGTCCCACCGGCTCGGGCAAGACGGTCTCCCTTTATACCGGTCTGAATATCCTCAATACCCCGGACATCAATATTTCCACCGCCGAGGACCCAGTGGAGATCAACTTGGAAGGCATCAACCAGGTCAACGTCAATCCTCGCCAAGGCATGGACTTCGCCCAGGCGCTACGCGCCTTCCTGCGCCAGGACCCGGACGTGATCATGGTCGGCGAGATCCGCGACCTGGAAACCGCCGAGATTGCCATCAAAGCCGCACAGACCGGCCACATGGTGATGTCCACCTTGCACACCAACAGTGCCGCGGAAACCCTTACGCGCCTGCTGAACATGGGCGTTGCCTCCTTCAACCTGGCCACCTCCACCAACCTGATCATTGCCCAACGCCTGGCCCGTAAGCTCTGCTCGCTCTGCAAGAAGGAACACGACATCCCCAACGAAACCCTCCTCCACGAAGGCTTCCCGGAGGACAGGATCGGCAGCTTCAAGCTGTATTCCCCCGTGGGGTGTGAAAATTGCAAGAACGGCTACAAGGGCCGCGTGGGGATTTATGAAGTGGTTAAAATCACGCCGGCGCTGCAGCGGATTATCATGGAGGAAGGCAACTCCATTCAGATCGCGGAGCAAGCCCGCAAGGAAGGCTTCAATGACCTGCGTACCTCGGGCCTGCTCAAGGCCATGCAAGGCATTACCAGCCTCGAGGAAGTCAACCGCGTGACCAAGGATTAATCCATGGCGGAAAAAGCACTGAAGATGAGCGTCTTTACCTGGGAGGGTACGGATCGCAAGGGCGGGAAGGTAAAAGGGGAGCTTTCCGGCACCAACACTGCGCTGGTCAAGGCACAATTGCGCAAGCAAGGTATCAACCCGACCAAGGTACGCAAGAAAGGCATTTCGCTGCTGGGCAAGGGCAAGAAGATCAAGCCCATGGACATCGCCTTGTTCACTCGGCAGATGGCTACCATGATGGGCTCGGGTGTTCCCCTGTTGCAATCCTTCGACATCATCGCTGAGGGCTTCGACAATCCCAACATGAGGAAGCTGGTCGAAGACATCAAGCAGGAGGTCGCTGCTGGTAATAGCCTGGCCAACTCATTGCGCAAGAAACCGCAATATTTCGATGATCTTTATTGCAACCTTGTGGATGCAGGTGAGCAGTCTGGTGCATTGGAAACACTGCTGGACCGAGTAGCAACCTACAAAGAAAAGACTGAGTCCCTGAAGTCCAAGATCAAGAAGGCGATGACTTATCCCATCGCCGTTGTAGTTGTAGCCGTTGTAGTTTCAGCAATTCTTTTGATTAAGGTAGTTCCCCAGTTCCAGTCTGTTTTTGCTAACTTTGGAGCCGAGCTTCCCGCCTTTACACAGATGGTTATTGGTCTATCTGAGGCCTTACAGGCGTGGTGGTTCATTGTACTGATAGCGCTGTTCGCCATTGCCTTCGCTCTTAGAGAGGCCCATAGACGGTCGGAAAAATTCCGGGACTCGGTTGATCGCGGCATTCTGAAACTACCGATTGTCGGCGGCATCGTCTACAAATCCGCCGTGGCCCGTTATGCACGGACGCTATCCACCACATTCGCCGCTGGCGTTCCCTTGGTGGAAGCACTGGACTCGGTTGCCGGTGCCACCGGCAACGTGGTCTTCCGCAATGCAGTAAACAAAATCAAGCAAGACGTTTCTTCAGGCACCCAGCTCAACTTCTCCATGCGAACCACTGGGGTCTTTCCCAGCATGGCAGTGCAAATGGCAGCCATTGGCGAAGAATCCGGCTCCCTGGATTCGATGCTGGATAAAGTCGCCAGTTACTACGAAGAAGAAGTCGACAACGCCGTCGACAACCTCACCACCCTGATGGAACCCATGATCATGGCAGTTCTCGGCGTACTGGTTGGCGGCCTGATCATCGCTATGTATCTCCCCATCTTCCAACTGGGCTCCGTCGTCTAAGCATGCCTGTACTCGACTTCCTGGCCAGCCACGCGCTGGCCTTTGTTTTATGCGCCGCCCTGCTCGGTCTCCTGATCGGCAGCTTCCTCAACGTAGTTATCCACCGCCTGCCGAAGATGATGGAACTGGAATGGCAACAGCAGGCACGTGATGCGCTTTCCCTGCCCCAGCCCGAGAAAAAGGCCACCTACAACCTGGTCCTGCCCAACTCCCAGTGCCCTCATTGCGGCCATGAGATACACGCTTGGGAAAATATCCCCGTGGTCAGTTACCTGGCCCTGCGCGGCAAGTGCTCGGCCTGCAAGGCGCCGATCAGTGCGCGTTATCCGCTGGTCGAGCTGGCCACCGCCCTGCTTTCCGGTTTCGTTGCCTGGCACTTCGGCTTTACCTGGCAGGCCGGGGCCATGCTGTTGCTGACCTGGGGGCTGCTGGCCATGAGCCTGATCGACGTCGACCACCAGTTGCTGCCGGATGCCTTGGTGCTGCCGCTGCTCTGGCTAGGCTTGATCGTCAATTACTTCGGGCTTTTTGCCAGCCTGGGCGATGCGCTCTGGGGTGCGGTGTTCGGTTACCTGAGCCTGTGGTCGGTGTACTGGCTGTTCAAGCTGCTGACCGGCAAGGAAGGCATGGGTTATGGCGACTTCAAGCTGCTGGCCATGCTCGGCGCCTGGGGTGGGTGGCAGGTGTTGCCGCTGACCATTCTGTTCTCGTCCCTGGTCGGGGCCGTGCTGGGCCTCATTCTGCTGCGCCTGCGCAATGCCGAGACCAGCACGCCGATCCCCTTCGGGCCCTATCTGGCCATCGCCGGCTGGATTGCGCTGCTCTGGGGTGATCAAATAACCACTACCTATCTGCAGTTCGCCGGTTTCCGGTAGCTCCTGCTCGAACGCTGGCTCGCCCGGGCCCCCGTGTTCGCGGGGCGACGGGGAGCCTGGCGCGAGGAGTACGATGAAACCCTGGATCCTTGGCCTCACCGGCGGCATCGGCAGCGGCAAGAGCGCCGCCGCCGCCCACTTCGCCAACCTTGGCGTGCACATGGTGGATGCCGATCATGCCGCGCGCTGGGTCGTCGAGCCCGGCCGGCCGGCGCTGGCGAGCATCGTGGAGCGCTTCGGCGAAGCCATGCTGCAGCCCGACGGCACCCTGAACCGCGCCGCCCTGCGCGAGCGCATCTTCCAGTCCGCGGAGGAACGCCGTTGGCTGGAGCAGTTGCTGCACCCGCTGATCGGCCAGGAGATCGCCAGCAACCTGGCGCAGGCCGAGTCGCCCTATGCCATCCTGGTTTCGCCGTTGCTGGTGGAATCCGGGCAGCATCGCATGGCCCAGCGGGTGCTGGTGGTGGACACGCCCGAGCACCTGCAGTTGGAGCGCACCGTGCGCAGGGACAACGTTTCCGAGGAACAGGTGCGCGCCATTCTCCAGGCGCAGGCGCAGCGCGACGACCGCCTCAAGCATGCCGATGACATACTGCTGAACGACCGCGATCTCGGCCACCTGCAGCGCGAAGTGGAGCGCCTGCACGACTTTTATCTCAGCCTGCGCGGAGGACGCCCATGAGCCAGCCCCTGACCGTTGAATGCCCGACCTGCGGCGCCCCGGTGGAGTGGAGTGCCAAGAGCCTCTACCGCCCCTTCTGTTCCGAGCGCTGCAAGCTCATCGACCTGGGCGCCTGGGCCGCCGAGGAGCATGCGATTCCCGGCAACGATCTGGAGGACGATGTGTTCTCCGGGGAGTTGGATGCCCCGCCGCTGCGGGGGCATTGAGGGTTCGCCGAGTTGGATGGGCCGGCCTGTTGGCCGGCATCGCGGATGAATCCGCTCCTACACCTTCCCCCGTAGGATGGTGTTGAGCGAAGCGATACCCATCACCGCGACCGCATGGGTTTCGCAAGCTCAACCCATCCTACAAAGAGCATCTCGGCGCAGTCGGCAAGACTGTTGCTCCTACGAACCAACCAGAGACTTCACGGTTGCGCCCTGGCCCACGCCGGGGTGTAGACTGACGAGAATTGCAGCAGAGGCCCGAATCATGAGCGCCCGACTTTCCCCCATAGTCTCCGAGTTCGAAACCCCGGAGCAGGCAGCCAGCCATGATCGCTGGTTCCGCCAAAAGGTGCAGAAGTCCCTTACAGACAACCAACCAGGGCGTCCCCATGACGAGGTAATGGTCGACATGGACGCCATCATTGCCCAGGCCGAAGCCCGGCGCCAGGGCAACGACTAGTGCTATCGATCATCTGGCGCAGGAGTGCCAGTGATGACCTCGCGACCATTCTCGCCTATATAGCCAACGAGGATCCCCAAGCAGCAAGGCGCCTCAAGGAACGCGTGGAGTCTGCCGTGCTGCCGTTGGCCCAGCATCCCTACCTTTACCGTCATGGACGAGTACCCGGCACACGAGAAGTCGTGATCCACCCCAACTACATCCTGGTTTACCGGATCGACGCTGAATGCATCGAAGTAGTCAGCGTCCTGCATTCGCGCCAGGAATATCCCTGATCGTCTTCACGGCCGCATGAACGCGTAGTCACGCTCCTCGTCGAGGTTCTCGGCGAGGAAGTGCAGTTCGTGCGCCAGGTCTTCTTGCGTGCGGACCTGGGCGTTGGCCCGCACCACCGAGCTGAGCAGGGCGCGCAGGACCAGTTGCGTGTCCATGCCCGCCGCTTCGGCTTCCAGCAGCAGTTCGTGAAGACGTTGTTCGGCCCAACTGTGAATGCTCATGCCGTTCTCCATTGCTGTGGGGCAGCAGAGTGTCCCGGCGTGGCGATCACGGCGAACTGACCTGGATCAATCCGAGGAAAAGGATGACAGCGGCGAATTGGCTGTCATCAACGCGGCTCATCCTCGTCGTCCTTGCCCTCTTCCTTCTTCTCTTCCTTCCAGGGTGCCTGCAGGTAGCGGGTGCGGTTGAAGGTTTCCAGCCAGTCCGGGTAGAACACCACCAGGCCGGTGACCACGGTGCCGTTGATGAAGGCCTCGGGGAACATGATCAGCCACAGGTAGCCGATGAAGTCGTCCAGCCAGGGCGGCATCGGGAAGATGCCGTCGACCCACAGCAGGCCCAGGCCCAGCAGCATGCAGCACAGGGCCGCCAGCGCCGCGGGGAAGAAGCCCGAGCAGAAGATGTAGACGAACAGGTTGCGCGGCTGGCGGCGCTCGACGAACAGCGCTGCCATTTCGGTGATGAACACCGGCACCAGCACCAGCAGCACGCCGTTGACGCCGATCGCCACCCAGTCCTGGCGCCCCAGCAGGCACAGGCCGAGCTGCGCCACCAGGCCGACGAGCAGCGCCAGCGGCCAGTCCAGCAGCAGGGTCACCGCGGTCATGCCGATGAAATGGAACGACAGCCCCGAAGCGAAGTCCCGGCGCACCAGCCACAGCAGGAACAACGCCAGCATGGTGCCGAACACCAGGTGCTGGCGGCGGAAGTCGCTGACCATTTCCACCCAGGGCGCGCGCCACGCGGCGAGCGCCAGCGCGGGCAGGTAGATCGCCCAGCCCAGGGTCAGACTCTCTTCCGAGAGCAGTTGCGCGGCTATCACTTGGCGACCTGCTCCAGCGCCTCGCGCAGCGCGGGCGCCGAGGAATAGGCCTGACTGGCCACCACCCTGCCCTGCTGCAGGCTTATCCACAGCACGCTGTCTTCCGGCACCTGGAAGTGGCTGGCCACCCGCGGCTCGCGGTCGAGCAGCACGCGGTAGCTGTAGTCGCGCATGGCCGGCACGGCGAACATCCTGGAGATCAGCGAGGGCATGCGGCTGATGTCGGCGACGAAGACCGCGTGGCGTTGCTCCAGGTAACCTTGCGGGCGCCCTTCCAATGCTGCCTTCACCAACTTGCCGCCGGCCATGTCGCGCGCCACCAGCAGGACCTTCAGGTCATCGTTCTGGGTGTAGGGCTTGTCGTACTGGTCGAGCAGCGTCCAGCCCGCCGGGGCGCCCTCCTCGCCGGCGGCCAGGGCCAGCAGCGGGACCAGGGATAGCAACAGTGCGGCGCAGGCTCTTCTGATGTTCATGCTCAGGCTCCGGCGGAATAGACCAGGATGTCGTCGCGCCGTCCCCAGCCGGCCTGGCACTCCCAGAAGGCCAGCGCTTCGGGCGCGTCGCGCAGGACGAAGACGTGGGACTTGCCAATGCCCAGCCGCGCCAGGCGTGCCTGGGCCTCGTCGAGCATCCGCCGGGCCAGCCCGCGGCCCCGGTAGGGCGCATCCACCACCAGGTGCTGCAGGTAGCCGCGGCGGCCGTCGTGGCCGACCAACAGGCTGCCGATCAGCGTCCCCTCGGCCTCAAGCACCAGGCTGAGATCGGGGTTGCGCGACAGGTAGGCGGCGAAGGGTTCGAATTCGTCGTCGCGGCGCAGCTGGATGCCCGGCGTGCGTTCCCAGAGGGCAATGAGCCGCGGGTGGTCGGCGGTCGAGGCGCTGCGCAGGAACATGCTGAAGGGCTCCGGGGAAGGATCGCCACAGTGTACACAGGGCGCCGCCGATTCCGCCGCTTTTGCCCGGCCGCGGGGTGAGGCGCCATGTCGCAGCAGGAACGAAGCGCCAGCAGCGGCTAAGCTGTTGATATGAATGAAGCCGATTACCTGCACCTGCTCCGGCGCCAGGCGGAACTGGCCAATGAGTTCCTCTCCAACGCGCGCAAGTGGGACCGGGAATGCTGGGCCTGCGAGCGCCTGCTGCAGACGCTCAAGGTGCCCTTTCGCCAGGACGAGTTCATCGCGCCGGAACAGCAGCCGCCGGACGTGCTGTTTCGCGATGCCTGTTTCGAGGTGTTCTTCGTCCTCGACGAGGGCCGCCGGCTCAACGAGGAATGGCGCGACGAACTGCAGCGCCGGCGCCTGGCCCAGAGCCTGCGCCAGCTGATCCGTCGCGAGCAGAAGCCCAGGCGGATCAACTGCGCCGAGCTGCAGCGGCGCCTGGCGCCGACCCTGCGCAAGAAGGCGCACAACTACAGCGAGCGCGGCATCGACCCGGGCGAGTTGGACCTGCTCGCCTTCGTCAGCCTCAAGCGCGAAACGCCGGACTTCAACACCCCTTTTCCGCCGCCCACCGAGTTCCTGCGCCAGGGCTGGCGTTCGCTGTCGCTGGTGGGGCCGAACTTCGCCCGGGTGATCTTCGCCCACGACGACGCCCCGGACTTCCTGCGCGACCAGCTCGGCCGCGTGGTGCTGCTGGACAACGGTGTCGGGCTCTGACCGCCGGGTCGGATTGAGCGCGAGCCAACAGCCGACTAGAATGCTCGGCATTAGAAACGGAGGCCGCCCATGCCCAGTCGCTTGAGCCCCGAAGACCAGCAGAAGGTCGAGCAGTACCTCAGCTCGCCCGTTCACCAAGTCGAGCGTGCACCTTTCAAGCCCTGGCTGATGATGGCCGGGCTCACCCTCGTGGTCATCGTCCTGGGACTGCTCAGCCGCCTCCTGGCCTACCTCGCGCATTAGCAGCGCCGCCGGCCCGCACAGGATTCCCTAGCTATGAGTACGTCCCATGTCCCATCGTATCGTGATCGTCGGCGGCGGCGCCGGCGGGCTGGAGCTCGCGACCCGTCTCGGCCGCACCCTGGGTAGGAAGGGCCGCGCCCAGGTCACCCTGGTCGACGCCAACCTCACCCACATCTGGAAACCCCTGCTGCACGAAGTGGCCGCCGGCTCGCTCAACTCCTCGGAGGATGAGCTGAACTACGTCGCCCAGGCGAAATGGAACCACTTCCAGTTCCAGCTCGGCCGGATGAGCGGGCTGGACCGTGCGACCCAACGCATCCAGCTGGCCGCCACCCTCGACGAGGACGGCCGCGAGCTGCTGCCGGCGCGCACCCTGGACTACGACACCCTGGTCCTGGCCATCGGCAGCACCACCAACGACTTCGGCACCGCCGGGGCCGCGCAGCACTGCATCTTCCTGGACACCCGCGAGCAGGCCGAACGCTTCCACAAACAGCTGCTCACCCACTACCTGCGCGCCCATGCCCGCCAGGGCGAGGACGACCAGATCAGCGTGGCCATCGTCGGCGCCGGCGCCACCGGCGTCGAGCTGTCGGCCGAACTGCACCATGCCGCGCAGGAACTGGCGGCCTACGGGCTGACCGGCATCCAGCCGGAGAACATGCGCATCACCCTGATCGAGGCCGGCCCGCGCGTGCTGCCGGCGCTGCCCGAGCGCATCAGCCAGCCGGTGCACCGCACTCTGGAGAAGCTCGGCGTGCGGGTGATGGTCGGCTCGCCGGTCAGCGAGGTGACCGCCGAGGGCCTGAAGACCGCCAGCGGCGAGTTCATCCCTGCCAGCCTCAAGGTCTGGGCCGCCGGCATCCGCGCCTCCAGCCTGCTGAAGGACCTGGATGGCCTGGAGAGCAACCGCATCAACCAGTTGGTGGTGCGCCCGACCCTGCAGACCACCCGCGACGAGAACATCTTCGCCTTCGGCGACTGCGCCGCCTGCCCGCTCGGCGACGGCAGCGAACGCAACGTGCCGCCTCGTGCCCAGGCCGCGCACCAGCAGGCCTCGCTGCTGGCCAAGTCGCTGGTGGCGCGCCTGGAGGGCAAGCCGCTGGGGGAGTACCGCTACACCGACTATGGCTCGCTGATCTCGCTGTCGCGCTTCAGCGCCGTGGGCAATCTCATGGGCAACCTGATGGGCAGCGTGAAGCTGGAAGGCTGGCTGGCGCGGATGTTCTACATCTCGCTGTACCGCATGCACCAGATGGCGCTGTATGGCTTCACCCGCACGGCGCTGATGATGATCGGCGACCGCATCGGGCGCAGCACCGAGCCGCGGTTGAAGTTGCATTGACGCGCCGGGAAACGGCGGATAACCGCGAACGGTTATGCGCCCTACGCCGAGGCACCTTTCGTAGGATGGGTTGAGTTTACGAAACCCATGCGGTCGTGGTGATGGGTATCGCTTCGCTCAACGCCATCCTACGCCAGGGGGCCCGTACGCCTGTAGGAGCGGATTCATCCGCGATCCGCCCCGTGCTCCCTGTAGGAGCGGGCCCTGCCCGCGATTCGCGCGCAGGGCGCGCTCCTACAGGAGGGTTCGGCGGTGGGCCTATTGTTCGCGAGCAAGCTCGCTCCTACGAAAAGCCGTGCGCGATCGCAGCGTAACGTTCGCGATGTTTTTCCAGGCATGAAAAAGCCGCCCCGAGAGGCGGCTTTTTCGTACCACTGGCTTGCCTTAGAGCGCGGCGACCAACGCCGGGGCCGGGAGGCCCTGGAAGTCGATCGACATCATCAGGCTCAGCACGCTGATGGCGATGATGGAGAACGCGAACAGCTTGCGTGCCCACAGGCGATCGTCTTCGGCGCGGAAGCCCGACACAGCGATGAACAGCCACCAGGCGCTGACCGCCAGGGCCACCACCAGGTAACCGTAGCCGGCGAAGCCGGTCACGGTCAGCAGCAGGGTGGCGGCGCCGAAGGCCAGCACGTAGTAGAGGATCTGCCGCTTGGTCGCTTCGATGCCGCGCGCCACCGGCCACACCGGGATACCCGCCGCCTTGTAGTCGTTCAGGCGGAAGATGGCGATGGCGTAGGAGTGCGGCATCTGCCACAGGCAGAAGATCAGCAGCAGCACCGCGGCGCCCATGTCGAAATGACCGGCCGCGGCGCAGTAGCCCACCACCGGCGGCATGGCCCCGGAGAGGCTGCCCACCAGGGTGCCGTAGATCGACGTGCGCTTGAGCCACAGGCTGTAGAAGCCGACGTAGACCACGAAGCCGAACGCCGCCATCAGGGTCGCCTGCAGGTTGGTCTTCCACAGCAGCAGGCCGAAGCCGGCCAGGCCGAGCACCACGCCGTGGGCCAGGGCGGCCTTCAGCGAGATCTGCCCGGTCACGGTCACGCGGCCGCGGGTCCGCTCCATGTGGCGGTCGATGTCGCGGTCGATGCAGTTGTTCAGCACGCACCCGCTGGCCACCACCAGCGACAGCCCGATCACCGTCGCCAGCAGCAGCATCGGGTCGACACTGCCGCGCGCGGCGAGGAAGAAGCCCCCCGCCACGGCGATCAGGTTGCCGAAGATGATGCCCGGCTTGGTCACCAGGAGATAACGCTTCAGCTTCACGTCGTCAGCCTCAGTTCACCATCGGCATCATCAGGCCATCGGCGCTGAAGATGATCCACAGCGACAGGCCCACCACCAGCAGGATGACGATCACCGTGAAGATGAACGCCATCACGTTCCAGCGGCCTTCCGAGGACATGTTCATGTGCAGGAAGCACACCAGGTGCACCACCACCTGCACCAGGCCGAGGATAACCATGGTGAGGATGGTCGCGTGGCGGGTGAAGCCGCCATCCATGACCATGTAGAACGGAATCGCGGTGAGGATGATCGACAGCACGAAACCGATTGCGTAGGAACCCAGGCTGCCGTGGCCGGCGCCGTGGTTGTCGTGTGCAGCGGCGCTCATTACACGGCCCCCATCAGGTAGACGACTGTGAATACGCAGATCCAGACGATGTCCAGGAAGTGCCAGAACAGGCTCAGGCACATCATGCGGGTGTTGGTCTGCGCGGTCAGGCCACGGCTGCCGATCTGCGCCATCAGCACCAGCATCCACAGCAGGCCTGCGGTCACGTGCAGGCCGTGCATGCCGACCAGGGTGAAGAAGGACGACAGGAACGCGCTGCGGCTCGGGCCGAAGCCTTCGACGATCAGGTGATGGAACTCGTTGACTTCCATCGCGATGAACGCGGCGCCGCAGAGGAAGGTCACGCCCAGCCAGGCGATGGCCTTGGCCTTGGCGCCCTTGTGCGCGGCCAGCATGGCCAGGCCGTAGGTGCAGCTGGAGATCAGCAGGATCGCGGTTTCGACGGCCACGTAGGGCAGTTCGAAGATGTCCTTGCCGCTGGGGCCGCCGGCCGTATGGCCGACGAGCACAGCGTAGGTGGCGAAGACACTGGCGAACAGGATGCAGTCGGTCATCAGGTACAGCCAGAAGCCGAAGACCGTCATGCCACCCGCGTCGTGGTGTTCGTGATCGTGGTCATGCCCCGCTTCGTGGGCGACCGAGTGTTTGCTCAATACTGCCGTAGACATGGATCAGACCTGTTTGGCGAGTTGCTGGAAGTGGCGGTTCTCGATGCGCTCGATCTCGTCCGGCTGGACGTAGTAGTCCAGGTCGGTGACGTAGCTGCGCACGATGACGGAGGCGATCATGCCGACGAAGCCGATGCCCGCGAGCCACCAGATGTGCCAGATCGCAGCGAAGCCGAAGATGAAGGCGAACAGCGCGATGGAGAAGCCAGCGGCGGTGTTCTTCGGCATGTGGATCGGCTTGTACGAGGCCGGGGCCTGGTAGGCGCGGCCGTTCTGCTTCATTTCGTGGAAGGCGTCGACATCACGCACCACCGGCAGCTCGGCGAAGTTGTAGTACGGCGGCGGCGAGGAAGTGGACCATTCCAGGGTACGGCCGCCCCACGGGTCGCCGGTCACGTCGGCCAGTTGCTTGCGATTCTTGATGGAGACGAACAGCTGGATCAGTTGGCTGAGGATGCCGAACAGGATCAGCACGGCGCCGAAGAACGCCACCACCAGGTACGGCTTCCACAGCGGGTTGTCGTAGTGGTTCAGGCGACGGGTCATGCCCATGAAGCCGAGGATGTACAGCGGCATGAAGGCCATGTAGAAGCCGACCAGCCAGCACCAGAAGGAACGCTTGCCCCACTTCTCGTCCAGCTTGAAGCCGAAGGCTTTCGGGAACCAGAAGACGAAGCCGGCCAGGTAGCCGAACACCGCGCCACCGATGATGGTGTTGTGGAAGTGGGCGATCAGGAACAGGCTGTTGTGCAGCAGGAAGTCAGCGCCCGGAATAGCCAGCAGAACGCCGGTCATGCCACCGATGGTGAAGGTGATCATGAAGCCCAGGGTCCACAGGATCGGGGTGTCGAAGCGCAGGCGGCCACGGTAGATGGTGAACAGCCAGTTGAACAGCTTCACCCCGGTGGGGATGGAGATCAGCATGGTCGCAACGCCGAAGAAGCCGTTGACGTCGCCGCCCGAACCCATGGTGAAGAAGTGGTGCAGCCACACGGTGAAGCCGAGGAAGGTGATCGCGGCGCTCGCCCACACCATCGAGGTGTAGCCGAACATACGCTTGCCGGCGAAGGTGGCGGTGACTTCGGAGAAGATACCGAAGGCCGGCAGGATCAGGATGTACACCTCAGGATGGCCCCAGGCCCAGAAGAGGTTGATGTACATCATGGCGTTGCCGCCGAGCTCGTTGGTGAAGAAGTGCATGTCCAGGTAGCGGTCCAGCGACAGCAGGCCCAGGGCCGCGGTCAGGATCGGGAAGGACGCGACGATCAGGATGTTGGCGAAGGTGCAGGTCCAGGTGAAGATCGGCATCTGCATCAGCTTCATGCCCGGGGTGCGCATCTTGAACACGGTGACCAGGAAGTTGATACCGGTCAGCAGCGTACCCATGCCGGATATCTGCAAGGCCCAGATGTAGTAGTCCACACCCACGCCCGGGCTGTAGGCCAGCTCGGACAGCGGCGGGTAGGCCACCCAGCCGGTACGGGCGAATTCGCCCAGGCCCAGGGACACGTTGACCAGCATCGCACTGACCACCAGCAGCCAGAAGCTGAGGGAGTTCAGGAACGGGAAGGCCACGTCGCGGGCGCCGATCTGCAGCGGCACGGCCAGGTTCATCAGGCCGGTCATGAAGGGCATGGCCATGAAGATGATCATGATCATGCCGTGCGCGGTGAAGATCTGGTCGTAGTGCTCAGGCGGCAGGAAGCCGTGGTTGGCGCCTTCGGCCAGGGCCAGTTGGCCGCGCATCATGATGGCGTCGGCGAAGCCGCGCAGCAGCATGATCAGGGCGACGATGATGTACATCACGCCGATCTTCTTGTGGTCGATGGAGGTCAGCCATTCGGTCCACAGGTAGGTCCACTTGCGGTAGTAGGTGATCGCGCCGAAGACGCCGATGCCCAACAGGGCAACGACCGCCAGCGTGACCATGATGATCGGCTCGTGATAAGGCACGGCCGACAGAGTCAGTTTCCCGAACATCTGCGCGGTTACTCCTGGATACTCGGATTGGATTGCGATTCTGCTTCGCCTTCGGCGTGCTCGGCCTTGCCCTTGCCCATGGCCAGACCGGCACGCTCGTGCTTGGTCAGGATGTGCTGGAACAGGTCCGGGGTGACCGAGGAGAAGTAGGTAGCCGGAACGTTCTCGCTCGGCTTGGCCAGCTCGGGGAAGCCTTCCTCGGTGAGGCCGGCCTGGGCGGACTTGACCTTGGCGACCCAGTCCTGGAAGCCCTGCTCGGAAGTGGCGATGGCCTTGAACTTCATGCCGGAGAAGCCGCTGCCGCTGTAGTTCGCGGAGATACCGTCGAACACGCCTTCTTCGTTGGCGATCAGGTGCAGCTTGGTCAGCATCCCGGTCATCGAGTAGATCTGGCTACCCAGTTGCGGGATGAAGAAGGAGTTCATCACGGTGTCCGAGGTGATCTGGAAGTTCACCGGGGTGTCTTTCGGGAAGGCGATCTCGTTGACGGTCGCGATGCCCTGTTCCGGATAGATGAACAGCCATTTCCAGTCCAGCGAGACGGCCTGGATGGTGATCGGCTTGACGTCGGAATCCAGCGGGCGATAGGGGTCCAGCTTGTGGGTGGATTCCCAGGTCAGCCAGCCGAGGATGGCGATGATGATGCAGGGCACCAGCCACACCACCACCTCGATGCGGGTGGAGTGCGCCCAGTCGGGCATGTAGGTGGCCTTGGTGTTGGAAGCGCGGTATTTCCAGGCGAATGCCAGGGTCATGACGATGACCGGCACCACCACGAGCAGCATCAGCAGGGTGCAGGTGATGATCAGCGACTTCTCGTCGACGCCGATCTGCCCCTTGGGGTCGAACAGGACCATGTTGCAGCCACCCAGCGAGAGCAGGGGGAGCAGCACGGACAATCTCTTCAGGTATCCAGAGTACTGGTCTATTTTCATCTTGCGGCCTTAATGGATGAACATAGCTACACCGCCCATGAGATTTACCCACGCAGGGTTCATGCTCGACGAACTGCCCGCCGCGCCTTCCAAGGCGAGACGTCTTAGTGGATCCATGGGGTAGCGAATCGGCGCTGCAAGAAAACAAGGCAAAAGGAACCCAGCCCGGCTTTCGCGTAGCGAAACCGATCCGTGTGCTGATTCGTTCCGTGTTATTCAGCGTGTTGGCGCCTGCCCTGCCGCTTCCTCGGAAGCCTGCCTGGCCGACACCTGTTCACGAGCGGATTGCCCTACTCGTTGTTGAGCGGAAACCCACCACAGTCAGCCCCTCGTTGTTATTCCAGCACCGCCTGCGGCGGGTGCCTGCCAAGGTTCTGCGACGCTGGAACCGAGGCGCTATGGGGTCAGGAATGGGCGGGCGATATTACAAGACATTTCAGAAACCACTGGCAAGGCCTGACGGTCTCATTTTTAACAAGACATTATCTCGCCAGGGTTAAGAGTGGCCGCCGCGAGTGCTCGAAAAACGAGCAATTCCCACAGGAAATGCAAGGTTTGAAAGGCGCTTTCCGGAGCCCTCCGAAAGCCCTCGCCAGGAGGGCTGAATGCCCCGGCTGGCGCGGCATCCAGCCGCATCGGAAGGTGCCTTGTCGAGGTGCCCTAGAACAACCTCGCAAGGCTGGAAATGATCTCGATCAAGAGAGCTGGAAAAGCTGTCGCAAACGCCCTGCGCAGAGTGCGACACATCGCCGCAGCAAGCGATTCGGGCGGGAAAAGCGTTTCAGATTCTAACGGCGTGGCCGTTTTTGACTGGGCAAAATCCGGCCGGATATGACTGATTTCGCGATGAGTACAAACGGCGAAAAACATTAGCCCGGCGAAATGACAGCGTGATTGGTTTTGTATTTCAGCGAGGTTTCAGTCGCACCAGCCGGCACTGGAGGGATGGTTCAGCTCTTCGTAGGAGCGAGCTTGCTCGCGAATGGAGGGATACCGGACGGGTTCTCAAGAGCCCCTCTCCCCAGCCCTCTCCCTGAAGGGAGAGGGGGCTTGTCCGTGCCGCGAGGAGGAATGGTTTCAGCTGGAAACCTTCGGCGCTGCCGGCTAACTCAGGAATACCCACGCACTCCGAACAGTCCCCTCTCCCTTCAGGGAGAGGGTTAGGGAGAGGGGACGGAGTTGAACCCGAGCGCAGAAGTCACCGGCCGGTTCGCGAGCAAGCTCGCTCCTACAAATCCCAGCACCAGGCAAACTTCATACCGAAAAACGAAAAAGCCCGCAATCTCAACGAGACTGCGGGCTTTTCGATTGCCGTTCACCTGGGCGACCGGCTGGAAGATGGTGGGTCGTGTAGGATTCGAACCTACGACCAATTGGTTAAAAG
>NZ_KL647098.1:702340-850611 GCF_000725445.1 Pseudomonas sp. AAC | reverse complement strand
GATGGAGGGACGGAGAAGGCTAGGCCAGCTTGGCGTTGGTTGTCCAAGTTTAAGGTTGTAGGCCGAACACTTAGGCAAATCCGGGTGTTCAAGGCCGAGAGCTGATGACGAGCTTTCTTTTAGAGAGCGAAGTGGTTGATGCCATGCTTCCAGGAAAAGCTTCTAAGCTTCAGGTAACTAGGAACCGTACCCGAAACCGACACAGGTGGTCGGGTAGAGAATACCAAGGCGCTTGAGAGAACTCGGGTGAAGGAACTAGGCAAAATGGCACCGTAACTTCGGGAGAAGGTGCGCCGGTGAGGGTGAAGTATTTACTGCGTAAGCCCACGCCGGTCGAAGATACCAGGCCGCTGCGACTGTTTATTAAAAACACAGCACTCTGCAAACACGAAAGTGGACGTATAGGGTGTGACGCCTGCCCGGTGCCGGAAGGTTAATTGATGGGGTTAGCGAAAGCGAAGCTCTTGATCGAAGCCCCGGTAAACGGCGGCCGTAACTATAACGGTCCTAAGGTAGCGAAATTCCTTGTCGGGTAAGTTCCGACCTGCACGAATGGCGTAACGATGGCGGCGCTGTCTCCACCCGAGACTCAGTGAAATTGAAATCGCTGTGAAGATGCAGTGTATCCGCGGCTAGACGGAAAGACCCCGTGAACCTTTACTGTAGCTTTGCACTGGACTTTGAGCCTGCTTGTGTAGGATAGGTGGGAGGCTTTGAAGCGTGGACGCCAGTTCGCGTGGAGCCAACCTTGAAATACCACCCTGGCATGCTTGAGGTTCTAACTCTGATCCGTTATCCGGATCGAGGACAGTGTATGGTGGGCAGTTTGACTGGGGCGGTCTCCTCCTAAAGAGTAACGGAGGAGTACGAAGGTGCGCTCAGACCGGTCGGAAATCGGTCGCAGAGTATAAAGGCAAAAGCGCGCTTGACTGCGAGACAGACACGTCGAGCAGGTACGAAAGTAGGTCTTAGTGATCCGGTGGTTCTGTATGGAAGGGCCATCGCTCAACGGATAAAAGGTACTCCGGGGATAACAGGCTGATACCGCCCAAGAGTTCATATCGACGGCGGTGTTTGGCACCTCGATGTCGGCTCATCACATCCTGGGGCTGAAGCCGGTCCCAAGGGTATGGCTGTTCGCCATTTAAAGTGGTACGCGAGCTGGGTTTAGAACGTCGTGAGACAGTTCGGTCCCTATCTGCCGTGGACGTTTGAGATTTGAGAGGGGCTGCTCCTAGTACGAGAGGACCGGAGTGGACGAACCTCTGGTGTTCCGGTTGTCACGCCAGTGGCACTGCCGGGTAGCTATGTTCGGAATAGATAACCGCTGAAAGCATCTAAGCGGGAAACTAGCCTCAAGATGAGATCTCACTGGGAACTTGATTCCCCTAAAGGGCCGTCGAAGACTACGACGTTGATAGGTCGGGTGTGTAAGCGCTGTGAGGCGTTGAGCTAACCGATACTAATTGCCCGTGAGGCTTGACCATATAACACCCAAACAATTTGTGTGTTAGACGGTGAAGTCGACGAACCGAAAGTTCGTGTGAACCGCAAAGAAGACCTGTCACATACCCGAATCTGGGTGAGCGTGAGCGCAAGCCACGAGCATCCGAAAGAATTGCTTGACGACCATAGAGCGTTGGAACCACCTGATCCCATCCCGAACTCAGCAGTGAAACGACGCATCGCCGATGGTAGTGTGGGGTTTCCCCATGTGAGAGTAGGTCATCGTCAAGCACCTATCCCAAAACCCCTGATCAGCCTGGCTGGTCGGGGGTTTTGCTTTGGGGCGCGGAAAAGCCGGAGCATCTCCCTGTAGGAGCGGACCTTGTCCGCGATCACCAGAGGTCCCGGCGCACTTCGCGGATAAGATCCGCTCCTACGCCGCCCCACCCCCGCCGTGTCCGCGAGGCCATGGCGATGGGTATCGCTTCGCTCAACGCCATCCTACGAGGGTACGTCCTGCACCCGTAGGAGCGGACCTTGTCCGCGATAGCCGGCGGTTCCGGCGCGATTCGCGGATGAGATCCGCTCCTACGCCGCCCCACCTGCGCCATTCCCCCTGTAGGAGCGCGCCCTGCGCGCGAATCGCGGGCAGGGCCCGTGAAGGCCACGGCGCTGATGGGTATCGCTTCGCTCAACGCCATCCTACGGGGCTGCACCCCGTAGGAGCGGATTCATCCGCGATCCGGCCGGCAGGCCGTCAGCTCTCGCGCCAGGGCCATCGGCGGATGGCTATATGACCTGCGTGAGCGGGCATCCGGCGACCAAGAAACGCAGGCAACAAAAAAGGCGCCCGAAGGGCGCCTTTTCCGTACCGAGCTAACGATCAGCCGTTGAAGCGGCGCAGCACCAGGGTGGCGTTGGTGCCGCCGAAGCCGAAGCTGTTGCTCATCACGGTGTCGAGCTTGGCGTTCTCGCGGGTCTCGCGCAGGATCGGCATGTCGGCGACTTCCGGGTCCAGCTCGTCGATGTTGGCGGAGCCGGCGATGAAGTTGCCCTGCATCATCAGCAGGCAGTAGATCGCCTCGTGCACGCCGGCGGCGCCCAGGGAGTGGCCGGACAGGCTCTTGGTGGAGCTGATGGCCGGGGCTTTGTCGCCGAAGACTTCGCGGATGCCGCGGATTTCCGCCACGTCGCCCACCGGGGTGGAGGTGCCGTGGGTGTTCAGGTAGTCGATCGGGGTGTCGACGGTGGACAGCGCCTGCTGCATGCAGCGGATGGCGCCTTCGCCGCTCGGGGCGACCATGTCGTAGCCGTCGGAGGTGGCGCCGTAGCCGATGATCTCGGCGTAGATCTTGGCTCCACGCTTGAGCGCATGCTCCAGTTCCTCGACCACCACCATGCCGCCGCCACCGGCGATGACGAAGCCGTCACGCTTGGCGTCGTAGGCGCGGGAGGCCTTTTCCGGAGTGTCGTTGTACTGGGTGGAGAGGGCGCCCATGGCGTCGAACAGGCAGCTCTGGCTCCAGTGCTCTTCTTCACCGCCGCCGGCGAAGACCACGTCCTGCTTGCCCATCATGATCTGCTCCATGGCATTGCCGATGCAATGCGCGCTGGTGGCGCAGGCCGAGGAGATGGAGTAGTTCACGCCCTTGATCTGGAAGGGGGTGGCCAGGCAGGCGGAAACGGTGCTGCCCATGGTGCGGGTGACGCGGTATGGGCCGATGCGCTTGACGCCCTTTTCGCGCAGGGTGTCGATGGCTTCCATCTGGTTCAGGGTGGAAGCGCCGCCGGAGCCGGCGATCAGGCCGGTGCGTGGGTTGGAGATCTGCTCTTCGCTCAGGCCGGAGTCCTTGATCGCCTGTTCCATCGCCAGGTAGGCATAGGCCGCGGCGTCGCCCATGAAGCGGAACACCTTGCGGTCGATCAGCTCTTCGAGGTTGAGGTTCACCGAGCCGGAGACGTGGCTGCGCAGCCCCATGTCGACGTACGACTGGTTGTGGCGGATACCGGCACGGCCGGCGCGCAGGTTGGCGGAGACGGTGTCTTTGTCATTGCCCAGGCAGGATACGATGCCCAGGCCGGTGATCACGACGCGACGCATGCGGATTACCCTTAGAAGCTGTCAGTGGAGGTGAACAGGCCGACGCGGAGGCCTTCGGCGCTGTAGATTTCGCGGCCATCGACGCTGACGCTGCCATCGGCGATGGCCAGGACCAGCGAACGGTTGATGGTGCGCTTGATGTGGATGTTGTAGGTGACTTTCTTGGCGGTCGGCAGGACCTGGCCGAAGAATTTCACCTCGCCCGAACCCAGGGCGCGGCCGCGGCCGGGGTTGCCCTGCCAGCCGAGGTAGAAGCCGACCAGCTGCCACATGGCGTCCAGGCCCAGGCAGCCCGGCATCACCGGGTCGCCTTCGAAGTGGCAGGCGAAGAACCAGAGGTCGGGGTTGATGTCCAGCTCGGCGACCAGTTCGCCCTTGCCATACTTGCCGCCAACGTCGCTGATGTGGGTGATGCGGTCGATCATCAGCATGTTCGGGGCGGGCAGTTGCGCATTACCCGGGCCGAAGAGCTCGCCGCGGCTGCAGCGCAGCAGGTCTTCTCGGGTGAAGGCGTGTTGTTTGGTCATGCGAGCTCCTCAAAAATCCTGAACGGCAGGGCGAAATCGGTCGTCCTGCGGCTCCGCGCGCCTCATTCTTGTAGCGGCGTCCTGCGGCAGCCTAGTCATAGACTATTGCCTGATGGTTAAAGTCACAGCACCGGGCGAACGGTTGTTCACTTTCTTTCGGTGCCTCGTTGCTCCAGCTGGGCGTGCATTTTGCCGATCAGCCTCGCAGGCCCACGAGTTTGGGCGAACAGGCCCCGCGGATCAACGGCCGGAGGTCAACCAGCGCTGCAGAATTTTCTGTAGATCGGCGCGTTTGAACGGCTTGGCCAGGTAATCGTCCATGCCCGACTCCAGGCACAGCTCGCGATCGCCCTGCAGGGCATTGGCGGTCAGGGCGATGATCGGCACCTGCTGGCGTCCGGGGAGTGCGCGAATCTGTCGCGTGGCCTCGTAGCCGTTGAGCAGCGGCAGGCGGCAATCCATGAGGATGGCATCGAATTCGTTACGTTCTGCCGTGCGCACCGCCTGCGCGCCATCGCCGACCAGAGTGACGCGATAGCCGAGGCTGCGCAACATGGCTTCTATGACCGTTTGATTCACCGGGTTGTCCTCCACCAGCAGCACCGACTGGCCGGTGGCCTGCTCCGAGGCGCGCAGGGCGCGTTCGGCCGCGCCCAGGCTGCGCGCCTGGAAGGGCAGGGGAATCTCCAAGGTGAAGGTCGAGCCCAGGCCTTCCTCGCTGGATGCCTGCAGGGTGCCGCCCATGCGCTCGGCCAGGGTGCGGGCGATGGCCAGGCCCAGGCCGGTGCCGCCGTAGCGCCGCGAGGTGGACGAGTCGGCCTGCTTGAAGGCCTCGAACATGTGCTCCAGGCGTTCCGGGGAGATGCCGATGCCGCTGTCGTTGACCGCGCAGGTCAGCCACAGCACTTCGTCGTCCAGGGCCTGCCAGCGGACTTCCAGACGGATGGCGCCTTCCTCGGTGAATTTCAGCGCGTTGCCCAGCAGGTTGACCAGGATCTGCCGCAGGCGCGTCGGATCGCCCCGTACCTCCAGGTGCTCCAGCCCGGGCTGGACGTCCATGCGCAGCATCAGGCCGCGCTGCTGGGCGCTGTGCTGGAAGGCCAGCAGCGAGCCCTGGATCAGCTCCAGCACGTTGAAGGGGATGCGCTCCAGCTCCAGGGCGCCGCGCTCGATGCGCGAGAAGTCGAGGATGTCGTTGATGACCTTGAGCAGGTGCTCGGTGGACTCGGTGGCCAGCGCCGTGTATTCGGCCTGCTCGTGGTTGAGTTCGGTGGTCTCGAGCAGTTGCAGCATGCCCAGCACACCGTTCATCGGCGTGCGCAGCTCATGGCTCATCATCGCCAGGAAGTCCGACTTGCTGCGGTTGGCCTGCTCGGCCTCCTCGCGGGCCGCCACCAGTTGGGCGATGGTGCGCTCCTGTTCCTTGCTGGCCTGCTGCAGGCCGCGCGCCAGGTTGTTGATGTGCCGTGCGAGGTCGCCGACCTCGCCGTTGTCCAGCACCGGCAGGCTGGTCTGGTAGTCGCCGGTCTGGATCGCCTGCACCGCGTTGGCCATGGTGCTGATCGGCGCCGCCAGGCGCTGCGCCAGGCGGCGGGCCAGCAGCAGCGTCAGCAGCAGGGCGAAGAAGGCCAGCAGGCTGGCCTTGAAGAGGATTTCCTGCTGGCGTTCGCTGAAGGCGTCGTTGGCCATGCCCACCACCACGCGCCCCAGGTAGTCGGCGTCGCTGGCCGGCTGGTCCTGGCGGCCCGGTGTGTGGCGCAGCGTGGCGGCGTCGCCCGGCACCTCGGGGGCGACGTGCTCGCGCTGGATGGCGGCGTGGAACACCTCGATCTTGGGCGCGACCTGGCCGTTGTCGCTGGGCGGCTGCTCGGCGTAGACGAGGATCTCGTCATTGCGGTTGCGCACCTCGATGAAGCGCACGTGCGGCGTACCCAGGGTGGTGCGCAGCAGGCTCTGCAGCACCGGCAGGTTGCCCGAAAGCACGCCATACTCCGCTGCCGGGGCGAGCTGGTTGGCGATGAGCTGGCCGGTGTGGTTGAGCTCCTGGCGCAGGTCCTGCAGGCGCGAATAGGTGAAGTAGCCGGTCAGCAGCAGGGTCAGCAGCAGCGCGGGGCCGAGGCTGATGGCGAGCATGCGGTTCTGGATGTTCCAGCCCTTGCGCGGAGTCATCGTGCCTCTCCGGCGGCTGGTCGATTCTGGCGATGGTGCGTGGCGTGCACGGAACGGCCCTGTTCTCGGTTTTCTACGGGGACGGATGTTAAACGAGGCGGGGCGCTTTGCCAGCGTGCGATGTGCACTGGCCGCCTGGCGGTGGCGCCTTATAATGCCCCAATCGCCGCCCGCGTGCGGCCCGTGATGGAAGTGACATGACTGAGCAGCAACCGATCGCTGTGCTGGGCGGCGGCAGTTTCGGCACCGCCTTCGCCAACCTGCTGGCGGAGAACGGCCAACGCGTGCGCCAATGGATGCGCGACGAGGAGCAGGCCGCGAGCATCCGCGCCCTGCGCGAGAACCCGCGCTACCTCAAGGGCGTGCGCATCCACGAGAACGTCGAGCCGGTCACCGACCTCGCAGCGACCCTGAACGATTGCGAACTCATCTTCGTCGCCGTGCCCTCCAGCGCGCTGCGCAAGGTGCTGGAGCCCTTCGCCGGGCAACTGGCGGGCAAGTCGCTGGTCAGCCTGACCAAGGGCATCGAGGCGCAGAGCTTCAAGCTGATGAGCCAGATTCTCGAGGAAATCGCCCCGGCCGCGCGCATCGCGGTCATTTCCGGGCCGAACCTGGCCCGCGAGATCGCCGAGCATGAGCTGACCGCCACCGTGGTCGCCAGCGAGGACGAGGCGCTCTGCAGCCGTGTGCAGGAAGCGCTGCACGGCCGCACCTTCCGCGTCTACGCCAGCGGCGACCGCTTCGGCGTCGAGCTGGGCGGCGCGCTGAAGAACGTCTACGCCATCATCGCCGGCATGGCCGCGGCCCTGGGCATGGGCGAGAACACCAAGGGCATGCTGATCACCCGCGCCCTGGCGGAGATGACGCGCTTCGCCGTCAAGCTCGGCGCCAACCCCATGACCTTCCTCGGCCTGGCCGGGGTGGGCGACCTGATCGTCACCTGTTCGTCACCGAAAAGCCGCAACTATCAGGTCGGCTTCGCCCTGGGCGAGGGCCTGAGCCTCGACGACGCCGTCGCCCGCATGGGCGAGACCGCCGAAGGGGTGAACACCCTCAAGGTGCTCAAGGCCAAGGCCGACGAGCTGGGCGTCTACATGCCGCTGGTCGCCGGGCTCTACGCCATCCTCTTCGGCGGGCGCACCCTGGCCCAGGTGATCCAGGCGCTGATGAGCGGCGAGCCGAAGACCGACACCGACTTCATTCCCACCAGTGGCTTCTGAGGAGATACCCATGTCCGCTGATCGTTTGGCCGACCGTATGAACAAGGAATCCCTGGCCCTGCGCATCCTCTGGATGCTGCTGTTCGCCCTGGTGTGGTACGTCGCGCAGATGCTGCTCGGCGCCGTGGTGGTGGTGCAGCTGGTCTACCGCATCATCTACGGCGCGCCCAGCGCCAGCCTGCTGGCCTTCGGCGACAGCCTCAGCCAGTACCTGGCGCAGATCGGCCGCTTCGGCACCTTCAACAGCGACGAGAAGCCCTGGCCCTTCGCCGACTGGCCGGCCGCCCGCGCCCCCGAGGGCGAAGCCGCCCACGCCGTGCCGCCGGCGCCGCACCCGGCGCGCGACGAGGAGCCGAAGTTGTGAGGATCTGGCTGCTGCGCCACGGCCAGGCCGAACCCCAGGCCCGCCGCGACGCCGAGCGGGAACTGACCGCCCACGGCCGCAAGGAAGTGCTGCAGAGCGCCGGGCACCTGGCCGGCCACCCGCTGGATGGCATCCTGGCCAGCCCCTACGTGCGCGCCCAGCAGACCGCCGAACTGGTACGCGAGGCGCTGGGCTTCGACGGCGCGGTGGGCACCGCGCCCTGGCTGACGCCGGACGACGATCCTCGCGACGTGCTGCGCTTTCTCGACAACCGCAGCGAGCGCAACCTGCTGCTGGTCAGCCACCAGCCGCTGATCGGCTCCCTGGGCGGGCTGCTGGTGCACGGCAGCCGCGACGAGGCGCTGCCGATGGCCACCGCCTCCCTGGCCGAACTGGAAGGCGAGGGGCCGCTGGCGGGGTTGATGACGCTGGTTTCCCTCTACCATCCCGGACGCGGTTGATGGTTCCGCCAGGGCCCCTCGCGGGGCCTTGGCGTTTCTGCGGGTCAATTCGGTTTGTCGTCGTCCGTCAGGCTGACGTCGTCGTTCGGCCCGCGCCCAGCCAGGCGCTGCTCCAGGCGGTTGCCCAGCACCAGGATCAGCAAGGTCAGCGCCAGGCCTACGGCGGCGGTCAGCACGTGCCCGGTGCCGCAGGCCAGGCCGAGCATCGACGAGACCCAGATGGTGGCGGCGGTGGTCAGCCCCTCGACGCGGTAGCGGCGCTCGTGGTGGACGATGACCCCCGCGCCGATGAAACCGATGCCGGTGAGCACGCCCTGGGCCACGCGGCTGGCGGCATCCGCGGTGGCCGGCTGCAACTGCTGGATCACCGTGATCGCCAGCGCCGCGGCCAGGGCGGTGAGGGCGTGGGTGCGCAGCCCGGCGGGGCGATGGTGCAACTGGCGGTTGAGGCCGATCAGACCGCCGAACAGGGTGGCGCAGAGCAGGTTGAACAGCAGCGGCAACTCGGCCAGCGCGCTGTCGGTGATGAACGGCATGGGCAGCTTTCCACAGGGGCCTGCCGCTGCTTTTAGCAGTTCGCCGTCGGACGCGCCATGCGCTGCTGAAGCATCTCCCTACAAAAGTTCACATATCCCTTCTTGCCAGTCTGTAGGACGCATGGAATATTCGACCAAGCAAGTGCTTGGTTGATCTATCGCTACACCTCTAGAACAACAAAAAAGGAGGGGCATGTGGTCACTGAAATTCGTTCTCCGCTCGAGCAATTCCTGCAACGCGAGGCGCGTCATCCGGACAAGCGCTACCTGGTCCAGCCGTTGCCGGGCGGTCAGGTGCAGAGCCTCACCTGGGGCGAGGCCGGTGACCAGGCGCGGCGTGCAGCCGCCTGGCTGCGCAGCCTGCAACTGCCGCCGGGCAGCCGCGTGGCGATCATCTCGAAGAACTGCGCGCACTGGATCATCGCCGACGTCGCCATCTGGATGGCCGGGCACGTCTCGGTGCCGCTGTACCCGAACCTCACCGCCGAATCGGCGCGCCAGGTGCTGAGCCACTCCGAAGCCGCGGTTGCCTTCGTCGGCAAGCTCGACGACTGGCCGGCGATGGCGCCCGGGCTGCCGGCCGAAGTGCTCAGCGTGTCCCTGCCGCTGCATCCGGCAGGGCGCTTCGACCATAGCTGGGACGACCTGCAGGCCTGCGAGCCGCTGCAGGAGGTGCCGCTGCCGGATCCCGCCAGCCTCGCCACCATCATCTATACCTCCGGCACCACGGGCACGCCCAAGGGCGTGATGCATTCCTACGCCAACTTCGACTTCGCCGCCAGCCACGCCATGCAACTGTTCGGCGTCGGCGAGGAGGACCGCCTGCTGTCCTACCTGCCGCTGTGCCACGTGGCCGAGCGGATGTTCGTGGAGATGGCCTCGATCTACGCCGGGCAGACGATCTTCTTCGCCGACAGCCTGGACACCTTCATCGCCGACATGCGCCGCGCGCGGCCCACGGTGTTCTTCGGCGTGCCGCGGATCTGGACCAAGTTCCAGATGGGCGTCTACGCGCAGATGCCGGCGCAGAAGCTCGACCGCCTGCTGCGTCTGCCCATCGTCGGCCGCCTGGTCGGGCGCAAGGTACTCGCCGGCCTCGGTCTGGACGCGGTGCGCTACGCCCTGTGCGGCGCGGCGCCGGTGCCGCCGGCATTGCTCGACTGGTACAGGCGCCTGGGCCTGAGCGTGCTGGAGGTCTACGGCATGACCGAGAACTGCGGCTACTCCCACGTGTGCCGCCCGGGCAAACAGCGCGAAGGCTGGATCGGCCAGTCCAGTCCCGGGGTGGAAGTGCGCATCAGCGACGAGGGCGAGGTGCAGGTGCGCAGCGGCGCAACCATGCTCGGCTACTACAAGGACCCCGAGCGCACCGCCGAGACCCTCACCGAGGACGGCTACCTGCGCACCGGCGACAAGGGCGAGCAGGACGCCGACAGCAATCTGCGCCTGACCGGCCGGCTCAAGGAAATCTTCAAGACCGGCAAGGGCAAGTACGTCGCCCCGGCGCCCATCGAGAACCGCCTGGCGGTGCATTCGCGCATCGAGCAGATCTGCGTGGTCGGCGACGGCCTGGTGGCGCCGCTGGGGTTGTGCGTGCTGTCCGAGGTCGGCCGCCAGGAGGCCGCCAACGGCTCGCGCTCGCAGCTGGAAGAGAGCCTGCGGCAGCTGGTGGAGGAGGTCAACGGCGAGCTGGACAAGCACGAGCGCCTGGCCGGGCTGGTGCTGGTGAGGGACGTGTGGAGCGTGGACAACGGCTTCCTCACGCCTACCCTGAAGATCAAGCGCAACGTGGTGGAGTCCACCTACGGCGCGCGTTTCAACGAATGGGCCGAGCGCCGCGAAGCGGTGCAGTGGCATGACTGACTGCCGGGAGTGAATGCATGAGCCAGTGGCGCACTACGCCTGACCTGGAGGCGCTCAACGCCAACCTGAAGAAGACCATAGGCGAGGTCCTGGACATCCGCTTCGAGGCGGTGGACGACGACTCGCTGACCGCCAGCATGGTGGTGGATGCGCGCACCCACCAGCCCTATGGCCTGCTGCACGGCGGCGCCTCGGTGGTGCTGGCGGAGACCGTCGGCTCCACCGCCAGCTACCTGTGCATCGACACCAGCAAGTACTACTGCGTGGGCCTGGAGGTGAACGCCAACCACCTGCGCGGCCTGCGCAGCGGGCGGGTGACGGCGGTGGCGAAGGCGGTGCACCTCGGCCGCTCCACCCACGTCTGGGAAATCCGCCTGCACGGCGACGACGGCAAGCCCAGCTGCATCTCGCGGCTGACCATGGCAATTGTGCCGCTGGAGCGCTAGGCGATACGGAAGACCTGTAGGAGCGGGCCCTGCCCGCGATTTCGCGCGCAGGGCGCGCTCCTACATGAGAACGCCATGGCTGGGGCGGTATAGGAGCAACTGTCTTGCAGGCTGCGCCGAAGTGTTCTTCGTAGGATGGGTTGAGCCTGCGAAACCCATGCTGCCGTGGTGATGGGTATCGCTTCGCTCAACCCATCCTACGAGAAGCCGTGCCCGCGAGAGAGTCCGTCCGCGATTCGCGTCCATGGGGCGCTCCGGCCGCGCAATTTTATCCAAGACCTGCCGGCGCCCGGGCGCTAGAGTAGGCCCATGGAACGCATCGAACACCACCGCAGCGGGCTGCCCGGCGTGCGCTACATCGACGCCGAGTACCACCGTTTCGCCTTTCCCCGGCACTTTCACCTGGACTACCACATCGGGCTGATGCTCGACGGTCGCCAGCGCTACGTGCACGCCGGCGAACGCTGCCTGGCCGGTGGCGGCGACATCCTGCTGATGAGCCCGGAAAGCATCCACGACGGCGCCAGCGAGGGCGACGGCGGCTACCGCATCCGCGTGCTGTCCATCGAGCCGCAGTGGCTGGAGCAGGCCGCGCGCAGCCTCAGCGATGGCCGCCAGGGCACGCCGCGGCTGCTGGCCAGCAAGCTGCGCGACGAACAGTTGCGGCAGCAACTGCACGGCCTGCACCAGGTGCTGGCCGCAGGCGAGCGCCTGGAACAGGAAGGCCGGCTCTGGCAGGGCCTGGCCACGCTGCTCGGGCATGCCTCCAGCCTGCGCATCCGCGAGCCGCGCCAGGGCTTCGACGCCGCGACCTGGCGACGCCTGCGCGACTGGCTGGAATCGCGTCTGGAGAGCCCGCCGACGCTGGACGAACTGGCGGCCTTCTGCGACCTCAGCCCCTGGCAGGTGCTGCGGCGCTTCCGCAACCACTGCGGGCTGCCGCCGCACCAGTGGCTGACCCAGCTGCGCCTGGAGCGGGCCCTGCCGCGGGTGCTCGCCGGCCAGCCGCTGAGCGAGGTGGCGCTGAGCCTGGGTTTCTACGACCAGGCGCACTTCAGCCGCCTGTTCCGCCGCACCTACGGACTGCCGCCGGCGCGCCTGCGCCAACGCTGATCCTACTCCGATCCCCCTTTCCCCTGGAGAATCCCGCCATGCAGGAGGCCCGCGTCTTGCTGACGCTCACCGCCGTATTCGCCGTCGCCCTGGTCAGCCCGGGCCCGGATGTCGCCCTGGTGGTGCGCACCGCTTTGCACCAGGGGCGCCGCGCCGGCGTGCTCAGCGCGCTGGGCCTGGCCTGCGGCATCCTGGTCCACGGCACCCTGGTGCTGACCGGCGTGTCGCTACTGCTGCGCCATTCGCCGGTGCTGTTCGGCCTGCTGCAGGGAGCTGGCGCGCTCTACCTGGGCTGGCTCGGCATCGGCGCGTTGCGCGCCTGGTCGCGGCGTGGCGCCGGCGGGGCAGGGCGCCTGGACGGCGAGCTGCCGGCCTCGCCGCTGGGGCCCTGGCTGCGCGGGCTGGCGACCAACCTGTTCAACCCCAAGGCGCTGGTATTCTTCCTCGCCCTGCTCAGCAGCCTGATCCCGCTGGACATGTCCGCGCCCGGCAAGCTGGCGGTGGCGGCCATGCTGTTCTGCACCGGCTTCGCCTGGTTCAGCCTGCTCAGCGTGACCCTCACCCGCCCGGCGCTGCAGCAGCGCCTGCTGTGCGCGGTGCCGGTCATCGACGGCGCCTGCGGCCTGGTGTTCCTGCTGGTGGCCGGCGGCATCGCGCTCAGCCTGGCGCGGCAGTTCTGAGGCGCCCTGGCTTTTGGCCGGAGTGCCCTGGCCGGCGGTGGGCCCGGCCATTGTGGCCAGCCATGGCCTGGGGGAGAATTCCGCAGTCATCAGCACTGCGGTCACCGGCATGTCCCACGCGATCTTCTTCGCCCACGCCAACGGCTTCCCCTCGGCCACCTACGGCAAGCTGTTCCAGGCCCTGGCGCCGGAATTCGAGGTGCGCCACCTGGACATGCACGGCCACGACCCGCGCTTCCCGGTGAACGCCAACTGGGCGAACCTGGTGGACGAACTGCTGTTCCACCTGGAGGCCCAGGGCGCGCCGGTATGGGGCGTCGGCCATTCCCTCGGCGGTCTGCTGCACTACCATGCCGCGCTGCGCCGCCCGGAGCTGTACCGCGGCGTGCTGATGCTCGACTCGCCGACCCTGACCTTCGCCGACCAGTGGGTGATCCGCGCGGCCAAGCGCTTCGGCTTCATCGACCGCATCACCCCGGCCGGGCGCACCCTGGGGCGGCGCGAGGCGTTCGCCGACTTCGACGAGGCGCTGCGCTACTTCGGCGGCAAGTCGCTGTTCCGCCGTTTCGACCCGGACTGCCTGGCGGACTACGTGCGCCACGGCCTGGCCGCGAGTGGCCAGGGCCTGCGCCTGAAGTTCGACCCGGCCACCGAAATCAGCATCTACCGCAACGTGCCCCATGCCGCGCCGGGCAGCCCTCGGCGCCTGGCGGTGCCGCTGGCGCTGGTGCGCGGCCGCCACAGCCGGGTGGTGCTGCCGCACCATGCCCGCGCGGTGCGCCTGGCGCCGCAGGGCGAAGCCCTGTCGCTGCCCGGTGGGCACATGTTCCCGCTGGAGCGCCCGCGCGACACCGCCGAACTGATCAAGCAGGTCGTCGAGCGCTGGCAGCGCCGAGCCGAACAGGAGAATTCCCGCCCATGAGCGCCCAGGTCGAAGAGATCCGCCTGAACCTTCCGCACATCGAACTGGCCGCGCACCTGTTCGGCCCGGAGGACGGCAAGCCGGTGCTGGCCCTGCACGGCTGGCTGGACAACGCCATGAGCTTCGCGCGCCTGGCGCCGAAGCTGGACGGGCTGCGTATCGTCGCCCTGGACTTCGCCGGCCACGGCCACTCGGCGCACCGCGCCCCCGGGGCCAGCTACCTGCTGTGGGACTACGCCTACGACGTGCTGGCGGTGGCCGAGCAGCTGGGCTGGGAGCGCTTCTCGCTGCTCGGGCACTCCATGGGCGCCATCGTTTCGGTGCTGCTGGCCGGCGCCATGCCCGAGCGCATCGAGCGCCTGGCGCTGATCGACGGCCTGGTGCCCTACACCGGCGAGGCCGACAGCGCGCCGGCCAAGCTGGGCGAGGCGCTGAAGGCGCAACTGGCGCTGCCGAACAAGCGCAAGCCGGTGTACGAAGCCATCGACCGCGCGGTGGAGGCACGCATGAAGGGCGTCGGCGCGGTCAGCCGCGAGGCCGCCGAACTGCTGGCCCGGCGCGGGCTGATGCCGGTGCCCGGCGGTTTCACCTGGCGCAGCGATGCGCGCCTGACCTTGCCCTCGCCGCTGCGCTTCACCCGCGCCCACGCCGCGAGCTTCGTCCAGGCCGTGCAGTGCCCGGTCAGCCTGGTGCTGGCCCAGGGCGGCATGCTCGCTGCCGAGCCGGGCATCCGCAAGCTGATCGACGGGCGCCCCTTCGACGTCCACGAGCTGCCCGGCGGCCATCACCTGCACCTGGACGACGAAGCGGGGGCGCAGGCGGTGGCGGCGATCTTCCAGCCGTTCCTGGACGCGTAGGCGCGGGGAAACACCCCGTTGCCGCACCCCGCTTGACTAAAGCGGGGCTTGCCACGACGCTGCATGGATCGCAGTCGGGAGATTCTGCATGATTCAGCTCTTCGCCACCGCCATGCCGGGCGGCCCCAAGGATTCCAGCGGCCCGGGCGCGCATGCCCCGCGGCGTGCGCAACGGAGGTGCGACGCCTGACATGCCTCGCCTTTCCCTGCTGCCCCTGGTGGGCTCGCTGCTCGCGGCCAGCGCCTTCGCCGCCGACGTTCCCGACAGCCACGACCTCGACGCGCTGCCCCGCTTCCCGAGGGCGGAGATCGTCGATTTCACCAGCGCCCCCGCCACCGAGCGCGTCTATCCGCTGGGGCCGATCAGCCGCATCAGCGGGCGCCTGCGCATGGAAGGCGAGGCGCGCGCCCTCGGCCAGCTCACCGCGCTGACCTACCGCCTGCCCGACGAGGATTCCAGCGCCAGCGCCTTCGCCGCCGCGCGCAAGGACCTGCTCAAGGCCGACGCCACCCCGCTGTTCTGGTGCGAGGGCCGCGACTGCGGCTCCAGCAGCCTGCTGGCCAACGCGGTGTTCGGCAAATCCAGCCTCTACGGCCCGGACGACCAGCAGGCCTACCTGCTGGTGCGCCTGGCCGCGCCGCAGCAGGACAGCCTGCTGGCGGTCTACGCCATCACCCGCGGCAACCGCCGCGCCTACCTGCACGCCGAGCAACTGGACGCCGGCAGCGCCCTGGGCGAACTGCTGCCCAGCGCCGCGACCCTGATGCGCCTGCTCAAGGCCAACGGCGAGCTGACCCTCAGCCACGTGCCCGCCGAGCCCGGCGGCGCCTGGCTCGACCTGCTGGTGCGCACCCTGCGCCAGGACACCGGCGTGCGCGTCGAGCTGGCCGGCGCCCACGCCGCCGACTGGCGCAGCGCCCTGGCCGGCCAGGGCGTGCGCGATGCCCGCCTGGAGCTGGGCAGCGGCGAAGGGGACGGGCTGCACCTGACCTGGCTGCGCTGATTCGCCTACGCTGAAGCTGGGCGCGCCCTGTGCCCGGCTGCCGTCGCCGTACCGAGAAGGAGTCCGGCCCCGATGTTCGATAACCTGCTGTTGCGCATCCTCCTGGTGGTCCTGCTGGTCGCCACCCTGTGGGTGCTGGCGCCGTTCTGGACGGCGCTGTTCTGGGCCGCCGTGCTGGCCTTCGCCAGTTGGCCGCTGATGCGCCTGCTGACGCGCCTGCTGGGCGGCCGCGAGGCCCTGGCGGCGGGCGTGCTGACCGCTTTCTGGATCATCGTGGTGGCGCTGCCGCTGCTGGGCCTGGGCTTCGGCCTGGCGGACAAGCTGCGCGCCGGCGTCGAGCTGGTGAAGAACCTGCAGGTCTCCGGCCTGCCGCCGCCGCCGAGCTGGCTGGCGCGCACCCCGCTGATCGGCGACCGGCTGATCGGCTGGTGGTACTCCATCGACCAGCAGGGGGTGGCCATCTTCTCCGCGCTCAAGCCCTACATGGGCGAGGTCGGCAACTGGCTGCTGGCGCGTTCGGCCAAGCTGGCCGGGGGCATCTTCGAGCTGGTCCTGAGCCTGGTGCTGATCTTCTTCTTCTACCGCGACGGCAAGCGCCTGGAGGCCTTCGCCTACCAGATGCTGGAGCGCCTGATCGGCCCGCGCGCCGAGCACTACATGGAACTGATCGCCGGCACCGTGCAGCGGGTGGTCAACGGCGTGATCGGCACCGCGGCGGCCCAGGCGGTGCTGGCCTTCATCGGCTTCAGCATCGCCGGGGTGCCCGGCCCGATCCTGCTCGGCCTGCTGACCTTCGTCTGCAGCCTGCTGATGGTCCCGCCGCTGGTCTGGGGGCCGGCCACCGTCTGGCTGTTCTTCCAGGGCGAGTACGGCTACGGGGTGTTCCTGGGCATCTGGGGCTTCTTCGTCATCAGCGGCGTGGACAACATCCTCAAGCCCTACCTGATCAGCCGCGGCGGCAACCTGCCGCTGGTGGTGGTGCTGCTCGGCGTGCTCGGCGGGCTGCTCAGCTTTGGCTTCATCGGCCTGTTCCTCGGCCCGGTGCTGCTGGCAGTGGTCTACAACCTGGTCAACGACTGGATCGAGAGCCCCAAGCGCGGCACCCTGCCGCCGGGCGGCCCGGGGGACAAGGCGCCCTAGGCCGGAATCTTCGGTTATCGCCCGTCGTAGGATGGCGTTGAGCGAAGCGATACCCATCGCCACGGCAGCATGGGTTTCGCAGGCTCAACCCATCCTACGACCGTGCTTCCCTGGAGCCGTAGGACGTATAACCGTTCGCGGTTATACGCCGTTGGCCCATGCAGCGAAGCCCTACGAAAGCGCCTCGCTGCGCACGCCGACCAGGCGGTCGCGGCCGGCACCCAGGCCGGCCACCAGCGCGCCCAGGCTGATGACGATGAAGATGACGCCCACCGCATTCCAGCCGTCGCTCAGATCGTGCACCAGGCCGACCAGGAAGGGCCCCAGGGCCGCCAGGGTGTAGCCCACGCCCTGAGCCATGCCGGACAGGTGCGAGGCGACGTGGGCGTCGGGCGAGCGCAGCACGATCAGCGCCAGGCCGATGCTGAAGGTGCCGCCCTGGCCCAGGCCGAGCACCACCGCCCACAGCCACAGGCTGCCGTTGGGCGCATAGAGCAGGCCGAGCAGGCCGGCGAGGGTCAGCGCCAGGACCAGGAACACCACCAGGCGCTGGTCGCGCCCGCGGGTGCCGAGCCAGGGCGCGCCCAGGGCGCTGAACAGCTGCACCATCACCGAGCCGGACATCATCAGCCCGGCGGCCGTCGGGCTCAGGCCGCGGTCGATGAGGATCGACGGCAGCCAGCCGAACACGATGTAGGCCAGCGACGACTGCAGGCCCATGTACAGGGTCACCTGCCAGGCCAGCGGGTCGCGCCACAGGCCGCGGACCTGGAAGGCCTGGCGGTGGGCGTGCTGGGCCTGGCGCGTCTGCGGCAGCCAGACCAGCGCGGCGAGCACCGCCGGCAGGGCCCAGGCGGCCAGGGCCGGCTGCCAGCTGCCGCCGAACAGTTCGGCCAGGGGCACGCTGGCCCCGGCGGCCAGGGCCGCGCCCAGGCACAGGGCCATGGTGTAGACGCCGGTCATGATCCCGGCGATGTGCGGGAAGTCGCGCTTGACGATGCCCGGCAGCAGCACGCCGATGATGCCGATGCTGGCGCCGGCCACCAGGCTGCCGAGGAACAGCCCGGCCACCGGGAACAGGCTGCGCAGGACGATGCCGGCGGCCAACAGCAGGAGGATGACCAGCACCGCCCGCTCGGCCCCCAGGCGCCGTGCCAGGCGGGGCGCCAGCGGGGCGAACAGGCCCAGGCAGAGCACCGGCAGGGTGGTCAGCAGGCCAGCGGCTGCGGCTGACAGGCCGGTGTGCTCGCGCACGGTGTTCAGCAGCGGCGCCAGGCTCGACAGCGCCGGGCGCAGGTTCAGCGCCACCAGCACCAGGCCGAGCAACAGCAGCCAGGGCCGCACCGGTGCGGGTGTAGGGGCGGGGGCTTCGTCGATCTCGGCGTCGATCAGCAGTTCGTCGGCGTGATGTTGTTGTCGGGACATGGGGGCGATCGCAAGGCAGTGGGAAGGGAGGTCAGATCAGCAGCGCGCGGTTGGCGGCCGCGGCCGCCTCGGCGTCCTGGCGCTCCAGGGCGTCCAGCAGTTGCCGGTGCAGCTCGAAGGCCGGCTGCGGGCGGCCGGGTTCGCTGATGGTGTGTTGCAGGCCGGCGCGGATGACCTGGGAGAAGTAGCGGTACAGCTCGCTCAGCAGCGGGTTGTGGGCGCTGTCCACCACGCGCTGGTGGAAGGCCAGGTCGTGCTCGACGTAGGCCTGAAGGTCGCCGCCGAAGTGCTGCGCGCTGAGCGCCAGGGCCTGGCGCAGGGCGGCCAGGTCGGCGTCGCTGCGGCGCAGGGCGGCCAGGCGCGCGGCCTCGACCTCGATCACCCCGCGCGCTTCCAGGGCCTGCTCGATGGAGCCGCGGGCCAGGGCCAGCATGGTGTCCAGCGGGTCGGCGCAGGCGCGTACGTAGGTGCCGTCGCCCTGGCGCACTTCCAGCACGCCGGAGAAGGTCAGCACGCGCACCGCCTCGCGCACGGTGTTGCGGCTCATGCCGAGGATTTCCGCCAGCTCCGGTTCCGGTGGCAGGCGCTGGCCGAGGGCCCAGGCGCCGCTGTCGATGCGTTGGCGGATCTGCTCCAGGGCGATGTCGACCAGGGAGCGTTTGAGGGGATTGGCCATATAGACATCCAATCATCGGATGATTAGGCCGGACAGGCTACTGCAGCGATGGGGGGCTGGCAAGGCGCGGATCGCCCCCACTGTAGGAGCGCGCCCTGCGCGCGAAATCGCGGACGGAGTCCGGCAAGCTCAACCCATCCTACGAAAAGCATCTCGGCGCAGTTGGCAAGACAGCTGCCCCTACAGGGTTACGCCGAACCTCCCGGCGCCCGGTAAGAACGGCGGATAACGCCGTAGGCGTTATGCGCCCTACGGGAGCATCCCGGCACCCGTAGGATGGTGTTGAGCGAAGCGATGCCCATCGCCATGGTCCGATGTTTTTCGCAAGCTCAACCCATCCTACGAAAAGCATCTCGGCGCAGTTGGCAAGACAGCTGCTCCTACAGGATTACGCCGAACCTTCCGGTGCCCGATGAAAACGGCGGATAACGCCGTAGGCGTTATGCGCCCTACGGGAGCATCCCGGCACCCGTAGGATGGTGTTGAGCGAAGCGATACCCATCGCCATGGTCCGATGGGTTTCGCAAGCGCCCCGGCGCAGCCGGCAGGAGACTCAGGCAGCGATATTGACCAGGCTGCCGCTGGTGTTCTGGTAGCTGGCGGCGCTGCTGTCCTGGTAGTGCCTGGCCAGCATGGCGAGCATCTGCTGCACGGCTTCGGCGCCGGCCGAGCCGCTGTTGGTGCTGGATGTCTCGCTGCTGCTGCTGGTCAGGCTGCTGTCGGTTTCCCCGGAAGCGGGCGGCGGAGGCGGCGGCATGTCGCCCTGGGCCTGTTGCAGGGCGCTGCTCAGTTCGTCCTGGCTGATGCTGCCGTTGCCGTCGCTGTCCAGGGCGCTGAACAGCTCGCTGCTGTCGGTGCCGGAGGCGCTGGCGGCGCTGAGTTCGTCGCTGCTGATGCTGCCGTCGCCATCGCTGTCCAGGGACGACAGCAGGTCGCTGGCGTCCTGGTCGGAGGAGGGCGGCGGCGGGGGCGGCGGCATGTCGCCCTGGGCCTGTTGCAGGGCGCTGCTCAGCTCGTCCTGGCTGATGCCGCCGCTGCCGTCGCTGTCCAACTGGGCCAGCAGCGAATCGATGTCGATGTCGCCGCTGTCGCTGCCGGAGGCGGACAGGGCGCTGTCCAGCTCGCTGGAGCTGACGCTGCCGTCACCGTCGCTGTCGAGGGACTTGAACAGGTCGGCGGCGAATTTCTGCGCCTTGTCGCTGCTGCCGCTGGTGCTGGTGCTGGTGCTGGTGCTGGTGCTGGAGCTGCTGGAGCTGCTGGAGCTGCTGGCGCTGCGCTGGGTGCTGGCGAGCGCGGCGCTGCTGTAATAGCTGCTGTAGCTGCTGACTCCACTGATCATCGGACTGCCTCCATGAGGTTATAGGTCCGGAACTGGAGTTCCGGTCCTGGCAGATTCGATGGGCGCCTTGTCGGCGGTATGTGCGCTTTGTATGCGGCGGCCGACAAAGCCTCAGGCGCGCGGCAGGCGCAGCACCGCGGTGGCGCCGCCGCCGGGGGTTTCCTCGAAGTGCAGGTCGCCGCCGTGGCGCCGCGCCGCCTCGCGGGCGATGGCCAGGCCCAGGCCGACGCCGCCGGAGTTGCGGTTGCGCGAGCCTTCCAGGCGGAAGTAGGGCTCGAACACCTGCTCGCGCATCTGCGCGGGGATGCCCGGGCCGTGGTCGCGGACGAGGATTTCCACCTGCTGGCCGCTGTCGCGCAGTATCAGCTGCACCTCGCCGGCATAGCGCAGGGCGTTGTCCAGCAGGTTCGACAGGCACGAGCGCAGAGCCAGCGGCTGTACCTTCAGCGGCGCGCACTGGCCTTCGACGCTGACGCGGGCGCCGTGCTCGCAGGCGTCCTCGGCCAGCGATTCGACCAGGGCGTTGACGTCGAACCACTGCAGCGCCTCGCTGGTGCGCTCCTGGTGCAGGTAGTGCAGGGTGGAGTCGAGCATGCCGATCATCTCGCCCAGGTCCTGGGCGAAGCGCGCGCGCAGCTGCGGGTTGTCGATCTCCTCCACGCGCAGCTTCAGCCGCGACAGCGGCGTGCGCAGGTCGTGGGACACCGCCACCAGCATGCGGCCGCGCTGCTGCACCTGCTCGCGGATGCGCTCGCGCATGCGGTTGAAGGCCTGTGCCGCGCGCTGCGCCTCCTGCGGCCCGGTTTCCGGCAGCGGCGGGCTGTCCAGGTCCTCGCTCAACTGCAACGCGGCATTGCCCAGGCGCTCCACCGGGCTGGCGAGCAGGCGCGCGCCGAACCAGGCGGCGCCGACCAGGGCGAGCAACTGGAACAGGAAGGGCATGCTCCAGAACGGCAGCCGCGGCGGCGGGGGCGGCGGCGGGCCGACCATGTGTCCCTCGAACTGCTCATGGGGCGGTGGCGGCGGTGGCGGCGGGCCGGGATGGCGGAAGTGGCTGAACCAGACGAAGGCCAGCAGGTGCGCGACCACGATGGCCAGCAGGAACACCCCGAACAGACGGGCGAACAGGCTGTCGGCGAACTGCAGCGAGCGCTTCTTCATCTGGCCTCCTTGGCCGGGCCGGGGTCAGGCGATGTCACGGACGTCGAACAGGTAGCCTTCGCCGCGCACGGTCTTGATCAGCCGCGGCGAGCGCGGGTCGTCGCCGAGCTTCTGGCGCAGGCGCGAGACCAGCAGGTCGATGCTGCGGTCGAAGGCCTCGATGGCGCGGCCGCGCGCGGCGTCCAGCAGCAGTTCGCGGTTGAGCACCCGGCGCGGGCGTTCGAGGAACACCCAGAGCAGGCGGAACTCGGCGTTGGATAGCGGCACCACCAGGCCGTCCGGTGAGTGCAGCTGGCGCAGCACGCTGTCCAGCCGCCACTGGTCGAAACGCACCTGGGCGCGCGGCTCGTTGCGCCCCTCGTCGCCGCGCACGCGGCGCAGGATGGTCTGGATGCGCGCCACCAGCTCGCGCGGTTCGAAGGGCTTGGCCATGTAGTCGTCGGCGCCCAGTTCCAGGCCGATGATGCGGTCGGCCGGCTCGCAGCGCGCGGTGAGCATCAGGATCGGGATGTCCGATTCGCTGCGCAGGTAGCGGCACAGCGACAGGCCGTCCTCGCCGGGCAGCATCAGGTCCAGCACCACCACGTCGAAGTTCTCCTCGGCCAGCGCCTGGCGCATGCCCGCGCCGTCGGCCACGCCGCGCGCCTCGATGTTGAAGCGCGCCAGGTAGCCGCAGAGCAGTTCGCGGATCGGCTCGTCGTCGTCCACCAGCAGGGCGCGGATGGTCCAGCGGCGCTGGCTGTCTTGGCTGGAGGTGGGGCTGGAGGGAAACATGCGGTACCTGTCGCTGGGAGCGCCCGGGGCGCGGGGTCAATGCTAACCCGCCGTCGCACGAGGGGGCCACGGTAGGCAAGGTTGACGGCAACGGATATCGACAGAGTGTCGTCAATGTATCGGCGCGCTTACAAAGTCGTGCCATAGCGCTTCTTTACGCTTTCTTTATGCCCGCCGGAAGCCCCGCCAATCGCTTCTTTACGCCCGCTTTGCGGAGACTTTTCCCATCGCGAGGATTCGCCTGCGTAAGGAGAGACAGACATGAGCGTGCTCGACGGGGTGTCCCTGGTCCTGGCCACGGGACTTTTCATCTACCTGCTGGTGGCGCTGCTGCGCGCCGACCGTTCCTAGGGGGCTGCATGAACAGCCATGACGTGCTGCTGATCGCCGCCTTCTTCGCCCTGGTGCTGCTGCCCGCGCCGCTGCTCGGGCGCTTCTACTACAAGGTGATGGAGGGCGAGCGCACCTTCCTCAGCCCGGTGCTGGCGCCGGTGGAGAGCCTGGTCTACCGCATCTGCGGCATCGACCCGCGGGCCGAGCAGGACTGGAAGACCTACACCCTGGCCATGCTCGCCTTCAACCTGGCCGGCCTTGCGCTGCTGTTCGCCATCCTCGTTGGCCAGGGCATGCTGCCGCTCAACCCGCAGCACCTGCCGGGCCTGGAATGGACCCTGGCCTTCAACACCGCGGTGAGCTTCGTCACCAACACCAACTGGCAGGCCTACAGCGGCGAGGCGGCGCTGAGCTACCTGAGCCAGATGCTCGGCCTGACCGTGCAGAACTTCGTCAGCCCGGCGGTGGGCCTGGCGGTGCTGGTGGTGCTGGCCCGCGGCATCGCCCGCAAGTCCACGCAGCACCTCGGCAACTTCTGGGTCGACCTGACCCGCGCGACCCTCTACGGCCTGCTGCCGCTGTGCCTGGTCCTGGCGCTGCTGCTGGTCTGGCAGGGCGTGCCGCAGACCTTCCTGGACTACGTCCACGCCACCACCCTGCAGGGCGCCGAGCAGTCCATCCCGCTGGGCCCGGCGGCCAGCCAGATCGCCATCAAGCAGCTGGGCACCAACGGCGGCGGCTTCTTCGGCGTGAACTCGGCGCACCCGTTCGAGAACCCCACGGCCTGGGCCAACCTGTTCGAGCTGGCGTCGATCATCCTGATCCCAGCGGCGCTGGTGTTCACCTTCGGCCACTACGTCAAGGACCTGCGCCAGAGCCGCGCCATCCTCGGCTGCATGCTGCTGCTGTTCGTCGTCGGCCTGGGCGTCGCCCTGTGGGCCGAGTACCAGCCGAACCCGGCGCTGGCGCACCTGCCGATCACCCAGGGCGCGCCCCTGGAAGGCAAGGAGAGCCGCTTCGGCACCACCGCCAGCGTACTCTGGGCGGTGACCACCACGGCCGCCTCCAACGGCTCGGTGAACGCCATGCACGACAGCCTCAACCCGCTCAGCGGCCTGGTGGCGATGTTCAACATGATGCTCGGCGAGGTGGTCTTCGGCGGCGTCGGCGCCGGCCTCTACGGCATGCTGCTGTTCGTCCTGGTCGCGGTGTTCCTGGCCGGCCTGATGATCGGCCGCACCCCGGAATACCTGGGCAAGAAGCTGGAGGCCCGCGAAGTCCGCCTGCTGGTCGCCACCCTGCTGGTGATGCCGGTCGGTGTGCTGGTGCTCGGCGCCATCGCCGCCAGCCTGCCGGGCCCCGCGAGCGCGGTGAGCAACCCCGGCGCCCACGGCTTCAGCCAGCTGCTCTACGCCTATACCTCGGGCACCGCGAATAACGGTTCGGCGTTCGCCGGCTTCGGCGCCAACACCCCGTTCCACAACCTGATGATCGCCCTGGCCATGCTCATCGGCCGCTTCGGCTACATCGTCCCGGTGCTGGCCATCGCCGGCAGCCTGGCGGCCAAGAAGCGCGTGCCGGTGGGGCCGAACAGCTTCCCCACGCACGGCCTGCTGTTCGTCGGCCTGCTGGCGGCGACCATCCTCCTGGTCGGCGGCCTGAACTTCCTGCCGACCCTGGTTCTCGGCCCGGTGGCCGATCACCTGACCCTGGGCTTCTGAGGAGCCGATAGATGAACGCCAAGACCCAGGACATGCCGCTCAAGAGCGCCACGTCCTCCCCCGAGAAACGCCACAGCCTGAGCTTCGCCGCGCTGTGGAGGCCGGCGCTGCTGCAGGCCTTCGTCAAGCTCGACCCGCGCCAGCTGCAGCGCTCGCCGGTGATGCTGGTGGTGGAACTGACCGCCATCCTCACCACAGTGCTGTGCTTCACCGGCGGTGACGCCGTGCCGCTGTCGGTGGCCGCGCAGATCGCCGCCTGGCTGTGGTTCACCGTGCTCTTCGCCAACTTCGCCGAAGCCCTGGCCGAGGGCCGCGGCAAGGCCCGCGCCGACAGCCTCAAGGCCGGCACCCAGGGCCTGATGGCGCAGCGCCTGAACGTCGACGGCGCCTACGAAAGCGTGCCGGCCACCAGCCTGCGCAAGGGCGACGTGGTGCGCGTGGTGGCCGGCGAGCTGATCCCCGGCGACGGCGAGGTGATCGAGGGCGTGGCGGCGGTCAACGAGGCCGCCATCACCGGCGAATCGGCGCCGGTGATCCGCGAATCCGGCGGCGACCGCTCGGCCGTGACCGGCAACACCCGGCTGGTCTCCGACTGGCTGCTGGTGCGTATCAGCGTCAACCCCGGCGAGTCGACCCTCGACCGCATGATCGCCCTGGTGGAGGGCGCCAAGCGGCAGAAGACGCCCAACGAGGTGGCCCTGGACATCCTGCTGATCGGCCTGACGCTGATCTTCCTGCTGGTGGTGGTGACGCTCAAGCCCTTCGCCCTGTTCGCCGGCGGCAGCCTGCCGCTGGTGTTCCTGGTGGCGCTGCTGGTGACGCTGATCCCCACCACCATCGGCGGCCTGCTCTCGGCCATCGGCATCGCCGGCATGGACCGCCTGGTGCGGCTGAACGTGATCGCCAAGTCCGGCCGCGCGGTGGAGGCCGCCGGCGACGTGCACGTGCTGATGCTCGACAAGACCGGCACCATCACCTTCGGCAACCGCCGCTGCGCCGCGCTGCACGCCGCGCCCGGGGTGACCGCGCCGGAGCTGGCCGAGGGCGCCTTCCTCGCCTCGCTGGCCGACGACACCCCGGAGGGCAAGTCCATCGTCGAGTTCCTCCGCGCGCAGATCATCCTGCCGGAGCCGTCGCGCGAGCAGCTGACGCCCATCGCCTTCAGCGCCGAGACGCGCCTGTCCGGCGTCGACCTCGACGGCCGCGTGTACCGCAAGGGCGCGGTGGACGCAGCCCTGGCCTTCATCGGCCGCGCCCGCGACGACATGCCGGAAAGCCTGGCCAAGGAAGTCGAGCGCATCGCCCAGAGCGGCGGCACCCCGCTGCTGGTGGTGGCCGACGGCAGGCTGCTCGGCGCCATCCACCTCAAGGACGTGGTCAAGCCGGGCATCCGCGAGCGCTTCGCCGAACTGCGCCGCATGGGCATCCGCACCGTGATGGTGACCGGCGACAACCCACTGACCGCCGCGGCCATCGCCGCCGAGGCCGGGGTGGACGACGTGATCGCCGAAGCCACGCCGGAGAAGAAACTGGCGCGCATCCGCCAGGAGCAGGGCGAGGGACGCATGGTCGCCATGTGCGGCGACGGCGCCAACGATGCGCCGGCGCTGGCCCAGGCGGACGTCGGCATGGCGATGAACGACGGCACCCAGGCGGCCCGCGAGGCGGCCAACCTGGTGGACCTGGACAGCGACCCGACCAAGCTGCTCGACGTGGTCCAGGTGGGCAAGGAACTGCTGGTGACCCGCGGCGCGCTGACCACCTTCTCGGTGGCCAACGACGTGGCCAAGTACTTCGCCATCCTGCCCGCGCTGTTCGCCGGCATCTACCCGCAGCTGCAGGTGCTCAACGTCATGCACCTGGCCAGCCCGCAAAGCGCCATCCTCTCGGCCATCGTGTTCAACGCGCTGATCATCATCGCGCTGATCCCCCTGGCCCTGCGCGGCGTGCGCGTGGCGGCCAGCGACGCCATGCACCTGCTGCGGCGCAACCTGCTGATCTACGGGGTGGGCGGGATCATCGCGCCCTTTATCGGGATCAAGGCCATCGACCTGTTGCTGGTGGCCCTGGGCCTGGTCTGAACGGGACTGCCGGCCTTGGCGATGGGTATCGCTTCGCTCAACCCATCCTACGGGCTACCCGAACTGTAGGAGCGAGCTTGCTCGCGAACCGCCCTGGTTCGAAAGCTTCGCGAGCAAGCTCGCTCCTACGAAGAGCTCGCATCGAGGAAACTGGAAATGCTCAATCACATCCGCCCCGCCATCGCCTCCCTGGCCCTGCTCTCGCTGGTCACCGGCGTGGCCTATCCGCTGCTGGTCACCGGCGTCGCCCAGGTGGCTTTCCCCGCACAGGCCAATGGCAGCCTGGTGCGCGACGCCAAGGGCGAAGTCCGCGGCTCGGCGCTGCTGGCGCAGAAGTTCGAGGGCCCGCAGTGGTTCCATGAACGGCCCTCGGCCGGCGACTACGCCACCGTCTCCAGCAGCGCCTCCAACCTGGCCCCGGGCAACCCGGCGCTGGCCGAGCGCATCGCCAAGGACGCCGCCGCCGAGGCGGTGGCCGGGCGCCCGGTGCCGCTGGCGCTGGTCACCACCTCCGGCAGCGGCCTGGACCCGCAGCTGCCGCCGGACGCCGCGCTCTACCAGGTGCCGCGCATCGCCCAGGCCCGCAGCCTGCCGGAGCAGGCCGTGCACAACCTGGTCGAGGCGCACACCCGGCGGCCGCTGGTGGGCCCGGCGGTGGTCAACGTGCTGGCCCTGAACATGGCCCTCGAGCAACTGCCTCGCTAGACTTGCGCGCAACCCCCTGGAGGCCAGCATGACCGATCCCAAGCGCGCCGACGCTCTGCTCGCGGACCTGGAGCGCAACGGCCGCGGACGCCTGAAGGTGTTCCTCGGCGCCGCCCCCGGCGTGGGCAAGACCTACGCCATGCTGCTGGCCGCCCAGGGCCAGTTGCGCCAGGGCGTGAACCTGCGCGTGGGCATCGTCGAGACCCACGGCCGCGCCGAGACCGAGGCGCTGCTCGCCGGCCTGCCGCAGCAGCCGCTGCTGCGCTCGGAATACCGCGGCATCCACCTCGCCGAGATGGACCTCGACGGCCTGCTGCGCGAGCCGCCGCAGCTCGCCCTGGTCGACGAGCTGGCCCACAGCAACGCCCCCGGCAGCCGCCACGCCAAGCGCTGGCAGGACATCCAGGAGCTGCTCGCCGCCGGCATCGACGTCTACACCACGGTTAACGTCCAGCACCTGGAAAGCCTCAACGACCAGGTGCGCGACATCACCGGCGTGCAGGTGCGCGAGACGGTGCCCGACTGGGTGCTGCAGGAAGCCGACGAACTGCTGCTGGTGGACCTGCCGCCGCGCGAGCTGCTGGAGCGCCTGCGCGAAGGCAAGGTCTACGTGCCGGAACAGGCGAGGGCGGCCATCGATGCCTTCTTCAGCCAGACCAACCTCACTGCCCTGCGCGAACTGGCCATGCAGACCGCCGCCGCGCGGGTGGACGCCGACCTGGCGCACCGCTACCGCCAGCAGGGCGGCGAGGCCCCGGCGCTGCGCGGCCGGCTGCTGCTGGGCGTGGACGGCGAGCGCAACGCCGAGCGCCTGGTGCGCCACGCCTCGCGGGTGGCCGAGCGCCGCCACCTGCCCTGGAGCCTGGTCCACGTCGACACCGGCGATGCCCGCGACGAGCAGTCGCGCCTGTACCTGCAGAACGCCCAGCAACTGGCCGAGCGCCTGGGCGGCGAGGTGGTGCAGCTGCGCGGCGGGGAAGTGGCGCGCACCCTGGTCGAGCACGCCCGCGAGCGCCGCGCCAGCCTGATCCTGGTCGGCCGTTCGCGCCAGCGCTGGTACCGCCGGCTGTTCGGCGGCGGCCTGGCGGCGCGCCTGCTGCGCCTGGGCGAGGGCCTGGAAGTCAGCGTGCTGGACAGCGAGGCCGACCTGGCCCCGGCCGCGCCGCGCCGGGGCGAGCGCGGCCACTGGCGCGACTACCTGCTGGCGGCCCTGGCCGCCGCCGGGGCCAGCGCCCTGGCCTGGGGCGTGTCGCGCCTGCTGGAGCTGCCGAACATCTCCCTGGTGTTCCTCGCCGCCGTGCTGCTGGTGGCGGTGCGCAGCAGCCTGTGGCCGGCGCTGGTATGCGCGGTGCTGTCGTTCCTGGCCTACGACTTCCTGTTCATCCCACCGTACTTCTCCCTTTCCATCCAGCGCGAGCAGGACGTGCTGACCCTGCTGTTCTTCCTGCTCATGGCCGCGCTCACCGGCAACCTCGCCGCGCGCCAGCGCCGCCAGCTGCAAGTGCTGCGCGACACCCAGGAGGAGACCGGCGCGCTGCTGGAACTCTCGCGCAAACTCACCGCCGCCACCGACCGCCAGGCGGTGCTGGCCGCCGCCGCCCAGCAGTTCGCCCTGTGGAATGACCTGGACATCTGCGTGCTGGCCCGCCAGCACGACGACTGGAAGGTGGAAAGCGGCCACGCCCGCGGCTTCGACGAGCAGGAGCGCGCCGCCGCCGACTGGGCCTGGCAGCACGACCAGCCGGCCGGCCTGGGCACCGGCACATTGCCGGCGGGGCGCTGGTGGTGGTGGCCGCTGTCGGCGGAGGAGGGGCCGCTGGCGCTGCTCGGCGTGCGGCCCAGGGACGGCGAGCCGCTGCCCGGCCAGCGCCGCCGCCTGCTCGCCGCCCTCGGCCAGCCGCTGGCCCAGGCCCTGGCCCGCGCGCGCCTGGCCGACGACCTGGAAGCCGCGCGCCTGCACGGCGAGACCGAGCAACTGCGCAGCGCGTTGCTGGCTTCGGTCAGCCACGACCTGCGCACCCCGCTGACCACCATGCGCGGCGCCATCGACAGCCTGCTGGCCCTGGGCAACGCGATTCCCCCGGCCGACCGCAAGGAACTGCTGGAAAGCACCCGCGACGAGGCCGAGCGCCTGGACCGCTACATCCAGAACCTGCTGGACATGACCCGCCTGGGCCAGGGCGGGCTGAAGCTGGCGCGCGACTGGGTGGCCCCGGAGGACATCGTCGGCAGCGCCGTGCACCGCCTGCGCGCGCTGCTCGCGCCCTATCGCGTGGAAACCCGCGTGCCGGCCGAACTGCCGCTGCTGTACGTGCACGCGGCGCTGATCGAGCAGGCCCTGGTCAACGTGCTGGAGAACGCCGCGCGCTTCTCGCCGCCGGGTGGGCGCCTGCGGGTACAGGCCGCACAGGTCGGCGACGAGTTGCAGTTCAGCGTCAGCGACGAAGGCCCGGGGATTCCCGAGGTCGAGCGGGAGAAGATCTTCGACATGTTCTACAGCGCCGCCCGGGGCGACCGCGGCGGGCCGAGCACCGGCCTGGGCCTGGCGATCTGCCAGGGCATGGTCGGCGCCCACGGCGGGCGCATCAGCGTCGGCGACGGCCTGGATGGCCACGGCACCACCCTGACCCTGCACCTGCCGCTGCAGCGCCAGCCGGACCTGGAGCAGCTTGATGCCGGTAGTTGAAAGGCCCAAGCTAGGCGCCACCGCCCCCAGCCAGCCGAGCCCGATGAGCAACGCCAACGCCGCCTGCATCCTGGTCATCGACGACGAACCGCAAATCCGCAAGTTCCTGCGCATCAGCCTCAACGCCGGCGGCTACCGGGTGGTGGAGGCCGGCAGCGGCGAGGAGGGCCTGGCCCAGGCGGCGCTGAACCGCCCGGACCTGGTGGTGCTCGACCTCGGCCTGCCGGACAAGGACGGCCAGGAGGTGCTGCGCGAGTTGCGCGAATGGTCGCAGGTGCCGGTGCTGGTGCTCTCGGTGCGCGCCGCCGAGAGCGAGAAGGTGCTGGCCCTGGACGGCGGCGCCAACGACTACGTGACCAAGCCCTTCGGCATCCAGGAATTCCTCGCCCGCATCCGCGCGCTGCTGCGCCAGGGCCACCAGGGCGAGAACCAGGAAGCGCAGGTGGCGGTGGGGCCGCTATTGGTCGATTTCGCCTACCGCCGGGTGAACCTCGACGGCGCCGAAGTGGCGCTCACCCGCAAGGAATACGCGGTGCTGGCCACCCTGGCCCGGCACCTGGGGCGGGTGGTCACCCAGCAGCAACTGCTCAAGGACATCTGGGGCCCGACCCACGTCGAGGACACCCACTACCTGCGCGTGGTGGTCGGCCACCTGCGGCAGAAACTGGCGGACGACCCGGCCAACCCGCGCTTCATCGTCACCGAGGCCGGCGTCGGCTATCGCCTGCGCGATGCGTAGGGCGTATAACCGTTCGCGGTTATCCGCCGATACGCCTGCGTTGCCGCCAACGCCATGGCCGAGCCTTGGCGCATACCCAACCAGCGCCAGGCCCAACAGCGAGCGGGCCGGTAGCCAAGGCCAATCGGCGGATAACGCCGTAGGCGTTATGCGCCCTACGCCAAGCCCACCTGTAACGTAGGGCGTATAACCGTTCGCGGTTATCCGCCGATACGCCTGCGTTGCCGCCAACGCCATGGCCGCGCCTTGGCGCATACCCAACCGGCGCCAGGCCCAACAGCGAGCGGGCAGATGGCCAAGGCCAATCGGCGGATAACGCCGCAGGCGTTATGCGCCCTACGGATTCTCCGCCTCGTACCGGTCCAGCGTATCGCTGGCGATCTGCCTTCCCAGGGCCACCAGCTCCGGGGCCTTGTAGAACTCGAAGAAGCGGCACACGCGCTTGGGCACGTTGATCAGCACGTCCGGCGGGTAGCCGGCGATCTTGTACTGCGCCAGGGAGGTCTGCATCACCTCGAAGCTCTGGTTGACCAGCTCCAGCAACGAGGCCGGGCTGCTGCTGTCGATCACCTGGCTGCCGCTGGCGGACTTCGGCGAGCCCTTGCCCAGGGGCGCCGCGGCCGGTTGCTGCATCTCCGGCTCGGCCGGTTCCTCGCTGTCGGGCACCGGCTCCAGCAGGGCTTCGGCGCGCAGTTCCGGCGGTTCCAGCTCCGGGCCGTGGCGGCGGAACCGGCTGAGCTTGTCGCCGAGGCTACCGATCAGGCTGTCGAAGCGGCCCTTGAGCGCCGCCGGCCGCTCGATCACCGGCAACTGGTACTGGCGCTGGTTGGTGGCGTTGAGGTTCACCGCGATGATCAGGTCGGCGTGGCTGGACACCACCGGCACGATCGGCAGCGGGTTGAGCAGGCCGCCATCGACCAGCATGCGCGGGCCCTGCATCACCGGGGTGAACAGGCTGGGAATGGCCGCCGAGGCGCGCATGGCCTGGTGCAGGTCGCCTTCCTGGAACCAGATTTCCTGCTGGTTGGTGAGGTCGGTGGCCACCGCCGTGTAGGGGATGGGCAGGTCCTCGATGTTGATGTCGCCGATGATCTCGTGGATCTTGCCGAACACCCGCTCGCCGCGGATGGCGCCGAGGCGGAAGCTGACGTCCAGCAGGCGCAGCACGTCCAGGTAATCCAGGCTTTCCACCCAGTCGCGGTATTCCCCCAGCTTGCCGGCGGCGTAGATGCCGCCGATCACCGAGCCCATGGAGCAGCCGGCGATGCAGGCGATCTCGTAGCCGCGCCGCTCCAGTTCCTCGATCACGCCGATATGCGCATAACCCCGTGCTCCGCCGGAGCCGAGCACCAGCGCCACTTGTTTCGACATGGACGGTTATTCCTCTGAAAACAACGCATTGCAAGGCGCGGCGGGCGGCCTGGGCCGGCGCCGGATGTCACTGACGATACGCCCGGGTAGGGCGGGGCGCCAAGGGTGTTTGCTAGAATCGGCCGATCGACTTCCCGCCCCGGAGCCAACATGAGCGAACCCATCCGCCTGACCCAGTACAGCCACGGTGCCGGCTGCGGCTGCAAGATTTCCCCCAAGGTGCTGGAAGTGATCCTGGCCGGCAGCGGCGCGCAGAACCTGGACCCGAACCTGTGGGTCGGCAACGCCTCGCGCGACGACGCTGCGGTCTATGCTATCGACGGCGAGCGCGGCGTGGTGTCCACCACCGACTTTTTCATGCCCATCGTCGACGATCCCTTCGACTTCGGCCGCATCGCCGCCACCAACGCCATCAGCGACATCTACGCCATGGGCGGCGACCCGCTGATGGCCATCGCCATCCTCGGCTGGCCGGTCAACGTGCTGGCTCCGGAAATCGCCCGCGAGGTGATCGCCGGCGGCCGCAAGGTCTGCGACGAGGCGGGCATCCCGCTGGCCGGCGGCCACTCCATCGACGCCCCCGAGCCGATCTTCGGCCTGGCCGTCACCGGCCTGGTGGAAAAGCGCTTCATGAAGCGCAACGACACCGCCACCGCCGGCTGCCGCCTGTACCTGACCAAGCCGCTGGGCATCGGCATCCTCACCACCGCCGAGAAGAAGTCCAGGCTGCGCGCCGAGGACGTGGGCCTGGCCCGCGACTGGATGTGCACCTTGAACAAGCCCGGCAGCCGCTTCGGCAAGCTCGCAGGGGTGACGGCCATGACCGACGTCACCGGCTTCGGCCTGCTCGGCCACCTGGTGGAGATGGCCGACGGCGCCGGCCTGACCGCACGCATCCGCTTCGACGCGGTGCCGCGCCTGGAGCACGTGCAGTACTACCTGGAACAGGGCTGCGTGCCCGGCGGCACCCTGCGCAACTTCGACAGCTACGGCGAGCGCATCGCGCCGCTGCCGGAACTGCACAAGCTGCTGCTGTGCGACCCGCAGACCAGCGGCGGCCTGCTGGTGGCGGTGACCCCCGAGGGTGAGGCGGAATTCCTCGCCACTGCCGCCGAACTGGGCCTGCGACTGGCGCCCATCGGCGAGCTGGTCGAGCGACAGAGTCACGCGGTAGAGGTGGCCTGATGCGCGACAACACCCGGCACTACCGCGAACTCTTCCTCAATGACGTCCCGCTGATGGACGTGCGCGCCCCGGTGGAATACACCAAGGGCGCCTTCCCCCACACCGAGAACCTGCCGCTGATGAACGACGTCGAGCGGCAGAAGGTGGGCACCTGCTACAAGCAGCATGGCCAGCAGGCGGCCATCGCCCTGGGCCACGAGCTGGTCTGCGGCCCGCTCAAGGCCGAGCGCATCGAAGCCTGGCTGGACTTCGCCCGGCGCCACCCGGACGGCTACCTGTACTGCTTCCGCGGCGGCCTGCGCTCGCAGATCGTCCAGCAGTGGATGAAGGACGCCGGCATCGAATACCCGCGCGTGGTCGGCGGCTACAAGGCGCTGCGCGGCTTCCTCTTCGACACCACCCGCGCGGCCACCGAGGAATGTTCCTTCGTGCTGATCGGCGGCCTCACCGGCACCGGCAAGACCGAGGTGGTGGCGCAGCTGGACAACGCCCTGGACCTGGAAGGCCACGCCAACCACCGCGGCTCCAGCTTCGGCCGCCGGGCCACGCCGCAGCCGGCACAGATCGACTTCGAGAACCGCCTGGCCATCGACATCCTGAAGAAGCGCCACGCCGGCATGAGCCAGTTCGTGCTGGAGGACGAGGGGCGCATCGTCGGCAGCTGCTCGCTGCCGCTGGAGCTGTACCAGGGCATGCAGGGCTACCCGCTGGTGTGGCTGGAGGACAGCTTCGAGGGGCGGGTGGAACGCATCCTCAAGGACTACGTGATCGACCTGTGCGCCGAGTTCGTCGAGGTGAAGGGCGCGCCGGAGGAAGGCTTCGAGGCCTTCGCCGCCTACCTGCGCAAGAGCCTGTCGGGCATCGTCAAGCGCCTGGGCGGGGAGCGCTACCAGCGCCTGGCGGCGATCATGGACGAGGCCCTGGACGAACAGCGCCGCAGCGGCGCGGTGGACCTGCACCGCGGCTGGATCGAGGGGCTGTTGGGCGAATACTACGACCCCATGTACGCCTACCAGCTGCAGAGCAAGGAATCGCGCATCGAGTTCCGCGGCAACCACGACGAGGTGGTGGAGTACCTGCGTTCCCGGCCACCGCGGTAGACCGCTCCTACGAAAGGCAGGCCGTCACGTAGGGCGCATAACGCCGTAGGCGTTATGCGCCCTACGCCAAACCCACCTGTAACCTTGGGCTGCGGCGGTCTAAGCTGGAAGTCGCCCGAACCACCAAGGAGGTCGTCATGAAGGCACTTTTCGCAGTTCTCGCCGCCAGCCTGGCGCTGGCCGGCTGCTCCGGCAAGACGGTCAATCGCGACAGCTGCGCCAGCGAACTGAACGCCGCCTGGCACGAGCTGGACCTGGCCAAGGCCGAGGGCTTCGCCGGCACCGTCAGCTATTCCAAGGCGCTGGCGCTGATCAGCGCGGCCAAGACCGAGCAGCAGGTCGAGTCCTACGGCGGCTGCCTGGACAAGGCCAGCAAGGCGCGCTTCTACATCAAGGAATCGCGCGCGGGCCGCTGACCGGGCGCGGGCAAGGCGGGCATAATCGCCGGGCGGACGGGCGCTCCGGCCCGCCCGGCAGTCAGGAACCCCTCCCATGCAACTCGACTTCAGCACCCTCGCGCCCGCCGACGCCTACCGCTGGCTGGCCTCCACCGTCACCCCGCGGCCCATCGCCTGGGTCTCCACCCTGTCCGCGCAGGGCCAGGGCAACCTGGCGCCGTTCAGCTTCTTCCAGGTCATCAGCGACGAGCCGCCGACGCTGATGGTCAACACCAGCATCCGCGACGACGGCAGCGTCAAGGACACCCTGCGCAACGTCCGCGAGACCGGCCAACTGGTGATCCACCTGGTCAGCGCCGCCCAGGCCGAGACCATGAACGCCACCGCCGCCACGCTGCCCCATGGCGTCAGCGAGATCGAGCAGGCCGGCATCGCCACCCTGCCCAGCGTGCGCGTGGCGCCGCCGCGGGTGGCCGGCGCGGCCGTGGCCTTCGAGTGCGAGCTGGCGCAGATCCAGCCCTACCCGGCGGACAAGCCCAGCTGCTACCTGATCTTCGCCCGCGTGCTGCTGGCGCACATCGACGACGCGGTATTGCGCGACGAGCGCCACGTCGACCCGGCGAAGCTCGACCTGGTCGGCCGCCTGGGCGGCACCCACTACAGCTTCACCCGCGACACCTTCAGCATGATCCGCCCCAAATAGGGGCACGGGCCGCCGTGCGCCGGGACCTTGGCGCGCGACTGTCCTGGATGCGACCTGCGCATGCCCGTGCGCAACATCGAATTGCCATCATCGACGCCGCCCCTTGTTCCGCCGGTCGGCCGGCTCCTAATGTTCCGTCCCAAAGCAACGACAAAGAACGGGAGAGCTTCGGTCGAAGACTCTCCCGCAAGGCATTCGGCAAGGGGAGGGGTGGCATGGTCGCGTTCGTGCAACGGCGGTTGGCCAATCTGGGCACGGCGAAGAAACTGGCGCTGGGCTTCGGCCTGGTATTGCTGCTGACGGCGCTGGTGGCAGGGATCGGCGTCGGGGCGCTGCGTTCCATCGAGCAGCGCTTCGCCCTGCTGGACGCCATGAGCGCGGTCAACCGCGAAGTCCTGGAGATGCGCCAGAGCGAGAAGGACTTCGTCCAGGGCGCCAGCCCCAAGGCCGCCGAGCAATTGCGCCAGCGCGCCAAGCTCCTCGCCGGGCACGTCGAGCAGCTCAAGGCGCACCCCGGCCAGGCCGAGGCCATGGAGCGCGTGGCCCAGGCCATGGCCGGCTACCTGGCCTCCTTCGACCGCTTCGAGCAGGCCAGCAAGAGCCGCCACCTGGCCCTGGAGGCCGCCAACTGGTCGGTGTCCAGCGCCTCCAACAGCCTGGACATCCTGCAATCCAGCCTGGCCGACGACGGCGCCTACGAACTCAAGCAGAGCCAGGGCCAGAACGGCGAGGAGCTGCTCAAGCAGGCGGCCCAGGTCGGCCAGCTCTACCGCCTGGTGCTGCAGGGCCTGAACGAGGCCCGCGCGCGCCTGGAGCAGAAGGACGGCGAGGCTGCGGGCGATGCGCGCATCAAGTCCGCCGACGAGGCTCTGGAGCTGTCGAAGCAACTGCAGACTGCAATCACCGACCCGGCCTACGTCTCGGTGATCAAGGACGTGGCCACCAACATCGACGGCTTCGGCAACAACCTCGGCGACTACTCCGCCGGCCTGGCCAAGGAACAGCAGGCGCACCGCGAGATGTCGCAGCGCGCCGAAGAGATGATGCAGCAGGTGGATGCCTCCTACGCCACGCAGCAGGCGGCCATGGTCAGCGTGTTGCACAGCAGCGTGGGCGCGATGCTCGGTTCGGCGGCGCTGGCGCTGCTGGTCGGTACCCTGGCTGCGCTGCTGATCAGCCTGCTGATCGTGCGCCCGTTGCGCCAGGTGATCGGCATGGCCAGCCGCATCGCCGAGGGCGACCTGAGCCAGACCATCCGCGTCGAGCGCAAGGACGAGGTGGGCCAACTGATGGCCGCGGTGGACGCCATGGCGCAGAGCCTACGCGGCATCGTCAGCCGCCTGCATGAAGGCGTCGGCCGCATCACCTCCTCGGCGCAGGCGCTATCCGGCGTCACCGAGCGCACCCAGAGCGGCGTCAACAGCCAGAAGGCCGAGACCGACCAGGTGGCCACGGCGATGAACCAGATGGCCGCCACCGTCCACGAGGTGGCGCGCAACGCCGAGGCCGCGGCGCACTCCGCCGAGCAGGCCGACGGCACCGTGGCCAGCGGCCAGCAGGTAGTGCGGCGCACCCTCGGGCGCATTTCCGAGCTGGCCGAGGCGGTGCGCGAGGCCTCCGCCAGCATCCACGACTTGGGTCGCGAGAGCCAGAACATCGGCAGCGTGCTCGACGTGATCAAGGCGGTGGCCGAGCAGACCAACCTGCTGGCGCTCAACGCCGCCATCGAGGCGGCCCGGGCCGGCGAGCAGGGCAGGGGCTTCGCCGTGGTGGCCGACGAGGTGCGCGCCCTGGCGCGGCGCACCCAGCAGTCGACGGCGGAGATCGAGAAGCTGATCGGCGCGCTGCAGAACGGCGCCCAGGCCTCGGTGCAGCACATGCAGCACAGCCATCAACTGGTGGAGAAGAGCGTTGGCGACGCCGAGCAGACCGAGACCGCGCTGGGCGAGATCGCCGCGGCGGTGGCGGTGATCCACCAGATGAACCAGCAGATCGCCGCGGCCTCCGAGCAGCAGAGCGCGGTGGCCGAAGAGATCAACCGCAGCGTCACCAGCATCCGCGGCATCGCCGACGAATCGGCCCAGGCGATGGAGTCCACGGCCTCCTCCAGCGTCGAGCTGGCCCAGCTCAGCCGCGACCTGCAGGGTATGGTGGGGCAGTTCCGCCTGTAGGCAGCACCGAGCCCCTGTAGGAGCGGACTCTGTCCGCGATTCGCGCGCAGGGCGCGCTCCTGCAGGGGAATGACATCTGCGCTCGGGCTTTTCCCTCACCCCAGCCCTCTCCCGGAGGGAGAGGGGCTAGTCGGTGCCGAGAGACGGCCCGGTTTCAGCCGGCAGTCCCTGTGCTAGCCGGCTAACGCCGAAACACCCATGTACTCCGAACGGTCCCCTCTCCCTCCGGGAGAGGGTTAGGGTGAGGGGGCCGCAGGCCTGCCCAGGGCAAGAACAGTTGCGCTTGCGGCGGCCTCCTGCTGGCGCTTGTACCAGCGCCGGTAGGCGTTCACCCCCGCGCGCACCGAGCTGAACACCAGCGGCGGCTTCAGCTCGCCCAGCTGGCCGGAGCGCTCCAGCATCGCCAGGGTTTCCCGCGGCACCCGCGCCAGGGACAGGTGCACGTCCTGCGCCGCCAGGGTCTGCTGCACCTCGCGCAGCACCGTCAGGCCGCTGACGTCCAGGTTCAGCACGCCCTCGGCGTTGAGCAGCACGGCGCGCGGCGCCTTGGTCTGCGCCACCACCTGCAGCAGGCGCTGCTTGAAGTAGTCGGCGTTGAAGAACAGCAACGGCGCGTCGAAACGGTAGATCACCAGGCCCGGCAGGGTGTGCGCCTGCGGGTAGCGGCTCAGCTCGACCTGGCCGTCGATGCCGTGGACCCAGCCGAGCACCGCGTCGCTCGGCTTGTAGGTCAGGTACAGCAGGCGCAGCAGGGCGATGACGATGGCCACGAAGATGCCCGGCAGCACGCCGACGCTGAGCACCCCGACGGTGGTCAGCAGGCACAGGCCGAACTCGAAGCGCGACAGGCGCCAGAAGCCCTTCAGCGCGCTGAAGTCGATCAGCCCCCAGCCGGCCATCAGCAGCACCGCGCCCAGGGCCGGCATGGGAATCCAGCCCAGCGGCGCGCTGAACAGCACCAGCGCCAGGCCGATGACCAGGGCGGCGACTATGCCGACCATCTGCGTCTGGCCGCCGACCATGTCATTGACCGCGGTGCGCGAGTCGGCGCCGCTGATGACGAAGCCCTGGGACACCCCGGCGCCGATGTTGGCCACGCCCAGGGCGACCATCTCGCGGCTGGCGTCGATGCTGTAGCCGTGGCGCGCGGCGAAGCTGCGGGCGGTGAGCATGGCGCTGCAGAAGCTGACGATGGTGATGCCCAGGGCGTCGCGGAACAGGTTGCCCATTTCCTGCACGCTGGTGCGCGGCCAGCTCAGCTCCGGCAGGCCCTGGGGCACCGCGCCGAGCAGGGCGACGCCGTAGCGGTCCAGGCCCAGCGCCACGCTGGCCAGGGTGGCGAACAGCACGCCGACCAGGGCGCCGGGGATCTTCGGGTAGCGCCGCGGCAGCAGGATCATCAGCAGCAGAGTGGCCGCGCCCAGGGCGAGGGTCGGCCAGTGGGTGCTGCCGAGGTTGCGCAGCAGCGCCAGCAGGCCGGCGAGGAAGCCGCTGGTCTCGGTGTGGTAGCCCAGCAGCTTGCCCAGTTGGCCGGCGATCAGGCTCAGGCCGATGCCGTTGAGGTAGCCCACCAGGGTCGGCCGCGACAGGAAACTGGCGATGAAGCCGGCGCGCACCAGGCCGCCGACGATGGACAGCAGGCCGACCATCACCGCGACGATCATCGACAGTTGCAACAGGCGCTGCGGGTCGCCCGCCGCCAGCGGGGTGATGGCCGCCGCGACCATGGCCGCGGTGGCGGCGTCGGGGCCGACCATCAGCTGTTTCGAGCTGCCGACCAGGGCGTAGATCAGCATCGGCAGGATGCAGGCATAGAGCCCGACCTGGGCCGGGAAGCCGATGATCTGCGCATAGGCGATGGCGGTGGGAATCTGGATGGCCGCCACCGACAGGCCGGCGACGACATCCGGGCGCAGCCAGGCGGAGCGGTAGTGCAGCAGGTTGTCCAGGCCGGGCAGCCAACGGGTGAGGGGCATGGGTGTCTTCCGTGAAACGTCGGGCTGAAGCTTAGCCACAGTGTAGGGCCGCGGCTTGCCCGGCGTCAGTCCCGGGCGAAGGAAGACGAAGGATTTCGAGAGGACGCTAGAAGGGCTGCGCCGGGATGCTCTTCGTAGGATGGGTTGAGCTTGCGAAACCCATGCGGTCACGGCGATGGGTTTCGCAAGCTCAACCCATCCTACGTCAGCGTTTCTCCTGCACCTGTAGGAGCGGGCCCTGCCCGCGATTCGCGCCCAGGGGGCGCTCCTGCAGGGTGTCGCAAAGCCTTCAGAGCTTGAGGATGAGTTTGCCGAAGTTCTCCCCGCTGAACAGCTTGAGCACCGTCTGCGGGAAGGTCTGCAGGCCTTCGACTATGTCTTCCTTCGATTTCAGCTTGCCCTCGGCCAGCCAGCCGGCCATCTCGCGCATGGCCTCGGGGAAGCGGCTGGCGTAGTCCATCACCACCATGCCTTCCATGCGCGCGCGGTTGACCAGCAGCGACAGGTAGTTGGCCGGGCCCTTCACCGCCTGCCTGTTGTTGTACTGGCTGATGGCGCCGCAGATCACGATGCGCGCCTTGGGCGCCAGGCGCGCCAGGCAGGCGTCGAGGATGTCGCCGCCGACGTTATCGAAGAACACGTCGATGCCGTTGGGGCAGCAGCGTTTCAGGCCCAGGGCGAGGTCTTCGTTCTTGTAGTCGACGGCGCCGTCGAAGCCCAGTTCCTGCACCAGGTAGCGGCACTTGTCCTCGCCGCCGGCGATGCCGATCACGTTGCAGCCCTTGATCTTGGCGATCTGCCCGACCACGCTGCCCACCGCGCCGGCCGCGGCGGAAACCACCACGGTCTCGCCGGCCTTGGGCAGGCCGACGTCGAGCAGGCCGAAGTAGGCGGTCATGCCGGTCATGCCCAGGGCCGAGAGGTACAGCGGCAGCGGCGCGCGGTTCGCGTCGACCTTGTAGAAGCCCCTGGGCTCGCCGAGGAAGTAGTCCTGCACGCCGAGGGCGCCGTTGACGTGGTCGCCGACGACGAAGGCCGGGTTGTTCGAGGCCACCACCTGGCCCACGCCGAGGGCGCGCATCACTTCGCCTATGCCCACCGGCGGAATGTAGGACTTGGCGTCGTTGAGCCAGCCGCGCATGGCCGGGTCCAGCGACAGGTACAGGTTGCGCACCAGCACCTGGCCCGGGCCGGGCTCGCCGAGCGGGGTTTCCTGGTAGCGGAAGGTGTCCTGGTCGATGGCGCCCTGGGGGCGCTGGGCGAGCACGAACTGGCGGTTGAGCGGGGCGGTCATGGCAGTGGCCTCGGGGAGGGGGAAACCTAGGGATAGTCCGCGGCAGCGGCGTCGGCAAGCTGCCGCCGACCACGAGAATGCCCGGTTATCCATGTAAATGATCCAGGCGCGAGGTATTCATCACTCGCACGGATAGTACGAGCTACAGCGGCCTGATAATGCTTTGCCCGCGGTGGGCGCCGGCTAGACTCGGACGATTCTCCATCCGTTCGAGGACAGTCCATGAGTCAGCTGCTTTCCGGCCAGGTCGCCCTGGTCACCGGCGCCGCCGCCGGCATCGGCCGCGCCACCGCCCAGGCCTTCGCCCGCGAGGGCATCAAGGTGGTGGTTTCCGACGTCGACGCAGCTGGCGGCGAAGCCACCGTCGAGCTGATCCGCGCCGCCGGCGGCGATGCGCGCTTCATCCGCTGCGACGTGACCCGCGACGCCGAGGTCCAGGCGCTGGTCGCCGCCACGGTGGAGGCCTACGGCCGCCTGGACTACGCCTTCAACAACGCCGGCATCGAGATCGAGCAGGGCCGGCTGGCCGAGGGCAAGGAAAGCGAGTTCGACGCCATCATGGGGGTGAACGTCAAGGGCGTCTGGCTGTGCATGAAGCACCAGATCCCGGTGATGCTCGCCCAGGGCGGCGGCGCCATCGTCAACACTGCCTCGGTGGCCGGCCTGGGCGCGGCGCCGAAGATGAGCATCTACGCCGCTTCCAAGCACGCGGTGATCGGCCTGACCAAGTCGGCGGCGGTGGAATACGCGAAGAAGAAGGTGCGCATCAACGCCGTGTGCCCGGCGGTGATCGACACCGACATGTTCCGCCGCGCCTACGAGGCCGACCCGAAGAAGGCCGAGTTCGCCGCCGCCATGCACCCCGTCGGCCGCGTCGGCCAGGTCGAGGAGATCGCCGCGGCGGTGCTCTACCTGTGCAGCGACAACGCCGGCTTCACCACCGGCATCGCGCTGCCGGTGGATGGCGGGCACACCGCGCTCTGAGGCTCAGTGCCTGGCCAGGCGCTGCGCCAGGCCGCTGCGGCGGATCACCCACTTCTCCAGCTCGGCGCCGAGGAACACCAGCAGCCCGGCGCCCAGCGCCCGTAGCCATTCGGCCGGGCTCAGGCCCCTGGAGCCGAAGATCTCCTGCATCCAGGGCGCGTAGGTGAAGGCCAACTGCAGCGGGATGCACGCGGCGATGGCCAGCAGCACCCAGCGGTTGCCGAACAGGCCCTCGCGGTTGAGCACCGAGCCGAAGATCGAGCGGCTGTTGATCAGGTAGAACATCTCCCCGATCACCACCGCGTTGACCGCCATGGTCCGCGCCGACTCGATGCCGGTGCCGCGCTGCAGCTCCCAGAGGAACAGGCCGAAGGCGCCGAGCATCATCAGCAGCGCCACCATCAGCACGCGCCAGACGAAGAACCCGGAAAGCAGGGCGTTGCCCGGCGGCCGCGGGCGGCGGCGCATGATGTCGCGCTCGGCCGGCTCGAAGGCCAGGGCCAGGCCCAGGGTGCTGGAGGTGACCATGTTGATCCACAGCACTTGCGCCGGCGTCAGCGGCAGGCCCAGGCCGAGGAACAGCGCGGCAATCACCACCAGCGCTTCGCCGCCGTTGGTCGGCAGCATGAACAGGATGAATTTCTTCAGGTTGTCGTAGACCGCGCGGCCCTCGCGCACGGCGCTGGCGATGCTGGCGAAGTTGTCGTCGGCCAGCACCACGTCGGCGGCCTCGCGCGCCGCCTCGGTACCCTTGCGGCCCATGGCCACGCCGACCTCGGCGCGCTTGAGCGCCGGGGCGTCGTTGACGCCGTCGCCGGTCATCGCCACCACCTGGCCGTCCTCCTGCAGGGCCTGCACCAGGCGCAGCTTGTGCTCGGGGCTGGCGCGGGCGAACACGTCCACCTCCAGGGCCACGCGGCGCAGTTCGGCGTCGTCCATCAGCGCCACCTCGGCGCCGGTCACCGCCGGGCGGCCGACGCCGATGCCCAGCCGCGCGCCGATGGCGCGGGCGGTCTCGGCATGGTCGCCGGTGATCATCTTGACGCGGATGCCGGCCTGCTGGCAGTGCGCCACGGCGGCGATGGCCTCGGCCCGCGGCGGGTCGATCAGGCCCACCAGGGCCAGCAGAGTGAAGCCCTCGGCGACGTCGTCGAAACCCAGTTGCGCGCCCTGCGGCGCCGCCTGCCGCGCGGCCAGGGCCAGCAGGCGCAGGCCGCGGGCGGCGGTGTCGGTGGCCATGCGCCGCCAGTAGTCCGGGTCCAGCGGCGCCGCGCCGGCATCGGTGAGCTGCGTCGAGCACATTTCGAGGATGCGCTCCGGCGCGCCCTTGACCAGTATCCACGGGCGGCCTTCGGCGTCCTGGTGGCTGCTGGCCATGAAGCGGTGCTGCGACTCGAAGGGAATGCTGTCCAGCCGCGGCCAGTCCCGGGCGCAGGTTTCCTGGGGCAGTCCGGCCTTGGCGCCGAGCACCAGCAGCGCGCCTTCGGTGGGGTCGCCCTCGATGCTCCACTGGCCGCCGTCCTCGCGCAGCTGGGCGTCGTTGCACAGCACCCCGGCGCGGATCGCCTGCTGCAGCGCCGGTTGCGCGTCCGGCTGCACGGCGCGGCCGTCGACGCTGAAGCCGCCCTCGGGGACGTAGCCGACGCCTTCCACCTCATACACCCGCTCGGCGCAGACCAGGCGCTGCACGGTCATCTCGTTGCAGGTCAGGGTGCCGGTCTTGTCCGAGCAGATCACCGTCACCGAGCCCAGCGTCTCCACCGCCGGCAGGCGCCGCACGATGGCGCGCTGGCGGGCCATGCGCTGCACGCCCAGGGCGAGGGTCACGGTCATGATCGCCGGCAGCCCCTCGGGGATGGCCGAGGCCACCAGGGCCACCACCATCATGAACATCTGCTCCGGCGTCTCGCCCAGCCACAGGGTGCCGAGCAGGAACACCAGGGCGCCGATGCCGAGGATGACCATGGCCAGGATGCGGCCGAAACGGTCGATCTGCCGCAGCAGCGGGGTGGTCAGGTTCTCCACGCTGCTGAGCATCTGGTTGATGCGCCCCAGCTCGGTGTCCGCCCCGGTGCCCACCACCAGGCCGCGGGCCTGGCCGTAGACCACCAGGGTACCGGAGTAGGCCATGCCGTAGCGGTCGCCCAGGGGCGCGTCGGCGGCCACCGCCTGGGCGTTCTTCTCCACCGGCAGGGATTCGCCGGTCAAGGCCGCCTCGTCGACGCGCAGTTCCTTGCCGCCGAGCAGGCGCAGGTCGGCCGGCACGCGGTCGCCGGAGGCCAGCAGCACCAGGTCGCCGGGGACCAGGGCGGCGGCGTCGATCTGCTGGCGCTTGCCCTGGCGCACCACGGTGGCGGTGGAGGAGAGCATGCCGCGGATGGCGTCCAGCGCCGATTCGGCCTTGCCTTCCTGGATGAAGCCGATCACCGCGTTGATCAGCACCGCGCCCAGCAGCACCGCGGTGTCCACCCAGTGGCCGAGCAGCGCGGTGACGAGCGCGGCGGCGAGCATCACGTAGAGCAGGATGTTGTGGAACTGCAGCAGCAGGCGCAGCAGCGGGCCGCGCCGGCGCGGCGGCGCCAGGCGGTTCTCGCCGTATTGCTGGCGGCGGCTTTGCACCTCGGCCTCGTCGAGGCCGGTGGGGCCGCTGCGCAGGCGGGCCTGGACCTCGTCGGCGGCGAGGCTGTGCCAGGGCGTGGCGCTGGCGTCGGAGTGGGAAACGCGGCGTCGGCTCATGCAAGGCTCCTGTCGGATGGGGCAGGGATGAGCTACAGCATGGACAGGCGGGCGTCCGCCGGGCTTGACCTGGAACAGCGCAGGCGACCGGCGTCCGCCCAGTGTTTTGCATTCTGTTACAGCAGGAGCCTGTTTTGGCCGGCAGGGAGAGGGGACCGTTCGGCGTGCGTGGGTACTCCACAGTTAGCCGGCAACACCGAAGGTTTCCAGCTGAAACCATTCCTCCTCTCGGCACGGACTAGCCCCCTCTCCCTTCAGGGAGAGGGCTGGGGAGAGGGGCTCTTGCTCAACCCCTGAACTCTCCTCACCGTGTGCGCAACATCAAATCGCCCGACGCCAATTCAACACCAACTGCGTCATCAACCCCGCCACCAGCCCCCAGAAAGCCGAGCCCACGGAAAACAGCGTGAAACCCGAAGCAGTCACCAGGAAGGTAACCATCGCCGCCTCACGCTGGCGGGCCTCGGCCATGGCGTTGCTCAGGCCGTTGGTGATGGAGCCGAGCAGCGCCAGGGCGGCGATGGACAGCACCAGTGCCTTGGGCAGGGCGGCGAACAGCGCCGCCAGGGTGGCGCCGAAGATGCCCGCCACGCCGTAGAAGACCCCGCACCAGAGCGCCGCGGTATAGCGCTTGTGCGGGTTCTCGTGGGCTTCCGGACCGGTGCAGATGGCCGCGCTGATGGCCGCCAGGTTGATGCCGTGGGAGCCGAACGGCGCCAGCAGCAGCGAGGCGATGCCGGTGCTGGAGATCAGCGGCGAGGCCGGCACCTGGTAGCCGTCGGCGCGCAGCACGGCCAGGCCCGGCATGTTCTGCGAAGCCATGGCGACGATGAACAGCGGGATGCCGATGCTGATGGTGGCGGCCAGGGAGAAGCTCGGCGTGGTCCACACCGGTTTCGCCAGCTCCAGCTGGAAGTGGCTGAAGTTCAGCAGGCCCAGGGCGCCGGCCAGGGCCACGCCCACCAGCAGCGCGACGAACACCGCGTAGCGCGGCGACAGGCGCTTGGCCAGCAGGTAGCTGAGGAACATCGCCGCCACCAGCAGCGTCTGCTGCTCGGCCGCGCGGCAGATCTCGATGCAGATGCGGAACAGCACCCCGGCCAGCAGTGCCGCGGCCAGCGAACCGGGCACCTGGCGCATCAGGCGGTCGAAGCTGCCGGTGATGCCGCACAGGGTGATCAGCGCGGCACAGACGATGAAGGCGCCGATGGCCTCCGAGTAGGGCACGCCCGGCAGGCTGCTGATCAGCAGCGCGGCGCCGGGGGTGGACCAGGCGATGACGATGGGTGTGCGGTAGCGCAGGGTCAGGCCGATGGTGGTCAGCGCCATGCCGATGGACAGCGCCCAGATCCACGAGGAAATCTGCGCGTTGCTCAGCCCGGCGGCCTGGCCGGCCTGGAACATCAGCACCAGCGAGCTGGTGTAGCCGGTGAGCATGGCGACGAAGCCGGCCACCACGGCGGCGGGGGAGGAGTCGGCGAAGGGGCGCAGGCGCGCGCTGGTCGAATCGGTCATGCGGGGGTGATGTCCACGAACAGGGGGTAGAGGGAGGCTACCAGCAGCAGGGCCATGCCGATATTGAACACGCGGCGCCGCGCCGGCTGTTCCAGCCAGTGCCGCAGGCAACTGCCGAGCACCGTCCAGACGCCGACGCTGGGCAGGTTGACCACGGCGAACAGCACCGCGATCAGCAGCACGTTGCCGGCGAAGCCCTGCTGCGGGGTATAGGTGGTGATGGCGCCGATGGCCATGATCCAGGCCTTGGGGTTGACCCACTGGAAGGCCGCCGCCTGCAGGAAGCTGAACGGCTTGCCGCTGCCGCGCCCGTTGGCCTGCGGCGCGCCGGCGCGGGCGATGCCCCAGGCCAGGTACAGCAGGTAGGCCGCGCCCAGGTAGCGCAGCGCCTGGTAGGTGAAGGGGAAGGCGTGGAACAGCTGGTCCAGCCCCAGGCCCACGGCGACCACCAGCAGCAGGAAGCCGATGCTGATGCCGAGCATGTGCGGGACGGTGCGGCGCACGCCGAAGTTCACCCCGGAGGCCAGCAGCATCATGTTGTTCGGCCCGGGCGTGATGGAGGTGACGAAGGCGAAGCCGATGAAGGCGGCCAGGAGTTCGAGGGGCATGGCGGCACGCGTCTTGTGGTTTTTCCGCAGCCTAACCCCCGGCCTGCGGGCTGTCGCGTAACAGCCAGGGGCGGATCGGGCCGTACAGTGGCGCGCCCGGCGTGCTGTGGATATGGTGGGCAGGTCGCAGTCGTGGAGTCCCGCCATGGACCACAACCCCTATGCCGCGCCCAAGGTCGAGCTGATCGAGGCGCGCACCCCGGCCAGCCTCGCCGGCGGCCGCTGGAGCCCCGGCCACCTGCGCCTGCTGGCCTGGTTGAGCCTGGCGCTGCTGCTGGCGCAGAGCGTGCTGTTCGGCCTGTCGTTCCTCGGCGGCAGCGGGCGCGGCGACGCCCTGGACAGCTACAGCCTGTGGCTGGGCGTGCTCTGCACGCTGCTCGGCTGCTACCTCAGCTGGCGCGCCACGCAGTTCCTGGTCGAGCGCTTCGGCGCCCGCGGCATGGCCTGGCCGCTGTGGCTGTCCATCGGCCTGGCGCTGGTGATCCAGGCCTACGCGGTGATCTTCGACGCCCAGCTCGACGGCACGCCCAACGCCGCCCTGGCCGGCTTCATGGCGCTGTTCCTGCCCAGCGGCCTGGTGGGCCTGTGGTATGGCGTGCGGGTGCTGAAGATCGGCCTGCCGTACCCCTCGGTGAAGGTGCTGGGCTGGCTCGACGTGCTCTCGGGCGTGTGCATGGCCAGCATCCTGCTGTTCATCCCCGGCACCGTCCTGGCCGCCGCGGCGCTGCTGCCGCTGGCGCTGATGTTCCTGCGCGGCGCGCGGGAGCTGGAGGGCGGCGCTCAGGTTTCCTGAAGCGGCTGCGCCAGGGCCTGGTTGACCGCCAGCCAGCCGTGCACCGCCTCTTCGCCGGCCTCGGCGAAGGCGCGCTGCAGCAGGCGCGCCTGCTCGTTGCGCAGGGCCCGTTCCAGCTTGGCGCCCTCGGCGGTGAGGCTGAGCAGGCGCTTGCGCTTGTCGGCCGGCGAGGCTTCGCTGCGGATCAGCTGCATCTCCTGCAATTGCCGCAGCGGCATGTTCAGCGCCTGCTTGCTCACGCCCAGGGTGGCCAGCAGTTCCTTCACGCTCAACCCGCTCTGGCGCGCGACGAAGAACAGGATGCGGTGGTGCACCCGGCCCAGGCCGCGGCGGGCGAGGATCTCGTCCGGCTTGGCGGTGAACGCCCGGTAGCTGAAGTAAAAGGCTTGCATGGCTTCCGACCAGGTGTCGGAGGGCAGAAGGTCAGGCATATTGACGTATCCGTTCGGCCGTCGTAGCTTCGGTCAACCAGTTTGACCCATTTGCTCCTGCCTCCGCTACCGGTGACCCCATGGCCTTCTCCGAACGTATCGCCCGCCTGAAAAGCTCCCTGATCCGTGAAATCCTCGCTGCGGCGCAACGTCCGGAGGTGATGTCCTTCGCCGGCGGCCTGCCGGCCGAACCCATGTTGCCCAAGGTGGAATGGGCGGACATGCCGGCCAGCATGGGCCAGTACGGCATGAGCGAGGGCGAGCCGGCCCTGCGCGAGGCCATCGCCGCCGAAGCGCGGGCCCTGGGCGTGCCCTGCGATGCCAGCCAGGTGCTGATCGTCAGCGGTTCGCAGCAAACCCTCGACCTCGCCAGCAAGCTGTTCATCGACCCGGGCACCGAGGTACTGCTCGAAGCGCCGACCTACCTGGCCGCGCTGCAGGCCTTCCAACTGTTCGGCGCCGACTGCGTGAACGTGCCGCTGGGCGCCGAGGGCCCGGACGTGGCCGCCCTGCGCCAGCGCCTGGAGCGGCACAAGCCGGCCTTCGCCTACCTCATCCCGACCTTCCAGAATCCGTCCGGCGTGCGCTACAGCGAAGAACGCCGCGACGAAGTGGCGGCGCTGCTCGACGAGTTCGGCGTGACCCTGATCGAAGACGAACCCTACCGCGAGCTGGTGTTCGACGCCGGCAGCGCCACCCCGCTGGTCAGCCGCCTGAAGAAGGCCAGCTGGATCTACACCGGCACCGTCTCCAAGACCCTGCTGCCGGGCCTGCGCGTGGGCTTCCTGATCGCCACCCCGGACCTGTTCCCGCACCTGCTGCGCCTGAAGCAGTCGGCCGACCTGCACACCAACCGCATCGGCCAGTGGCAGGCCCTGCAGTGGTTCGGCACCGAGGCCTACCGTGGCCACCTGGCCGAGCTGCGCGACTTCTACCGCATCCGCCGCGACGCCATGCAGGCCCAGCTGGAAGAACACTTCGCCGACCTGGCCGAGTGGAACGTGCCCCAGGGCGGGCTGTTCTTCTGGCTGACACTGAAGCAGCCGCTGGACACCCGCGGCCTGCTGGACGAGGCCCTGCAGCAGAACGTGGCCTTCATGCCCGGCGAACCCTTCTTCACCGACCCCGATGCCAACCCCGGCCACCTGCGCCTGAACTTCAGCCACGTGGCGCCGGAGCGCCTGGGCGAAGGCCTGCGCCGCCTGGCTGCGGTGATCCGCGAAGCGCAAGCGGCCCAATCTGCCTGAGGAGGCGCCATGTACACCGTCTACGGCGACCGGTTGTCCGGCAACTGCTACAAGGTCAAGCTGGTCCTGCACCTGCTGGGCCTGCCGTACCAGTGGCGCGATGTCGATATCCTCAAGGGCGAGACGCAGACCCCCGGATTCCTGGCCAAGAACCCCAACGGCAAGGTGCCGGTGTTGGAACTGGAGGACGGCAGCTGCCTGTGGGAGTCCAACGCCATCCTCAACTTCCTCGCCGACGGCAGCGAGCTGCTGCCGAAGGAGCCGCGCCTGCGCACCCAGGTGCTGCAGTGGCAGTTCTTCGAGCAGTACAGCCACGAGCCCTACGTGGCGGTGGCGCGTTTCATCCAGTTCTACCTGAAGATGCCGGACGAGCGCCGCGCCGAGTACGAGGACTGCCTGAAGGGCGGCTACAAGGCCCTGGACGTGATGGAGCAGCAGCTGGCGCGCACGCCCTACCTGGTGGGCGACAGCTACTCCATCGCCGACATCACCCTGTACGCCTACACCCACGTGGCGCACCAGGGCGGTTTCGACCTCTCCGGCTACCCGGCGATCAACGCCTGGATGGCGCGCGTCGCGGCGCACCCGCGGCACGTCGGCATGCTCGACTGAGGGGCCCGAAGTGTCAGAAGAAGCCCGCCATCGCGCGGGCTTTTTCGTATTCGTGCGCTCTGGCTCGCAGTTTAAGGGCCTCCCCATTGACGGGCATCATGGCGCGCGCCGTTTCGCCTCCCTACCCTGGACCCAGCCAACAATAGAGCAGTAGCCGGGCCGCGGCGGCAGGAATGCCGGCGACCGGTGGGGGAGGGAAAAATGGCCTATCTGGTCTGGCAGGATGACCTGAACACCGGCATCCAGGTGATCGACAACCAGCACAAGCGAATCGTCGAGATGATCAACCAGCTGCACGAGGCCCAGGGCACCCTGGACAAGGCGCGGGTCGGCGAGGTGATCGAGGAACTGGTGGACTACACCCAGTCGCACTTCGCCTTCGAGGAAACCCTGCTGGAAGACTCCGGCTACCAGTTCACCCGCGCCCACAAGAAGGTCCACGAACTCTTCATCAAGCGCGTATCCGACTACCGCCTGCGCTTCGCCGCCGGCGAGGACGTCGCCGAGGAACTCAAGGGGTTGCTCGGGCGCTGGCTGTTCACCCACATCCGCAACGACGACGCCAACTACGTGGAGTCGGTCAAGGCCAGCATGCACGAGCTGACCCACGACCAGAGCCACGGCGGCTGGCTGTCGCGCTCGATGAAGCGCTTCTTCGGCTGACGCCGGCGGGCGAAACCGCGGCGGCCATCTATGCTCAGTCCAGAACAAGAAGGGACGACATGGAGGACCCTGCATGAAACGCCTGTTCAGTGCGCTGCTGTTCTGCCTCGCCTGCCTGGCCCCGCTGCACCTGCCGGCCGCCACCAGCACCGCGGCCGACGCCGCCCAGGCCCAGCGGGCCCGGCAGTTGCTGGAGAAGGCCGTGGCCTACTACCGCCAGGAGGGCGACAAGGCCTTCGCCGCGTTCAGCCGCCAGGGCGAGTTCATCGATAACGAGCTGTACGTCTACGTCGTCGACAGCAAGGGCGTGATGCTGGCCAGCGGCGGCCCCTCGGTGGTGCTGATCGGCCGCGACGTCTCGCAACTGCTCGACCCGAACATGCGCAAGCAGTTCGCCAAGGCCCTCAAGGCCCCGGAGAACGGCAAGGTGCAGGAAACCGAGTACCGCTGGAAGAACTGGGCCGACGGCCGCGTCGAGCGCAAGCACACCTACTACCAGCGCATAGGCGACCGCTTCCTGGCGGTGGGCTACTACATCCCGCGCGCCGACGCCCGCCAGGCCGAGGCCATGCTGGAGAAGACGGCGAAGGCGGTGGAAGGCGCGCCGGAAGCGACCTTCAAGCGCATCAACGACCTCGACAAGGCCTTCATCGAGGATGACCTCTACGCCTTCGTGGTCGACATGGACACCGGCAAGTTCGTCGCCCACGGCTACAACACCCGGATGGTCGGCACCGACTTCGCCAGCCTCAAGGACCCGGCCGGCAACGCCATCGGCCAGGCCATGCTGGCGCTGGCCAAGAGCAAGGGCGAAGGGCAGTTCGACTACCAGTGGCGTAACCCGGTGACCGGCAAGGTGGAGAACAAGCACGCCCTGCTGCGCAAGAGCGGGCATTACCTGGTGGCGGTGGGGTACTACACGGCGGGGGGCTGAAAAGCCCTGAGGGCTGTTCGTAGGAGCGAGCAAGCTCGCGAACGGGGTTTGCTGGGGGCTGTGGTGTTGGGTTCAAGAGCGCCCTCTCCCCAACCCTCTCCCGCAAGCGGGAGAGGGGGCTTGTCCTGAGTGAGGGGGGAATCCTGAGTCATCCTGAAACGCCCAACCATCCCCGTCATTTCCGCGAACGCGCACTGCTGTCCGGCACGCCTCTAACAGCTGCCCCTGACGCAGGTTGATCTCGCGTATTCGCTCCTGCCGTCGTCGGTAACGTTCGGCCTCCAGGCCAGGACGCTGAAACAGCGTCGCCTGTACCTCCACCATCAGCATCCACAGGCTTTGCCGCGTTCCCGTCCTGCGTTGGTAAAGGTTCAGCAGCAAGTAGCTGATCAGCGCACAGAGAATCTGGAGGCGCACGGCATTCTCGCTACGACCCAGGAAACGCCTGACCTTCAGGTGTTGCTTGATCCATTTGAAAAACAGCTCGATCCGCCAGCGATCCCGATAGCGCTCGGCGATTTCTGCCGCCGGGCTGCTCAGGTCGTTGGTCGCTAGGCTCAGAGGCGGCTCATCGCCTGGGCGGTTCACCAGGATCCGCCGCAGGGGCTGGGTGTAGTGATTACGCCGTCGGCCACCTGGGTTGCGGTTGGAGAAGCTCACCTCTTCGTCTCGCAGGATCGTTTCCCGGTCTTGCTGGGGAACCTCGCGATGGGCCAGGACCTTGAGCCGCACATTGGACTTGAATCGTGTGACGAAGCGGGCCTTCTGGGCATCCAGGCTCGACCACCAGTTGAAGTCGTAATAGCCCTTGTCGAATACGTAGGTGGCCTGTGGCTCGATACCCAGCATCCGGCCTTCGTCGATGTCGTTGACGTTGGCTGCGCTGAAGCTGCAATGCACCGGCGCCGCCGCCTGCTCGGCATACAGCACATGGACTTTCAGCCCCTGGGAGCGGGTTCGATTGGACAGCGTCCATTCGTCGAAGCCAGGGCCCTTGAGGGTGATCGTGGTGGAGTCCAGCAGGTACAGCAGTTCCTTCCCGTCACGGCGTAACTGCCGGCAGACGCCCGCCATCAGGTAGTGCGCGACCTGGGCGAAGACCTCGGTATTACGGCGTTCGTTGGCGTCGGCCAGGGTGGAACGCCGGATCGGGCCCGTACCCAGGTGATAGTGCTGATGGGGATGGCTGTTGAAGCTGGTTTCAAGCGCCCGCAGGCTGCTCACGCCGGCCAGTTGGGCATACACCATGGCGACCAGGTGATCCCAGCTGCCAAAGCGCTTGCTGTGCTTGTCGGCGCCGTGTTCGGCGACCAGTCGATCGAAGACGCCGCGAGGCAGCGCTTTTAGTACATCGTGAAAACGGCTTATCCTGAACATCTTGCGGGGGCTGTGAGGTTGAGTTGGCGCTCAACGGTTTAACCCGTGCCTTCAGCCCCCGCAAGCCCTCCAGACGCCCCCTCGAAAATATTCCGGACAGTAGTGCGCGTTCGCGGGAATCCAGTGACGAGCGGTTCGCGAGCAAGCTCGCTCCTACGAAAAGCCAAAGCGCATTCGCTCTGGCTTTTGCTCTTGAGACTTCCAGAGAAACATCCGCGCACTCCGGAATGCCCCTTCAGAAGGCCGAACGAAACCGGCGCTCAGGAGGTCATGCGACATGGATGTCGCGAGAGCCCCGATGGGCTACAGGGACGTACCCTCGGGGCGGGCCTCCGTGGCGGGGGAATTCGCGAGGGTAGCCCGGCTCCATCGGGCCCGTATGTCGGGGCAAGCCTTTTTGGTTCCTTTTGTGGCGTTTGACAAAAGGGACTCGCCCGAGGGGGCGAAACCAGAAACCTCCGAACACTCGGTGCGGCGCGTCACACCCAAGCAGGAAGTCTCTGGGTGCCCGCGTTCGCGGGAATGACGGGGGGTAGGAGGATGGCGCCTGACTGACAAGCAGCTCAGGACAGCCCCCTCTCCCTTCAGGGAGAGGGTTGGGGAGAGGGCGCTCTTACACCCAACACCTACGTCACCGGTAACCACCGTTCGCGAGCAAGCTCGCTCCTACAATCCACATGAGGCACGGTGGTATTCCCCCGTAGGAGCGGACTCCGTCTTACAGGCAAGAAAAAACCGGCCCCACAGGCCGGTTTTCCATCCCCGCAAGCGACCTCAGCGAATCAGGCTGAGAAACTCGCTGCGGGTAGCGGCGTTCTCGCGGAACTCGCCGAGCATCACCGAGGTGACCATGGAGGAGTTCTGCTTCTCCACGCCGCGCATCATCATGCACATGTGCTTGGCCTCGATGACCACCGCCACGCCCAGGGCGCCGGTGACCTGCTGCACGGCCTCGGCGATCTGCCGCGACATGTTCTCCTGGATCTGCAGGCGGCGGGCGTACATGTCGACGATGCGCGCTACCTTGGACAGGCCCAGCACCTTGCCGTTGGGGATGTAGGCCACGTGGGCCTTGCCGATGAAGGGCAGCAGGTGGTGCTCGCACAGCGAGTACAGCTCGATGTCCTTGACCAACACCATTTCGCTGTTGTCGGAGCTGAACAGCGCGCCGTTGACGATCTCGTCCAGCGTCTGCTGGTAGCCGCGGCAGAGGTACTGCATGGCCTTGGCGGCGCGCTTGGGCGTGTCGAGCAGGCCTTCGCGGGTGACGTCCTCGCCGAGCTGGCTGAGGATCTGCGAGTAGTTTTGTTCCAGGGACATGTTCTACCTGTTGGGACTCGTTGAAGCGCAGAGGCGCAGGGTAGGGCGCGCGTGGCGTGCTGGCAAGGGCGCGGTGCGCCAGCGGGAGCGACGGATTATTCGTCGCGCCCCTCCAGCATGGTGCGGCGCAGCATCACGTAGAGCGAGCCGGTGCCGCCGTGGCGCGGCAGGGCCGAGGTGAAGCCCAGGACCTGCGGGTGCTGGCGCAGCCAGGTGTTGACGTGGCTCTTGAGCAGCGGCCGGCGACCGTCGGTGCGCGCCGCCTTGCCGTGGGTGACGCGCACGCAGCGCACCTCCAGGCGGGTGGCCTCGGCGAGGAAGTCCCAGAGCAGCTCGCGGGCCTTCTCGATGTTCATGCCGTGCAGGTCGAGGCTGCCCTCGAAGCCGATCTGGCCGGCCTTGAGCTTGCGCATCTGGCCTTCCTGCACGCCGTCGCGGGCCCAGTACAGCTCGTCCTCGGCGCCGACGTCGATGACGAACAGGTCGGACAGCCCGTCGACGCGCTGGTTTTCCACCTTGGTCGTGGCGTTCTGCTGGCGCAGCTTGACCTGCTGGCGGTCGGCCTTGGGCTTGCCGGTGTCGGCCTGGTCCACCTGGATGCGCTTGACGCCGCGCATCTCGTTGGCGAACAGGGAAAAATCGTCGTCTTGCATGGAGCCTCCGCGAAGAGGCGGCATTCTAGCGGATCGCGGGCGCTTTGCGGCAAGCCGCTCAGCCGCGCTTCTTCATCAGCCGCGGCGACAGGCTGAGGCCGTCGCCACGCCGCGCGCGGCGTCGCGCCAGGCGCCAGAACAGCACGCCCAGCCACAGGGCGAGCAGGCCGATCACCAGCAATACCGCGCCGGCCGCCGGTTCGATGTGCATGACCCCCGCCGCCGGTTGCCGGCGCAGCAAGGCCGCGCCGCCGGCCAGGGCGCCGAGCACGCCGAACGCGGCGATCAGCGCGGCCACGGCGGCCACGAAGCGCCAGCGCCAGCGGCCCGGTCGCTTCGGGCGTAGCGTGCGTGGATCGAAACTGTCGGACATCTTCATCCCGGCTTCCTCATCTGCTGAACGAGGCTATGACCGGTGTCGGCGGGAGGGGGTTCCGCCCCCGCAGGGAATGCCTGGCCCGCCCGTCCGGCGCGTGCCCGCTGGATGTGTCGCCTTACAGCCTAATAGCTGCGGCGGCAGCTTGCCGCCGCAGCGGGACGGACGGCGCTCAGATCAGCGCCTGGGCCTCGCCGACCACGGCGGCGAAGTTGTCGCCCAGGGCGGCCATTTCCGCGTGGTGCAGGTCGCGCGCCGAGAGCACGCCGCCATCCGGGGTGGGGATGTCGCGGGTGGCGCAGGCGGCGGTGACCAGGGTGCAGCGGTAGCCGTAGTCCTTGGCCGCGCGCACGGTGGTGCTGATGCTCGAATGGGTCATGAAGCCGCAGACGATGATGTCCAGCCGGCCGTTGTGCTGCAGGCGGTCGTGCAGTTCGGTGCCGGAGAAGGCGTTGGGCAGGCGCTTCTCCACCACCACCTCGCCGGGCAGCGGCGCCAGTTCGGGCAGGAACTGCCCGCGCGGGCCCTGCGGGTCGAGCAGGCCGCCATGGATGCCCAGGTGGCGCACGTGGACGATCGGGGTGCCCTGGCTGCGCGCGGCATCCAGCAGTTGGCGGATCTGCGCGACCGCCGGTTCCAGGCCGGGCAGGGCGAGGACGCCGCTGCGGTACTCTTCCTGGGCGTCGATGATCAGCAGCGTGCTCTGGCGGAGGGTGGCGGGCGGATAGCCGCGTCCGCTGATCTTCAGCATGCTGAGCGGTTGAGACATGACGAACTCCTATGATGCGTATGCCACCATTGTGGTCTGTTCCGCGGGCGCTGTGAATCTATGCGAAACCCGCGCAAAGTGGTATTGACCCCCTCGACGCCGGTGTGCGCCCGCGGCAGGCCGCCTTGGGCTAGAATGCCGGCCTTTTTGCCCGCCGCGAGGACCCTGCGCCGTGACCGAATCCCGTTTGCTGACCCTTCGAGACCATATCCGCTGGGCGGTCAGCCGCTTCCATGCCGAGGGGCTGTACTTCGGACATGGCACCGACAACGCCTGGGACGACGCCCGCCTGCTGGTGCTCGGCGCGCTGCACCTGCCGTGGGAAATGGCCGATGCGTACCTGGATTGCCGCCTCGAGGACGACGAGCGCGAACACCTGCGCGAACTGCTGCGCCGGCGCATCGAGGAGCGTGTGCCCACCGCCTATCTGCTGGGCGAGGCCTGGTTCTGCGGCCTGCCGTTCGTGGTCGACGAGCGCGTGCTGGTGCCGCGTTCGCCCATCGCCGAGCTGATCCAGCAGCGCTTCGAGCCCTGGCTGGCGGCGGAGCCGGCGCGCATCCTCGACCTGTGCACGGGCTCGGGCTGCATCGGCATCGCCTGCGCCTATGAATTCCTCCAGGCGGAAGTGGTGCTGGCCGACCTGTCCTTCGAGGCCCTGGAAGTGGCCAACGTCAACATCGAGCGCCACGAGCTGGGCGAGCGCGTCTACACCGTGCAGGGCGACGGCTTCGCCGGCCTGCCGGGGCAGCGCTTCGACCTGATCGTCTCCAACCCGCCCTACGTCGACGCCGAGGACTTCGCCGACATGCCGGCCGAGTACCGGCACGAACCGGAACTGGGCCTGGCTTGCGGCCACGACGGTCTGGACCTGGTGCGGCGCATGCTCGCCGAGGCCGCCGACCACCTGACCGAACAGGGCACCCTGATCGTCGAAGTGGGCAACAGCCAGGTGCACGTCGAGGCGCTGTACCCGGAGGTGGACTTCACCTGGCTGGAATTCCGCCACGGCGGGCACGGGGTGTTCCTGCTGTCGGCGGCGCAGTGCCGGGAGCACCAGGCGCTGTTCCGCTCGCGGGTGAACTGAGGCGCCGCGGGCCCTGCCCGCGATTTCGCGCGCAGGGCGCGCTCCTACAGGGGGCGATACCGGGGGCTCCTGCGAAACCCATGCGGCCGTGGCGATGGGTATCGCTTCGCTCAACGCCATCCTACGGGTCTTGTGTTTGCCGTATGCCGTGGGGCACGGCATTTTCTTGTTGGAGCAACTGTCTTGCCGACTGCGCCGAGGTGCTTTTCGTAGGATGGGTTGAGCTTGCGAAACCCATGCGGCCGTGGTGATGGGTATCGCTTCGCTCAACCCATCCTACAAAAGTCTCCCGCGGCCGTGCTCTTCGTAGGAGCGAGCCGTGCCCGTCCGTCCGCGCCGGCCCTCAGTGCGTCGCCATCCAGATCAGCAGCCCGGCCTGGAACACCGCGAACACCGTCAGGCAGGCGATGATGAAGCGCAGGCTGGTGTCGTCGCGGCGGAAGGTCTCGATGCGCTGCTGCAGCTTGCGGATTTCGTTGTCCTGGCTGGCCAGGTTCTGGTCGGCCTGTTCCAGCATGGCCGCGGCGTCCAGCAGCGGCAGCAGTTGCACCTTGTCCTTGTTCCAGTCGTCGTACAGCTCGCTCACCCGCCCGGCGCCGTAGCGGGCCTTGAGCAGGCGCGAGTCCTCGTACTCCACGTCGAAGCCCTGGGCGCGCAGGAAGTGGTCGCGGCGCAGGCGGATGTCCTCGTTGGGCGCGTCCTTCACCCCCAGCACGCCGCCCTCGACCTTGTAGTGCGCCCACTTCTGCCGCGCCCAGGCGATGCCCTGGGCCAGCAGGAAGCGGCCCAGGCCGCGGTTGATCGGCTCCAGGGCGAAGCCGCTGTCGGCGCCGAAGCGCACTTCCTTGTTGCGATGGTCGGCCCACACCTCGAACAGGTTCTGCTCCTTGCGCAGGGCCTGGCCGGGCAGCTGGATGCTCAGGCGCAGCAGGCTCTGCTCCGGGGCGTGGCGTTCCACCCGGCCGAGCTGGACGAAGCGCAGGGCGCGGGCGCCGGTGCTGCGGTCGGTGGGCAGGGGCGCCAGGCGCAGCAGGCGGAAATGCTCCGGCGCCAGCTCCGCCCAGGGATGGGGCGGAGTCGGTGTTTCGGCGGGGGCGGCGGCGTCGCTGCGCGGGTCGGCGTCGGTCATCGGATTCCTCGGGCCTGGCCGACGGCCAGGGATCAACTCAACTTCTGTAGGAAGCGTGTAAGTAACGACTTTCATACAGGGGCTAAGCGATTATCGACGCCGACAGTGATTTCTTGAGACGCCCGTTTCAGCTCATGCCTTCGGCCGATGGAGTCTGCGGGCGGGTTCGCAGGATGAAGCCGACCAGCCGCTGGACCAGGTCGCGAGCCAGCGGCAGCCCGGGGTCGTTGTAGGACGCCAGCTGCTTCTTCACGTCGGCCGGGACGATGCGCAGGATGTGGTTCATGCCGGAGATCAACTGCAGCTCGGCGTCCGGCCTGGCGCGCTGCAGCGCCTGGGCGTCGGCCACGTCGACCTGGATGTCGCTGGTGCCCTGCAGGATCAGCGTCGGCTGGCGCACCCGGGCCAGCGCCCGCGCCGGGTCGTGGCGGAACAGCGAGATCAGGTAGGGCTGCACGCTGGGGCGGAACAGCGCGTTCAGCTGCGCCGGCACCTCGGGCACCTGGTGGCCGCCGCGCAACCGGTCGAGGATGGCGTCGGCCTTCGCCAGCAGGGGCGGCGGCAGGCGCACCGAGAGCTGCTCGCGCAGCACCTTGTCGATCGGCCGGCCGCTGCCGGCGATCAACACCAGGGCCGCGGCCTTGCTGCGCGGCGCGGCCAGGCTGGCGATCAGCGCGCCCTCGCTGTGGCCCACCAGCACCTGCGGGCCGAAGCGCGGGTCCTCGGCCAGCCGGTCGCTCCAGGCCACCAGGTCGTCGACGTAGCCGTCGACGCTCAGTTGCCGTTCGTCCGGCGCGGCGTCGCGACTGCGGGCGATGCCGCGCTTGTCGTAGCGCAGGCTGGCGATGCCGTTGCTGGCCAGGGCCTCGGCCAGGCGCCGCAGGTAGGCGTTGTTGCCGCCCTCGGGGTTGTTGCCGTCGCGGTCGGTGGGGCCGGAGCCGGCCACCAGCAGTGCCAGCGGCGGCGGGCTGGCGGTCTGCGGCAGCAGCAGGGTGCCGCGCAGCACGCCGTGGCCGGTGTCCAGGTCGTAGGGGCGTTGCAGGATGGTGGGGGAGGCGGCGTAGGTCATTGCGGCGAACAGCCAGCAGGAAAGAAAGGCGATAAGGCGCGGCATGGAAGGCTTCATGGACTGCATGATAGCGGTTTGACGGCGCGCGCCGCGGAAGGTTCGCAGGGCGGTATGTCGCAGGTATACTGCTGGGCCTTTTCGTTCACCCAAGTCTTCCGCGGAGCCTCGCATGTCCGGCAACACCTACGGCAAGCTGTTCACCGTCACCACCGCTGGCGAAAGCCACGGCCCGGCGCTGGTCGCCATCGTCGACGGCTGCCCGCCCGGCCTTGAACTCTCCCTGGAAGACCTGCAGCTCGACCTCGACCGGCGCAAGCCCGGCACCAGCCGGCACACCACCCAGCGCCAGGAAGCCGACGAGGTGGAAATCCTCTCCGGCGTGTTCGAAGGCAAGACCACCGGCACCCCGATCGGCCTCTTGATCCGCAACACCGACCAGAAGTCCAAGGACTACTCGGCGATCAAGGACCTGTTCCGCCCGGCCCACGCCGACTACAGCTACCACCACAAGTACGGCGTGCGCGACTACCGCGGCGGCGGCCGTTCCTCGGCCCGCGAGACCGCCATGCGCGTGGCCGCCGGGGCCATCGCCAAGAAGTACCTGGCGAGCCTGGGCATCCGGGTGCGCGGCTACATGAGCCAACTGGGCCCGATCGAAATCCCCTTCAAGACCTGGGACAGCGTCGAGCAGAACGCCTTCTTCAGCCCCGACCCGGACAAGGTGGCGGAGCTGGAGGCCTACATGGACCAGCTGCGCCGCGACCAGGATTCGGTGGGCGCGAAGATCACCGTGGTCGCCGAAGGCGTGCCGCCGGGCCTGGGCGAGCCGATCTTCGACCGCCTGGACGCGGAACTGGCCCACGCGCTGATGAGCATCAACGCGGTCAAGGGCGTGGAGATCGGCGCCGGTTTCGCCAGCGTCGCCCAGCGCGGCACCGAGCACCGCGACGAGCTGACCCCCGAGGGCTTCCTGTCGAACAACGCCGGCGGCATCCTCGGCGGCATCTCCAGCGGCCAGCCGATAGTCGCGCACCTGGCGCTCAAGCCGACTTCCAGCATCACCACCCCCGGCCGCTCCATCGACGTGAACGGCAACCCGGTGGACGTGGTCACCAAGGGCCGCCACGACCCCTGCGTGGGCATCCGCGCCACGCCCATCGCCGAGGCGATGATGGCCATCGTGCTGATGGACCACCTGCTGCGCCAGCGTGCGCAGAATGCCGACGTGCGCGTCAATACGCCGGTGCTGGGGCAGCTCTGAGCCAGAAGCTGGAAGCCTGAAGCCCAGAGCCGCCACTTCCAGCTTCGAGCTTCCAGCCCATGGCTGCTTCTTTCCCCTACTGGCGCCTGTCCAGCTTCTACTTCTTCTATTTCTGCCTGCTGGGCGGGACCGCGCCTTTCCTCGCCCTGTACTTCCACCACCTGGGCTTTTCCGCCGCGCGCATCGGCGAGCTGGTGGCCATCCCCATGCTGATGCGCTGCGTGGCGCCGAACCTGTGGGGCTGGCTGGGCGACCGTTCCGGCCAGCGCCTGCGCATCGTGCGCTTCGGCGCGCTGTGCACGGCGGCGTGCTTCGCGCTGATCTTCCTCGACCACAGCTACGCCTGGCTGGCGCTGGTGATGGCCGGGCATGCGTTCTTCTGGCACGCGGTGCTGCCGCAGTTCGAAGTCATCACCCTGGCCCACCTGGGTGAGCGCACCGCCAGCTACAGCCGCATCCGCCTGTGGGGCTCGATCGGCTTCATCTGCACCGTGGTCGGCCTCGGCTGGCTGTTCGAAGCCACCAGCCTGGACTATTACCCCGTGGCGCTGCTGGCGATCATGCTGGGCATCGTCGCCGCCAGCTGGTGGGTGCCCAACGCGCAGCCGGCCTGGCGCCACGGCGACGCGCCGGCCAGCGGCTTCCTGGCCCAGCTGCGCCAGCCGGGGGTGGTCGCCTTCTACCTGTGCGTGTGCCTGATGCAACTGTCCCACGGGCCGTACTACACCTTCCTCACCCTGCACCTGGAGGCCCTCGGCTACAGCCGCGGGCTGATCGGCTGGTTGTGGGCCCTGGGCGTGGTGGCCGAGGTGCTGCTGTTCCTGGTGATGCCGCGCCTGCTGGGGCGTTTCAGCCTGCGCCAGGTGCTGGCGGCGAGCTTCCTGCTGGCGGCGCTGCGCTGGCTGCTGCTGGGCAGCCTGGCCGACCACCTGGGCCTGCTATTGTTCGCCCAGCTGCTGCACGCGGCCACCTTCGGCGCCTTCCACGCCGCCGCCATCCATTTCGTCCAGCGCAGCTTCCAGGCGCGCCAGCAGGGCCAGGGGCAGGCGCTCTACGCCGCGCTGGCCGGCACCGGCGGCGCCCTGGGCGCGCTTTACTCCGGCTACAGCTGGGCCAGCCTGGGCCCGGCCTGGACTTTCGCCATCGCCAGCCTGGCGGCGCTGGCCGCAGCCGTTATCATCCGTACCCGTCTGAAAGAGGAGCGGCCATGAGCAACAACCGTGAACACCTGACCCGCCAGATCATCGAGGCCGGGCGCTTCCTGTACGGCCGCGGCTGGTCGCCGGCCACCAGCAGCAACTATTCCGCGCGCCTGGCCGCCGACCGCGCGCTGCTCACCGTCTCGGGCAAGCACAAGGGCCAGCTGGGCGTCGACGACGTGCTGGAGACCGATCTTGCCGGCAACAGCCTCGAGGCGGGAAAGAAACCCTCGGCGGAAACGCTGTTGCACACCCAGCTGTACGCCTGGCGCGCCGAGATAGGCGCGGTGCTGCACACCCACTCGGTGAACGCCACCGTGCTCTCGCGCCTGACCCAGGGCGACCGCCTGGAGCTTGAGGACTACGAGCTGCAGAAGGCCTTCGCCGGCGTCACCACCCACGAGGGCCGGGTGACGGTGCCGATCTTCGACAACGACCAGGACATCGCCCGCCTGGCGGGCAAGGTCCAGCCCTGGCTGGACGCCCACCCGGACTGCCCCGGCTACCTGATCCGCGGCCACGGCCTGTACACTTGGGGGCCGCGCATGGAAGACGCCCTGCGCCAGGTGGAAGCCTTCGAATTTCTCTTCGAATGCGAACTTAAAGTGATCAGCCTTCGCGGCGGCACGCGCTGAGCGAATCCGGCAGTACCCGAGGACCCGAGCATGAGCAGCCTGACCGTCTACCACGAATCCGCCCCCGAGCAGCCGCTGAAGCTGCTCACCCACGCCGAGGACATCGCCGCCACCCTGGCCGAGCTCGGCGTGCGCTTCGAGCGCTGGCAGGCCAGCGCGCCCATCGCCCCCGGCGCCAGCCCCGACGAGGTGCTGGCCGCCTACGCGCCGGAGATCCAGCGCCTGAAGGACGAGCAGGGCTACGTCACCGTCGACGTGGTCAGCCTCAGCGCCGACCACCCGCAGAAGGACGAGCTGCGCGCCAAGTTCCTCGACGAACACCGCCATGGCGAGGACGAAGTGCGCTTCTTCGTCGCCGGCCGCGGCCTGTTCACCCTGCACGTCGAGGACCACGTCTACGCCGTGCTCTGCGAGAAGAACGACCTGATCTCGGTGCCGGCCGGCACCCGCCACTGGTTCGACATGGGCGAGCGCCCGCACTTCGTGGCCATCCGCCTGTTCAACAACCCCGAGGGCTGGGTGGCGAAGTTCACCGGCGACGAGATCGCCAGGCGCTTCCCGCTGCTGGAAGACTGACACCCCGCGCTCTATTTCTTTCGTAGGAGCGGATCTCATCCGCGAATCGCGCCGGAACCTCCGGCCATCGCGGACAAGGTCCGCTCCTACGGATAGCGTTACACCGGAGTTACCATGCCGATCAAAGCCATCCTCACCGACATCGAAGGCACCACCAGCGCCGTCAGCTTCGTCTTCGACGTGCTCTTCCCCTACGCCGCCGCGCACCTGCCGGATTTCGTCCGCGAGCACGCCGGCGAGCCGGAAGTGGCCGCGCAGCTGGACGCGGTGCGCGCCGAGAGCGGCGAAGCCGGCGCCGACGTCGAGCGCTGCATCGCCATCCTCCTGCAGTGGATCGCCGAAGACCGCAAGGCCACGCCGCTGAAAGCGCTGCAGGGCATGGTTTGGGAGCAGGGCTACCGCGCCGGCCAGCTCAAGGGCCACGTCTACCCGGACGCGGTGGAGGCGCTGCGCCGCTGGAAGGCCGAGGGCTATGACCTGTACGTCTACTCCTCCGGCTCGATCCAGGCGCAGAAGCTGATCTTCGGCTGCTCCGAGGCCGGCGACCTGGCGCCGCTGTTCTCCGGCTACTTCGACACCACCAGCGGGCCCAAGCGCGAGGCCGCCTCCTACGCGCGCATCGTTGAGGCCATCGGCCTGCCGGCGGAGCAGGTGCTGTTCCTCTCCGACGTGGTGCAGGAGCTGGACGCCGCCCGCGAAGCCGGCCTGGCAACCATCGGCCTGGCCCGCGAAGGCGGCGCCCTGAAAGGCCACGAGACGCAGGCCAGCTTCGCCCTGATCGACCCGGCCCGCTGCTGAGGCCACTGCCGTCTATGCTGGAGGGCACACCTCCAGCAGCGGGAGCGGCGCCATGGGTTCGACCTTCAACGGCCTGATCGGCCTGATCATCTTCGCCCTCGACGTCTGGGCGATCATCAGCGTGCTCAAGAGCAGCGCGGACGTGCCCATCAAGATCATCTGGGTGCTGGTGATCCTCATCCTGCCCTTGCTGGGGCTGGTGATCTGGGCGATCGCCGGGCCCAAGGGCAACGTGCGGGTGTAGCGGGGGCGGGGGGTTTCGTAGGAGCGAGCTTGCTCGCGAATGGAATATCCCCGAAACACGGAAACCACCTGGAAACCCCATCAAACCAACTCCAACTCTCGCGATTCCCCCACCATCACCCCCTCCAGCCGCAGCAGCGCCTCCTTGCGCGGCAGGCCGCCGCCGTAGCCGGTCAGGCTGCCGTCGCGGCCGATCACCCGGTGGCAGGGGATGATGATGCTGATCGGATTGGCGCCGTTGGCCGCGCCCACCGCGCGCACCGCCTTCGGCCGGCCGATGCGTTCGGCCAGGTCGGCGTACCAGGTGGTGTGGCCGTAGGGAATCTGCGTCAGCGCGTGCCAGACCTGGCGCTGGAACTCGGTGCCCTGGGGCGCCAGGCGCACGTCGAAGACCTTGCGCTTGCCGGCGAAGTATTCGTCCAGCTGCTTCATCACGGAATCCAGCTGGCTGCTGGCCTCGCGCCAGTCCGGGCCCGGCTCGTGGCCTTCGAAGGGGGTCATGTAGAGCATGCGCAGGCCCTGTTCGTCGCCGGCCAGCAGCAGGCGGCAGAGGGGGCTGTCGTAGTAGCGGTAGTGCATGGCTTCATCCTCCGATGCGGCTGCCTTGCGAGTAGGCTTGCCAGAGATAGACGGCGGCGTAGGCGCGCCAGGGGCGCCAGGCCTCGGCGCGGCGTTGCAGGTCGCGGGCGCTGGTGCCGGCCTCGCCCCAGACCGGCGACTTGAGCAGGCCCAGGTCGGCGGTGGGGAAGGCGTCGGCCTCGCCGAAGGCGCGCAGGGCCACGTATTCGGCGGTCCAGGGGCCGATGCCGGGCAGCTCGCAGAGGCGCTTCACCAGCGCTTGCGCGCCATCCTCCACATGCAGTTCCAGGGCGCCTTCGGCCACCGCCGCGGCGAAGCGCTGCAGGCTGGCCACGCGCTTGCCGGGCATGCCGATGCCGTCCAGGTCCGCCTCGGCCAGGGCCTGCGGGGTAGGGCAGAGGTACTGCGGGCCGTCGGCCACGGCGTTGCCCAGGGGCTGGCCGAGGCGCTGCACCAGGCGGCCGGTGATGGTCACCGCGGCCTTTACCGTGACCTGCTGGCCGACGATGGCGCGCACTGCCTGCTCGAACGGATCGAAGGCGCAGGGCAGGCGCAGCCCTGGCCAGGCTTCGACGAGCGGGCGCAGCAGCGGGTCGGCGCCCAGGTGCGCGGCCACCGCCCGCGGGTCGCTGTCCAGGTCGAACATCTTGCGCACCCGCGCGGCCAGCGGGGCGCTGTCGGCGCCGGCGCCGTCCAGGTGCAGTTCCAGGCGCAGGGCCGGCTCGTCGGCCAGCGGGCGGATCTCCATCCAGCCGGGCACGCCATCCAGGCGCAGGCTGCGCCGGTAGTGCGCCTCGCCCAGGGTTTCCACCCCGGCCAGGCGGCGCAGGGCGAAATGGGCGTGGAACTGTGCCCAGTCCCAGGGCGGCTGGTAGGGCAGGTGCAGGACGAGGGGCGTGATGGGTGCGTTCATGGCGCTGACCATAACCCGCCGCTGCCGCGCTGTCGTCCCGCAGCTGGCTTTCAAACTGAGCGGGCAAAGTGAGCGGGCAAACTGAGTGGGCAAGGTGAATGGGCGAAGTGCGCGGGTTCGACCTGTCATGCCTCGCACAGTAGAATGCGCGCCTTTCACGGCCGGCCCTCGGCCCGCTTCATTCACCGTTGAACCGGGAGACCGCCCATGCGCGATTACCAGGAAACCCTCTACGAAGGCTACGGCCAGCGTTTCAGCGTCGACCAGCTGCTCCACGAGGTGCGCACCGAGCACCAGCACCTGGTGATCTTCGAAAACGCCCGCATGGGCCGGGTGATGGCCCTGGATGGGGTGATCCAGACCACCGAGGCCGACGAGTTCATCTACCACGAGATGCTCACCCACGTGCCGATCCTTGCCCATGGCGCGGCCAGGCGCGTGCTGATCATCGGCGGCGGCGACGGCGGCATGCTGCGCGAGGTGTGCAAGCACGCCAGCGTCGAGCACATCACCATGGTCGAGATCGACGGCACCGTGGTCGACATGTGCAGGCAGTTCCTGCCGCGCCACTCCAACGGCGCCTTCGACGATGCGCGCCTGGACCTGGTGATCGACGACGGCATGCGCTTCGTCGCCACCACCGAGCGCAAATTCGACGTGATCATCTCCGACTCCACCGACCCCATCGGCCCGGGCGAGGTGCTGTTCTCCGAGAACTTCTACCAGGCCTGCCACCGCTGCCTGAACCCGGGCGGCGTGCTGGTCACCCAGAACGGCACCCCGTTCATGCAACTGGACACCGTGCGCAACACCGCCGGTCGGATGAACGGCCTGTTCGCCGACTGGCACTTCTACCAGGCGGCGGTGCCCACCTACATCGGCGGCGCCATGACCTTCGCCTGGGGCGCCCTTGAGCCCGCCCTGCGCCGCGTGCCGCTGGAAACCCTGCGCCAGCGCTTCGCCGCCAGCGGCATCGCCACCCGCTACTACAACCCGGAAATCCACCAGGGCGCCTTCGCCCTGCCGCAGTACGTGCTGCAGGCCATCGGCAAGCCGCACAACGACTGATCCGCAAGCGCCGTTGTCGGAACCATCCGGCGGCGGCGACTCTTTTTTCACCTGCGTTGGGCATAATCCGACACCTTGACGGCATTTTCTTAAGGTCTGGCTAATTTTCACCGACTAGAATGCGCCGCCCGCTCCACGTCCGGCTCCCGGACGTGGAGCCTCCGCACCTCCCCGCAGGGGAGGGCGCCCGAACCGAACGTTGCACAGAACGGAACCTGAAACATGGGCCAATCGGAAGTCCTGAATACCCGCCAGCGCGCCGCCAACCTGGCGCGCGCCACGGTGTCCAGCCACCTGGGGTTCATCCTGCTCGGCAGCCTGGCGCTGATGCTGATGTTCTCCCTGCTGCGCCTGGCGCTGCTGATCTACAACCGCGAGCTGATCGGCGATACCCCGGCCAGCGCCTTCGTCGAGGCCTTCGTCACCGGGCTGCGCTTCGACATCCGCGCGGTGATATTGATAGTCGCGCCGATGATCTTCGCCCTGGCCAGCGTCACCGCCATGCGCTGGCGCATGTTCTGGCGCCTCTGGCTGACCGCCCTGGCCAGCCTGACGCTGTTCCTCGGCGTGCTGGAGCTGGACTTCTACCGCGAGTTCCACCAGCGCCTGAACAGCCTGGTGTTCCAGTACATGTCCGAAGACCCGAAGACGGTCATGAGCATGATCTGGTACGGCTACCCGGTGGTCCGCTACCTGCTGGCCTGGGCCGTGGCCACCTGGCTGCTGTTCATGCTGTTCCGCGGCGTCGACCGCGCCACCCGGCCCAGCGCCGTGGGCGCCTCGGCCGCGGCCTGGTACCTGCGCGTGGCCGCCCTGCTGGTGGTGGTGCTGGTGGCCGGCGTCGCCTACCGCGGCACCCTGCGCCAGGGCCCGCCGCTGCGCTGGGGCGATGCCTTCACCACCGACTCGATGTTCGCCAACCACCTGGGCCTGAACGGCTCCATGACCCTGCTCAAGGCCGCCGAGGACCGCTTCGGCGAGGACCGCGCGAACATCTGGAAGGCCACGCTGCCCGACGACCAGGCCCGCGACACCGTGCGGCAGATGCTGCTGACGCCCAACGACAAGCTGGTGGACGCCGACGACGCGGCCATCCGCCGCGACTTCACCCCGCCGGCCGAAGGCACGCTGCCGGGCGTGAAGAACGTGGTGGTGATCCTCATGGAAAGCTTCGCCGGCCACTTCGTCGGCGCCCTGGGCGCGCCGGGCAACATCACCCCGTACTTCGACAAGCTGTCGAAGGAAGGCCTGCTGTTCACCCAGTTCTTCTCCAACGGCACCCACACCCACCAGGGCATGTTCGCCACCATGGCCTGCTTCCCCAACCTGCCGGGCTTCGAGTACCTGATGCAGACGCCCGAGGGCGGCCACAAGTTCTCCGGCCTGCCGCAGCTGCTCAGCGCGCGCCAGTTCGACGACGTCTACGTCTACAACGGCGACTTCGCCTGGGACAACCAGTCCGGCTTCTTCGCCAACCAGGGCATGACTACCTTCGTCGGCCGCAACGACTTCGTGAACCCGGTGTTCTCCGACCCGACCTGGGGCGTGTCCGACCAGGACATGTTCTCCCGCGGTAACGAGGAACTGGACCGCCTGGCCGCCAGCGGCAAGCCGTTCTACGCCCTGCTGCAGACGCTCTCCAACCACGTGCCCTACGCACTGCCCAAGGACCTGCCGGTGGAGCGCGTGACCGGCAACGGCAGCCTCGACGAGCACCTGACCGCCATGCGCTACTCCGACTGGGCGCTGGGCCAGTTCTTCGAGAAGGCGAAGAAGTCGCCGTACTACAAGGACACCCTGTTCGTGGTGGTGGGCGACCACGGCTTCGGCGCGCCGGAACAGCTGACCGAGATGGACCTGTTCCGCTTCAACGTGCCGCTGCTGATCATCGCCCCGGGCATCCAGGAGAAGTACGGCGCCAGCCGCGACACCGTCGGCACCCAGATCGACATCGTGCCGACCATCATGGGCCGCCTGGGTGGCGAGGTGCGCCACCAGTGCTGGGGCCGCGACCTGCTGAACCTGCCGGCCGGCGACAAGGGCTTCGGCGTGATCAAGCCCTCGGGCAGCGAACAGGTGGTGGCCATCCTTTCCGGCAACCGCATCCTGATCAAGCCCAAGGAAGGCGACATCCGCGTGTACGACTACCAGGTCGGCGCCCATCCCAAGGCCGAGCGCGTGCAGGGTGTGCCGGACGAGGCCGAGCTGAAGAAGCGCCTGGAATCCTTCATCCAGACCGCGACCAAGAGCCTGCTGAACAACACCACTGGCGTGGTGGACAGCAAGCCGGACAGCGACTGACCGGCGCGTGACGGAGAAGGGGCCTGCGGGCCCCTTTTTCGTGGGCGGCGCTTTAAGATTTGGTTATAAATTAAGTCGATATTGATATAAGCGCTTATAAGGAAAGCCGCTATCCTGCCCGCCGGTTTTCGCAAGCCGTTCACGGCTTTCAGGAAGGGTTGATGGAATTCGGCGTCCTTGGTTTCGTTGTCGCAGGCTTGCTGGTCGGGTTCATCGTGGGTATGACCGGCGTCGGCGGCGGTTCGCTGATGACGCCCATCCTGCTCTGGTTCGGCATCAACCCGGCGGCCGCCGTGGGCACCGACCTGCTGTACGCAGCCATCACCAAGTCCGGCGGCGTGCTGGTGCACACCCGGCACAAGAACGTCGACTGGCGCATCACCGGCTGGCTGACCCTCGGCAGCGTGCCGGCAGCGGGCCTGACCCTGCTGTTCCTGCACAGCCTGGGCGCCGACACCCAGGCGCTGAACACGGTGATCAAGCACGCCCTGGGCGTGGTCCTGCTGCTCACCGCCCTGGCCATCCTGTTCAAGCAGAAGCTGCTGGCCTTCGCCCACAAGCATGCCGGCGATCATTACCACCTGGGCGGCGCCAGCCTCAACGGCCTCACGATTCTCACCGGCGTGGTGCTCGGCGCCATGGTCGCGCTGACCTCCATCGGCGCCGGCGCGCTGGGCACGGTGGCGTTGTTCGTGCTCTATCCCTTCCTCGCCACCCGCCGCCTGGTGGGCACCGAGATCGCCCACGCGGTGCCTCTGACCCTGGTGGCCGGCCTGGGCCACGCCAGCATGGGCAACATGGACTGGCAACTGCTGGGGTACCTGCTGTGCGGTTCGCTGCCGGGGATCTACCTGGGGAGCCATCTGTCCGGGCGCATCTCGGACAACGTCCTGCGGCCGTGCCTGGCGGTGATGTTGTTCAGCATCGGCTACAAGCTGGTGTTCTGATCCGGTTCGGCGGTTCTCCCGGTTCGTGGGAGCGAGCTTGCTCGCGAATGGAGCTTCCCGGCGGTGTAGGCGCTCTTAACCCCTACGGCACTGCGCCGGCAGATGCTCCAGTCACTACCGCGCGAATGAAAAAAGCCGCGCAGGAGTGAGGCGCGGCTGGAAGCGGCGGGCGTCGGGAGGGGCCCGCCGAAAGCGTCGGCTTCAGTGGTGCCCGCAGAGGGCGTCGCGGCCACGTTCGCCGAGGATGTTGAACAGCAGGTTGAGCAGCACCGCCCAGATCGCGGTCATGGCGATGCCGCTGTGGGTGATCGGTTCCATCCAGGCGGGCAGGGCGGCGAAGAAGTCCGGGCGCACCACCGGGACCATGCCCATGCCGATGCTCACCGCCACCAGCAGCTGGTTGCGGCGGTCGACGATGTCCACCTCGTGGAGGATGCGGATGCCGCTGGCGGCGACCATGCCGAACATGGCGATGCCGGCGCCGCCGAGCACCGCCGGCGGGATCGAGGCGACCACGTAGGCGGCCTTGGGCATCAGGCTGAGGAGGATCAGGAAGCCGCCGGCGGCCACGGTGACGAAGCGGCTGCGCACCCCGGTCATCTGCACCAGGCCGATGTTCTGGGCGAACGACGAATGGGTGAAGGTGTTCATGAAGCCGGCGAAGAACGACGCCGTGGCATCGCACAGCAGGCCGCGGCGCAGGCGCTTGGGGCAGATCTCGTCGCCGGTGATCTTGCCCAGGGCGAGGAACATGCCGGTGGACTCGACGAAGATGATCAGCACCACCAGGCACATCGACAGCACCGGCGCCAGGTGGAAGCTGGGCGCGCCGAAGTGCAGCGGGGTGACCACCTCGAAGGCCGGGCGGGTATCGATGCCGGACAGGTCGACCATGCCCATGGCGCTGGCGACGATATAGCCCAGCAGCATGCCGATGAGCACCGAGACGTTGGTCCAGAAGCCCTTGAGGAAACGGTTGACCAGCAGGATGGCGGCCAGCACCAGGCTGGACAGGAACAGGTATTCCAGGGCGCCGAAGTTGGCCGCGCCCTTGCCGCCGCCGGCCCAGTTGATGGCCACCGGGAACAGGCACATGCCGATGGAGGTGATCACGGTGCCGGTCACCAGCGGCGGGAAGAAGCGCACGATGCGGCTCATGAAGGGCGCGACGAGCATGCCGAACAGGCCGGCGGCGATGGTCGCGCCGAAGATGCCGTTGATGCCCACGCCGGGCATCCCGGCCATGGCCACCATGCTGCCGACGGCGGCGAAGCTGGCGCCCATCATCACCGGCATGCGGATGCCGACCGGGCCGATGCCCAGCGACTGCACCACGGTGGCGATGCCGGCGACCAGCAGGTCGGCGTTGATCAGGAAGGCGATTTCCTCGCGGGACAGGCCGGCGGCCTGGCCGACGATCAGCGGGACGGCCACGGCGCCGCCGTACATCAGGAGCACGTGCTGGAATCCCACCAGCAGCAGTTGCAGCAACGGCAGACGCTGGTCGGCGGACGAGCCGGCCGCGTGGCGCTCAGTTACCTCGGACATGCAACACCTCGATTTTTATTGTTGTGTCACTGGTGGACGCCGATCAGGCTCGGCGGCCGGGTAGTACTGGCTCGCCACACCCCCGGGGCCGTGCGGGTGAAGCGGTGCGGGACTTTATAGCGTCGATGTGTATTCGCTTCAATATGTTTTTGTATACAACTCTCCGGTCGGCTTGTGAATGATGGGTTTCGGGTCGCTCTAGGCCGCGTGTTCCGTGGTCTTGGCGGGATGTAGCCGTAGGTCGGGTGGGACTACATTTTTATTTCATGGGTTCGATGTTCCTCCAGGTGGGTTCAAAGCCTCGTAGGATGGGTTGAGCGAAGCGATACCCATCGCCACGGCAACATGGGTTTCGCAAGCTCAACCCATCCTACGAAGAGCGCCCCTGACGCAGTCGGTAAGACAGTTGCTCCTACAACTCGCCAGCTCGCCGTGAGCCCCCGCGGGCATAAAAAAACCGCACCCGAAGGTGCGGTCTTTCTGGTTCCGGCGAACCGCGGTGGCTCAGTTGGTCTGGGCGCCCTTGGCGATCCAGTTGCCGAGCAGGTTGCGCTCGTCCTGGGTCATCTGGGTGATGTTGCCCAGCGGCATGACCTGCGAGGCCACGGCCAGGGCCTGGATCTTCGCGGCCTGGGCCTGGATCTGCTGCGGGGTGTCGAACATCACGCCGGCCGGGGCCGCGCTGAACAGCGGGCTGGTCGGCTTGGCCGAGTGGCAGGCCACGCAGCGCTCCTGGATCACGTGATGAACCTTGTCGAAATCCACGCCAGCGGGCGCCGAGGCTTGCGCCTGGGCCTGCGCGGCGGCGGGCTTGTCGGCCTCTTCCTTGGCGCGTTCGGCGGCGGTCTTGCCGCCGATGGCGGTTTCCGGCAGCGGCTGGTACTGCACCTGCGCGGCGTTGCCGGCGGGGGCGGCGCTCTGCAGCGTCGGGCCGGTGACGAAGGCCAGGGCGATCATGCCCACGGCGCCGGCGGGCAGGGCCCAGGCCATGCCGTTGCCGTTGTGGCGGGTGTTGAAGTAGTGCCGCACTATCACCGCCAGCGCCGCGATGCACGCCAGGATCAGCCAGTTGTAGTGGCTGCCGTAGGTGCTCGGGAAGTGGTTGCTGATCATGATGAACAGCACCGGCAGGGTGAAGTAGTTGTTGTGGCGCGAACGCAGCAGGCCCTTGGCCGGCAGCACCGGGTCGGGCTCGCGGCCTTCCTCGATGGCCTTAACCAGCGCGCGCTGGGCCGGCATGATCACCCGGAACACGTTGCCGACCATGATGGTGCCGATGATCGCGCCGACGTGCAGGTAGGCGCCGCGGCCGCTGAACACCTGGCTGAGGAGGTAGGCGGCGAGCACCAGCAGGGCGAACAGGATGGCGCCGAGCAGGGCGGGGGTCTTGCCCAGCGGCGAGTCGCACAGGCCGGAGTAGATGAACCAGCCGGCGATCAGCGAGCCGATGCCGATGGCGATGGCCGCGGCGGGCGCCAGGTCGCTGCCCGGGGCCACCAGGTACAGGCTGGGGTTCAGGTAGAAGACGATGGTCAGCAGGCACACGCCCGAGAGCCAGGTGGAGTAGGCCTCCCATTTGAACCAGTGGAGGTTGTCCGGCATCTTCGGCGGCGCCAGCTTGTATTTCTCCAGGTGGTAGATGCCGCCACCGTGGATTGCCCAGAGGTCGCCCGAGAGCCCCTCGCGCGGGTTGACGCGGTTGAGGTTGTTTTCCAGCCAGACGAAGTAGAACGAGGCACCGATCCAGGCGATGCCGACGATCATGTGAATCCAGCGAACCAGCAGGTTCGCCCATTCGATGAGATGTGCTTCCACAGTCATTACCTCTTGCCCGGGCGCCGGCGTCGCGGCGGACGGGCCTCTCTTATTAGTTTAGTTGGGGGTCGAGGAGCAGTTGCTCGTCCTCGGTGAAGAAATGCTCGTCGCAGTTGTTGCCGGAACCGCTGCGATCGACCACCAGGAAGTCATCCCGCTTTTCGATCGTCAGCACCGGGTGGTGCCAGACGCCGCGGTGGTAATTGATGCCCTGCCTTCCGTTGGTCAGGAAGGCGCGGACAAGGCCCGGTACAGGTACGTCGCCAAGTGGCGCGACCACGACCAGAAAGGGGTTGCCGAGCAGCGGGATGAAGGCCTGGCTGCCCAGCGGATGACGCTCCAGCATGCGGATGCGCAAGGGCATCTCCAGTGCTTCGGCGCTGAAGATGCTGATGATCGCCTTATCCTCGGGCTGCGCGGTCTCGACCGTGGCGAGCTTGTGATAGCGGCGGGTGGAACCGTTGTTGATCATGAAGTGGGCGCTGCCCTCGGTCTCGATGACATCACCGAACGGGGCGAAGGCTTCCTTGGTCAACGGTTCGATCTTCAGGGTACGCATGGCTGGTCACTTGTATTTGTTGTACTGAACCCGGGCGGGGCCCGGGAACCGTTTTTTCCGTCACTCCCGCGAACGCGGGGGCCCAGTGTCTCTGGCCCCCCGCGCCAGCGGGGACGACGGCAGTGTTTCGCTTACTTGGCCACCTTGCCGAACAGGCGCAGACGGCTGACGCCACCGTCCGGGAAGATGTTCAGGCGCACGTGGGTGATCGGGCCCAGTTCCTTGATCTGCTCGATGAAGGTGTGCTCGTTGTGCATCTGCAGCTTCTGGCTGGGCAGCAGTTCGCGCCAGTACAGGCTCTGGGTGGCGATCTGGCTGTCGGTGCCGCCCTTCACGAAGGCCGCCTGGATGTTGCAGCTCTCCGGGTAGTTGCCCTTGAAGTGCAGGGTGTCGACGACGATCTTCTCGACGATGCCGGCGTGGCCCAGCGCGACAATCACCCAGTCGTTGCCCGGGGTGCGGCGGCGGCCGGTTTCCCAGCCGTCGCCCATGTTCACGCCGCGGCCGGGGTTGAGGATGTTGCTCATGCGGCCGAAGTGTTCGTCGGAGCAGGCGAGGGCGCGGCCGCCGTTCAGTGCCGCGGCCAGGTCGACCTGTTCGTCGGGGTTCTGCTGGGCCCAGTCGCGGAACGGGATGCCGTACACGCGCAGGCGCGCCACGCCGCCGTCCGGGTAGATGTTCAGGCGCAGGTGGGTGTAGGGGCGCTCGTCGCTGATCTCGTGGTAGTGGTGGCTGTTGCCTTGCAGCTCGACGGAGGACAGCACTTCGGTCCACTGGGTGTCGTCGTTCGGCTCGCCCTCGGCCACGAAGCAGCCGTCGAGGGAGGCCGACGGCGGGAAGTTGCCGGTGAAGAAGCTGGTGTCGATGTCCACGCCCTTGATCGAGCCCGGCACGCCCAGGCGGATCACCGCGTGGTCATAGCCTTCGAAGCGCTTGCGGCGGGATTCCCAGCCGTCCATCCACTTGCCGTTGTCGTCGAATACGCCTTCCTTCCACACCGCGGGGGTGGGCTGCAGCATGCGGCTGGCAGCGGCGAACCATTCGTCGGTGACGCTGATCACCTTGCTCCCCAGGCGCTCGTCGGCCAGGTTGACGAATTTCTCGAAGGGAGCGTTGTAGGTTCTCATCTTGTTCTCCTTGGTGACGTGAATTTCCGGTTGCGCGGCTCAGAGCTGCTGCAGGCGGAACATCGCGATCTTGTTGATCTCGGCCAGGGCGGTCTGGAATTCCTGCTCCGGCGTGTTGTGGATGCGCTCCTCGAAGGCCGCGAGGATCTGGTGGCGGTTGCTGCCCTTCACCGCCTTGATGAAGGGGAAGCCGAATTTCGCCTTGTACGCATCGTTGAGTTCGTTGAAGCGGGCGAATTCCTCGGCGCTGCACTCGTGGATGCCGGCGCCGGCCTGCTCGGAGGTGCTGGAGGCGGTCAGCTCGCCGCGCACCGCGGCCTTGCCGGCGAGGTCCGGGTGAGCATTGATCAGTGCCAGTTGGGCTTCATGGCTGGCCGACAGGAGGATGTCGGCCATGCGCTGCTGCAGGCTCTCGATGTCGTTGAGGCTTTCGTCCACGCCCAGGTCGTAGGCCTTCTCGGCCACCCAGGGGGAGTGCTCGTAGATGTCGGCGAAGGCGGCGACGAAGGCTGCGCGGTCGAGGCTGGCCGGGGTGAGGGTCTGGAAGCGGCTCATGCCTGGCTCTCCTTGAACGGGTGCTTTTCGTGCCAGTGGCGGGCGATGTCGACGCGGCGGGCGATCCACACTTTCTCGTGGCCCTTCACGTACTGGATGAAGCGCTCCAGCGCGGCCAGGCGCGCCGGGCGGCCGAGCAGGCGGCAGTGCATGCCGATGGAGAGCATCTTCGGCGCGCCCTCGGCGCCTTCGGCGTAGAGCACGTCGAAGGCGTCCTTGAGGTATTCGAAGAAGTCGTCGCCCTTGTTGAAGCCCTGCACCTGGGTGAAGCGCATGTCGTTGGTGTCCAGGGTGTAGGGGATCACCAGGTGCGGCTTCTCGGCGGTGCTCTGCGGGTCCCAGTAGGGCAGGTCGTCGTCGTAGGTGTCGGAGTCGTAGAGGAAGCCGCCTTCCTCGCGCACCAGGCGCCGGGTGTTCGGGCCGGTGCGGCCGGTGTACCAGCCCAGCGGGCGCTCGCCGGTCAGCTCGGTGAGGATGCGGATGGCCTCCAGCAGGTGCTCGCGCTCCTGGGCCTCGTCCATGTACTGGTAGTCGATCCAGCGGTAGCCGTGGCTGCAGATCTCGTGGCCGGCGGCGACCATCGCCCTGATCACGTCCGGGTGGCGCTGGGCGGCCATGGCCACGGCGAAGATGGTCAGCGGCAGGTCGTATTTCCTGAACAGCTTGAGCAGGCGCCAGACGCCGGCGCGGCTGCCGTATTCGTAGAGGGATTCCATGCTCATGTTGCGCGCGCCCTGCAGCGGCTGGGCGGCGACCATCTCGGAGAGGAAGGCCTCGGATTCCTTGTCGCCATGGAGGATGCAGCGCTCGCCGCCTTCCTCGTAGTTGAGCACGAAGGACAGCGCGATGCGGGCGTCGCCCGGCCAGTGCGGGTGGGGAGGGTTGTCGGCGTAACCGATCAGGTCGCGTGGGTAGTCAGCGCTCACTGCAGTGTTCCTTCTTGTTGGGGGTGGCGCGGGCGGTAGGGCGTGCGTCACCGTGTTGCGAGACATTGTATACAAGTTGTGTGGCCGTATGTAAATACAATCCCGCGTGCCGATTTCGCCATCCGTCGTCATCCGCATCCGTCGGTAAAGCAAGCAAACTGCCTGCCCGAACGGTCAGCCCGGCGGGCTGTGGCCTCCCTGGCTCCGGCTGCGGATCGAAATGCCGCGTGCTGGTGCGTGGGTGCCGTTTCGGGGCGCTGGAGCAAATTTTTTGTATACAATGTTTGGGTGATGGCGTATTTTCGTCCCATCCAACCCACCCGGCCGGCCGCTGCCTGCGGGGTGCAACCCACACCACACCGAGAAGGAGGACGGCGTCCGCCGGCCGCGCCGGGGATGCCCAGAGCCCATGGGACGTTTGACGACGCACGTACTGGATTCCGCCCACGGCTGCCCCGGCCATGGCATCAAGGTCGAGCTCTACCGCGTGGAGGGCCAGCAGCTGGAACTGGTCGCCACCCGCGTGACCAACGACGACGGCCGCTGCGACGAGCCGCTGCTGCAGGGCGAGGACTTCCGCGCCGGGGTCTACCAGCTGCAGTTCAACGCCGGCGACTACTACCGCGCCCGTGGCCTGCAACTGCCGCAACCGGCCTTCCTCGACCAGGTGGTGCTGCGCTTCGGCATCGCCTCGGAAAGCGACCACTACCACGTGCCGCTGCTGATCTCGCCGTACAGCTACTCGACCTACCGCGGCAGCTAGGCCGCCACCGACTTCCCACCCGACTCTTCGTGGAGTCCCATCGGCCCGCCTCTGGCGGGTCTTTTTTTGCCTGTGTGCTTTTGCGCCGAGGTGCTTTCGTAGGATGGGTATCGCTCCACTCCACCCCCACCGCGTTCCCATGTAGGAGCGCGCCCTGCGCGCGAAATCGCGGGCAGGGCCCGCTCCTACAGGTTGATGCCGAACCTCTCGTTCGCGCTGGACAGCTCCCTCTCCCTTCAGGGAGAGGGTTGGGGAGAGGGGCGGAGTCAGCCCTGAACACGATTGCTGCCGGTAAACACCGTTCGCGAGCAAGCTCGCTCCTACGAAGAGCGTTGGCGCCTGTAGGAGCGAACTTGCTCGCGAACGGTTCTATGGGCCTCAGCGGCTCAGCAACGAAGCCCCGCCAGCGGTGGCGAAGAGCGCGGCGCTGCCGCGGTTGAACCAGGCCTGGCCCTTGCCCGAGCGCAGGAAGCGCGCGGCGCCGCGGGCGCTGAGGCCGTAGAACAGCTTGCAGGCGAAGTCGAGCAGCGCCCAGGTGAGGATCATCACCAGCAGCTGCTGCCACAGCGGATGGTCGGCCTTGAGGAATTGCGGCAGGAAGGCGGCGAAGAACAGGATGTCCTTCGGGTTGCTGGCGCCCAGGCCGAAGGCCTTCCAGTACAGGCTGCGGAAGCCCGGGTTGACCGGCATCTCCTCGGCGGCGCGCGGCTGGCCGGCGATGCGCGATTCCTGCCAGCTCTGCCAGGCCAGGTAGAACAGGTAGAGCGCGCCCAGCACCTTGAGCACGCTGAACAGCTTCTCCGAGGCCAGCAGCAGCGCGCCCAGGCCCAGGGCCGAGGCGCTGAGCAGGCAGATGGAGGCGCTGACCCCGCCGAGGAAGGCCGGCAGCGAACGGCGCAGGCCATAGTTGAGGCTGTTGCTGACCATCAGCAGCGACAGCGGGCCGGGAATCAGGATCACGATCAGGGCGGCGCTGCTGTAGAGCAGCCAGGTTTCCAGGTTCATCGCGGGCTCTCGAATGCAAAGGCCCCGACGCAGGCATGCGTCGGGGCCGTGGCGGGGCCGCTCCAGATTACAGGAAGATGAATTTGGCTACAAATATTGCGCAGAGTGCATACAGACTGACGGTCACGTCCTTGTGGCGGCCGGTGAAGACCTTCATCGCCACGTAGGTCACGAAGCCCATGGCGATGCCGTCCGCCACCGAGAAGGTCAGCGGCATCATGATCACGGTGACGATGGCCGGGATGGTCTCGGTGTGTTCCTGCCAGTCGATGTGCGCCAGACCGCCCATCATCAGCATGGCCACGTAGATCAGCGCGCCGGCGGTGGCGTAGGCGGGGATCATGCCGGCCAGCGGGGCGAAGAACATGGCGGCGACGAACAGCGCGCCGACAGTCACCGCGGTCAGCCCGGTGCGGCCGCCGGCGGCCACGCCCGCGGCGCTTTCCACGTAGCTGGTCACCGGCGGCACGCCGAGCACGGCGCCGACCACGCTGGAGGTGCTGTCGGCCTTCATCGCCTTGGACAGGTTTTCGATGCGGCCGTCCTCGCGCACCAGGTGGGCGCGCTGGGCCACGCCCATCAGGGTGCCGGCGGTGTCGAACATGTGCACGAAGAGGAAGGCCAGGATCACGCTGATCATGGTCACGTTGAAGGCGCCGGCGATGTCCATGGCCAGGAAGGTCGGCGCCAGGCTCGGCGGCATCGAGAACACCCCGCCGAACTGCACCAGGCCCAGGGCGATGCCGGCCGCGGTGACGGTGAGGATGCTGATGAGGATGCCGCCGAACACCCGGCGGTATTCCAGCACGGCGATCATCAGGAAGCAGATCGCCGCCAACAGCGGGCCGGGCTTGGTCAGGTCGCCCAGGTGCACCAGGGTGGCGGGGCTGGCGACTACGATGCCGGCGGTCTTCAGGCCGATCAGCCCGAGGAACAGCCCGACCCCCGCGCCCATGGCGAAGCGCAGGCTCGGCGGGATGCTGTTGAGCAGCCATTCGCGGATGCGCGAGAAGGTCAGCACCATGAACAGCACGCCGGAGATGAACACCGCGCCCAGGGCGATCTCCCAGCTGTAGTTCATGGTCTTGACCACGGTGTAGGTGAAGAAGGCGTTGAGGCCCATGCCCGGCGCCAGGCCCACCGGCCAGTTGGCGTACAGGCCCATCAGGAAGCAACCCAGGGCGGCGGCCAGGCAGGTGGCGACGAAGGCCGCCCCGTGGTTGACCCCGGCGTCGGCCATGATGTTGGGGTTGACGAAGATGATGTAGGCCATGGTGATGAAGGTGGTCAGGCCGGCGGCCAGTTCCGTCTTCACCGTGGTGCCGTGCTGGCTGAGCTTGAACAGGCGTTCGAGCAGGCCGGTGGCGGGTGGGCTGGAGGCGACAGCGGTTTGTTGTTCTTGTTTGGTGCTTTCCACAGCGGGTACTCCTCAACGCTCTTGTTGTTGGTCCTTGCCGTCGGCTGGTTCACCTGCGTCCCTGGCTCGGCGGAAGGCTTGAGGGTGTGTTCTTGACTTGCTAGTCAGGAAGTCACGCCGGCGATTATGAGGTTGTATACAAAAAAATCAAATAATGTTTCGTACCTACCTCCCGCCTTCTTCCAAACAATTCATCGGAAGATTCGCTCAGGCATTGCGCGGAATTTGTACAGAGGGGACGGCTGAATGCCGCATGGCAGGGGGGATGCGCCGGGTGCGCGGTGCTGGGCATTTTGTGTACACTGGTGGCCATCATTTCGTCGCGCCCGCGTACCTGGTAGCGGATTGCCCAGGCCGCCGGTCCGCCCAACAAGGTTGAGGATCCATGACCGACCCGCTGCAACAGATCAAGAAGCCGGCGCGCAACGGCAAGAGCCGTACCGGCACGCAGGACGAGATCGTCTACGCGCACATCTTCGACGCCATCCTCGAACAGCGCCTGGCGCCGGGCACCAAGCTGAGCGAGGAGGCCCTGGGCGAAATCTTCGGCGTCAGCCGCACCATCATCCGCCGCGCCCTGTCGCGCCTGGCCCACGAGCAGGTGGTGCTGCTGCGCCCCAACCGCGGCGCGGTGGTGGCCAGCCCGAGCATCGACGAGGCCCGGCAGATCCTCTTCGCCCGGCGCACCGTCGAGCGCGCCATCACCGAGCTGGCGGTGGACAACGCCAGCGCCGAGGCCCTGGCCGAGCTGCGCGAGATGGTGGTGCAGGAACAGGCCAGCTTCGCCCGCGGCGACCGCGGCGCGGGCATCCGCCTGTCCGGCGAGTTCCACCTCAAGCTGGCGGAAATGGCCAGGAACGCCCCGCTGGTCAGCTTCCAGCGCAGCCTGGTGTCGCAGACCTCGCTGATCATCGCCCAGTACGAGGCGGGCGGCCGCTCGCATTGCTCGTTCGACGAGCACAACGAAATCCTCGACGCCATCGAGAAGGGCGAGAAGGAAAAGGCCGTGACCCTGATGATGCACCACATGGCGCACATCGACGACAAGCTGAACCTGGAGGGCGACAGCGCCTCGGGCGACCTGCATGCGGTGTTCTCGCATCTGCTTGGTGGCAAGAAGAAGGGCGGGCGTACTGCGGCGCGTTGAGGTTTGCGCCAATGGAAAGCCTTGCCTGAGCGCGTAATGCTGTTCACTTAAGAAAGGATGCCGTTTCTCTGCCTGGGGAAACGGTATTTTTCATTTGGGGTTATGGCTTGGCTCGCGAGGCTTGCCCCTCTCCGGCCTTAAGCTCGTCATTGCCGCGAACAATACTTGCGCTGGCCCGAAGGGGAATAACCCAGTTGCCTTGGCTTGGGTGTTTCTGCGCCGCACCGAGTCTGCCCGACCGTCTTGTTTCGCCCCCTCGGGCGAGTCCCTTTTGTCAAACGGTGGAAGGCCACCCCCGCAAAAAGGAACCAAAAAGGCTTGCCCCGACATACGGGCCCGATGGAGCCGGGCTACCCTCGCGAATTCCCCCGCCACGGAGGCCCGAACTAGGGCGTCCCCCCCCCCCGAGCGTACGTCCCTGTAGCCCATCGGGGCTCTCGCGACATCCATGTCGCATGACCTCCTGAGCGCCGGTTTCGCTCGGCCTTCTGAAGGGGCGTTTCGGTGCGCTCGGCTATTTCTCTGGAAGTCCGAATCGCGGACAAGGTCCGCTCCTACGGTTCCAGGAAGCACGGGCGTAGGAGCGGACCTTGTCCGCGATTGGACTCAACGCCCCGCCGGACACCCCGGTGGCACGAATGGCCCCCTCTCCCGCTTGCGGGAGAGGGCTGGGGAGAGGGTGCTCTTGATCCCCGGCACCTATCTCCGCGGCAAACACACCCGTAGGATGGGTATCGCTTCGCTCAACACCATCCTACGAAAAGCCATGCTTGCTCATGCGGTAGGGGCGGGCCTCAATCCCCGCGATACTCACACCCACTGGTGCAAGTCTCATGCACCCGCACCCGCGACAATTCCGGCAGCAGCGGCTTGACCTGCTGCCAGATCCAGCGCGAGAGGTTCTCGCTGGTGGGGTTTTCCAGGCCGGGGATGTCGTTCAGGTAGTTGTGGTCGAGCTGTTCGTAGATCGGCTTGAAGATCTGCTTGATCTCGGAGAAGTCGCGGATCCAGCCGGTATGCGGGTCGACCTCGCCCTCAATGTACAGCGCCACGCGGAAGGAGTGGCCGTGCAAGCGGCCGCACTTGTGGCCCTCCGGTACGTGGGGCAGGCGGTGGGCGGACTCGAAAGTGAATTCCTTGAACAGTTCCAAGAGGTGGCCTTCAGATCATCAGTGGGCAATTGCAACCGCCCATTGTACCCACTTTGCCCGCCGGCCGGGCACACCCCGTCGGCGGCTCAGCGCGTCAGCTCGACCTGGACTTCCTCGCCCTCGCGCAGCGTCAAGGGCGCCATGACGGTGGCGCCCACCGTGGTCGGGCCGTTGGCGCCGGTGGTTTCCCAGGTCACTTCGCAGCTCAGGTAATAGCGCCCCGCCGGCACCTGGGCGAAGCTGAAACGGCCCTCGGCGTCGGCGCGCACCGTGCGGGTGTAGATCTTCGCCCGGGCGTCGGGCTCGCCTAGCGGCCGCCGCTCCTGGTAGGCCTTGTACAGCGGCGCCATGTAGCGCGTCGCCGGGATCAGCGCCACGTCCTTGCCGGCCGCCGGCTTCAGGGTGCCGGCGCGGGTCTTGAGGAAGGCGCGGCCGTCGATCCTGCCGTTGCCGTGGACCGCCAGCGCCTGGTACTCGGCGCTGGGGAACTCGCCGAAGTTCAGCGGCCGGCCCTGGTTGGGCGAGATGCAGCCGGCCAGGGCGAGGCCGAGCAGGGCGACGAACAGGTGGCGCATGAAGGCTTCTCCGGGGCATGGGCTATGCGTCTGCAAAGATAGCCCAGGCCCGGCTCACTTGAGGTCCAGGCGCCTGGCCAGGCGGTTCAGGTTGGCCCGGTCCACCCCCAGTTCGCGGGCCACGGCCGCCCAGTTGCCGGTGTGGCGTTGCAGGCTGGCGGCGATCAGCTGGCGCTGGAAGTCGTCCAGCGCGGTGCGCAGTTCGATGCCGGGTTTGGGCAGCTCGCGGGCGGGGGCGGACTTGCCGGTTTCCGGCAGGTGCAGGCCCTGTTCGAGGCCGAGGTCGTCGAGCTCCAGGGTGAGGATGCGCGGGCGTTCGGGGCTTGAGGCCAGGGCCTTGAGCGAGGCGCGGCCGATCAGGTGTTCCAGTTCGCGCACGTTGCCCGGCCAGGGGTAGCCGAGCAGGGCGGCCTGGGCCTCGGCGCTCAGGCGCAGGCTGCGCAGGCCCAGGCGCGGGCGGTTCTGTTCGAGGAAGTAGCCGGCCAGCAGCAGGATGTCGTTGCCGCGCTCGCGCAGCGGCGGCACCCGCAGCGGGTAGACGCTCAGGCGGTGGTAGAGGTCGGCGCGGAAGCGCCCGGCGCGCACTTCCGCGGCCAGGTCGCGGTTGGTGGCGGCGATCAGGCGCACATCCACGCGGTGCTCGCGGTCCGAGCCCAGGCGCTGCAGTTGGCCGCTCTGTAGCACGCGCAGCAGCTTGGCCTGGATCGCCAGGGGCAGCTCGCCCACTTCGTCGAGGAACAGGGTGCCGCCGTCGGCCAGTTCGAACTTGCCGCGGCGCTCGCCCACCGCGCCGGAGAAGGCGCCGCGCACGTGGCCGAAGAGTTCGCTCTCCACCAGGGTTTCCGGCAGCGCCGCGCAGTTCAGGCTGATCATCGGCTGGGCGTGGCGCAGCGAGCGCTGGTGGATGGCCTGGGCCACCAGTTCCTTGCCCACGCCGGTCTCGCCGGTGACCAGCACGCTGAGGTCGCTACCGGCCACCAGCTTGATCTCGTCCACCAGTTGGCGGTGCGCCGGGCTCTGCCCGACCAGTTCGCGCGGGGCCTCGCCGGCGGCGCGCTGGTAGGCGTCGGCGCGCTGCTGCTCGTGCTCGGCGCGCAGGGTGAGGTCGAGCATGCGCTGGCTGGCCTTCACCGTGGCCGCCGCCAGGCTGGCGAAGGCCTGCAGGTTGTCCAGGTCGCCGCTGGAGAAGCGCCCGGGCTCGAGGGCGTCGAGGGTCAGCAGGCCCCAGGGCTGCTCGTCGAGGTACAGCGGGCAGCCCATGCAGTCGTGCACTTCCAGGTGCACGCCTTCCACCAGGCCGTCGTAGGGGTCGGGCAGGCCGCAGTTGGCGTCGAACAGGGTAGGGCCGGGGCGTTCCAGCAGGGCCTGCAGGCGCGGGTGTTCGGCGATCTTGAAGCGGCGGCCGAGGGTGTCCGGGCTCAGCCCGTCCACTGCCAGGGGTACCAGTTGCTCGCCTTCCAGGCGCAGCAGGGCGCTGGCGTCGCAGGGCAGCAGTTCGCGCAGGGCTTCCAGCAGGCGGCGGTAGCGTTCTTCGTCGGGCAGTTCGCGGGACAGGTCGTCGACCAGGGGGAGCAGGGTGGCAAGCAAGGGGTTACTGGTCATTCTGACCTCTATGTAGTCCGTATGACTCGAATGATTGCTGGTCATTATGACTTCTGACGCCGCGGAAGTCCCGCGAATACTGGGCGCCGGCCTTGGCACGTTTTCTGAAGGATTACAGGCAGTTCCCACCCTGTCTTGCGTTCCAAGGAGATCCGCATGCTGTCCAACGAACAACGCACCCTGATCAAGGCGACCGTCCCGCTGCTGGAAACCGGTGGCGAAGCCCTGACCCGGCACTTCTACCAGCTGATGCTGACCGAGTATCCGCAGGTGCGTCCGCTCTTCAACCAGGCCCACCAGGCTTCCGGCGACCAGCAACGGGCCCTGGCCAACGGCGTGCTGATGTACGCCCGCCACATCGACGAGCTGGAGCGCCTCGGCCCGCTGGTGGGGCAGATCGTCAACAAGCACGTGTCGCTGCAGATTCTGCCGGAACATTATCCCATCGTCGGCGCCTGCCTGCTGCGCGCCATCCGCGAAGTGCTGGGCGAGGAGATCGCCACCGACGAGGTGATCGCCGCCTGGGCCGCCGCCTACCAGCAACTGGCCGACATCCTGATCGGCGCCGAGGAATCGGTATACGCCCGCAATGCCGCCGAAGAAGGTGGCTGGCGCGGCGCGCGGCGCTTCCGCGTGGCGCGCAAGGTGGCCGAGAGCGAGGAGATCACCTCCTTCTACCTGCAACCGGTGGACGGCGGCGCGCTGCTGGACTTCGAGCCGGGCCAGTACATCGGCCTGCGCCTGGATCTGGATGGCGAGGAAGTGCGCCGCAACTATTCGCTGTCGGCCCCGGCCAACGGCCGCGAGTACCGCATCAGCGTCAAGCGCGAGCCCGAGGGCAGGGTTTCCAACTACCTGCACGACCAGCTCCACGAAGGCGACGAGATCGACCTGTTCCCGCCGGCCGGGGACTTCGTCCTGGACGACAGCGACAAGCCGCTGGCGCTGATCACCGCGGGCGTCGGCATTACCCCGTCGCTGGCCATGCTGCAGCAGGCGCTGGACGCCGGCCGCGTTGTGCACTTCATCCACTGCGCGCGCCACGGCGGCGTGCACGCCTTCCGCGAGTTCATCGAGAACCAGGCGCGCAAGCACCCGACGCTGCTGCACTTCTTCTGCTACAGCGAGCCGCGCGAGCAGGACCAGGCCGATGCCGAGGGCTTCATCAGCCAGCAGCTACTGAGCAACTGGCTGCCGGAGCAGCGCGACCTGGACGCCTACTTCCTCGGGCCCAAGCCGTTCATGGCCCAGGTGAAGCGCCTCCTGCGCGAGCTGGGCGTGCCGGAAAAGCAGTGCCACTACGAGTTCTTCGGCCCCGCCAGCGCGCTGGAGGCCTGAGGCTAGACCGGCCGGCCCATGCGGGCCGGCCACCCCGAACTACCGGAGGTGTGTGATGAAAGGCTTCTTCGCCTGTCCGCAACGCAATCTCAGCCATTCCAACGCCCTGCTCAGCGCGGGGGCCGCTATGCTGCTGGGAGGCATCTTCGGCGCCTATTTCATCGACGCCTTTCTCAACCTGCCGCAACTGGTGGCCGCCCACGCCCTGACCGTCCTCGGGCCGACCGCCATCAAGCTGGGCTACGTGCTGCGCCTGATCGCCCAGCGGCAGATGCGCCAACCAGGCTGGGAGGTCTGTTGTGCTGTTGGTTGATCGCAAGGTTCTATTGGCGATTCCGCCGCTGTGGCGGCTGGGTTTCCGTCCTTTCTTCCTCGGCGGGGCGCTGTTCGCGGCGCTCGCCATATTCCTCTGGCTCGCCGCGCTGGCCGGCTGGCTGCCCGCGTGGCAGCCGCTGGGCGGCTGGCTGGGCTGGCACCGCCACGAGATGGTGTTCGGCTTTGCCCTGGCGATCATCGCCGGCTTCCTGCTCACCGCGGTGCAGACCTGGACAGGCCGCCCAGGCCTCAGTGGCGCGCCGTTGCGCAACCTGGCGGTGCTCTGGCTGGCGGCACGGCTGGCCTGGCTGCTGGGCGCGCCCTGGTGGCTGGCCACGGTGCTGGAGCTGGCCTTCCCGCCGGCGCTGGCCTGGTTCGTCGGCCGCAGCCTCTACCAGGTGCGGCAGACGCGCAATTACCCGGTGCTGATGGTGCTGGTCCTGCTGACCCTGGCCGACGCCCTGGTCATGGCCGGACAGGCGCTGGGCAACGAGGCCTGGCAGCGTGGCGGCGTTCTGGCTGCGCTGTGGCTGGTGGTGGCGCTGATGAGCCTGATCGGCGGGCGGGTGATTCCCTTCTTCACCCAGCGCGGCCTGGGACGTACCGCCCAGGTGCCGGCCTGGCCGTGGCTGGACTGGGCGCTGCTGCTGGGTGGCGCACTGCTCGCGGTGCTCAGCGCCACCGGCCCGGCGTTGCAACCGGGGCCTGTGCTGGCGCTGCTCTTCGGCCTGCTCGGCCTGGGCCACCTGGTGCGTCTGGTGCGCTGGTACGACCGCGACCTGTGGAGCGTGCCGCTGCTGTGGTCGCTGCACCTGGCCTATGCCTGGATGACCCTGGCGCTGTTCGGCCTGGCGGCTTCCGCGGCCGGTGCGGCGCTGCCCTCCAGCCTGCCGTTGCACGCGCTGACCGTGGGCGGCGTCGGCGGGCTGATCCTGGCGATGATCGCCCGCGTCAGCCTCGGCCACACCGGCCGCGCGCTGCAGCCGCCGAAGGCGATGGCCTGGGGCTTCGCCCTGCTCAACCTGGGCGTGGTGGCGCGGGTGCTGGTGGTGTGGTGGCTGCCGCTGGGTGGCCTGCTTCTGGCGGCGCTGTGTTGGTCGCTGGCGTTCCTGATCTTCGCCGGGTACTACGGGCCGATGTTGTGGAAGGCCCGGATCGACGGGCAGCCGGGGTAGGGGATTCATCTGTGGGGCGTGGTGTGCGGGCTCGGCCCATCGCGGACGGAGTCCGCTCCTACGTACGTGCTTCCCTGTTGAGCCTGGCGCGGCTTTGATGGCGGCTCCGTGCTCGGCAACGAGCGGGATTATGGCCAAGGCCAAGCGGCGGATAACGCCGTAGGCGTTATGCGCCCTACGCCAAGCTCACCATGGACGTAGGGCGAATAACCGTTCGCGGTTATCCGCCGCTACACCTTCCTCGCCGGCCGCTGCATGGCTGAACCTGGCGCGGCTTTGATGGCGGCTCCGTGCTTGGCAGCGAGCGGGATTATGGCCAAGGCCAAACGGCGGATAACGCCGTAGGCGTTATGCGCCCTACGCCAAGCTCACCATGGACGTAGGGCGAATAACCGTTCGCGGTTATCCGCCGCTACACCTTCCTCGCCGGCCGCTGCATGGCTGAGCCTGGAGCGGCTTTGACGGCGGCTCCGTGCTTGGCAGCGAGCGGGATTATGGCCAAGGTCAAACGGCGGATAACGCCGTAGGCGTTATGCGCCCTACAACGGCACCAACCTTTCCCCCAGGCGCCCGCCGTCGACCAGTTCGAGGAACTCGTCGCCCATCCGCCGGCTTTCGTCCATCGCCTTGTTCCAGTAGCGCTCGCGGCCGGCGTCGTCGCCCAGGTAGCGCTTGAAGTCCTTGCGGTCCGGCAGCTTGTTGTGCGGCAGGCGTGCCAGGTACTCGGGGGAGGGGGCGAGCAGCAGCACGTCCTGCAGGCGGGTGGCGTCGCCGCGGCGCCAGGGCAGGCCCTTGTCGAACCAGCCGGGGATGACCTTGTCGGTGAAGTGCGGGTAGAGCACCACGCCGTCGGTTTCGTAGGGCAGGTCCAGGTGGTAGTCGAGCAGGCCGCCGTCGCGGTAGGTGCCCGGGCCGGCGCCGGGGATGTCGCGCACGCCCTGCATGACCATGGGGATGGAGCCGGAAGCGAGCAGCGCGTGGCGCAGGTTGCCGACGTCCAGCGGCAGGCAGCGCGAGGGGAAGTCCCGCAGCGGCGCCAGCGGCGGGGCCAGGCGCGCGTCATGGAGGATCACCCGTTCGAAGTGGCGGTGCAGGTGGCGGCGGCCGAGCAGGTTGTCGCGGATCACCGCGCCCAGGCCCAGGCCGAGCGCGCGCTTGCCGTCGTCGGCCAGGCGCCCGTGGCTCTTCACCACCACCACGTTGAGGCGGTAGTGCGGGTTGGCCAGTACGCTGGCGTCCTGCCCGGCGAGCAGGTCGTCGAGCATCCGCGTGCAACTGGCCGAGACCTCGGCTATGTCCGCATTGCGCGAGAAGCGCTGCTGCGTGTACAGCTCGCCCAGGCGGCGGATGCCGGCGGCGGCGTCCGCCAGGCAGGCGCTGGCGAAGCGCCAGGAGCCGATCGAGGCGCCGATCAGCGAGCGCTCGCGCGGCGCGCGCGGCAGCCATTCGCCGAACAGCGCCAGGTCCAGCCCCTGGATGCCCAGCGCCTTCGGCCCGCCGGCGGCGCCGGGCAGGATGCCGACGTCGGCGGGGCCTAGGCCGCGCTCGCGGATGCGCCGCAGGGCGCGGGCGCCGGCCTTGAGGGTGAGGGCGGGGGACTTGATGTGGATGGCGGTCATGGGGGCACTCTCTGGCGAGCCGCCGATTATAAGCGCTGTATTTTCCTAGGCAGCATCCTTCATCCGGTGAATGATCCGTCCTGCATCCATTCAGCTTGAGTTAATGGCCTTTCGATAGCCTGCGAGCATTGGCAATTCGCAGGAGCCTTCCCATGCAAACCCTCACCCGTCTGATCGCCGCCACCGCTCTTTTCGGCGCCTCCAGCCTGGCGCTGGCCCACGACATCGGCCCCGACGAGGCCCTGCGCCTGCGTGACGCCGGCACCATCCAGGACTTCCAGCGCCTGAACCAGGCCGCGCTGGCCAAGCACGCCGGCGGAACCGTGTACGATAGCGAGCTCGAACTGGAACACGGCCGCTACCTGTACAAGGTCGACATCAAGGACGCCCAGGGGGTGAAGTGGGATGTCGAGCTGGACGCGGTGAGCGGTGAAGTGCTCAAGGACCGCCAGGACCACTGATGACCTATCCTCTGCGTTACGCGCTGCTCGTCGCGGTCTGCCTGGCCGGGGCGGCGTCGGCCCACGACATCAGCCAGGACGAGGCCCTGCGCCTCACCCGCGAAGGGGTGATCCGCCCCTTCGAGTCGATACTGCCGGCCGCGCTGCAGCGCTACCCCGGCTCGCGCCTGCTCGAGGCGGAGCTGGAGAAGGAGCACGACGCCTACATCTACGAGATAGAGTTGCTCACCGCCGGCGGCGTGGTCCGCGAACTGGAACTGGATGCCCGTGACGGGCGCATCCTCAAGGATAAGGAAGACGACTGATGCGTCTGCTGCTGGTGGAGGATCACGTCCCCCTCGCCGACGAACTGCTGGCCGGGCTGAGCCGCCAGGGCTACGCCGTGGACTGGCTGGCCGACGGCCGCGACGCCGCGGTGCAGGGGGCCAGCGAGCCCTACGACCTGATCATCCTCGACCTCGGCCTGCCGGGCCGCCCCGGCCTGGACGTGCTGCGCGAATGGCGCGGCCTGGGCCTGGCCACCCCGGTGCTGATCCTCACCGCGCGCGGCTCCTGGGCCGAGCGCATCGACGGGCTGAAGGCCGGCGCCGACGACTACCTGACCAAGCCCTTCCACCCCGAAGAACTCTTCCTGCGCATCCAGGCCCTGCTGCGCCGCGCCCACGGCGTGGCCAATCAGGCCCAGCTGGAGGCCGGCGGCCTGCGCCTGGACGAGGCGCGCCAGTGCGTGCAGCAGGATGGCCGCGAGGTCGACCTGACCTCCGCCGAGTTCCGCCTGCTGCGCTACTTCATGCTCCACCCGGGCCAACTGCTGTCCAAGTCGCACCTGGCCGAGCACCTCTACGACGGCGAGACCGAGCGCGACTCCAACGTCATCGAGGTGCACATCAACCACCTGCGCCGCAAGCTCGGCCGCGAGATCATCGAGACCCGCCGCGGCCAGGGCTACCGCTTCGCCGGCAGCAGCGGGGGCGCGGCTTGATCTCGATCCAGCGGCGCCTGGGCTTCGGCCTCGCCGCGGTGCTGCTGGTGGTCGGCCTGGCGCTGGCCCAGGCCGGGCTCTGGCTGTTCGACCAGGGCCTGCGCCGCTACCTGGCCAGCGGCCTGCAGGACGAGGCGGAAAGCCTGCTGGTGGCGATCATTCGCGGCCCGGCCGGCCTGCAGCTGGACCCGCAGCGCGTCGACGGCGCCTACGAGCGGCTGTTCTCCGGGCGCTACTTCCAGATCCACTTCGAACAGACCGACTGGCGCTCGCGCTCGCTGTGGGACCACGAGCTGAAGGTGCCGGAGCGCACGGGCCTGCGCGAAGGCCTGGCCAAGGGCCCGGAAGGCCAGCGCCTGCTGGTCTTCCGCGGCGACTACAAGCGTTACGGGCGCAGCCTGCGGATCAGCGTGGCGCAGGACTACACGCCGATCCTCAAGAGCTTCAACCGCCTGCGCAACATTGGCCTGGGCGCCGGGGCGCTGGCGCTGCTGCTGATCCTGTTCTTCCAGCGCCTGACGGTGCGCCGCGCGCTGCGCCCGCTGGAGCAGGTGCGCCAGCAGATCGCCCAACTGCAGGACGGCCAGCGCAGCCAACTGGACACCCGGGTGCCGCAGGAACTGGAGCCGCTGGTGGAGCAGGTCAACCACCTGCTGCAGCACACCGAGGAAACCCTGCGCCGCTCGCGCAACGCCCTGGGCAACCTCGGCCATGCGCTGAAGACGCCGCTGGCGGTGCTGATCAGCCTGGCCGAGCGCGAGGAACTGCGGCAGCACCCCGAGCTGAAGCGGGTGCTGCAGGAGCAGCTGGAGCAGATCGACCAGCGCCTGGCCCGCGAACTGGGCCGCGCGCGCCTGGTGGGCGAGGCGCTGCCCGGCGCGCATTTCGACTGCGACGCCGAGCTGCCCAGCCTGCGCGAGATGCTCCAGCTGATCCATGGCGAACACCTGCGCATCACCTGCGAGGCGGCGCCCGGCCTGCGCCTGCCGTTCGACCGCGAGGACCTGCTGGAACTGCTCGGCAACCTGCTGGACAACGCCTGCAAGTGGGCGGCCGGCGAGGTGCGCCTGCAAGTGGAGAAGCGCGAGGACGGCTACCGCCTGCTGGTGGACGACGACGGCCCGGGCATCGCCGAGGAACTGCGCGACAGCGTGCTCGAGCGCGGCACCCGCCTGGACGAGCAGGTGGCCGGCCACGGCCTGGGCCTGGGCATCGCCCGCGACATCGCCGCGGCCTGCGGCGGCAGCCTGGCGCTGGAAGGCAGCGAACTGGGCGGCCTGCGGGTGCGGGTGGCCTTGCCGAGGCGGGCTGCGGCGTAGCGCTCTGCGCGGCGCTCAGTCGCCGAGGCGTTCCAGGGTGCGCAGCAGCACGTCCACCTTGGTCAGCGACTCCGCGTATTCCGCCTCCCAGTCCGAATCGGCGACTATGCCGCCGCCGCCCCAGCAACTGGCCTGGCCGTCCTTCACCAGCAGGGTGCGGATGGTGATGGAGCTGTCCAGCTCGCCGCGCACGTCCAGGTAGAACAGGCTGCCGCAATAGATTCCGCGGCGGCTCGGCTCCAGCTCGTCGATGATCTGCATGGCGCGGACCTTGGGTGCGCCGGTGATGGAGCCGCCGGGGAAGCTGCCCAGCAGCAGGTCGAGGGCGTCCTTGTCGGCGGCCAGCTCGCCGGTCACGCTGCTGACCAGATGGTGCACGTTGGGGTAGCTTTCCAGCGCGAACAGTTCCGGCACCCGCACCGTGCCGGGCGTGCAGCTGCGCCCCAGGTCGTTGCGCAGCAGGTCGACGATCATCAGGTTCTCGGCGCGGTCCTTGGGGCTGGCCAGCAGTTCCTCGGCGTTGGCCGCGTCCTCCGCGGGCGTGCGGCCGCGCGGGCGGGTGCCCTTGATCGGGCGCGTCTCCACCTGGCGCCGGTGCATGCGGATGAAGCGCTCGGGCGACAGGCTGAGGATGGCGCCGTCGCCCAGGCCCAGGTAGCCGGCGAAGGGCGTCGGGCAGGCCTCGCGCAGGGCCAGGTAGGCCAGCCAGGGCGAGCCGCTGCAGGGCGCGCGGAAGCGCTGGGTGTAGTTCACCTGGTAGCAGTCGCCGGCGAGGATGTAGCCTTGCACCCGCTCCAGGGCCTGGCGGTACTGCTCGCGGCTCAGGTCCGGCCGGAAGCCGGCATGCAGGCGGAAGGGCGGCAGCGCCGGCGCCGCCGCGTCGGCCTCGAACAGCGCCAGCAGGCGCTGGCGCTCGGCGGCTTCCAGGCGCGGGTGGAACACCAACTGGCTGGTGCCGCGCTGGTGGTCGGTGACCAGCGCCCAGGCGTACAGGCCGACCCGCGCATCGGGCAGGCCGAGGTCGTCCTGGCTGTGCTGCGGCAGGCGTTCGATGCGCCGTCCCAGGTCGTAGCTCAGATAACCGATCATTCCGCCGACGAATGGCAGGTCCGGAATTTCCCCCGCGTCGGCCTGTCCGAGGCTCTGCAGCGCCGTGCGCAGGCGGGCGAAGAACGCCTTGGCCGATTCGTCGGCACTTGGCGCCAGTTCTGCCAATGGCCAGGCGCTCATAAGGTCATAGCGTCCACGGTCGGCGCCAGGCCTGCCGGCGTCCAGCAGCACGGCGCCGGGCGCCTGGGCGATGCGGGCGAAGCGCGCCGTTGGATCTTCCCGGTAGGGGAGCGGGTGTACACAATAGCGGGACATAGGTAGGAACAGGAACCCTGGGCTAGGCTGAGAGCCATTCCTGCGCACGCCCGAAGAGTCGATGCTAGAGCCCTTCTCTTCGGTTTACGCAAGGTAAGCATTCTGATAAGAATTGGATTATCCCGCGGAAGCCATGCTCCGTACCACAACGATAATGAAACAGGGATAGAGGCCGTGGACGTAGTGCTAAAAACCGCAGCCGGCAGCCTTCTGCGTACCAGATCGACACCTCCCGGGGTGCCTGCCGAATACCAGTACCGCCCCCAGCTCCAGGCTGCCCTGGAGCGTTCCGCCCATCATCGCGTCCTGCTCTTCAGCGCCCCCGCCGGCTTCGGCAAGAGCGCCGCGCTGGCCATGCTCGCCGAGCGCCGCGAAGCGCAGGGGCAGAAGGTGGTGTGGCTTTCCCTGGAGGGCTCCGACGACGACCCGGGGCGCTTCTGCAGCAAGCTCACCGAGGCCCTGGCCGCCAGCCTGCCGGACGTCGGCCGGGACGCCGCGGCCTACCTGCACAACACCCTGCGGGTGCCGGCCGTGGCGGTCATGGAAAGCCTGCTTTCCGACCTGTTGCGCGTCGACGTGCCGCTGCTGCTGGTGCTCGACGACCTGGACCGGATCACCCAGCCGGACATCTTCGCCGGCCTCAACCGCCTGGTGCAGTACGCCCCGCCGGGCCTGACCCTGGCCATCGGCAGCCGCTCGCAGCCGCCGCTGAGCCTGGCCACCTGGCGGGCCAAGGGCCTGCTGCTGGAAGTCGGGGTGGAAGAGCTGCGCCTGTCCCAGGACCAGACCCGCGAATACCTGAGCGGCGAGGGCGTGGAACTCGACGAGGCCTGCCTGAAGGCCGTGTACGCCCGCACCGAGGGCTGGGTGATGGGTGTGCAACTGTTCGGCCTGTGGCTGCGCCAGCCGCCCGCCGGCGCCCAGCGCGACCTGGCCGAGCTGGGCGGCGGCCCCGCCGAGGTCGGCGACTACCTGCTGCGCAGCGTCTTCGAGCGCCTGCCCCGGGACATCCGCGACAGCCTGCTGACGCTCAGCGTGGCGAGCCGCTTCAACGGCGAGTTGGCCAACGCCCTGACCGGCCGCCAGGACGGCCAGGCCCTGCTGGAGCGCCTGGACAGCCTGCAACTGTTCCTCATGCCGCTGGACCGCGAGCGCCACTGGTACCGCTTCCACCAGCTGTTCGCCGACTTCCTCCGCGCGCACCTGCGCGAACGCGAGCCGGAACGCTTCAAGCAACTGCACTTCAACGCCAGCCTGTGGTTCACCAACCACCACATGCCGACCCTGGCCATCGAGCACGCCTGCCTGGCCGAGGACCCGGAGATGCTCGCCGCCCTGGTCGACGGCTACGGCCTGGAGCTGATCAACCGCGGCCAGCTGTACCTGATCTCGCGCTGGCGCCGGCAGGTGCCCGACGACATCGCCGCGCGCTACCCGATTCTGGTGCTCAGCGACGTCTGGACCCGCGCCAGCGAACTGAGCCTGCCCGAGGCCAACCGCATGCTCGACGAGCTGCTGGCGCGCTGGAGCGACGGCAAGCCGCAGACGCCGATGGGCGACCAGTACCTCTCGGCGCTGGCGGTCAAGGCCGTGCTGGCGCTGCAGAAGGACGACCTGGAGCAGTGCATCGCCCTGGCCCGCCGGGTGGAGAGCCAACTGGGGCAGAACTCGGCCTTCCTCGAATGCGCCATCCTGCTGGTCGCCGCCTTCGCCCAGGTGATGCACGGCCAGCCCGAGCAGGCGCGCCGCCTGATGGGCCTGGCGCAGCAGCGCAACCATTTCCTCGACGGCCGCTACCTGCACATGCAGCTGTCCACCATCGAGGTGATGCTGGCCCTGGAGCAGGGCCAGGTGAAGCAGGCGCAACTGCTGGTGGAGCGCGTCAAGCAGCAGGCCGTGCCGCTGTTCGACCGGCGCTCCCAGGCGCTGGCCCTGCCGGCCATCACCGAGGGCCTGACCGCCTACTACCGCATGGACGTCGACGGCCTGGAAGAGCGCCTGCGCTGGGCGCTGGGGCGCGTCGACGTGATCAACCCCATCGACCTCTACGCCCAGGGCATGCAGTGCCTGGCGCGGGTGCAGCGCCTGCAGGGGCGCGGCAAGGAAGCCCTGGCGACTCTCGGGCTGATGCAGAGCCTGGCCTCGCGCAACCATTCCTGGCGCATCTTCGCCATGGCCGTGGGCGAGGAGATCAACCTGATCCTTCAGGAGCCGGCGGCCGACCGCTGCAAGCGCGCCGAGCAGCGCCTCAACGGCATCGACTGGCAGAAGCTCGCCGCCTCCTACCGCCAGGGCCCGTTCAACCCGGTGCTCTGGGTGCGCGGCCTGAGCCGCGTGCGCCTGTTGCAGGCGCGCGGCCATTTCAGCGAGGCGTTGCACGAGATCACCCAGCTGCGCGGCCTGCTGCAAGCCAACTGGCACGGCCTGCAGCGCCTGCGCCTGGACCTGCTGGCGGCGCTCAGCTACCAGCGCCTGGGCTACCAGGAGCGCGCCAACAGCCTGCTCGGGCAATGCCTGGTGGGCGCCGAGCGCGAAGGCGTGCGCAGCCTGTTCATCGAGGAAGGCGAGGGCATCCGCCAGATGCTCCAGCAACTGGAGGCCACCGAGCGCCAGCCGGCGCTGCAGGTGTTCATCCGCAGCCTGCTGGGACTGTGGCCCGGCCAGGAAACGCGCAAGGCACAGGACGTGCTCGAGGAAGGGTTGACCGACCGCGAGCGGGAAGTGGTGTGCCTGGCGGCCCAGGGGCTCTCCAACGAGGAGATCGGCCAGCAGCTGTCGCTGGCCCTGGGCACCGTCAAATGGCACCTGCACAACATCTACGAGAAGCTCAAGGTGCGCAATCGGACCCAAGCGATTCGCCGCGCCCGCGAGCTGAGCCTGCTCTGACATGACCACACTCAACTCCCAGCAGCCGCCCCTGCCGCTGCTGCGCACCAAGCTGTTCCCGCCGCGCACCGACGGCGCCCTGCTGTTGCCGCGGCGGGCGCTCATCGACCGCCTGTTCGCGGCGCGCCAGCAGCGCGCGCTGATCCTCAGCGCGCCGGCCGGCTTCGGCAAGAGCACCGTGCTCAGCCTGTTCCGCGAGCGCCTGCTGGCCAGCGGCGCGCTGGTGGCCTGGCTGTCCTGCGACGAGGGCGACAGCGAGCCGCAGCGCCTGCTGCAGTACCTGGTGGAGAGCATCCGCAGCGTCGTCCCCGGCTTCGGCGCCAACACCTCGAACCTGCTGCAGTCGGACATGACCCTGCCGCTGGAAGGGCTGCTGGATGCCTTCCTCGCCGACCTCAAGCGCATCGACGGGGCGCTCTACCTGTTCCTCGACGACTTCCACCAGATCCGCCACCCGGCCCTGCAACCGGGGGCGCGCTACCTGATCGAGCACCTGCCGGACAACGTGCGCCTGGTCACCAGCACCCGCTACCGCCCGCGCTTCCTGGTGGACGAGCCGGCGCTGGCGCCCTGGGCCTTCTGCCTCAACGGCGCCGACCTGCGCCTGACCCGCGAGGAGGCCGACACCTACCTGCTGGAGCTCAAGGGCCTGCAGCTGGACGACGCCGAGCTGGGCCTGCTGTACAAGCGCACCGAGGGCTGGATCACCGCGCTGCACCTGGCCGCCCTGGCGCTGGCCCGGCACAGCGACCGCGAGGGCTTCCTGCGCGGGCTGTCGGGCACCGAGCGGGACATCGCCGACTACCTCGCCGAGGACGTGCTGGCCAGCCTGCCGCCGGCGCTGCAGCAGTTCCTCGACCAGACCTCGGTGCTCGACGAGTTCTGCGCCGAGTTGTGCAACGCCCTGACCGGGCGCCGCGACGGCCTGGACATGCTCATGCGCCTGCAGAACGAGCAGCTGTTCATCATCCCCCTGGACGATACGCGCGAGTGGTTCCGCTACCACCACCTGTTCGCCGACTTCCTCCAGGGCCGCCTGGCCCGCAGCGCCGACCCCACGCCGCTGCTCAACGCCGCCGCGCGCTGGTGCGAAAGCCGCGACATGGCCGACCGCGCCGTGCGCTACGCCCTGCGCGCCCGCGACTACGCCTTCGCCGCCGACCTGCTGGAGCGCCAGGGCGCGCGGCTGATCGCCGGCAACCGGGTGTACAGCATCCTCGGCATGCTCGGCGGCATTCCCGCCGAGGTGATCCGCGAGCATCCGGTGTTCCAGATCTTCTACGCCTGGCAGCTGGCCTTCGAACAGAAGTTCGCCGAGGCCGAGGCGCTCATCGAGGAACTCAGCGCCCGCCTGCTGATGGGCCAGGGCAAGGCGCGCAACTTCGGCCTGGCCGAGTTGCTGGCCGTGGCCCAGGTGCTCAAGGCCCTGGTGCTGCTGTACCAGGACAAGCTGGAGGCCAGCCTCAAGGTGTCGCGCCAGTGGCTGGCGCTGGTGCCGGCCAACCAGCCGGTGTTCCGCGCCAGCCTGGCCTGCATCCTGGCCGCGGCCCATGCGCTGCTGGGCGACTACGCCGAGGCCGCCGGCGCCATCGGCGTGGCCCGCGAGTGCCTGCGCATGGCCGACAGCGAGTACCTGCAGGTGGTGGCGAGCATGATCGAGGCGCTGATCTGCAAGGAGAGCGGCGAGCTGGAGCGCGGCCGGACCATCGCCGAGGGCGCGCGCAGCCGCGTCGAGCGCGTGTTCGGCCGGCGCAGCCGGGTGGGCGGGCCGCTGGCCCTGGCCTACGCCGACATCCTCTACGAGCAGGACCGCCATGCGGCCATCCTCGCCGAACTGCCGCTGGCCACCACCTGGCGCGACGTCGCCACGCCCATGGAGCTGATCAGCCGCGGCCAGTTGGTGATGGCCAAGGCGCGCTTCTTCGCCGGCGAGGCCGAACAGGGCCTGGCCCAGCTCGACGAATGGCTGGCCGGCCTGCAGTCGCCGGGCTACGAGCGCGTCTACGCGCTGGCCATGGGCTGCAAGGTGCAGCTGCTGCTGTGGCTGCGCCGGCCGAACGAGGCCGAGCGCGTCTGCCTGCAACTGGCCCGGCACCTGTCGGGGCTGTCCGCCGAGCGCTATGCCGATGCCCAGGCCGCGCTGGCCCTGGCCGAGGCGCGGGTGGCGTTGTCCGAGCGGCGCGCCGAGCGCGCCCAGCAGCGTCTGGAATCGGCGCTGGCGGCGAACGCCTCGCCCTATCAGCGCGACCGGCGGTTGCGTCTGGCCTTGTTACTTTCTGTGGCGTATTGGCAGAAAGGTAACAGCGAAAAGGCCTTCGCCCTGTTCGCGCCCACCCTCGAGGAAGCCTGGAACCAGGGCTACCGCCGACTGTTCCAGGACGACGCCATCTGGCTGCTGCCGTTCTGGGACGCCTGGCGCGAGGCCGAACCCAAGCGCGCGGCGGCCTGGCAGGGGGTGGCGGAACTGCTCCGCGAACAGTGCCGCAGGCTGTCCGTCGACCCAGCAGGTTTCGAGGAAAATCAAGATGTTAGCCACCGCGAGCGGGAAATCCTGCGGCTGGTGGCGGCCGGGCTTTCGAACCGCGACATCGCCCAGGCGGTGCATCTGTCGGAGGCCACCATCAAGTGGCACCTGCACAACCTGTTCGCCAAGCTGGGGGTGCGCAGCCGCACCCAGGCGGTACTCAAGGGCAAGAGCCTGGGGTTGCTCAGCGAAGCCTGAGGCGAACGGCGTTTCCGGCTCCATCCCTTGGATGGGCTGGCAGGTGGGGGGTTGCCCAGTAGCTTGGGAAACAGGACGCGAAGCCTGGAGCTTCACGAATCCATGCCCGCGGCACCTAGGGAAGACGGCGCGGGTCTGGAGGGTCGGCTTGGCCGGCCAACCTGCAGCGGGGCAGGACGCCCCCTGCAGTGCCCTGGGGCAACCCCACCTGAACACTGGAGAGAAACAAGAATGAAAAAAATCAAACAACTGGTTCTTGCAAGCGCTGTTCTGGCCGCTCCCTTCCTGGCCCATGCCGATCTGAAATCCATGGACGACAGCGCGCTCGCCGGCGTGACCGGCCAGGACGGCATCAGCATCGCCGGTGACTTCAAGGCGAGCATCGGGGCGGTGGTCTACACCGACAAGATCGACGACACCAAGTCCGGTTCCCTGCGCCTGGAGAACATCACCCTGACCGGCCCGGGCGGCACCGCCCTGAAGATCGACGATGCCAACCCGCTGACCGTCGACGTGGTCACCACCAAGATCGGCACCGCCGACACCCAGCAACTGGCCCTGGGCCTGCCGGGCATGACCGGCGACGTCTCGGTGGGCGCCATCAAGGTGGGCGACACCAGCGCCGCCAGCATCGGTTCGCTGACCGTGTCCAACCTGAACATGGCCGGTTCCCAGGTTCGCATCTGGGGCCACTGATCCATCGGTCGTGTGACGCGTATCCCCTTGCCGGCCCGTGCCGGCAAGGGTTCTTCCAGGAGAGAGGAGAGGGGATGTTCGAGATACTGCTGGGAAGCCTGCTCGGCCTGTTCGGTTTCACCCAGACGGTGGATACCCAACCGCAACCCCGGGGCACGGTGAACATCACCCAGCAGCTCACGCCCAACGGCCCCTTCCGCGAGGCCGTGCAACTCGAACCCATGAGCCAGGTGCAGTTCCGCAACGTCATCCGCCAGGCCTACGACTACAGCTGCGGCTCGGCGGCGCTGACCACCCTGCTGGACTACTACCTGGGCCGCGACCTGCAGGAACGCCAGGTGATGGAAGGCCTGCTGAAGTACGGCGAGGCCGACAAGATCGTCCAGCGCCGCGGCTTCTCGCTGCTGGACATGAAGCGCTACGCGGCCGCGCTGGGCTACAGGAGCGGCGGCTTCCGCGCCGAATTCTCCGACCTGGATTCGCTGGAGCACCCGGCGCTGGTGCCCATCCACTACGGTGGCTTCAAGCATTTCGTGGTGGTGCGCGACGTCTACAACGACCACGTCTTCGTTGCCGATCCTGCCCTGGGCAACATCAGTTTCACCCGCAGCCGCTTCGAGGCGATCTGGGACCAGAACGTGCTCTTCGTCATCTACCCAAGCGGCCAGGAGCCGAAGAACGCCCTGGCCCTGAAGGAGCAGGACCTGCGCCTGGTGGACGACCGCACCGTGAGCCTGCTGGCCTTCCGCGAGTTCCCGGAAATGAGCAAGTTCACCAGCAACCGGATGATCGAGGCCGCATCCAAAGGCGACGTGCAGTTCATACGCAGCAAGTGATCGACGTTTCATCCTTCCATAAGAACAAGACCAGGGGATTGCATCATGAGATTCAGGGGGTATGCGTGCGCCGCCATACTGGCCTTGCTGGCATCGGGCCCGGCGCCGGCCGAGGAAGGCTCGGTCGATCAGGCGCGTGACGCGCTGGCCAAGAAGGCCGACGACGCCGACAGCGCCAAGGCTCTGGAAGAGGTGTTCCAGGCGGCGGAGAAGAGTTACACCCTGCTGAAGAAGGGCGAGCGGACCCTCACCTACGGCCTGGACTACTCGATGATGCGCGACACCCGCATCCAGCAGGTGCGCACCGGCGACAGCGTCTACAGCGTGCTGGCGACCAGCGAGGCGCAGCACACCTTCACCAACTCCTTCACCTTCGACTACGGCATCTGGGACAACCTGACCTTCAGCCTGCGCCTGCCCTTCGTGGCCAAGTACGACACCGAGAGCGACGTCCACGCCTACAGCCTCGGCGACATTTCCGCGACCCTGCGCTGGCAGCCCTGGGCGGCGATGCGCGGGCGCCCGGTCACCACCTTCTACGCCACCCTCGGCCTGCCCACCGGCGACAGCCCGTTCGACATGAACCCGGACAAGGACGTGTCCACCGGCAACGGCTACTACAGCCTCGGCGTGGGCGCCAACATGTCCTACGTGATCGACCCGGTCGTGCTCTACGGCTCGCTCGGCTACACCTACAACCTCAAGGTCGACAACATCCACCAGAACCAGTACGGCGAGGAGCTGAACAAGGTCACCCCGGGCGACACCCTGAACTTCGCCATGGGCATGGCCTACGCGCTGTCCTACGACGTGTCCCTGGCCACCTCCTACCAGATGGCCTACCAGATGAAGAGCCGCTACCACTTCGACACCCGCACGGTGGAGGCTCCCGAGCAGACCAGCGCGGTCATGAACTTCTCGCTCGGCCTGCGCACCTCGCCTGACTACATCGTCAACGTGAACGCCGGCTTCGGCTTGACCGAAGACTCACCGGATATCTTGCTGGGGGTTTCCCTGCCCCTGGATATCAAGGGCCTTAAGCCCGACTAAACGGCGAGCGGAGTTCCCATGACGAAGCGCATTTCGCCACTTCTGCTGGCGATGGCAGGGGCGGGGCTTGGCTGGATTCTGCCGGCCCAGGCCCAACTGGCCAACGACATCACCATCGGCAACCCCAAGGCGATGGCCCTGGGCAACGCGGTCACCGCCGATTCCACCGGCATCGACGCCGTGCACTACAACCCCGCGGCGCTGACCAAGCTCAAGGGCCGGCAGACCACGGTGAAGCTGGTCAGCGGGGTGATGGACATCCGCGCCGGCTTCCACGCGCCGCCGAACTACGGCGAGAGCACCTTCGGCGTGTCCGACGACCCGGTGGCCAACTCCCACAGCCGCACCATGACGCCGACCATGTACCTGCCGGGCCTGGGCGGCATGACCGACGTGCCCATGCTGGTGGCGCCCCTGGCCGGCCTGTCGATCAACCCGCCGGGCTCCAAGTTCACCTTCGCCACCAACGTCTACACGCCCCAGGCGCTGGGCTACTCGCGCGACTCGGACGGCGACCCGGGGCGCTACGACGGGCGCCGCGTGTCGCTGCAGCGGCTGACCTACTTCTCGCCCTCGGTGGGCTACCAGATGAACGACACGCTGTCGTTCGGCCTGTCCATCGGTTTCTCGCACCAGGCCATGGCCCTGGACACCGACTTCCGCAACCCCGGCCTGCTCACCGGCCTGCTGCAGACCCTCCACGACACCACCTGCGTGCCCGGCGCGCAGGAGATCGTCGAGCTGGTGTTCAACGTCTGCGGCGGGCGCATCGGCCCCTACGACACCCTGGCCAACCTCAAGCTGGACATGCAGCAGACCCTCTCGCCCAGCTACAACCTGGGCGTGCTCTGGGAGCCCACCGACTGGTTCGCCTGGGGCGCGGTGTACCAGAGCGAGTCGCGCATGAAGCTCAAGGGCAAGTACCGGGTGGACTACACCAAGGACTGGCAGGGCTTCTGGTCCGGCCTGCAGAACTCGGTGTTCGGCGCCTTCCTCAGCCCGCTGTTCCCCTACGGTAACGCCGAGGAGGAGCACGGCGTGGCGACGCTGAAGATGACCAACCCGGACAACTTCTCCACCGGCATCAAGCTGCGCCCGTTCGATGACTGGCAGTTCAACTTCGACCTGAAGTGGAGCGGCTACAGCGACTGGAACAACCTGGAGATCGAGTTCGACAGGGAACTGGACCTGCTGCGCATCGCCAAGAACTTCGCCCCCAACGGCGCCACCGACCACAGCATCATCCTCGACCGTGGCTACCGCGACACCTGGAGCTACGCCATGGGCGTGCAGTACGACGTCAACGACCGCCTGCAGCTGCGCGCCGGCTACGAATACCGGCCCTCGGCGATCCCCAAGAGCAAGGCCGACGCCCTGGTGCCCATCGGCGACGCCGACCTCTACGGCCTGGGCCTGGGCTACCGCTGGGACAAGGACACCAACATCGACCTGGGCTTCAACTACTTCGTCTCCAAGCAGAGCATCAAGGCCGGGCAGAGCTGCAACCTGACCTGCACCGGCATCGACAACCTGGTCTACAACCCCTATGCCGGTATGGATGTACATACCACGGTGAAGGCCTATATCTTCGCCCTGACCTACAACACCACCTTCTGAGGAGCGGCCCGATGCAGCGTTCCCGCCACCTGTTCCTCTGCCTGCTGGCGGCCGCGCCGCTGCCGGCGCTGGCCGACGCCGGGCGCTACCTGTCGTGGATCGACGACAACGGCCAGGTGCACAACACCTTCGTCGACGCCGGCTACGGCCAGCAGCAGCGCCAGGCGGCCAGGCGCATCGACCAGAGCGACCGCGCCCGCCTGCGCGACGACGGCGGCACCCTCTGGCCCGGCAGCGCGCCGGCGGGGGAGAGCAAGCGCCGCTACTTCACCTGGGTGGACGGCCAGGGCAACCTGCAGAACAGCTTCTACGCCGGCAACCAGGTGCCCGCCGGGCGCGGCGACTACGTGCTGCCCAACGGCGACCATTCCTCCGAGTACATCGACGCCGAGGCCTACGAGGACAAGGGCTTCGTCCGCAGCGAGAACGGCAACCCGTACTACACCTGGGTCGACGAGCAGGGCCGCATGCACAACTCGCCGATCACCGCCCAGGACCGCGCCGACGGCATCCGCCGCAACCAGATCGCCTTCACCGAGGGCCGCGAGGTGCAATTCAAGCAGCGCCCGCAGGCTCTGCCCGGACTGGACGGCAGCGGCGAACAGACCGACGCCATGAAGGCCCTGCTCAAGGGCAGCGGCAAGACCCTCGATGACCTCTACCAGGACCTGCAGCGACGCTGCTGCGAGCAGATCGCCGAGGGCGAGTTCACCGAGCTGAACGCCGACGAGCCGCGCTACGAGGAGCTCAACAAGTTCTCGCCGAGCTTCGACTTCCCCATGGGCAAGAGCTACTACGTGGCCATGAAGCTGCCGGCCTCGCAGCAGGTGTACGGCCTGCGCGTGCGCAGCTTCTCCAACCACCAGGTGGTCTACCCGTCGCTGCTGTTCCTCGACGAACGCAAGCGCCCGACGCGCCTGGTCAGCGACGCGGTCTACAAGCTCAACCCGGAAACCTGGTACCGCTACGCCTTCATCGAAGGCACGGTGCCGGTGCGGGCCAACCAGGGCGAGCGCTACGTGCTGCTGCTGACCACCGACGAGGACCGCGCCCTGCAGACGCTGGACAACAAGCCCTACAAGCGCCCGCTGGAAAGCCTGGCGGTGAACGAGGAGGGCATGAAGGTGCGGCAGCATGCCGACCAGGGCGGGTTCGAGCTGGCGGTGGTGCGCTGAGCGTCACCGGATAGCCCGCTGCGGGCGGTTGGTCGATCGCGGATGGAGTCCGCTCCTACGCCCGTGCTTCCCTGAACCGTAGGATGGGTTGAGCTTGCGATACCCATGCTGCCGCGGTGATGGGTATCGCTTCGCTCAACACCATCCTACGAAAAGCCGTGCTTCCTGGAACCGTAGCGGATCTCATCCGCGAATCGCGCCGGAGGTTCCGGCTATCGCGGACAAGGTCCGCTCCTACAGGGAAACACCATGCTCCCCCGGCGGATTGTAGGAGCGGGCCCTGCCCGCGAAATCGCGCGCAGGGCGCGCTCCTACAGGGAATGGTGTGGGTGGGGTGGTGTAGGAGCGGATCTCATCCGCGAATCGCGCCGGAGGTTCCGGCTATCGCGGACAAGGTCCGCTCCTACGGGGAAACACCATGCTTCCCGGCGGATTGTAGGAGCGGGCCCTGCCCGCGAAATCGCGCGCAGGGCGCGCTCCTACAGGGAATGGTGTGGGTGGGGTGGTGTAGCGGACCTTGTCCGCGATTCGGATTTCCAGAGAAATAGCCGAGCGCACCGAAACGCCCCTTCAGAAGGCCGAGCGAAACCGGCGCTCAGGAGGTCATGCGACATGGATGTCGCGAGAGCCCCGCGGGCTAAGGCGGGAGGGGCCTGCCGGGTACGTGGGTGCTCGGGCTTGGCTCCGCTCCCTCTCCCTAACCCTCTCCCTGAAGGGAGAGGGGACCGTTCGGAGTGCGTAGGTATTCCTGAGTCAGCCGGCAGCACCGAAGGTTTCCGGCTGAAACCATTCCTCCTCTCCGCACGGACAAGCCCCCTCTCCCTTCGGGGCGGGGCGCGCAGCCGAGGCTAGGGAGAGGGGCTCTTGAACCCAGCAGCTAGCTCACCGGTAACCACTGTTCGCGAGCAAGCTCGCTCCTACGAAAAGCCCCCGACTCCGCCTCAGATCTCCCGCGTCGGCACATGCCCGAACAGCTTCTGCGAGAAACGCACCCGCTCCTCCGGCGTCTCCTGCACGCCCTTGGCCTGCAGCTCCACCAGGTGGGCCTCCACCGCCTGGGCACGGCCGGTCAGGCCGCAGTCGTTGGCGATCTGGATGTTCAGTCCGGGGCGGGCGTTGAGTTCGAGGATCAGCGGGCCCTTGTCCTGGTCCAGCACCATGTCCACGCCGATGTAGCCCAGGCCGCACAACTCGTAGCAGCCGGCGGCCAGCTTCATGAAGCCGTCCCAGTGCGGCAGCTGCACGCCGTCCACCGCGTTGGTGGTGTCCGGGTGCTTGGCGATCTTGCGGTTCAGCCAGGTGCCCTGCAGGGTGATGCCGGTGGCCAGGTCCACGCCCACGCCGATGGCGCCCTGGTGTAGGTTGGCCTTGCCGTTGGACTGGCGCGTCGGCAGGCGCAGCATGGCCATCACCGGGTAGCCCATGAGGACGATGATGCGGATGTCCGGCACGCCCTCGTAGCTGATGCTGCGGAAGATCTGGTCGGGGGTGACGCGGTACTCGATCAGCGCGCGGTCGCGGTGCCCGCCCAGGGAGTACAGGCCGGTGAGGATGCTGGAGAGCTGATACTCGATCTCCTCGCGGCTGATGATGCGCCCGGAGACGGTCTTGAAGTTGCCCTCGAAACGGTCGGCGATCACCAGGATGCCGTCGCCGCCGGCGCCCTGCGCCGGCTTGATGACGAAGTCGTTGCGCTCGCCGATGATGGAATCGAGCTTCTCGATCTCCTTTTCGGTGGAGATGATCCCGTACATCTCCGGCACGTGGATGCCGGCGGCGATGGCGCGTTCCTTGGTGATGATCTTGTCGTCGACGATCGGGTACAGGTGGCGCTTGTTGTACTTCAGCACGAAGTCCGCGTTGCGCCGGTTGATGCCCATGATGCCCTTGGCTTCCAGGGCTTTCCACCGCTTGATCAGGCCGAACATGGCTCAGTCCTTCAGGAAGGCTTTGAAGCGGAACAGCTCGGTCAGGCGGTAGCCGCGGTAGCGACCCATCGCCAGCATGAAGGCCACCAGGAGCAGCAGCACCGCCGGGAAGGTGAACACGAAGTACACCAGCTCCGGCACGCGCATCAGGATGTGCGCCAGGGCCGCGGCGAACAGGGTGCCCACCGCCGCCTTCATGGCGTGCGCGGCGCCGCGTTCTTCCCAGGTGATCGACAGGCGCTCGATGCTCATGGTCAGGATCACCATGGGGAACAGCGCCACCGACAGGCCGCTCTCGAAGCCCAGGCGGTGGCTGAGCAGGCTGATGGCGGCGATCATCACCACCACGAAGGTCAGCACCACCGACAGCCGCGGCAGCATCTGCAGCTTCAGGTGCTCGAGGTAGGAGCGCAGCGACAGGCCCAGGGCGGTGATCACGGTGAACAGGCCGATGCCCCACTGCAGGCCGGTCTCGCGGAAGGCGAGGGCGATCAGCACCGGGGTGAAGGTGCCGAGGGTCTGGATGCCGATCAGGTTGCGCAGGACCAGGATCACCAGCACGCCGAAGGGGATCATGATCATGATCTGGAAGGTCTGCTGGGTGGACAGCGGCAGGCCGTACAGCGAGTAGTCGAGGAAGGACGCGTCGGTGTTCTCGTTGGTCAGCTTGGCCAGGCGGATGGCGTTCATCTCGCTGTTGTTCAGGCTGAAGCTGATCAGTGCCTTCTTGCCGCCTTCCACCGCCAGCAGCGGCTCGTCGCCCAGCCACCAGATCAGGCGGTCGGCGGGCAGGCCGCGCTCGCCGGTTTCCGGGTTGAAGTACAGCCAGTCCTTGCCGTTGTAGCTGCGCAGCCACAGTTCCGGGCTCTGCGCCTGGTTGGCCAGCAGGCGCAGGGTGTGCACGCGCTCCATGGGCACGTGGGCCTGGGCCAGCAGGGTCTCGACGATGTACGAGCGCTTCTCCAGGCTGGTGTCGCCGGCCAGCAGCAGCTTGACGTTGTCGTCGGCCAGGTTGTTGGCGCGCTTGATGGTTTCGCTGACGAAGGTCTCGATGTCCGCCGAGTGCTGGCGGATGGGCGCGATCAGCGCTTCGGCGGCGATCTTCTCCGGGCCTTCCAGGGGCGGGCTGTCACGGAAGATCGGGCCTTTTTCCTTGGGTTGCTCGCCGCTGAAGCGCTTGGTCAGCACCAGGCGGTAGTAGAGCGTCTGCTTGCCGTTGGCGCGGCGCGAGGACCAGGTCACCTTGCGGTTGCCGTCGGCGCGGTTGATGCTCACCCCGTAGTTGTTCGAGACGAAGCTCTCGTTGAGGCTGACGTAGCTCTGGGTCAGCGGCGGCACGAACATCTGCACCTTGACCGGGGTCTTCGGCGTGGCGAGGAATTCGACCTTGGCGTCGATGTTCCACAGGTCGTCGGTTTCCGCCTCGGTCATGGGGATGCCGAGGATGAAGATCTGGTAGGCGGTGATGGAAACGCCCAGGACCACCAGGATGGCGATCAGGATCTTCAGGTGCAGGTTGATGGAGCGCATGGGCTTTACTCGGCAGGTTTCGCAACGGGGCAGCCGGGCTGGCCGGCGGCGTATTTCAGGCTGGGGTCGACCAGGGCGCCGAAGCGCTTGAGCGCGTCGGAGCCGATCAGCAGGGGATATTGGAATGCGCTGCGGTCGGTAAGGTTCACTTCGATGGTGCGGCGCAGCCTGCCCAGGCAGACGTCCAGTTCGATGACCGGGCGCGCTGTGTAGGCCTTGCCCTCGTCGGGGTCGAAGTCGCCGTGGCGCCGCTTGATCTTGCTGATGCGCGCCAGCGGCCGCTCCAGCGGCTGGCTGTCGGCGGTGTCGGTGGCCAGGTAGAAGCGCACCCAGGTTTCGCCGTCGCGCTTGAAGCGCTTGATGTCGCGGGCGCTCAGGGAGGCGGTCTTGGCGCCGGTGTCGAGCTTGGCCGCCAGTACCTGGTCGAGCTGGCCGATGTGGGCGTATTCGATGAGCCCGTAGACGGTCTTGCCGGCGGCGCCGGCGGGGCCGCCGAAGGCCGCCAGGAAAATCAGGAGCAGCAGGGCTGTGGGCTTGAGTCTCATAAGTCCTGAGCGCTGGGGGCCGTAGGCCAGTGAACGGGTACATCCGGCAAACGCCACGGCCTGCGGGCGAGTCATCCTTGGCCGGGGCCTGGGCCCCCCAGGAGGGATGCGGGGCGCGATTCTAGCACGCAGGTGCCGTGTGACGACACCCGCCAGGCCCCGGCGGGCGGCAGCGTGAGCCGGTTCACAGGGCCGCGCGGGGCTACTTCAGGCGGCGCTCGACGCCTTTCTCCACCATGATCTTGGCGGCGATCTCCTCCACCGAGAAATGGGTGGAGTTGATGTAGGCGATGTTCTCGCGGCGGAACAGGTTCTCCACCTCGCGCACCTCGAACTCGCACTGGGCGAAGCTGGCGTAGCGGCTGTTGGGCTTGCGCTCGTTGCGGATGGCGGTGAGCCGGTCGGGGTCGATGGTCAGGCCGAACAGCTTGCCCTTGTAGGGCTTGAGGGCGTTGGGCAGCTGCAGGCGCTCCATGTCCTCCTCGGTCAGCGGATAGTTCGCCGCACGAATGCCATATTGCATTGCCATATAGAGGCAGGTGGGCGTCTTGCCGCAGCGCGACACGCCGACCAGGATCAGGTCGGCCTTGTCGTAGTAGTGGGTGCGGGCGCCGTCGTCGTTGTCGAGGGCGAAGTTGACCGCGTCGATCCGCTCCATGTAGTGCGGATTGTGGCCGATGCTGTGGGATTTTCCGACGGAATACGACGAGTCCGCGGATAATTCCTGCTCCAGAGGGGACAAAAAGGTCGAGAAGATGTCGATCATGAAGCCGTTCGACTGGGCCAGGACCGCCCGGATCTCACGGTTGACGATGGTGTCGAAGATGATCGGGCGGGCGCCGTCCGCCTGCGCAGCCGCGTTGATTTGCTGTACCATGACGCGCGCTTTTTCTTCGGTGTCGATGTACGGTCGCGTCAGTTTGTGGAAATGGATGTTCTCGAACTGCGCAAGAAGACTCTGGCCGAGGGTTTCGGCGGTGATGCCGGTTCCGTCGGAAATGAAGAAAGCCGTACGTTTCATTGCGCTGCGGGCCTTAATGTAGGAAAGAATCCTGAGTATGATAGGCCGCGCTTTTGCAAGGCCTCCTGCCGGGGCATTGTCACTTATTTTTCTGGCCGCGGCCAGAAAGGGGCGGTGTCGCGGTGGCCCGTTTGAGCTTTTCCAACATTCAGTGGAGAGATCACCTTGGTAGAGTACGTAGTTTCCCTCGATAAGCTCGGCGTCCATGATGTCGAACGTGTGGGGGGCAAGAACGCATCCCTGGGCGAAATGATCAGCAACCTCGCCGGTGCTGGGGTTTCGGTTCCCGGTGGTTTCGCCACCACCGCCCAGGCCTACCGTGACTTCCTCGAGCAGAGTGGCCTGAACGACCGCATTCACGCCGCCCTGGACGCCCTCGATGTCGACGACGTCAACGCCCTGGCCAAGACCGGCGCGCAGATCCGCCAGTGGGTGATGGACGCCGAGTTCCCCGCCCAGCTGGACGCCGACATCCGCAAGGCCTTCGCCGAGATGGCCGGCGGCAACGACAACATGGCCGTTGCCGTGCGTTCCTCGGCCACCGCCGAAGACCTGCCGGACGCCTCCTTCGCCGGCCAGCAGGAGACCTTCCTGAACATCCGCGGCGTGGACAACGTGATCCGCGCGGCCAAGGAAGTCTTCGCCTCCCTGTTCAACGACCGTGCCATCGCCTACCGCGTGCACCAGGGCTTCGACCACAAGCTGGTCGCCCTGTCCGCCGGCGTGCAGCGCATGGTCCGCTCGGAAACCGGCACCGCCGGGGTGATGTTCACCCTGGACACCGAGTCCGGCTTCCGTGACGTGGTGTTCATCACCGGCGCCTACGGCCTCGGCGAGACCGTGGTGCAGGGCGCGGTGAACCCCGACGAGTTCTACGTGCACAAGCCCACCCTGGAAGCCGGCCGCCCGGCGATCCTGCGCCGCAACCTGGGCAGCAAGGCGATCAAGATGATCTACGGCGACGAAGCCAAGGCCGGCAAGTCGGTCAAGGTGGTCGACGTGGAGAAGGCCGACCGCGCGCGCTTCGCCCTGTCCGACGCCGAGGTCACCGAACTGGCCAAGCAGGCGCTGATCATCGAGAAGCACTACCAGCGGCCGATGGACATCGAATGGGCGAAGGACGGCGACGACGGCAAGCTGTACATCGTCCAGGCCCGCCCGGAAACCGTGAAGAGCCGTTCCAGCGCCACCGTGATGGAACGCTACCTGCTCAAGGAGAAGGGCAAGGTCCTGGTGGAAGGCCGCGCCATCGGCCAGCGCATCGGCGCAGGCCCGGTGAAGGTCATCCACGACGTCTCCGAGATGGACAAGGTGCAGCCCGGCGACGTGCTGGTCTCCGACATGACCGACCCGGACTGGGAGCCGGTGATGAAGCGCGCCAGCGCCATCGTCACCAACCGCGGCGGGCGTACCTGCCACGCGGCGATCATCGCCCGTGAACTGGGCATCCCGGCCGTGGTCGGCTGCGGCAACGCCACCGCCGTGCTGAAGGACGGCCAGCAGGTCACCGTGTCCTGCGCCGAAGGCGACACCGGCCTGATCTACGAAGGCCAGCTGGGCTTCGACGTGCGCCAGAACTCGGTGGACGCCATGCCCGAGCTGCCGTTCAAGATCATGATGAACGTCGGCAACCCGGACCGCGCCTTCGACTTCGCCCAACTGCCCAACGAGGGCGTGGGCCTGGCCCGCCTGGAATTCATCATCAACCGCATGATCGGCGTGCACCCCAAGGCGCTGCTGAACTTCGCCAGCCTGCCGGCCGACATCAAGGAAAGCGTCGAGAAGCGCATCGCCGGCTACGACGACCCGGTGGGCTTCTACGTCGAGAAGCTGGTCGAGGGCGTCAGCACCCTGGCCGCGGCCTTCTGGCCGAAGAAGGTCATCGTGCGCCTGTCGGACTTCAAGTCCAACGAGTACGCCAACCTGATCGGCGGCAAGCTCTACGAGCCGGAAGAAGAGAACCCGATGCTCGGCTTCCGCGGCGCCTCGCGCTACATCAGCGAATCCTTCCGCGACTGCTTCGAGCTGGAATGCCGGGCGATGAAGAAGGTCCGCAACGAGATGGGCCTGACCAACGTCGAACTGATGGTGCCCTTCGTGCGCACCCTCGGCGAGGCTTCCCAGGTGGTCGAACTGCTGGCCACCAACGGCCTGAAGCGCGGCGAGAACGGCCTGAAAGTCATCATGATGTGCGAACTGCCGTCCAACGCCCTGCTGGCCGAGGAGTTCCTGGAGTTCTTCGACGGCTTCTCCATCGGCTCCAACGACCTGACCCAGCTGACCCTCGGCCTGGACCGCGACTCGGGCATCGTCGCGCACCTGTTCGACGAGCGTAACCCGGCGGTCAAGAAGCTGCTGGCCAACGCTATCCAGGCGTGCAACAAGGCCGGCAAGTACATCGGCATCTGCGGCCAGGGCCCCTCGGACCACCCGGACCTGGCCAAGTGGCTGATGGAGCAGGGCATCGAGAGCGTCTCGCTGAACCCCGACTCGGTGCTCGACACCTGGTTCTTCCTGGCCGAAGGCCAGGCCTGACGCCAACCGGACCTGCGGGTTCAGGAAGGGCGGGTGCTTGCACCCGCCCTTTTTCGTGCCAACCCATTCCACGACATGCACAGCAGTAGCCGACTCTTTCCCGTGGCGCTCGTCAGCGCCGAACTGCGTGGCGACCTCACCGAGGACGTCTACCGCCTGAAGCCCAACAACAGCCCGGACCCCAGCGTCGAACTGGCGCTGACCCGCCTGGGCCTGCCGGGCCGCGAGCAGCGCGGTGCGCCGGTGATCCTGGTGCATGGCAGCTTCTCCAACCGGCGCTTCTGGTACTCGCCCAAGGCCATCGGCCTGGGGCCGTACCTGGCGCGCGCCGGCTTCGACGTGTGGATACCGGAGATGCGCGGCCACGGCCTGTCGCCGCGCAACCTCGACTATTCGCGCAACAGCGTCGCCGCCTACGCGCGCTTCGACCTGCCGGCCATCGCCGCCTTCGTCGTCGAGCAGAGCGGCCAGGCGCCGCACTGGATCGGCCATTCCCTGGGCGGCATCAGCCTGGCGGCGACCCTCGGCGGCGGCTACCTGGCGCCGGAGCAGGTGGCCAGCGTGGCCCTGTTCGGCAGCCAGGTCAGCCGCGACTACTGGGCGCTGAAGCTGCCGCCGGTGGCCTGGAGCGGGCGCCTGCTGCTCAAGCGCATGGGCGTGATCCCCGGCCCGCGCCTGCGCCGCGGCCCGGAGGACGAGCCCATCGGCCTGGCCCTGGAGGCCTTGCGCTGGCATGGCCTGTTCGGCCGCTTCGGCGAACGCGACAACGACTGGTGGGGCGGCCTGGCCAAGGTGACGGCGCCGGTGCTGGCGGTCAGCGCCGAGGGCGACCGCCAGGACCCGCCCTGGGCCTGCCGCAAGCTGTTCGAGCAGTTCGGCTCGGAAGTCCGCGAATACCTCTGCCTGGGGCGCCGGCAGGGCTTTTCGGAAAACTTCGGGCACGTCGAGATGCTGGTGAGCAAGGGCGCCCAGCGCGAGGTGTGGCCGCGGGTCCTGCACTGGCTGGAGCGCCAGGCCTTGCCTCCCGGCAACCCGTAGGATTACAGGCTGCGCCGAGGTGCTTTTCGTAGGAGCCATACTCGCCAGCGGGCCCTGCCCGCGATTTCGCGCGCAGGGCGCGCTCCTACAGGGGAATGACGCGGGTGGGGCAGCGTGGGAGCGGATCTTATCCGCGATCCGCGCCGGGACGTCCGGTTATCGCGGACAAGGTCCGCTCCTACGGGGGAGGAATACCGTGCCATCCGGCGGGCTGTAGGAGCGGGCCCTGCCCGCGATTCGCGCGCAGGGCGCGCTCCTACAGGGGAATGGTGCAGGTGGGGCGGCGTAGGGCGAATAACCGTTCGCGGTTATCCGCCGCTGCACCGAGGCCATGGCCAATGCCCAGGTCAACCCCGGCGCCGCCGGCAATCAAGGCCAGGCGGCGGATAACGCCGTAGGCGTTATGCGCCCTACGCGTGCCTCTCGGCGAAGGCCGCCAAGCCGCGGAGCAGGGCGGCGGGCGTAGGCGGATGGCGTGACAGTCGCTAGACTGTGACGCCAGGCCGGGTTCCGGTCATTCCGGGCTTCATCGCCGCTCCGCCGGTCCGCCGCAGGTTCATCCCGACACTCCAAGGAGTCTCTCCATGCAATACGTCACCCCTGATCTGTGCGATGCCTATCCCGACCTGGTCCAGGTCGTCGAGCCCATGTTCAGCAACTTCGGCGGTCGCGACTCCTTCGGCGGCGAGATCGTCACCATCAAGTGCTTCGAGGACAACTCGCTGGTCAAGGAGCAGGTGGACAAGGACGGCAAGGGCAAGGTGCTGGTGGTCGACGGCGGCGGCTCGCTGCGCCGCGCGCTGCTGGGCGACATGCTGGCCGAGAAGGCGGCGAAGAACGGCTGGGAAGGCATCGTGGTCTACGGCTGCATCCGCGACGTCGACGTGATCGCGCAGACCGACCTGGGCGTGCAGGCCCTGGCCAGCCACCCGATGAAGACCGACAAGCGCGGCATCGGCGACCTCAACGTGGCCGTGACCTTCGGCGGCATCACTTTCCGTCCGGGCGAGTTTGTCTACGCCGACAACAACGGCATCATCGTCTCCCCCCAGGCCCTGAAAATGCCCGAGTGAGCTGAACGCCGGGCGCCTTCGCCGGTCAATGGTCGAGCCCGCCGGCGGCGCCCGGCACTTCATGGCATTTCTGGAACAGGCGATGCAGCAATACGAAAGCGGCACCGAGCGTGGGCTGATCTACGGCTACGTCCTCGATGGCCACGGCGGCGGCCGGCAGATTTCCCGCAGCGAACTGCCGCTGCTGGACCTCAAGCCCGAGGAAAGCCTCTGGGTGCACTGGGACCGCGGCGTCCCCGAGGCGCAGTCCTGGCTGCGCGACTCCAGCGGGTTGAACGAATTCACCTGCGACCTGCTGCTGGAGGAGGCGACCCGCCCGCGCCTGCTGGACCTGGGCGCCGAGCGCCTGCTGCTGTTCCTGCGCGGCGTCAACCTCAACCCCGGCGCGGTGCCCGAGGACATGGTCTCGCTGCGGGTGTTCGCCGAGAAGCAGCGGGTGATCTCCCTGCGCCTGCGCCCGCTCAAGGCAGTGGCCGACCTGCGCCAGGACCTGGCCGCCGGGCGCGGCCCGAAGAACGCCTCGGAGCTGGTGCTGAGCCTGGCGCACTACCTCACCGACCGCATCGATACCCTGATCGGCGGCCTGGCCGACGAACTCGACGCCATGGAGGAGGCCATCGAGGAAGACGAGCGCAACGTGCCCGACCAGGCCGAGCTGCGCGCCCTGCGCCGGCGCTCCGCGGGCCTGCGGCGCTACCTGGCGCCGCAGCGCGACATCTACTCGCAGCTCACGCGGATCAAGCTGTCCTGGACGCTGGGCGACGACGCCGACTACTGGAACGAGCTGTACAACCGCCTGACGCGCAACCTCGAGGAACTGGAGCTGGTGCGCGAGCGCATCTCGCTGATCCAGGAGGCCGAGCACCGGCGGATCACCGAGCGGATGAACAAGACCATGTACATTCTTGGTATCATCACCGGCTTTTTCCTGCCCATGAGTTTCGTGGCCGGGCTTCTGGGCATCAACGTAGGCGGGATTCCGGGCTCCAGCGCGCCGCACGGCTTCGCCATGGCCTGCCTGCTGATGGCCGTGATCGCCGCGACCCAGTGGTGGATCTTCCGCCGCCTGCGCTGGCTCTGATGTGACTTGTGGGGGTGTGGCTGCGTCAAGGCAGCACACGAAGGAGAGCTGTGCATGCACGATCCGTTCGAAGAATCCCTGCGCAACCTGCTGCGCATGCCGGACCAGGAGCCGGAGGAAGACGCGCGCCTGGGTCGCGTGCTGAAGACCGCCAACCGCCAGGTCGGCGCCGGCGACCTGTTCAGCCTCATGGGCCACTGGCTGCAAGCCCTGAGCCTGGGCGTAAGCCGCGGCGCCGCCCACCTTGCGCCGGTGTCCCGGCGCCCGCAGAATTCCGCCCCTTCCGCTGACAAGGCCGACTGAAGATGCAATTCGATATCTGGACGCAAAGCCTGCTCACCGCCATGAACACCCTGTGGGGCAAGCTCGCCGGGTTCATCCCGAACCTGCTCGGCGCCCTGGTGGTGGTGCTGCTGGGCTTCGTCGTGGCCAAGCTGCTCGACGCCCTGCTGTCCAAGCTGCTGGCCAAGCTCGGCCTGGACCGCCTGATGGGCGGCACCGGCCTGACCAAGCTGATGGCCCGCATCGGCATCCAGGTGCCGGTCTCGACCCTGGTGGGCAAGATCGTCTACTGGTTCGTGCTGCTGGTGTTCCTGGTCTCCGCCGCCGAATCCCTGGGCCTGCAGCGCGTCTCCGCCACCCTCGACGTGCTCGCCCTGTACCTGCCCAAGGTGTTCGGCGCGGCCCTGGTGCTGATCGTCGGCGTGCTCCTGGCGCAGTTGCTCAACAGCGTGGTGCGCGGCGCCGCCGAGGGCGTCGGCCTGGAATACGCCGGCGGCCTGGGGCGCGTGGCCCAGTGGCTGGTGATCATCATCAGCATCTCGGTGGCCGTCGGCCAGCTCGAGGTCAAGACCGACCTGCTCAACTACATCATCGCCATCGTGCTGATCACCGTCGGCCTCGCCGCCGCCCTGGCCCTGGGCCTGGGCAGCCGGGAGATCGCCGGGCAGATCATCGCCGGTATCTACGTGCGCGAGCTGTACCAGGTCGGGCAAGAGGTGAAAGTGGACGATGTCGAAGGCATCATCGAAGAAATCGGCACCATCAAGACTATTCTGATGACCGATGAGGGCGAGTTGGTGTCCATTGCCAACCGCGTGCTCCTCGAGCGCCGTGTGACCAGCCGCTGAGATGATCCCGTGCAACGCCGACGCCGCTTCGCGTAAGCCGCGTCGGCGGCCGACATGACCTGGCCCGAACCCGACTTGAACAAGCCGCAACCATTGTCCCAGCGCTACGACCCGCGCCAGCTGACCGACGAGGAGCTGGTGGAGCGCGCCCATGACGAGCTGTTCCACGTCACCCGGGCGTACGAGGAGCTGATGCGCCGATACCAGCGCACGCTGTTCAACGTCTGCGCGCGCTATCTGGGCAACGATCGGGATGCCGACGACGTGTGCCAGGAAGTGATGCTCAAGGTGCTGTATGGATTGAAGAACTTCGAGGGCAAATCGAAGTTCAAAACTTGGTTGTACAGCATCACTTACAACGAGTGCATAACCCAATATCGCAAGGAAAGACGAAAGCGCCGGCTGCTCGATGCGCTGAGCCTGGACCCGCTCGAGGAGGCTTCCGAGGAGAAGGCGCCGAAGGTCGAGGAGCGAGGCGGCCTGGACCGATGGCTGGTACATGTCAATCCCATCGATCGGGAAATTCTGGTGCTACGATTTGTCGCAGAGCTCGAATTCCAGGAGATCGCCGACATCATGCACATGGGCCTGAGTGCGACTAAGATGCGATACAAGCGTGCACTGGATCGGCTGCGCGAAAAGTTTTCGGGCATATCCGAAACATAGTTGGGTAAATGTTGTCTCTCTAATTCGCAAGTTCTGATAAACTTGCCCGCAAGTTGTATGGCCTGCCTTTTGTCGGCGGTCATCGGCTTACTGACCACCAAGATGGGGATTTAACGGATGAAACTGAAGAACACCCTGGGCGTCGTGATCGGCTCCATGATCGCTGCTTCCGCCGTGAATGCTTTCGCTCAAGGCCAAGGCGCAGTCGAAGCCGAAGCCTTCGGCAAGCGCTACTTCACTGACAGCACCCGCAACATGAAGAACGGGGACCTCTACGGCGGTTCCGTCGGCTACTTCCTGACCGACGACGTCGAGCTGGCGCTCTCCTACGGTGAATACCACGACATTCGTGGCACCTACGAGTCCGGCAACAAGAAGGTCCATGGCAACCTGGCTTCCCTGGATGCCATCTACCACTTCGGTACCCCGGGTGTCGGCCTGCGTCCGTACGTTTCCGCCGGCATCGGTCACCAGAGCCTGACCAACGTCAACAGCGAGAACGGCGGCCGTCAGAACCTGACCATGGCCAACATCGGCGCCGGCCTGAAGTACTACTTCACCGAGAACTTCTTCGCCAAGGCCAGCCTCGACGGCCAGTACGGCCTGGAGAAGCGTGACAACGGTCACCAGGGCGAGTGGATGGCTGGCGTCGGCGTCGGCATGAACTTCGGTGGCGGCGCCAAGCCGGCCCCGGCTCCGGAGCCGGTCGCCGAAGTCTGCTCCGACGAAGACCACGACGGCGTCTGCGACAACGTCGACAAGTGCCCGAACACCCCGGCCAACGTCACCGTTGACGCCAACGGCTGCCCGGCCGTCGCTGAAGTCGTCCGCGTCCAGCTGGACGTCAAGTTCGACTTCGACAAGTCCAAGGTCAAAGAGAACAGCTACGCTGACATCAAGAACTTGGCTGACTTCATGAAGCAGTACCCGTCCACCTCCACCACCGTTGAAGGCCACACCGACTCCGTCGGCACCGACGCCTACAACCAGAAACTGTCCGAGCGTCGTGCCAACGCCGTTCGTGACGTGCTGGTCAACGAGTACGGTGTGGAAGGCGGCCGCGTGAACGCCGTGGGTTATGGTGAGAGCCGTCCGGTTGCTGACAACAGCACCGCTGAAGGCCGCGCCGTCAACCGTCGCGTAGAAGCCGAAGTGGAAGCCCAGGCCAAGCAGCAGTAATTGGTCTGAGTTCCAGGAAAAACCCGGCCTAGGCCGGGTTTTTCTTTGTCTGGGGAAAAGCTCGTTTAGGTGGTTGGGATGGGGCTATGGATTCGCTTGCGAGCCCTTGCACCCAACCTAATCTCGTCATTCCCGCGAACGCGGGACGCGGCTTCATCGCGAACAGCGCTTGCGCTGGCCCGAAGGGGGATAACCCCAGTTGCCTTGGCTTGGGTGTTTCTGCGCCGCTCCGAGTCTGCCCGACCTTCTTGTTTCGCCCCCTCGGGCGAGTCCCTTTTGTCAGTCGCCACAAAAGGAACCAAAAAGGCTTGCCCCGCCATACGGGCCCGACACAGTCGGGCTACCCTCACGAACTCCCCCGCCACGGAGGCCCGCCCCGAGGGTACGTCCCTGTAGCCCATCGGGGCTCTCGCGACATCCATGTCGCATGACCTCCTGAGCGCGGGTTTCGCTCGGCCTTCTGAAGGGGCGTTTCGGTGCGCTCGGCTGTTTCTCTGGAAGTCCAAGAGCAAACGCGCTTTTGCTTTTGCTTTTCGTAGGAGCGAGCTTGCTCGCGAACCCGCCAGTCACTGGGTTCCCGCATTCGCGGGAATGACGAGGGAGAGTGAGGAGTTTCAGGATGACTCTCTGAACTCACCACTCACTCCGAACGGCCCCCTCTCCCTTCAGGGCGGGGCGCGCAGCCGAGGGCTGGGGAGAGGGCGCTCTTACCCCCGACACCCCAGCCACCGGCAAACCTCGTTCGCGAGCAAGCTCGCTCCTACAATCATGATGGCATCGGCGCACCGGCCAACGGCGTATAACCGCGAACGGTTATACGCCCTACGTTCCCGCGCAGGAGCAACGGGGGGAGTGAGGAGTATCAGGACGACTCCAAACTCCCCACCCACTCCGAACGGCCCCCTCTCCCTCCGGGAGAGGGCTGGGGTGAGGGGGCTCTTGAACCCAGCACCTAAGCCACCGGGAAACCCCATTCGCGAGCAAGCTCGCTCCTACAGCCCTGATGGCATCGGCGCACTGGCCAACGGCGGATAACCGCGAACGGTTATCCGCCCCACGTCTCGGAGCAGTCGTTCAGGCGCTGCGCGCCAGCTCCAGCGCGGCCTCGGCGGCCACCTCGCCGATCACCAGGATGGCCGGGCTGCGCAGGCCGAAGGCGGTGGCGTCGTCGAGCATTGCACCCAGAGTGCTGCGGCATTCGCGCTGCCGCGGCAGCGAGGCGTTTTCGATCATCGCCATCGGCATGCCCCGGCGCATGCCGCCCGCCAGCAGGCCGTCGCGGACTTCCGCCAGGCGTGCCACGCCCATGTAGATCACCAGGGTGGTGCCGGACTGGGCCAGCGCCGGCCAGTTCGGCTCGCTGTCGTCCTGGGTGTGTGCGGTGACCAGGCTGACGCCGCGGCTGATGCCGCGCAGGGTCAGGGGAATGCCGCAGGAAGTGGCGCCGGCCAGCCCGGCGGTGATGCCGTTGACCAGCTCGCAGGCGATGCCGCGGGCCTCCAGCCAGGCCGCTTCCTCGCCGCCACGGCCGAAGATGCACGGGTCGCCGCCTTTCAGGCGCACCACGCTGAAGCCCTGGCGGGCGTAGCGCAGCATCAGGCGCTGGATGAAGTCCTGGGGCGTGGAGCGGCAGCCGCCGCGCTTGCCCACGCGCACCACCCGGGCGCCGGGGCAGTGCTCCAGCAGTTGCGGGTTGACCAGGTCGTCGAGCAGTACCACCTGGGCGCCGGACAGGGCGCGCACGGCCTTCAGCGTCAGCAGCTCCGGATCGCCGGGGCCGGCGCCGACCAGCCAGACTTTTCCACTCATCTTCTCTCTCCTCAGGCGTTGGCGGCGAGGGCGCCGGCTTCGCTGGCCAGCAACCGCCGTATTTCGGGAACACAGGAACCGCATTGGCTGCCGCAGCCCAGTTCGCGCTTCAGGCCGTCCAGGTCCAGGCCGCGGACGATGCCTTCGCGCACCTGGCTCAGGCGCACGTTCCTGCAGTTGCACAGAGTCTTGTCGCTGGCCGCGGCGACCTGCGCGCCAGGTGGGGCGAGCAGTTTGCGGCGCAGGTCGGCGTCGCTTTCGCCGGACAGCCACAGCGCCTTGAGCCAGTCGCTGGCGATGCCGCTGCCGGCCAGGCGCAGGCCGGCGATGCGGCCGTCTTCCAGGCGCACCCGCTTGCCCTGGACGCGGCGCGGGTCGTCGTAGGCCAGCACCGGGCCGTCGAGCAGGTCGAGCAGCGCATCGACCTGCTGCAGCCAGGCGGCGTCCGGCGCCGCGCTGGCGGCGGCGCGCACCTGCAGGGCAGGGCGCTCGCGGCCGGCCAGGGTGAAGCTGGCGTAGTCCAGGCCGTCGAACAGCGGGCGCAGGGCCTCGAAACGTTGTTGCAGGTCGCCTTCGACCAGCGCGTAGAACTGCCAGGGCAGCGTCACGGCGGCGACTTCCACGGCGGCGTGCTTGAGTTCCGGCTGCCGCGACAGCGGGTCGAAGGCCGGCAGGGTCAGGGCGTTCACCCCCAGGCCCTTGAGGAAGCGTTCGCCCCAGTGCATGGGCAGGAAGGCCTGGCCGGGCAGCAGGCCGTCGTCGGCCTGCACCGGCAGCACCAGGCTGCCGCGGCGGCTGCTCAGGCGCACCAGCTGGCCGTCTTCCAGGCGCCGTCGGCGCAGTTCCGCCGGGTGCAGGCTCAGGCAGGCTTCCTCGACGTGGCCGAAGGCGCTGGCGGCGGTGCCGGTGCGCGTCATGCCGTGCCACTGGTCGCGCAGCCGGCCGGTGTTGAGGATCAGCGGGAAGCGCGCCTCGCGGCGTTCCTTCGGTGCGCGGTAGGCGTCGGCGATGAAGCGCGCGCGGCCGTTGGCGGTGGCGAAGTTGCCGTCGGCGTAGAGGCGCTTCAGGCCCTGGCTGGCGCCCTCGGGCAGCGGCCATTGCTGCGGGCCGCGCGCATCCAGCAGGGCGTAGCTGATGCCGCCCAGGTCGAGATCGCGGCCCTGGGTGAGCGGGCGGTATTCGTCGAACAGCGCCTGGGGTTCGGCGAAGTCGAACAGGCTCGGCCGGCCGGGGCGCAGGCGGCGCTCCAGGCGGCGGGCGAAGTCGCAGGCGATGGACCAGTCGGCGCGGGCCTCGCCGGGGGCCGGCACGGCGCGGCGCACGTGGCTGACGCGGCGTTCGGAGTTGGTCACGGTGCCTTCCTTCTCGCCCCAGCTGGCGGCCGGCAGCAGCAGGTCGGCGTAGCGGCAGGTCTCGCTGGTGGCGAAGGCTTCCTGCACCACCACGAAGGGGCAGGCTGCGAGCGCTTCGCGTACCCGCGCCTGGTCCGGCAGGGATTGCGCGGGGTTGGTGCAGGCGATCCACAGGGCCTTGATGCGCCCGTCGCGCACTGCGTCGAAAAGCTCGATGGCGGTCAGTCCGGGCTGCTCCGGCAGCGCTTCGACGCCCCAGTACCGCGCGACTTCGGCGCGGTGCGCGGCATCGCCGGCGTCGCGGTGGCCGGGCAACAGGTTGGCCAGGCTGCCGGTCTCGCGGCCGCCCATGGCATTGGGCTGGCCGGTGAGGGAGAAGGGCCCGGCGCCGGGACGGCCGATCTGCCCGGTGGCCAGGTGCAGGTTGATCAGCGCGCTGTTCTTGGCGCTGCCGGCGCTGGACTGGTTCAGGCCCATGCACCACAGCGAGAGGAAGCTCGGCGCATGGCCGATCCACTGCGCGCAGCGTTGCAGGTCCTCCACGGCGATGCCGCAGATTTCCGCCACCGCCACCGGGCCGTAGTCGCGCACCAGGTTCTTCAGCTCGTCGAAGCCCTGGGTGTGCGCCTCGATGTAGGCGCGGTCCGCCCAGCCTTCCCAGAGCAGCAGGTGGAGGATGCCGTGGAACAGCGCCACGTCGGTGCCGGGCTGGATCGCCAGGTGCAGGTCGGCCAGCTCGCAGGTGTCGGTGCGCCGCGGGTCGATGACGATCACCTTCATCTGCGGCCGCGCCGCCTTGGCCGCCTCCAGCCGGCGGAACAGCACCGGATGGGCGTAGGCCATGTTGCTGCCGGCGATCAGCACGCAGTCGCTCTGCTCCAGGTCCTCGTAGCAGCAGGGTGGGGCGTCGGCGCCGAGGCTGCGCTTGTAGCCGACCACCGCCGAGGACATGCACAGCCGCGAGTTGCTGTCGATGTTGTTGCTGCCGACCAGGGCCCGAGCCAGCTTGTTGAAGGCGTAGTAGTCCTCGGTCAGCAGCTGCCCGGAGACGTAGAAGGCCACGCTGTCCGGGCCGTGCTCGCGGATCGTCTCGGCGAACACCCCGGCGGCGTGCTCCAGGGCGCTGTCCCAGTCCACCCGGCTGCGCGCCAGTTGCTTTCCCAGGCGCAGCTCGGGATGCAGCGCGCGGGCGGCCAGGTCGCCGGTCAGGTGCAGGCTGGAACCCTTGCTGCACAGGCGCCCGAGGTTGGCCGGGTGGTCCGGGTCGCCGCGCACGCCGAGGATGCGCTCGCCGTCGTGCTCGATCAGGACGCCGCAACCCACGCCGCAATAGCAGCAGGTGCTGGCGGTGACTTGGCGTTCGCTCATGGGGCTCTCCCGTGTCGCGGCCGCCTCAGGCGCAGGCGGCCAGGTCTTTCAGGGCCAGCAGCACGCGGCCGTTCTCCACCTTCACCGGGTGGCGGTGGGCGCAGCCGACGTCCGGGGCCACGGCGTTGCCGCTGTCCAGCTCGATCTGCCAGTTGTGCAGCGGGCAGGCCACCCGCTTGCCGAAGATCAGGCCCTGGGACAGCGGCCCGCCCTTGTGCGGGCAGCGGTCGTCGAGGGCGAAGACTTCGTCGTCGGCGGTGCGGAACAGGGCGATGTCGCCACGGGGCGCGGCGATCACGCGCGAGCCCAGCGGCTGGATGTCTTCCAGGGCGCAGATGTCTTGCCAGTTCATGGTGTGTTCTCCCAGGCCGGTCAGGCGGTTTCCAGTTGCACGAGCGGGATGCGTTCGAATTCCTGCTTCAGCCGTGGCTGCTCGATGCGCTGTTGCCACGGGTCCTGCTCCAGCGACAGGGCGTACTGCAGGCGCGCGTTGAGCGCCTTGCGGTTCTCCGCGTCCTCCAGCACGGCTTTCTTGATGTGCTCCATGCCCACGCGCTGCAGGTAGTGCACGGTGCGCTCCAGGTAGAAGGCTTCCTCGCGGTAGAGCTGGAGGAAGGCGCCGCTGTACTCGCGCACTTCGTCGGCGCTCTTGAGCTTGACGAAGAACTCCGCCACCTCGGTCTTGATGCCGCCGTTGCCGCCGATGTACAGCTCCCAGCCGGAGTCGACGCCGATGATGCCGATGTCCTTGATGCCGGCCTCGGCGCAGTTGCGCGGGCAGCCGGAGACGGCGAGCTTGACCTTGTGCGGCGACCACATGTTGAACAGGTCGTGCTCCAGGTCGATGCCCAGCTGCGTCGAGTTCTGCGTGCCGAAGCGGCAGAACTCGCTGCCCACGCAGGTCTTCACGGTGCGGATGGACTTGCCGTAGGCGTGCCCGGAGGGCATGTCGAGGTCCTTCCAGATCGCCGGCAGGTCTTCCTTCTTCACCCCCAGCAGGTCGATGCGCTGGCCGCCGGTGACCTTGACCATGGGCACCTGGTACTTGTCGGCGACGTCGGCGATGCGCCGCAGCTCGGCCGGGTTGGTGACGCCGCCCCACATGCGCGGCACCACCGAGTAGGTGCCGTCCTTCTGGATGTTGGCGTGGGCGCGTTCGTTGATCAGGCGCGACTGCGCGTCGTCCTTCGCCTCGCCCGGCCAGGTGGAGATCAGGTAGTAGTTCAGCGCCGGGCGGCAGGTGGCGCAGCCGTTGGGCGTGCTCCAGTCCATGAAGCGCATGGCCTCGGCCATGGAGGTCAGGTGGTGCTCGCGGATGGCCTTGCGCACCTGGCCGTGGTTGAGTTCGCTGCAGCCGCAGATGGCCTTCTCGCTCTTGGGCTTGACGTCCGCCGCGCCGCCCACGGTGCTGATCAGGATCTGCTCCACCAGCCCGGCGCAGGAGCCGCAGCTGCTGGCCGCCTTGGTGTGCTTCTTCACCTCGTCGACGCTGAACAGGCCGTTCTCCTGGATGGCCTTGACTATGGTGCCCTTGCACACGCCGTTGCAGCCGCACACCTCGGCGTTGTCGGGCATGCTCGCGGCGCTGCTCTGGCCCTGGTGGCCGGCGTCGCCCAGGCTGCTTTCGCCGAACATCAGGTGGTCGCGGATCTGCGCCACGTTGTGGTTCTCGCGGATCTGCCGGAAGTACCAGCCGCCGTCGGCGGTGTCGCCGTACAGGCAGGCGCCGACCAGCACGTCGTCCTTGATCACCAGCTTCTTGTAGACGCCGCCGATGGGGTCGGAGAGGGTGATGGTCTCGGTACCTTCGCCGCCCATGAAGTCGCCGGCGGAGAACAGGTCGATGCCGGTGACCTTGAGCTTGGTCGAGACCACCGAGCCCTTGTAGCTGGCGAAGCCGAACTGGGCCAGGTGGTTGGCGCAGACCTTGGCCTGCTCGAACAGCGGCGCCACCAGGCCGTAGGCGATGCCGCGGTGGCTGGCGCATTCGCCGATGGCGTAGATGCGCGGGTCGTAGGTCTGCAGGGTGTCGTTGACCAGGATGCCGCGGTTGCAGGGGATGCCGGATTTTTCCGCCAGCTCGGTGTTGGGACGGATGCCGGCGGCCATCACCACCAGGTCGGCGGCCACCACGTCGCCGTCCTTGAACTGCACGGCGCAGACGCGGCCGTCGCCGTTGTCCACCAGCTCGTCGGTGACGGTGTTCAGGCGGAAGCGGATGCCGCGCGCCTCCAGGGCCGATTGCAGCAGCTTGCCGGCGGTGCGGTCGAGCTGGCGCTCCAGCAGCCAGTCGGCGAGGTGCACCACGGTGACGTCCATGCCGCGCTGCTTGAGGCCGTTGGCCGCTTCCAGGCCGAGCAGGCCGCCGCCGATGACCACCGCGTGGCTGTGGCTTTTCGCGGTGTCGATCATGGCCTGGGTGTCGGCGATGTCGCGGTAGCCGATCACGCCCTCCAGGCGGTTGCCCGGCACCGGCAGGATGAAGGGGTTGGAGCCGGTGGCGATGACCAGGCGGTCGTACTCGGCCTCGCTGCCGTCGGCGGCGTAGACCTTGCGCAGGCGGCGGTCGAGCTTCACCACCTTGCGGTCGAGCAGCAGGCGGATGCCGTTGTCGGCGTACCAGTTGAGGTCGTTGAGGACGATGTCCTCGAAGGTCTGCTCCCCGGCCAGCACCGGCGAGAGCAGGATGCGGTTGTAGTTGGGGTGGGGCTCGGCGCCGAACACGGTGATCTCGTAGAGGTCTGGGGCGATCTTCAGCAGTTCCTCGAGGGTGCGGATGCCGGCCATGCCGTTGCCGATCAGGACGAGCTTGAGCTTCTTCATGCAAGGGCTCCTGGTATCACGGAAAACAAAAAAGGCGTCCCGCCGGTTGCCCGGCGAGGACGCCTTTGTCCAAGTCCCGATCGATCGGGAAGTGCGAGCCTCTTCGTTGAGGGACGCGCTTTTGTAGATTGTTGCCAGTGCTCTTGCAGGTGCCGTGCCAGGTCGTCGGAAGGCAGATTTAGCGGGGTTTCGCGGTGCTGCCGGGGTTTTCCTGCACCGTGATGAGGCGGGCGGGTTCGAACTGGTGCGCGCTCAGTGGCGCAGCAACCAGGCCAGCAACGCCAGGTTGAGCAGCAGCGAGGCCAGCGCCAGGCCGCGCCAGAAGCGCAGCGGCTCGCGTTCCAGCAGCGGCCGCGGGCGGCTGGCCAGGCCGGCCTGGCGTTCGCCCTGTTCCAGCGCCAGCAGGGCTTGCTCGGCGGTCTCGAAGCGCTGCGCCGGGTCGGCGGCCACGGCGCGCAGCAGCCAGGCGTCGAGCCAGGCCGGCAGGTCGGGGCGGTAGCGGCTGGCCGGCGTCGGGCTGCCGAAGCGCGGGTGCTGGAAGGCTTCGATTTCGCCGTAGGGGTAGCGTTCGCAGAGTAGGCGGTAGAGGGTGACGCCGGCGGCGTAGAGGTCCTGGCGCGGCTTCGGGGCGGCGCCCTGAAAGCTTTCCGGGGCCAGGTAGGAGGGCGTGCCGGGCAACTGGTGGGCTTCGTCGCCGGACAGGCCCGGGCAGTAGGCCAGGCCGAAGTCCAGCAGGCGCAGCTCGCCGTCCTCGCCCAGGTGCAGGTTCTCCGGCTTGACGTCGCGGTGCAGGATGTTGCGCCGGTGCAGCTGGCCGAGGGCATGCAACAGGCGTGGCGCCAGGGATTGCCATTGGGCCAGCGGCAGGGGCCCCTGGCGCTGGCGTTCGGCCAGGGTCTGCCCGGGGTATTCGCGCATCACGTAGTACAGGTGCTGACGCTGCGGCAGGCCGTGCAGCTCGGGGAAGTGGCGGCCTTGCACGCGGCGCAGGAACCATTCCTCCAGCAGCAGGGCCTGGCTGGCCCGTGGCTCGTCGTGCAGCGCCGGCGGCAGCGTCTTCAGCAGCCAGGGGCGTTGCTGGGCGTCGCGCACGCGGTAGATCAGCGATTGCCGCGACTGCGCCAGGCGGCCTTCGACCTGCCAGCCCTCGAACATCTGGCCTTGGCGCAGTTCCGGCGGCAGCGGCCAGTGCTCCAGCTGCGCCAGGGTGTCGCCCAGGCCGCTGGCGGGCAGGGCGTCGATGCGCACCAGCAGGGCGCTGGCATTGTCCTGGCTGCCGGCCAGGTGCGCGGCCTTGACCAGGGCTTCGGCGGCGCCCCGCGGTTCGCGGGCGTCGGCGAGGATGCGGCGGATGCCGGCGTCGCCCAGGGTGGCCCAGACGCCGTCGCTGGCCAACAGGAAGCTCTCGCCCTCCTGCAGCTCGCCGTCGCGGTAGTCCACCACCAGGTGCTGGTCCAGGCCCAGGGCGCGCTTGAGCACGTGCTGCATGCCCGGCTGTTCCCAGACGTGGTCCTGGGTCAGGCATTCCAGCTCGCCGTCGCGCCAGCGGTACAGGCGGCAGTCGCCGACGTGGGCGAGGGTGAAGCGCTGGCCGCGCAGGACCAGCGCGGTGAGGGTGGTGAGCAGCGGCTGGCCGCCGCCGTTGGCCTGCAGCCAGCGGTTCTGCGAGAGCAGCAGGCGGTCCAAGGCCTGGGCGATGGCCCAGGTTTCCGGGGTGGCGTAGTAGTCGCTGGCCAGCGCCTGCACGGTCAGGCGCGCGGCCAGGCCGCCGTCGGCGCACTGGCTGACGCCGTCGGCCAGGGCGAACAGGTGGCCCTTGCTGGCGGCCAGGTCGGCGGGCGGGGTGACCACCCGCAGGGCATCCTGGTTCTCCGTGCGCGGGCCGGTGGCGCTGGCCTGGGCGATGGTCAGTTGCAAGGTCATGGGGGCGTTCTGCTCTTCGTAGGAGCGAGCTTGCTCGCGAAGGGGGTTGGGCTGCGGTGAATCAGGTTGACTCCGCGCCCTCACCCCAGCCCTCTCCCAGAGGGAGAGGGGGCCGTTCGGAGGGGGCTGGGGGACCGTCTTCATCCTTTCACCTCGTCATTCCCGATCCGCCTTTTCAACGGCGGATAACCGCGAACGGTTATTCGCCCTATGTTCCCGCGTTCGCGGATGAGGAGTATCAGGATGACTCCAAACTCCCCACTCGCTCAGGACAGCCCCCTCTCCCTTCAGGGAGAGGGTTGGGGAGAGGGCGCTCTTACACCCAGCACCTACGCCCCAGGAAGCCTTCAAACCCGCGCCGCAGTCACCGCAGCGCTGCCCCAGGTGGTACGCCAGCGCCGCTTCACCCCATGCAGACCGAACCAGGCCAGCACGCCGAGGGCGGCGAACAGCCACAGGCCCAACTGGTAGTCGCCGCTGGCCTGCTTGATGGCGCCCAGGCCCGCGGTCAGGCAGAAGCCGCCGATGCCGCCGGCCATGCCGATCAGCCCGGTCATCACCCCGATGCTCTGGCGGAAGCGCTGCGGCACCAGCTGGAACACCGCGCCGTTGCCGGCGCCCAGGCTGAGCATGGCGGCCACGAACAGACCCAGGGCGGCCACCGCGTTGGGCAGGTGGAAGCCGACCGCGGCGATGCACACCGAGGCCACCGTGTACATCGCCAGCAGGCTGCGGATGCCGCCGATGCGGTCGGCCAGGGCGCCGCCCAGCGGGCGCATCAGGCTGCCGGCGAAGACGCAGGCGGCGGTGTAGTAGCCGGCGGTGACCGGGTCCAGGCCGTACTGGTCGTGGAAGTAGCCGGGCAGGGTGGCGGCCAGGCCGAGGAAGCCGCCGAAGGTCACGCTGTAGAAGAACATGAACCACCAGCTGTCGCGGTCGCCGAGGGCCTTGAGGTAGTCGCCCAGGGATTTCGGCGCCGGCCGATCGGGGGCGTTGCGGGCGAGCAGGGCGAATACCGCCAGGGTCAGCAACAGCGGGATCAGGGCGAAGCCGAAGACGTTCTGCCAGCCGAAGGCCGCCGCCAGCACCGGGGCGAACAGGGCGGCGAACACGGTGCCGGAATTGCCCGCGCCGGCGATGCCCATGGCCTTGCCCTGGTGCTGCGGCGGGTACCACTGCGAGGCCAGCGGCAGGGCCACGGCGAAGGAGGCGCCGGCCATGCCCAGCAGCACGCCGAACAACAGCGCCTGCTCCAGGTTGTGGATGCCCAGGCTCCAGGCGCCGGCGAGGCTGGCGATGACGATCACCTGGGCGAACAGGCCGGCGTGCCTGGGCGACCAGCGGTCGGCCAGCAGGCCCATGACGAAGCGCAGCAGCGCGCCGGAGAGGATCGGCGTTGCGACCATCAGGGCGCGCTGCTGGGTGGTCAGCTGCAGGTCGGCGGCGATCTGCACGGCCAGCGGGCCGAGCAGGTACCAGACCATGAAGCTCAGGTCGAAGTAGAGGAAGGCGGCGAACAGCGTCGGCGCGTGGCCGGCTTTCCAGAAGCTGGTGTTCATGGAGGGTACCTCGTCAGCAACGGTAGAGGGGTTCGTGGCGCCGCCGTCAGCGGCGGTCGCGCGTCTCGTTCAGGTCCCGCACACCCCTGCGCCGGGGTGAAACGAAAAAGGCGCCGCTCCGCGCACTACCCCAGGGGGCAGGTGCGGATGCGACGCCTTTGTCGTGTGAATGGGGGATCGCCGTTGATCGCCACCGCAGGTGCCACAGCAAGGGCCGGGCCAACCGCGCAGGTGGCGTGGAATCGGCTACCTGGCCGGCGAAACCGGCCCCGGGGCGAACCAGAAAGGGGCGCCGGGGCGGGCCCGGTGCCCGCCGATGGGGCGCTTCAGTCCACCCGGTTGACCGCCGGGAAGGCCGCCCTCATGGCCTCGGGCATGGGCACCACCTTGCGCTGGCGGTAGTCGAAGAACACGAAGCCGGACTTGGCCATGGCCACCAGGGTGGCATCGGCCGGGCGGGTGATGCGGAAGATGATGTCGCCGCCGTACCTGTTGAAGTCCATCACGCCCACCTCGAACAGCAGGCGGTCGCGGGCGTGGGCCTCGGCGCGGTAGGTGGTGGCCAGGTCGGTGACGATGATGCCGACGCCGTCCGCGCCGACGCCCTCGCTGATGCCGAAGTCGAACAGGAAGCGCGCGCGGGCCTCGGAGATCATCGAGATCATGGAGTCGTTGCCCAGGTGGCGGGCGCCGTTGATGTCGGTGACGCGGACGGTCAGCTGGGTCTGGTAGCAGAACAGTTCCTCGGGGAACTGCAGGTCGAGGCGGGCCATGGGTACCTTGCGCGAAGCGGTGGAAGAGGGGGCCGATTCTAGGCCCTGGCGGCCCGCCCGGGCAGCCTGCCGGCGGGCGATTTCAGCGGTGGGCGATGTTGATGTGGTAGAAGGTCACCCGCGCGCCCTCGTCGCTGGGGCCGTAGTTGTCGGCGATGTAGGCGCCGGCCTTGAAGTACAGCAGCTGTTTCGACCAGGTGCTGCTGAGCGCCTTGCTGTAGTAGTTCTCCGCGCCGTCGGCGCTGCGCGCGCGGATGCCCAGGTTGCCCGAGGAGGTGACGCGCAGGCTGTAGGTGACGCGCTCGCCCAACTGCACGCCGTTGAGCAGGGGCACGTTGACCACCGCGGAGTCGTCGGGGTGGTTGCGCACCAGGGCCTCGATGCGCCCGCTCTCCTGGCCGGGGATGTAGTGGTACTGCAGCTTGACCAGCGGCTCGCCGTCGTTGCTGTAGGGCGACTTGCTGTGGATCTGGCCGATGATCACCTTGTTCTTCGACGGCACCTGTTCCACCGTCAGGGTGGCGCGCAGCTCGTTGTCGGCGGCGCGGTAGTACCAGTTGTAGATGGAGCCGTCGGGCAGCGTCTCGCGCAGTTCGCTGCGCGGGAACACGCTGTCGGAGGTGTGCGAGCCGGTGACCGGCACCCAGAAGGTCATCCGTGCGCTGTTGCGGGTGAAGAAGTGGCTCTGGTAGCCGCGGGCGATCTGCTGGGTGGTGACCTCGGTGGGCCTGGGGTCGGTGGGAACGCTGAGGTTCCAGGTACTGATGTCGAGCATGGGTGCCTCTGCTGGGCCGGCGTGCCGGCGCTGACGGGTGGGCGTCCGGGGGCCTGGCCAGGCGCGCCCACTGCGGGCTTCCGCGCAGGCGGCGGAAGCGGGTCCTGGCCCCGCCATGGCGGCGGGGCGGCGGCAGCATAGGCGGCTTCGCTCGCGAGCTGGGCCAGCAGTGGCGCTGGCGCGATGATCGCGCGGTGCCGCCGCTGGCCAGTGGCCGCGGCTCAGTGGCCCAGCATCTCGTGCATTGCGATGATCTGCTCGGCGACCTGCACCAGCTTCTGCTGGCGGCTCATGGCCTGGCGGCGCATCAGGGTGTAGGCCTCTTCCTCGGGGCAGCCCTTCATCTTCATCAGCAGCCCCTTGGCCAGCTCGATGCGCTTGCGTTCCACCAACTGCTGCTCGCGGGCCTGCAGCTGGGCGCGCAGGGCCTGGTCGCTCTCGAAGCGGGCCATGGCCACTTCGAGGATCGGCTGCAGGCGCTCGGCCTGGATGCCTTCGACGATGTAGGCGCTGACCCCGGAGCGGATGGCCTGGCGCATCACCTGGGGGTCGTGCTCGTCGGTGAACAGGACGATGGGGCGGGGCTGGTCGCGGCTCACCAGCACCACCTGCTCCAGCACGTCGCGGCCGGGCGAGGCGCTGTCGATGAGGATCACGTCCGGGTGCAGGGCCTGGACCCGCGCCGGCAGGTCGACGCTCAGGCCGGATTCGTCGAGCACTTCGAAACCGGCCTCGACCAGTGCGGCGCGCAGGCGCCCGACCTTGCTGGCGGTGTCGTTGATCAGCAGGATGCGCAGCATCTTCGCAGCTCCCTCAGGCGTCGTTCAGGGCGTGCAGGGCGAAGCCGCGGGCGTAGCCGGCGGGGTCCGCGCCATCCCAGGGCTTGCCGTCGAGCAGCGTCGAACTGCGCAGGCCGCGCTCGTCCACGGCGATGCCCTGGGCCTGGGCGGCTTCGCGGTACAGCGCCTGCTGCTGCACCTGCCCGGCGATGGCGAGGTAGTCCGGCTCACCGCGCAGCAGGCCCCAGCGGCGGAACTGGGTGATGAACCACAGGCCGTCGGACAGCCAGGGCTGGTTGGCCCGCCCGGCGTCGTGGAAGCGCAGCGGATGGGCGTCCTTCCAGGCGTGGCCGAGGCCGTCCTGGTAGTGGCCGAGCAGGCGCGGCTCGATGCTCGCCAGGGGCGCGTCGAGGTAGTCGCTGCCGCTGATCAGCTGGGCGGTGCCGCGCAGGTTCGCCTCGCTGGCCTCGATGAAGCGGCTGGCGTCGAGCAGGGCCATGACCAGGGCGCGGGCGGCGTTGGGGCATTCCTCGACGAAGGCGCGGGTGGCGCCGAGGACCTTTTCCGGGTGGTCCGGCCAGATGGACTGGCTGGTGGCGACGGTGAAGCCCATGCCTTCGTCGATGGCCAGGGCGCCCCAGGGCCCGCCGGCGCAGAAGCCGTCGATGCGCCCGGCGCGCAGGTGCTCGACCATCTGTGCCGGCGGCACGACCAGGGTGTCGACGTCGCGCAGCGGGTGGATGCCCAGGCTGGCCAGCCAGTAGTAGAGCCACAGGGCGTGGGTGCCGGTGGGGAAGGTGTGCGCCAGGGTCAGCCGCGCGCCCTGGTCCAGGACCAGCCGGCGCAGGGCCTCCGCGCTGGTCACGCCGTCGCGCTGCAGGGCGGCGGAGAGGTTGATCGCCTGGCCGTTCCGGCACAGGCCCATGAGCACCGCCATGTCGGTGGCCGGCACCCCGCCGATGCCCAGCTGCACGCCGTAGACCAGCCCGTACAGGCAATGGGCGGCATCCAGCTGGCCGCCGAGCAGGCCGTCGCGGAGCATGGCCCAGGAGCCCTGGCGGTGCAGGTTGAGCGTCAGCCCGTAGGGCTGGGCGAAGCCCTGGGTGGCCGCGACTATCAGCGAGGCGGCGTCGCTCAGGGCCATGAAGCCCAGGTCGAGCACGCTCTTTTCTGGTGCATCGGAGCCCGCGACCCAGGCCAGTGGGTGCAGTTCGGCGGTCATGTCGGTCATCGCTACCTCGGAGCAAAAAGGCGCCGCTTCGCCCCGCGCCAGGCGGGCGGGCGAAGGGACGCCGGTGTCGGTGGACGACCCGCCGTTGGGCCGTGCCGCAGAAGCTCTAGCAAGGGCAGTGCCAGGGGCAAGGACAGCGCCAGGCGACCGCCAGGGCATAAAGAAGCCCCGCCGGACGGCGGGGCTGGGAGGCAGGGAGCAATCCTCGAGAGGCTACAACTGGCACGGGCTCCGTCGCGGATATCGGCAGGGCCTGTATTCCACCTTAGTCACCCGGCCGTGGAGCGCAATGTTCAATAGGTACTAGGCCCAAAGTCCTAGATGGCACCTGGCCACGCCTCTTCGCGGGGCGTGGCGGTGGCCGCTCAGCGCGCCTGGATCTGTTCTATCCACGGCTCCAGGCGTTGGCCGAAGGCCACCTCGGCGCCGAAGGGCTGCGGCTGCTCCTGGGCCGCGCGCTGTTCGGCGCGCGGGGCCAGGCCCTCCAGTTCGTCGTGCCAGCGTTGCGGCACGTTGAGCGCGCGCACGCCCTCGGTGCTGGCGCTGCCGCCCAGGGCCCAGGCGCGGTTGCGGTACAGCGAGATGGGCCGCACCTGGCCGTGGACGATGGCGTAGTGCTGGCGGTCCGGGTACTGCTGGCGCAGGGCCTGCAGGTCGGTGCCGGCGTCGGCCAGGAACAGCCGGCTGGCGCGCTGTTCCTCGTTGTCCAGGGCGCTGCGCTGGAAGTCGCGCTCGCTCTTCAGGTGCACGTCGTCGGGGCTGGCGGCCAGGCGTTTTTCCGCCTGGGCCAGGCGCTCGCGGGCCAGGGCCAGCTCGCGCTGGTACAGCGGGCCGTCCAGTTCCAGCACCAGCAGGGCGTCGCGGGCCTGCTGGCGGTCGAAGGCCAGGGCGCTGTCGCGGTCGACCTTGTCCGGCACCTGGAAGCCCAGCGCGCGCATGGTCTCCAGCGGGATGCGCGGGGCCCAGGCGGCATTGGCCTCGTCGCCGGGGATGCGCCACAGCAGGCGCAGGCTCACGCCGCTGTTCTCGCGGTGCCAGTCGCTGTTGCGCTGCAGCTCGCGCTCGCTGAGGCTCAGGCGGCTGTCCGGCTCGCCGCTGCGGTTCCAGGCCGCGGCGCCGAGGGCGGCGGCGTTGCTCAGCAGGATCAGGCCCAGCCCCAGCAGCAGGCCGTGGTTGCGGGTGATGTTCATCACAGGCGTCCTCCCAGCAGGCCGTGGGCGTTGCGCAGGTAGCGCAGGAACAGCAGGATCAGCACCGCCGCCACGCCCAGGGCGAGGAAGAACAGGTACTTGGGCAGCACCTCCCACCACCAGTCGTAGAACTTGGTGAAGAGGAAGATGACGAAGAACGCCAGCCCCGTATTGACCACCTCCGGCCACTCGCGGTGCGCGCCCAGCCAGATGGCCGCAGCGGCGCAGACGAAGCCGAGCACCTGGTACAGCCCCTCGATGCGGTGCGGCGCGAAGGGCAGGTAGCTGCCGTTGCCCCAGTTGGCCAGCACCAGCATGGGCACGAACAGCGCCAGCAGGCCGAACACCCGGTACAGCGCGGCGAAGCCGTCGAAGCGGCGCTGCTCGAACGCCAGCGGCACCAGGAACACCAGCACGGCGGCGGGAAAGAAGTTCTCCGGGCGCTCGCCCGCGTCCAGCCAGTAGACGCCGCCCCAGGTGCCGAAGCGCGCGGCGACGAAGCCCATCAGGCAGAGCAGCCCTGCGCCCAGCAGCAGGCGCGCGTCGCACAGGTAGGCCAGCAGCAGGGCGTAGGCCGCCCAGGGCAGCAGGGCGCGCTCGGACGGGGTGATGTTGAAGATCTGCCCGAGCATGCTGATGTTCAGCACCAGCGCGGCGAAGGCCAGCATGGCCGCCAGCTTGGCGAAGTAGCCGGAAGCGTCGCGGCGTTGCAGCCAGAAGGTGGCCAGCAGGGTGATCACCGAGGCGCCGACGAGGATGCCCACCTGCACGGCTTCGCCGAATAGGCCCCAGAACTGGTAGAAGAGGAAGAACAGGCTGGCGGCCAGGGCCAGCGCGCCGAGGAAGGAGGCGATGCGCATGCCCAGGGACAGGCGGCTGTCCTGGCTGTCGCGGTCGATGTCGAACCGCTCGCGGTATTCGTCCAGCAGGCGCAGGTGGTGCGCCTGCAGGCCCTCGCGCTGGGCCGCGTCCAGGCTCAGCGCGCCTTCCTCGCCCAGGCGCTGCAACTCGCGGGTGAAGGCGTGGATGTCATCGACGCGCTGCTGGGCGTCGTGATGGCTGAGCGTGGGCATGGCACACCTCGTAGGAGCAACTGTCTTGCCGACTGCACCGGATCGCTCTGCGTAGGATGGGTTGAGCGAAGCGATACCCATCATCACGGCAGCATGGGTTTCGCAGGCTCAACCCATCCTACGAGTGCGTTCATCCCGTGGAGTAGGGCCGGTCACCTTTCCACTCTAGCGATTCCCGCGGCGGCTCTCCACTGCGGCGCTCAGCCGCGGCCGAGCCGGGTGCGCCAGTCGAAAGTCGGTGTCGGCCGGCGCGCGGCCCGCGGCAGACTGCGCGGACCATCCACCCCATCGGAGTCGCCCATGTCGCACCTGCTGTCCTTTGCCAAGGGCGCGCTGGCCATGTTCTGGCTGGCCGCCGCGGTCAACCTGCTGTACCCGTTCGGCGAGCTGTACCGCCCGCTGCTGTTGCTCTCGGTCGTGCTGCTGGCGGTGCACGCCGGCGAGGTGCTGCTGCTGGGCCGGCGCCTGAAGGCGCGCCGGCAACCCTGGCTGGAGCGCCTGCAGGTACTGTTCTTCGGCGTGCTGCACCTGCCCGCGCTGCGGGTAAATCCGTGATTTACATAAGCTTTACCCTGTAGCCGGGCACCGCCGCCGGGGCGCCGGGTCTGATCCTGCAAGCCGCTGATTCGAAGCGGATGCCGATCAGGAGTTAGCCATGCGTCGCCTTCTCGTTGCCCTGCTGTTGTTCCTGCCGCTGTCCGGCTGCGTGGTCTACGAACACGACCACGGCGGCTGGCGCGGCGGCCATCGCTACTACGCGCCTCCGCCGCCGCCGGTGCGCTACGCCCCGGCCCCCGGCTACTACTGGCATCGCTGATGCCCCTGCTGACGGCACCTTCGGGTGCCGTCAGTCGTTCTGCGCCGGGCCTTCGACGCCCTGGCCGTCGACCTGCAGCAACAGCTCGACGAACGCCTGCGCCGCCGGCGACAGGCTGCGGCTGGCGTGGCGCACCAGGCCGTAGGCCGAGCCGCGCAGCGCGGCGTCGCCGGCCTGGCGCGGCCAGGGCAGGGTGGCCAGGCGCCCGGCGGCGACGTCGGCGGCCACCACGTCGGCCACCGCCAGGCACAGCACGTCGCTGCCGCGCACCAGTTCCTTGAGCATCAGCACGTCGTCGCACTGCACGTCCAGCGGCTGCTCGCGGCCCAGGCTGCGGGCCAGGCGCTGGTGGGCGTCGCGCGGCAGGCGCGGGCCGGCCAGCGGGTAGTCGCGCAGGTCGTCGATGGCCAGGCGCCCGCGCGCCAGCAGCGGGTGCCCGGGGCGGCAGAACAGCAGGCTGTCGTGCTCGCGCAGCGGCTGGATGTCCAGGCGCGGGTCGCCCTGCAACTCGCGGCAGTCGGCGACGAACAGTTCCAACTCGTCGTCCAGCAGGCGCCGGTGCAGCACCTGCCAGTTCTCGATGGCCAGCGCCACGCTGACCCGCGGGTGGGCCCGGCTGAAGGCCGCGAGGGTCTGCGGCAGCAGGCGCGCGGCGGGGAAGGGGCCGGCGCCCAGGCGCAGTTCGCCGGCCTCCAGGTTGCCCAGCTGGCTCACCGCGTTGTCCAGCGCGCGGCTGCCGGCCAGCAGGCGGCGGGCGTGTTCCAGCACCAGCCGGCCGTGGGCGGTCAGGCTGATGCCGCGCGGGTTGCGGTCCAGCAGGCGGCAGTCGAGCTGGCTTTCCAGGGCCTGGATGCTGCGCGAGAGCGCCGGCTGGCTGAGGTTCACCGCTTCGGCGGCGCGGGCGAAGTGGCCGTGTTCGGCGAGGGCGACGAAATGGCGGAGCTGGCGCAGGTCGGTCATGCTTTGTTTGCATCGGGATTGGTAAAGGAATGCATTGGAATTATTGCCATGCCTGCGGGCATAGTGCCAGGCATTCCCATAACAAGAACCGGAGTTTTCCATGCTGCGCCTTTCCGCCGCCGTCCTGCTGGCCGGCCTGTCGCCCGTGCTGTTCGCCGCCGACGACCCCGCCGATGCGCCCAAGCCGCCCAGCGCCTTCACCGTGGCCCTGCAGCAGAAGGTCCGCGAGGCGCTGCCGTTCAACGACCGCGCCGACTTCGCGCGGGTCGAGCAGGGCCTGATCAAGCGCCCGGAACAGCTGGTGATCCGTAACGACGACGGCAGCGTGGCCTGGCAACTGGGCGGCTTCGGCTTCCTCGATGCCGGCCAGGACATCGACAGCATCAACCCCAGCCTGCAGCGCCAGGCCCTGCTCAACCTCAAGTACGGGCTGTACAAGGTCGCCGACGGCATCTACCAGGTGCGTGGCTTCGACCTGGCCAACATCACCTTCATCCAGGGCGACAGCGGCTGGATCGTCATCGACACCCTGACCACCCCGGCCACTTCCAGGGCTGCCTATGCCCTGGTCAGCCAGGAGCTGGGGCAGAAGCCGATCAAGGCGATCATCTACAGCCACGCCCACGTCGACCACTTCGGCGGGGTGAAGGGCCTGGTGAGCCAGGAACAGGTGGACAAGGGCGAGGTGCAGATCATCGCGCCCAAGGGCTTCATGGAGTCGGCGATCAAGGAGAACGTGCTGGCCGGCAACGCCATGCTGCGCCGCGCCACCTACCAGTACGGCACCGAGCTGCCCCAGGGCCCGCGCGGGCTGGTGGACATGGCCATCGGCAAGGCCGTCGCCCACGGGCCGATGAGCCTGATCGCGCCGACCCGGCTGATCGAGAAGGACGACGAGCAGCTGCGCATCGACGGCGTCGACTTCGCCTTCCAGAACACCCCCGGCACCGAGTCGCCCTCGGAGATGAACGTCTGGCTGCCGAAGCAGAAGGCCCTGCTGATGGCCGAGAACGTCACCGGCACCCTGCACAACCTCTACACCCTGCGCGGCGCCGAGACCCGCGACGCGCTGGGCTGGAGCAAGTACATCAACGAGGCGCTGCACCGCTACGGCAACCAGGCCGAGGTGATGTTCGCCGTGCACAACTGGCCGCGCTGGGGGCATGAGGACATCGTCCGCACCCTGGAGAAGCAGCGCGACCTCTACGGCTACCTCAACGACCAGAGCCTGCACCTGGCCAACCAGGGCGTGACCATCAACCAGATCCACGAGCGCTTCCAGCTGCCGCCGGAGCTGGCCAACGAGTGGTACAACCGCGGCTACCACGGCTCGGTCAGCCACAACGTGCGCGCGGTGGTGAACAAGTACCTGGGCTATTACGACGGCAACCCGGCCACCTTGAACCCGCTGGCGCCGGAGGATTCGGCGAAGAAGTACGTGGAATTCATGGGCGGCGCCGAGCACGTGCTGCAGATGGCGCAGAAGTCCTTCGACCAGGGCGAGTACCGCTGGGTGGTGGAGGTGGTCAACAAGCTGGTCTTCGCCGAGCCGGACAACCAGGCCGCCCGCCGCCTGCAGGCCGACGCCCTGGAGCAGCTGGGCTACCAGGCGGAGAACGCCGGCTGGCGCAACAGCTACCTGGCCGCGGCGGACGAGCTGCGCCACGGCGTGCCGCGCGACCTGCCGTCGCTGAAGACCTCCAGCGCCGATGCCCTGGCCGCCATGGACACCGGCCTGCTGTTCGACTACCTGGGCGTGCGCCTGAACGCCGGCAAGGCCGAGGGCGAGGACTTCGCCATCAACCTGGTGCTGCCGGACATCGGCCAGGAGTACCTGCTGGAGCTGAAGAACTCGCACTTGAACAACATCCGCGGGGTGCACAGCGAAGACGCCGGGCAGACGGTGACCATCGACCGCGCCGACCTCAACCGCCTGCTGCTCAAGGAGGCCAACCCGGTGGTGCTGATCGCCCAGGGCAAGCTGAAGAGCTCGGGCAACCCGCTGTTGCTGGCCAAGCTGTTCGGCATGCTGGATGACTTCGAGTTCTGGTTCGATATCGCCACGCCGGGGAAGCAAGAGGGGTGATGCGGGAAGACGTACCCTCGTAGGATGGGTATCGCAAGCTCAACCCATCCTACGCAGAGCATCGCGGCGCAGGCGGCGGGCCAGTTGTTCACTCCCGGAAGAGCGCCCTCTCCCCAGCCCTCTCCCGCAAGCGGGAGAGGGGGCTGTTCGGAGCGGGGGATAGTTCAGTGTCAGCCGGCGAGTTCGCAGGGCGGATAACCGTTCGCGGTTATCCGCCGCATTTCGGCGCCCCTACAAGCACGGCATTTCCCCGGAGCGGACCTTGTCCGCGATGGCCGGAACCACCGGCGCGGTTCGCGGATAAGATCCGCTACGCCGCCCCACACCGCGGTGTTCCCATGTAGGAGCGCGCCCTGCGCGCGATATCGCGGGCAGGGCCCGCTACAGTCCGTCGTGAGGCACGGCATTTCCCCGTAGCGGACCTTGTCCGCGATGGCCGGAACCACCGGCGCGGTTCGCGGATAAGAGCCGCTCCTACGCCGCCCCACCCGCGCCATTCCCCTGTAGGAGCGCGCTCTGCGCGCGAAATCGCGGGCAGGGCCCGCTCCTACGGTGTTCCGCTCAATAGGCCACGGTGAAGCGCTGGCGGTGGTGGGCGGGGCGTTCTGCTTCGTCGAGCATGGCCACGGCCAGGTCGGGGAGGGAGATGCGGCTTTCGCCTTTGGCGTCGAACAGCACCTGGTCGCCGCCGATGCGGAAGCTGCCGGTGCGCTGTTCGCCTTCCAGGAGCATGGCCGGGCTGAGGAAGGCCCAGTCCAGGGCCTTTTCGCCGCGCAGTTGGTCGAGGGCGTCGGCGGCGCCGAGGGCGCCCTGTTTCCAGGCTTCCGGGAATTCCGGGCTGTCCACCAGGCGCTGGCCGGGGGCGATTTCCAGGCTGCCGGCGCCGCCGAGCACCAGCAGGCGCTTCACCCCGGCGGCCTTGGCGCCGTCGAGGATGGCCTGGCTGCCGCGGGCATGGGCGGCGCGGATGTCCGGGTTGCCCCAGCCGGCGTTGAAGGCGCTGATGACCACGTCATGGCCGGCCACCGCCTTGGCCACCTGCGCGGCGTCGTAGACGTCGGCGCGCACGACGGTGAGGCCGGCGCGGTTGGCCAGCCTGGCCGGGTCGCGGACCAGCGCCGTCACCAGCAGGCCGCGGCGCAGCGCTTCTTCCAGGAAATAATGGCCGACATGGCCGGTGGCACCGATCAGGGCGATTTTCATCGTTAAGCTCCAGGGCAAAGGCCGTAACACGGCGGAATGGCGCCCATGATCGGCCACGCCCTGCGCGGGAAAAACCGGCCGGGCCGCCATGCACTCGTAAGCTGTGCTTCACAATCCCTGGTCGAACAGCTTCTGCACCACCGAGAAGTCCTTGTCGCCGAAGCCCTGCTTGAGCAGCAGGCGGTAGAGGCTGGTGGCCAGGCTACCCAGCGGCGTGCTGTTGCCGGTGAGTTGCGCGGCCTCCTGGGCCAGGCCGAGGTCCTTGGCCATCAGCGCGCTGAGGAAGCCGCCCTCGTAGCCGCGCGAGGCCGGGGCGTTTTCCATCACCCCGGGCCACGGGTTGTAGACCTCCAGCGCCCAGTTGCCGCCGGAGCTGCGCCGCATGATCTCGGACAGCACCAGCGGGTCCAGGCCGTTGGCCACGCCCAGGGCGAGGGATTCGGCGGTGCCGATCATGAGGATGGCCAGCAGCTGGTTGTTGCACACCTTGGCCACCTGGCCGGCGCCGTCGCTGCCGGCGTGGAAGATGTTGCGGCCCATGGCGGAGAAGATCGGCCTGGCCTTCTCCAGCACCTGGGCGTCGCCGCCGACCATGAAGGTGAGGGTGCCGGCGACGGCGCCGCCGACGCCGCCGGAGACCGGCGCGTCGAGCATGGGAATCCGGCGTTGCGCCGCCGCATGGTGGACCTTGCGCGCCGAGGCCGGGGCGATGGTGGAACATTCCAGCACCAGGGTGCCGGGGGCGATGTGCTGCAGCAGGCCCTGCTCGCCGAGGTAGAGCCCCTCGACGTGCTGGCTGGCCGGCAGCATGGTGATCACCACGTCGACGCCGTCCACCGCGTCGTGGGCGCTGCGCGCGGCGCTGGCGCCCAGCGGCACCAGGCCGTCGACGGCGCTCTGCACCAGGTCGAAGACCCGCAGCAGGTAACCGGCCTTGAGCAGGTTGGCGGCCATGGGCGCGCCCATGTGGCCGAGGCCGATGAAGGCTATCTGTTTCATCCGCGTTCTCCTCTGGTTGCCAGGGGTGAACGCCACGAAGCACGTCTTTCACGGGGAGGGGGCGGGGCTACAGGTCCGCCAGCGGGTGCGCGCCCTCCCAGGTCGCCTCGAAATGCGCGTCCACCACTGCCTCAGGTATGGCAGCGATCTGTGGCCAGTGCCAGTGCGGTGTGTTGTCCTTGTCGATCAGCCGGGCGCGCACGCCCTCCGGGAATTCCGGGTGGCGGCAGCAGTTCAGGCTCATGGCGTATTCCATGCGGAACACCTCGGCGAGCGACGAATGGCGCGCGCGGCGGATCTGTTCCCAGACCAGCCGGGCGGTCAGCGGGCAGCCGCTGGCCAGGGTCCGCGCGGCCTTGGCCAGCAACGGATCGGCGTCGTTCTGCAGGGCGGCCAGGGCCTGCCAGGCGTCGTTGGCGTCGGCCACGTCGAGCAGCTGGTCCAGGCGCTCGCGGCGCGGCAGCAGCTGGGCCTCGGGCAGTTCGCCGCGGGCCTCGTGCTCCAGGGCGCGGAGCAGGCTGTGCAACTGCACCTCGGGCTGTTCGCGCCAGTTCAGCTGGATCAGCCCGGTGATCAGGTCCTCCTGCTGGTTGTCCAGCAGGAAGCGGTCGGCCAGGTCCAGGTCCAGCGCGTCGCGGGCGTTCATCTGGGTGGCGCCCAGGCCGAGGAACAGGCCCAGGCGCCCCGGCAGGCGGGCGAGGAACCAGCTGGCGCCGACGTCCGGGTACAGGCCGATGCTCACCTCCGGCATGGCCAGGCGGCTGGATGGGGTGACGATGCGCACCCCGGCGCCCTGCATCAGGCCCATGCCGCCGCCCATGACGTAGCCGTGGGCCCAGCACAGCAGCGGCTTGCCGTAGCTGTGGATGAGGTGGTCGAGGCGGTATTCGTCGGCGAAGAAGCGCCGCGCCAGTTCCGGCACCTCGCCGGGGTGTTCGCGGCAGGCGTCGACCAGCTTGCGCACGTCGCCGCCGGCGCAGAAGGCCTTGGTGCCGGCGCCGCGCAGCAGCACGCAGGCGATGTGCGGGTCGTCGCGCCAGATCTGCAGGCGCTGCAGCAGCGCCTCGATCATCGGCAGGCTGAGGGCGTTGAGGCTCTTTTCCGCATCCAGGGTCGCTATGCCGATGCGGAAGCCGTGCAGGCCGTGGCGTTCCTCGAAAAGTACATTCATCGGGTCATCCTTACTTGTTGCGCCAGTTCGGTTCGCGTTTCTCCAGGAAGGCGTTGACGCCCTCGCGGGTGTCGTCGGCGTCGAACAGGTCGACGAAGCGCTCGCGTTCCTCCGGTAGCCAGGTGTTCGGGCCGCGCTCGCGGGCGCCCTGGATCAGCGGCTTGATGGTGCGCACCGCCACCGGGCTCTGCCGCGCCACCTTGGCCGCCAGCAGCAGGGCGGTGCCGCGGGCCTCGCCGCTGTCCACCACCTGCTCCACCAGGCCGATGCGCTGGGCGGTCTCGGCGTCCACCCGCTCGCCGCAGAGGATCATGCGCTTGGCCCAGCCTTCGCCCACCAGCCAGGCCAGCGCCTGGGTGCCGCCGGCGCACGGCAGCAGGCCCACCGCGGCCTCGGGCAGGGCCATCTGCGCGTGGCGCTCGGCGATGCGGATGTCGCAGGCCAGGGCGCATTCCAGGCCGCCGCCCATGGCGTAGCCGTTGATCGCGGCGATGGACACGCCGCGGAAGTCGCGCAGGGCCTCGAAGGCCTCGCCGAAGCGCCGGGCCATTTCGCGGGCGCGGGCCTTGTCGCCGTCGGCGAACATGTTCAGGTCGGCGCCGGCGGAGAAGAACTTCGGCCCCTGGCCGGTGATCACCAGGGCGTAGATGTCGTCGTCGCGGTTGAGGTGCTCGACGAGCTGGCGCAGGCCGATCAGCGAGTCGCGGTCCCAGGTGTTGGCTGGCGGGTGGTTGATGGTGACCAGCGCGGTGTGGCCGTGCTTCTCCACGGTGAGCTTGTGGGTCAGGTCGAAGTGGCCGGGCTTGTAGGGTTCGACTGCGGTGCTCATGGGGTTCTCCTTGGCAGGGCGCGGGCCGTGGCCGGCGCCGGGGTATGCGGGGACTCTAGGGGGCCCGGGCCCGGGCGTCCATGTCCGTTGCGTTCGGATTGGACCGCCCGGGCGGGCGTTTTTTCCATCTTTCTGCGCTTGCCGACACCCCACGTAGGATGGGTTGAGCTTGCGAAACCCATGCGGTTGGGCGGGGTGATGGGTATCGCTTCGCTCAACCCATCCTACGGGCGAGGGCCGGGTGCGGGGCGGTTACAGCAGGCGGTCGAGCATGCCGCCCTGGTCGAGCAGGCGGCGCGCGACTATCACCCGCATGATTTCGTTGGTGCCTTCGAGGATCTGGTGCACGCGGCTGTCGCGCACCCAGCGCTCCAGCGGGTAGTCGTTGAGGTAGCCGTAGCCGCCGTGCAGTTGCAGGGCCTCGTTGCACAGGGCGAAGCAGCGGTCGGTGGCGAAGCGTTTGGCCATGGCGCAGTACAGCGTCGCCTCGGCGTCCTTGTGGTCCAGCTTGTGCGCGGCCAGGCGCACCATCTGGCGGCTGGCGGTGAGGTCGGTGAGCATGTCGGCCAGCTTGAACTGCAGGGCCTGGAACTCGGCCAGGGCCTTGCCGAACTGCTTGCGTTCCTCGACGTAGCGCAGCGACTGCTCCAGCGCCGCCTGGGCCGCGCCCAGGGAGCAGCTGGCGATGTTCAGGCGGCCGCCGTCCAGGCCCTTCATGGCGTAGACGAAGCCCTGGCCTTCCGGGCCGATGCGGTTGCCCGCCGGGATGCGCACGCCCTCGAAGGTGATGGTGCGGGTGGGCTGGGCCTTCCAGCCCATCTTGTCCTCGTTGCGGCCGTAGCGGATGCCCTCGGCGTTGGCCGGCACCAGGAAGCAGGAGATGCCCTTGGCGCCGTCCGCGCCGGTGCGTGCCATGACGATCAGCACGTCGGTGGAGCCGGCGCCGGAGATGAAGGTCTTGGCGCCGTCCAGCACGTACTCCTCGCCGTCGCGGCGGGCGCGGGTGCGCAGGTGCGCGGCGTCGGAGCCGGCGTCCGGCTCGGTGAGGCAGTAGGAGGCCAGCGACTCGCCGCCGATCAGCCCGGGCAGCCACTGCGCCTTGAGCGCGGCGTCGCCGAAGCTGGCGAGCATCCAGGCGGCCATGTTGTGGATGGTGATGTAGGCGGTAGTGGCCACGCAGCCGGCGGCCAGTTGCTCGAAGATCAGCGACGCGGACAGCCGCGACAGGCCCAGGCCGCCGTCTTCCTCGGCGATGTAGAGGCCGAGGTAGCCCTGCTCGGCAGCGCGGCGGATGACGTCGACCGGGAAGTGGTGCTCGCGGTCCCAGTCCGCGGCGTGCGGCGCCAGTTCGTGGCGGGCGAAGGCCTTGGCGCTTTCCACCAGCAGGCGCTGTTCTTCGCTGAGATCGAATTCCATGGAGCTTCCTCGGTTTGTTCTTGTGAAGTGGGACAGCCTGCCACGGTTATAGCGCGAGGCGGGCCCCGCTGTGGATTGACGATCTTGCCTCGGGGATGGACGATCTTGGCATTGGATCGACTTCCCAGGGTATTCATCCGCATGTCCGGCAGCCCGCTTCTCTCGGCCTGGCCCCTGCCGCAGCAGGGTGTCCGCTTCATCACCCCGCCGCGGCTGCGCCGCGCCCTGGCCCGGCACCCGCTGGGCCAGGCCTGCTACCCGCTGGCGCTGGGCTATTACCCGGCCGCTGCCGGGCACCGCATGGAGCGCCAGGCGCCGGACGACCACCTGCTGATCTACTGCAGCGCCGGGGAGGGCTGGCTGAGCTGCGCGGATGGACGATTCGAGGTGCTGGCCGGCGACCTGCTGGTGCTGCCCAAGGGCCTGGCCCATGCCTATGGCGCCGCGCCCGGGCGGCCCTGGTCGATCTACTGGGTGCACCTGGACGGCGCCCTGGCCGAGGAGTTCCTGCGCCCGCTGGGCTCCTCGCCGCGCTTGCGGGTGGGCGTGCAGCCGCGCCTGCGCGGGGAGTTCGACGCGCTGCTGGCGCTGCGCCGCCAGGGCCTGAGCCTGCCGCACTTCATCCACGCAGCGCATTTGCTGCAAGCCCTGCTGACCTCCCTGGCGCTGCGCCCGGTGCGCGCCCGGCTGAAGTCCGGCGCGGTGCTGGACATCGAGGCGGTGCAGGCGCTGATGCGCGAGCACCTGGACAGCAGCCTCAACCTCGACGAGCTGGCCGCGCAGTTCCGCCTGTCGCGCTTCCACTTCGCCAAGACCTACCGCGCGCTGACCGGCCAGGCGCCGATCCAGGATTTCATCCGGCTGAAGATGACCCACGCCTGCCGCCTGCTCGACCAGGGCCACCTGGAGGTGCGCCAGGTGGCCGAGCAGCTCGGCTATGCCGATGCCTATTACTTCTCGCGGCTGTTCAAGCGGGTGGTGGGGATGGCGCCCAGCCACTACCGGGCGCTGCACCAGGGCTGAGGCTCAGCGGCCGGCGAGCAGGCGCTGCCAGAGCTTCACTTCTTCGTTCAATTGCGCGCGCAGCTGCGGGATGGGCTGTTGCAGCGCCGGGCAGCCCTGCGCCAGGCGGCGGAAGGCCGGCAGCTCGGCCAGGGCATCGCCGGCCAGGGCCGGATTGCGCAGTTGCTCGGCCACCTGCACCAGGTCGGCGAGGTCGGCCGGGCCGTCGTGCTCGCGCTCCCAGCGGCTGCGCTGGCGGGCGCATTCGATGGTCAGGGTGGGCAGCTTCCAGACGGTCATGATGACCACGCCGATGTCGCCGGACAGTTGCTCGCACAGGCGCTGCAGCGACTCGGCATCGCGCGGGTACTGCGGCCAGCGCTCCAGCTCGGCCAGCAGCGGCAGGCTGCCGACGTCCTGCAGCAGGCCGGCGAGGATGGCATCGTCGGCCTCGGCCACCTGGCTGTGCTGGGCGAGCAGGGCGCTGTAGGCGGCGCGCTCGCGGGCGGCGTTCCAGCGCGCGCGGAACATCTGCTGGAGGATGCGTTCCTTGCCGATGTAGAGGTTGCGCAGGGAGAAGCCCAGCACCAGGTTGCCCAGGCGCCGCGTGCCCAGGCGCGCCAAAACGTCGCGCAGCGAGGCGCAGGGGCGGGCGCCGCGCAGCAGCGGGCTTTCGGCGAACTGCATGAGGTAGGCGGCCAGCGGCGGGTCGGCGTTGATCACCCGCGCCAGTTGCTCCAGCGAAGTGCGCGCATCGCCCAGCAGGCGGCGCACGCGCAGGTGCGACTCGGGCATCTGCGGCACCTTGGCCTCGCCCTTGAGGAAACGGTTGTACAGCGCGAAGCGCACGGCGTCGGCAGGGGGGATGGCAGGAGAGCTTTCCGAGGGATCCATGGACTTTGCCGCATTGACAAGGGGCGGGAGCTTTTCTTAGGGTGCGGCGGCCATGTTCCATCAGGTGTCCCATGACCGAGACCGACGATCGTATCAAACTGGAAGAGAGCTGGAAGAGTGCTCTGCGCGAGGAGTTCGACAAGCCGTACATGCGCGAGCTGGGCGAATTCCTGCGCAGGGAGAAGGCCGCCGGCAAGGTGATCTACCCGCCGGGCCCGCTGATCTTCAACGCCCTCAACTCCACGCCGCTGGACAAGGTGAAGGTGGTGATCATCGGCCAGGACCCCTACCACGGTCCCGGCCAGGCCCACGGCCTGTGCTTCTCGGTGCAGCCGGGAGTGCCGGCGCCGCCGTCGCTGCAGAACATCTACAAGGAGCTGCAGCGCGACCTCAACGTCCCCATTCCCAACCACGGCTACCTGCAGCACTGGGCGGAGCAGGGCGTGCTGCTGCTCAACACCTCGCTGACGGTGGAGCAGGCCCGCGCCGGCTCCCACGCCCAGGCCGGCTGGCAGCAGTTCACCGACCGGGTGATCGAGGTGGTCAACGAGCGCTGCGACGGCGTGGTCTTCCTGCTCTGGGGCTCCCACGCGCAGAGCAAGCAGAAGCTGATCGACCCGCGCAAGCACCTGATCCTCAAGTCCGCCCATCCGTCGCCGTTGTCGGCCTACCGTGGCTTCCTCGGCAACGGGCATTTCAGCCGGACCAACAAGTTCCTCGAGCAGAATGGCAAGACGCCGATCGATTGGGCGTTGCCGGAGGTTTGAGGGCTGGGGTGGTGTGGTGTATGCCGGGTGTTTCGGTGCTGGGGGTGGCCGCGCGCCCTCTCCCCAACCCTCTCCCTGAAGGGAGAGGGGGCTGTCCTGAGCGGAGTGGGAGTCAGGAGTCATTCTGAAAGTTCTACTGCGTTGCGGTATCAGGCTGAAACCGATCAACCCGGCCGCGCCGAACGGCCCCCTCTCCCTCTGGGAGAGGGCTGGGGTGAGGGCAAGGAGTCAACCCGAAACACAATTGCCGACGGGGAGCACAGTCGCGGACGGAGTCCGCTCCTACCCCCTCCGGTAAGCACAAGACCCGTAGGATGGTGTTGAGCGAAGCGATACCCATCGCCGCAACTGCCAGCGGTGAACACCGTTCGCGAGCAAGCTCGCTCCTACGAAAAGCCTTCAGCCTTCCCCGTTCAACTCTCCGGCAGCGTGTAGCGCTCGGCGAAATACTGCCGGAAGAACTCCACCGCCACCCGCACCCTGGCCGAGCTGGCCAGGGGCGCGGCGTGCACCGCCCAGATGTCCGCCTGCTGCTGGTATTCCGGCAGCACCTGCACCAGGCGGCCGTCGGCCAGGCTGTCGTGCACGTCCCACCAGGAGCGCAGGAGGATGCCACGGCCGTCCAGGCACCACTGGTGCACCACCTCGCCGTGGTTGGATGACAGCGGTCCGGTGACCTTCACGTTCTCCTCGCCGCTGGGCCCCTCCAGGTGCCAGACGCCGAAGGGGTGGTCGCGCTCCTTGATCACCAGGCAGTCGTGGCTGGTCAGCTCGGCCAGGCTGCGCGGGGTGCCGCGTCGTTCCAGGTAGGCCGGCGCCGCGCAGAGCACCCGGCGGTTCTTCGCCAGGGGCTTGGCGATGAGGTTGGCGGCGATCTCGTTGCCCACGCGGATGTCCAGGTCCACGCCCTCGGCCACCAGGTCCACCAGGCGGTCGTGGACGTCCAGGCGGATGTCCAGCTGCGGGTAGCGCGCCGCCAGCTCCGACAGCGCCGGGGCGACGAAGCGCCGGCCCAGGCCCAGGCTGCTGGCGATGCGCAGCTGGCCGCTGGGTTCGCGGTGCAGCGCCGAGACCTCGTCGCCCATGCGCTGCACCGAATCGAGGATGCGCAGCGCCCAGTGGTACACCCGTTCGCCGTCCTCGCTCACCGACACCCGCCGGGTGGTGCGATGCAGCAGGCGCACGCCGAGGTTCTGCTCCAGCAGGCGGATGCGCTTGCTGATGAAGGCGGTGGACATGCCCAGCTCGCTGGCGGCGGCGGCGAAGCTCGCGCGCCTGGCGACCTGGACGAAGACGGCGAGGTCTTCCAGGTTCGGCAGATTGTTCACGATTCGTGTCTTAAGAATCCATGGAAAGCAGGATTATGTTTTCGAATGGCGCTTATAGCATGGTCGGCACGACAAGCCCTACAGCCACAAGAGTGTGCCCAGCATGAGCAAGACCTATCGCATCGCCGCCATCGCCGGCGACGGCATCGGCAACGAAGTCCTCCCCGAAGGCCTGCGCGTCGTCCAGGCGGCGGCCGCCAAACACGGCCTGGCGCTGGAGTTCGAGCACTTCGAGTGGGCCAGCTGCGACTACTACCTGCAGCACGGCAAGATGATGCCCGACGACTGGTTCCAGCAGCTGCAGGGCTTCGACGCCCTGTACTTCGGCGCTGTCGGCTGGCCGGACAAGGTGCCCGACCACATCTCCCTGTGGGGCTCGCTGCTGAAATTCCGCCGCGAGTTCGACCAGTACGTGAACATCCGCCCGGTGCGCCTGTTCCCCGGCGTGCCGTGCCCGCTGGCGAACAAGCAGCCCGGCGACATCGACTTCGTGGTGATCCGCGAGAACACCGAGGGCGAGTACTCCTCCCTGGGCGGGCGCATGTTCGAAGGCACCGAGAACGAGTTCGTGCTGCAGGAATCGGTGTTCACCCGCCGCGGCGTCGACCGCATCCTCAAGTACGCCTTCGACCTGGCCCAGAGCCGCGAGCGCAAGCGCCTGACCTCGGCCACCAAGTCCAACGGCATGGCCGTGAGCATGCCCTACTGGGACGAGCGCACCGAGGCCATGGCCGCGAACTACCCGCAGATCACCTGGGACAAGCAGCACATCGACATCCTCTGCGCGCGCTTCGTGCTGCAGCCGGAGCGCTTCGATGTGGTGGTGGCCTCCAACCTGTTCGGCGACATCCTCTCCGACCTCGGCCCGGCCTGCGCCGGCACCATCGGCATCGCGCCCTCGGCCAACCTCAACCCCGAGCGCAGGTTCCCCTCGCTGTTCGAGCCGGTGCACGGCTCGGCGCCGGACATCTACGGCAAGAACATCGCCAACCCCATCGCCATGATCTGGTCCGGCGCGCTGATGCTGGACTTCCTCGGCCAGGGCGACGCGCGCTACCGCGCCGCCCATGACGACATCCTCGCGGCCATCGAGCAGGTCATCGCCGAAGGCGAGGTGACCCGCGACATGGGCGGCCAGCGCTCCACCCAGGAAGTGGGCGAGGCC
>NZ_KL647098.1:677392-702330 GCF_000725445.1 Pseudomonas sp. AAC | reverse complement strand
GCGGCGGCCCGCCAATCATCCGGAAAGCCCCATCAGACCTGCGCTTCAGGCTTGCAGGCAGAAAGCGTTGCGGGCACAATGTTAACCATTGGATTTTGGTTAACTCAAGGTTTACAAAAGGAAAAGCAAGCACAGCCGAACGAAACAGCCCTTCCCACCCACAGACGGGATTTGCCTACCCGCGGGCGGGGAGACTTCCATAGCTCCAGGAGTCGATTGATGTCGCACAAGAACAAAAAGATTGATGTGTTCCTGATTACCGTAAGCCTCATCGCCGTGCTGCTCACCGTGGTCGGCCTGGCCGCGTTCCCGGAACAGTCCGGGCAGTTGGCCAACACCCTGTTCGAACTCTCCACCCGCACCTTCGGCACCAGCGTGCAGCTGCTGGTGTTCTCCAGCTCCCTGGTGGTGCTGTACCTGGCCTTCAGCAAGTACGGCCACATCCGCCTGGGCAGTGGCAAGCCGGAATATTCCACCGCCACCTGGGTGTTCATGTTCATCTGTGCCGGCATGGGCTCCTCGACCCTGTACTGGGGCGTGATGGAGTGGGCCTACTACTACCAGACCCCCGGCCTGAACATGGTCCCCGAGTCGGCCCAGGCGCTGGAATACAGCGTCAGCTACTCGTTCTTCCACTGGGGCATCAGCGCCTGGTCGATCTACGCCCTGGCCTCGCTGGCCATGGCCTACCACTTCCACGTGCGCAAGAAGAGCGGCCTGAACCTGGCCTCCATCGTCGAGGCCGTCACCGGCTTCAAGGCCACCGGCCCGGTGGGCCGCGCGGTGGACCTGATCTTCCTGCTGACCATGATGGGCGCGCTCACCGTGTCCCTGGCGCTGACCGCCTCGACGCTCACCCGCGGCCTCTCCGGCCTGGTCGGCACGCCGGACACCTTCATGGTGCAGCTGATGGTCATCGGCGTGATCGCCGTGCTCTTCTCGCTCAGCTCCTACATCGGCATCGACGGCGGCCTGCAGCACCTGAGCAAGATGGTCTGCTACGGCGCCCTGGTGTTCGCCGCGGTGGTGCTGCTGGTCGGCCCGACGCAGTTCACCATCAACAACACGGCCAACGCCGTGGGCCTGATGATCCAGAACTACGTGCACATGAGCCTGTTCACCGACCCGGCCGGGGACGGCGCCTTCACCCGCAACTGGACGGTGTTCTACTGGCTCTGGTGGGTGTCCTACGCGCCCGGCGTGGCCATGTTCGTGACCCGCGTGTCGCGCGGCCGGCAGATCAGGGAAGTGGTGTTCGCCCTGCTGATGGGCGGCAGCTTCGGTTGCTGGTTCTTCTTCGGCGCGCTGGAAAGCTACAGCATGCACCAGTTCATCACTGGGGCCGTCGACGTGCCGAAGATCCTCAGCGAGCACGGCGGCGAGAGCGCGGTGGAAGCGCTGCTGGCGGCCCTGCCCATGGGCAAGGCGTTCCTCGCCGTGTACCTGTTCATCATGGCGGTGTTCTGCGCCTCGCACATGGACGCCGCGGCCTACGCGGTGGCCGCCACCAGCACCCGCAACCTGCAGGAAGGCGACGACCCGACGCCGACCCACCGGCTGTTCTGGTGCGTGACCCTGACCCTGGTGCCGCTGGCCATGCTCTTCGCCAAGGCCTCGCTATCGACCATGAAGACCGCGGTGGTGCTGACCGCCATCCCGTTCATGGCGATCCTGCTGGTGAAGATCTACGGCTTCCTCAAGTGGATGGTGCAGGACTACGGCTCGATGCCGGCGCACCTGATCGAGGAAGAGGCCGCCCGCCTGGCCGGCGAGGAGCCCCACGCCGAGCCGCAGCCGGTGGCCGCCGCGGCGCCCGCGCAGTAAGGGATACGGCCCGCCTCCCGAGCGGAGGCGGGCACTCCGCGGCAAATTTTTTTGCCCGGCTTGTTAACCAACGGATATCCGTTAACCAATAAGTAAAAAGCACGGCGACGCCCGTGCCTGAAACCGGAGACCAACCGATGAACGACTTCCAGCGCCTGCCAGCCGATTTCTGCGCCAACCACGAAGAAGCCTTCACCATTCCCGCGCACTTCTACACCAGCAAGGCGGTGTACGAGCACGAGAAGGAAGCCATCTTCGCCCGCAGCTGGATCTGCGTGGCGCACCGCAGCGAGGTGGCGGAGAACAACGCCTACATCACCCGCGAGGTGATCGGCGAAAGCATCATCGTGGTGCGCGGCCGCGACGGCGTGCTGCGCGCCTTCTACAACGTCTGCCCGCACCGCGGCCACCAGCTGCTGGAAGGCAGCGGCAAGGCCAAGAACGTCATCGCCTGCCCGTACCACGCCTGGACCTTCAAGCTCGACGGCGAGCTGACCCACGTGCGCAACTGCGACGCCGTGCAGGGCTTCGACAAGGGCGACTACGGCCTGGTGCCGCTGCGCGTGGAGGAATACGCCGGCTTCATCTTCATCAACATGGACAACGACGCAGGCAGCGTCGAAGACCAGTTGCCGGGCCTGCAGGCGCGCATGCGCCAGGCCTGCGCGGTGATCGACGACCTGCAGCTGGCGGCGCGCTTCGTCACCGAAACCCCGGCCAACTGGAAGTCCATCGTCGACAACTACCTGGAGTGCTACCACTGCGGCCCGGCGCACCCCAGCTTCGCCGACTCGGTGGACGTCGGCCAGTACGGCCACACCCTGCACGGCAACTGGTCGCTGCAGTACGGCATCGCCAAGTCCTCGGAGCAGTCGTTCAAGGTCGACGAGTCGGTCAAGGACCCGTCCTTCGCCGGCTTCTGGGCCTGGCCGTGCACCATGTTCAACGTGCCGCCGGGCGCCAACTTCATGACCGTGATCTACGAGTTCCCGGTGGACGCCGAGACCACCCTGCAGCACTACGACATCTACTTCCTCGACAAGGAGCTGACCGAGGAGCAGAAGGTGCTGGTGGAGTGGTACCGCGACGTGTTCCGCCCCGAGGACCTGCGCCTGGTGGAAAGCGTACAGAAGGGCCTGAAGTCCCGCGGCTACCGCGGCCAGGGCCGGATCATGGTGGACAAGCAGCGCAGCGGCATCAGCGAGCACGGCATCGCCCACTTCCACAACCTGATCGCCGTCGCCCACCTGGAAGACTGATGGCCAGCGCCGCCACCGAGGTGATCGCGCTGGCTAGCGCCACCCAGCTGATCTCCAACGAGGTGGCGCCGTTCGGCGGGGTGAAGCAGTCCGGCCTGGGCCGCGAGGGCTCCAAGTACGGCATCGAGGACTATCTGGAAATCAAGTACCTGTGCCTCGCCGTTTGAGCGGGGATAGGTCGCGGCGAGCGGCAGGGCCTGCCGCTCGCCGATGCAGTCGAGGTGAATGATGGCCAACAAATACGAGATGTTCAGCGTCCGCGTCAGCGCGGTGGAACAGGCGACGCCGCTGATCAAGCGCTTCACCCTGGTGCGCGAGGACGGCCAGCCACTGCCGGCGTTCAGCGGCGGCAGCCATGTGATCGTGCAGGACCCGGCGGGTAGTTTCAGCAACGCCTACTCGCTGATGAGCGACCCGCGCGACCTCAGTCACTACCAGATCGGCGTGCGCCTGGAAGAGCAGTCCAGGGGCGGCTCGGCCTTCATGCACGGCCAGGTGGAGGTCGGCACCCAACTGACCATCTCCACGCCGAACAACCTGTTCGCCCTGGATCCCAGCGCCGGGCGCCACGTGCTGATCGCCGGCGGCATCGGCATCACCCCGTTCCTGGCCCAACTGCACGATCTGGAAGGCGGCGCTACGCCCTACGAGCTGCACTACGCGTTCCGCAGCCCGGAGCACGGCGCGTTCCAGGCCGAGCTGGAGCAGGGCCCGCATGCCGGGCACGTGCGCTTCTACATCGACAGCCTGGGGCGCAAGCTCGACCTGGCGGCGCTGTTCGCCGGCCTGGCCGGGGATGCCCATGTGTACGTGTGCGGGCCCAAGCCGCTGATCGACGCGGTGATCGAAGGCGCCAAGGCAGCCGGCATCGCGGACGGGCGCGTGCACTGGGAACAGTTCGCCGCCGCCCCGGCCGAAGGCGCCGCCTTCACCGTGGTGCTGGCCCGTTCCGGCCGCGAACTGCGGGTGGAGGAGGGCATGACCATCCTCCAGGCCATCGAGAACGTGAAGGCGGCCAAGGTCGAATGCCTGTGCCGCGAGGGCGTCTGCGGCACCTGCGAGACGGCCATCCTCGAAGGCGAGGCGGAGCATTTCGACCAGTACCTGAGCGACGAGGAAAAGGCCGCGCAGCAGAGCCTGATGCTCTGCGTATCGCGCGCCCGGACGGCGCGGCTGGTGATCGATCTCTGACACCGATGCGCTTCGTAGGAGCGCGCCCTGCGCGCGAATCGCGGGCAGGGCCCGCTCCTACAGGTGGTTAGCCGGAGGTATCGGCGCGATTCGCGGATGAGATCCGCTCCTACGGGGTGGCCTCACACCCTGCTCTGACGACTGCGCCGATGCGCTCTTCGTAGGAGCGAGCTTGCTCGCGAACCCAACCATCCGTCACGCGTTCGCGGGAATGACGAGGGGGCGGGAGTATCAGGATGACTCCAAATTCCCCGCTCGCTCCGAACAGCCCCCTCTCCCGCTTGCGGGAGAGGGTTGGGGAGAGGGGCTCTTCGCGCCCGGCCCGCCTCAATGCTTGATCATCACGTGCCGCGCCACCGTGTAATCCTCCAGGCCGTACATCGAAAGGTCCTTGCCGTAGCCGGACTGCTTGAAGCCGCCGTGGGGCATTTCGCTGCACAGCATGAAGTGGGTGTTGACCCAGGTGCAGCCGTACTGCAGGCGCGCCGCCACCCGGCTGGCGCGGCCGACGTCGCGGGTCCACACCGAGCTGGCCAGGCCGTACTCGGAGTCGTTGGCCCAGCGGATGGCCTGCTCGACGTCGCTGAACGGCGTGACCGAGACCACCGGGCCGAACACCTCGTTACGCACTATCTCGTCGTCCTGCTGGGCGTTGGCCACCACCGTCGGCTGGTAGAAGAAGCCGTTGCCGGCCACCGCCGCGCCGCCGGTGGCGATGCGGATGTGCGGGCTGGCCTTGGCCCGTTCGACGAAGCCGGAGACGCGCTCGCGCTGGCTGGCGGTGATCAGCGGGCCCAGCTCGGTGGCCGGGTCGTCCTGCAGGCCGGTCTTCAGGCTGGACACGGCGCTGGCCAGGTCGGCGACGAAGTTGTCGTAGATCTTCTTGCCGGCGTAGATGCGGCAGGCCGCGGTGCAGTCCTGCCCGGCGTTGTAGAAGCCGAAGGTGCGGATGCCCTCGACCACGTCGGCCAGGTCGGCGTCGTCGAAGACGATCACCGGGGCCTTGCCGCCCAGTTCCATGTGCAGGCGCTTCACGCTGTCGGCGGCGCTGCGGATGATGTGCTTGCCGGTGCCCACCGAGCCGGTCAGCGAGACCATGCGCACCAGCGCGTGGCTGACCAGCGGGCTGCCCACCGTGGGGCCGCGGCCGAACACCAGGTTGACCACCCCGGCGGGGAACAGCTCGGCGATGAATTCGGCCAGGCGCAGGGCGGTCAGCGGCGTCTGCTCCGAGGGCTTGAGCACCACGCAGTTGCCGGCGGCCAGGGCCGGGCCGAGTTTCCAGGCGGCCATCATCAGCGGGTAGTTCCAGGGCGCGATGGAGGCGATTACTCCCACCGGGTCGCGGCGGATCATCGAGGTGAAGCCGGGCAGGTACTCGCCGGCCGCCGAGCCGGGCAGGCAGCGGCAGGCCCCGGCGAAGAAGCGGAACACGTCGGCGATGGCCGGGATCTCGTCGTTCAGCGCGGCGGCGTAGGGCTTGCCGCAGTTCTGCGATTCCAGGCGCGCCAGCTCCGCGGCGTGTTCCTCGATTTTGTCGGCCAGGCGCAGCAGGAGCTGCGCGCGGTCCTTCGGGGTGGTCTGCGACCAGCCGTCGAAGGCGGCGTCGGCGGCGCGCACGGCGGCGTCCACCTGGGCCTCGCTGGCCTCGGCTATCTGGCCCAGCACCTCGCCGGTGGAGGGGTTGAGGATGTCCAGTTTCTCGCCTTCGCCGGCGACGAACTGGCCGTTGATCAGGAGTTTGCTTTGCATTGCGGGGCTCCTCTGCTTCGGTGGCTGGATACCCGCCGCGGCGGGCCGCCGGTTCACTTGCCGCCGCCGGCCACGTCGCTGGTGCCGCGGGTCAGGTAGTAGGCGCCGAGGATCGGCAGCATGGTCGCCAGCATCACCAGCATGGCCACCACGTTGGTGATGGGCACGTCGCGCGGGCGCGTCAGCTGGTTCAGCAGCCACAGCGGCAGGGTGCGCTCGTGGCCGGCGGTGAAGGTGGTGACGATGATCTCGTCGAAGGACAGCGCGAAGGCCAGCATGCCGCCGGCCAGCAGGGCGGTGGCGATGTTCGGCAGGACGATGTAGCGGAAGGTCTGCCAGCCGTCGGCGCCCAGGTCCATGGAGGCCTCGATGAGGCTGAACGAGGTGCGGCGGAAGCGCGCTATCACGTTGTTGTAGACGATCACCACGCAGAAGGTGGCGTGGCCGATGACGATGGTCAGGAAGCCCGGCTCGATGCCGAGGGTCTTGAACGCCGAGAGCAGCGCGATACCGGTGATGATGCCGGGCAGGGCGATGGGCAGGATGAGCATCAGCGAGATGCCTTCCTTGCCGAAGAAGTCGCGGCGGTACAGCGCGCCGGCGGCCAGGGTGCCGAGGACCATGGCCACCAGGGTGGCGACGCAGGCGATCTTCACCGACAGCCAGATGGCGTCGAGCACGTCGCCGCGCTGGGCCACCTCGGCGAACCAGCGCAGGGTGAAGCCCTGCAGCGGGAAGCTGTAGGCCGACTCCTCGGTGTTGAAGGCGTAGAGCAGGATCACCAGGATCGGGAAGTGCAGGAACACCAGCCCGCCCCAGGCGGCCAGGCGCAAGGCCCAGGAAGCTCGCTCAGAGTGCATCGAAGGCCCCCAGCCGCTTGGCGATGGACAGGTAGACGGCGATCAGCACGATGGGCACCAGGGTGAAGGCCGCGGCCAGCGGCATGTTGCCGATGGAGCCCTGCTGCACGTAGACCATGGTGCCGATGAACAGCCCGCTGGGGCCCACCAGCTGCGGGATGATGAAATCGCCCAGGGTCAGGCTGAAGGTGAAGATGGAGCCGGCCACCACGCCGGGGAAGGCCAGCGGCAGGATGACCTGGGCGAAGGTCTGCCGCGGCCGCGCGCCCAGGTCGGCGCTGGCCTGCAGCAGCGACGGCGGCAGGCGTTCCAGGGCGGCCTGGATCGGCAGGATCATGAACGGCAGCCAGATGTAGGTGAACACCCAGAAGCGCCCCAGGTGCGAGGTGGACAGGGTGTTGCCGCCCACCCCGGGCACGTCCAGCAGCAGGTCGAGCAGGCCCAGCAGGTGCAGCTTCTCGATGATCCAGTAGAGGATGCCGCCCTTGGCCAGGATCACCGTCCAGGCGTAGGCCTTGACGATGTAGCTGGCCCACATCGGCAGCATCACCGCGATATAGAAGAAGGCCTTTTCCTTGGGCCCGGCGAAGCGCGCCATGTAGTAGGCGATGGGGAAGGCCAGCACGGCGCTGGCCAGGGACACCGCCACGGCCATGCCCAGGGTGCGCAGGACGATGTCGTAGTTGGCCGGGTTGAACAGCGCCGCGTAGTTGGCCAGGGTCAGCTGCGGCGTCACCGCCATGGTGAAGTCGTCGAAGGTGTAGAAGCTCTGCCAGAGCAGGGCGAACAGCGCGCCGATGTAGATCACCCCGAACCACAGCAGCGGCGGGATCAGCAGCATCAGCAGGTAGAGGCCGCTGCGCCGGTAGAGGAAGCTGGAGACGGCGCGCATCATGGCAGCGGTTCCTCGCGCAGCGGCACCAGCGCGCTGCGCGCCCAGCAGGCGCTGACCGCCTCGCCGGGCTGCGGGCGCTGCTCCTCGCGCTCGCCGTTGGGCAGCGCGGCCACCAGCCGGCCGCCGGCGTCCAGGGCGATCTCGTAGCGGCTGGCGGCGCCCAGGTACTGTACGTCCACCAGGGTGCCGGCGACCTGCAGCTCACCCTCGCGCGGCTGGCCGAAGCGCACGTGCTCCGGGCGCAGCGACCAGGCCCCGGCTGCGCCGAGCAGGCGCCGGGCGAGGTCGCCGCGCAGCACGTTGGCGGTGCCGACGAACTCGGCGACGAAGGGCGTGGCCGGCTTCATGTAGAGGTTGCGCGGGGTGTCCACCTGTTCGATGCGGCCCTTGTTGAACACCGCCACGCGGTCGGACATGGACAGCGCCTCGCCCTGGTCGTGGGTGACGAAGATGAAGGTGATGCCCAGCTGGCGCTGCAGTTTCTTCAGCTCCACCTGCATCTGCTCGCGCAGCTTCAGGTCCAGCGCGCCGAGCGGTTCGTCCAGCAGCAGCACCCGCGGGCGGTTGACCAGGGCCCGGGCCAGGGCCACGCGCTGGCGCTGGCCGCCGGAAAGCTGCGCCGGCTTGCGGCCGCCGTAGCCGCCAAGGGCGACCATGCCCAGGGCCTCTTCGGCGCGCTTGAGGCGTTCGGCCTTGCCCACGCCTTTCACCTTCAGGCCGTAGGCGACGTTGTCCAGCACGTTCATGTGCGGGAACAGCGCGTAGTCCTGGAACACCGTGTTCACGTCGCGCTCGTAGGGCGGCAGCCCGGCGGCCTCCTGGCCGTGGATGCGGATGGAGCCGGAGGAGGGCTGCTCGAACCCGGCGATCAGGCGCAGGCAGGTGGTCTTGCCCGAGCCGGAGGGGCCGAGCATGGAGAAGAACTCGCCATCGCGGATTTCGATGGACACCCGGTCGACGGCTTTCACCTCGCCGTAGTGGCGGCTCACCTCGGTGAACTGGACGGCTGTGGTCATGGCGCTACCCGCGTGGCTGGTGTGCTTTAACAGGGTAGTGCATGGGGGAGGGGCGGGCTGGATCCAGACGTAGGGCGTACAAGCGTTCGCGGTTGTACGCCGTTGCGCCCAAGGTCGAACCCGAGTGGGCCGGCGATCGAGGTCAGGCGGCGGATAACCGCGAACGGTTATTCGCCCTACGCTCCTGGATGCTTGATCGTGGCGGGGAGGGCGTTCCCTCTCCCTAACCCTCTCCCTGAAGGGAGAGGGGACCGTTGGGCAGGGTTGGGTGTTTTGGAGTCAGCCGGCTAGCACCGTTTCTTCCGGTTGAAACCATTCGTCCTCTCGGCACGGACTGGCCCCCTCTCCCTTCAGGGAGAGGGCTGGGGAGAGGGAGCGGAGTTAACCCAAAGCACCGAAGCCACCGGCAAACCCCGTTCGCGAGCAAGCTCGCTCCTACGAAAAGCCGGAGCGCTACCTGCCGCCCATGATCGCGATGTAATCCTGCGTCCAGCGGCTATAGGGCACGTACTTCCCACCCTCCGCCTGCGGCGTCTTCCAGAAGGCGATGCGCTCGAACTGGTCGTAGCCGTTGGTGGCGCAGCCTTCGGCGCCGAGCAGCTGGCTGCCCTTGCAACCGGCCGGCGCCGCCGGCACCGAGCCGAACCAGGCGGCGACGTCGCCCTGCACCTTGGGCTCCAGCGACCAGTTCAGCCACTTGTAGGCGCAGTTCGGGTGCTTGGCGTCGACGTGCAGCATGGTGGTGTCGGCCCAGCCGGTCACGCCCTCGGCGGGGATGGTCGAGGCGATCGGCTGTTTCTCGCCCTGCAGGGCGTTGACCTGGTAGGGCCAGGAGCCGGAGGCGGCCACGCCTTCGTTCTTGAAGTCGCTCATCTGCACGGTCGCGTCGTGCCAGTAGCGGTGGATCAGCGCGTGCTGGGCGCGCAGCAGCTTGAGCACCGCGGCGTACTGCGCCTCGGTGAGCTGGTACGGGTCCTGAATGCCCAGGGACGGCTCGGTGGCCTTCAGGTAGAGCGCGGCGTCGGCGATGTAGATGGGCCCGTCGTAGGCCTGCACGCGGCCCTTGTTGCTCTTGCCGTCGGGCAGTTGCTGCTCCTTGAACACCACGCTCCAGCTGTCCGGCGCCTTGGGGAACACCTTGGTGTTGTACATCAGCACGTTCGGGCCCCACTGGTAGGGCGTGCCGTAGTGCTTGCCGTCCACGGTGTGCCAGGGCGCGTCCTGCAGGCGCGGGTCGACGTTCTTCCAGTTGGGGATCAGGCTGACGTCGATTGGCTGCACGCGCTTGCCGTACACCAGGCGCAGCGAGGCGTCGCCCGAGGCGGTGACCAGGTCGTAGCCGCCCTTGGCCATCAGGCTGACCATTTCGTCGGAGGTGGCGGCGGTCTTCACGTTGACCTTGCAGCCGGTCTCCTTCTCGAAGGGCGTCACCCAGTCGTAGTTCTTGTCGCTCTCGCCGCGCTCGATGTAGCCGGGCCAGGCGATGATGTCGAGGGCGCCCTCGGGCGCGCCGAGCTGGGCGGCCTGCGGGGCGGCGCTGGCCAGGGCGCAGGCGCCGGCGAAGGCCAGGGGGGCGAGTTTCGGGGAAGGCATGGTCGGACTCCTGTTGGGGGTTCGGAGCCTCTGCGGTCGTAGCGCACCGCGGGCGGGGCACCTGGGCGGACAGCATGTGTCATGGCGAAACGACATTTCTGGCAGCCTAGCCGCGCCCGGCGGGGGCTACAAGCGCAGGCTCGCCATCCACGCATAAGCATAGGCGCAAGCGCGGCGGGCCGGTTGCCGCCGCTGGCCTAGACTGAAGCGGTTGGCGCCAAAAGGGGCGGCGCCGGCCCGCTGCCCGCGCCGCTTGCACCAAAGTGGCGCGCCAGTGCCGGGCCTGTTTTGCAAGCCATTGAAACCCAAGGCTTTGTTTCGATGGCACGGGGCTTGCGATGGCAAGGCTACTGGTGGCGACAAGGAGTTCGGCATGTCCCGCACTTTCTACGACGAGATGTATGACGCGAATGGCCGGTGCCGGGCGCACTACCGCGAATTCGCCCGCTGGCTGGCCGCGGCGGCGCCGGAAACCCTGGAGCAGCGCCGGCGCGAGGCCGACCTGCTGTTCCACCGCGCCGGCATCACCTTCACCCTCTATGGCGACGAGCAGGGCACCGAGCGCCTGATCCCCTTCGACACCATCCCGCGCAGCATTCCCATGAGCGAATGGCGCGTGGTGGAGCGCGGCTGCATCCAGCGGGTGCGCGCGCTGAACATGTTCCTCGCCGACCTCTACCATGGGCAGCGCATCATCAAGGCCGGGGTGGTCCCGGCGGAGCAGGTGCTGACCAACGAGGGCTACCAGATCGCCATGCAGGGCCTGGACCTGCACCGCGACCTCTACGCCCACATCGCCGGGGTCGACCTGGTGCGCGACGCCGACGGCAGCTACTACGTGCTGGAGGACAACCTGCGCACCCCCAGCGGCGTGAGCTACATGCTCGAAGACCGCAAGATGATGATGCGGCTGTTCCCCGAGCTGTTCGCCGCGCAGCGCATTGCGCCCATCGACCACTACCCGAACCTGCTGCTGGAGACCCTGCGCAGCTCCAGCCCGCTGGACAACCCCAGCGTGGTGGTGCTGACCCCCGGGCGCTTCAACAGCGCCTACTTCGAGCACGCCTTCCTGGCTCGCGAGATGGGCGTGGAGCTGGTGGAGGGCGCCGACCTGTTCGTCCGCGACGAGCGCGTGTACATGCGCACCACCGCCGGCCCGCGTCCGGTGGACGTGATCTACCGGCGCCTGGACGACGCCTTCCTCGACCCGCTGGCCTTCAACCCCGAGTCGATGCTCGGCGTGCCCGGCCTGCTGGCGGCCTACCGCGCCGGCAACGTGGTGCTGGCCAACGCCATCGGCACCGGGGTGGCCGACGACAAGTCGATCTACCCCTACGTCGGCGACATGGTGCGCTTCTACCTGTCCGAGGAACCCATTCTGAAGAACGTGCCCACCTGGCAGTGCCGCAAGCCGGCCGACCTGTCCCACGTGCTGACGCACCTGCCGCAGTTGGTGGTCAAGGAAACCCAGGGTTCCGGTGGCTACGGCATGCTCGTCGGTCCTGCGGCCAGCAGCCAGGAGATCGAGGCTTTCCGCGAGCGCATCAAGGCCCGCCCGCACGCCTACATCGCCCAGCCGACGCTGTGCCTGTCGACCTGCCCGACCTACGTCGACAGCGGCATCGCGCCGCGGCACATCGACCTGCGGCCGTTCGTGCTGTCCGGCCGCGAGACGCGCCTGGTGCCCGGCGGGCTGACCCGCGTGGCGCTGCGCGAGGGCTCGCTGGTGGTCAATTCGTCACAGGGTGGCGGTACCAAGGACACCTGGGTGGTGGAGGACTGAGATGCTGAGCCGTACCGCAGCCGACCTGTACTGGATGTCCCGCTACCTGGAGCGCGCGGAGAACCTCGCGCGCATGCTCGACGTGAGCTATTCGCTGTCGCTGATGCCGGCGGACGACCGCGGCGGCGGCGCCGACGAACTGGCCATGCCGCTGCTGATCACCGGCACCATGGACGACTACCTGGAGCGCCACGGGAAGATGCAGCCCGAGCGCATGCTGCACTTCTTCGCCCTCGACGCCGACAACCCGGCGAGCATCTACCGCTGCCTGCAGGCCGCCCGTGGCAACGCCCACGCGGTGCGCGGGCGGATCACCGCGGACATCTGGGAGAACATCAACGCCACCTGGCTGGAGATGCGCAGCATCGCCCAGCAGGGCCTGGGCCGCTACGGCATCAGCCGCTTCTGCGAATGGGTCAAGGAGCGCTCGTACCTGTTCCGCGGCGCCACCTACGGCACCATCATGCGCGGCGAGGCTTCCAGCTTCATCCGCCTGGGCACCTTCATCGAACGCGCCGACAACACCCTGCGCCTGCTCGACGCCCGCTACGAACTGCTCGGCGAGGAGGCCGAGGAGGTCAGCGACACCTCGGCGCGCGGCTACTACCAGTGGAGCGCGCTGCTGCGCGCGCTGTCTTCCTTCGAAGCCTACAACGAGATCTACCGTGGCTCGCCCGATGCCCGCCAGGTGTCCGAACTGCTGCTCTTGCGTGCCGAGGTGCCGCGTTCCCTGCAAGCCTGCGTGGAGGAACTGGACGGCATCCTATCCACCTTGCCCGGCGACAACGGCCGCCCGGCGCAGCGCCTGGCCGCCGAACTGGCCGCGCGCCTGCGCTACACGGCGATCGACGAAATCCTCGGTGACGGCCTGCACGCCTGGCTCACTGACTTCATTTTGCTGATCCGCCAACTGGCCCGGGCAATCCACAGTTCCTATCTGGAGGCCGTATGAAACTCGCCATCAGCCACGACACCACCTACCGCTACGACGACCCGGTGCGCGCCAGCATCCAGTACCTGCGCCTGACGCCCCAGGAAAGCGAGCGCCAGCACGTGCTCAGCTGGGAGCTCACGCTGCCGCGCCCGGCCCGCGCCCAGCGCGACCCCTACGGCAATGTGCTGCACGTGCTGAGCATCGACGAACCCCACGAGGCCGTGGTGATCCGCGCCCGCGGCCTGGTGGAGATCGACGAGAGCCGCGAGGCCGAGCACGACGACCAGTCGCCGCTGCCGTTCCTGCGCTTCACCCGCCTGACCACCCCGGACGACACCCTGCGCGCCTTCGCCCTGGCGCAGTGCGGCGAGGCCCGCGACCGCAACGCGCTGATCAAGCTGATGCACGCCCTGCACGGGCAGATGCCGTTCCAGCCGGGCGCCACTGGGGTGGAGAGCACCGCGGCCGAAGCCTTCGCCGGCGGCGCAGGGGTCTGCCAGGACCACACCCATGCCTTCCTTGCCTGCGCGCGCAGCCTGGGCATTCCGGCGCGCTTCGTCTCCGGCTACCTGTACCGCGGCAGCGACCGGGACCTGGCCAGCCACGCCTGGGCCGAGGCCTGGCTGGACGACGCCTGGTACAGCTTCGACGTGACCAACGAACTGGCGCGCCCGGAGCGCCACCTGAAGCTGGCGGTGGGCCTGGACTACCTGGACGCCTGCCCGGTGCGCGGCATGCGCCGCGGCAGCGGCCTGGGCGAGCAGATGCACGCGCGGGTGGTGGTGGCGCCGCTGCTGCGCAGCCAGCAGTGAGGCCGGCGGGGAGGCTGCCACGGGATGGAAACCCGTGGTGGTCTAGTATTGCCGGGCAACCCCTGAAGAAGGCCATCCCATGACCTATTGCGTAGCCATGTGCCTGGACGAGGGCCTGGTGTTCGCCTCGGACTCGCGGACCAACGCCGGCATCGACCACATCGCCACCTTCCGCAAGCTGTTCACCTTCGGGGTGCCCGGCGAGCGCCTGATCGTGCTGCAGAGCGCCGGCAACCTGGCCACCTCGCAGTCGGTGGTGAACCTGCTGAAGCAGCGCCTGGGCGACGCCGGCCAGGTGAACCTGCACAGCGTGCCGACCCTCTACGAAGCCACCGCGCTGGTGGCCGCCACCGTGCGCGAGGTGGTGGCCCGCGACGCCGCGCCCCTGGCCGGCAACACCGACCTGACCTGTTCCTTCCTGGTCGGCGGGCAGATCGCCGGCGGCCCGCCGGAGCTGTACAGCATCTACCCCCAGGGCAACTTCATCCAGGCCACCGAGGACACGCCCTTCCTGCAGCTGGGCGAGAGCAAGTACGGCAAGCCGATCCTCGACCGCAACCTGGAGTTCACCACCAGCCTGGCCGAAGGCCTGCGTTGCGCGCTGGTGTCCTTCGACTCGACGATTCGAAGCAACCTATCGGTGGGCATGCCGCTGGACCTGCTGGTGTACCACCGCGACAGCCTGATCGTCCCGGCGGGCTACCGGGTGACGGAGGAGGATGCGTACTACGCGAGCATCCGCAAGCAGTGGTCGGCGGGGTTGCATGAGCTGCTGGCGGAGCTGCCGGCGCCGCCGGTGGAGTACAACATCTAGCGGAGGGTGTTGGGTTCAAGAGCGCCCTCTCCCCAACCCTCTCCCGCAAGCGGGAGAGGGGGCTGTCCTGAGCGGGGTTGGAGTCAGGCACCATCCTCCACCCTCGTCATTCCCGCGAACGCGCACTGCTGTCCGGCACGCCTCATGCTATTAACAGCTGCCCCTGACGCAGGTTGATCTCGCGTATTCGCTCCTGCCGTCGTCGGTAACGTTCGGCCTCCAGACCAGGACGCTGAAACAGCGTCGCCTGTACCGCCACCATCAGCATCCACAGGCTTTGCCGCGTTCCCGTCCTGCGTTGGTAAAGGTTCAGCAGCAAGTAGCTGATCAGCGCACAGAGAATCTGGATGCGCACGGCATTCTCGCTACGGCCCAGGAAACGCCTGACCTTCAGGTGTTGCTTGATCCATTTGAAAAACAGCTCGATCCGCCAGCGATCCCGGTAGCGCTCGGCGATTTCTGCCGCCGGGCTGCTCAGGTCGTTGGTCGCCAGGCTTAGAGGCGGCTCATCGCCTGGGCGGTTCACCAGGATCCGCCGCAGGGGCTGGGTGTAGTGATTACGCCGTCGGCCACCTGGGTTGCGGTTGGAGAAGTTCACCTCTTCGTCTCGCAGGATCGTTTCCCGGTCTTGCTGGGGAACCTCGCGCTGGGCCAGGACCTTGAGCCGCACATTGGACTTGAATCGTGTGACGAAGCGGGCCTTCTGGGCATCCAGGCTCGCCCACCAGTTGAAGTCGTAATAGCCCTTGTCGAATACGTAGGTGGCCTGTGGCTCGATACCCAGCGTCCGGCCTTCGTCGATGTCGTTGACGTTGGCTGCGCTGAAGCTGCAATGCACCGGTGCTGCCGCCTGCTCGGCATACAGCACATGGACTTTCAGCCCCTGGGAGCGGGTTCGATTGGACAGCGTCCATTCGTCGAAGCCAGGGCCCTTGAGGGTGATCGTGGTGGAGTCCAGCAGGTACAGCAGTTCCTTCCCGTCACGGCGTAACTGCCGGCAGACGCCCGCCATCAGGTAGTGCGCAACCTGGGCGAAGACCTCGGTATTACGGCGTTCGTTGGCATCGGCCAGGGTGGAACGCCGGATCGGGCCCGTCCCCAGGTGATAGTGCTGATGGGGATGGCTGTTGAAGCTGGTTTCAAGCGCCCGCAGGCTGCTCACGCCGGCCAGTTGGGCATACACCATGGCGACCAGGTGATCCCAGCTGCCAAAGCGCTTGCTGTGCTTGTCGGCGCCGTGTTCGGCGACCAGTCGATCGAAGACGCCGCGAGGCAGCGCTTTTAGTACATCGTGAAAACGGCTTATCCTGAACATCTTGCGGGGGCTGTGAGGTTGAGTTGGCGCTCAACGGTTTAACCCGTGCCTTCAGCCCCCGCAAGCCCTCCAGACGCCCCCTCGAAAATATTCCGGACAGTAGTGCGCGAACGCGGGAACCCAGTGACGGGTGGTTGGGTTCGCGAGCAAGCTCGCTCCTACGAAGAGCAAAGCAGCTCTGCTCTGGCTTTTGGGACTTCCAGAGAAACCTCCGCGCACTCCGAACGCCCCTTCAGAAGGCCGAGCGAAACCGGCGCTCAGGAGGGCATGCGACATGGATGTCGCGAGAGCCCCGCGGGCTACAGGGACGTACCCTCGGGGCGGGCCTCCGTGGCGGGGGAATTCGTGAGGGTAGCCCGACTCTGTCGGGCCCGTATGTCGGGGCAAGCCTTTTTAGTTCCTTTTGTGGCGTTTGACAAAAGGGACTCGCCCGAGGGGGCGAAACAAGACGGTCGGGCAGACTCGGAGCGGCGCAGAAACACCCAAGCCAAGGCAACTGGGTTCCCGCGTTCGCGGGAATGACGAGGGGGAGTGAGGAGTTTCAGGATGACTCCAGATTTTCCGCCTACTCAGGACAGCCCCCTCTCCCTTCAGGGAGAGGGCTGGGGAGAGGGCGCTCTTCCCCCCAACACCACAGCCCCCGGCAAACCCCATTCGCAAGCAAGCTCGCCCCCACAACACCCCTCACCGCTCCCGCAACGCCTCCCAGCGCGCCTTCAGCACCGGCTTGAGCAGATAATCCAGCACACTCTTCTCGCCCGTGATGATATCCACCGTCGCCACCATCCCGGGGATGATCAGCAGCGGCTTGTTGTCCGGCCCCAGGTGGTTCTTGTCGGTGCGCACCTGGATCAGATAGAAGGCGTTGCCCTTGTCGTCGGTGATGGTGTCGGCGCTGATCATCTCCAGCTTGGCCTTCAGGCCGCCGTAGATGGTGTAGTCGTAGGCGCTGAACTTCACCGTGGCCGGCTGGCCGGGGTGGAGGAAGGCGACGTCCTGCGGGCGGATCTTCGCTTCCACCAGCAGGTTGTCCTCCAGCGGGACGATTTCCACCATGTCGCTGCCCGGCTGCACCACGCCGCCGATGGTGTTGACCTTCAGCTGCTTGACGATGCCGCGCACCGGCGACACCACGGTGGTGCGGCTGACCTTGTCGTCGATGGCGCGGCTGGTGGCGGTGAGTTTGTTCAGCTCGGTGCGGGCCTCGTTGAGGTCCTTCAGGGCGTCGGTGCGGAAGCCCTGGCGCGACTCGTCGATCTTCCGCGCGATCTCCTGCATGGCCGCCTCGGCGCGGGGGATGGCCAGGGTGGTGGCGTTCAGCTCGCCGTTGATCTCCACCACGCTGCGGCGCAGGCGCAGCAGTTCCACCGGGGAGATGGCGCCGCTCTTGACCAGCGGCGTGGACATGTTCAGCTCCTGCTGCACCAGGCCGAGGCTGGAACGGTACTGTTGGGCCTTGGCGCGGAATTCCTGCAGTTCCTGGGTCTTCTGCCGCAGCTGTTCCTGGAGGATGCTCACCTCGCTGGCCTGGCGCGCCTGGCGGCTGTGGTAGAGCTGCAGCTGGTCGTCGACCACCTGCGGCGCGGTCTGCTTCAGGGCCTCGGAGAAGGCCGGCTCGCGGCCGTCGGTCTCGGCGCTCAGGCGCTCCACGCGGGCCTCCAGGGCGTTGCGGTCGGCCTCGGTCTCGCCCTTGTTGGAAGCGAAGCGGGTGTCGTCCAGGCGCAGCAGGGTCTGGCCCTTGTCCACCACCTGGCCTTCGTGGACGAAGATTTCCGAGACGATGCCGCCCTCCAGGTTCTGGATGGTCTGCACCTTGCTGGAGGGGATGGCCTTGCCTTCGCCCTTGGTGACTTCCTCCAGGTGCGCGTAGTGTGCCCAGGCCAGCGCGCAGACCAGCAGCGCGAGCACCGCCCAGAGGGTGATGCGCGCGGCCAGCGGCGAGTCCTCCAGCACCGTGCCCTGGACCTCGGGCATGAACTCGGTGTCGCTGCGGCCGCCGAGGTAGCCCGGCGTCGGTTGCATGCTGCTCATGGCTTCACCCCGCTGCCGGGCCGACGTGGCCCTTGCGCAATGCTTCGATCACCGCTTCCTTCGGCCCGTCGGCGACGATGCGCCCGGCGTCGAGGACGATCAGCCGGTCGACCAGGGCGAGCATCGAGGTGCGGTGGGTGACCAGCAGCAGCGTCTTGTCCGCGCAGCACGCCTGCAGGCGCCGGCGCAGGGCTTCCTCGCTGCTGTTGTCCATGGCGCTGGTGGGCTCGTCGAGCACCAGGATCGGCGGGTCCAGCAGCAGCGCGCGGGCCATCAGCACGGCCTGGCGCTGGCCGCCGGAGAGCAGCTGGCCGCGCTCGCCCACCGGGCGGTCGAAGCCGGCCGGGTGCTGCCGGGCCAGTTCGCTGACGCCGGTCAGCTCGGCCACTTCCAGCATGCGCGCGTCGCCGACGTAGCGCGCGCCCAGGGTCAGGTTGTCGCGCAGGCTGCCGGCCAGCAGCGGCAGGTCGTGGGCCACGTAGCCCACCTGCTGGCGCAGGTCGGCCACGTCTATCTGCCGCAGGTCCAGGCCGTCGAGCAGGATCTGCCCCTCGTCCGGCTGGTAGAAGCCCAGCAGCAGGCGCGCCAGGGTGCTCTTGCCCGAGCCGCTGCGGCCGATCAGCCCGACCTTCTCGCCGGGGGCCAGGCGCAGGCCGATCTGGCTCAGCGCCGCGGCGTTCTGCTCGGGGTAGTGGAATTCCACCTGGCGCATCTCCAGCGCGCCGTGCAGCTGGGTGCGCTCCAGCGGGCGCTGGCTGGCCTGGCGCTCCTGGGGCAGGGCCATGAGCGCGTCGGTGCTCTTCATGGTCAGGCGCGCCTGCTGGTGGCGGGTGATCAGCCCGGCGATCTGCCCCAGCGGCGCCAGCACCCGGCTGTTGAGCATGTAGCAGGCGACCAGGGCGCCGACGCTGAGCTGGCCGTCGAGGATGGCGTAGACGCCGCAGATGATCAGGGCCATGCCGGCGAACTGCTGGACGAACAGGGTGCCGTTGGTGGCCAGGGTGGCGAGGAAGCGGGCGTGGTTGTCCAGGCGGGTGAGGGCGCCGTGGGTGGCTTCCCAGCGGTACTGCCGCTCGCTCTCGGCGCCGCACGCCTTGAGCGTTTCCAGGCCGCCGAGGGTCTCGATCAGCAGGGCCTGGCGCTCGGCGCCGAGGGTCAGGCTCTTCTGCACGGTGTCGCGCAGGCGCACCTGGATCAGGTAGGCGAAGCCGATGGTCAGCGGGAAGGCCAGCAGCGGCACCGCCACCAGAGCGCCGCCGAGCAGGCCGATGACCACGATCATCAGCAGCGAGAAGGGCAGGTCGATGAGGCTGGTGAGGGTCAGCGCGGTGAGGAATTCGCGCAGGCCCTGGAAGTCGTGGATGCTCTGGGCGAAACCGCCGACCGTGGCCGGGCGGAACTTCATGGCCATGCCGGTGATGCGCTCGAACAGCGTGGCCGAGAGCACCACGTCGGTCTTCTTCCCGGCCATGTCCAGCAGGTGCGAGCGCAGCACCCGCAGCAGCAGCTCGAAGAGGGTGCCCAGCAGCAACCCGCTGGCCAGCACCCAGAGGGTGGAGATGGCCTGGTTGGGCACCACGCGGTCGTAGGTCTGCATGACGAACAGCGGCACCAGCATGCTCAGCAGGTTGATCAGCAGGCTCGCCACCAGGGCGTCGGTATAGAGCCAGCGCGACAGCCTGAGGGTGTCGCGGAACCAGGCCTCGACCCGCGGCACCAGCGGCTGGCGCGCCGCCTCCAGCTCGTGGCGCGGGCGGGCGAACAGGGCCAGGCCGCTGTACTGCGCGGCCAGCTCCTCGGTGCTCACCCACTGCTCGCCGCCCTCGGTCTCGCAGGGCAGGATCAGCGCCTGGCCGTCCGCCCCCCACTGGCGCAGCACCGCGCTACGCCCGCCTTCGAGCAGCAACAGGACCGGCAGGTTCAGCGCCGGTATGGCCTTCAGCTCGCGGCGCAGCAGGCGCCCCTGCAGGCCGGCGCGGGCCGCGGCGCGGGGCAGCAGCTCGGCGTTCAGGCGTTGCTGCGGCAACGGCAGGCCGGCGCTCAGGCTGGTGCGGCTGACCGAGCAGCCGTGCAGGCGGCAGAGGATCAGCAGGCCGTCGAGCAGGGGGTCGTCGTGGCTCAGGCGGGGGTCGTCCGCTGCGGGGTTGCCGCGCTCCTGGATGATCATGGTCACGCTACTTCTCCCGGGCTTCTGCGAGCCCCGTGCGGCCGCCGCGCCCCGCAAGCGCCGCCGGCCGGACGGGGCCGGCGGCGGGCGCAGGGCGGGCAGGGCCTTATTTCATGTCGGGCAGGCGTGTCTCGGTCTTCACGTCGGACAGCGCCACGCCCTCATGGGGCGGCACGACGTTCTGCGAGCGCAGCAGGGCGCCCATGGCGGCCAGCACGCGGTAGCGCGAGTACTCCTCGGTGTAGCGCACCTGGGTGTAGCGGCGGTTGGCGGTGAACAGTTCGTTCTCGCTGTCCAGCAGGTCGAGCAGCGTGCGCTGGCCGAGGGTGAACTGCTGCTGGTAGGCCTCGCGGACCTTGCGCGTGTAGTCGGCGTATTCGCGCGCCGGGCCGGTCTGCTTGGTGGCGTTCTCCATGGCGTCCCAGGCCAGCGAGAGGTTCTCGTTGAGCAGGCGCAGGGCGTTGTCGCGGACGTCCTTGGCTTCGTCGATCTGGTGCGAGGTGGCGCCGAGGCGGTTCTTGTCGCGCATGCCGTTGAACAGGTTGTAGCGCATCACCACCTGGGCTTCCCAGTCGTTGTAGTGGCCCACTTCGCCGTCGACGTTGTTGTTCGCCGCCTTCGACAGTTCCAGGTCGAAGCGCGGGTAGAAGGGCGACTTGGCCGCCTCGTACTGCTTCTCGGCGGCATTCACGTCGGCCTGGGCCGATTTGAGCAGCGGGTTGTTGCTCAGCACTTCCTGGCGCGCCTTGTTGATGTCGCTGGGCACCAGGGCCTTGACGGTGGAGGGCGTCTCCAGCTCGTCGGGCTGCTTGCCCACGGCGCTGTAGAAGTTGGCCTCGGCGTCGCGCAGGTCGACTTCCTCGGTGTACAGGTTGTTCTGCGCCAGGGCCAGGCGCGCGGTGGCCTGGTCGTTGTCGGCGGTGCTGCCGACGCCCTGCTGGCTGCGCATGCGGATCTGGTCGCCGATGCGCTGGTGGGCCTGCAGGTTGTTGCGCGCCAGGCTCACCATCTCGCGGTGCTGCAGCACGTTGAGGTAGACCTCGACGGTGCGCAGCGCGGCGTTCTCCGAGGTGCCCAGCACGCGGAACGCCTTGGAATTGACGTTGGCCTCGTTACGCGCCACCTCGTTGGGCGTGGCGAAGCCGTCGAACAGCATCTGCTGCAGGCGGAGCTCGGCATCGCCGCGGTTGAGCGTTTCCTTGTTGTGGTTGCCTTCCTGACGGGTAGAGGGGCTATCGACGCCTTCGCGGCCGTAACCCAGCAGTAGATCGACGGTGGGCAGGTAGCCGCCGCGGGCGATCTTCAGTTCCTGGTCTGCGGTCAGCCGGCTGTTCATGCTCTGGCTGATCTCCGGGTGATATTGCAGGGTGCTCTGTATGGCTTGGGTCAGGCTCATCGCGTTGGCTTGAGCGCAGGTGGCCGCCAGAAATACACCGCTCCATAGCGTCGCGTTACGACTGCGCATGGCGTTCTCCTGGTGTTCTCGACTTCGATGCTCTTGCAATTCGCCAAAAACTTGGCTTTTTTCTGATATCAAGCGTTTCACGCCTGTAACATCAGAGCTAAGAACAACTTTTCGCGAACCTCAGAAGAATTTTTCACATCCCATATTCAGAAAAAGTCTTATGACACCTGTGAAAAGCGGCACATTGTAAAACTCGCAAACCCTGATTTTTCTTGGCTATGGGGACGAATAGGGCTTGCACATACAGCCATGTACGTTTCAGGCGGCTAGGGCGGGCGTTTCCGCGAAGTACCGAAGCAAGCGTGGTCAAAAAAATGGCGGATTCATCCGCTGGCTTTTTGATGCCAAAGCGCCTTCGGGCTTCCGCTTCCCTCTACGCACCACTGCGCGCCGGTGACGGCATGGCCAACTCGGAGGTCTTGGGTGCCGCCGGAGGCGGCGCCGGGCGGCAAGCGCAGAGTAAGCGCGGAGGATGCAGTCATGGCCAGCTTGGTAGGTATCGTCAGCAAGGCGGTAGGCGAGGTCTTCGCCGTGGCCGCGGATGGTTCGCGTCGCATCCTGCACCAGGGCGACAAGCTGTTCGTCGGCGAACAACTGGTGACCGGGCACGAAGGTGCCGTGGCCGTGGCGATCGCCGGTGGCGGCGAACTCACCCTGGGGCGCGACAGTTCGATGCCGATGAGCAATCAACTGGTCGCCGCCGCCCACCACCAGTACGCGGACAGCGCGCCGGCGCAGGCGCCGGTCGCGCCCAGCCAGCAGGACATCGCCGACGTCAAGGCGCTGCAGGCGGCCATCGCCGCCGGGCAGGACCCGAGCCAGGTGGCCGAGGCCACCGCGGCCGGGCCGTCGTTCTCCGCCGGCGGCAACGCCAAGGCCGGCGGCGGGCACTCCTTCGTGCTGCTGACCGAGATCGGCGGCCACATCGATCCGGACATCGGCTTCCCCACCGGGCCCCTGGGCAGCGGCCCGCTGTTCCCGCGGCTGTTCGACGGCATCCCCAGCCCCGAGCAGGCCCAGGCGGCGCCGCCGACCCCGCCGGAACCGCCGACCCCGCCCGTCGACGGCGTGCCCAGCGCGGGCAACGCCAGCGCCGTGGTGGATGAAGACGGCCTGCCCGGCGGCATCCAGGGCAACGACGGCCTGCCCGGCGTCGGCGCCAGCGCTTCCGGCAGCCTCGGTTACGACTTCGGCGCCGACGGCCCCGGGACCTTCGCCTGGAGCACCAGCGGCCTGCCGGCGCTGACCTCCGGCGGCGTGGCCCTGAGCTACAGCGTCAGCCCCGACGGCCACGTGCTGACGGCCTCGGCCAATGGCCAGACGGTCTTCACCCTGACTCTCACCAACCTCGCCAACGGCACCTATGAACTGGTCCTGCAGCAGCCGCTGGACCACCCGCAGCACGGCGTCGAGGACGACATCGCCCTCAGCGTCCCCTACACCCTGACCGACGGCAACGGCACGCCCGCCGGCGGCAACCTGGCCATCCTCATCAACGACGACAGCCCCACCGCCTCCCTGGCCCTGGACGGCGAGGCGCCGAGCCTGCTCAGCCATGACGAAGGCACCCGCGGCGGCGCTTCGGAGAGCGTCTCGGCGGACTTCGCCAGCGCCTTCAAGGCGACCCTGGCCTATGGCGCCGACGGCGCGGGCAGCGTGGCCTGGCACTACAGCCTGACCGTCACCGGCCAGGGCGAGGCCTCGGGCCTGAGCAGCGGCGGCCAGGGCATCCACCTCTACCTGATCGATGGCGTGGTGGTGGGCTCCACCGCCGCCAGCGCCGGCGCGGTCAGCAGCGCCAACACCGTCTTCTCGCTGGCGGTGGACGCCGCCAGCGGCAAGGTCACCCTGACCCAGTACGCCGCCATCGACCACGCCCTGCCCGGGGACACCAGCGGCTTCGACAGCCAGCAGGTCTCCCTCGGCAGCGACCTGGTTCAACTGCAGGGCAGCGTCACCATCACCGACCGTGACGGCGACCCGGCCAGCGCCAGCCAGAACCTCGACCTGGGCGGCCGGATCGGCTTCGCCGACGACGGCCCGAGCATCGGCATCGGCGCCAGCGGCGCGCTGCTCGGCAACCTGGTGACCCAGGACGCCGACACCATCGGCAGCAACTTCGACACCGCCACCACCAGCTTCGCCGCGGCCTTCGCCATCACTTCGCAGAACGCTGGCGCCGACGGCCCGGCCGCGGTGAACTGGAGCTACGCGCTGAAGCTGGACGTGGCCGAAGGCAGCCAATCGGGGCTGAACAGTGCCGGGCAGAAGATTTACCTGTACGAGCAGAACGGCCAGATCATCGGCAGCACCGCCAGCAGTGAAGGTGGCGTGAATGCCAGCAACACCATCTTCAACCTGAAGGTCGACGGCAGCGGCAACGTCACCCTGACGCAATATGCCGAGATCGATCACCCGCTACCGGGCGCGACCAGCGACTACGCGACCCAGCAGACCCCCCTCGGCACCGGGTTGGTCAGCTTGCAGGCCACCGCCACCATCACCGATTACGACGGCGACAAGGCCTCGTCCAGCGCCAGCATCGACCTGGGCGGCAAGGTGGCCTTCGACGACGACGGCCCCTCCATCTGCATCGACCTCAGCGGTAAGGTTCCGGTGCTGCTGCACACCCAGGACGCCGACACCATCGGCAGCAACTTCGACACCGCCACCACCAGCTTCGCCGCGGCCTTCGCCATCACTTCGCAAAGCGCCGGCGCCGATACCCCGGCCGCGGTGAGCTGGAGCTACGCGCTGAAACTGGACGTGGCCGAAGGTACCCAGTCAGGCCTGAACAGCGCCGGGCAGAAGATTTACCTCTACGAGCAGAACGGCCAGATCATCGGCAGCACCGCCAGCAGTGAAGGTGGCGTGAATGCCAGCAACACCATCTTCAACCTGAAGGTCGACGGCAGCGGCAACGTCACCCTGACGCAATACGCCGAGATCGATCACGCGCTGCCGGGTGCGACCAGTAACTATGCCGCGCAGCAGGCCTTCCTCGGCACCGGCCTGGTGAGCCTGGACGCTACCGCGACCATCACCGACTACGACGGCGACAAGGCCTCGTCCAGCGCCAGCATCGATCTGGGCGGCAAGGTGGCCTTCGACGACGATGGCCCGTCCATCTGCATCGACCTCAGCGGTAAGGTTCCGGTGCTGCTGCACACCCAGGACGCCGACACCATCGGCAGCAACTTCGACACCGCCACCACCAGCTTCGCCGC
>NZ_KL647098.1:668801-676939 GCF_000725445.1 Pseudomonas sp. AAC | reverse complement strand
TACCTGTACGAGCAGAACGGCCAGATCATCGGCAGCACCGCCAGCAGTGAAGGTGGCGTGAATGCCAGCAACACCATCTTCAACCTGAAGGTGGACGGCAGCGGCAATGTCACCCTCACGCAATACGCCGAGATCGATCACGCGTTGCCGGGCGCGACCAGCAACTATGCGACCCAGCAGACCTCCCTCGGCACTGGCCTGGTGAGCCTGCAGGCCAGCGCCACCATCACCGACTACGATGGCGACAAGGCCAGCTCCACGGCCTCGCTCGACCTGGGCAACAAGGTCGCGTTCGACGATGACGGCCCGTCCATCTGCATCGATCTCAGCGGTAAGGTTCCGGTACTGCTGCACACCCAGGACGCCGACACCATCGGCAGCAACTTCGACACCGCCACCACCAGCTTCGCCGCGGCCTTTGCCATCACCTCGCAGAGCGCTGGCGCCGATACGCCGGCCGCGGTGAGCTGGAGCTATGCGCTGAAACTGGACGTGGCCGAAGGCACCCAGTCGGGGCTGAACAGTGCCGGGCAGAAGATTTATCTGTACGAGCAGAACGGCCAGATCATCGGCAGCACCGCCAGCAGTGAAGGTGGCGTGAATGCCAGCAACACCATCTTCAACCTGAAGGTGGACGGCAGCGGCAACGTCACCCTGACGCAATATGCCGAGATCGATCACCCGCTACCGGGCGCGACCAGCGACTACGCGACCCAGCAGACCCCCCTCGGCACCGGGTTGGTCAGCTTGCAGGCCACCGCTACCATCACCGACTACGACGGCGACAAGGCCAGCTCCACGGCGTCCCTGGATCTGGGCAACAAGGTCGCGTTCGACGACGACGGCCCGTCCATCTGCATCGACCTCAGCGGCAGCAAGCCCGTCGTGCTGCTGACCCACGACGCGGACACCATCGGCTCGAACTTCGACACCGCCACCACCAGCTTCGCCGCGGCCTTTGCCATCACCTCGCAGATCGCCGGCGCCGATACCCCGGCCGCGGTGAACTGGAGCTACGCGCTGAAGCTGGACGTGGCCGAAGGCACCCAATCGGGCCTGAGCAGTGCGGGGCAGAAGATCTACCTGTACGAGCAGAACGGCCAGATCATCGGCAGCACCTCGAACACCGAAGGCGGGGTGAATGCCAGCAACACCATCTTCAACCTGAAGGTGGACGGCAGCGGCAATGTCACCCTGACGCAGTACGCCGAAATCGACCACGCGCTGCCGGGCGCCACCAGCAACTACGCCACCCAGCAGGCCCCCCTGGCCACCGGCCTGGTGAGCCTGCAGGCCACCGCGACCATCACCGACTACGACGGCGACAAGGCCAGCTCCACGGCCTCGCTGGACCTGGGCAACAAGGTGGCCTTCGCCGACGACGGCCCGTCCATCAGCGTCGGCCTGGGCAGCCAGTCGGTGCTGGTGCAGACCCAGGACGCCGACACCATAGGCGCCAACTCCGACACCGCCAGCGGCGACTTCACCGGCGCCTTCGTCATCACCTCGCAGAGCGCCGGCGCCGATGCCCCGGCCTCCGCCGTGAGTTGGAGCTACAGCCTCAAGCTGCTGGCCGGGCAGGGCGCCGACAGCGGGCTGAGCAGCGGCAACGCGACCATCCACCTTTACGACGTCGGCGGCAAGATCGTCGGCAGCACCGCCACCAGCCTGCAGGGCGTGACCACGGCCAACACCGTGTTCGACCTGCGCCTGGACGGCAACAGCGGCAAGGTGATCCTCACCCAGTACTCGGCCATCCAGCACGACGGGCCGGGGGCTTCCGGCAACTACGACAGCCAGGTGGCCTGGCTGAAGACCGGGCTGGTCGGCCTGGAAGGCAGCGCCAGCATCACCGACTACGACGGCGACAAGGCCAGCAGCAGCCAGACCCTCGACCTGGGCAACAAGATCGGCTTTGCCGACGACGGCCCCACCGCGGTGGACGACCACCCGGCATGCCTGCTGGTGCAGCCGCCGCCGGCGGTCAACCTGACGCTGGTGCTCGACGTCTCCGGCAGCATGCAGGGCAGCAAGCTGGCCCAGGCCAAGGCCGCGCTGATCAACATGCTGCACGAGTACGCGTCCATGGGCCTGCTGATCCAGGTCTCGCTGATCAGCTTCGCCACCTCGGCCAGCGCCGCCAGCCACTACAGCTTCGACGACGCCGGCGACAGCGGCTACACCAGCTTGGTGAACGCCATCAACGGCCTGCAGGCCGGCGGCAACACCAACTACGAGGCCGCCCTGAACCGCGCCCAGACCAGCATCAACGCCGACCTGAACGCGCCGGGGGCCGACCCCGCGGCGATCAACCGGGTGTACTTCATCTCCGATGGGCAGCCCACCACCGGTAGCACCAACTCTGCGCTGAACGCCTGGCAGAGCTTCCTCGCGGCGCACAACGGCAGCACCAACAACGTCGAGGCCTTCGCCGTCGGCGTCGGCACCTCCATCACCGACCAGGACCTGGTGCGGGTGGACAGCCACGGCACGCCGGTCATCGTCACCGACCCCAGCGACCTCAGCGCCACCCTGGTCAACCTCAGCCACCTCGACGCGGTCAGCGGCAACGTGCTGGCCAACGACCTGCCGGTCAGCGCCGACGGCACCGTGCGCATCACCCAGGTGAGCATAGGCGGCGAGACCTTCGCGGTGGACGCCAACGGCAACCTCACCAACCTCGACCCCAGCGCCAGCCATGCCACCGGCAGCTACAACGCCAGCAGCGGCCTGCTGACCATCAGCACCGACAACGGCACCCTGACGCTGTACCTCAAGGATGGCGGCGGCCACCACGCCGGCGACTACACCTACGCGGTCAAGGCCAGCGTGAGCTTCCCGGAAAGCGGGCAGATCAGCGAATCGTTCCAGTACACCATCGTCGATGGCGACGGCGACACCGCCTCGGCCAACCTCGACATCTGCGTGAAATACGGCGCGCCGATCCTGGTGGTGGGCAGCAATGCCAGCGACACAGACGGCTCGACGACGCCCCACGTCGTGCCCAGCCCGCTCGGGCCGGACCACGGGACCATCGCCGGCAGCTTCGGCAACGACGTGCTGATCGGCGACGTGGGCGGCGTTTCCGTCACCACCACGCCCGGCAAGAACTACAACATCGCGCTGATCATCGACACCTCCGGCAGCATGGCCGACGCCTCCGGGACCACCGGGCTCAGCCGCATGGCCCTGGCCAAGGCGGCGCTGATCAACCTGCTGAACCAGATCAAGGGCCACGACGGCACCATCAACCTGGCCCTGGTGTCCTTCGCCGACGGCTCGACGCTGACCCAGGTGCATGGCCTGAACAGCACCAACGTCGCCACCCTGATCAGCGCCATCAACAGCCTCGGCGCCGTGGGCGGGACCAACTACGAGGCGGCGCTGAAATCCACCGTCGACTGGTTCAACGCCACGGTGGGCGGGGGCGCCAACGCCGCCCACGACTACATCAACCTGGCGTTCTTCCTCACCGACGGCAACCCCACCACCTACATCGGCGACAACAGCAACAGCGGCACCGTCACCAACTACCACGACATCAAGGACGCGCTGGACGTCGCCAACAACCTGCTCAACGGCGGCGGCCTGTTCAGCGGCAGCGACCACGTGTCGGTGAACGCCATCGGCATCGGCGACGGCATCAACAGCGGCATCCTGCAGTTCTTCGACAACACCAGCACCACGGGCACCGCCACCCTGCATTTCACCGGCAACACCCCGGACCTCACCGCCAACGTCGGTCAGCCGCAGATCATCAACACCGCCGAACAGCTGCAGACCGCGTTGCAGGAAGGCTTCAGCAACACCTCGCCGCAGGCGGTGGGCCACGACCACCTGGTGGGCGGCGACGGCAACGACATCCTCTTCGGCGACGTGATCAACACCGACGCCCTGAGCTGGACCGGGCACGCCGCCGGCACCCACAACGGCGCCGGCTACCAGGGCCTGGTGGACTACCTGACCGCCGCCAACGGCGGCGCCGCGCCGTCCCAGGGCCAGGTGACCAACTACATCGTCGCCCACGCCTATGAACTCAACGTCGCCGGCGACACCCGCGGCGGCAACGACACCCTCGAAGGCGGCAAGGGCGACGACCTGCTGTTCGGCCAGGGCGGCAACGACACGCTGCTCGGCGGCGACGGCAACGACATCCTGTTCGGCGGCATGGGCGACGACACCCTCACCGGCGGCACCGGCGCCGACCAGTTCGTCTGGCAGAAGGGCGAGGCCGGGCATGACGTGATCAAGGACTTCAACATAGGCGAGGGCGACTCGCTGAACCTGGCCGACCTGCTGCAGGGCGAGCACGCCACCGCCGATTCGCTGGCGCAGTACCTGACCTTCTCGGTCAACGCCACCACCTCGACCACCACCATCTCGGTGAACCCCACCGGCGCGAGCGGGGGCGCGACGACCCAGAGCATCGACCTGGCCAACGTCGACCTGGTGGCCAAGTACACCGACCACCACGGCGGCGCCATCGTCTCCAGCGGCGACACCCATGCGGTGCTCAACGGCCTGCTGGCCGACCATGCGGTGAAGGTGGACACCGTCTGAGCGCGCCGCAAGGGCGCCCGCGACCGCCGCCTTCGGGCGGCGGTCGCGTATCCGCTGGGGGATGGCAGCGCATATCCGGGATGAATGATCGTCGCGCCCCGGCATTCGCTCGCCCTATGCTTGGCCGACTGCACCTCCCCAATCGAACAACAAGCAACGAGGTTTCCCATGCGTGAAGTGGTGATCGTCGACAGCGTCCGTACCGGCCTGGCCAAGTCGTTCCGCGGCAAGTTCAACATGACCCGGCCCGACGACATGGTGGCCCACTGCATCGACGCGCTGCTGGCGCGCAACGGCCTGGACCCGCTGCTGGTGGACGACTGCGTGGTCGGCGCCGGCTCCAACGAGGGCGCCCAGGGCCACAACATCGGCCGCAACGCCGCGGTGCTGTCGAAGCTGGGCATCCACGTCGCCGGCATGACCCTCAACCGCTACTGCTCCTCGGGCCTGCAGGCCATCGCCATCGCCGCCAACCAGGTGGCCTCCGGCTGCAGCGACATCCTGGTGGCCGGCGGCGTCGAGTCCATCACCCTGACGGCCAAGTCGCGCAACACCGACCACTTCGTCAACCCGCGCCTGGAAGCGGAATTCCCGGGGATCTACTACCCCATGGGGCAGACCGCCGAGATCGTCGCCCGTCGCTACAACGTCACCCGCGAAGAGCAGGACCTCTACGCCCTGCAGAGCCAGCAGCGCACCGCCCGCGCCCAGGCCGAGGGCCTGTTCGACGACGAAATCGTGCCGATGAACGTGCGCTACGCCGTGGAAGACAAGGCCACCGGCGAGAAGAAGGTGGTCGAAGGCGTGGTCGATCGCGACGACTGCAACCGTCCGGACACCACCCTCGAAGGCCTCAACTCGCTGAAGCCGGTGTTCGCCGAAGACGGCTCGGTGACCGCCGGCAACGCCTCGCAACTCTCCGATGGCGCCTCCATGACCCTGGTGATGAGCCTGGACAAGGCCCTGGAACTGGGCCTCAAGCCCAAGGCCTTCTTCCGCGGCTTCACCGTGGCCGGCTGCGAGCCGGACGAGATGGGCATCGGCCCGGTATTCTCGGTGCCCAAGCTGCTCAAGGCCCGCGGCCTGCAGATCGACGACATCGACCTGTGGGAGCTCAACGAAGCCTTCGCCTCGCAGTGCCTGTACGCGCGCAACCGCCTGGGCATCGACAACGAGAAGTACAACGTCAACGGCGGCTCCATCTCCATCGGCCACCCCTTCGGCATGACCGGCTCGCGCCAGGTCGGCCACCTGGTGCGCGAACTGCAGCGGCGCAACCTGCGCTACGGCATCGTGACCATGTGCGTGGGCGGCGGCATGGGCGCCACCGGCCTGTTCGAAGCGCTCCGCTGAGTCTGGCGGCCGTCCCCACGCAGGAGGGCCGATAGCGAAGCCCCGGCAGCGATGCCGGGGCTTTTTTCATGCCCGGCGCCGCCGGCGAGATCGAAGGTGTAGCGATAGGCCCGTAGGATGGTGTTGAGCGAAGCGATACCCATCACCAAGGTCCGATGGGTATCGCAAGCTCAACCCATCCTACGAGAACAACCTGCCCCCGGAAGACCCCCAAAGAAAAACCCCGGCACCAGCCGTAATGCTGTTCACTTAAGAAAGGATGTCGTTTCTCTGCCTGGGGGAAACGGTATTTTTCATTTGGGGTTATGGCTTGGCTCGCGAAGCTTGCCCCACTCCGGCCTTAACCTCGTCATTGCCGCGAACAATACTAATAACCCAGTTGCCTCGGCTTGGGTGTTTCTGCGCCGCACCGAGTCTGCCCGACCGTCTTGTTTCGCCCCCTCGGGCGAGTCCCTTTTGTCAATCGCCACAAAAGGAACCAAAAAGGCTTGCCCCGCATACGGGCCCGATGGAGCCGGGCTACCCTCGCGAATTCCCCCGCCACGGAGGCTCGCCCCGAGGGTACGTCCCTGTAGCCCATCGGGGCTCTCGCGACATCCATGTCGCATGACCTCCTGAGCGCCGGTTTCGCTCGGCCTTCTGAAGGGGCGTTTCGGAGTGCGCGGAGGTTTCTCTGGAAGTCCCAAGAGCAAAAGCCAGAGCAGAGCCGCTTTTGCTTTTCGTAGGAGCGAGCTTGCTCGCGAACGAGAGTTTCCCGAGGACGCTGGTACGTTGGGTTGACTCCGCTCCCTCTCCCCAGCCCTCGGCTGCGCGCCCCGCCCTGAAGGGAGAGGGGGCTTGTCCGTGCCGAGAGAAGATTTGGCGTCAGTCGGAAACTTTGCGGTAGCCGGCTAACGCCGAAATACCCGAGCACACCGAACGGTCCCCTCTCCCTTCAGGGAGAGGGTTAGGGAGAGGGGACGGCGTCAACGCTTGCACCGTAGCCGCCGGGTAACTCCGTTCGCGAGCAAGAGCTAGGCGCCCCCCTCGCTCCTACGAAAACAACCTGCCCCCGGAAGACCCCCAAAGAAAAACCCCGGCACCTGGCCGGGGTTCATGACTCACCTAAAACCCAGACAACACCTACTGCGCCACCCGCGCATACAGCCCGGCGGCCTGCTGCATCCGGCTGATGTACTGCATCACCTCGCGTTCCGCATCGAAGCGGGTGAAGAACGGCCCTTCCAGCGTGCCTTCGCGGGTCGAGAAGAAATACTGGCCATTGACCGCGCTGATCCGGTCGCTCCGATAGTGGGTGCCCGGCTCGCCGTCAGTCACTCGTTTACCGAACATGAAGATACCTCCCACACCTTGCGGGTTAATGATTTCAGTGTAGTCAGGCCGGGCGGCGGCGGGGCGCAGGCGACGAATGGACGGCGGCGGGGGCCTTGGCGGCTATGCTCAATGGCCAGTGGCGCGAGGCCAGGTGACTGCATGTCTTTTTGGTTATAAGAAAATCAAAATATATTCTTTTTAATGCAATCCGGCCTTGTGCATAGTGAACCCCACACGAACCAGGAGCCCAACCCATGAGTCTGCGTCTCGGCGACATCGCCCCCGACTTCGAACAGGAATCCAGCGAAGGCCGCATCCGTTTCCACGAATGGCTCGGCGACAGCTGGGGCATTCTCTTCTCCCACCCGGCGGACTTCACCCCGGTGTGCACCACCGAGCTGGGCCTGACCGCCAAGCTCAAGGACGACTTCGCCCAGCGCGGCGTCAAGGTGATCGCGCTGTCGGTGGACCCGGTGGAGTCCCACGTGAAGTGGATCGACGACATCAACGAAACCCAGAACACCGTAGTCAACTTCCCGATCATCGCCGACGCCGACCGCAAGGTCTCCGAGCTGTACGACCTGATCCACCCGAACGCCAACGACACCCTGACCGTGCGTTCGCTGTTCGTCATCGACCCGAACAAGAAGGTGCGCCTGACCATCACCTACCCGGCCAGCACCGGGCGCAACTTCAACGAGATCCTGCGGGTGGTGGACTCGCTGCAACTGACCGACAACCACAAGGTCGCCACGCCCGGCAACTGGCAGGACGGCGACGAGGTGGTCATCGTGCCCTCGCTGAAAGACGAGGACGAGATTCGCCGGCGTTTCCCCAAAGGCTACCGCGCGGTCAAGCCGTACCTGCGCCTGACCCCGCAGCCCAACCGCTGATTTTCCCGCGGCTGCCCC